>NZ_JBHULE010000019.1:1804248-2070824 GCF_042684305.1 Aquimarina rubra | reverse complement strand
AATACAGGTGCAACCGGAGCTACAGGTAACACAGGAGCTACGGGTGCTACAGGAAGTACGGGTGCAACAGGAAGTACGGGAGCTACAGGTGCTACAGGAAACACTGGAGCAACAGGAGCAACAGGAGCAACAGGAAATACTGGTGCGACAGGTAACACGGGAGCAACTGGTGCGACAGGAAATACAGGAGCAACCGGAGCCACAGGAAATACAGGAGCAACTGGTGCTACAGGAAACACTGGAGCAACAGGAAGCACAGGAAGCACTGGAGCAACAGGAAGCACTGGAGCCACAGGCGCTACAGGAAGCACGGGTGCAACGGGTGCGACAGGAAACACAGGTGCAACTGGTGTTACAGGAAGTACAGGTGCAACCGGAGCTACAGGTAACACGGGAGTAACTGGTGCTACAGGAAGTACAGGAGCAACCGGAGCTACAGGAAGTACAGGTGCAACAGGTGCAACGGGTGCCACTGGAGCAACAGGAAGCACAGGAAACACTGGAGCAACAGGAAGCACTGGAGCCACAGGAAACACTGGAGCCACAGGAAATACTGGTGCTACAGGTAACACAGGCGCAACCGGAGCGACAGGTAACACGGGAGCAACTGGTGCGACAGGAAATACAGGAGCTACGGGTGTAACAGGAAGCACAGGTGCAACAGGAAACACCGGAGCCACAGGTAGCACAGGTGCAACAGGAAGCACAGGTTCAACAGGTGCAACGGGTGCCACTGGAGCAACAGGAAGCACTGGAGCCACAGGAAATACAGGTGCAACCGGAGCTACAGGTAACACAGGAGCTACGGGTGCTACAGGAAGTACGGGTGCAACAGGAAGTACGGGAGCTACAGGTGCTACAGGAAACACTGGAGCAACAGGAGCAACAGGAAATACTGGTGCGACAGGTAACACGGGAGCAACTGGTGTGACAGGAAATACAGGAGCAACCGGAGCCACAGGAAATACAGGAGCAACTGGTGCTACAGGAAACACTGGAGCAACAGGAAGCACTGGAGCAACAGGAAGCACTGGAGCAACGGGTACAACAGGAAGTACTGGAGCAACCGGTGCTACTGGTAATACAGGTAGCACTGGAGCAACAGGTGCTACAGGAGCAACCGGAAATACAGGTGCAACTGGTGCTACAGGTACCACAGGAGCAACTGGTGCGACAGGAAATACAGGCGCAACCGGAGCTACAGGTAACACAGGAGCAACTGGAGCAGTAGGAAACACTGGTAACCAAGGACCTAATACCTTTGAATATAATTTCAACACTTCAACCTCAGGGAACGTAGTTACGGGTGAATATCGATTTAACTCTGCTGACTATAATACTACAACCCAAATAGTTATTCATCCTAATGATTTAAATGGTATAACAACTGATGCTTTCATACAAAATCTAGAAACAAACTCTGCTATATTGGTTAGAGACCCAGCTAATCTATCTAACTTTGTTACCTATACTGTAGATTCATTACCTACGTTTAATGGAACTAATTGGGAGATTGATGTTACATTCCAAGATGTAACTACAGGCCTAGCATTACCAGGTAGTGGAGATATTAGATATATTAACTTTACTCCTGCTGGAGCACAAGGAGACCCTTCTACAGATGATCAGTTTGATGACGAAGTACCGTTAAGAACTCCAATAGATGTGAATGGTGTTTCTACAGATCCAAGTCCAGTAAATGAGACAAATGTACAAGAAGTTATTCAGGCAATCGCCCCTATAACCTCTAAAGCAGGTCGTGTATTTTATCCTCCATCTATCGCTATTGACGCTAGTACAGTTTCTAGTAATCCAGCAGCTCCTGGTGACGAAAGTATTAATTTATATGATCAGTATATACAGCAATTTTCATTAGCTGATGCAACCACTTCTGCATCAAGTACAGGATCACCTGGTGTGATACCAACTTATGCTGCAAATGATCTGTATTATTACGTAACTTATTTTGACCCTACGGTATTTGCTAATGTAAGTATAGATGCTAATGGAGTGATGACCTATGATATAATTGCGCCGCCAGCAGATTACAATACGTTGATTAATGTAGTCTTTGTAGTAAAATAATCTAGCAGAATAGTTTAATGAAATTGTCAAATCACATATCCTATCTGCTTTTAGCATTACTAATGGCTTTGCCAAATATTGAAGTATTTGGTCAGGATACTTATGAAGATGACTTTGGTAGCGTTGACTATTCTAACAGCAGCGGTAATCAAATCTGGGCAACAAGCTGGGTAGAAACTGGTGACGATGGAACCCCTGGTGGTGGACGAATATTTATTAGTGGTTTTAATGATCTAGAGTTTGTTAATATAGATGGCAGAACTATCAGTAGAGCAATAGATTTATCTGCCTATTCTTCTGTTGATTTATCCTTGGTGTATTTTTTTATTAATGCTAATGGTACTAATGAAGATATAGATATTCAATTATGGAATAATACTACCGGTGCATACGAAACTGTATTGACAACAGGAACTGGTTTCGGAGTTACACTTACTCATACATTAACTGCCGATCAAATCTCATTAAATTCATCAATTCGACTCCTTTCTGGAAGTGGAGATTGGGAAGGCGCAGACAATATAGCTATAGATGATGTATTATTTACAGGAACTTTAGCAACACCAGAAATCACTATTAACGATGTTGTAGTTAATGAAAATGCAGGAATCTTAGATTTCACGGTTTCTCATACTGGAGGAACTACTACCGGAAGTTTTACAGTGGATTACGTTACTGTCAATAATACTGCAATTGCTCCCGGAGACTATACACCTACCTTGATTCCAAATACAATCACTTTTCCTGGGACTAGTTTAAGTACACAAACGATTTCCGTTCCTATTATCGATGATAATATTGCCGAAACTGCTGAAACTTTTTTTGTAAACCTTAGTAATCCTAGTGATGGTTCGGTAACTATTACGGATGCACAAGGCATAGGAACGATTAATGCAAATGATCCTATATCGCTAACAATTAATGATGTATCGGTTAATGAAGCAGCAGGAACAGCTGTATTCACAGTTACCTCATCTGGCGGTTCTTTAACAGGTGGATATTCCATTGATTATGCCACGGCAGATAATACTGCCACCACAGCTGGTAATGACTACACGAATACCTCCTCTCCTCCTTCTTTAACCTTCGTAGGAACTCTTGGAGAAACTCAAACAATTACTGTACCTATTCTGGATGACACTATTTTTGAAGGGGATGAAACATATTTTGTAAACCTAAGTAATTCAAGCAGTCCTCTGGTTACAATAACTGACAATCAAGGAATAGGAACTATAGAAGACAATGAAGCTGGGATCAGTATTAACGACATATCTGTTAACGAAAATGCGGGTAATGCAACTTTTACTGTTACGCTCACAGGAACCGTACCAGGAGGTTTTACTGTAGAATATGCCACAGCTGATGCCTCTGCTACAGACCCTGAAGATTACTCAGGGACTACAAGCCCTAATCCTATTTTGACATTTACGGGAACTGATGGAGAAACTCAAACTATAACTATTCCAATTATAGATGACACAGATTTAGAAGGCAATGAAACTTTTTTCGTTAACCTAAGCAATGCAAATAGCATTTTAGTCATCATCACTGATGCACAAGGGATAGGAACAATCATTGACGACGAAGTTCCTTTTATTATCACAGATACAGTTACCGATAACACCTGTAGTGGGATTTTTGTGGATTCGGGTTCCATAAATGGATCATACAGCAACAATGAATCTATCATTTATACCTTATGCCCGGACACTCCCGGTAGTTCGATTGTGCTAAATTTTACTTCGTTTGATGTAGAAGACACTTTTGATTTTTTACAAATTTATGAAGGCACCACGACTACAACTTTAATCGATAGTTATGACAATGGTAACATTCCAACAACCATAATATCTTCTGACCCTTCCGGTTGTTTAACGTTTATATTTTCTTCAGACGGTTTGGTTACAGGAACTGGTTGGCAGGCTACGATATCTTGTACATCTTCAACATCTAGTTTTGTTACCGTAAATAATGTAACCGTAAATGAAAATGCAGGAACAGCTACATTTACCGCTACTTTTTCCGGGGGTAGTATTCCAGGCGGATTTAGCGTAGATTATACAACTATTGATGATACGGCCTATGCTGATTCTGATTACTTTTCTACTTCTGGTACCTTAAATTTTTCAGGTACTCCAGGAGAGACCCAAACCATTACAGTTCCGATTATCAACAACACTTTTGCCGAAAATACAGAAACATTTTTTGTAAACCTCAGTAATTCCAGTTCGCCATCAGTTGGATTGATTAATGGAATAGGAACCATATTAGACGATGGAGATGCTGCAATCGGAGATGATGTTCCGCTTGCACTCTTTGACGATTTTAGTGGATATTATGATTATGCGTTAACCGCAGGAACATTAAGAACAGCAGATGAAGGTGTTGATCCGTGTTCCATAACGACTTCTTCTTCCAACACCCTTACGACGCCCATATTAGCTGGATCTACCATAGAAAGAGCATATTTAACCTGGGGGCATTCAGGTCCTGCTGCAGATGATGTCGTTACGTTCCAGGGCCAATCAGTTACTGCTGATCTGGTTAATACAGCATTTGGTGCTTATTATGGAATGGTTAGTGATGTTACCTCGATAGTTAGTAGCTTACCTGATCCTTCAACCGCAACATATACCTTTACAGATTTAGTAATCGATAATGGGGCAGCATATTGTGGTTCTGTAGTTTTTGGAGGATGGTCCTTATATATATTTTATACCAATCCCTCTTTACCGGCAGTAAGTATCAATATGTATAACGGCTTTGATGCGCAAGGAGGTGGAACTGGAGCAACTGTAACATCAAGTTATACCTTAGATGGATTTTTCGCAATTGGATCGTCAGGCTCGAAAACTTCGGTATTATCGTGGGAAGGAGATCCAACCAGAACCGGAAATGAAATTATATCTGTAACTACAGGTTCAGGTACTACCAACTTAACGGGAGATGGTGACAATTCTCCCGCACTTGCAAATGTTTTTAATTCTACGATATACGATGATACCGCTAGTCCTGTCATTAATGATTCATCCTTATTTGGTTTTGATTTAGACACCTACGATATTTCATCACTTATCGGACCTGGTGAAACCACTGCAACAACGAATGTACAAACCGCTGGTGATTTTGTGATTCTCAATTCTGTATTATTAAAAGTTCCTAGTAATTTAATAACAGGAACTGTTTTTGAAGACGTTAACTATCCCGGAGGAGTAGGAAGGGATCTTGCTACATCTTCTGGAGTAGGAATAGAAGGAGTTACCGTAGAGCTATATGATAATACAGGTGTACTTGTAGATTCTGATGTTACTGATGTAAACGGGGACTATAGTATCGGTGGAATGGCTAATGGGACTTATAGTTTACGAGTAGTCAATAACACAGTACGATCTACAAGAGGAGGAGGCGCTACCTGCACAACTTGTTTACCTATCCAAACATTTAGATCTGCTTATACAGCCAGTACTCTCAGCACTTTTACAAGTGAAATTGGCGGAGCTAATCCTGCCAATGAGGATGTTGCTGCTGGTACGCTTACTGGTGCACAAACAGTTTCAACGATTGAAATAACTAGTGAAGGTGCTGTTGATATAGATTTTGGTTTTAACTTTAATACTATTGTAAATACCAATGCCGACGGACAAGGGTCATTGGGTCAATTCATCATTAATTCTAATAATTTAGACGAAACCGGACTTGATATTGAAGCCAACGGTATTTTTGATCCAGCTGCGGGAGAAGACACTTCAATCTTTATGATTCCGCCTACTGCAGATCCATTAGGTAGAACTACGGATACGAACTTTGCCAGTGGATTTTTTGATATTAATTTACCAAATGTTTCTCCATTAGAAATAATTACAGATGATTCCACACATATTGATGGTCGGACACAAACAGCTTATTCCGGAGATACAAATACAGGAACAGTTGGTTCTGGAGGCACCACCGTAGGAATTTCATCTACTGCCCTGCCTAACTATGACCTACCCGAAATACAAGTACGTAGTGATAATGGAGATGTTATACAAATACAAGCTTCAAACACTGTAATTAGAAATCTTGCGGTATATGGAGGAAACAGAAGAGCCATTCGCCAAGATTCGGGTACAGGAAATCTGATTACTGAAAATCTTTTAGGAGTTAATGCATTAGGTGTTGTTGGTCCAGTTGGTGTTGGAAGCTATGTGGATGATGGATTTGAAATTAGTGGTGGAACAGTAACCATTGATGGGAATTATATTGCTTCAAATACTGATTTTGGAATTTCTGTTAACGGAGGAACATCAACACTCATTCAAAACAATCATATTACGAATAACGGATTTAGAAATTGTGAATATAATATCAGAATAAACAATGGTAGCGGAGTTACCATACAAAACAATCTTATAGATAATTCTGCTTCCACAGGAATTTTCGATAATCAAGGAAATGTAACCATTACAGAAAACACAATAACTACCGCAGGGAGTAATACTGGTTGTGCACAACTAAGTGGTATCAATTTAGCGCAAAGCAACTCTTCTGTTACCAACAATATTATTAACGCAAATGCCGAATCTGGAATAGCCTTAACCGGAATAACATCCTCTGGAAATCTAATTTCGCAAAACTCCATTTATGCAAATGGAACTTTTGCGGATGCATTAGGAATTGATATTTTAGATAATGGTGTTACTATAAATGATTTAGGGGATATCGATGTAGGACCTAATGGTAGTCTTAACTTTCCTATTTTTGAGTCTGTAACAATTAGAGGAAATATACTAAAAATAGTAGGTTGGTCTCGTCCTGGGGCGACGATCGAAGTTTTCTTGACCGATATTAATCAGGGTACTGCCACCGCTGGTGATAATCAATTAGGATTTACCCAGGATTATGGTGAAGGTCAAATATACTTAGGAGCTGGTGTGGAAGGAAGCGGTTCTGACTTAGATAATACTACATCACCTTACACCGTCACAGACGGAAATACAGATAATACTAATAAGTTTAATATTAGCATTACGCTAGGATCAGCAATTCCTCCGGGAAGTATTATTACTTCTACTGCTACAGTAGCAAATTCTACTTCAGAATTTGGAAACGGATTTATAGTTAGAGTAGGAACAGTTATTACCAATAGGCGAATTACCTATAGAGTAAAACCAAATTAAGCGAACCAAATGAAAAAATTAATAATTGTTACATATCTGTTTCTTACTTCGGTGGTTCTAAGTGCTCAATCGGCGTTTCATAATTTTGGAAATGTGCAAATCCATGATCAAGGCCAAGTCGGGTTTCATATGGATGTGATTAATGATGGAACTTTTGATCAAAATGTTGGGTTTACAGGTTTCTACAGTCAAAATAGCCTAACGGTTTCCGGAAGTAATCGCCCTATTTTCTATGATGTGGAAATAGATGTGGTAAATGATTTATTTCTTGAAGTCGCTGTAGGAGTGAATAATTTTCAGGAGTTTATAAACGGAAGAGTATTTACACCGAGAGATCGAATCAATGTTTCTTTAGATTATCTTAATGATGCTCCTTATCTAGGTGAAAATGATGACCGCTATGTAGATGGTTACGCCTCCATTACAGGACAACTTGATTTTTCTTTTCCTATTGGTGATGATTTCCGACTTAGACCTGCGCGAATAGAAAGTCAAGCGGCTAATAATACTGCGCGAGCAGCATATTTCTTCGAAAACCCTAATTTCCCAAACTTCTTTTCTGATAGTTTCGATACCGCTAATTTTGGTGATTTGCTATACGGTATTAGTATTTTTGAATTTTGGGATGTAGATGGAGATCGAGAAACGAGAGTAACACTAACGTGGGATACCAATAGTAATATACCAACTTTGGTTAATGACCTAGAAGATCTTAGAGTTGTGGGATGGGACTCAAATCTCGAACAATGGGTTAATCTTGGAAATACTGCAATCACAGGAGATCTTGATACTGGTGAAATCACCTCTGACTTAATCATTCCTAATGATTATGTGGTACTTACCTTTGGTACTTCTAACAGGATTTTAGACGCGGATCTGGAAGTATTTACGGCAGTTTCGCCAAACGGAGATGGATTTAATGATACATTTGTAATACAAGGACTAGCGCAATATCCTGATAACGAATTATTTGTTTACAATCGATGGGGTGTATTGGTCTATAACCGAAAAAAATATCACGAAGTACAACAAACCTCTGAAGCTTTTAACGGTATTTCTGAAGGTAGAGCTACGATAGCTAAAGGAGAACTGCTTCCGGAAGGAACATATTATTATGTTTTGTTTGCCAACGGAATAAAGGATCGAGCAGGATATTTATATATCAATCGATAGTTTTATTTCAATATCAAACAAACGTTTAAACATTAGGGCTTCCACCCAAAAATATCTCCTGTAATAACTTAATTACCTTTCAGTTATTCATAAATTTTTTAAATTTAACAGAAGACGCCTTCTTTATCAGATTTTAAAATCGTGTTAAATATTGCATACTTTTAAATAACTATCAAATTTGTTGTTCTTTATTTCGTGATATTTTCCGAAAATAATTATACTTTTAACTACAATATGAAAATAATCATAAGAACACATGAAAGAAAAATCAGGAAAAATCCAAGATATAATAGATAAGAAATTTCTAGAAGAGCGTAGTGTCTTTCTATGGGGTCAAGTTGACGATAAATCTGCTAAACACGTAATAGACAGATTAATGTACCTAGATATGATCAGTAATGAAGAAATTAAACTATACATCAATAGCCCTGGTGGATATGTAACTTCGGGCTTTGCAATGTATGATACAATTAAGGCTTTAAAAAGCCCAGTTTCTACCATCTGTTCGGGATTAGCTGCTTCTATGGGGTCTATTCTTTTAAGCGTAGGAGAAAAAGGACGTAGATTTATCCAGCCACACGCCAAGGTTATGATACATCAACCTAGCGGTGGAGCAAGAGGTCAAGCTTCTAACATCGAAATTCAGGCTACAGAAATTTTAAAAACAAAAGAATTAAGTGCACAAATCCTTGCCGATAATTGCGGACAAGAAATTGAGAAAGTATTGAAAGATTTTAACCGTGATTACTGGATGGATGCTCAGGAATCTATAGAATATGGTATTGTTGATGGAGTCCTCTAATAATCACCAAATATTTTATTATTAAATCTTCGATTGTTTAAGATTAAAACACCGCAGCATATCAATTATAGGATATATGACTGCGGTGTCTCATTTTAATTTCTTAAATTACAAGTACATTTATATATTTTTAGGACCACTCTTTCCATAAAAAAAGATAATTTTATCAATAATGCAAAGAAAAAAATTTATTCAGGTAAGCGCTATGGGGCTTGTGGGATTGTCTTCAGTATCATTTGTTAATTTTCAGCCCCAAATTACCAAAGACGATCTTATGGGAAAAGGAAACCCTACTCTCGTCGGAGAGGGATATAAACTACGTAAAAAAGCAAATCAGGCCTTTCTAAAAATGAAAAGTGCTGCTTTTAAGCAAGGTATCAAACTTAAAGTGGTTTCCAGCTACAGAGATTATGCCCATCAAAATCGTATTTGGGAGCGCAAATACGAAAGGTATACCGCTAATGGATTATCACCAACAAAAGCGATCCATAAAATTATTGAATACTCTACTATTCCAGGCACCTCTCGTCATCATTGGGGTACAGATCTGGATATTGTAGATGGGAGTGTTAAGCAACCAAAAGACGTACTTTTAGAGAAGCATTTTTATAATGGAGGGGCTTTCTCTAGGTTTAAAACCTGGATGGATCACAACGCCAACGATTTTGGTTTCTATCTTGTCTACACTAATAAAAAAGGCAGAAAAGGTTTTAAATATGAGCCATGGCATTACTCCTATGCTCCTACTTCAATAGCAATGCTAAAAGAATTTAAAAAACTTGATATAAAAAGTGAATTACAAAAAGCTGTATTAATGGGTAGTTCTAATTTTACTTCAGAATTTATCCAGCAGTATATGGATCAAAACATACTGGATATTAATCCTAAATTATTGTAGTATATACTAAAATCAATTTCTTTCAGTTATATAAAACAAACCCAATATCTTATGAAAAGAGTTTTGAAGTTTTTTTATATAACACTGACAGTCATCACTATAGCCTCATGCTCATCAGAAGACGACACGGTAGTTACTGATGGAGAGACCACAGAACTTATAAACGAAACTAATATTTCTGATGCTATATTAGTACTTGTTAACCAACACCGTCAAAGCCTTGGGTTATCTCCGCTATCCAAAAATGGAACAGCAGAACAATTAGCCATTGATCACACAAAATATATGATTTCTGTAAATCAAATCAATCACGATCATTTGAATCAAAGAGGAAATGTTTTAAGTGATCAGGAGAATGCAACTGGGACAGCCGAAAACGTAGCAAGATTTTATACAGATGCGCAAAGTGTGGTAGAAGGATGGCTTAACAGCTCAGGTCATCGAGAAAATATAGAAGGTAATTATATGTATACAGGTATTTCTGCGATAAAAGATCAAAACGGCAGATACTATTATACACAACTTTTTTATCGCTAACCATGCATCAACTATGCTAATTAGCACTATTCGTGTTCAATAGCCCGAACACAACACCTCTAGTAGTTGCTTACCAAGAATGATATTTTACATTTATTGGTAAGCAACTTTTATATTTAGTAACTTTAGAAACCAAAAAATGAGGTTCACTAACTAAAAAATATTTCCATGAGACGCAGTGGATTTAAAATAAGAATACTAATTGGGCTTGTAATTGTAGCCTTTGCTTTCTTCAAAAAATGTAACAACAAAACGTTGAATGAGTACACTAACAGAGTGCAAAATATTAATATGACCACGGATCAGGAAATCGCTATCGGGTTGCAAAGTGAACCTGAAATGACAAGACAACACGGAGGTCTTTATCCAGATCAAAAACTACAAGATTATGTAGATAATGTCGGAAACAAGCTTATAGTTAATACCATGGCTAAAGATTCACCATACCGATATGAGTTTCACCTTCTGGCTGACCCAAATACAATTAATGCTTTTGCATTACCTGGCGGTCAGATATTTATCACGTATGCACTATATTCTAAATTACAAAATGAAGATCAGCTGGCTGGTGTTCTAGGTCATGAGATTGGTCACGTTTTGGGCAGGCATTCTGCAGAACGAATAGCAGAACACGAATTTTGGAAAACTATTTCTACGGGTGCTTCTGTTGGTGCCGATGCAGGAGGAATCGTTAGTGGAATAGGACAAAATGTACTATTGGGTAATGGTAGAGATGATGAGCTGGAAAGTGACAAGCTAGGTGTTTTGTTTATGATTAATTCTGGTTATAACCCTCAGGAAATGATTGGTGTTATGCAAATTCTAAAGGCAGCGGCAGGTCCTAACCGTACTCCGGAGTTTCAAAGTACGCATCCGGATCCTGATAATCGCATTGAAAAAATTCAGGAAGCTATAGACGAATATAGCGCACAATAAAAAACTTCACTCAGCATAGTGCACTAAGCGAAGTTTTATTATCTATTGATTTCTTTCAGTTTTTAGGATAGTTCTTTAAGAACAGCCATTGCCTCTTTGGCATTCGATAGTTCTGCAAATTTCATAGCGGTATTACCTCTACTATCTCTAGCTTTGAGATAAGCTCCCTCTTCTACCAATAATCTAATGATATCTACTCTATTGTAGCGCGCAGCATACATTAGAGGAGTCTTACCATCTGATCTTTGATTGACATCGCTTCCTAACGCTATCATTTTTTTAACAGTTTCCAGATCTCCTTTTATGATTGCCATACAAAATGGATTTACCTTATAGGTAGTCAGCTCATAAGAATGGCTATCAACAGCCATTGTTTCTTCTGTAGCAAAGCTAGCAGAAGCGATGAACAAAATCATCAAAGTTGTTACAATTGTTTTTTTCATGATGTTGTGAATTTATTAAGTTACGTTTACAGGACTCCTATTTTATAAGACTTCACAAAACACCAAGTTGTTACTTATAAAACATTAAATAACAGAACTTTAACTGATAAATAACAAAATATTCTGATAATCTTATCAAAAAAAAATCACGAGCTATAAAAGAATACATTGGGCAATAAAAAACTTCGCTTAGCATATCACTTAGCGAAGTTTTCTTAAATATTAATTTCTTTCTGTTTTTAGGAAAATTCTTTGAGAACAGCCATTGCTTCTTTGGCATTCGATAATTCAGCGAAATTCATAGCGGTATTACCATTTTTATCTTTAGCTTGAAGATAGGCTCCTTTTCCTACTAATAATCTAATAATGTCAACTCTGTTATATCGAGCAGCATACATTAGAGGAGTTTTCCCTTCTGACCTTAAATTTACATCACTTCCTTCCTCTATCATTTTTACTACAGTATCAAAATCTCCTTTAATAATTGCCATAATAAATGGGTCCTTTTGATAGGTAGTAAGTTCGTAATTTCTATTTTCGTTATCCTTTACTTCTGATGAGGCAAAGCCCACCGACGTGATGAAAATGATCATCAATACAGTTACAAATGTTTTTTTCATAATGTTGTTAATTATTGAGGTTAGTAAAATGGCTTATTATTCTTAAAAATTTTCTAAGCAATAACTCACTACTTATAAATCTTTAAATTACACAACATTTACGAATAAAAAGCATAAAATTTTGATAATATTTCAAAATTTTAACTTTATAAAAAACAATATTTCAATTTTTATGAAAAAAAACCTCTAATCATAAGATTAAACTATAACTTGATATTTTCAGATTTTTCGTTATTAAAAAAGAATTAAATTATCATCATAAAACCGAAGTAAATTCTAAGAATAACTTATTTTAAACCTTAACCATTAGAATTCATTAATAGTTCCTCAAAAAAACATCTAAATAAATAATTAGAGCCTATTGAAATTAGGGACACGTACTTACCGATTTTTGGGTGCTTCTATTCTATATCGTAATTTAGCTTCTTGATATGATTTTCAATATTTCTTAATTACGATTGAAAAACATCAAATTACAAAATCAAAATGAACAAAAAAGTAATCTTAATGATTCTGGATGGATGGGGAACATCTCCAGATCCTAAAGTTTCTGCTATCGACCACGCTAAAACTCCATTTATTGACAGTTTATATACCAATTATCCCAATGCCGCTTTAAGAACAGATGGTTTGCATGTAGGACTTCCTGACGGACAAATGGGAAATAGTGAAGTAGGTCACATGAATCTGGGAGCCGGAAGAATAGTATATCAAGATTTAGCTAAAATCAATATGGCTATCAAAAACGATACACTAAAAAATGAACAAACATTGATTGATGCCCTTGTTTATGCAAAAGAAAACAATAAAAACATTCATTTACTAGGATTAGTTAGTGACGGTGGAGTGCATTCTCATATAAGTCATATAAAAGGACTATTAGATGCTGCAAATGCTTATGGATTAGACAATGTTTTTTTACACGCTTTTACGGATGGACGTGATGTAGATCCAAAATCAGGAATAGGTCATATTAAAGATATCCAAGAATATATGTCTAAATCTACAGGTAAATTAGCTTCTGTCATTGGACGATATTACGCTATGGATCGAGATAAAAGATGGGAGCGAGTTAAACTCGCATATGATCTTATTGTAAACGGAATTGGAGAAGCGAGTACGGATGCGATCGAGACTATGCAAAAAAGTTATAACGATAATATTACCGACGAGTTTATTAAGCCGATCATACTACAAGAACAAGGATCTCCTGTTGCAACCATTAAAGATGATGATGTTGTAATATTTTTTAATTTCAGAACTGATCGTGGACGAGAACTTACTGAAATGCTATCACAATCAGATATGCACGAATACAATACTCATAAATTACCATTGTACTATGTAACCATGACTAATTATGATGAGAATTTTAAAGGAATTCACGTCATCTATGATAAAGATAACATTACCGAAACTATAGGAGAAGTGTTATCCAAAGCCGGTAAAAAACAAATTCGTATTGCAGAAACCGAAAAGTATCCGCACGTTACGTTTTTCTTCTCCGGCGGTCAGGAAGAACCTTTTGAAGGAGAGTCCAGAATTCTTAGAAACTCTCCAAAAGTTGCTACTTATGATCTCAAACCCGAAATGAGTGCATATGAGTTAAGAGATGCTTTGGTACCGGAATTACAAAAAGCAGAAGTAGACTTTGTGTGCTTAAACTTTGCCAACGGTGATATGGTAGGCCATACTGGGGTGATGGAAGCAGCAATTAAAGCTTGCGAGGCGGTGGATAAATGTGTAAAAGACGTTGTAGCAACAGGGTTAGATAACGGATATAGTACATTACTAATTGCAGATCACGGTAATTGTGAAACTATGATCAATCCTGATGGATCACCACACACGGCACATACTACCAATCCCGTTCCATTTATTTTAATCGACAAAGATCAAATACAGATAAAAGATGGTGTATTAGGTGATATTGCGCCAACAATTTTAGAGCTTATTGGAGTAGACCAACCCGCTGCAATGACACAAAAATCTTTAGTTAAGTAATCTCATAAACTACTTAAAAATGATAAAACAGCTATATTGTGAGGTATAGCTGTTTTTTTATGTCAAAAATTTCATTTTAGTATATTTAACATTTTATTATAAAAAATTATAAAAAGTATACGCAGCGAAATCCTACATTCTCAGTTAATACTGATAAGAGAGTAAGCACTAACCCTTATTCATGAATAAAGAAGAGCAAGACAGACTGGTAAAAGCTTGTAAAAAGAATAACCGGGATGCCATGGAAACAATATATAATGCTTTTATGCCCAGAATGCTTGCGGTAAGTTTTCGCTATTGTAAAAACCAATCCGATGCAGAGGATATAGTGCAGGATGCTTTTATTAAAGTTTTTAAAAGCATAAAAAAATACAAACATAACGGAACCTTAGGAAGTTGGATAGAAAGAATAGTGATTAATTGTGCAATCGATCATTGGCATAAAATGAAAAAGACTGTGCTGATGGATAACTCAGAATTAATCGAGGGAAATGAAACAACAGAATTAGATGAGATTGAAAAGGAGCATCTTTCTAAACAACTATCTTCTGAAAAGTTGAGGACATTAATTAGTGATTTGCCCGAGCAATATAGATATGTACTAAATCTATATGCCATTGAAGGATATTCGCATAAAGAAATAGGAAAAATACTGAAGATAAAAGAAAGCACATCCAGATCAAATTATACCAGAGCAAGGAAAAAACTTTTAGAAAATATGAGAGCTGTCGGAATTGAAAAATATTAATTACTATCTCTAAACGAGAAACAAATGAAAGAGGATAAAGACCTTTTAAAAGAGCTTTTACAAACGAAATTTAAGGATGATGTCGTACCATCATCCAGGACGAGCTTTGATCATATTTTTGATGCTGTTCAGGAAAAATCGGATGATAAAAGTTCATTTTTCTGGTATACCGCTGGTGTAATTCTCCTAATGCTTATTGGTGTGGTTACTTTATATTATATAAAGAATAGTAAAACATCAAAAACAAGTATAGAAGAAATAACTACTGAAATTCCTATTCAAAAAGAAAACAACATACTTATTACTAAAACAGAGGATACCATATCCAATAAAAAAGAAGACAATACTACAATTATACTCGAAAACAAAACGTTAGAAAACACAACACAAACCAAGAAAGATGTCCCTGCAAAAAAAGTAGATGTTACCACCTTAAAACCAGAAGACGAAATTATTGAAAAAGGTGTCATAACAGTTACCTATACAGCCTCAGAAAAGTATGCATCTACAGAATACACTAAGTACAACAGGCTCCCGGATTCAAGTACCATTGTGGTTAGAAAGAATAGCAAGGTAAACTTTACTGCAACAAAACAAGGATATCGAAGAGCAGACATAACAGGGACTGTATTTTTGAATATTAAGAATGATGCATCCGAACCATTTATATTATTTGGAAAATATTGTAAAATTCAAATTACAGGAAAGTCGTTTGCCATACATTCTGGTGCTAAGGCCGATTTGATGACGCTTCTTGATGGATCTGCTAAAGTTGTGCATAATGTCACAAAAGAAGTTAGAGATCTTATTCCTGGTGAAAGTCTTCGTGTGGATACAAATGGAATTTCTTTATTAGAAAAATCTCCTAATCGTTTTGCTTGGAAAACAGGAAAACTATATTATAAAGATGCTCTTGTTGACCAAATCATTAATGATCTTGATGAAAATTATGATGCTAAAATCATTCTGAAAAACGGAGACATCCTCAACTGCAAATACTCAGGTTCTTTTGAAAAGGCAAATACTACCAAAATATTAACCGGTATAGCCAAATCATTAAATCTACAAATTACCAAAAAGGATGATATATTTATAATCACAGGAAAAGGTTGTAGTGATTAATATTAACCTATATTTCGTATATCATAAAACATATCAAAATAATTGAGATTCCAGAAGGGATTTGTTTCAAAAAACTATACGCTCTAAATACAAAACTATTATCACTTCAAGACAAGAACATCCTTGAATCAGGCTCCATACAAATAGAAGAGTTATTATTTTGAGTTTGAATTTATTGAAAATATAATTTAAGTTTTTACTTTACGTAAAGAAGAACAGGAACCATCCATTAAATCATTAGTGATATATAAGTCCAACCTAAAGCTATTACGATTATAATAGATTCCAGCCTACGCTGAAATGACAAGCTTTTACCTTATTCTTTACTTGTCTTTATAGCATAGGCCAGAATCCATATTTCTCAAAATCATATTATAATGATTTCTCATTAAAATATAAAAGCGTTTTATCTTGTAAGTGATTGTTTTGAACTACCCCGTAAAATGATTAAACCTGAAAAAAAAGTATAAAAAAACCGCCTGTAAGTAGGTCTACAGACGGTTTTCAAGTTTAACTAAACTACCTATTATAAATCAAAAACAATAGAGTCTCCATTATCACCAGTTAATGTCACTTCTTTATCACAAGCTCCATCTCCAAAATCGATGTTAAAATTCACACCAAAACTACTAGAAAAGTCCAATGATCCTTGAACCGGGTATCGTAAGAAATTGTATCTATTAAAACATGCTACTTTATATACCAAAGGTGCACCTGATACAGACTCTGATCTCATAAAGAATGTCTGAGTAATTCCTTCCACATAAGAAGATTCTTGCAACGTTATCACCTCATCCGCTGTAAAACGATTTTCAAACTCAAAATTTCTATTCGCTGTATAACGATAAGAATCCCCATTAGGCTCTGTTATCACTCCATCTATTCTAACGTCAAAAACTTTGGTTGTTTCCGTACTTAACTCGGCTTTTTGTTCTGCAATTCTGTAACCATCAAATGTATAGCCTTCTGCTCCTCTAACGTTTTTAAATACTGTAGAGTCTTTCCACTTCTGATTAAAAACTCCAGCTACGTAATACTCTAATTTACCGGTCCAATCATCAAACTGACATTGCTCTTCGGTATAGTCGAGAATCATTCTGCTATAGTAATCATACTCCTCAAAACCTGAAATTGGGTTATCTGCAAAAGGAATCAATAAATCAATAGAAATACATCCATTGTTAGAACTTTTAGATGAATTCTGCACTTCTAAAGAAGCCTGCTCAGAAATTAGATCAAAACTATCCATCGCTACATCAAGACTATTATACATCTCAAAATTTTCTTTATCACTATTCTGAATAGATACATTATCATCTATATCCTCAGCACAACTTGCCATTAATCCTAAAGCTACTGTACAAATCAAAAATTTTCTCATGGTTTACTTTTTTTAAATGAATATTATATTGGGTTTTCTATCTATTAAACCTGAAAAACTAAAAACGCTGCGTGCATTTTTGATTTTTTTTTGATTCTTATTGAAATTATTTCAGAAAACCCAGGTCCAATAAAGGCTCAGCTGCGGTAAAAAAAATTACAGAAACAAGTAAATAACATCAAGATTTAACAATAACATTCATTGTTTTTTGTAAAAACAGATTAAAAATCCAATAAGAATAACGTATCGGCATTCTTATAAAGATTAAAATTATATCAATTGACTGAATCTTAATATTCTTTGTAAATTTGCCTTCCGTAATAAGGACATTATGATCATTACCAAAACACGTGAAGAAATTGAATTAATGCGCGAAAGTGCATTGATCGTTTCTAAAACATTAGGTATGTTAGCTACCGAGGTAAAGCCAGGAGTAACTACCTTGCAATTAGATAAATTAGCAGAAGAGTTTATACGAGATCACGGCGCTGTACCGGGGTTTTTAGGATTATATGATTTTCCTAATACTTTATGTATGAGTCCAAACGAACAAGTAGTTCACGGCATTCCTAATAACATTCCATTAAAAGAAGGAGATATTATCTCTATAGATTGCGGAGCCATCAAAAATGAATTTTATGGAGATCATGCGTATACGTTTCCGGTTGGAGAAGTATCTCCAGAAGTAGAGCGATTATTGAAGATCACTAAAGAATCCTTATATGTTGGTATAGCCGAACTAAAAGTTGGTAAACGTGTAGGTGATGTAGGATATGCCATTCAGAAATATACTGAAGAAGCCGGTTATGGAGTAGTGCGAGAACTTGTAGGCCACGGACTGGGACGCAAAATGCACGAAGATCCGGAGATGCCAAATTACGGAAGACGCGGAAGAGGTAAAAAATTTATCGAAGGGATGGTAGTTGCGATCGAACCTATGACCAATATGGGTACACATCGTATCAAACAATTAAGAGATGGTTGGACGATTCTTACGGCTGATGGAAAACCAAGTGCTCATTTTGAACATGACGTTGCTATTGTAGATGGTAAGCCAGAGATTCTTTCTACATTTAAATATATCTACCAAGCATTAGGTATCGAATCTGATGAAGAAGATGCATTTAGACAAGAATTATTAGCTGTGTAGTTACGATACTTTTCTTTATTTCACGAAGTTCCTCAAAGAATTCACAAAGGCTCACAAAGAAAAATGACAGAAGATGAAATATCTAAAATTATTATTGGTTGTGCGATAGAAGTACATAGAAACCTAGGACCAGGTTTACTTGAATCTGCCTATCAGGAATGTCTGTGCTATGAGCTGAAGAAGAAAGGCTTAAAACTTCACAAAGAAAAACCCCTACCAGTTATATATAAAGATATTA
Organism: Aquimarina rubra; assembly: GCF_042684305.1. Lineage (NCBI taxonomy): Bacteria > Pseudomonadati > Bacteroidota > Flavobacteriia > Flavobacteriales > Flavobacteriaceae > Aquimarina > Aquimarina rubra. The sequence continues at coordinate 2,051,528 of NZ_JBHULE010000019.1, read as the reverse complement.
AACTTGACCAAGGGTACCGAATTGATATTTTAGTTGAAAACAAAGTAGTAATAGAGTTAAAAACTGTTGAACACTTTACGGATGTCCATTCTGCTCAAGTTCTTACATATTTAAAACTTGGAGGATTTAAACTTGGTCTTCTTATTAATTTCCATGTAAGTTTGCTTAAAAATGGAATCAAACGTTTTATTATGTAAACTTTGTGAAACTTTGAGACTTCTTTGTATCCTTTGTGTAACCTTTATCCATGAAAAAACTCTTTAAACTTATATTAAATACGATTCCACGGCCGCTTTTAATTCGTTTGAGTTATTTGGCAAGACCAGTCATTTCTTTTTTTCTTAGAGGAAATAAATTTACGGATCCGATTGATGGTAAAAGTTTCTCTAAATTTTTACCTTATGGATACGGTACACAAAGAGACAATGTACTTTCTCCCTCTACCCTTTCGTTAGAACGCCATCGGCTACTGTGGCTTTACTTGCAAAATGAAACAGATTTTTTTACAACCAAAGCGAAAGTGTTGCATTTTGCACCCGAACAGGCTTTTTACAAAAGGTTTAGAAATTTAAAGAATCTAGAGTACACTACTACCGATCTTAATTCTCCTTTAGCTGATGTAAAAGCAGATATTTGTAACCTTCCTTTTGCTAACGATGCGTACGATGTCATATTCTGTAATCACGTGTTAGAACATATTCCTGATGATACCAAAGCGATGCAGGAATTATTAAGAGTACTGAAACCCGGTGGAATGGCGATTCTACAAATCCCGCAAGATCTAAGCAGAGCAGAAACTTTTGAAGATAACACGATCACAGACCCTAAAGAAAGAGCTAAAATTTTTGGACAATATGATCATGTAAGAGTCTACGGAAGAGATTACTTTGATAAACTACGATCTATTGGTTTTGAAGTTAATGAAGTTGATTATACGAATCAATTACCAAAAGAAGAAGTTATTAAATATTGTCTTGCTCCCGGAGAAATACTTCCGGTTTGTTATAAGGCATAATTTGATCTACCTATTTTATACTTTTTTATCAGTATTTTCTATACCTCAGAAATCCTTAATTAGAAGTTTTTATTTTGTTTTAATATCAAAACTATACAGTTGTAAATCGCTATTACATTTCAATATGAAATAACGACGATTGAAAGATATAAGTGTTTTGTTTCCCCACTAATAATTAGACATTAGCGTCATCATTTAATCAAAGTATTAATTAAAAATTGAACAAATATGTCTCCTGCTGATGTTTTTTCTTTTGCAAATATGACTGCAATGCCCATGTGGATTCTTATGATCCTACTACCAAAATGGAAAGTAACAAGATTCTTAATTGATTTTAAAATAATCCCATTACTGTTATCAATTGTGTATGTTATCTATATTTTTCAAGCTATACAAATTGGCGGAGCAATGGATTTTGGAAGTCTCGCTTCTGTTATGCAGCTATTCACCGAAGAACATGCAGTACTGGCAGGCTGGGTACATTATCTAGCTTTTGATCTCATCGTAGGAATGTGGATACTGAATCAAAATAAAACATTAGGAATTCATCAATTATTAATAGCTCCTTGTCTTTTTGCCACATTCATGTTTGGCCCTGTTGGCTTTCTACTTTTTATGATTCTTAAGGCAATTAAACAAAGTAAGTCATGAGATATCTACGCCAAGTATTTAGTACTGTAAAAAAAGAAAGCTCCGTAATCTATTGGGCAGTATGGATCAATTTCCTGATTGCTATTGTATGCTTAACAGGATTCTTTGTAGATGATCGAACCTTGTCTGGAGTTAGTGTTTGGATAAAACCACTTAAATTCTCCATCTCAATAGCTATTTACACTTTGACCGTAGGGTATTTAACGACTATATATCCATACTCCAAAAGAAAGAAGAACATTTTAAATAATATCGTTGCCTGGACATTATTATTAGAATTAGGGATAATTTTTTATCAAGCATCAAGAGGTGTCCCATCTCATTATAACGAGTCTACTCCCTTTGATGCTATACTATTTTTAGGAATGGGATTTTTCATCGGAATCAATGTGTTAATCATGGTATTGTTTATTTTTGATACTATTCGATTGAAATTAAAAACTACAAAGTCTATTCAATATGCATTATTAATGGGCTGGTTAATTGTATTCTTTGGTAGTTGGGTAGGCGGTGAGATGATAACTCAAATGTCTCATAACGTTGGTTCTGCTAACGGAGGAGAAGGTTTACCTTTGGTTAATTGGAGTACCATAAGCGGAGATTTACGGGTGGCACATTTTTTCGGATTGCACGGAATACAAATAATTCCGTTATTCGCATTATGGGTATCCAAAAAATGGAAGGTTTCTAATAGAAACCAGATCTTTATAGTAGTATTTTTCGGATTACTGTATGCTTCTTGGATTGGTTTCACATTTTACCAAGCCAAACAAGGAATCCCATTACTTAAATCATAATAAAACCAAAGATGTTAGTCAATAAAAAGAAACGTATAAAGTATTTAGGTTTTGATGACTTTTGGTTTATTATTATTGGTATTCTGATTCTAAGTTTTATCACATACTTTCTTTTTAATAATTCTTTTGAAAGTTATTCCCTAGGTGAAGCTATTATCCGTTGGAACATCTCACTATTCTTTTCAACCTGTGATTGGTTTATCATTCGTGCTATAATGATTTTTTTAAGAAAGAAATATCCCAGCTTCGAAGATAATCTAAAACGTATCATTCTATTCTTTATCGCTATTGTCACTACAGTTGTTGTAGTAGATGTGGTTGGTGGCATGTTAATATCTTTTATCTGGAATATTAACTACAATCCTGTTTCCAGAGCTAAAATATTAGTGCCAATTATTCTAATTAGTACAATGACTATGGCGATATACGAAGCAATTTATTTCTACATACGGTTAAAGAAATCGATTAGAGAAGAAGAACAAAACAAGCAGATGATCATACAGGCACAATTGGATGCCCTTAGAAATCAAGCACAACCACATTTTTTCTTTAATACACTCAACACACTACGAGATATTATCGATCAAAATTCTAAAGACGAGGCAACCGATTTCGTAGATAAATTATCAAACGTATATCGTTTTATACTAGAATCCGGAAACGAAAATATGATTTTACTTAGAGATGAATTAAAATTCGCAAAATCATATATTCATATACAATCAGAAAGATTCGGTAACAATCTACAGGTAGATTGGAATATCCCGGATAACTCATTACGTACTATGATCATACCAATGAGTCTTCAACTTTTATTGGAAAATGCCATAAAACATAACGTAATTTCAAAAGCAAAACCTTTAAAAATAGCGGTAGAAGTAAAAAACAACTTTCTAACAGTGACGAATAAGATTCAACCAAAATCAACTCAAATACCTTCTACAAAGGTCGGGCTAAAAAATATTGAAAAGCGTTATACATTGATTTCAAACGAACCTATCAATATTAAAAATGATTCAACCCAATTCATTGTTTCCCTTCCGTTATTAAAACCATCTGACAAAAAAAATAAGTATGCAGATATTAATCATTGAAGATGAACCACGAGCAGCGAATCAGTTACGGAGTAAACTTGCAGCCTGTAATTTTGAGTATCAGTTATTAGATATTATTGATACAGTTGAAGATGCTGTACTTTGGTTTGAAAAACATACTGCACCGGATTTAATCTTTATGGACATTCAACTGGCCGATGGATTAAGCTTTGAGATTTTTCGGAAAACGGATATTGAGGTCCCCATTATTTTTACTACAGCTTTTGATCAATACGCCATCCAGGCTTTTAAAGTTAATAGTATCGACTATTTGCTAAAACCAATCCAACAAGATGAGCTACATCACGCGTTAACCAAATTCACAAAAACCAATACGACACCCTCGTTTGATCCAAGTATCCTAAAAAAGCTTCTGGACAGTATGCAGACCACCACCAATAGTCGAGAAGGAATATTGGTAAAAGAAGGAAACGGTTTTGCTCAAATTAAAATCCGAGATCTTTTATATTTTTATTCTGAAGACAGTATTACTTTTGGGGTTACTTCTGTTAAAAGATACATTATTAATGAAACAATGGATCAGCTATTTAGCTCTTTAGAACCTAATCAATTCTTTAGAATCAATCGCGGGCAAATTATTTCTAAAAATGCTATTCAAAAAATAGAAGCTTATTTTAATCATAGGATTAAACTTTCTGTTTTAAATCCAAGAGATCAAGAATTCATAGTAAGTAGGCAAAAAACCAGTGATTTTAAAGAATGGTTAAATCGATAATTGATCTTATTCGTTAATTCTCAGGAAAGTCATTTACCGTAAGTGTCTGAAGTTCTTTATTCTCATCTTCATAAATAAAATAGACTTTTAATTCCCGATGATTGTTTAGAAAATCTTTGGATTTTTCTAATCCCATGGACATCAAAGCAGTAGCATATGCATCAGCCTCTATACAGGTATCAGTTAATACAGAAACGCTTAGGAGATTGGATTTATGAGGATACCCTGTTTTTGTATCAATAATATGTGCATACTTATTGCCATTTTCATCTATCTTAAATTTACGATAGCTTCCCGAAGTTGCCATCGCTTCATTTTGTAAAGAAAGTACTTTGCTATACGATTGTGTTTGATCAAAATTAGGATCTTCTACTCCAATTTTCCAAGGCTTTTCTTTGATTAAATTACTGCCTTTTCCTCTAATCTCCCCTCCTATTTCTACCAAATAATTTTCCAAACCTTTAGCTTCTAAAAACTCAGCAAATACATCTACGGCATACCCTTTTGCCAAAGCATTAAAATCAACGAAAGTATTCTTATCTTGTTTTACGATCTTATCATTTTGTATGGTAACTTTATCTAATCCTACAGAGATTAGCAGGCTATCTATTTTAAGACTATCTAAAGCAACTATTTTCCCTTCTGGACCAAAATCCCAAGCGTTTACTAAAACACCAATCGTAGGATCAAATACACCTTTTGTTTCTTTAAAAATCCTTTTGGAAGTATTGAACACGTTTTTAAAATGATGATCTATTAAAATCGTAGTATCTCCGTTATTTATTTTAGAAATATCGGAATCATTCTGATAAGTAGACATAGAATGATTAATCACAGCGATAATACTGTCATAAGATTGTGTATAGTCTATCTCCTTATTATCTATAAATTGAACCGAAAAAGTGGTTCCAAATGCATTTCCGTTGGTATAATTTAAATACGGTTTGGATTCTTTCTTACAAGAGAAAAAGATGATTAACATTGAAAAAATAAGAAGGTTACGAATCATAGTGTTTTAATTAAGATGTGTTTCTATGACCTGCAATCCTGCATATTCCAAAACGTATTCTTCATTTAAAAAAACCGGTTTATTAGGATTCTCAGAATTCTGTAATCCTACACCGGCATAAAACACCTTTGCTTCTTGTTCTCTGGCGTGCTTTTTAAAAGCTTCCATCCAAACCATATCATAATTATGTGGATTATCCGGATATGATATTGCTTTTACTATTACAAAATATCGTTGATTAGACGCGTCAATACATACAAATTGCGGATGTTTACCTAATTTACTATTAATCGCAATAAACTCGTATCCTTTTTTTTCTAATTCTTCTCCAACAATGTTCATTGCCAGATTATGAAGCTCTTGTTTTGTTAAAATCCTTGTCATAAGTAACGACAAAGGTATTATTTTGAACACTAATAATAAACTATTTTAAACTTGAAGATAGAAATTAAAAACTTGAACAATCTACTATATAAGATACGCTAAGTGTATCAGCCAAACTCGTTTGAACAATCTCACGATAATGATGATAATCCTCATTAGAATACCCTGTTGAATACACAAAATCTAATTCAACTTGTGAGTTTGGTCTCCCTTCCATATATACTATGGTATCCTTTTCTTGTTCATCTATAACGTGACTTGGAAAAGAAATAAAACTTAAATCCCTATGACCAATAATTTTATTAAATATACGTAAAGGTCCATTTTCGTTATTTGTTATGCGAGCATTTAGTTTTATAATGACAGGAAGCCAAGCGTCAATATCTTTTATATTTTCCACGCCTTCCTCTATCTCTTTTTCAACGTCAATAAACTCTGTATAATATTCTGATTCGAAATAAGGTTTTAACAAAACATATCGCTCACCTGGAATATGATGGTACGTAATAGAATAATTACCATTTTCATCGGTTATTGCAGAATCAATAAATTCAGAATCGCAACCTATAAAACAATCTGTTTTCAACACTGACACTTCCAACCCTTCTATATTAATATTTCTTTCAACATCGTATACCCGTCCTTTTACAGTGGTTAATACTAAGGTTTGATCATCATCACTATCACAGGAAGTTAAAAATTGGATTATTAAAATCAGTACTGACTTAAAAAGAAGTTTTTTCATTTTATATATTTCATTAAAAGTTTGAAACAAATGTAATAGATACTTCTTTTGAGAATTTGTAATAAACACGCAAGTGTATTTTAAATTTTGTAAAAATCACAAATAGTATCTTGAATTATTTGAATCGCAAAAAGATACCTTTTTCAAAATAATAGCTGGGTGTATACACTGCTACATTTTCTTCAAATTGATACCAAGGCGAAATACTAGTATTCTCAAAGTTTTTAAGCAGACAAACATTCTGAGCAGGTGTATTTCCTTGAGCAAGCAAAAACAGTTTACCTCCTTCATTATTTACAATCTCATCCACTATGATTTCTATATGTCCAGGCGATCCGGGCTTGACTAACATATCACCGATCGTTAAATCCTTTATTTCTACTTTAGGTAATTCTGTATGTAAAGACAAAGTACCTGCATACGTATAAATTAGATTCAAGTATTTATAGAAATTAGCTTTGGAATCATTAGGTAAGGCTGTTTTATGAAAAGTTACCTTATTACCCTGTATCTTAGGTCTAAATCCTTCGGCATATTTTTTCCAAGAGCAATAATGACCAGAAGTAAAATTAAAGCCTATTTCATCCTTTCTATCCGCATCCCATAAATACTCTGCTCTTATTCTCATCAAAGCATCAGCGCATTGTTGTAGTCCATTTGCAGGAACAGGAACTTCTAAAATTGCATCATGCCAGTGTTGGGCAAAGTATTTAGTGTCATCATAGTTAATTATAGGTGCTCCGTGCTTTTTTAATCGATAGTTTCGAAGATATTCCTGAAAAGAACCTTTTGGATATGCTTTTCTTTTGTAACCCGTAGGAGCTAATACTCTAGTAGAAATAGAATCTCCTTGTTCACAAATATAATCGGCCTTCTTAATTACATTGGAGATAGTACCTTTTATATGAGTTGTAACCGTTTTACCTCTTTTGGTATTCATTAGAATCAAAAGTAAAATGATAATTATAATAAAACACACAATATACTTCTTCATAAAACTAAGTTTCTTCTATTGCTTTATTTCTTGATATTCTTCTGGAGTATACGCTTTAATTAATTTATCAATCTCGTAGAAACTTAACTCAGAAATACAAGTATCATTATATAAAACTCCAATAGTATCTACTTCCATAATCTCAAATTCAATCGCTATAAAATCTGTATATCCCATATGCTGTATATAGTTCTGACTGATATCAATATATTGCGGTGAAACAAATACCTTGGATAAAGAATCTTTTCTAAAGCTTACATTTTTCCATTCATCTATTGTATATTCAGAATCACCATTTGTTCCAATAGTTCTAATATTGATCTTAGCCACTCGATTGTTTTTATACCAAGTTTCTTCTGATTTCAAATATCCTGGAACTATTCTTATAACATAGGGTAAAGCATTTTTATCTTCAAAAGTTACCCTAATTATCTCTCCTATTCCGGAATCCATATCACCTTCTACCCAAGCTGTACGATCATTATTGTCTATCATGTTTTTTTCAGAATAATCTCGAATTTTATTTTTTAGCGAACTAGTTGCAGAACATGTATGAACGGGTAATAGCTTTAAGGTATATTTATTATAAAAAGCCCCATCATTTTCAACAATAGTAATCAAAGTATCTTTAGAAATCTTTATATTCTGAGCTAAGGAAGGTTGATATGTTATAAAGGCAAAAAAACAAATGAACGAAAACAAAAATGAATACCTGATTTTGAACATGATAAAACTGAGTTAATAAAACAGAAAATCTAAAATAAAAAAACCGATACAATTGCTTGTACCGGTTTATAGTGAAAAATTATAAATCTTTTATTATCCTCCAAAGTCATCAAATCTGATATTCTCATCAGGAATACCAAAATCTTCTCCCATTTTCTGAACTGCCTTGTTCATTAATGGTGGTCCGCAGAAATATAATTCTATATCTTCTGGAGATTCATGATGATTAAGATAATTATCAATCACACAGTTATGGATAAACCCAACGAATCCGTCTCCTTCTGCATCGATATCACTTTTAACTTTCCAGTTATCCTCTTCTAATGGTTCGGATAACGCTAAGTAAAACTTGAAGTTCGAAAATTTATCTTCTAATTGCTTAAAATGATCTAAATAGAATAATTCTCTTTTAGAACGTCCTCCATACCAATAAGTAACTTTACGACCTGTTTCTAATGTTTTGAATAAGTGGTATAAGTGAGATCGCATTGGTGCCATTCCTGCTCCACCACCTACATATAACATTTCTGATTCTGATTCATTGATAAAGAATTCTCCGTAAGGTCCTGAAATAGTAACTTTATCCCCTGGTTTTTGTGCAAAAATATAAGATGATGCAACACCTGGATTTACATCCATCCATCCATTTTTACTTCGATCCCATGGTGGAGTAGCAATACGTACATTTAGCATAATTTCTCTTCCTTCTGCAGGATAAGAAGCCATAGAATATGCTCGCTCTACCGTTTCGTTATTTTTCATCACTAATGGCCATAAACCAAACTTATCCCATTCCGCCTGAAACTTATCCGGAGTATCATGCTCTTCTGGGTGCGCAGTGATATCAATATCAGAGTATTTGATCTCACACGGAGGAATTTCAATCTGGATATAACCTCCAGCTTTATATCCCATATCCTCAGGGATTTCTACTACAAATTCCTTGATAAAAGATGCTACATTATAATTACGAACAACAGTAGCTTCCCATTTCTTGATCCCGAATACTTCTTCCGGAATCTCAATATTCATATCTTGTTTTACCTTTACCTGACAAGCCAGACGTGCTCCGTGTTGCAACTCTTTACGAGAAAAGTGTGGTGTTTCTGTTGGTAGTGCTTCTCCTCCACCTTCTAATACGTGGCATTCACACTGAATACAAGTTCCACCTCCACCACAAGCTGATGGTAAGAATATTTTTTGACTTCCTAAGGTAGATAATAAAGTACCTCCTGAGGCCACTTCTATCTCCTTTTCACCATTAATGGTAATTTTAACCGGTCCTGATGGTAATAATTTGTCTTTTGCAAATAATAAAATCCCTACCAAAACCAATGTAAGTACCAAAAATGAAATAATGGTGATAGCGATTGTTCCAATTGTTGACGCTAAAAATATCATATTATTTAAGTATTGAAACGTTAGTATTTTCTGCTACTTCTTTAGCAGTTTTCTCCTTTACCTGAACAGTTTCCTGTTTCTTGGTCTCCTCTTCATCTCCGCCGGTTAGCATTCCTCCAAAACTCATAAATCCAATAGCCATTAAACCGGTAAGGATAAACGTAATCCCTAGTCCTCTTAATGGAGCAGGCACGTTAGAATATCTGATTTTTTCTCTAATCGCAGCAATGGCAAGAATTGCTAAAAACCATCCGATTCCTGAACCAATACCGTAAACGGCAGCGTGAGAAATGGTAGCAAATTCTTTTTGCTGCATAAACAATGATCCTCCTAAGATCGCACAGTTTACAGCAATTAATGGTAAGAAAATACCTAAAGAGTTATATAATGATGGTGAAAACTTTTCTACAATTATTTCTACTAACTGTACCATTGTCGCAATGGTAGCAATAAATAAAATAAAGGTTAAGAAACTCAAATCATAGTCCGCATATTCCGGTCCTAACCATACCAATGCTCCTTCTCTAAGAATATACTTATCCAATAAGAAATTTAAAGGTACTGTAATCGCTAAAACGAATATCACCGCAGCACCAAGACCTACAGCCGTAGAAACCTTTTTAGATACGGCAAGATATGAACACATTCCTAAAAAGAATGCAAATACCATATTATCTATAAAGATCGATTTTAAAAATAATTCTAAATAATCCATGTTTCTTTATTTTAATGATCTTCAATTAATGCTTTATTTTTACTTCTTTGGATCCAAATAATAATCCCTACGGTAATCAATGCCATTGGCGCTAATACCATAAAACCATTATTCTCGTATCCATATGCATACAGTCCTGTTTTTTCAATTGGATCTCCTAACACTTTAGCACCAAATAAGGTACCAGAACCTAATAGCTCTCTAAAAAATGCAACAATAATTAGTAATACTCCGTATCCAGCTGCATTACCTATTCCATCAAGAAAAGATTTCCAAGGTCCGTTACCCAAGGCAAATGCTTCAAAACGTCCCATAATGATACAGTTCGTAATGATAAGACCAATAAATACTGAAAGTTCTTTACTTAATGTATACGCAAATGCTTTTAATACCTGATCTACCACGATTACTAAAGCGGCTACCACTACTAATTGAACAATAATTCTAATTTTAGATGGTATGATATTTCTCATCAATGAGATGACCACATTACCAATTCCTAAAACAAAAATTACCGAAATCGCCATTACGATAGATGGTTTTAACTGCGCCGTTATCGCTAAAGCTGAACAAATACCTAATACCTGGATAGTAATCGGGTTATTATCCGCTAAAGGATCCGTTAATAATTTCTTGTTTTTCTTCGAAAACAAAGGCTCTTTAGGCTCTTTTACTTTAGCTACAACTTTTTCTTCTGTTACTTCAGCCATTTGTTATTTTTTTAAAGTTTCGAAATAAGGTTGATACATTTTGATCCCTTTTTTTACCATTGCAGTTACACCATCACCAGTGATCGTTGCACCGGCCATAGCATCTACTGCATTATCATCTTTTCTTACATTCTTAGGATCTCCATTACCTTTTTTCACGGTAATACCTTTATAGTTGCCAGAGGCATCTAATATTTGCTCTCCTATAAAATCATCTCTAAAATAAGCCTCTTTAATATTAGCTCCTAAACCCGGTGTTTCTCCTTTATGATCAAAAAATGCACCTTTAACGGTTTTAAATTCCTTGTCTAAAGAAACATATCCCCAGATCGCATCCCAAAGACCATTTCCTCTCATTGGAACTACATAATACTCTTCTCCATCTTTCTTACCAATGAATAAAGGCATTTTTCTCTGATAATTAGGATCTTGTTTTATCTTATCATTTTCCTTTTTAACTTCTATACTAAAAGCTTTTGTTGTTTTCTCAGCAGAATTTCCGGTGATGATGTACTGCTCATCTCCTACATACTTGTTAAACAATTCTTCAGCTTGTTCTGCCGGTACAAATTCGTTAGGATCTTCTGTATCCGAGATCCCCATAGCAAACAAAATATTTTGTTGCTTTTCTGTACGCTTATTTGCAGCAATCTTATCTTTTAATGAAGATGCAGTAAAGGCTAACAATGAGCCTACAACAACTACCATCGCTACAGCAAAGATAATTGTGTATGAATTTTTATCTGTATTAATCGCCATAACTAAGCTGTTTTTAATTTTAGACGTTTCATTCTCTTCTTAACATTTCCTTGAACCACATAGTGATCAATCGTAGGAGCAAATACATTCATTAACAAAATCGCTAAGAATACACCTTCTGGATATGCCGGATTGAATACACGAATTAATATGGAAATAAATCCTATCAAAAATCCATAAATCCACTTTCCTTTATTAGTTTGAGATGCTGTTACAGGATCTGTTGCCATAAATACAATACCAAAGGCAATACCTCCAACGATCAGATGCTTCCAGAATTCTAAATTCATTAATGCATAGAACTTGCTGGATTCTGTAATCCATCCTGCATTGGTAACACCATTAAATATTAATCCCATTAGTAAAGTACCTAATACCGCACTTAGCATAATTCTCCAGCTTCCGATTTTCGTAAAAATTAAGAACGCAGCACCTAACAATATTAATAATGCCGATGTCTCACCTACTGATCCCGGTATAAATCCATAAAAAGCTTCAGCTATTGAATATGTTACTTCTTTCCCGTGCGAAGCAGTTTCAGCTAATATATTTTTACCTTGTGCCAATCCACCAAGTATGGTTTCTCCAGAAATCGCATCCAATTGAGCTCCACCAGCAATTTCTCTAGCTCTTTCTTCAGCTCCGTGCACCCACACTTTATCTCCGGACATCCAGGTAGGATATGCAAAGAATAAAAATGCTCTGATGGTTAACGCGGGATTCAGAATATTCATTCCTGTTCCTCCGAATACTTCTTTACCAATTACTACTCCAAAAATAACTGCTACCGCCAACATCCATAATGGTGTGTCTACAGGTACAATTAAAGGCACTAACATTCCGGTAACCAAATATCCTTCTTCTACTTCGTGTCCTTTGATTACTGCAAACAAAAATTCTACAGCTAATCCTACTCCATAAGAAACAACAACTAGTGGTAAAACTTTCCATAATCCGATTGCTAAATTATCGAGTGCCCAAAATGAAGCACTAAAGAAGCCATTAGAAGCCGCCTCGATTTCACCTAACGCTAAATGGTGTTGATACCCAGCATTAAACATACCGAAGATTAAACACGGTACTAATGACATAATTACCGTATTCATCGTACGCTTCAAATCATCAGCTGCACGAACATGTGCTCCAGAATGCGTAGTTTCGTTCGGTAAGTATAAAAAAGTATGGAGTGCATTGAATGCAGGTGCCATCTTTTTATCTTTATACTTAAGTTTTAAGTTATGTAATTTACTTTTTAAACCCATGACTTTATCCTATTTCTTTTAACATTAAATCTAGTCCTTCTCTAATGATCTGCTGATGTGGCTGTTTAGAAACACATATAAATTCAGTCAGCGCAAAATCTTCAGGAGCTACTTCATACATCCCTAATTGTTCCATAGCATCAAGATCATTAACAGCACACGCTTTTAAGATCTGTAATGGATAAATATCTAAAGGAAAAACTGTTTCGTAATTACCAGTCACTACAAATGCTCTATGCTCTCCATTTGTATTGGTATTAAGATCATACTTTTTATTTGGAAATAACCAAGAAAAAGTCAATGCTCTTGATGGAGATATTTTATTGAAAATTGGTTTATTCCAACCAAAAAATTCATAATCATTACCTTCTGGGATCACTGTGATCATATCGTGATAGAAACCTAAGTTTCCATCTGGCTTCACATTATCACCTGTTAGCACATTTCCGCTGATCACCCTAATATTGTTATCTTTTACGCCAGAATCATAAATCACTGAAGAAACCTCAGCACCGATTCTGGTTTTGAAATATTTTGGGTTTTTTACAGAAGATCCAGCCAAAGCCACAATTCTCTCAGAATTAAATTTTCCTGTTAGCAACAACTCTCCGATAATAACAAGATCTTGTGGATTTACAATCCAAACAACTTCTCCTTTATTAATTGGGTCTACTTTTGCTATCTGTACTCCAACATTTCCTGCAGGATGTGGACCACTTACATTATGCAATGTAATATTATCCAATCCGGTAAAAGGCGAGTTCCCATTTTTACCAATAGAAACATGAACATCTCCTTCAGTTAATTTACTCAAAGCAGTAACAGCCGCCTGAAGCTCCTTTTCTTTTCCTGCCAACACATATTCTAAATCAGCAGCCAATGGTGCTGTCATGTAAGCGGATATAAAAATTGCTTTTGGAGCAACATCAGGATTTGCAATAACGTCATACGGACGCTGTTTGATAAAAGGCCAGCATCCTGCAGCTAATAAGTGAGATTTTATATCCTCACCGTTCATTGCCTTTACATGCTTTGTTCCAAAGTCTGCAAACTGCTGTTCTTTATCTGCTAAAATTTTGAATGCTAATATTTTTCGTTTGGCACCGCGAATAATTTCCACAACCTCACCACTTACCGGTGAAGGAAACAACATTTTTTCATTAGTTTTAGAGTGGAAAAGTGGTTCGCCGGCCTTAACCTCTGTACCTTGCTTAGCAATAACTTTGGGTACGATACCGTGAAAATCGTCAGGCTTAATTGCGTATACATTACTTTTGGTGGCATCTACAGTAACTTTATCTGCTTCGCCAACAAGCTTAATGTCTAAGCCTTTTCTGATACGAATGTCTTTTGACATATTTGTAGTCTATGTTAATTAACTAAAAAAATCGTGCAAATTTACTAATTAAAACACGTAAGTGAAAGCACCATCTGTTATAAGATTTTATTTATAATGTTTCTAAATAACGTTTTTTTTTATCCAAAATCCAGTCCAACTTAATCAGGCATACATTTTGTTTATCTTTACGCAGTTAACTCTTAAAAAATGTCACAAAAACTTAAACAATCCTTATTAATTTTAGGATTATTCTGTAACCTACATTCCTTTATTTCTGCACAAGAAAGCGTAGAAGAAGTCAACCCTCCTGATTACATCAAAACCATTCAGTTATTTGGAAGTGAAGAATTCTCAGGCACACCCATTCTAAAACTTGGAGAACCACTAACGATTCGTTTTGATGATATTAACGGTGATGAAGCAGATTATTATTACAAAATAACATATTACAATTTTGACTGGACTCCTTCTGCATTGTATAAAAATGAATATTTAAATGGCTTTGATGATATAAGAATCGTGAATTATGAGAATTCATTCAACACCTTACAGTTATACAGTCATTATATATTGAGGATTCCTAACGAAGATACCAGAGGATTGAAGGTAAGCGGAAATTATATGATCGAAATTTATAATGATGATGATGAAATTGTTTTTTCCAGAAAATTCATTGTTTATGAAAACTTATCGAATGTAAAAGTATATACCAAAAGGTCCAGAGATTTAAAATACATCAATACCAGACAAGCTGTTCAGTTCGAAATTAGCTCTCCCAGTGAAATTCTGAAGAACCCAAAACGTACGGTTAAAACACTTGTGATTCAAAACAACGATCTAAAGAATGCCATTACTGATCTTATCCCTCAATTTACTATTGCGAATAGCTTAGTTTATAAATACGATACTGAAGCTAGTTTTTGGGGTGGCAACGAGTATCTTTTCTTCGATAACAAAGAAGTTAGATCACCCACAGCAAATATTAGAAGAATTGATCTTCAAGAAATTTACAATAACTATTTATACTCTGATATTGTTAGGGCAAACAGGATTTATACATATAACCCCGACATTAATGGTAATTTTGTAATAAGAAATTTAAGAGCCCAGAATAGCAACACAGAGGCCGACTATGTTTGGATGCATTTCTCTTTGGAATGTTATGAACCCCTTGATGGCGGAGAGATACACATCTATGGCAATTTCAATAATTATGTTACAGATGATTCTACACGATTATCGTATGATAAAGAAAATGCTATCTACACCACAAAAAGATTATTTAAACAAGGTTTTTATAACTATAAATATGTTTTGGTAAAACCCGATGGAACTATTGATCCTGGTTTTATCAGTGGTAATTTTGATGAAACCGAAAACGAATATGTCGTGATCCCTTACTATCGTGCGCCCGCAGCACGATACGACCGCGCGATTGGTAAAGGCATCGGAAATTCAAGAAATATTACAAATTAAAAAAGGTAGAACTGAAAGCTTCACCTTTTAAAATTATGGTTTAATAATTCTTATTGAACAACTACTTTGATAGTCTCTAGTTTTACTCCGTTAAGAGAAATCACATAAAAATAAATTCCTTTAGCATGTACTTGATTCCTGTTCAATACTATTGTTTGTTCGCCGGATACGACATTTTGATTGTAAATTACTTGTTTCTGACCTAAAATATTTACAGTAGTTATTTCCAATATCCCATCATCCTCTGTCCGTAACTTTAATGTTGATTGCCCAGTAATTGGATTAGGCCAAATTAATGCTTTTTCAGCTTGGGTGAATGTAGATTCATTTCTTGGTTGTGTTCCTTCCAATTCTTCACTAGAAGGCAATTGTTCGCAAGACGAAGGGCAAGAGTCACTCCAAAATCCTACATATTTCCCATTATCTATATATCCGGCAGTAAACCATCCTGTTCTATTTCTTGCTAAATCTATAGTTTGCATTCCATTACCATCATTAAAAATGATCCCTACGTCATCTGGAGAGACTCCATTAGGAACTACAAATGACCATTTTTTCCAAGGAGATCCTGATATAGTAGTCATCGTTTGTCCAGGCCAAGCTGCTGTATTTTCTAATGTAATATTTCGCTTACTGTCGAACACATAAATATTGGAAGATCCATTCCAGCTATACGTAGGTGTTTTAAAATAGATATCAATTTTAGTTAAATTTAAATTATCACAATCAACCGGACACTCATCACTCCAGTATCCATTATAGTACCATCCTTCCACATTCCTTTCTAGGTCATCGGTCTGATTACCTTGAGCATTAAATACCATTCGAATATCATCAGCATTCACTTCTGGTGATAATTGCAATGTATACGTATACCAATTAGTCATAGGATAAGCACTCATTTGTTGCCCGGGCCATTCATTGGTTTCTAAGAGTGTTGCATTTGTAGCTACACTAAAAAAGTAAACATTTACAGCATCACTCCATCCTGTAGGCTTATAAAAATTGAAAGTAATTTCAGTTACATCTTCTGTAGTAACTGACACAATATTGCTTGCAGCAGATTGATTTCCCTTTCGATCTCTAGCTACTACATTAAATTCGTAATCAGTGTTAGCAGACAAGCCATTAATTGTCGTAGAAGTTGTATTTACAAACTTTACAAATTCTGTTCCTTGATATAGATCATATCCGGTCACTGCAACATTATCGCTTGAAGCATTCCAAGTTAAGATCACAGAAGTCTGACCGATCTCTGATACCACTAGATTCGTTGGAATCGAAGGAGCAATATCATCTGGAGTCAATTCGACCTGTAATGGTGCTTTCCATATACCTCTTCCGTAGGTTGCTGCTAACAATACATTATCTTTTAAATTAACCTCTAAATCTCTTACCGCAACATTGGGTAGACTTGCTGAATAATCCTGCCAAGGTTGATCACCATCTTTAACATAGACTCCTAAGTAGGTTCCTAAGTAGATGGATTCTGTTCCCTTATGGTGTTTCACCACAAACTTCCCTTCTGATGGGAGATTACCGGTGATATTAAAGAAACTGTTCCCTTGATCCAAGGATCTAAATACTTTTCCTCCTGAACCTGCAGTGGAAACATATATAATTTGATTATTATCATTATGAACCTCTATAGAAGTAATAAATCTGGTAAATCTATATACCAAAGACCAATTAACACCTCTATCCTTGCTTTTGTATAGATTCTGACCATCTGCAACATACATAATCCGTATATCTGATGGATCTAACTCGATATGATCAATATTACTACCGCCAAAATCGAACTCAGTCTGTTTTTTAAAGGAATAACCTTCAAGTTTATAAAAACTCTTAAAACCTGCATACAAATTACCATTGCGATCCGATACTAATGGAGTTACCCAATTACCTCGCTCCGGTCCAGAAGCAGCAAATATTCTTGTTTTACCTCTATCTTTGGTTTTATATAGATTCCTGCCGTATTGTATAAATCCAAAGTATGTATTTTCATCATCACCCTGAACGGCACAATCCATACCATCTGCTCCGTGGTATACATTCCATTGTGATCCATCTAAAGCATATCCTCCATTATCCTGTAAACCTCCAACTAAGTGATCTGCACTACTATTTTCTGCTACGGATATTTTATAAAACTGACCAATTTGAAGCCCTTTTGTTAAATCAGTAAACGAACCTCCATTATTCACAGATTCATAAACACCTCCATCACTTCCACAAAACAATCTGCCATTATAATAACGTAAAAAATGAATATCTGCGTGAGTATATGTAGGTTCTGTTGGGTAATTCCATCTATTAATTCTAGTAAAATCATCTCCTCCATTAGTAGACTTCCATACATTCAAACATCCAACAAAGACTAGATTAGGATCCTGATCAGAAACTGCCAGAGCCAAATCATACCACGCTTGCGTACTCTCTAATATGTTCTCCGTTTCTAATGTTTTGCTAAAATCAGATCCACTGTTGACAGATTTATACAAGCCCTGAAATGAACTACCAGAATCGGCACTTAACAAATATACATACTCCGGATTAGCAGGGGTTACATCAATAACTAATCGTGAGGAGCTAATAGGTAATCCATTGCGAACAATAAAAAAACTAGCACCTCCATTGGTAGACTTATAAAAAGTGTCTCTAGTAGCGGCATATATGATATTGGTATCGCCCGGCTTTATTTTAATATCTTTAATATTACCAGATAAGGTTTTTACCCAAGTTATTCCGGCATCTTCAGTCTTATAAACCCCTCTGCTTGTCGCAACCCATAATTTATTAGAATCATTTGGATCTATATAAATATCATTTCCGATTTCATACTCATCAGAAACATCAAGACCGGTCTTACTCCACGTATAACCTCCATCTACAGATTTCAAAACACCGATACCTAATGCATCACTAGAGTCATCATCTCCTGTAGAGATATAAATAATATTAGAATTATTATAATCAATAGCAATACCGGAAACTCCAATCTGAGGTAAATAATCTGATAGTGGTTCCCAATGCTCACCGTTATCAATCGATTTCCAGATTCCACCTGCAGGTGCACCCACATACATAACATTGGGTTGATTAGGATCTACAATCGCTACATTAATCCTACCCTGACCCGGTGACCAAGAATTAGAAGGGTCGTGATCAAAAGGTCCCATTGGCAACCAAGTATTAGCACTTTTTTGCCCGAAACTTTTCATTGATTTTTTCTGCTCCCAAATATTCCAATAGAAATCAGGAGTTGGCAACGTTCCATCTGGCATCACTGCGTTTTTATGAAATTCCTGCCATCTTTTAAAAGGCTTATGCCCACTTCCTTTGACAGTATCATTCTTTTCTTTCCAATAACGATTAAAGGCACCCACTACCTCATCAAATTTAGAAGTACCAATATCATTAGATTTTCCTTTTACAGTAATTTCAGACATCCATGGCGCATCCACGTTGTATTGAGCATTCGCAGAAGTAATTTTCAAAAAAATGAATAAAAGCGTAAAAGCTACTTTTAAGAAGGGTATCTTTTTTTTCATCTGTCCGGTTTAAAGCATTAATAAAGTTTTTATTGTTATACCGTAATACAACTACGTAAAAGTATATACTGAACATTCTAAAAACTACTAACCACACTGTCAGGGATCCTGCGCAAAAAACTGTATATCAAACTTTTAAAACCACCTATATCGATAAAGGTTAATTTATTTTTTTCGATAAAAAACCAATAAAATTGCCTAAAAACACAACCAAAAGAGCCCTAAAACGTTATAAATTTTCTTTCCTACATTGCAGTTCTATCGTTTGCGTTTTCCTGCGATACACCTACAAATAATAACACAAGGCTATCACGTATTATTTTTTTATGTTTTGTAACGAAATACCCTTACTTTAGTCCTATTACGCAAACCATCAGCTTAACATGAAAGAAAAGGGGAGATTTCTTAAAAAGTATAGGGGAAACGAATGCCTAAATTGTAACGTCCCTTTAGATGTAATTGATCGATATTGTCATAATTGCGGTCAAATCAACACTACCAAAAAGCTTTCTTTTAAAGATTTTTTCAATGAATTTTTTGCAAGTATATTCTCTTATGATTCGCGACTAAGACATACCATAGTTGGCTTACTATTTAGACCCGGAATGATCTCCAAGGATTATGTTGAAGGTAAAAGAATAAAATATGCCAACCCTTTTAGGTTTTACTTAAGTGTCTCTATTCTATTTTTTATTATTAACGGCCTTTTCATTGATTTTGACCAAGTAGCTCTTCAATTTAATAGCGATCAAAAGGAAGCAGCAGAAGATGCAAAACGTTCAAAAATCAGTGCAATAGAAATTCAGACGGGTTCACCAGACACGACTAAAATTGCTAAAAATTCATCCAACGAAGTATATTTTTCAGAAGCTCAATTAGATACCATGGGAATGTTTACAGCGATAAGAAAACGCTGGAAAACCTATAAATCCCATTACAAAACAACCGGTGAGCTAGTTGCTAACACAGCTCTGGATAGCTTAAAGCACAAACAAAACACGTATACCAGATATTTATATAGCAGAAGTATTAAAACAAAGAATCTTAGTGATAATCCGATGGAATTGCTTGTGTTTGTTTTTAATAAACTCCCATTTATCATATTTTTCTTTCTACCCATTTTTGCTTTAATGATGTGGTTGTTATACATAAGGAAACCATTTAACTACATGGAACATTTGGTGTTTATTTTTCATACACAAACCATGTTTTTCATTCTGATGGGCATTTCAATTTTGATTGATCAAATCTCCGAAACTGAAGTAGCATCCAGCATCGCAATGCTTGTTTTTCTTTTCTATTTATATAAAGCTATGCGTAAATTTTATCAGCAAGGAAGGGCTAAAACTATTGTTAAATTTCTGTTAGTGAACGTATTATTTTTTATCTTAGCAGGTATAGGATCAATTATAACCATTATTGGATCCATGTTTATTTTTTAATATGGTTGAGCAAATAACCAGTGGCATAAAAATTTCGGTGGATACCACCTTTGAAGGTACGTTCTTTAAGAACTATAAGATTCATTTTGCCTTTGGTTACCGTATTACTATAGAAAACCAAAGCAAAGATTCTGTACAACTCACTTCTCGTTTTTGGGAAATTAAGGATGCATTAAATAATACCGAAATCGTAGAAGGCGAAGGGGTTATTGGAAAGAAACCTGTGCTAAAACCCGGAGAATCTCATACCTACAACAGTGGATGCTTATTAAGTTCGCCTTTTGGAGCAATGAAAGGTCATTATAATATGGTAAATTTTACGTCAACCAAAAAGTTCAAGGTAATGATTCCAAGCTTCAAATTGAGTGCTCCATTTGCCCTCAATTAAGTCTTTTTACCAGATCAAATCGAATGATGTTCCCTTCTTGTTCTACATGACAATATTTGCAATGAGAATCATATACAAACCGATATCTTTTGGTATCAACAAAGGTTGATTTTGTTTCAAAAAGACCTTTAAAATCTTCATTACCATACTCCGTGAATCTGGTAATTTCGAATAAAGTCTCTTGCGAAGATTTTTTTAGAATAAAATATGCCCCGCTTCCTGTTCCCGAGAGAAAATGAGCTTCCTGTAAGAACTCAGGCAACACTGCGCTTTTCTTCGTTTCTAACTTTGGTGCTTTCTTATCGAAATAATTAGTGAGATTTTCTCTAAAAACAGAATTTTGATACTCAATCAAATTTCCATTTTCTACCTGAAATATTTTATTTTCCATAGAACCCTTTTCCACATTACCCAAAGGACTTGGCGTAAATAATTTATTACGCAACAACGGAGTTCTTATTCTGGATTTATCGGTACTATTCAGGATGGTATCCGTAACAATTCGTGAACAATTGCTACCTTCTTTTCGAAACGTAGAATATGGGATACTTCCTTTATTTTGTGTTTCGAGAATATATGCTTTTGCTCTATCATAGAATATATAATCACAAACTGAAGCCACTAATCGACCACTACCGTGAGTTTTCTCGGGATTTGCTTCTAACCACAACAGAAACTCATCAATATTAGCAAGTTTCCCATCAGCAGTAAAAGTAGCTCTAAAAGGTATTTCTAATTCTACATCGGTTACCGCACTTCTTACTCTTCCTTTACCAGGCGGAGTTATATATCTACCAAAATCGTAATACTCTGCAACGCCTGTTTTATTATCAATGAGCACAAAAGCAGCGTGACCGGCTTTGATAATACCATTTTTACCCAAACCAAAAAACTGCAATAAACTTGTTGCCTTCTTTTCTTCGTCAGAAAAACGAACAAAAGTATCCGGAAAAGCGAGAGAAATTATTTTGCCCGTGTAATTCATCACACGTTTAAAATTTTAGTTATACTTATTTTCAAAAGGCAGTTTAGTATCAGTTTCAGTTAAGCAGTAATCGCCTCAAAAGCAACGATATTTACTTCCTTCTTCTGAAGGTCTTCATAACGCATAGAAAGCTCTTCATCAGTTTTAACAACCTGAGTAATACTTCTGGTCTTTAAAAACCCTCGATCAATCTGCAAATCTACATCCTTATCCCCAATTCCCGCATTCTTATGAAAATCTAATAGCATGTCAACACTTAATACGTTTGCTTCCTGGAATACGTCAAACCAATCTTCTCTTGTTTTCTTCATTTCAGGAGTATACAAGGTAGAAGAGGACCAAATATGGGTTTCTTTTTCTAAAGCTCTGACATGTTTTTGTCTTCCGTCCCAAACTAGTTCAAAAAACTCAAGATCTGATTGCCAATTCGCCGCAACTATGGTAAAAGGCTCGATTCCTGTATAATCATATTCAGAAATGGCTTTTTTCAAATGGTCAGCACTCAAAAAATCTTTTACCACTACTCCTCTACTTTGTCTATACGACACCGATCTTTCGTGGATTTCGAAACCTCCATTAAGAAGGCAAATCATGGTGTTTTTATCACTAATTCCAATCCATGTTCCTCCCGCTACAGCATCTTTCGGAAATAGCATTCTGGTTTTATCAACTTGGTAAAATTCAGGAACTAAGGTTTTTCGGTTTATAGCCTCATCACGATTAGAGGTCAGTATAAAACCGTTTTCTTGGGTGGGGATCAACGTTACTGTACACATAGATTTTTGGGTCGGATAAATTTCGTACAACTTACAAAAAAAAATACATATCATACATGTTTATAAAAGGTTAAAATCAATATTACCCTACATAATTTCCTATCTTTGCGGCTTTAAGTATTCGAACACATCTTACAAATCAAACTAAATACACAAGATCATGGGAAAAGGTTTTTTTCAAGTTCCAACAGCAATCAATGAGCCTGTAAAATCATATGCTCCGGGAACTCCTGAAAGAGAAGAAGTTCTGGCAACCTATAAAGCAATGTATAATGCTACTGTTGATGTTCCTTTATACATTAACGGTGAAGAAATCAGAACCGGAGACACAGGAACGATGTCACCTCCACACGACCATAAACATCAATTAGGAACCTATCATAAAGCCGAAAAGCAACATGTTCAGAAAGCCATTGACACTGCTATTGAAGCTCGTAAAAAATGGGCAGATTTAGCTTGGGAACAGCGTGCTGCTATTTTCTTAAGAGCTGCAGAACTGATTGCCGGGCCTTATAGAGCTAAAATTAATGCAGCTACCATGCTTGCGCAATCTAAAAATATTTTTCAGGCAGAAATTGATGCTGCTTGTGAGTTTATAGATTTCTTACGCTTCAATGTAGAATTTATGACTCAGATTTATGAAGATCAACCAGATTCTACTTCAGGTGCGTGGAACCGATTAGAGTATAGACCGCTAGAAGGATTTATTTATGCAATCACTCCGTTTAACTTTACTGCCATTTCCGGAAACTTACCGGCTAGTGCTGCTTTAATGGGAAATACAGTGGTTTGGAAACCTAGTGATAGCCAAATCTATTCTGCAAAAGTGATTGTAGATATTTTTAAAGAAGCAGGAGTGCCTGATGGTGTTATCAATGTAGTGTATGGAGATCCTGTAATGATTACCGATACTGTGTTGGCAAGTCCTGATTTTGCGGGGATTCACTTTACAGGTAGTACGCACGTTTTTAAAGATATCTGGGCTAAAATCGGAACCAATATCCATAACTATAAAACCTACCCAAGAATCGTAGGTGAAACAGGAGGAAAAGATTTTATCGTAGCGCATCCTAGTGCAAATGCCAAGCAAGTAGCTA
This sequence comes from Aquimarina rubra, assembly GCF_042684305.1. NCBI lineage: Bacteria > Pseudomonadati > Bacteroidota > Flavobacteriia > Flavobacteriales > Flavobacteriaceae > Aquimarina > Aquimarina rubra. The sequence goes on along the minus strand of NZ_JBHULE010000019.1, from coordinate 2,027,473 downwards.
CAGGTATTTCTCGTGGTGCATTCGAATTCCAAGGACAAAAATGTAGTGCTGCGTCCAGAGCATATATCCCTAAAAGCTTATGGGCTGATGTAGAAAAACACTTAAAAGCGGATATCAAATCCTTTAAAATGGGATCACCGGAAGATATGGGTAACTTTATTACTGCTGTCATCCACGAAGGTTCTTTTGATAAACTTGCGAAATATATTGATCAGGCAAAAGAAGATAAAGACGCAACGATCATTGCTGGTGGTGGATATGATAAATCCAAAGGATACTTTATTGAACCAACCGTTATCCTTGCAGAAGATCCTAAATACACTACGATGTGTACAGAGCTTTTTGGACCAGTTATTACCATCTATGTATATGATGATAACAAATGGGAAGAAACTTTAGCATTGGTAGATCAAACTAGCGAATATGCATTAACAGGAGCTATTTTCTCTACAGACAGATATGCTGCTGCCGAGGCCACCAAAGCGTTAGAAAATGCAGCGGGTAACTTCTATATCAATGACAAGCCAACAGGCGCGGTTGTAGGACAACAACCATTTGGTGGAGCCAGAGCATCTGGTACAAATGATAAAGCTGGATCATACCTGAACCTTTTACGTTGGGTATCACCAAGAACGATCAAAGAAACATTTGTAACTCCAGAAGATTACAGATATCCTTTCTTAGGAGAATAATTTCTAGTGAAGTATATAATCCACAAACCGTATATCATTTTTTGGAGTTTGATTCCAATCTTATTGATATACGGTTTTTCTTTTGGCGAAGAAACACTAAATATCAATGTGCATGATACGTATTTTGTGATATCTATCACACACATTTTTAATCTCATTTCTCTTTTTTTTGTTGTTATCGGCTTGGTATATTATGCCATTCACAAACTGAATAGAAAAAGACAACCATTACTGACTAAAATCCATCTACTAGGTACGCTTGGCGGAATTTTTATTCTTTTATTGCTTCCTTTGCTTTTCCCTTCTGAATCGGACTGGTATTCTGAAGAATTTAAAAATGGAGCAATAAAAGAAAACCTACTAATCATCCAGCTAGTCACCTTCACAATCATATTAATCGTCCAACCACTACTACTCTTACATCTAATGATTAGTATTTTTAGAAAGAAACAACAGTCTAACGGATAGTAAAAACGCAAGAAAATGATCATACGTCCTGCAAAAATTGAAGACCTGCTTACACTACTGGATTTTGAGCAAAAACTCATAGAGGCAGAAAGACCCATGGATTCTACGCTAAAAAGCGGTGAAAAAATCAGTTATTATGATCTTGGTGAATATATAAAATCCGATCATACCGAAGTTGTAGTGGCAGAAGTTGACGGAGAAGTTGTAGGTAGTGGTTATGGTCAGATCAGAGATCGTAAAGAGTTCTTTAAGCAACCTAAGATGGGATACATCGGCTTTATGTATGTAAAGGAAGCGTTTAGAGGACAGGGAATCAGTCAGCAAATAATTCAATATGTATCAGATTGGTTTGCAGCAAAGGATATCCACGAAATACAACTTGATGTTTATGATCAAAACCCAAGAGCCATTAGAGCCTATGAAAAAGCAGGCTTTGAAAAATACCTAGTTCGTATGCGAATGAATGTAAAGGATGAGTCTTAATAAGCTGATTTTGGTGTAAAAAGGTATAGATAAAGTCTCATTGCTTGTGATTATTTTTCTTATGTTTCCTCTCCCCTGAAGGCATAGGCAGGGATTAAGGTGAGGGTTTTTATTATGAAAGCCCCTCATCCTAACTCCTAAGCCTCATCGCGCCCATCGCTGTAGCGTTGTCGTCCAAGGAGAAGGAACTCCTTTAGTTTGTAAAACACTAAATAACAATATATTTCATATCCAACTCAGGTTAATAACATCTTGATCACACAGCCATCTTTCTTTATTTTATTTCCCTATCTACAATTCCGGATTCACTATTACGGAAGCCCTTTTAAACTTATTACCATTACTTTGGATTCCAGCCTCTACGAAAATTACGTTTAGGCAGACGAGTAAGCTGGAATGACAGTTTTAGCTTCTTTTTTTAGTTTTTTGTAATTCCGACGTGTCATATTGAGCGTGTTTAAATGTAGGCTGGAATCCATCTTCATTTTAAACCGAAATTTTCATTTATATGAAAAAAATTCTAAGAATCTAAATGAATTCAAATCAATCACAAACACTATCTTTAGGCAAACATCGATATCCACAAAAGCATACGCTACACTCCATGAATCAAAAAAAAGCGCCCTGGTATTTTTTAGTATTACTGATTTTGGCTGGAGAATCTGTATTTATTCTTCCTTTTGTACTCGCACGAGTCTTTAGACCCACAGTACTCGAAGCCTTTGGTTTGGATAACCTACAGTTAGGATTATGCTTTTCTGTATACGGAATTGTCGCTTTGTTATCCTATCTTTTTGGTGGTCCTTTAGCGGATAAATTCCCTCCAAGAAAATTGATTGCAGTTGCATTATGGATGACAGCTTTAGGAGGATTGGTCTATGCTACATTTCCGGGATACACTATGTTAAAAATACTGTATGGCTATTGGGGGTTTACCACTATTTTTCTATTCTGGGCTCCGATGATCAAAGCTACCCGTGTTTGGGGTGGATCCACCTCACAGGGAAAAGCATTTGGGTTTCTTGATGGGGGACGAGGATTAGTAGGAGCATTATTTGGGGCTATGGGTGTCTTCATTTTTTCATTATTTATTACTTCTGAAATTGCAGAAGCAACCCTCTCAGAAAGCAGAGCAGCATTTAAACAAGTGATACTAGTATCATCTGGTATTGTAAGCCTGGTTGGTATTCTTGTGTGGTTTTTTATGAAACTAGATCGAAAAACCGAGCAAGAGATCATCTTAGAAAAAATAACCATCTCACAAATTGCACAAGTGCTGCGATTACCTTCTGTTTGGTTATTGATGATCATTATTTTATGTGCTTATGTAGGCTACAAAATCACCGATGTATTTTCTTTATACGCCAAAGATGTACTGTTATATGACCAGGTACAATCTGCTCAAGTGGGCACTTTTTTGCTATTTATACGCCCTGTGATTGGTGTGTTGATTGGTGTATTGGCAGATCGCACACAAACTACGTTCTGGTTGGTGGTTAGTTTTGTCATCTCTTTCTTTGGTGCTTTATTGTTTGCGTTGGGTCTCATCACAGCATCAGCAACCAGCTTATTTTTTATATCCATATTGGTCGTCGCAATCGGAGTCTATGCTGCACGTTCGCTATATTTTGCGGTGATGCAAAGAGGCCAAATCCCATTGGTACTTACCGGAACAGCGGTGGGACTTATTTCTTTAATTGGGTATACCCCTGATATCTTTGCCGGTCCTGCGATGGGCTATTTGTTAGACAACGCACCGGGTATACAAGGACACCAACACGTGTTTTGGATGCTGGCGTTTTTTTCTTGTATTGGTGGTATTGCTGCTTGGTATTACTATCGTTTATATAACAAGAAGAAGTAAATCTGATTTCTTATTTTTGAATTACAGGGAAATTTACGTTTCTTTATAAAATTGTAACCTACGCTACACTTACGTACACAAACGTTTATAAATAGTTACAAACAGCTACAATCAAAAATTATAATTGAAATATATGTACCAGTACGCATATAAACATGTTGTACCCAATAGCACAAATCCTTAAAAATTAATTCAGTACCTTGAAGAATGAAATATTCTAAAAGTACTTTGCTAAGTCTAGGGGTTATTCTCTTTTTTTTAGTTTCTTCCTGTAAAAACGATAAACCAAATCCAAACTTGACCGCGTTAAATCTTTTGAGAGGCGATCTTCAATTGTGTGGTAATGGACAATTTGGAGATGTCAACTTTTCTGAATCTTGTAGCTACGAAACAAGAGAAACTTTCAATCTTGCCATTTCTTTGCTCCATTCCTTTGAATATATTGAAGCAGAAAAAGCATTTGTAAAAATAATAGATAAAGACCCTGATTGTGCCATGGCTTATTGGGGCGTAGCAATGAGTATCTATCATGGATTATGGGCACCTCCAGAGAAATCCGTTTTAGAAAAAGGAGTAAAACTTATGGCAGTAGCTGAAAAACTACCCAAATCAAAAAAAGCGGAACAATATTTAGACGCGATTGGTTCTTTTTATAAGAACTGGGAATCAGTTGATAACCAAACCCGAAAGCTTGCTTATGCCCAAAAAATGAAAGATATGTATGAAGAAAATAGCAAGGATACCGAAGTAGCTGTATTCTATGCCTTGGCCCTTCGTGCATCAGCAGTAGCCTCAGACAAAACCTATTCAAAACAACGTGAGGCTGGACAAATATTAGACGATTTGTTCAGAAAAGAACCGAACCATCCGGGTATTGCACACTATATTATTCATTCCTATGATTATCAAGAATTGGCCAAACTAGGACTGAGCACAGCTAGACGCTATGCAGATATTGCTCCAAATTCTGCCCACGCCCAACATATGCCATCACATATATTTACACGTTTGGGACTTTGGGATGAATCAATTGACACTAATCTTAATTCTGCCGAATCAGCAATTTGTTATGCCGAAAGCATTTCACCTGGAGCACATTGGGATGAAGAAGTACACGCCATGGGATATTTGGTTTATGCCTATCTGCAAAAAGGAAATAACAAACTTGCTTATGAACAATATGAGTATCTTAAATCTTTTAAAGAAATCTTTCCGCCTAACTTCAAAATTGCATATACAGCCGCTGCTATTCCTACACGTTTAGCCGTGGAAAACAAAAATTGGAAAGAGGCCGCAGGTATTGAATTGCCTCAAATTGCGGGATTAGAGTGGCAGAAATTCCCTTGGCAGAAAGCATTACTTCACTATGCAAAAGCTCTGGGGAACATACATATTAATAATTTAAATGAGGCTCAAAACGAACTTGATTTACTACGTTCTTTTGAAAAGGAATTAATAACATTAAAAGATGCCTATAAAGCTAACCAAGTTGCTATCCAAATTAAAACCATTGAAGCCTGGATGCAATTAAAAAAAGGTAATAATGTTGAAGCGGTATCGCTTATGACTACTGCTGCTGATATGGAAAGTAAAACGTCAAAACATCCCGTAACACCAGGTGAAATCTTACCAGCAGATGAACTTTTAGCTGATATGCTTTTAGCATTAAATAAACCTCAAGAAGCATTAGTAGCCTATGAGTTAAATCTAGAAAGGCGTCCAAACAGATTCAACGGTCTCTATGGAGCGGCCATTGCAGCAAAACAGTCTGGTAATATCGAAAAATCAGCCATTTATTTTGAAGCATTGCTAAAACTAACTAGGAATATAGATAGCGATAGAAAAGAAATTAAAGAGGCTAATGCATTTATAAAACAGAATACCATTTAATATGTGCTTAGGTAAACCTTATAGTATTCTCATAGCCTTCATTATTTGTTGTTCAGTATCGTGTAATAGAACAACGAAAAATGAATTGCCCGTTTATAATCCCTCAGATTTTAATCCGGAATTGGTAGATATAAGTCTACAAAATACAAGTGAGAATCATAAAGTAGCTGACTTTGAATTAATAAATCAAAATGGAAAAATTGTAACTCAAAAAGATTACCATAATAAAATTTATATAGTCGATTTCTTTTTCACTCGTTGTCTAAGTATTTGCCCTGTAATGACCAATAATATGGGTAAACTTCAAAAATTATATTTAGAGAATGAAAATATTATGTTTTTATCATTGTCAGTAACACCTGATATTGATAGTATTCCTGTGTTAAGAAAATATGCCACCGACAAAGGCGTAATAGATTCAAAATGGAATATTACAACTGGAAATAAAAAGCATATTTATGAATTAGCAAGAAAAAGTTATTTTGCCGTTATAGAAAAAGGTGATGGCGGACTACAAGATTTTATTCATACACCTAACTTTATATTGGTGGACAAGAAAAAACAAATACGTGGAATTTATGATGGAACAAATAATAAAGAAATCGAACGATTAGTAAATGACATGCGTATTTTGACAAACTAATTATTATCAAATACTACTGGGTACAAAACCGTGTATAGTTCATTGCGGTGAATCGGTTAAGAGAAAGATTATTTCCTACATTTCATTATCTTAATTTCTTAAGAAAAATCGAACTAGCCCAGCTGTTCACTTTTTCCCAACTGCGAATTTTCGCCGCAAGCGGCTCATCTGAAATGCAAAGCGCTCAACTGAAATTCGCAACGAAACCATACACAAACACGTTGTGAAAAATTCCCTACATCAGAATATGACTAATTCCTCGAACTAACGAAGAGAAAAAGACACTGAAAAAAGGAAAAAAACGATTAACTGATTATTAATAACTAAATTTAACGTTAATCGAGATTAAAAATCAACCTTAAAATATGAGTAAAACTAAAATATTGTGTCTTATTGGACTCGCACTTTTCGTTATTAGTTATATAATGTTTTCACAAGGTTCCGTATTCATTTATTCTCAGAAACCGATTGATTTTGCTCATTGGATGAACTTGATAGGTGGAGCATTACTAATCAATTTTAACAATGTGTTCCCTAAAAATAAAATGAACTCAGTTGCTTCTTTTTTAACAACTTTAGGGGTATTTGGTAACGTTGGACTTTGTGCTTTAGATTTACTGATGTGGAGCTATGGAAATAATTTTGCTGGGAGAGCAGAATTAGGTAATCAAATTAGCAATACTCCTTCAATATTTTATCCATTCCAAGTACTTGGACCTTCATTTCTGCTAACAGGATTATCGCTACACGCTTGGAATTTTATTCGCAGGAAGCCATTTATCTCATTATTAGTTATCATTGGCGCACCCTTAATTGGAATTTCGTTTTTCGTTTTAAAGAATGGTATCCTAATGGCTATTTGTTGTTTATTATTTGCATTGGGACTTGGGCTACTTTTGTTTCAGTCGGAAAACAAATCATTTGACGGAAAAAGTGAATATACCAAAAACGATAAATAAAAAACGTTGCACAAAGATTTGTATATTGTATTTGCTTCCTTTGGGAAGCAAACGCACCATAAAAGAAACGTTGTAAAATATTATGAAAAACTCATCGATAGTTTTAATAGCATCCATTTGCTTATTCTCTCAAACCTCTTGCGAACACAAAAAGGAATCGAAAATTAATTTTAAAGATTTTGAGATTAGATTATCAAAAGATGAGGAACCGCCATTAATTTTTGAACTTAAAACGGAAAATGAAACTCAATACTTTGTCGAGAATCAACCAAAAAAATGGAAGGGATTAGCCAACAAATCTGAAACAACAATCGGAGTCTATGAATGGAAACTATTTCCACACAATAATATTGAATTTGAATACCCAAGAACATATTCATTTGAGGCAAAATTATCAATAACCAATGACATTTGGACTTTATCAGGCAATGATTTTACAATCATGGTTATAAGACCAATTGTAGAAATGGATGTAAAGGAATATGTCGATGAAATGATAAGCCAATTCGGACAATCAAACTGTTCAACTAAAGAAATAACTGAACAAATAAATTCTTCAAAGTTGAATGGAATAAAACTGTCTGTTACTCTTGCAGGAATTAATCTCGAATTAAATGTTTTCGAAGTAGTTGATAATAATGGAAAGAAAAGCCTGCTTGTATTTCAAGATTCCTTGACCCAGGCAAAAGAAAATAGCAAAGAGTCAAACAAAACAATGGAAAGAATAAAACAGACTTTTAAAATCAATTAGTAAAGTTTTACAACAATTTTTATAACATATTGTTTACGAATTTGTTACTGGGTAATTATTGCGAAATTTACCATCTTGTTTCCTTAATCGGAAATTCAGTATAGTTTTCCACAACAAGCCGTACACAAATACATTATCGTATAAAAAATGAAAAAACTTGAAACCGAAAAGATGATCCACTTTCTCTACCGGATGTCTATGTACGTTGGCGATGTGACTAGAGACAATATTGTTTCCTTTATGCATGGGGCTGATTTCGGTAAATGGAGAGAGCCACATTGGACGAAATTGTTAAATGAGTTTATAACGATCGAATATAAAATTGAAGGACGAGCAATGGGTTGGCCTCATCAAGTTGAATTGTTAAGTAAGCGAGAAGGAATTGAATGGAATGAAGGATTTAAGAAACTGATGCTTGAGATGATTAACAAATCTGATCAAATACCATTTACTAAGAAAATGCAGAACTGGATTAACGATTTAGAGAACTGAAAATTAAATACGTTAGCCAACATAAGCAAACGTTAAAACCTACTTAATTCTTACAAAAAATAAAATATCAATCCAATAAAGATTTATTATGAAAATCAACATCCAAAACCTGTAAAAAAATAATGGTTTTGGACGTTCACCTAAGTCTACTAAAATGCCTATATTTGGTTAAGAGAGATATAAAATCACTTTCTAGCTTTATGTATCTCATACATTAGATATTGTAAAAGCATTTCGTGAAATAGCAATATAGCCCCGAAATTTTAGATGATCAATTTTTTTCAAAATCCCTTTAACCAACAAATAAGAAATACAAATTGTTTCAGAAAACACCGCGGTTCGATTATTAAAAACTACAAGCTAAGTACCTGCTTAAAGAATGAAGAAGAAAGAAAGAAAAAGCAAGTGATTTTATAATTAAATGACAAAAGATTGATAAAAAACATAATTGCATATCTTTTAATTTCTTCTTGCAGTTGCCTTGTGAGCTCTGCACAAGTCAATATTGACTCGCTAAAGAGCATCTGGAAAAACACATCCCGACATGATACCATCCGTTTAAATGCAATCAACCAAATGGTCAATGAAGGCTATCTATATTCTAAACCGGATAGCGCCTTTTATTATGCACAATTGCAATATGACTTTGCAAAAAGCAAAGGGCTTAAAAAACAAATGGCCAATGCAAGGAACATGCAGGGAATCTCTCTAATGTATCAAGGCAAATATGACCTTGCTAATGATCATTACACACAGAGTTTAAGCATTCACGAAGAAATAAGCAATAAAGCCGGAATAGCCAACACCTTAAATGGCATAGGAAACAATTTTAGGGATCAAGGAGATTTTAACAACGCTCTAAAATGTTACAATCGCAGTCTTAGGATTAGAGAAGAAATAGGAGATAAAAAAGGAATTTCTGCATCATTAAATAACATAGGCGTTGTTTATTATAAACGCGGTGACTACACAAAAGCTCTTGACTACCATAATCGTAGTTTGGCCATTAAAAAAGAAATGGGTAATAAAAAGGGAATGGCCTATAGCTTTATCAATATGGGGATCAATTACTTTGAACAAGGTGATTATGTGAATGCCATAGATTATTACAGACGTGGTTTTTCTCTGGTAGAAGAAATAGGAGATAAAAGAGCTATGTCCAGTACCTTAAACAACATAGCGCTTATATATACGAATCAGAGTGATTTTGAAAATGCCCTTAAATATCACAATCAGAGCCTGGCCATCGCCGAAGAAATGAGTGATAAAAAAGGAATTATAGGCTCCCTTAATAATATCGGACTCATTTATAACAAATTAAACAATAGCAAAGATGCTTTTGATTATCTATTTCGTGGTTTAACTATTAGTACTGAAATCGGAGAAAAAGAAGGGATCGCAACTTCTTTAAATAACATTGGAAAAGTCTATTTTGATCAAGGTGATTATGAAAAGGCCAAGGACTTTTACAACCGTAGTTTAATACAAATGGAAAGTATAGGTGAGGTTGGAAAAACGACAAAAATCCTAAGAAACATTGGTGAAAACTATAATGAGTTAGGTGATTATAACAATGCTATCGCATATAATAAACGTGCATTAAATCAAGCGCAAGAGATACGAAACATTATAGAAATAAAAGAAGCAGCACATGCGCTTTACAATAGCTATAAAGCAACCGGAAATCCACGTAAAGCTTTAGAGATGTTAGAGCTTTATATAGCAAAAAAAGATAGTATTGACAGTCAACAAAATCAGCGCGAAGTTATCCGCCAAGAGTACAAGTCTTCTTATGAAAAAAAGGCAATGGCAGATAGCCTAGCTTTTGTAAGAGAACAATTGATAAAAGATGCCTCGATTCAAGTTAGGGATGCGCAATTAGAGAAATCAAAAATCCAGCAAATAGCCTTATACGGATGTTTGGCCTTGACATTGCTGTTCCTGATGTACGTATATAGTAGATATCGACTATTACGCAGGCAAAAGCGTATTATTTCTAAGCAGAATGAGGACATCACCTCTGCAATGGAACAACTCAAGCAAAGTAAAACTCAATATAAAGGTTTATTTTCTTCTTTACCTGATGCTTTACTGGTTTTTGACTATGATGATAAAGGAATCATAAACGATTGCAATGATGTTGCTGTAAGCTTACTAGGAAAAAAATCTAAAAACGAACTGATTGGTCATTCTCTATTTGAAATATCATCAAAACGTCAGCTTGGTCATAAAAATCCTATTAATTTAAAAGAAGACAAGGTTAAAAAGTTGTCTCCGACTCAAACCTCATCATTTGAATTTAACATCGATAATGCTGATGGAAGTAAATCTCCGGTATTAGTTTCGATGTGCGTTATAGAAGTAAAAGGTCGTAATCAGGTATTCGCATTACTTAGGGATATTTCTGACATTAAGATCTATCAAAAAGAACTAGAAACATCAAAAACTGACTTAGAATCCACCTTATCAAAACTTCAGGATACGCTTAAAGAATTAAAGATTAGTAAAGACAAGTTAAGTGAAGTAAACAAATGGCTTGAAGATAAAGTAACCGAAAGAACTTTAGAATTAGAGATTGCTAATAAAAAACTAATAGGACTTGATAAAGCAAAATCACAGTTTATAAATATTATTAGCCACGAAATAAGAACACCATTAAATGGCATTATCGGAGGCCTTAGTCTTTTAAAAGATTCTAAGTTATCTGAAGAAGCATCCTCTTTAATCGAAATTTTGGACCTGTCTGCTTCAAGACTAAATGATTTTTCAAAAAAAGCACTGGATATAAGCCTTATCAACGTATATAACAAGGATATCCTAAAACCAGAAAAAGTTAAGGTTAGAGACATTATAGAAAAGACTGTACACAAGGTTACACTTGAAAAAAACGAAAAGGAAGTTACTTTTAAAACAGAATTTAATACGGATATAGATACTATAGTTGTAGACTCTAACTACTTTGGCAAATCCCTTTTTCATATCATACATAATGCCATGAAATATTCACCAAACAAAGGCACTGTTTCTGTTCTAGTTGATGATCACGATCATAACCTTGTAATCACAGTAAAAGATGAAGGAGATGGTTTTGAAAAAGGATTTACAATTACTAACAATGTTACGTTTAGCAATAAAAATCATATCGATGACAATCCCGGTTTAGGTCTTTATTTGGCAAATCAAATTATAGAGATACACGGCGGTCATATGGAAAATGGAAATAATGATGACAAAGGAGCTTTTGTTAAAATTTACATTCCAACAACCTAGTAAATTCTAGAATACCAGACATCAAAAAGCTCTAAACTGTGACTATCAATATTGACTGTTGTTTACAACAGAAAAAACCTTGCTTGTGCTAACTTGCAATTAGTAGTACAGCATAGTTAACTTCTCTTTTTACAAGTGTTGGCTTACTATCACCGAATAGTATTAAAAAGAACTAAGTTCGTTTTACTTTGCCTTTTTCCTTAAAAACCACGACAGTTTCATAGCTAGGGCCGCATATGCAGCTCCAATTCTCACTTCTCTCTTATAAGGGGCTATTTTAGCTTCCACACGCATAGGTGATTTTGATTCCCAGACAACATTCTCCGGGTTTGCTATTTCATAAAGCTTAAGTGCTACTTCTATTTTACAAGGCTGTGAAAAACCAACGTTATATCCAGGATACACCCACAATGTCTGCACGTGTAAATTGTATTTTGCATTAGGATTATCTCTGGAAACTATAATTTTTCTTTTTTTAGGCAGCGCATAGTTCAGGTTTTCAATAAACATTGGCGCATATACAGTATCTCTATCTGCGAACCAAGAACCTTTAAATCTTTCACCGGATCCTGGTTTATGCTTTTCTCTTATTCGTACCTTATCTTTTATAAACTCTTCCTCTGTAGCGAATCCATGTACCTTTATGTTCTCATACCCAAAACTGACTGATAGTTCTTTTTCGCCAGCTAATACAGAAATATCTCCAGAAGCTGTTTTTATTTTCTGGCCTAAAACAGATAGTGTACAAAAAATAATTAGAAGTATACTCAGCGTATTTCTCATATCCATTATTCAATCAATTAAGTTGACAAACTTACTAATTCTATGATATATTGAAAACACAAATACAACTTTTTGTTTTTGCTCTAACTCAACTCACCTGTGTTATTATTTAACCGGTATCTCAGCACAATTGAGCACTCTCTTTACAACTTATATTTTACCGGAAGATGCACCACTTTTTTGGTTTCGAAAAAATCTTCTTCAAAATAATCGGGCAAATTGTATTGAGTCGCTTTTGGAAATAAAGCCAACTCCTCTGTTAGATCACCTCCTTTTAGATACAAAATACCATTGGGTAATTCATGATTTGATTTCTTTTTTACATTTTTACGCACCCATTTCACAAAATCAGGCATATTAGTCACTGCCCTACTCACGACAAAATCAAAACGATCATCAAACGTTCCTGCTCTTCGTTGCTCTGCTTTTACATTTTTTAAACCTAAAGCACCAGCTACTTCATTAACCACCCGTATTTTTTTTGCAATTACATCTACCAAATAAAATTCGGTTTCTTGAAACAAAATTGCTAAGGGTATTCCGGGAAATCCTCCTCCTGTACCCACATCTAATATTTTAGAACCTTCTTTAAATGTTTGTACTTTGGCAATACCCAAAGAATGCAGTACGTGACGCTCATACAAGAGATCGATATCCTTTCGGGAAATTACATTGATCTTAGCATTCCAATCCTTATACAATTCGCCAAGTTGCTTGAACTTATCTATCTGATCGTCTGTTAATTCGGGGAAATATTTGAGTAGTATATCCATCAAGTACGTTTTAAAGCGCAAAAATACATGTAAACTTCTTATATTTTACTACTTTTTAAGAAGTTAAAAAAATATAAATACCTAACTTTACCGAATAAATTATGACGAAAAACGTTAAGTCATAAATACAAAGCCCATGACTACACCAAACGTAAAATTTAGCCGAGCGGATTCCGCAAAATTTTTCAGAACTCTGAACAAACGCGTAAATCAATATTTCAAAGAAAATAATATTAAGCGAACCGGGAACTGGAAATTACACTTGAAAACAATTGTCATGTTTTCTCTTTTTCTCACACCCTATTTCTTAATCCTTACCCTAGACATCTCTCAATGGTGGATGTTATTATTGACCATTATCATGGGAGTTGGTATGGCCGGTGTAGGAATGAATGTAATGCATGATGGAAATCACGGATCCTATTCTTCAAAAAAATGGATCAATAATTTAATGGGAAGTAGCCTTTATATCCTAGCTGGTAATGTATACAATTGGCAGGTACAGCATAATGTACTACACCATACCTATACAAATATCCACGGTCATGATGAGGATATGGATGCCGGAAGAATCATTCGTTTTACAAAACACGCAGAATGGAAACGTTTTCATAAATTCCAACATTACTATTCTGTATTTTTATATGGTTTATTGACCTTTAACTGGGCAATCACCACTGATTTTAAACAAACCAGAAATTACCTAAAGCGTAAGCTGTCTTATGGAAAATTACCTAGCCCATTAAAACAATGGAGTACCGTAGTGATCACTAAAATGATTTATGTGATGATCTGGATTGTAATCCCTATGCTAATCTTGTCTATTGCCTGGTGGAAAATCTTAATAGGATTCTTCATTATGCACTATGTAGCAGGTCTTATTTTGAGTGTCGTATTTCAATTAGCGCATATGGTAGAAGAAGCACAAATGCCGTTACCCGACACAACTGGTACTATGAAAAATACCTGGGCAATTCATCAGTTATTTACTACGGTGAATTTCTCCACCAAGAACAGATTAGTGAACTGGTTTACCGGAGGACTAAATCATCAGGTAGAACACCACATTTTCCCGAACATTAGTCATGTGCATTACACTAAAATTTCTAAAATAGTAAAGCAGACTGCTCAGGAATTTAATCTACCATATAACGAATATAAAACCACCCGCAAAGCGATTATGGCCCATTTTAGACATCTAAAAGAAATGGGAATGAAACCCGCGATGCAACCATAACTTTTATTTACCAATTACCAAAATGAGCACACAAGTATCGGAAATGAGTATTCAATTATCAGACAAGATCAACAAATTGAAAGCCTCTGCAACCTTAGCGATGGCTGCCAAAGCTAGAGAACTAAGAGCAGAAGGAAAAGACATCATCGGACTCAGTTTAGGAGAGCCGGATTTTAATACACCGGATTTTATTAAAGACGCAGCCATCCAGGCGGTAAACGACAATTACAATTCGTATACTCCCGTTGATGGATATGTAGAATTAAAAGATGCGATTATCACTAAGTTTAAAAGAGATAACAACTTAACGTATGATCGTTCTCAGATTGTAGTTTCTACAGGTGCAAAACAATCTTTATACAATGTAGCTCAGGTATATCTTAATCCGGGAGACGAAGTTATACTACCTTGTCCATATTGGGTGAGTTATAGCGATATTGTAAAACTAGCAGAAGGAGTTCCGGTAGAAGTGAAAACTTCTATAGAAAATGATTTTAAAATGACTGCATCGCAGTTAGAAAAAGCAATAACGCCAAAAACCAAAATGATTTGGTATAGTTCTCCTTGTAACCCAAGTGGTTCTATTTATAGTAAAGAAGAACTAAGAGCATTAGCGGATGTATTGCAAAAATATCCGGATATCATTGTAGTAAGTGATGAGATCTATGAGCATATTAATTATGTAGGAGATCACGCATCTATGGCGCAATTTGATGACATGTATGACAGAACAGTTACTGTTAATGGAGTAGCGAAAGCTTTTGCTATGACGGGATGGAGAATCGGTTATATCGGAGCACCACAAGCGATCGCCCGAGCTTGTAACAAAATGCAAGGTCAAGTAACCAGTGGAGCTAATTGTATTGCTCAGAGAGCAGTCATTACTGCGTTAGAAGCACCGGTTAGCAAGATTCAATACATGGTAGATGAATTTAAAAATCGTAGAAAACTGATTTTAGATTTACTGGCTGATATTCCGGGATTCGAATGTAATGAACCGGAAGGTGCTTTTTATGTATTTCCTGATGTTTCTTATTACTTCGGAAAAACCATTCAAGGAACTACCATAGAAAACGCATCAGACTTCTCGATGTTTTTATTAGAACACGCAAATGTAGCAACAGTTACCGGTGATGCGTTTGGAAATGGAAATTGTATTAGAATTTCATATGCAGCCAGCACTGAGCAAATCAAGGAAGCAGTAAGTAGAATCAAAAAAGCACTACTATAGCTTAACAAAATCAAATAACTTCTATTAAAAAACCGATGATTCCATAAAAATCATCGGTTTTTTGTTTTTCTAAAATAAATTGATGTTTTTGGAGTTATACTCACGTTACTTTTAACTGTTTTGGGGAAAACACTTATAAGAAAGAGACAAATTGTGGTTTGAGCATACAAAACAATCTTAAAACCTACTTTTTGTATTTATGGACATTGTTGAAAAAGAACGTATTGTTCAAAAAAATGTGCTTCAAATTTTCAAAGAAAATTTCAAAGCTCCATATTCAGAAGATGAAATCTTAAACTATACACCTTCTGAAATAGAAGACACCGTATCCTATTACGAATCTATTCTCGATATCTTTTTTATCGAACAAGAATACCTACAAAGTGTAAAAGGCTCTGTAAAGGATACCATTAAAAAAGTTGCGAAGCTTTGGCACATAAATCCATATGCTTTCGGACCTTGGGAAGAATCTTTCTGATGGTATCTGCCAACTATAGTAATATACGTTTGAAATAAACCTAAGAATTGCTTTTCGCTCCTATCCCCAAAAGGAGAGGCTTAATGAGTATATTTTTTTCTAGTAATAAACCTAAAATTGTGTCAAATTCACGTTATGCTATTAACCTGAATTCGGTTAATATCGGGTAAGTCATAAAAGCGTCAGTTCGAGTAAGTTTTCGTGGTAAAATGGAGAAAGATTGCCTGTCTGCCAGAGCCAGGTAGATATAGAGAATAGCTTTTTGGTAATAAAACACTTGTTTTCGATATAAAATTCTTAACAGAATTTCACTCAAACTAACACATTTCAGATTAATTCAACTCCAGGTCATTACCTATTTCTCCAGAAGAAAGGAGTAAGTAAAATCAGTACAGTAAACAGTTCTAATCTTCCGATAAGCATTAAGAAAGAACACCACCATTTACCAAATGCCGGCAATACATCAAAGTTATTTACGGGGCTCAGCTTACCTAATGCAGGACCGACGTTTCCAAGAGATGAAGCTGCTCCACCTATAGCAGTTTCAAAATCCAATCCTAACATTCCCAGTACCAAAGATCCTATAATAAAAGACAGCATGTATAATATAAAAAAGGCCAGTATATTGAATACGATTTCTTTAGAAACCGCTCTTTGATTATATCGCACGGGTAACACTGCTCTGGGATGTAATGTTCTTTTAAATTCCAGAATACCGTTTTTTATAGTGATAAGGTGTCTTACAATCTTCATACCTCCGGCGGTTGATCCAGCAGAGCCTCCCAAAAAGAATAACCCGAAGAAGACGATCTTTAAAAAAGGCGTCCACACCGTAAAATCCGCAGAAACAAATCCAGTAGTAGTTATAACCGCCAACACCTGAAACAAGGCATGTCTAAAAGCGCTCTCTGCCTCACCATATACCATCGGGTGATCTATTACCGAGTTTGCGGGATCTGCCTTTAAATAAATAATAAGTGCTGAGACCGCAGTAAAAGCAACTAAAAAGATGATATACCATTTAAACTCTTCATCCTTTAAAAACTTCCCAAATTTTCCTTTAAAACCAAAATAACTCAGTATAAAATTCATACCAGCCAGAAACATGAACAACATGATAATATATTGAATCAGCGGTTGATCATTCCAATAGGCAACACTGGCATTTTTTGTTGAGAATCCTCCTGTGGACAATGTACTCAATGCATGGTTTATCGCATCAAAGAAATCCATTCCGGCAACCTTTAGTAAAATGGTTTCTGCAGCAGTATACCCAAAATAGATAAGCCATAATCTTTTGGCAGTATCAGTAATCCTTGGATGTAATTTGTCGGCACTAGGACCTGGAGCTTCTGCCGCAAACAGCTGCATACCACCTATTCCCAGCAATGGTAAAATAGCCACTGCCAGTACGATAATTCCCATTCCACCAATCCAGTGGGTAAGACTACGCCAAAACAAAACTCCTTTTGGAACAATTTCTATTTCGTTTAGTATAGAAGCTCCGGTAGTTGTGTATCCGGACATGGTCTCGAAAAACGCATTGGTAAACGACGGAATTGCTTCAGAAAATATATAGGGTAAAGTTCCACTTAGGGACATAAATATCCAACCAAAAGTAACTACAATATACCCTTCTCTTTTGTTGATGGATTTCTGATGTTCTCTGGTAAGAAACATTAAAATTATCCCCACAAACATCGTAGATAGCGCCGCCAGCATGATTTGCATAGTAACACCATCTTTGTAAATAAAACTTACGATGGTAGCTATCAGCATAAAACCTCCATTACAGAGCAATAAAAGCCCCATAATATGTGTAATAATTTTAAAGTTTAGTCTGGACATGCTATAAGAAAAGGTTTTCTATTTTCTTAATTGATTTTGGCAAGCAACAAACCACTACTCTATCGCCGGCCTTGATATAAAAACCTCCTAACGGAATCATTCCTACTCCATCTCTGATCACTCCCGCAATAATAGCAGAACGAGGAAAATCCAAATCTCTAATTAGATTATCACTCACTTCAGAAGTTGGCTTCACAATAAATTCCAGTAACTCTGCATTCATATTATTTAGCTTGGTCATTGCAACAACCTCGCCTTTTCTAATAAATCTAAATATGTTGTTTGCTGCTAATAGCTTCTTATTAATCAAGGTATCAATTCCTATAGAATGAGATAGCTGAAAATAATCCATATTTTCTACCAGAGCAATGGTTTTACGAACTCCTTTGGACTTTGCAACCAGGCAAGACATAATATTCGTCTCCGAATTTCCTGTAACTGCAATAAAGGCGTCCATATCGTCTATATTTTCCTCTTCTAACAATTCTACATTACGCCCATCACCATTTATAATCAACGCATTAGGAAGATCGTCAGCTAGGTCAAAAGCTTTCTCCTTATCCGTTTCGATAAGTTTCACCTTAAATTTATGATCACATAGATCACAAGTAGTTTTATATCCAATCTTACTACCACCCAGGATCATTACTTTTTTGATCTGTTCTTTTACCTTTCCTGTTAATTTATAAAGTTCTTCCACTCCACCTTTAGAAGTAACAAAATACACCTGATCTCCTTCCTTAAACTTCGTATCGCCTCTAGGAATGATTGTATATTGGGTACCTGCTCGCTGGATTGCAATAGGCATAAAATGAAGCTCCGGGAATATATCCGCCGCCTCTCTAACCGTTTTGTCAACAAATAATGCAGTATTGGACAAAGTTGTACCCACCATTGTCAGCGCACCATCTTCAAACTCATAACTATCACTAAAAGCAGATTGATTGAGGAGTAACTCAATTTCGCTGGCAGCCAAAGCTTCCGGAGAAATCAATTCATCAATTCCGAATTTGATAAAACCAACTTCCTCCTTATTCTCTATAAACTCTGTGTTAGAAATTCTGGCAATGGTTCGTTTTGCTCCAAGCTGTTTTGCCAATACACAAACCGTAATATTAGTCGTCTCACTAGAAGTAACACTAATCACCATATCCACATTCTGTACTCTTGCATCTTTTAGAATACTTATAGATGTAGCATCTCCTTTAATTACTCTAATATCCAGATGGCTATCTGCATAATTCAAGCATTCTTTGTCAGGATCAATAAGTGTAATGTCCTGAGATTCAAATGAAAGTAATTTTGCCAAATGAAATCCGACTTCACCAGCACCGGCAATAATAATTTTCATCCGTTTTTCCTATTATTTATCATCAAAAGATAAAATTAAACTTCAGCAAAATCCACCATAAACTAGGTGAGAATTTATTGCTAAAAAATAAAAGCCTACAAAGATAGTGGAATTTCAGAAACTGGTGAAATAATTAGGAAATAGTACCTTACCAAGCTTCTATTTATAGATCCCTTGATCAAATACATTTCGGAAGGCAAAAACAACAATTCAGTAATTACTTTTTTAGAAAATTCAGTAATAGCAACATCTTAGCACTATAAACACTAACTTCTTAATCAATGAGAACAAAACTTTTAGCACTGGCTTTATTACTAACGAACATTATTGTTGTTAATGCCCAAATGGATGACAAATTCTATTACCCTAAAAAGGATTTGAGACCCATCGAATGGAAAAATTATGAAGAATTAAAATTTAATGTAGAAACGGATACAATTTCCGCATTAATCCTAAAACCTGCTACTAAACCTAAAGCAACCATATTTTACTTTCACGGAGCAGGCGGAAACATTACCTATTACCTTCCGCTTACCCGAATATTAGCAGAGAATAACTTTCAGATAGTAATGATAGATTTCCGAGGCTACGGTAGATCAACAGGAACTCCTACACATAAAAATATTGCCAAAGACGGTCAGCAATTTTTTGAACTGCTTCTTGAACGAGAAGAAATTAAGAAAACACCAAAAATAATTTATGGAATTTCTATCGGAACTCAAATCGCTACACTTTTAGCCAAAAACAATCAGGATAAAATCGATGGATTGGTTCTAGAAGGAGCTATGGCTTCATTTACAGATATTGCTATGCACGCAACGCCTCAGTACAGAGAATTTTTAGAAAAAAACTATATCTCTCCTTATTCTGCAAAAGAGGATATAAAAAGTGTTGATAATATCGACAAACTTTTCATACATAGTAAAGAGGATAAAGATGTTCCATATACACAAGGGAAAGTCATTTTTGACAATGCACCAGGTTCTAAAGATTTTATAGAGTATACAGGAGCACATTTGTATGGGCTCAAATATGAAAAAGAGCAAATACTTCAAAAAATTAATAAAATGACAAAATGAATATAACTGATTTGAAAGCTCTATAATATCGATTATATTTCATCCTGAAATTGACAGTAATTAGAGTAAAATAACCATAAAACTAGAGCCTCCAGAAGCTACCATTACAGGAGTTGAACAAAAAACACAAAATTAATAACATTAAACTCTATATGAAAAGATCTTTAGTAATCTTAAATTGAAAACAGAACTGAAGACATTGATTAACACCTCTAATAATTACAAAAAATGTCAAACAACTTTCGAGATTTTTGGTTTTGGTTAAAAAAGAGAATGAAAAATTGGCCTATACTTTTAATTTTTACCGTAACATATGCCATTATACTAGTAACTTCAATAAGTAATGGACTTTTTAGCGAAGCAATTTGGGGTGGATTTATTGTACTTGGAATCACTTGTTTAGTGATTGTATATTTATTTTTAGGAATCACATTGCAGCACATAATGCAAGATAAGAATGCCGTTAAACTAATTGAAGCAATTTTAATCGCATTAGCGCTCTTTTTGACGTCAGTATTAATGAGCTCATTTAGCTAAAAAAAAGCAAAGCTTTGCATAAACTTAATTTGTATTTAACGATTTAAAACAAATATCCTATCACAACAAAATGACAATCTTTTCCTACGATCCATATCAAAAATGTATATTTGCCTAAATTTTTTTGAATGTCAGAAAAGATAACTCCATACAAAGACAAGAGCACTACCAAAAAAGAACAGGTTACAGAAATGTTTGATACTATTTCGGGTAACTATGACGGTCTTAATAGAGTGATTTCTTTTGGAATTGATGTAAAGTGGAGAAAAAAAGTAGTAAAGATCGTTGCAAATTCTAACCCGAATAGAATTCTGGACGTTGCCACCGGAACCGGAGACCTGGCTATCAATCTGGCTGAAACAGGTGCCTTAGAAATTATTGGCTTAGACATCTCGGCAGGAATGCTGGACGTAGGAAAAGACAAGATAAAAGCAAAAAAACTGGATCAGATCATCTCTATGGTCAAAGGAGATGGAGAAAGTCTGCCATATGAGGAAAATTACTTTGACGCCATTACAGTAGCTTTTGGTGTAAGAAATTTTGAAGACCTAGAACAAGGGCTTACAGAAATATATAGAGTATTAAAACCAGGAGGTGTTTTTGTAGTTCTGGAAACTTCTGTACCCACCAAAACTCCATATAAACAGGGATATAAACTCTATACTTCTACTATTCTACCTTTAATCGGTAAGATCTTTTCTAAAGACAGATCTGCATACTCATACCTAAGCGAAAGTGCTGCTGCTTTTCCTTATGGAGACGCTTTCAACAATATTTTGAGAAAAATCGGGTTTATAGAAGTCGAGGATAATCCGCAAACTTTTGGTGTTGCCACAATTTATACAGCCACAAAATAATATGAAAAGACTTTTTATAGCAATAGCTGTTATTGTATGTACTCAGACTATGAGTGCACAATTATTTTCTAAAGAACGAGTTAGAAATCTTCAAAACTATGATAAACCTCGATTAAGTTGGGGATATATTCTTGGTTTTAACAGCTACGACTTTAATTTTGATTATAAAGCTACTCCAGAAGGAGAAGATCCAATACTAGATGGAGATATATTAGTTGCTAAGTCCATTGGTTTTAATGTAGGACTGTTAGGTAATATGAGAATTAATGATTATCTGGATCTTAGACTGGAACCTCAGGTATCCTTTGTGAGAAGGGATCTTACCTTTAATTCGCCTGATATTGATACCAATCAATCTCAAAGAGAAGTTACATCAACCTATGTACATATCCCCTTATTGTTAAAAATTTCTACTAAAAGACTTAACAATTTTAAGCCCTTTATTGTCGGAGGCGTATCTACTTCTCTTAACTTATCAAGTAATGAGGATAATCCGGATGATAATAGTGTGGGACAGTTTAGAACTAAAACAAATACCAATTATTTTGAGCTTGGTTTCGGTATAGATTTTTATCTGTTCTATTTTAAATTTACTCCTTCTATACGAGGTGTTTTTGCGATGTCTGATGAATTAGTTCGTGATGCAGACCCAGACAGTCCTTACACTTCGGCTATAGATAAAATGTCATCAAGAGGAATTTTTATCAACTTTACTTTTCAATAAGAATAAATCTAAGTTCGTCTAAACTCGTTTAGAATAATCGCAGTAGCAGTTGCCACATTGAGGCTTTCTGTTTTTTGTGTTATTCCAAATCTCGGTATTGCGATTTTTTTGGATATCAATTGCTCAATTTCTGCCGATATACCGTTGGCTTCATTGCCCATAACAATAATCCCTTTTTGAGATAATTGTTCTTGATAAATCGTATGACCATCCATAAAAGTTCCATAGATAGGCATTTCTTCTTGTTCTATCAAAAAACTATGTAGATGAGTGTAGATTATATTCACTCTGGTCACGGATCCCATTGTAGCCTGAATCACTTTTGGATTATAACAATCCACCGTTTGTTCAGAACAAATAAGATTCGTAATACCGAACCAATCACATAGTCGAATGATGGTACCCAAGTTACCCGGATCCCGTACATCATCCAACGCCAAAATTAAACCTTGATAATCTATGGGTTTTGCATCAGGGATATGAAATACAGCCAATGCTACCTGTGGTGTAGTCAAAAAGCTAATACTTTTTAGCTCCGTTTCAGTGACTACATAAGTATGATCAGAAGATGTTTCAAAATAAGAAATATCTAAGGTAAATATAGAATGAAGCTTTAAACCTGCTTCTAAAAACTCATGAATCACCTTTTTTCCTTCTGCCACAAACAATCCATGTTGTTTTCGGTATTTTTTTTGATGTAAACTATTTATTAATTTCTTTTGGTTTTTGCTAACCATACAAATAATGTATTTTTGACACAATAATGAATCTCGATTGAAACACCTGCTCACAAAAATAGTATTTGTTGTAGTAACTACAATTTTTTTAATTTCATGTAATGCAATTAAAAGAGTGCCGGAAGAAGAATACCTATTGACTAAGAATGAAATTTTTGTTGATAGTACCAAAACCAATGACACGAAACTATACAATCAGCTGTATCAAAAACCCAATTCCAAGCTTGCCTGGACTCCATTTAGATTGCATATTTATAATCTTGCCAAAGTAAACCCTGACTCCTCTTATCAAAACTGGTTACACAAAAAACCCAACAGAGAAAGAAATTTAATCAATTTTTTATCTAAGAAACAGGTAACTAGATTAGGCGTCGGTTATGCCGGTGTTAATAATTGGCTTAAGAAAACAGGCGAAGCTCCGGTTATAGTTGATGAATCAAAAGCAAAACGTTCTGTAAAAAGATTACAATCTTATTATTGGAACAATGGCTGGTTTAACATAGAAACTGATTACAAAGTTAATTATGAAGAAAACCAAAGAGCATCGGTTTCATATTTTGTTAAGCCTCATAAACCATATTTTATTGATTCTCTTCATACCAAAATAGAATCCAAAGCTGCAGACTCTATTTATAAACTTAATCAAAGTGGATCAGCTATAATCTCCGGAAAACAGTATAGAACATTAGACATAGAGACTGAAATGGAAAGATTAACACGTTTATACAGAAATTCCGGACTCTACCATTTCGAAAAAGAATTTATAAAATTTGATGCCGATACTATAAATACAAACCAAAGAATACAACTTAACTTACTAATTAATAATAGACAAATAACTGAAGGAGAACATACCAAAAGAATCCCTTTTCAGGTTCATAAAATTAGTAAAGTAAACGTCTTTACGGATTATTCTTATAAAAACAGAAATGAAAAACCTAAAGATAGCGTATCGTATAACGGATATAACATATACAGTTATGATAAACTAAGATACACCCGTAAGGCAATTACTAACTCAATCCTAATAACACCTGGAGAAATCTTTAGAGATAGAGATAGAACGCTTACCTATAATCAAATTAATAACCTAAAGGCTTTTAAATATCCCAACATACGATACAGTATAGATCCTGATAATCCAGAAGGAACCGACCTTATTGCTAATGTTTTACTGACACCAAGAAAAAAATACAGTACCAATGTAGAGTTTGATGTATCCACCTCTAACATACAAGTATTTGGTATTGGTTTTAGCGGATCCTTTTTGATCAGAAATGTTTTTGGAGGTGCAGAAATTTTTGAAATCTCAGGTAGAGGAAGTGTTGGGTCGTCAAAAGATCCTGTAGATCCCGACGGACAGTTTTTTGATATTTCAGAAATTGGTATTGATCTTAAATTATCTTTTCCTAAAATAATCTTCCCTCTTCAAACAAGGAAAATTATTCCGAAATATATGTCCCCTACGACCAACCTTATTTTTGGTATTAACACCCAACAGAACATAGGTCTTGATAAACAAAATGCCTCAGGAATATTTAATTATCAATGGAAACCAAGTACAAAACTCACTCATCAGGTCGATTTAGTAAATGTACAATACGTGCGCAACCTTAATACCGGTAATTATTTTAACGTATACTCCAACTCGTTTAGCAGGCTAAATAATATTGCCACAGAAGTCCTGGATTCTAATTCACCTTTTTTTGATCCCGAAAACACGGATCAAAGTACATTAACAATACCAACAGGAGCCAATAGTTTTATCGCGCAGTCTCTTGGAGAAAGTCCGGATGCCGATTTAACGGCAGATCAACTACAGGAAATCAGAAACATCAACGAAAGAAAGGAAAGACTGACTGAAGACAACCTGATTTTTGCTTCTAGTTACACCTATCTGAAGAACAATCGAGAAAATCTTTATGATGAAAGTTTCTCTCGATTTAGAGTAAAAATAGAATTTGCCGGAAACGTGTTGAACACGTTTTCCAATGCCATAGAGTTAAAAGAAAACTCTAATAATCGTTTTGAAGTATTTGGCGTCGAGTTTTCGCAATATGCCAAAACAGAATTAGACTACATTAAACATTGGGAACTAGGCAGAAAAAGTGTATTAGCTTTTAGAGCATTTGGTGGTATCGCCTTACCTTACGGAAACGCCAATAGTATACCTTTTGCCCGAAGTTTTTTTGGCGGTGGACCCAATGACAATCGTGCGTGGCTGCCATATGACTTAGGACCAGGAAGTAGCGGTGGTAGAAATGAGTTTAATGAAGCTAATATGAAATTGGCCATAAATGCAGAATATCGATATAACATTTTAGGGGCGCTTAACGGGGCTTTCTTTATTGATGCCGGTAATATCTGGAATGTATTGGATAGTGTAGAAGAAGAGGATGCTGTTTTTTCCAAATGGGATGATCTTCAGGAAATCGCAGTAGGTAGTGGTTTAGGTCTTCGGTATGATTTTGACTTTTTTGTTGTGAGGCTTGATCTTGGATTTAAAACATTCAATCCTGCTAACATTGAGGATCAACGGTGGTTTAAAGGCTATAATTTTTCAGAAGGAGTTTATAATGTAGGGATTAACTATCCTTTCTAAAAACAATACTGCTTTTCATCTTCAAATATAAAATCCGTTACGTATTATTTTATTATTTTTGTAGGCTTATTAACTAAAAGTAAATTATGAGTCACAACATCAAACCAGGAGTTGCTACAGGAGACGAAGTACAGGCTATCTTTAAGTACGCTAAAGAAAAAGCTTTTGCTTTACCAGCAGTAAATGTAATCGGATCCAATTCTATTAATGCTGTATTAGAAACTGCAGCAGAATTAAACTCCCCTGTAATTATTCAATTCTCTAACGGAGGAGCGCAATTTAATGCAGGAAAAGGGCTTTCTAATGAAGACCAAAAAGCGGCAATTGCTGGAGCTACAGCGGGTGCCAGACATGTACATTTAATGGCCGAAGCTTATGGAGTACCTGTAATTTTGCATACTGACCACTGTGCAAAAAAATTACTCCCGTGGATAGACGGACTATTAGACGCAGGAGAAGCGTTCTACAAAGAAACAGGAAAACCTCTTTATAGTTCTCATATGATTGACCTATCAGAAGAACCCATTGAGGAAAACATAGAGATTTGCAAAGAATACCTTGCTCGAATGAGTAAAATGGGTATGACATTGGAAATCGAGCTGGGAATTACCGGAGGTGAAGAAGATGGCGTAGATAATAGTGATGTAGATGATTCTAAGCTATATACACAACCAGAAGAAGTGGCATATGCTTACGAAGAATTAAGTAAAGTAAGTGATAAATTTACTGTTGCAGCTGCTTTTGGTAACGTTCACGGTGTTTACAAACCTGGTAATGTTAAATTAACTCCTAAAATCCTTAAAAATTCTCAAGAATTTATTTCTGAAAAATATGGTGTAGAACATAACCACATTGACTTCGTATTTCACGGAGGAAGCGGTTCTACCCTAGAAGAAATTAGAGAATCTATTGGATATGGAGTCATCAAAATGAATATTGACACAGATCTTCAATTTGCATTTTGTGAAGGTATTAGAGATTACATGACCGGTAAGATCGACTATCTAAAAACACAAATTGGTAATCCAGATGGTGCTGATGAGCCAAATAAGAAGCATTACGATCCAAGAAAATGGTTGAGAGAAGGTGAAATTACCTTTAAAAACCGTCTTAAGAAGGCTTTTGAAGATTTAAATAATGTAAACACATTATAACAAGATAGGAAACCAAGCTGAAACTCAAAATAGTAAAGAGTTTCAGCTTTTTTAATACAAATAATTTATGGCTTGGTTTAAGAGAACTCAAAAAGGTATACAAACTGCTACTGAGGATAAGAAAGATGTTCCTAAGGGACTCTGGTATAAGTCCCCAACAGGTAAAATCGTTGATGCGGAACAATTGGAGAAAAACTTTTATGTGAGTCCAGAAGATGGATATCACGTAAGAATTGGTAGTAAGGAATATTTCGAAATTCTTTTTGATGACAATAAGTTTAAAGAATTAGATAAAAATCTAAGTTCTAAGGATCCTCTTAAATTCGAAGACAAAAAGAAATACACTGATCGTCTTAAAGAAGCTCAGGAAAAAACAAACCTAAAGGATGCCGTGAGAACTGCCGTTGGTAAATCAAATGGCAATGATCTGGTGATTGCTTGTATGGATTTTGCATTTATTGGAGGTTCTATGGGAAGTGTTGTTGGAGAGAAAATTGCAAGAGCAGCGGATTATGCACTTGAAAACAAGATTCCTTTTATGATTATCTCAAAATCCGGAGGAGCCCGTATGATGGAAGCAGCTTTATCATTAATGCAGTTGGCGAAGACTTCTGCAAAACTTGCTCAATTGGCTGATGCCGGTATTCCATACATTTCTCTATGTACAGATCCGACTACCGGAGGTACTACAGCATCATTTGCTATGCTTGGAGACATCAATATTGCAGAACCAGGAGCGCTAATTGGTTTTGCCGGACCACGTGTGGTTAGAGATACCACCGGAAAAGAACTTCCGGAAGGTTTCCAGACAGCAGAGTTTCTGAAAGAACACGGATTCCTTGATTTTATTACTCCCAGACAAAATCTAAAAGAAAAAATAAACTTATATCTGGATCTAATTCTGAATAGACCTTTATCGTCTAATTAGATCAAAATAGTTTTAAAACAATACGCATACAACCCGGTTTTTACCGGGTTTTGTTTTTTACAAAAACATACTAATGACATCGTGTACTGGGTATTAAAACTAGAATAAGCAGCTCAAATAGAAATAAAAGAGCATAAAAAAAGCACCTTACAAGAAGGTGCTTTTGTTGAAAAACTGAATCTTATAATAATATCTCTCTTTCTTCGCCATCAGAGTTTGTAAATACAGCTTTATTATCGCAAGACCCATCACCATAGTCTAATGACCCACTAAAATTTGTTCTCACTAACTCTACTATTCCACTCACCAAAAATCTACAGCTAGCTTCACGGCGTATAGGTGTTGTAATCGTAGTACTATGAGTGTTTCCATTTGCAAAATTAGTTTGCCACTCACCAGTAATTAAGAAAACATTATCTCCCCAATTACCATTAAAAGCGCCTTCAATCCATTCTCGGGTTTTAGAACCAGTTCTAGAAGCTTGTGTACCATCAGTAAATGTTATTGTAAAATCGAGATTCATCGAATATTCCGGATTGCCATTATCATTTGACTTAAGTCTTGTAATGCTTCTGGAACCTGCAAACTGAACATCATCAATAAAGAAATCCTCCAAACTATAATTAATCAATAAAGACATGGCTTCTACATTTAATTCGTATGACATAAAAATCTTTCCTTTTACAATGTGTCCACTTCTTACTTCACAACCTTCTGTTCCAAAATCGATAGTTACATTCTTAGAGGTACTTGTTAATTCTATAGTCACCGTAGCACAATCAGGTAAAAATCGATTATTACTATTTTTAGCCAAACCTTCTTCATCTTCAAAACCTTGTAATGTAAGATCACTTACTACCTCTGCCCCGTCATCAATTGTTGCCGTAAGTGCTGCTTCCTGACTATCTATACCATCTAGTGGTAACTGATCTGATACTTCTTCACTATTACACCCTACTAAAATAATAGAAAAGAATGCAATTAAACCAAATTTTAAAATGTTGTTCTTCATTGTATTAATTTTTAATGTTACCCTTCTAGGACTTAATTGTTTACAAAAGGTTTAATTGAAAATGTTTTTTTTTTTACAAAAAGTATTTCTAAATTAAAAAGTATTATATTTGCACGCTGATAGCAGAATGTTATCTATACATAAAAATCATTTAAATAATATTGGAATGTATTTAACGAAAGAAGTTAAAGAAGAGATCTTCTCAAAACACGGAAAAGGTAAAAACGACACCGGTTCTGCAGAAGGACAAATTGCACTGTTTACACACAGAATTACACACTTAACTGAACACTTAAAAAAGAATCGTAAAGATTATAATACCGAGCGTTCGTTAGTAAAGTTGGTAGGTAAGCGTAGAGATCTTTTAGATTATCTTATTAAGAAAGATATTATGAGATATCGTGCAATAGTAAAAGAATTAGGATTAAGAAAATAATCAAAAAAGAGAGGCTGTATGCCTCTCTTTTTAATTATACTCATTTCCTTATTTATAGAATTTAAAATAAAAACATTTTGATTATTTAATAATTAAAATGAACGCCTTAGTTTTTCATTGGTCGCGCACAACTACAACAACACAACCTTGTCCGTCCGAGTAAGACGGAAACCAATGTTTAATTAAACTTATGGTAATTCGGACTCTATATGATATTCGGATTATTTACATAGGTTAGAATCAAAAAAATATGATTCCAAAAGTTTATAGAGAGGTTATAGACCTTGGTGACGGTAGAGAAATATCTATTGAAACCGGAAAATTAGCAAAACAGGCACACGGGTCTGTAGTTGTTCAATCAGGAAAATGTATGATGTTATGTACTGTAGTTTCTAACTACAAGTCTGCAGATGTAGATTTTCTTCCTCTAACAGTAGATTACAGAGAAAAATTTGCTGCGGCAGGTCGTTATCCAGGTGGTTTCTTCAAAAGAGAAGCAAGACCAAGTGACGGAGAAGTTTTAACAATGAGATTAGTAGACCGTGTATTGCGTCCACTTTTCCCAAAAGATTATCATTCTGAAACACAGGTAATGATCCAATTAATGTCTCACGATGATGACGTTATGCCTGATGCAATGGCAGGATTAGCAGCTTCTGCGGCGATACAATTATCAGATTTTCCTTTTGAGTGCCCTATTTCTGAAGCCAGAGTAGGACGTATTAATGGTGAATTTATTATCAACCCAACAAGAGCGCAGTTACTAGAATCTGACATCGATATGATGATTGGTGCTTCTGCCGATTCAGTAATGATGGTAGAAGGTGAAATGGATGAGATTTCTGAAGAAGAAATGGCCGATGCAATTAAATTTGCTCATGAAGCTATCAAAGTGCAGTGTGCTGCTCAGGTAAAATTAGCTGAAGCTTTCGGAAAGAAAGAAGTACGTGAGTACGAACCAGAAAGACAAGATGAAGAGCTAGCTAAGAAAATTCATGAGATGGCATATGACAAAGTATATGCTGTAGCAAAACAAGGTTCTTCTAAACACGAAAGAGGAGCTGCGTTTGCAGAAATAAAAGAAGAAATAAAAGCTACATTCTCTGAAGAAGAATTAGAAGATTTTGGAGATTTAGTATCTAAATATTATTCCAAAGCAGAAAAAGCTGCTGTACGTGATCTAACACTAAACGAAGGATTACGACTTGATGGTAGAAAAACTACAGATATCAGACCTATATGGTGTGAGGTAGATTATTTACCTTCTACGCACGGTTCTTCTATTTTTACAAGAGGAGAAACACAAGCATTAGCTACAGTAACTTTAGGAACTTCTAGAGAAGCTAATCAAATCGATATGCCATCGTATGAAGGTGAAGAGACATTTTATCTTCATTATAACTTCCCTCCTTTCTGTACAGGTGAAGCTCGCCCAATAAGAGGTACTTCACGTAGAGAAGTTGGACATGGTAATCTTGCACAACGCGCATTGAAAGGAATGATCCCAGAAGATTGTCCTTATACAGTACGTGTGGTTTCTGAAGTATTAGAATCTAATGGTTCTTCTTCTATGGCAACCGTTTGTTCAGGGACTATGGCACTTATGGATGCCGGTGTTCAATTGAAAAAACCAGTTTCCGGTATAGCAATGGGGTTAATCTCTGATGCAGATTCTGGAAAATATGCAGTATTATCAGATATCTTAGGTGATGAAGATCATTTAGGAGATATGGATTTTAAAGTAACCGGAACTGCTGATGGTATTACTGCTTGCCAGATGGATATTAAAGTAAAAGGGTTAAGTTACGAGATTTTAGTAAACGCACTAAAGCAAGCTCGTGATGGACGTTTACATATTTTAGAGAAATTAACTGATACTATTGCTGCGCCTAATACAGATGTAAAAGCACATGCGCCAAAAATGGTTACCAGAACAATTCCTGGAGAATATATTGGAGCGCTTATTGGTCCTGGAGGAAAAGTAATTCAGGAATTACAAAAAGCAACTGGTACTACTATCGTTATTAATGAAGATCCTGTTACCGAAGAAGGTAATGTAGAAATCCTGGGAACAGGTCAGGAAGGAATTGATGCGGTATTAGCAAAAATCGATTCTATTACCTTCAAACCAGAAGTTGGAAGTGTATATGAGGTGAAAGTAGTGAAGATGTTAGATTTTGGTGCAGTTGTAGAATATTTAGATGCTCCTGGTAACGAAGTATTACTTCACGTATCTGAACTAGCTTGGGAACGTACTGAAAATGTTAGTGATGTTGTAAAAATGGGTGATGTGATGGATGTAAAATATTTCGGAATTGATCCAAGAACCCGAAAAGAGAAAGTTTCCAGAAAAGCACTATTGCCAAGACCTCCAAGAAAGGAAGGTGATAGACCAAGAGGTGACAAACCTAGAGGAGACAGAAAACCTCGAAATGATAAAAAAGAAGACTAAAAATTTCTTATAATTTATAGTAAAACGCCTTCAAGAATCTTGAGGGCGTTTTTTGTTTTCTAAAAAAATTATTGATTTTTCGAAAATGAATAGTATATTTGTTTTGGTCAACCAATCTGGTTGACCAATTTATAAACAAAAAAGTAAAGCCCTAAATTATGGAAAACAGATATGTTAAGGTATTCACCTTCTTACTTGTATTGATAGCTTTTCACAATCACACCTACGCTCAGATTGTAAATAATGAATCAGAATTACAAACAGCTATTACAAATGCATCTGCAGGAACTACTATCACCCTAGCAAACGGAACCTGGACCGATATATTGATTAATATTAATAAAAATGGTACCCAGACAAATCCTATTACTATCACAGCAGAAACACCAGGATCCGTTTTTTTTGAAGGAAACTCCAGAGTAAGCATGGGAGGTTCTTACATCATTTTTGAAGGAGTGGTTTTTCAAAACCCATCAAATTTAGACGTTAATGGAAGTACTATAGAGCCTGTAATCGCACTTCGAGACTCTAGTAAAAATGAATGTGATCATTGTACAGTTACTAATATTAAAATAGATAGTTACAATGGTACTGCCGCTCAAGAGACTTTAACTTTTAAATGGATTCTTGTCTATGGTCAATATAACGAAATTAGTTATAGTTCTTTTATTGGTAAGCATGGTATAGGAAGTATCATTAATGACAATAGAAATGAAAATACTACGGGCTCAAACTTTTCAGAACCGGATTTTACAAAAATACATCATAATTACTTTGCCGATCGTACCCCGATACGAGAAGTAAATCAAGATAACGATCAAGATGCAATAAGAATTGGAAATAGTAGCACTTCTCTACATCCATCAAACACAGAAGTATACAATAACTTCTTTTATAATTGGTCTGGAGAAGTAGAAATCATTTCTAACAAGAGTGGTGAGAATAAATATTACAATAATACTTTTAGAGATTATCAAGGGACACTTACACTAAGACATGGAAATGATTGTGACGTGTATAATAATTTCTTTTTTGCTGAGAATAATCTTTTCTCCGGTGGTATTCGAGTAATTGGAGAAGGACATAAAGTATATAACAACTATATTGAAGGGGTGAACTCTGAAAAGCCAGATGGAGGAAATACTAAAACTGCAGGAGCCATTAACGTTAGTAATGGACAGGAGAACTCTCCTTTAAATCGTTATTTTCAGGTTAAAGATGCTTTTATTGTTAATAATACTTTTGTAAACTGTGATTATGGGTTTAGAATAGGAACTAGTGTTAGTAGTGATCCAGTTCTAACACTACCTCCAGAAAACCTGGTAATCGCTAATAATATTATGATCAATACAGCAGATAATGCCGTTGATGAACAGACAACTCCAATAGGTTCTTCTATTTATGAAGGAAATATTACTCAAAATGGTACTTGGGATCTTGCTACGGGAACAAACAATAATCAAATAGTTACTAATGGACTTCTAGAAAATGGTCCTTTATATTATGAATTAGGAGCCAATAGCCCGGCGATAGATGCTGCAGTTGGAAACTATTCTTTTGTAACTACAGATATTTTAGAAGGAAATCGTTCTGGCACTCCTGATGCTGGAGCTGAAGAATTCAACTCTGGTGGTTCTCGTATTCCATACACCACTGCAGATGTAGGTGTTTCTATTGGTTTTGGTGGTACAGGTGTTGACACCCCTAGATTAACTACAAACCCTACATCCATAAATGTAGTTAGAAGTGCAGGAAGTACCTCATTTGATATTGACGCCAATGTTGATTGGACAATTACAGATGATGCAAATTGGTTAACACTTAATATCACCTCAGGAAGTAACTCTACAATGGTTACGGCTAATTTTACAGAAAACTCTACACCTGCACCGAGAACAGCTACTGTGACTATCACGGAGGTTACAGGTGGAAGTAATTTAACTACAATGTTAACCATTACACAGTCCAATATTTTTACGGAAGAAATTACGATTGTCGGAGCGACTGCTATAGGAACTGAGCAAGGAAAACCAAATGTAGGACCCCAATTTGCCTGGGATGATGCTATAACTGCTACAGAATATTGGACAGGAGATGCAAATACAGAACCAGAAGTTTCTATAACCTTTGATCTGTCTTGTATCAGAATTCTAAGTCAAATAGGAATCCACATACTAAAAGCTGACGAAAGGACTATCAACTTTGATATTGATGTTTCTGATGATGAAACAGGTCCATTTACTAATGTATTAACCAATCAAGACAGTGCAATCGAAACAGGCGCAGAAAATACAGAACAATTTTTTGATCTTAATAATGTAACGGGTAGGTATTTGAAATTTACCTCTAATGGAAATAGTGCCGGATCTGGTTTTGCAAGTATTGTAGAAGTAAATATTTATGGAAATGCAGCATGTGATTCTTCGCTGGGAGTAGATGACAATCTTCTTTCTTCTAAAGGAATTTTATTATATCCAATTCCTGCAAAAAACCAACATATAACAATCCAGGCAAATGATATCATCGGATCTGTAGAAGTATATGATCTAAGAGGAAGAGTTATCTTAAAAAAACAAATCAACAGTAACCTAGGTCAAATAGAAACAGACAAGTTAAGTACTGGAACCTACATTGCCAAAATACAAGGAGCTTATGGTCGTTTTATTATTCAATAAATAACAAAAAATAACAAACCGTCTTTAATTAGAAATATCTAAGACGGTTTGTGATATTTCTAAAAAAGTCTTCCTAACACAACACCGAACTGAAATCCATATACGCTTTTAACTCCATTCAAATTACCATAGGTGGAAAATTCGAGACCAACCACACTATTGAACGTATATCTCAGTGATATTTTAGAAAATCCTCCAAAAATTATTTTCTTACTTTCCTTTATTCTCTTGTAATCCAATGATGGGCCAGATGAATTAGGAAAGCAGAAACCACCAAAACCGCAAGATGAAGCTGGTGAATATTCAGCAGCATACTCGTAATCTTCACTATAAATTATCGAAGGACCAAGCATTGCAAAGAATTTAAGTGATCTTTTCTTGTTAAGAGCAAAAGACTTAAACACATTAGGCGATAAAGCATACAAACTATTATCTCTTTTACTGCTGTAAGGAAATCTTTTTTCAATTCCTGCTGGTAATTCGGTCCCTTCAAAATTTTCTATCTCATCAATAGAAGGAATTCCTTTTGCACTTTCGGCAGTATAGGCGGACCTTGTAAAATCAAATCCATAGCCCCATCCATTCTTGCGCTCAAACATAATACCTGCATAAACATCCAACTCATTACTTTCATCACTAGCTATACTGCTTAATCCATTAGTAAAGGCTATCGGTTTTTTTTCACTTCTTGATTTTTTATCGGTTCCCAAATCTTGACTATGGCTGTATTTTGACACACATAGGAATAAAATTATTACACTGATTAACTTTTTCATCATATTAAAATTTATTGTTTAGTGATTCAAACATAATGTCAATGCTTTACTTATAGTTGTCAAAATCGCGAGTATGAAAGTTTACTCTTGTGATAATCGCAAAGCACAGTGACAATTGACATTAATTAAATCTATATTGAAATACAATATTCCCCATATAGGTCGTATTGATCTTGTTGAAGTTTATCTCCGGATTAATACCAAATGAAAACCCTCTGGAAGAATCAATCATAAATCTCAGATCGACAGGGATTCCAATAACCGCTTTTGTGTCATAATCCGACTCAGAAGCTACCCAATCTTTATATAGATATAACCCCAAACCTGTATGGGCTTCTACTCTTAACCATTTAAAAATAGAAAACTCCCGACCGTATAGTATATCATAACTATTAAAATAGGCATTTTCGCCATCATCTCCGCCAAAAATATTTATCTCTACATCTATTCCAAGATCTATATCAAGTGAAAAAAGATGCTTTTTATAAGCTACCGATAGTCCTGCTGATAACGTTGGTCCAGCTTGGTTAAACCCAAAAGGACCATCAATAGTTCTAAGATCTGAACTGTAAATTCCAAAACCTGCAGTTATTGATTTGATCTTTAATTTGTTTTTATCTTTTGGGCTTTCTTGTCCGTTTATATAATTCATAGTTAATAAAAGAACCATACTAAGTGCTATTAATTTTTTCATAAAAATTGTTTTTAAAATTGTTTAGTATTCCAAACATACTGGCTAATCACCTATTGTAATTGCTAAAAACACCAGTATGAAATTTTGTTTTCGAGGTATTCGCGGTTAAGTGTTTGTGCAGTACTAAAAGTTATCGCAGTTTGATATAGTGTTTTAAAAAAGTCTTCCTAGTACTACTCCAAATTGAACTCCCAATACACTCTTAACTCCATTTACGTTACCATAGCCAGAAAGTTCTAACCCTACTACCTTATTGAAAGTATATCGTAAAGACATTTTTGAAAATCCACCTAAAATAAATCTTTTATCTTCTTTGACCCTCAAGTAATCCACTGATGGACCTATATCAAATAAAAATAAAGTCCCTGGTGAATAAACCGGTGCGTACTCATAATCTTCGTTATAAATAATTGAGGGACCTGCGGAAATATAAAATTTGAGAGATTTTTTATCATTTAGTGAGAATGATTTAAAGACATTTGGAGACAATGAATACAGTCGGTTGTCTCTAACTGCTGAACGAGATTGTATTCTTGTATCATTTGGCAAAACCGTACCTTGAAAATTTTCAATTTCACTGATGATAAGATCCCCTTTTAGACTAGATGGCCTGTATGAGGATTGAGTCACATCTACTCCATAACCCCATCCATTCTTTCGCTCCATCCAGAATCCAACAAATCCGTCTGAGTCTTCTCTTGTTTCATTTAGAACTGTGCTAACTCCAAGGGAAAAAGCAAACGGTTTTTTAGTAGTCCCTAAATCTTGGCCATATCCAAATCTAAAAACGCATAGTAGTAATACAATAAGTTTAATAATTTTTCTCATCATAAAGTTGTTTTAAATTGTTTAGTGAACCGAACTTGCTATCCATACTTATAATATGCTTATAAGGAAATATAACTATCGAGATACAAGTTTCGGATAATTCTGTATTAAGTAATTATTGAATAATTATGGTAAGCACGCTTAAGAGCTTATCAATCTTTAAGGTAATTTTACATGGAAAAATATGTTTCCGGAGTATGTTGTATTTAAGGAATTAAATACGACTTGTGATGTAAACCCTAGTCCAATATGCTTTCGCATATAAAAAGAAAACTTAAGATTTACCGGTGCTCCTAATGTGACATCTTTTTGAAGCCCTTCTTCCGTTATTATAATATTAGGCGGATTCGAAACAGTTTGTATTACATCTCTTTCTTGCGCATAATACCCTAATCCCATATGGCCTTCAATTTTAAACCATCTTTTTACTTCTAATTCTCTTCCATATAAAAGACTAAAAGAATAAACAGATGGCGGATTATTTGAGTTGTTATAAAATACCAATTGCCTTCCTCCAAAAGCCTGAGCAGAGAAAATATGCTTTTTTAAATAAAAGGATAAATCAGTAAATGCTGAAATTCCTACCTGATATCTTCCATTGGAAGAACTTGATGTTTCTCTTCGATAATCTGCTTTATAAAAACCAGCCCCCACACTAAAAGCTTTAAATCTTAACTTGTTATTTTCTTGTTCTTCCTGTGCGCTTAAGGGAACTGATGTCAAAAGTAGCACCAAAATGATATAAAGGAATTTATTCATATCTGTTAATTTAAAAAAGCCAATTTCGCTGATTAGTGTATAGATAAAATGTCTTTTAGGATATACTTCTCTAGTTTGTGGACTAACAACCGATTTTAAAGGATTAAATAGAAAAGAACAATTCCTAATACTATACTTTACTAATTTTACACCGAACAGATCGTTATTACACCTTTTTCTATTATTTTCATTTAAATGGATATTCAAATAGTGATGACTGACTAGTCTTTTCATAATAAAATTGTTTAGTGGTCCAAACATACTAGCCATTGGTAAATTAAAGTTGTCAAAAACACAAGGTTTGAAATTTTTCTTTGCGATAACCACAACTAGAAAGTCATTACAAAAAAAACACCTCCATATAATGAAGGTGCTTTTTGAGAATGATTTTTAAAGTTTTATGATGCGATTCCCAATTTTCTTAAATGCGCTAGATGTGAAATAATTCCTCCTGCATACGTAGTTTGATTTGGAATAATGTGATAGTCTAATAATATTTTATAAAGTATTTTATTAAGTTTTGGATAATATATGTGATGAATATGAGGAAATAAATGATGCGCGATATGGTTATTAAACCCTCCGAAAACGAAATTCGCAAATCGACTAAACGGATAGAAATCGTTAGAACTTTGTATTTGGTTCATCAACCAAGAAGTTTTTATAAATCCCAGATCATCAATTTTTGGATACTCTACCCCTTCTATATGATGTGTCATAAAAAAAGTAAATAACAAAAACATAGATTGGAATAGATGCATGATAAGGAAACCGATCAAAATCATATACCAATTATGCTCTATACATACTAATGGTAAAACTACTATATAGGTCAGGTAAAAGATCTTTTGACACCAAAAAGAAATCTTATATTTCACTGACTTCACTTTTCCGGGAGTTTTACTAAAAAATACTTTAAAATCCTTGATAAATATCCAGAACAAAGAATATGTGGTATATAAAAGTGGTGCATACCAATGCTGAAACCGATGGAACGATTTCTTCGGACTATCAGGAACCACTCTGATTAAGTTTGTTATCTCCAAATCTGTATCATAACCCTCTACATTAGGTGCGTGATGATGTGAGGTTACATGTCTATCCTTCCAGGACTCTGCGTGCGCACCAACCAAAGTGTACAATAAAACAAAACAATAATGATTTAGTCTCTTACTCCTAAAAATCGTATTGTGAGAAAAATCATGAGCAAAATTAAATGCAAATAATAATGAAGTCATTCCATAAATCACATATACCATAACCAACAGCAATGGATGTTTTACGATATAAAGACTTATATACATCATCACAGTAAAAATTGAGTAAAAAGCACCTTTGAAAAGAATTTTTCTTCTAAATCGATAAGGACAAAAATTTAGTTTATTCTGGACTTCTTTTTGAATAAGAAGAAATAGTTCAGTATGAGCCTTATGGTGTATATGTTTAGATTTCATAAGTAAGAGGTTTAAATTCTTCTTGTGTTCCCATTTTCTTCAAAAACCTGAAATGTGATTTCAACGCCTGACCATACGTCATTTCCATATAAACCACATTATATTTTTTTGCTACTTCTCTAAATATTGGTAACAATTTCAAATAATGCACGTGACAAATATTAGGTAATAAATGATGTAATGCGTGAGCATTAAAACCTCCTAATACCCAATTCAAAAATGTACTATCTACATTATAATCCACAGAAGTACACATTTGTAATTTTGGCCAACTCATATTTAGCTTTCCTCTCGAATCTACTTCAGGATGTATTACATAATCAGATAAATGCGACACTCCTAATACCGATGTGAATATTATAGAAACCAGAAAATGGTTTAAAAGAAATACTATCAAAATGTATTGCCATCCAAATGGTAACACCACAATAGGAATTACAATCATATATGTTACATATCCAATCTTGAAAAATAGGAGCTTAACGATTTCTAGTACCGAAATCGTTATTTTGATCGTTCTGCTAGATCGATTAAAAATCATTAAAAACTCTCTAAACAAAAACCAATTAAGCGAGTAAAACATATATAAAAAAGGAACGTATAGATACTGAAACCTATGATACCAACGTAATTTTTGACTGGTAGTCATTCTTACTAATGGGTTATTTAAAACATCAATATCACTTCCTTCAATGTTAGTATATAAGTGATGAGATTCATTATGATTTTTGCCCCACACATACGCATTATTTCCTTGTAGATTAAAGCTTAATTGAAACAATAGTTTATTCCAAAATTTACTTTTTACTACAACTCCGTGTGCGGCATCGTGGGATACATTAAATGCATTTAGCAATACAGATATACCTAGGCCAATGTAAAAAACAAAAAATAGCCAAACATTAGTAGAAGAAAGCATTAGAAAATAAAATAAAAACACTAAACCGAAATACAGAATTATTTTAAAAATCATCTTTCCATTTCCAGTTCTACTTATTTTATTACTTTCAAAATAATTGCGGATTCGTTCGTTCAACTCTTTGTAGAATTCTGACCCTTCATCCTTTGAAAATTTTATTTTTTTCATAATAATTTCATTTTTAAAATTTGACAAATCGATACCTTCGTGATACTCTCAAACATTTGCTTAGGTATCTCGATAGTATTAGTAACTGATTGGTATGGATTAGTTATATAGACGGATTTATACAATCCAAAGACATAGATTATGCAACGGGACGGTATGAGCCTGAAGTCTTATTTTTTCTTTCTCGCAGTAATATCTTTAAAAACGCCCATTTTAACCCTTCCGGTTTTAGACAAAAAGATCAGTAGCTGTTCTTTTCCTGAACGCGTATTAATTTTTTGTGTTCGCCAATGTCTAATAAAGGAAAGCAAAGAGTCAACTCTATTGCAAGATGAAATGCTAAAAATTCCATCCCTAAGTGATCCTTTTATATATTTTGAAATCTTTTGAGTTTCTGATTTCATTAAACTAATTTTTAAAGTTTCCTTATCTAATAATTTAATACGTGTATATAATTTCTCTTTTACCGGAATAAGACCAACCAAGTCGCCGGTAAGTACATAAAACGCCTCGAATCCATAGTCCCCTTCGATGCTTAAGTTGCTAGTGATATTCATAATTATGATGTTTTTAATTTCACTTTCTTTTTAGAAAACTGCCAATTAATAAATGGTAAGGAACGTCTTTCATTCTTATTCCAAAGACCGATTTGGATGCCTCGCAAAGTTTTTGTGTTATTTAGAATTCCAATTTGGATTCCTTCAAATTTTTCACTTTTAGCATCAACATCATTCCAGACACCAATCTGTATACCTTTAAATCTTTTAAAATCATTAAAACCTGATATCTGAACGCCCTTACCATCTAATACATAGCTTCCGAGATATGCTAACAAAACACCTCTCAATTGATATGTCGAACTACCATTGACAGCCAATTGGATTCCATTCATTTTATAAGAATAATTACCAAATCCAGAAATCGAAATTCCGTTCATTTTCCGTAAAGCCTGAATCCCTCCCGAAACGGAAACCCCATTAATATCAATAAATGATAGAGTTCCTCCAGAAACATTTATTCCATTCACTATTTCTGTAGGTTTTCTATTAAAATAAGATTCAAACTTACTTTCCTCCTTTGGCAATCCTATTCGTGGAGTAAAAAATATAGAAAACCCTCGACCAAAAGGTTCAATTCGTACTCCATTTGATTTCGTTGTTTCCGAATCTGGTTCTACTTTCTTCTGAGCTAAACCAACAGATAAACCATAAATATCTTTATTAGGACTATTAAACAACCCAATAGGAAAAACGGTTTTACGTTCCTGTCCAGAAGTTATTATTGTTAAGAATAGCGCTACTAATATTACAATTTTGTTTTTCATTTTTCTTGTTTTAAAAATTCAACAAGTCAAAACTATTGTGATAATAACAAGGTTAAAGGCAATAATCACGAATAGAAAATTATTTTTTTGTGATTATCACAAATTCCTTGTGATTCAATTCATTAACTAATCATTTGTGTCATTCTGTACGCAACCTTTTACAAGTATCTGGTCTAATTGGGTGAACCAATGTAAAATCGTAGTTATGAAAAATATACAAAAAGTAATACTAGCATTATGCTTCTTATTTCTATCCTGTGAAAATGAACCTTTCGAATCATTAGTAGAAAAAATTGATGTAAACTCTGAATTATATGATAATCTCAAAGCAATATCAGAAGCTACAACAGAAAATTCTGAAACCGTATGCTTAACCTTTATTTATCCATTCAACGTATACATATATGATAATAATGATAAAATCACCGAACGTAGATTTGTTAATCACAATCATGAATTCATTGCACTTTTGGAGCAAATGGAACAGGATAGTTCGATCGGAATGAGTTATCCTATTTCTGGCATGACAGATGATGGAAATACAATTAGCATCAACAACAATTTGGAGTTGAAAGAAGCAATAGAAGCCTGTATAGAAGAACAAATTATCGCATTATGTAATGATACCTTAGAAGAAGATTGTGTTTGGAAGATTACCTCTCTAAGTCAAAATACTGCCTATGATACTTCATTATTATCATTTTATGATGATGGTACCGGCATTTTTTATCATAACGGAGATTCTTTTAGAACCACCTGGATCACTTTATATATCGACAGTCAACTTTATGTAAATATAAATCTAGAAGAAGATACTACTGTTTCTGAAGATTGGAATTTTAATTGGGAAGCCACCTTTGTTGATGAAAACACTATTCTTATTAATAGTATGGAGCAAATTTTTGAAATTAAGAAAATATGTAATATCGAAAACAACTGCGACTATCTAGAATTTAGAGAATGCGAAGTTGATTCAACCCAAACTGCTAACTTCATTTTTGAGGATTATATCACGTGTATAACTTCTTTCAGGCCTATAGATACAAATGAAGATTATATTTTGTCATTTTACGAAACCGAGAGTGACGCAGAAGATCGAATCAATGCTTTATCACCTTCGGGTTATGAAAACATAACGAATCCTCAAATCATTTTTGTAAATATTGCTTCATCAGAGGAAGTTATGGATACCATAAGAATAGTACTGTATGCATCGATTTGCGAAGAAGAAAATTAATAATCAAATATAATTTGGTCGGGGTTAGCCAATTTTTATTTTGATCAGTTACCATGGCGTGAATACGACTAGAATGTTTTGCGCTATGGTTAACTAAAGAACAGTGAAAACTAAATCATACAAACTTAATTTTAAAAAAAATGATACTTTAACGCAACCTTTTATTTTATTTCAGTCTAGTAGGTGGAAGATGCTTTAAAAACAAGAACTTACAACACACAAATAATCCTTTGGACACCAGAGAACTCATAAAAAAATGTAAGAAGAGTAATAGAGAAGCGCAAAGTGAATTGTTTTATACCTATAAAGATAAACTTTTTGCATTGTGTTTAAAGTATTGCAAAAACCGAGAGGAAGCCGAAGATATCCTACAAGATTCTTTCTTAACGATCTATAAAAAAATCAAGCAATATAAAGACAAAGGATCTTTTGAGGGTTGGATGAAAAGAATCACTATTAACAAAGCGATCGACAGATATCACGATAATTTTTTTATAGACATTCCTATTAAAGAAGATCTTATCTGTGATACTGAAATTGACAGTGACGATTTTACCCTTTCTATTGATCAACTATTAGCATTCGTTCAGGAATTACCTGATCAATATCGACTGGTTTTTAATTTATATCAATTGGATAATTATTCTCATAAAGAAATAGCTGCAATGCTTAAAATATCAGAAGGAACTTCTAAATCAAATTTACATAGGGCAAAACTACAACTGAAAATGGCAATTTTATCTAAAGTGTATTCTCAAAAAAAAATGGCAGTAAGTAATGGGTAATAAAAAAGACATAGGAAACTTTTTTAGAGAGGAGCTTGTTGATTTAAAGCAATCCCCGGAAAACCTTATTTGGAAAGATCTGGAAAAACAATTAGATAAAAAGGACGCACAAAGAAAAAGAAATATTGCTATTCTCTTAAGTACTGCCTCTATAGCATTGATAATTCTTTTCATAACCTTCAAAGAACAGTTTAATACAAATGAAAGTACAGTTGAAAATTTTTATAACTCTCAAATAACAGATGTAGATTGTATAGATCATAAAGAAGCCATAACAGAAGTTTGTCTCGATAAACCCAACCAAAAAGAAACAAACAGCAAAACTACTTTTATCACCGATCATAACAATCACGATTCATCTATTATTTCTACTAATAAAACAAAGACCACTAGTGATTTTACATTTGATCCTATTAGAAAAACCGAAAACAAATCGGTAATTACATCTTTCACAACATCAAAAAAAACAGAGAATTCGTTAGTAAAAGAATTCCTTGAAAAAACCGACAACTCAAAAACCTCACCTACAGC
Organism: Aquimarina rubra; assembly: GCF_042684305.1. Lineage (NCBI taxonomy): Bacteria > Pseudomonadati > Bacteroidota > Flavobacteriia > Flavobacteriales > Flavobacteriaceae > Aquimarina > Aquimarina rubra. The sequence goes on along the minus strand of NZ_JBHULE010000019.1, from coordinate 1,983,592 downwards.
ATTCAATCTTATTGATATATCAAAAAACGATACTAAACTCCCTTCAGACACCTTGAACAAAATCGAAGAACAAGAACAACAACACGAAGAAAAGATAAAACCCGTAGAGATTGCTCAGGAAATAGATAAAAACAACATAGTCCAAAAAGAGAAGGATACCTTAACGCCAGAGGTTCCTTTACCTAAAAAAGCATTTGAAAATTTTATGCTATCCGTCCACGCAGTACCAACATATTCTTTTGGATCCGGTGGTTCCTTAATTAGTGACAGAAACTCCAATCGGAGTAAATCAGGAATGGTAACCCTTGGTTACGGTGCTACTATGACCGTTAATATTAGTAAAAAAATGGATTTAAGGATTGGATATAATAAACTAAAAACAATTATAACAGAAAAAGATATTCCAGGTTCGGAAGTATCAGATGTGCTAAGAGATGCTTCTATCGTTTTGGATAACGAAATTCAACAAATGGTCGACAGTACTCAAACCATTAATTTATCCCAAATGGCTAGTTACGATGAGTTTTCGATAGGGTTAGGGTATAAATTAATAGATAAGAAAGTTAAAGCATCTGTAATTATGGATGCGAGTCTTTTAATTTTAGGAAAAGATAACATTACACTTAAAAGTAATGTTAATGATATCAATCTGGGTAAAAATGATAATTTACAATCTACCAGTTCGAGTTTAAATCTTGGAATGAATATAAGATACCCACTTTGGAAAAATGTTTATATCCACGCAGAACCTATAGTAAAATATCAGCTCGAAAATATTAGCACAAATTCCCAAAGTTACAACCCTTTTTATTTTACCTTACGTGTAGGTTTTTCCTATAAATTTTAAAATTAACTTTCTTACTATTAAGCATTTCTCTTTTTATTTGATAAACTCATAATTTGCGATAAACGTAATAATCACAAGGTGAAAAATATTTTTTTGTGAAAATCGCAAAATTTAACTTTTTTTTCTATTTTACTTTACCAAAAGAAAAAACATCATCAATCATCATAAAAAGCTCGAAATGATACAAGAAAACTTCTTAGAACTCATAAAAAAACAAATCAGTTCCAAAACTTCACTAATAGATGAAGTAGCCACCGCATTAGACATAAGTTATGACGCTGCACATAGAAGAATCAGTAAAAAAAGTAAATTATCTCTTGAAGAAGGTGTGACCTTAGCTAAATATTTTAGTTTGTCCATAGATCAATTATTCTCTAGTGAGGACGAACATATTGTAGCGGTAAAAAAAACAGCTCCCGTTCAGGATATGGAGAGCTTACTTGCCTACTATGAAAATTCGTACAAATCGCTATCTCCTTTGATTAATAATCCAAATGTAGAAATGATTTATTCTGCCAAGGATTTACCCATTTTTTATACTTCTGATGATAATCTTCTCTCCAAGTTTAAAATGTATGTTTGGCTAAAAATTATGGATTCTGAACTCAGCGATGTTAGGTTTACGGGTTTTAATCCTTCTTTATCACTTTTGGAAGCTGCAAAACGTTTAGGAAATATGTATAATGACCTTAATTCTACTGAAATATGGGACATTACTACTATTAATAGTACCCTTAAGCAAATACACTTTTATTTTGAATCCAATTCACTTACTTCTAGAGACGCCCTGGAAATATGTGATGACCTTCAGAAATTAATTATGAAAATTTCGAAAAAAATAATTGATCAAAAAGATAATTTCAAATTCTACTATAATGAATTATTACTTATGAATAACCGTGTTTTGGTCAAGACACCTTCAGAAACATCTCTATATGTACCTTTCACGATTCTTTCCTATTATCGAACCAATGATGTTACGACCTGTAATCAAGCCGAGCATTTTCTAAAAATACAGATGGATGGATCTAAATTACTAAGTACAGCAGGCGAAAAAGAAAGAAACTTATTTTTTAACAAGATGTATAAGAAGATTGATGCACTTAGGTCTCTAATTATTGCTAAAAACGTACTGGAATTTGAATAATTATGTAAATAACAGGCTTAGCATACGACCAAATTATCCTATTAATACAGGCTGAAAAACGGAGTTAAAAAAAAAAATTTACTTTTTTGTAACATTTTGGTAACCCCCTACGTATAATAAGTAAATGCGAAGCCCTAAATATTCACAAATAAAATTTCAAGGATAACATAATGAGACAACTTAAGATTACGAAGCAGGTAACGAATCGTGAGACTGCATCGCTAGACAAGTATTTGCAAGAAATAGGTAAAGTAGATCTTATTACAGCAGATGAAGAGGTAGAATTAGCTCAGCGAATAAAAGCTGGAGATGAAAGAGCCCTTGAAAAATTAACCAAAGCGAATTTAAGATTCGTGGTTTCTGTTGCCAAGCAATATCAAAACCAAGGACTAACATTACCCGATTTAATTAATGAAGGTAACTTAGGATTGATTAAAGCAGCAAAACGTTTTGATGAAACCAGAGGTTTTAAATTTATTTCATATGCTGTATGGTGGATTCGTCAATCGATTCTACAGGCTTTGGCAGAGCAATCTCGTATTGTTCGTTTACCACTTAATAAAATTGGATCTATAAATAAGATCAATAAAACATATGCATTCTTAGAGCAATCTCATGAGCGTCCACCAAGCGCAGAAGAAATTGCGAAAGAACTAGACATGACGATAAATGATGTTAAAGAGTCTATGAAAAACTCTGGCCGTCACGTAAGTATGGATGCTCCATTGGTAGAAGGAGAAGACTCTAACCTTTATGATGTATTAAATTCTGGTGAGTCTCCTAATCCGGATAGATCTTTATTGCACGAATCTCTGCGTACAGAGATAGAACGTGCGTTAGAGACCCTTACACCAAGAGAAGCAGATGTAATCCGTTTATATTTTGGTCTTGGAGATCAACATCCGATGACTTTAGAAGAAATTGGAGAAACTTTTGATCTTACAAGAGAACGTGTTCGCCAGATTAAAGAAAAAGCTATTCGTAGATTAAAACATACATCTCGTAGTAAAATATTAAAAACTTATTTAGGATAACTTTTAATTTCCTAAATTGCGATTACAAACAGTTTATAACATAACTGTTCGTTTTTTGATTGATGAATGACCTCCGGCTGATTACCGGAGGTTTTTTCATGAGGTGTTTTATTACTTTCATTACAGCTTATCAGTAATAGTTTTGTTTTCAATATATTAAGTTCCTCAAAACAAGGTTTTTATACCAAAAAAATGTACTTTTAAGCAACAACCAGAAGATATGTGGCGAACCATAAGTTATGTAAGCACTGCTGATCTATCCCTAACAAATGCCGAAGTAAATGAACTATTCGAATTTGTTAAGCTTAGCAATAACAGTCAAAACATAACAGGAATATTGATGTATTCTGATGGTAATTTTTTTCAAGTTTTGGAAGGTGAAAATGATGTTATAACCAGTCTATTCGAAAAAATACAGTCAGATCCCAGACACTATAATGTAATTAAAATTTTTGATCGTGAAATAACGAATTGTTCATTCTCAAAATACCATTCTTCGTTTAAAGTTCTTGGCGAAAAGTATGATCATACAGAGCTAGAACACTTTTTGAGAGAAGAGAAATCTCATAACCCAGATAATTACAAGAATATTTCCTACCTCGCTAATAAATTTATGAAGCTTTCTTAAAAAGACATAGCGCATTTGATGTTTTACCTACCCTACTGTATTTATACAACTAAACACTTATTAAAATATTAACATAAATTTTCCCTTAAAAATCAATCTTTCCTGTCAAAAAATTGTACCTTTAAGTAAGAACCAGAAGATATGTGGCGAACCATAAGTTATGTAAGTACCGCTGATCCATCCCTAACAAATGCTGAGGTGAATGAACTATTCAAATTTGTGAAAAAAAATAATAATAGTAAAAACATAACTGGGATATTAATGTATTCTGATGGTAATTTTTTTCAAGTTCTGGAAGGCGAAAAAGACCAAATACAAAGTCTATTTGAAAAAATACTATTAGATTCCAGGCATTATGATGTTATAAAAATTTTTGATCGTGCAATACCCAATTGTTCATTCTCACAATACCATTCTTCTTTTATAGTTCTTGGTGAAAAATACAATCATAAAGAACTACAACATTTTTTAAGAGAAGAGAAATCTCATAACCCAGATAATTATAAGAATATTTCCTATCTGGCAAATAAATTTATGAAGCTCTCTTAGCATACCATTTAAAACTTAAATAGTACTTTTGCGGGAAACAACACAATTTTATGGCTTCAAAATTAATTGCCCCGTCTGTATTAGCAGCAGATTTTGCTAATTTACAACGTGATGTAGAAATGATCAACAGCAGCGATGCCGATTGGTTTCATATAGATATTATGGATGGTGTTTTTGTTCCTAATATCTCTTTTGGAATGCCTGTTTTGCGAGATATTGCCAAGCACGCTACAAAAACCATCGATGTACACTTAATGATCGTAGATCCTGATCGATACATCAAGACTTTTGCTGATTTAGGAAGTAATATTCTTACCGTTCACTATGAAGCTTGCACCCATCTTCACAGGACGCTGCAGGCAATAAAAGCTGAAGGTATGAAAGCCGGTGTAGCTATTAACCCGCACACCAATGTGAGTTTACTTGAAGATACTATCAAGGATATTGACTTGGTATGTATTATGAGTGTTAATCCGGGTTTTGGAGGACAATCTTTTATAGAAAACACTTACAAAAAAGTGCAACAACTTAAAGAAATTATTGATCGTAATAACGCAAATACGATGATCGAAATTGATGGAGGAGTCACTAATAAAAATGCTAAGCAATTAATAGAAGCCGGAGCAGATGTATTAGTAGCCGGGAGTTATGTTTTTAAAAGTGAAGATCCAATCCAAACCATAAAAGGATTGAAAGAGATAATTTCTTAATGAAACACATTGATCTTATAATAATTGGTGGAGGTCCAATCGGAATCGCTTGCGGTCTCGAAGCGAAGAAAAAAGGACTAAACTATCTGATCATAGAAAAAGGTCCTATCGTAAATTCTCTTTTTAATTATCCTGTAAACATGCAGTTCTTCTCCTCTTCAGAAAAACTGGAGATCGATGAAATACCTTTTATTAGTAATGAATCAAAACCAAAAAGAAACGAGGCCTTAGAGTATTATCGAAGAATTGTTACTTCTAACCATTTGAATATTCATCTTTTTGAAAAAGTAAATTCTGTAAAGAAAGAAGAAAACATCTTCTATATAAAAACAGAAAAACAAGAATATACTGCTTCATATATTATTCTGGCAACTGGGTTCTATGATAAACCGAATACGATTAATGTTCCTGGAGAAGAGTTAACAAAAGTAGCACACTACTACAATGATCCGCATTTCTACGCAAAACAAAAACTAGCTGTTATTGGCGCTAGTAATTCTGCGGTGGACGCTGCATTAGAATGCTACCGAAAAGGGGCTGATGTGACTATGATTGTAAGAGGGCCGGAAATTGGTAGACGTGTAAAATACTGGGTAAGACCAGATATCGAAAATAGAATTGCAGAAGGCAGTATCAAAGCATATTACAACACCACAGTAAAAGAGATACAGCCCCAACAAATCATCCTTAAAACAATTAAAGGAGAAGTTAGCATAGAAAATGATTACGTATTAGCATTAACCGGCTATATGCCTAATTTCGATTTTCTTAAAAGAATTGGAATTCGGCTTTCTGATGATGAAAAAAGGTATCCCGAATATAATGAGGAAACTATGGAATCAAATATTGAAAATCTATACTTGGCAGGAGTGATATGTGGTGGTATGGATACCCATATCTGGTTTATAGAAAATTCTAGAATACACGCAAAAACGATCATAAAACATATAATTTCAGGCAAACAAAATGTTTAGTAAAAATCCTGTTATTGCCTTTAAAAAAAGATCCGAAAAATGGTATTGGGATCTTCAGAGTTACAGTCAGGAAAGTTTATATCATAAACCCTCTTCTGATCAATGGTCTCTAGCAGAATTATATGATCATATTATTAGAGTTGCAAAAACCTATCAACTCCCCAATTTCCATAAATGCATAGAGAATGATACTAAAAAGGGAAAACCTAAAAACGGTATCGGATATTTAATATTTAATATTTAATCTCAATATCATTCCTTCTCGCAACATTAAAATGGAATCTTTTCCTTCTAAAATTGTGGCTGACTTTACTCCCGAAATACTGGATAGAGATATATTAGAAAACAACTTCAAAGAATTTATAGTAGAAACTGTATCCAAAGAAGCATTAATAAGAAAATGTGATAAAAAAATAAAGCATAGTCATCCATTCTTTGGGATGATTAATGCTACAGAATGGTTTTCTCTCATTGAAATACACATGAGACATCATGAACGTCAGAAGAAACGGTTGGAAGCAATGAACATTAATTAAAAAGGCAAGCTTTCAAATAGCTTGCCTTTCAATATACTTTTGAAGAAATTATATTATTAATCGTTCGATAGAATACTAAGTATATACCAAAACAATAACATAAGTGAAGCAAACAATCCTAAAGACGCACCTACGTATTGATCTTCAGAATATTTATGCACCATATTTGATGTTTGATATAATATAGAACCCGAAGCTAAGACTACCATTCCAACACTAAACCAAAGACCCAGATTAAAACCAAATAACATTCCTGCTACTATCAACCCTAAGGCGATAAAAAAGCCTATAGTTAGCATAGATTTCAAGAAAGAAAAATCTTTCTTCGTTATAAGTACTACTCCGGACAAACCGGTAAATAAAGACAAGGTCAATATTGCGGCTTGATTTAATATATTACCTCCTCCACTTTCGGCAATCATCATAGCGATTCCTATTAATGGAATAAAAATAAAGGCTTCGGCTACAACATAAAGTAAAAGCCCCAAATACTGTTTATTGATATCATGAGTTTTGTGTGCCATTTTTTCGGCATAATTAGTCGCCAACATAAATCCACCTAACATCAATAACCATCTCCATCCTTGTGTCATTGAAAATGCAAAATTTACTAAAGGTTCAATCTGAAAAAACACCCACTCTACTATGACAAATAACAGTACTGCCATTGCCAAATGTGTATATGTTTTTTTATAAAAAGCTACTCTTTTTTCATCAGTAAGCGAACTTACTACAGGTGCTACTTGCTGAAATTCTTCCATGCTATTCTTATTTTATTAAAATTATTTAACACGATAAATATAGTTTTTATCATTTTATATAAGTGTCATAACGGAGTAAAATGTTACCCGTATTTTTGGTTTTTTTACAAATTAATTACTAATTCACCTTTAATATAGCGGGCCTACGTATTTCTATCGAGTTAATACCGGCTTTAAACCTTGAAATATCTAAAGTTTAACATACGACTTACATACGTATAGATATCCGGAAAATGTTTATTCAACTTTTCTGGAGATTCCATAAAGACCTCTACCAATACAGCAATGAATTCGAACTTATCTGTAAAAGCATATTCTCTTAATATATTGGTCTCAATAATTTTATTGCGCAATTCTACAGAAGACAGATGTTTCTCTAGTTCTAAAAAAGTATCATGAAAAATTTCGGAACTAATATTGTTACTTTTTAGTGAACAATAATGGATGGCATGGGTAATTTCGTGTATCCCCAGATTTATTCCGTCTTCCTGATGTAGATTCCCTATATTAAAATGTTCCCAGGATAATACTAAAGCCTTTGACCTTGGATTAAACTCTCCGTTATTTTCTGTTTTATTAAGAATCGAGTAATAAGAAGATGGGTACAAAATAATCGTATCTACATATTCGAGTAAATAATTACGCATCCCAAAGGTTAACTGGATGACCATCATAGTAACTTGCATACGTTTATCATTATCAACCTCTAGTCCTTCTCTACCAACAAACTTGATAGTTTCCAAAAATTTTACGACCCGATGCTCAAAGTATCTTTTTTTTTGTTTGTCTAATTGCTTATAAAAGGTATTTGCTTGTAAAATCGAAAGTAAAGCAGTTGGCAACTTTTTTGGCATTGGATAGAAATGCACAAAAAAAGGTTTCTTATATATCCTAGCATAAACTGTTTCCAGATATCGGGACACATAGTATACACATATGGAAACAATCCCAATAGTTAATATGATTCCAAGAAACTTTGGAATCCCAGGTTCAGGTTTTTCCTGAAAGGATAATGTATATAAAAAAATAAGACTCAAAAGGGCAAAGTAGGTTTATAAAGTCACAAAATAGTGCTTTTAAGGTAAAAACTCTGTTAAATCAATTACTAAAACGTTAATCTACACTTGATAGTATCGAAAAAAGACCTTAAAACTTTGCATAGCAAAAAATCATACACTGGGAGTGTACTTATTTTTCTTGATCAAAACCTTCTTCTGTGGATAAATAATTGAAAAACGCTAAAAGCTTACTAAAAAATGAGTCAAATTATCATCAGAACCGAGATTTAATTTCTTTCTAAGCTTATGTCGGTTTACATCGACACTTTGTGGACTTATTCCCAGCAAAGGCGCTATTTCCTTAGACGACAAATTCATTTTAAGGTATGCACACAATCTTAAATCCTTAGAGGTTAAGCTTGGATATTGTTTCGATAATCTTTCATAAAATTCCTGATGTGACTTATCAAAGTTAATTTTAAACAATTTGCTCTCTTTGTCTGTGATATAATATTCTACCAGTCTCTTTAGATCTGTGTAATTACTATCTTTTGATCGCGTATTGGGAGACTCCTGAATTTTTACAATTCTATCCCTAATCTTTTTTAGAATCTTGTTTTTGTTAAGATTTACGTAAGCGATTTGAGTAAGCTCCCTGCTTTTTGCCTTTATCTCATCCTCTAATTTAGAGTTTTTAAGTTCAATAATCTTACGCTCTTGTTCTAATTTTTGAGCTTTATATTCTTCTTCCTGTTTTTTTAATTTTTCTTCTTTTTGTTTAATCAATTTAATTTTTTGCTTTTTCATCTTGTAGCGATTTATAACATTCGCCATAAAAACCATGCCGCCGATCAATAACAAATACAACCCATAAGCCCACTTAGTTCTATATATTGGAGGTTTTATGGTAAAGAAAAAAGTAGACTCTTTTATGACATCATCATACTTTGCTTTGACATAAAAAGTATAATCTCCTTCTTTCAGGTTATAAAATGTATGCTCTTTTGAAGTTGTCCAATCATTCCATTCTTCATCATTTACTCTTGACTGATACGTTACTTTTTTAGCATATACAGGCAATGCATACTTTATTTTAAGATTGTTATCTCGATAAGGTATTTCTGATTTTTCTAAATAGGACACGTTGCTATTAACAGATACAAAATCACGTATCAAAACTTTATCTATTGTATTCTTTACCGATGTAAAATTATCTCTTATGTATATTGAAAAACCATTGTATATTGGAATAAGTTCATGCCTGTCGTCTAACGTAAATGCGTTTAAAACATCAGGAACTAATTGTTCTTGTAATTCTTGAAGATGATTAATCGCACCTTTATTTTCTATAACGATACTTTTATTATCTAAATACCAAACCTCTTCACCCTTCTTAATTATACGTGGTGAATATCCTTTTTTGTTTCCTAACTCCTTTTTAGAGAAAGAGTTATTTTCTGGTTCGTAGGTAAAAGAATAAAAACCGGATGTAATCACTATCTCCTTTTCCACCTTCGATAATGATAAAACTGCTCCTTCAAAATCACTTAATGGAAAAAAAGCTTCTTGTACAAGTGTTTTTCCGTTGTAATCTAAACGAAACTTAAAAACCCCTTCAGACCGTAATGCAAGCCAGATATAGTTATCTTCATCTACCTCCAGATATCTTACCGATTTATTGAAACCCTTAAGTTGATATTCTCTCCAATCACTATCAACCTTTTCATATAATGATACTCCGTTATAATGCGGAGAGAGTATGAATTTTTCATTATTATAACTAAACTCTCTAAAATCCCAGGCGCCTTTGCTGGAACCCATTTTTTTTAGTGTTTTTTCATGCAATGTATATGCTCCGGTATCATGCCCGACTAACACCTCATTATTTATGGAAGCTATATTCCATACCTGTCCGTTCAATAATTGTTCGAAATCCTCTGTTTCTGCATTAGATTCCTCGTTCAAAAAATATAGTCCCTGATTGGTTCCAATATAATAATAGTTCTTATCCTTTACAGCAGCATATGTTGTTCCCAGTTTACCATAATAGTCATAAAAATATTTCAACGACGAGTTTAATTTCAAATAATCAACCCCATAATCCAATGCTAACCAAAGGTTATGTTCATTATCCTGAAATATAGATAAAACTGTATTGTTCTGTAAGCCTTTTAGTTTATTAATATTCTCAATTTTTCCTTTATCAAGATCGAGAATATATAACCCATTAGATACCGTCCCCAAAGCTATTTTACCATCTTTAAGTTTTAGAAAGGAAAAAATTTGTGCTTTTCTAACTTCTTCTGCTAAAGGAAAACTTAATGGAATAGCTTCTCCATTATCGAGTTTAAACAGACCTTTCGTGTCACTAATAAGAATTAAATCTTCGCCTGCATTAGTAACACCTATAATGTTTGCGTTTAACTCATCATTATCATAAATGGGCAATAGACTTGTTCCTGATAATTTAAAAACACCATGCTTATAATCATTCACATATAAATCCCCATTTATCTTATAACTCCATCTAAAACAACAAGGCGCAGGTATTTTGGTGATAATATTATCTTGATTTATATATAAGTTACTAAAGGTTTGAAATATGACCTCATTATTAATTTCATGTACCCTCCAGCACTCCTCTACACTATCAGAAATACCTTTATCTCCACCATTCAAAAATGAAATTCCATAGGTATCATACTCCTGATTAATTAACAATCCAAAATGTCCATCTGCACCAAAATATACTGAATCCTTATTCTTAACAAATAAACTTCTATTAACCATTGCATTGTTTGTAGCAACAGAATTCCATTCACTACCATCAAAGATTAAAACCTTGTTTTCGTTTGCTATATATATAATCCCATTTTCATCTTGTTCAATATCCCAAGACTGTGCACCAAACCCCATTAATTTGGTATCGTAATGAGTAATTTCGGGTAAAATCTTATTTTCAATTGATTGTGAAAAAGAAAAGAATTGAAACAGGAAAAATAAAAAGAAAATACGATTCATTCAATGCTATCTTTAAGCTAACCTAGTCTCTCAAATATACCAAAAAAACTTAACAACCTTTAATGAATCATTCCTCAAGTATATTCAATAAATTTTCTTAATTTTTTTGACACTAAATAAAACTAAAAAACACCTATATGAATAATGATATTCTATCTTATAAAAATTAGGGGAATTTAGTTCATAAAATACACATCCACTTGTGCCACCATTATTTTCACAAAGAAAGTCCAAATGATATTTGTCACAATTTTTCATTGTAATAAGGCTTACTTTTAAATATGTATATAACCAGAAACGCATGCTTGAAAGATACCTACCCATATTTATAATCCTCGCCATTGTTTCTGAAATTTTGGGAACCGTGGGAGGTTTTGGATCTTCAGTGTTTTTTGTCCCAGTAGCCAACTTTTTCTTAGATTTCCAAACTGTATTGGGTCTCACAGCATTATTCCATCTATCGAGTAACATCACTAAAATTGCATTATTCAAAAAGGGATTGGATAAAAAACTAGTACTTTCATTGGGTATTCCTGCAGTTTTATTTGTCTCTGTAGGAGCTTATCTAAGTAAATATTTTGATCCGAAAATGTTAACCTGGTTTCTTGGGCTCTTTTTAATTGGCTTGAGTCTCCTATTCCTAATTTTCACACAACTCAAAGTAAAATCCACTACAAAAAATGCCGTTCTTGGGGGTGCTTTATCCGGTTTAAGTGCTGGACTTCTGGGCACAGGTGGAGCGATAAGAGGCATTACGATGGCGGCGTTTAAAATGAATAAAGACAAATTTATCGCCACTTCTGCAGTGATCGATTTAGGTGTGGATTTTAGTAGAACTATTGTATACTATTTTAATGGCTATATGAAACGTGAGGTTTTATACTTAGTTCCTATTTTGATAGTGGTCAGTATTTTAGGGACTTGGATTGGAAAGAAAATCTTAAATAAAATATCCCAGGAACAATTCAGGAGATTTGTATTATTCCTTATTCTCGGAATAGGAATAGCAAGTATCATTGCTAATTTATGATTTTAAAAGTTTTGGAAGATATTCTAAAGCTTTCTTATCTCGCTTTGCGAAATATGCACTTGCGTATTCCGGTAGCCAATAGTTATCTATAAAGTTTATAAAGACAGGTAATAAATGATTACTATATTGTTTCACCTCTACTTCTTGACCATTAGGGAGTCTATGCTGATACATTTTATATTCGCGGTTGTATTGGGGAAACTTTTCTTCGAGGTATTTATCAAAATGAATAGCTACACTGATATCCGGTCTCATCTCTTTACCATCTAAAGCATAATTAGGTAAGATATATCCTTCCTGTTCGAAACGTCCATATAGTCGTATAAAAAGTTCACTCAGCACAGAAAAATAACCAGGTTCTATACGATCCCAATTATCATTAAACCTAAGTACAAAGTTGGGAATTTCTAAACGTTTGGTATTATAATATCCTCTAACTCTAATCAAAGGTAGCACCTGATTAGTAACCCATTTCCTGAATTTTTTAGCATTCTTGGTATCACTTCTGAAAATCAAAGCGTATAAACCACTTTCTGAAATTAAATTCGTACTCCGCTTTTTGCCATCTCTATATATTTCTGTTGCAAAACGCTCTTCCGGATCCAGAGAGTTCCAAATTTCTATTGGATTAGTAAGCTCCAGAACAACAGCTACATCCTCCATGATAAACCAAATTTGATTATCAATTTCTATAGACGACAACTGCTGGAAATAATTCGTGTTTTCTTTTTTAGTGATTTGTGAAGCCATTGCTTGAGTTTTACTGCTACTTATTAAGAAGCCCCTACATATTTAAGAAGTTCATATACCAGAAATGCAGGCCACACTATTGCTTTTAGAATTCCTAATACACCTATCCAAAAACTAGTAGCGTGACTGATATAATAAATAAGTGCTCCAATAATTCCTAGCCCATAAACGGTATTTGATGAAGCTCTTTTTTGTACTTTTTCTTTCATTTTGCAGTGTTTTTATGACATTAACTCTTTTGCATCCTTCCAATAGCGCAGCTAACATAAGATCTTGCTTTTCTGCCCAGATTATTTTCATCATCAACTAAAGGATATCCAAGTCTGGTAAGTTCTTTTTGAACAGTTTCTATACCATCATCGGTATCATAACTAAAAGAAACTGTACAATCATTAGTGTTAACCGATATATCCCTAACTCCTTTTAGAGCGTGTAATCTTTTTGCTATTGTACTTTCACAGCCACTACATTTTAAATTCTGAATTTCTACCGTAGTTTTCATTTATTTTTTTTCGTTTATAATTATCATATCTGACTTTCTAACAAACAGTTATAATTCGTCATAGAACATTTCGTTTATTATCAACTTAGTTATTATAACTCATTTTACAATCAGGTTTTAACAACTTAAAAATAGGAATACACATACCTTTTAACTATGATAATTATCAGTCTTTAAGGCACATAAATCTGATGAATATCATTTTAATTAGATAATGGCAAATCTATCTTTATAGATATATTTAGTAATAGATCTATGACACAATCACTTAGAATAGTGGAAAGAACAAAAGCTTTTTTTACAGAAATTGGCGACTTGTCATATTTTTCACTTCGCTTTTTTAAAGAAGTATTCACCAGACCTTATGAGTTTCAGGAGCTGTTGCGTCAATGCTATCATATTGGTAATCGATCTTTATTATTAGTTGGTGTTACCGGTTTTATACTTGGATTAGTTTTTACGTTGCAATCCAGACCTACACTAATGGAATTTGGTGCTGAGTCATGGATGCCTTCTATGGTTGGTATCTCTATTGTAAGAGAAATTGGTCCTGTAATTACTGCATTAATTTGTGCTGGGCGAATTGGTTCTGGTATAGGTGCAGAATTGGGGTCTATGAAGGTTACTGAACAAATTGATGCTATGGAAGTATCAGGTACAAACCCTTTTAAATATCTCGTTGTAACACGCATAACAGCTACGACATTAATGCTTCCGCTACTCATTATTTTTGGAGATGCTATTGCACTATTTGGATCAGCTATCATAGAAAATATAAAAGGTGCTGTATCCTATCAATTATATTTTAATCAGGTTTTTGATGCTATAAAATTTAGTGATATCATTCCCGCAACCATAAAATCATTCTTTTTTGGTTTTGCTATAGGACTTGTGGGATGTTATAAAGGATATCATTGCAAAAAAGGAACTGCTGGAGTTGGTGAAGCATCTAATTCTGCAGTTGTTTATACCTCTATGCTGTTATTTGTTATTGACTTTATCGCAGTATTTGTATCTGACATATTTTTCGAAATCTGATAGAATGAAAAACGCTACAGAAATATCGCCCGTTTTAGAACTCAAAGAATTACGTAAAAGTTTTGGCGATAATCATGTGTTAAATGGGTTTAGTTTACAGTTATTTGAAGGAGAAAATCTGGTAGTTATGGGCAAATCTGGTTCCGGGAAATCAGTAATGATTAAATGTCTGGTAGGTTTGATGCAAGCTGATAGCGGAAGTATAAAGATTAAAGGTCAGGATATTACTGTTTTGGGGCAAACTGAATTAGATGTATTACGGACAGAAATAGGCTTTTTATTTCAAGGCAGTGCTTTATATGATTCTATGACTGTTCGAGAAAATCTTGAGTTTCCACTGCGAAGACATAAAGAAAAACTAAAGATGAAAGAGACTACCGAAGCTTTGGTTATGGAGGCTTTAGAAAATGTTGGTCTGGCTCATGCTATTGATTTAATGCCTGCAGAACTTTCTGGCGGTATGCAAAGACGAATAGCCTTAGCAAGGGCACTGATATTAAAGCCTAAAATTATTTTATATGATGAACCTACTACAGGATTAGACCCCATAACTGCAAAAGAAATTATACAATTAATGCGCAGTATTCAGAAAAAATACGGAACATCATCTTTGATCATTACTCATGATGTAGATTGCGCCCGTGTGATTTCCAATAGAATCATTTTGTTAGTAGATGGAATAAATTATGCGCAAGGAACCTATCAGGAATTATCACAATCTGATGACCCACACGTAAAAGCTTTTTTTAAACATTAGAGAACAAAGAAAATCAGTTATTATGCAAAAATCAGCTTCACAAAAACTAAAATTAGGTGTTTTTACAGTTCTGGGAACCTTATTACTAGTAACAGCACTTTATTTTGTTGGAAACCAGCAACATCTTTTTAGCAGAAACATTAAAATCAAATCTCAATTTGCCAATGTCAATGGTTTGGAGTTGGGAAATAATGTTCGTTACTCGGGTATAAATGTAGGCACTGTGAGCAAGATTGAGATGATAGGTGATTCCCAAATTATGGTCGAAATGATGATACAAGAAAGTATCAGAAAGCATATTAAAAAAGATGCTATAGCCACTATAGGTTCTGACGGATTGGTTGGAAACATGATTGTAAATATTATTCCCAGAGAAAGCAAATTACCATCCGTAACTTCTGGAGATACGATACAGTCTTATAGTAGAATTGGTTCTGATGATATGCTTACTACATTAAACGTTACTAATGAAAATGCAGCTCTTTTGACCGCTGATTTACTTAAAATAACTACAGAAATTATTGAAGGTAAAGGAACATTGGGTTTATTGATCAATGATTCAACCATGGCGCAAGACCTGAAGCAAACGATTTTTCAACTAAAAAAAACTAGCACTGGAGCATCGAAAGCTATTAATGAACTAAATGATATTATTTCGTCTATTAACAAAAATGAAAGCGTTGCCGGTGTCCTGCTTACTGATAGTGTATCTGGTCAAAAAATGAAGACGATCATCGATAATTTAGAACAATCCAGTGTAGATATAACCGAAGTTACTAAAAATCTTGATTCGGTTTTAAAAGGAGTTGTTTCCGGAAAAGGCGCGTTGCATTATTTAACAGAAGATCAATCCTTAGTCAGAAACATAGACTCTACTATGATTAATATTAAACAAGGAACAGATCGATTTAATCAAAATATGGAAGCGCTAAAACACAATTTCTTCTTCAGAGGATACTTCAGGAAACTTGAGAAAGAGGAAAAGAAAAAAAAGAATTAATTGTAAAACCGATGATATGAAAATTGAACATCTCGAAGAACGGGTAAACGATTATAGAACCTCTATTAAAACCGTTGTGGACAAAAGATTACTTTGGAAAACAAAAACCAAAGCATTACTTCTTAAAACCTTAAAAACCCTTGTGAAGTTGTATGATATTGGCTGGAAAGTACAAGAATTAAGTTGGATCCATAATAATGAAGCGGTCAATATTACTTTTGATTCTTTCCCAGAAGAGTTGATAGATTGCACTAACCAAATTCCTGCATTTCAGTTTTTGCCTGGCGGAGCATTGATCTTCTCACAAGCGTACAATGGCGACATTTATATTTTTATGTTATTCCCGGAAATTGATAACATGAACCAGGAAAACAATATGATAGAATTAGGTATATATCCTCCAGAAACCATCACCGAAAAACTTATAGTCGAAAAAGTAGATAAATTTCTTAAAGAAATGATTCAATGGGAAGTCCCAACCTTAAAAAATAAAGTTGGATATTGATGCTTTATCCTCTGTCAAACTCTCACTATAGTTAAGAACTATTATATTTTAATGATATCCGTTGGAGTTTCTACCAGAATCGTGATATCACCTCTTATGGCGATAGGTTGTTTCAAAATTCCAGGGTTATGTCTGATCATTTTTATCCAGTCATCAGAAGAAAAATCGTGATGCTCAAAATGTTTTTTGTAAGAAGGATGATCTTGATTTATTAAATCTTTAATTTCAAGATCTAATCTACCGGCAATTTCGGCGATTTGGGTTCCGGTTAAGGGAGTTTTTAAGATATCAACCTCACGGATAGGTAAACCTTCTGCCTTGGCATATGCTAATGTTTGCTTTGCTCTTACCGATTTAGAGCTGTAAAACAAAGTTATTTGTCGATTGGATGTTGCTATTTCTCCCATAATGTTTATTAATTTTTATTATGAGTAATCACGTGATTTTTTAATAATTGATTTAAGCTTTCTAAATAATCAGACAACATGTTTTCATCTATTTCCTTAGTAACATCAGTAGAAAGTGTCAACGGTTCTTCTTCCAAAAACTTATACAGTTCAGGATACCTCGTCTCTATCAACGTTGTTAATTCATTAATCTGAATGATTAGATATTCTGGAGTGCTCATCACAATGAATATTTATAATTTCTATAAATACTAATGTAGTGTAAAGAAACTTCAATAAATATGATATTTATCACACTAAAAACATGCAACAATCAGATTATCAATTAATAGCATTTGCAATTTTATAATCTACAACAGTTGATTTAAAATATTCAAACTTTCGATCTTTGAGATTCCAAATCGCAGTCATGGATTTTGGAATTAATAATCCATCATAATTTTTATACACTCCGACTTCACCAATAAAATCTTCTAACGTAAGATTTCTATACCTTTTCGTTTCAAAACGATCTATCAATCCATTTTGATTAAAAAAGAAAAACCCTTCGAGAGTAAGATCTCCTTTTACTATAGTAGCTTTTACAATTGTAGCATCCATTGTTTCCCAAGAAATATCAGGGTCCAGAAACCCGATAGGAAACCAAATTAACTCACCCAAATACCTTCCTAAAGAACTTTGATCAACTTTGAAACCGGAAAGTTGAGCTACATTTTTCAGGCCCAAAAAACTAACTTTTACCTCGCCTTTTGCGTTCATACTCTTATCTCTAATGAGCATCGGTAAACTTTTTGCTTTCCATATAAATCCAGGATTATTAGAAGACATATACTGAGTTGCTGTAAATTGCAACCAACTTTTATCAGGATTATCTCTAATTCTTCCCTTTTGGTTGAATACAACACTACAGTGTTTTAGTTTCCCCACTACTCCAACTTTAATCAAATAGTTTTTTACCAAATAAGGAAGCCTATCCAAATCTTCTAATAAAATCTTATCGTTAGATTTTATGTTAGCATCAAAAAGAACTTCTTTTTCTTTTTCCACATTACTGTTAAATGACGAAATCCCAACTGTACCCACTACTGTTAGTAAGATTATAATTCCAATTACTATCGATAAAACCATTGTTATCAATTTTTTCATTATTCTCTCTTTACATTAAAATTAAGTTCAACCATCCTTAATTCAAATGAGAAAAATCATATATGCTCCAACGCACCGATTATTGACCTGACAGGTTTTGGAAACCTGTCAGGTCTGATAATTGACATAATACATATCAATTAGTTATTAGAACCATTTACTGATTTATGTCATTTTTATTTTGAGTCTAATGTTATAGTTTCATTATAAAATCAAAGAAGTCATGAAAACTATTCTATATGCCACAGATTACACGGATCATTCTTTATCAGCTTTGCAGTATGCATATGATCTTAGTACCAGAATAAAAGCACAATTGACAATACTACATGTATTCGATATCCCTTCATTTCCAGGCACTACGATCATAAGCCCATTAAGTAAGACTGTAAAAAGAGCGTATGCAGAACAAAATTCTATCATAAAAACCTATTGCGCTAAGCATCTGGGAAATGATTTTGAAAATAATAATGTAAAAACCTCAGTGATCAAACATATGTCCGTTGTGGATGGGATTTTAGAAAAAGGAAAAAGTTTATCCGCGGATATGCTTATTATCGGAATAAAAGATGAAAACAGTAAAAGAGGCATATTAGAAGGAGATATTGCAAAAACATTAATTACAAAAGCTCCATGCCCACTCCTTGTTATTCCTGATAATAGTAGTGCAAAGCAAATAAAACATCTTGTATACGCAACTGATTTTGAAGAAAGAGACATCTTTGCTATTGAGAAATTAGCACATCTCGCCTCCCCCTTTAATGCAGAAATCCACATTGTTCATATTTCCACAAAAGACACAGAGGAAGAGGAAAACAAAATGGCTTGGTTTAAAGAAATGGTAGAACAAAATGTAGATTATCCTAATCTGGATTTTGACAATTTGGTATCGGATACTATTTACGAAAAACTAAACACCTATTTAAAGGATAAGAAAGCTGATCTCGTATCACTATTAGAACGTGAAGATAAAGGCTTTTTAAAAAAATTATTTCATAGAGACTTGGTAAAAAAGGTAGAATCGCATACATCAATTCCTTTGTTGAGTTTTAATTCTTAGAGAATTACCTCTATAATTAGATGTTACTTTTTTAGCATTTGTATATCCGATTGTAGAATTCGGCCATCGCCCATTTCTATGATTCGATCGGTTTTGTTCGCAAAATCAAGATCGTGCGTCACCACTAACAATGAAAGTCCTTGCTCGTCGCTCAATTGTTTGAAAATATTAAAAACATTATCAGAATTATAGCTATCCAGATTCCCCGTAGGTTCATCACCCATAATAATCGATGGATTGTTTATTAAAGCTCTGGCAATAGCTACTCGTTGTTTTTCTCCTCCTGATACTCTGGAAGCTCTTTTTTTTGCTAAATGATCTATCTCTAAAACTCGTAGTTTTTCTATAGCATCGTGTTCGATTTCCTGTAGTGTTTTTTCTCCTAATTTTTTTGCAGGTAGCATTACATTTTCTAATACTGAGAATTCGGATAACAGATAATGAAACTGAAATACAAAACCAATATGCTTGTTTCTGATATAGGAAAGATGCTCTCTTTCTTGTCCGGTAACAAGTTCATTGTTAAGGTACAATTCACCTTCATAATCCGTATCCATTGTAGATAATATATAAAGCAAGGTAGATTTACCACATCCGGATTTTCCCATGATCGAAGCAAACTCTCCCTCACGCACCTTGAAACTAATATCTTTAAGCACATGAAAGAGCACCGGCTTTTTAAAATACTTATTGATGTTTTTTGCTTCGAGAACTGTTTCCATGATACTTATTTATTGGCCTCTTATAATTTTAACAGGATCTATTTTTTTTGCTTTTCTGGAAGGTAAATACCCAGCTAAAAACGTCGAGATCATAGCAAACGTAATCCCAATTACATAGAACCATGGATTATGATTAATAGGATATGTCTCTACTGTTGGCAATGCTTCCGTTTGGAAAGGAACTTGATCAATTGCATTCGATAATATGAATCCAATTAACAAACCTAAAATTCCGCCAACTAAACCAATAATCATAGCTTGACTCATAAAGATTAGCTGCACATCCTTACCAGAAAATCCAGTCGCTTTTAGGATCGCAATATCATTCATCTTCTCATAAATAAGCATATTAAGAATGTTATAAATCCCAAATCCAGCCACAATCAACAACGTAATTGACACAGCATAGGTAATTAAATTTCTGATAGTTGTTCCTGTCTCAAACTGTGCATTAGCAGTATTGATATCGATTGCTTTGAGTTTAAACTGCTGTTCGATTTTCTTTGCTAAAGGAATCGCTTTATTGATATCATATAATTTCACATTAATATCCGTGATATAATTCTCAGCTTCTCCCAGAATTCGTTGTACTGTTTTTATATTCGTAAAACTCTGAATATTGTCAATATCTGCAATACCACTTTGGAATATCCCAACAATTTTAAGCGGAAAAACATCTCCTTTTATCGGACTTATCTGTACTCTATCACCTACGTCAAGTGACATTTTATCTGCAATTCCCGAACCTAATAAAATGCCATTTTCATTATTTTTTAAATCTTGTGGTTCTCCTTTTACGATATAATCCTTAAAATTAAAAAGTTCTACCTCTTTCATGATATCGATTCCGGTAATATTGCCTCCGATTTCAATAGATCCTGCTATATAAAAAGCTTGTGTTTTAATTTGAGGAATCGCACCTCGCACTTCGGGATCCTTATTCAAATAATTGATTATCGGAAGCACATTATGGATACGCTTCTGACTTTGTTTCGGTTTAATAGAATGTACAACATTAAGTGTATTCTGAAATTCATCATACAAATCGACAGGCTGTTTTTCTGAAGGTTCTATTTCGTTATAAATATGAATGTGTGGTGTTTGATTAAGAATCAGATCATCTAACATTCCGTTAAGTCCTGTCATAAAACAAACCAGCGTAATATATGCACCGATACCAAATGTAACTCCAAGTGCCGCAGTAGCTGTTTGTTTGATTTTGGTAATCAAATGTGTTTTGGCAATATTTAATATGACTTTCCAGTTGACCATTAATTCGATTTATAAATCTGGGTTTCTGCAGTAATTCCGGATATAATTTCCACCCTATCCATGCTTTGCAATCCGATTTCAATCTCAACAATCCCGTTTTCAGTTTTCACTTTCGAATCATCAATTACATATTGTTTTGGAATCGTGAGCACTTGTTTTTTACTCGCTATTATGATATTCCCTTCACCGGATAAACCTGGATATAAAACCTCAGGGCTGTTGTCGAAAAGAGCTTCCACCATAAAGGTTTGGTTTCTTTCATCTTTTTTGGGGTATATTTTACTGACTTTCGCTGTAAAAACCTGTCCATTATATGCATCAAGTGTTATAATGACTTTCTGGCCTTTCTTTAATTGTACAATATCCACCTCATCCACCAACATTTCGATTACAAAAACTGCTGCACTACCTACAGAAGCAATTGGTTCTTGCGTATTGACAATTTCTCCGGAGTTCTTATATAATGCATATACTTTTCCATTAATCTTGCTATTTACCGTGAAGTCTTTAGTAGTCGTCAATGAGGTTTCATAATTATTTTCTGCTTGTTTCAGTTGTGTTTTTAGTTCATCTTTGGTTCTATCGTATTTATTCCTTAAAAGATCTAAAGATTTTGTAGAAAGTTCATACGCTAGTTTTCTGGTATCATATTCTACTTTAGAACCAATCTGTTGATCCCATAGATTTTTCTGGCGACAATAATTTATTGAATCATTGGTCATTTTAAGCTCTGCAGATTTAATTTCATCTTTGATTCCATTAAGAATTGCGGCATTTCCGTTATAGTTTTTTTGAGCAAGTTCTAAGGATAGTTTCGCATTTTCTGTATTTAATTTTGGATTGCTATTGATAATCTGTAATAGTGGAGTTCCTTTTGCAACAATATCTCCTTCCTCTACCAGATTTTTATCCAAAATACCATTTACGGCAGCATATACCTGATACAAACTATCGGGCTGAATAGTCACCGAAGAATATACAGATTCTGTAATATCAGTAATTGATGGTTGAATCTTTTGATCCTTATCCTCGCAGGAAATTAGAATATAACAAAACAAGAATGCTATTACGGATCTATGCATGATTAATTTTTATTCAAATTTCATTGAAAACACAATGTTTTGGAATGATATTTATCATATTTAAAAACAAAGAGAGCCACTATTTTTGAGATAGATTTAAAAGATCATAACAATTATGGAAGCATCTATTTTTTTAGCAAAATTCTGGGGTTGGTATCTTATTATATTCTTCTTTATACTAAGTTTTAATCCTACTCGTATAAAACAGATTTTTGAAGATCTAAAAGATCAAAAGTTTTTGATCACTACATCTTTTGTAGCCATCATTATTGGATTGTTAAATATACTTTTTCATAATATATGGGAGCCTAGTTGGAAATTCATAATTACAGCTATAGGTTGGATTTCGCTAAGTATAGGATTAGCATTGTTTATCTTTCCTGTAGCTACCACAAAGTGGCTAGAATTTATCAATATAAAACTCGTGCAAGTACTATATGTTTTATTGTTCCTAACAGGGATATTCCTGCTAAATGCATCCTATGAATTAGTACCCTATTGATAGTATAAAAACATAAATATGTTCACCAAAAAATTCAGAGAAATTCGTATTCAAGACATACCTTCTGTAGGAGGTAAAAATGCGTCATTAGGTGAAATGTATAATCAATTATCATCTAAAGGAGTTCGTATTCCGGATGGATTTGCTACTACAGCAGATGCTTTCTGGTTTTTTCTAAAAGATAATTGCATACAAGTACCATTACAAAACCTTTTAAAAGGTCTGGATCGAAAGAATTATTCTAACCTTCATGAAATTGGTTCGATAGCTCGTGAACTTATTTTGGGAGGGAATTTTTCTGAAAGTTTTTCAAAAGCTATTCTTGAAGAATACTCTTGCTTAAATAATAAAGAAGATAATATTGAAGTTGCTGTAAGAAGTAGTGCTACTGCAGAGGATTTACCAGATGCTAGTTTTGCCGGGCAACACGATACTTTTTTAAATATAACAGGAGAAAAAGCCTTATTAAAAAGTATCAAAAAATGTTTTGCATCCCTATATACTAATAGAGCCATTAAATATCGTGAAGATAAAGGGTTTCTGCATCATGAGATTGCGTTATCAGTTGGGGTACAGAAAATGGTTAGATCCGACAAAGGATGTTCTGGAGTAGGATTCACCATAGAACCTGAGTCAGGTTTTAAAAACATAATCCATCTATCGGGAGTATGGGGATTAGGTGAAAACTTAGTACAAGGCACTATCAATCCAGATGAATTTTACGTTTTCAAACCAACTTTATTACAAGGTAAAAATGCTATTGTGCAAAAAAAGTTAGGAGATAAAGAAAAAACAATGATCTATGCAGCATCTGAAGAGCATTCATCAACGATAAATATAGATACGGAAGCATCTAAACGAAACCAATTTATACTTTCTGATTCTGAAGTGACTACGTTGGCTAAATGGGCTTTAGAAATTGAACAGCATTATCAAAAACCCATGGATATCGAATGGGCAAAAGACGGTATTACTAATCAATTATTCATTACACAAGCACGTCCTGAAACTGTTCATCATGCTAAAAAATTAACCACTCATGTTGAATATAAATTACAAGAAAAAGGAGAGATATTAACGGTCGGTAACGCAGTAGGTACTAAAATAGCTATTGGTACAGCAAGAATACTTAATTCTCCGAGGGATTCTCATAGACTTCAGGAAGGAGATATCATAATTACCGATGTAACCAGTCCAGATTGGGATCCTCTATTAAAAAAAGCTGGTGGAATTGTTACCAATCGTGGAGGACGAACAAGTCACGCTGCTATTGTAGCAAGAGAGCTTGGAGTTCCAGCTGTTGTAGGAAGTAATAGTGCTACACAAGGAATCAAAAATGGTGAAACCATTACAGTATCCTGTGCAGAGGGTAAAACCGGATATGTTTACAGAGGAGCACTTTCTTTTTCCGAAGAAAAAGTTGATTTTGATAAAATTAAACTTCCAAATACTGAAGCTAAATTGATTCTTTCAGATCCCGAAAAAGCTTTCCAATTTTCTTTTTACCCAAATGATGGAGTCGGTCTATTGCGAATGGAATTCATCATCACACACTGGATAAAAATTCATCCAATGGCTTTGGTCAAATTTGATCAAATAAAAAATGTTTTGATCAAAGACAAAATAAAAAGTATAACCAAAAACTACCCTAGTAAAGAAGATTATTTTGTAGATCAACTTTCTCAGGGAATCGCCACAATTGCAGCAGCTTTCTACCCTAAAGAAGTAATTGTCCGAATGAGTGATTTTAAAACCAATGAATATGCTCATTTACTTGGAGGAGCTCAATTCGAGCCCAGAGAAGAGAATCCTATGTTAGGTTTTAGAGGTGCCTCAAGATATTATAGTGATTTATACAAGGATGGTTTTCGACTAGAGTGTGAAGCAATAAAAAGAGTACGATCGACCATGGGATTAACTAATATTAAAGTAATGATTCCATTTTGCAGAACGGTTAATGAAGGTAAAAAAGTGATCGATATTATGTCTGATTTCGGATTAAAACGAGGAGAGAATAATCTGGAAATTTATGTCATGACAGAGATCCCAAGTAATGTGATTTTAGCAAATGAATTTGCCAAAATATTTGACGGCTTTTCTATTGGATCTAATGATCTAACACAACTAACTCTGGGAATAGATAGAGACTCAGATCTTATGTCAGGTATTTTTGATGAAAATGATCCTGCTACAAAAAAATTGATCGCTATGGCAATCGAAAAAGCTAATTACTCGGGAAAAAAGATTGGATTATGCGGCCAAGCGCCTAGTGATTTCCCTGAATATGCATCTTTTTTAGTAAAAGCAGGAATTGATAGTATTTCATTTAACCCTGATGCATTGTTAAAAGGAATAGAAAATATGAACAAAGCGGAGTCTTATACCACTGCGATTGCAAACTAAAAGATGCTATTTACTAATAATGAAAAAAAGAAGAATAAGAATAATGAATACCTTACTATTCGTCGTAGTAATAACTGTAGCAATTTGGATAGTTCTTACCATTGTAGTAAGACAGCAAGGGCCTGAAAGAATTGCAATCATAGGTTCGTCGACAAATGATTATAAAGCACTAATTATATATAATCCAGATCCAATATACAATCTTGACGAAAAGATTAGCAGATCCTTTGCAGCAGGGCTATCGGAAAATGGATGGTTGTCAAAAATATCCACTGTGGCCGCTGCCAAAAAGTTAGAGAAAGAAGAACAATTTGATCTATATGTATTTTGTGCAAATACGTATAACTGGACTCCTGATAAAGCAATACGAGATCATATTAATAACGATGAATATATAAAAGGAAAAAACGTGGTCGCCATTACTTTAGGAAGTGGTGCTACAAAAAGGTCGCAGCGTATACTTGAAGATTTAATAAAAGAAAAAGAAGCAAAGTTAATCGAATCCAGAGAGTTTTGGTTAATGAAATCCAATGACGAATCAAAAACGAAAAGTTCAAATATTAAGATTGCTTTAGAAATGGCAAATACTTTTGGAAAAGAAATTGCTGAAAAAATTAAAAATTAAAATTACTTACTTATGAAAACAAACGTTCAATTTGTACAAATGCCAACAAGTGAATATATGGAGGGTTATGTGCAGGAAAAATTAGAGAAATTATATAAAAAATATGATTGGATCATCAAATCTGATGTGTTTTTTAAGAAAGAAAACGACCCAAAAGGAAACGGAAAAATCTGTGATATAGAATTAAGTCTGCCTGGTCCTAAAATATATGCAACTTCTAACGAGAAAAATTATGAACTTGCAGTGAAAGAAACCATTAGTGATCTGGAGAGACAACTCAAAAAAAGAAAACAAGAAATGAAACCTTATATTTAAATAAAAATCAAAAAACTGATATTTGTCATATTTTATGAGTGTTAAACAAGCTACTTTCGTATGGTAGTTAAATAACAGTTCTTTAGTATAATGATTAGTTAAAAAAACAGATTTTTAGTTGTAGTAATATAATTGAGAATCTTAGGAGGTATTAGAAATATCATTAAACAGCTATTAATTCTAGAATGGCTTTAGTCATAAAGTAGTATTGTAGAATACGTACGGTTTATCATATTCTTAATATCTTTTATGAAACAGGGATGCTTTGGCATCTCTGTTTCTATCTTTCATAGCGAAGAAATAGGTTACTATTGTTGCAAGACGGTAGCAACCGAAACGGAGAAATTGACTATATTTTTTCAGGAAAATAACCTGATTTCGATATTTAGCAATAAATGGAACATTGAAGGTAATCGTATCGAAAAATAAAATTAATTTCTTTGTAGGAGACAGGTAAGTTTACGCTTACCTGTTTCTGTTTTTATCAAAAATATCTAGAAGCTTAATTACCTCGTTTACAAGTATCATCCGTGATATTTATCATTTCATTTTACTTCAAAAACAATTACATTGATCCAGCTTATCAAATCATTAAATTATTTGGAAATGAAATATTATCTCAAAAAATCTCTTAAAAATACGACTTTTGAAAAAGGTGTAGCCAAAGTAATTCATGAGCTTAAAAATGAAGGTTTTGGAATATTAACCAAAATAGATATGAAAGCCACCCTGAAGGAAAAGCTAAATGTAGATTTTTATAATTATATGATTTTGGGTGCTTGTAATCCTCCTTTTGCTTATGAGGCACTACAAGCAGAGGATAAAATCGGCACTATGCTTCCTTGTAATGTGATTGTGCAGGAAAAAGAAAAGGGAACCATAGAAATCTCAGCGGTAGATCCTGCAGCTTCTATGTCATCCGTAGAAAACAAAAAACTGACAAGTATTGCTAAGGAAATAAAAGAAAAGCTAAAAAAGGTGATCCAGAATTTAGAATAAAAACACTTCCTACTAATATACTTTTATTGTATCACGGCTTCTAGTACTTCTACTCCTTGTTGTATTATCTGTTCTTGTCCCTCTATTTGTAGTAGTTCCTCTATTTCTTGTAGTCGTACTTCTACTTCTTGTGGTCCTACTTCTGTTGTATCTACTCCTATTATCTCTATGATAACTTCGGATGTTATCGCCATAATAATCCCGTATTCTTACATAACGTGATCTTCTTAAGTTAATATTATTATATCGAGAAGGGAGTACACTAACCGTTATCCATACACCATTATCCAGATAAATATAATTTCTTAGTGATAAATCATAATAAATCATATAATCAGGAAAATATACATAGCGCACCGTTTCTACCCTGTTGGGATAAAACCAAGGTGGTGGCGGAGTATCAGGTCTTGATGAGATAATAACCGGTCCACAACTTTCTAATGCAAATAAACCTGCTGCTATAAGCAATACGATATAAAACCTACTTTTTTTCATCACTTCTGTATTTGTTTTCTCTTCAAGTTAATTCAGAAAAACACAAAAACAAATGACATTCGTCACTGATGCATCAGTAAAAAAGAAGATTATAAAAGTTAGTATATTTCTAAATTATTTTTGTTGTTTAGACTTTCCAAAACCATAAATAAGTTGTCCAAAAAAGCCTTTAGGTATTTTTTCATCCCCAGGAAAACCAATTTCAATGGTACCGCTATCTTCAGGTATATAATTAGTTTTGAAAATATAATCCCAGAGACTCAAACTAATCCCAAAATTCACACCATAAGAACCTTTGGGCAAGACATAAGAATGATGATATAAATGCATCACTGGATTGTTTAAAACATACTTCAATGGACCCCAGGTAATTTTAATATTTGCGTGGTTAAAATGACCAATAGCTATTGCCATAAAATGAACTATATAAGCCTGTTCCGGCTCAAAACCACCCAAAATCATTACCCCAATTGTCTTTAGAGGTTTATAGAATATATTTTCCATCCAATGATAACGAAGATGTGCTGCAAAACCCATTTCTTTCACTGAATGATGGATTTTATGAAATCTCCAGAGGAACGGATATTTATGCAGCAGCACATGTGTAAACCACTGTACGAAGTCTAATATAATAAAAAAGACAATTAGTTGACCCCACTTTGGCAAGGCTGATATATCGATAACGGTTAAACTTTTTGCAGAAATCCCTATATCACCAAAAAACGCTCCTAATAGCTCATAAAAACCACCTATAACAATAGCGAAAACAAAAAAATTAAAAAACATATAAAATCCATCTAACCAAAAGTCTTTTCTGAAAATCGATTGCTCTTTTCTCCACGGAAATACCATTTCTAATCCCCAAACGAACAACGAAATTGCTATCAAACCCCAAAAATAATTTGTATACCAGGGCACATCAAATAGTATCGAGTTCCAGGTCCATTCAATATTATTCCAAAAAGCGTCAATAAACGCATTCATATACTTTTCCATAACTATATTTTTATTCTTGTTATACTATCTTGTTCATAAGGCAGCTCATCAAAATAACTCCATTCTACCCATGAACCATCATAGTTCTTTACATTTTTATATCCTAGCAATTCAGTTAGCACAAAGGTAGTATGCGCGGATCGAACGCCACTGTGACAATACGTAATTACAGCATCGTTTTTTGAACCTGTCTTGCTACCATATATCTGTTCTAATTGATCAAAAGATTTAAACTTTTGTGTTCCATTATAATCTATCGCTTCAGCCCAATCAATTAGTATACTGTTGGGAATCCTACCACCTTTAGTTGCTCCACTTTTCTGTCTTTCCCCACTAAATTCTTCCATATTTCGGGTATCCAGTATAATATCATTTTTACCCGAAACAAGTATATTGTTAATTTCATCTTTACCAATCCACAATTTAAAGGAACCATCTTCTGGAAGTTTAAAATTTGAAGGTATCACTGATACTTTTTCATCATTCGTAGGTCCCTCTACTTTTTTCCAAGCTTTCAAACCGCCATTTAGTAATTTTACAGATTCAAAATCATAATTCTTTAGTATCCACCACAAACGCGCTGCATCACAGACTCCTCGATCATCATATAGTATCAATGTGTCTGTATTAGTAATTCCTAATCTACTAAATAATGCTTCAATTTGTTGCCTTTTGGCCATCATCCCTCTATAAGGGTACGAATTATCTTCAATATCAGTTCGCCAAATGTTTATAGCACCACTAATATGTTCTTTAGTATAGTCTTGTTCTTTCCTAAAATCAATTACTTTAATATTTTCCTTTTCAAAGACTAAAACCAACTCTTCTGCTTCTATAAGATGTTTAGAACTATAATAACCTTCTGTGTTGACTTCAATTACAGGAGTAAATTTTTCCTGAGTTTTTTCTTTAGGTTTTTTACAAGAAAGTATGAATACTCCTAAAATAATAAATAAACTATTCCTGTAAGTCATACCATTCTATATTGGTTAATACTGCTCTTCTTCCTTTTTTACCAGGAGGGTAATTTGTAACCAGGTAGTTTACTATAATATCTTCATTGCCTCCTAAATCCCAAAGGTTTTGTGTTTCCTGCATCCATCGTATCGTAGCGATCCATCTTTCTTTATTCATTCGATTTTGTATGACCAGTTTTGACGAATGACAGTTTGTGCAATTGTTCACTACTTCCATCAACCCTTCTGCATCAACAAATCCCGTCCTGACATGTATTCCATTTTCTATTTTATCCTCATCTTCTTCAGTTAGCACATATAATGAGTCTGGTGTAGTTTTCTTAAACAAGGACAATGTAGGATCTGTAATTAAATAAATCCCTGCAATAGTAACCAATCCAATCATTGAAAAAACGATTACCATAATCCGGTAAATGGTCTTGGCTTGATATCTAAATTGCTCTTCTTTCTCCATTTATTTAACTTTTACAGCAATACGATGGCAAGCATTATTAAGATATCCTTTGGGATTCCAACCGGGTAAAATCATGGGTTGACTTGCTCCTCCTGTATCCGTTGCTCTAGCCCAAACTTCGTAATATCCTTTTTTTGGAAAATTTACTGTAGCAGAAAAATGCTGCCACGCCAATCGATTGGCTGGTTTTTCTACAGAACATTCTATCCAGGTACTCCCAAAATCAATAGAGTATTCCATTTTAGCAACTTCTAGTTCTCCTGCCCAGGCATGGCCTCTAATCTTCAATTCTTGTCCTTGCTTAATCATTGCTCCTGATTTAGGATAGGTAATTAATGATTTTACTGGCATCGACTCTATAATGCACATATCCTCATCTTTTACCTTTTCGCCTGGCGCAACAGGATTGCAAGGAACTCGATATGCGGTGCCCGTCATTTTAGTCCCGTCATGTATTTTATTTCGAATACTGATGCTGTTTACCCATTTACCGGAAACCGAAGCTGGCCAGCCACCTGCTACTAATCGTAATGGGTATCCATGAGCCAACGGAATATCCTCTCCATTCATCTTAAAAGCCAATAATGTTTCGTCCTGCAGCGCTTTTCTCATAGGTGCACCACGTGATATTGGTTCCTTATCAGGATCTCCACTCAAATGTTTGTCGGCAGCATGATATCCAATATAAACAGCAGTATCTTTTATACCTGCATCCTCCAAAACATCTCTTAACCTAACTCCTGTCCATTCTGCGCAAGAAACTGCGCCAACAGTCCATTGATTTCCTTTTGCAGGAGGATCAAATTCACTACGCCCATTACCTCCACATTCTAAAGTAAGTTGATATGTATATTGTTTGAATTTTGATTTTAACTCAGAAAGTGTATATGTTTTCTTCTGTTTTACAGATTCTCCGTCAATGGTAAGCGTCCAACTATTTACATCAATATTTTCGGGAATGAGACCATTATTTCTAACGAACATGTATTTATTAGGAGTAATTCTATCATCTAATAAATGAGCTTTAGCTTCTATGTTCCATGGTTTATCATTAAGAATGACCATCTCTTTATCTTTGCCAAAAAGCTTAAATGGATCTGGATCCTGATATAACAAAGGTTCATATCCATCTGGCAAGACATCAGCAAAAACAATATCAAATCCAGTGATTGCAGCCGTTACACCCAAGGCTGTTTTCTTAACAAAATCCCGTCTTTCCATTTAAATAATATACTAGTTAGTACCTAAAATACTTCAATCTTTAAATTTAAAATTTTTTAAAGCTTGTTTCAGTAACAAAAGTTACAATAATCGATTTTAAATAATTATAAGTACATTATGTAAGGTGAAAATAAGAAATGGTATCAATCTAGTTTTAAATCTTTTCTGGCCAGATAAAAATCTACTTTTTCGCAAGATTCATCCTGAATCCTGTCTTCCATTTCTGTTAAGGTTTTTGGTGGTGGAACAATTACTTTATCTCCTTTTTTCCAATTTAGAGGTAATGCTACTTTATGTTTATCCGAAATCTGTAGTGCCTCTAATGCTCTAAGGATTTCATCCATATTGCGCCCCACATTTAATGGATAATACATAATAAGCCTGATTTTTTGATATGGATCTATAAAAAATACCGCTCTCACCGCTGCTGTTTCACTTTCATTAGGTTGTAGCATCCCATATAATTTGGCTACCTTCATATCAATATCGGCTATGATAGGAAAATCTAAATATACTTTTGTTTTCTCCAATACATTATTCACCCAAGCCAAATGAGAATGAATACTGTCAATACTTAATCCAATGAGTTTTGTATTCAAATTCTCAAATTCTTTACTACGTTCCGCAAAACCACTTAATTCTGTAGTACATACAGGAGTAAAATCTGCAGGATGGGAAAACAATACTACCCACTTTCCTTCTGCAAATTCAGAAAACTTTAGTTTACCATGCGTAGTTACTGCTTCAAAATCCGGTGCGTCATCTCCAATTCTTGGCATCATATTTATTTCAATATCTGTTGTTTCCATGATTCTTTTATTTTATTAAAAAGTTATACTAATTAGCCATGTATATTCCTTGTACACCTCTAAATTACTTTGAGATTATGTCAATTACAGTAACTCTTGTTACATAATAAACTTTTCCAATAGTTCTTCTATGAAAAGCCTTCTAAAATTATCTTTTCGATTGCTCTGGCACAATGACAATTATCATCTTTTAAAACTGGTTTTGGGATTATATTTAATAGTACAGTTATATCAAAAAGTCGAAAAATGGAAACGCTCACGATTAAGCAGCTTACTGAAGAAAATATTGCTGAAGAGCACATTTGTTGTGCAATTTCAGATAAAAAAAGTACAGAAGGTTACAATGCAAAAAAAGAATGGTTAAAAAAGCAGTTTAAAGAAGGTCATGTATTCAAAAAACTAGATGTAAGAGGAAAAGTATTTATTGAATACGTACCCGCAGAAAAAGGATGGGTTCCGATTGATGCTCCCAATTACATGCTTATCAATTGTTTCTGGGTTTCGGGTAAATACAAAAACCACGGACACGGTAAAGCTTTGTATCAGGAATGTTTGCAAGATGCTAAGGGAATGAATGGAATCGTAGTAGTGGTTGCAAATAAAAAACAACCCTTTATGTCTGAAAAGAAATTCTTTAAGAAACAAGGATTTGAATTGTGCGACACAGCAGCACCCTATTTTGAATTATGGTACAAACCATTCAAAAAGAATGCTTCAATACCAAAATTCAAGGACATTGCAAAAAAAGGGGTGTGTGATGTCAAAGATGGATTAAGTGTTTACTACACAAATGCATGTCCATTTACAGAATATTACACACATGTAGAATTAAAAAGAGTTGCTGAAAGCAAAGGAATAAAACTGCAAATCACGAAGTTGGATACTCGAGAAAAAGCACAAAATCATTTTGTACCACATACCATTTATAACATCTTTTATAATGGAAAATTTGTAACTCAGCATATTCTGAATGAAAAGTATTTTGACCGTTTCATTACTCCTCAATAAAAGATAAAATGAATAGTAAAGAAATCATACAATGGCTTTTAGAAGGTGATGTATCTATACAGTACCAAACCTATCGTGATTTGTTATCAACAGAATATGAAGATATAAGAAATAGAATTGAAAAAGAAGGTTGGGGAGCTCAATTTTTATCCAAACGAAATCCAAAAGATCATTGGGGAAAGGCATTTTATCAACCCAAATGGACCTCTTCGCATTACACTCTAATTGATCTGCGAAACCTATGCATTCTGCCCAATAATCAACTTATAAAGGAATCGATAGATAAAATCGCAAAAGAATGTAAAGCTGAGGATGGAGGAATATATCCAAATGCAAAAAAAAGTGATGGTTGCATCAATGGTATGTTTCTTAATTATGCCAGTTATTTTAAGACAGAAGAATATCATTTGAAATCTGTAATTGATTGCCAGTTACTAGAACTAATGCACGATGGAGGTTTCAATTGTAGGTTAAATCGTTCTGGTGCAAGACACAGTTCCCTACATACTACACTTTCAGTTTTAGAAGGCTTTACCGAATATGAATATAATGGATATTCATACCGATTAGATGAAGTGAAGAAGGCGATACAATCCTCCAAGGAGTTTATACTGCTTCATCAATTGTATATTTCAGATAGGACAGGTGAAATCATTAATAAAGATTTTTTGAGATTGTCTTATCCCAGAAGATGGCGGTATGATATACTCAGTGCATTGGATTACTTTCAATATTCAAAAACTAAATGGGACAAAAGAATGCAACCTGCTGTTGATGTCCTATTGAAGAAAAGGAACAAAAATGGTACTTGGAACGTACAGGCTAAACACCCTGGACAAACTCATTTTAACATGGAAAAAGCAGGCAAACCCAGTCGTTGGAATACTTTGAGGGCTCTAAGAGTATTAAAGCATTTTAAAATTCCTGTAATGTCTTTTGAGAATTAAAAAAATAGAATGAAAACCAAAACACAAGTATTTATAGAACTTTGGCAAGAAGCCATAACTCGGTTTTCAAATACGCTATCATATCTTTCTGAAGATGATTAAAAATCCTCATTCCATACCAGTAAATGATATTATCAATCAACTACAAGCTGATCACGATAAGGGATTGACTACAACTGAATCTCAGAAACGTCTTGCTATTTATGGCGAAAATGATTTAAAACATAAGAAGAAAAAAAATAGCTGGATCATTTTACTAGAACAATTCCTGGATCCCATCATCTATATTTTGGGTACTGCGATGTTAATGGCATTTGTTTTTGCAGAATGGTTAGAAGGTTTTTCGGTAATGGTGGTTATTCTGCTTACAACGTTCATAGGCTTTTTTATGGAGCTACAAGCAATACGGTCTGTAGAGGCATTGCAAAGAATGAGTCAAACCGAGGCGAATGTATTACGAGATGGAAATGTAGTTCGATTAGCATCTCGTTATCTGGTTCCGGGAGATATCATACAATTAACCCAGGGTAATGTAGTTCCTGCCGATGCCCGTTTGATCTGGCATCAGAGTCTTGCTGTTAAGGAGTCTATGCTTACAGGCGAGAGCGATCAGGTAGAAAAACAGTTAAAAATAACTCCTTTACAAACACCTTTGACAGACCGAACCAATATGCTTTATAAGGGAACCATAGTTACCAGAGGTAATGCAAAAGCTATTATTACAGCCACAGGAGATCAAACAGCCATCGGACAGATAAGTAGTTTAACACAAGAAGCTATCCAAAAAAGAACGCCTTTAGAAAGAAGATTAAATCGATTAAGTCACTGGCTTATAGGTTTAACACTCATCATGGCGTTGTTAATCGCTATAAGTGGATATATACAAGGAAAAGATTTAGTATTAATGATCAAAACAGGAATAGCTCTTGCAGTTGCCGCTATTCCTGAAGGATTACCAATCGTCGCTACCATAGCATTGGCCAAAGGAATGGTCAAACTTTCTAAAAAAAAGGTAATTATAAAAAAGTTAGAGGCGGTTCAAACGCTCGGAGAAACCACAATCATCTGTACAGATAAAACCGGAACACTGACAGAGAATAAAATGACCGTTCACAAGATCGTATTTAATGGCAAAGAATTCGACATTAATAATTGGGGAGATACACTTTCACAATACAATCTAAAGAACAATCAAGCATTTAATAAAATTATTGAGGTAGCTGTTTTGTGTAATAACTCTGATACTGGAGATACAAGTATGAATGGGGACTCTATCGAAATAGCGCTATTAAACTTTACTAAAAAAACAGGGTATAATTCTCAACAAATAAGAGACCAATACCCAGAGGAAGCTGAAATCCCTTTTGACGCTGAACAAAAAATAATGGCTACCTTAAATAAAATTAACAATGAATATCAAATAAATGTCAAAGGAGCTCTGGAAAAAGTTCTTGATTCCTGTGAATATATATTATCAAAAAACGGAATTGAACCCCTTAATAATCGAAAAGAATGGTTTGATAAGGCAAATAAAATAGCAGCCGAAGGTTTGAGGGTTTTGGCCTTTGCATATAAGAATACGAATATCAAACCAAATATGGATAAGCTGCCACAGGAGCTTGTGTTTTTGGGAGTAATCGGATTTATTGATCCACCTCGTTCGGATATAAAGGAAGCTATTACTACTTATAAAAATGCCGGTATTAATGTCATCATGATTACAGGAGACCATCCTGATACTGCCAGAAAAATAGGAGAGGAAATAGGTTTATTATCTGTTAATGACAGTGATCAACGTGTTATTCATGGTAAAAACTTAGTACTATTAGATAACCTAACTGTAGCAGAAGAACAAGAAATTCTAAATGCAAAAGTCTTTGCCAGAATGATCCCGAAACAAAAATTAGATTTGGTAGATTTTTATCAGAACCACCATGCTATTGTAGGTATGATCGGAGATGGTGTTAATGATGCTCCAGCACTAAAAAAAGCAGATATAGGAATTGCAATGGGAATCAGAGGAACTGAAGCAGCAAAAGAGGTCGCAGATGTTATTTTGATGGATGATCAGTTTACATCTACGGAATTAGCTATAAGACAAGGGCGGACAATTTTTGAGAATATTCGTCATTTTGTTGTATATCTTTTATCATGTAATCTTTCGGAGATTATCTCGGTCGCTATTGCTTCAATCACCAATTTACCGCTCCCTTTACTTCCCTTACAAATTTTATTTCTCAATTTGGTCACTGATATTTTTCCTGCATTGGCACTTGGCATGGGAAAAGGAGATCCAGGTATTATGAAACAGCCGCCGCGTGACCCTGACATACCGATTATCACCAAAAAACTATGGGTATCAACAATTATTTATGGGATATCTATTACTATGTGTGTTATAGGAATAACTATATATGCAAACACGGTATTAAAATTATCCCCAGAAATCATCAATAACATGGCCTTTTACACATTGGTACTGGCTCAATTACTTAATGTGTTTAATATACCACATCGCAGCACTTCTTTTTTTAAAAATGAAGTCACTACAAATCCATGGATTTGGGGTGCAATAGGGCTTTCAATATCTATTATGGTGATTGCACACCATACAAAAATACTTCAACAAGTGCTTTCTTTGGTAGAATTATCATCAGAACAATTTCTAACGGTTGGTCTTTTCGGAATTGGAACTTTGATCTTAACACAAATCATAAAACGTTTGGGCGGAACAGTTTAATTATTATTGAATAGGCATAGACATAATGACTTACTATAACAGATTATCAAGTCTAAACATTAAATGTCTATCAACAATTATATGATAAATTTTGATGTTTCAGAGTATGTGGTGATAAAATCAATGAATGAAATAAACTTCCCGGTATTAAAATCTATTTTTCATTGAAATTAGTACTGAGTATATCAAAATTTGCAAGCACAAAAACAAATCAAAAAAAATCACCTAATATGATCAAAATCATAGGATTAAACCTTTTATTTCATTTTCTTATTCAAAATTTACATAATGGTTTTAACCGTTGTTTTAATATCACTTTTTATCATAGCGATCTATCTATTATTATTGCCAATTGTGATATGTCTTGACACAAATACCAATGAATATTACATCCAGTTAAAGGGTTTGGCAAAGGCTAGTGTTGAAGAAGATAAAGAAGAAGTGATAAGAGTAAAGCTAAAGATCTTTTTCTTCAATTTTCATTTCTTTCCACTTAAAAAAATAGGTTTAGCTAAAAAGAAAAAAGTTAAGAAAAAAAACACAAAGAAACATAAGAATAGAATTAACATTCGAACTGGTTTACGATTATTGAAATCATTTAAGGTAAAAAAAATGCTTTTGGATATAGATACCGGAGATTGTATTTCTAATGCAAAATTATATCCGGTTTTTGCATTCTTAAAGTATTACACAAAAGGAAGTTTTAATATAAATTTTGATGGAAGAAATGAAATGGCCTTGTACGTTCAAAACAGGCCTATTCATATAATTAAATCATTTATCAACTCTTAAAAAATAATATTATGGAATTACATTTTGAAGAATTATTGGGTAAGATTACGGATTTTATTAAATCTGAAGCAAAAACAGAAACGGTTGTTGGAGAACAATTTGAGTTAGGAGAATTCAAATGCGTACCTGTAATAAAAGTAGGTATGGGATTTGGTTCTGGTGCAGGAGAAGGTGGACAAACTAAAGGAAGTAAAGGCCAAGGTGGTGGCGGTGGAGCTGGTATCGGAATAGAACCTATTGGTTTTTTAGTGAGTAAGGGAGAAGAAATTTCGTTCCTTGAAGCTGGAAAAACCCACGGATTAGCAGCAGCTTTTGAAAAAGTACCTGACCTTATCGAAAAGGTAATAGAAAGTAGAAATAGGGAAAAAGAAACCGTGTAAGGTTTTATTTCAAACCAAACTGAAATAAACACCAAGTTAAAAATCAAGTATCTCTAACAAAAAAACTGGACAAGTTTGTGAAGATAAACTCGTCCAGTATTTTTTATAATAATTTATTACTCATCAAAGGATGACAATAATAAGAATGTACCAATTAAGTAATCATCCCACCATCAATAACCTGCATTGTACCTGTAATGTATTTACTCTCATCGGAGGATAGAAATAAAACCAGGTTAGCAATTTCTTCAGGTTCTGCATAACGTCCAAAGGGAATTCCTGCTTCGAAACCTTTTTGTGCTTCTTCTGGATGATCAGGAGCAATATCTTTTTCGATTGCTCGCATCATTCGAGTATGCACCGGTCCCGGATGCACTGTATTAACTCTAATTTTTCGATCTGCATTTTCTAACGCAGCAACTCTCATAATCCCAACAACAGCGTGCTTACTGGCTACATATGGACCTAATCCTTTAAATCCTTTTAGACCAGCTACAGAAGATGTAATAATAACACTACCTCCTTCTGTCATTTTAGGAATTACGTATTGACATCCAAGAAAAACACCTTTTAGATTTACTGCTATTACCTGATCAAAAATATCTTCAGGATATTCTGCAATGGACCTTGATGCACCTTCAATTCCTGCATTATTAAAAAAGATATCAATTTTACCAAATCTAAGTAACGTTTCTGATACGTAGAACTTAGTATCATCGGATTTAGCAACATCAGCAACGCAATAATCAACATTTGTATTATTAAATTCTTCTAATGTTTTTTTTAATTTACTTTCAGTTCTTCCAACCAACATTACCTTTGCCCCATTTTCCAAAAAAAGTTTGGCCGTTGCTTTTCCTATTCCACCAGAGCCGCCAGTAATTATGGCTACTTTGTTTTTTAATGTATTCATTTTATTACGGTTATGTATTAATTTGAAGCATTCATCGATCGCAATTGCCAACCATTATCTTTGGTCTTTATTGCCACAAGATTAGGCGAAACCAAACGCGATTCAATAGTAGGTCGCCATTTCATTTTTTCTTTTGTTAATACCAAATTTTCAGGACCTTGTAAATACATTTTTGTATTGCCGGTAGGGTCGATAACCACCTCATCATAACTATAAGAAACCACTTTTTTCAGTAAAAGATCATTGGTTCCTAATTCTTCTTTAGAAATCTTTAACACGACTGCATACCCTTTATCAAATGGAGTTGCATTTACATATTCCGGTTCAATTACTGTTTTCCCACTTTTATCTATATATCCATAATAATAAATACCTTTAATCATTTTTTTAATAAGGCATCTTCCTTCATAAAAAGCCGGATACCGTACTGATTCTTTATATAAAATCTTCTTTTTGGATTTTGGGTCAATATCTGTAGCCCAAACCAAGTCATCTCTATAATCTATTACGATTTCTCCATTGGTATTTATAAAAGCCCAGGTATTGCCCTTTCTTATGGCTGCAAATTCTTCGTGATAAGGCGTGATTTCGTCGATATTTTCTATTATCTGTCCAACACTTAAATTAGGGAAGATAATAAGACTTAGAAATAAAATAAATACATTTTTCATTGCTTACTTATTTAGGTTTATCCCTTAAATGTATCATGAATTACATTGGTATAAAATGAGAATTATCATATAAAAGACTGTTATCATTATTACTCATAAAACCCTGCTTTTATGATAATTATCATTTCAAAAAGACCGTAAAACCCATATCTTAACGACACCAACTAACAACTGTTAGCTGAGTATATGTAACACAAAAAATTTAACGTCATGAAAAAATTAATTTTGGGTCTATTTGTTATCGGACTGACCATCCCAACTTTTGCACAAGAAGTAGAAAAACTAGAAGAGGTTATAGTAATTGCAACCAATTACAAATACCTTAACGAAGTAAATGAAGAAGCGGCTGATGTTCCTGTAAAACTACTCGAAAAAAAGGTCGCTACCTATGATCTTAAAGGTTCTGATTTTTATCAGGATGAATACGATCTTTATTATGTGTCATTTCACATCCCTGAAGGAAAAATTTTGGCTGCGTATGACAAAGACGGAAATGTGCTAAGAACGATTGAAAAATTCAAAGGTACAAACCTTCCTCCTGCTATTTATGCTGCAGTAACGGCTAGATTTCCAGGATGGGCAATTACCAAAGATGTCTATTTAGTTAATTATCATAACAAAAAGGGAACTACTAAAAAGTATAAACTAAGGTTAGAAAATGGTGATAAAATGATTAAGGTAAAAACTGATGAGGATGGTAATTTTCTATAAGCCAAATTAGGCAGAAACATCAAAAAGGAATTGGTAAATAACAGTTCCTTTTTTTAATGTAGATACTTTAGTATAAAATTTCGAAATATTGATAAAACGATGGATCAGCTTCCTCAAATGAAATATCAGACACTTCTGCAAATTCAGGGCCTTTTGCACACCATTCTATGAACACTTTGAGTTGATTTTCTTCTCCTTCTGCTTCAATATAGACACTACCATCAAACTGATTCTTCACCGTTCCTTTTACACCTAACTCCATTGCTTTTTCCCAGGTACTTTTTCGATACCATACTCCCTGAACTTTTCCTTTTACTGAAATGTTATAATGTTTAAGCATAAAAAATTGTTTGTCATTAATCTTTAACCAATAATTATCGATCGACAAGAATAAAAAATGTACCTCGAAAGTTAAATAAAACAATTGAAAATTCCCATAATTGATAAAAATCAGTTCTTAAAAAATAAGTCTTTCGTACATTGTTTTTTATAAAAATATTCAGATGATTTGAAAAAAATTTTTAACTTAGGGAGTAATTCATTTCTTACCCCTAAATTCTAAATTAACCTATCTTAAGACATAGTTTTGACCGACATAAAATTGTTTTGGGTTAATTCTTTAAATACTAACATTCTCTATATTACTAACAAATAAAACAAAATGAAATATTCTGTTGTTATTGTAGAAAATCACACTTTACTTTCTCAGGCATTAGCAGAATTAATAAATGGATTTTCTAGGTTTAAGGTTTTGTATTCCTGTAGAAATGGAGAAGAACTTATAACGAGGTTTAAGAATAAAAAATATATTCCGCAGATTGTACTAATGGATATTAATTTACCCAAAATGAATGGAATTGAGACAACCTCAATACTCAAAAAAGAATATCCACAAGTTAAAGTTTTGGCACTTTCTACTGAAAGAAATACAAAAAAAATTCTGCAAGTATTGCAGGCTGGCGCAAAAGGCTATCTCCCTAAAGATACAGAAAAGAGAATTTTAGAAAAAGCACTTATTGAGGTTCAGGAAACAGGGTTTTACCATACTAAGGACGTCACCAGCTTATTACTCGAGTCATTATATGCGAAGAAGGAAAATAATAAAATCCTTAAAGAACGTGAAATCGAATTTGTAAAGCAGGCTTGTACAGAAAAGACCTATAAAGAAATTGCCAGCGATATGTGTTTGAGTCCAAAAACAATTGAAGGATATAGAGACGCTGTATTTGAAAAACTTAATCTCAAAAACAGAACGGCTATGGTAATTTATGCTATTAGAAATGATATATTCACTCCATAACTTAATCCACATTACACTTATTGAAATATAAAAATCAATTCGATATTCCTTTTTTATATAAATCCTCGATGATTTTGATTTCTTTCAAAAGCAAATGACACTTAATTTTTTCCTTAAGTGACAAAAATCAGTTCCTAAATTACACACCTTTTGTACCTTAATAATTTAAGGTACAACGTCATGGAAAATCTAAAAGAATTTATAACCTTGGATATGAGTAGTCCAATATGGGATCATTTCTATACTATTGCACCATTAGTTATTGTAGGCACTAAAGAAGGTGCCGGATATGATATGGCTCCCAAACATATGGCGATGCCCATTGGTTTTGATAATTACTTCGGATTCGTATGTACTCCTAATCATTCTACTTATCATAATATATTAGAAAATAAAGAATTTTCAGTAAGTTTTCCTATACCTGACCAAATATTGCTTACTTCTCTAAGTGCTTCTCCCAGATCTGAAGTAATATCAAAATCAGATCAGATTATTTCTGCTTTACCCACCATAAAATCAGATACAATTGATACCTTATTAATTGCTGATTCATATCTGCATCTGGAATGTAAGCTATTTAAAATCATCGATGGTTTTAATACCAACAGTATTATTACAGGTACAATTTGTAAAGCCTCCGTTCATAAGGACTATGCCAGAATTTCTGAAAAAGATGAAGATGAGCAAATTCACAAGAATCCCTTGCTTGCTTATGTGGCTAACGGACGTTTTGCTACGATTTCTAAAACATTCAATTTTCCTTTTCCAAAGAACTTCACAAGATGAAAAATGAGAAAGAAATAGCCAATACAATTCAACGTCATCTTACCAATCAAAAAGAAGAGATATTGATTTTTTTGAAGAAATTGGTTGATATAGAATCTCCTTCTCATTCTATTGATTCACAACATCAAATCCTTAATCTTTTAAAAAAAGAATTGCGACTAATCGGATATCAAACCCAACATATTTTAGGCAAAGAAACCGGTGGATATCTCTATGCCAGACCAAAACAAAGAGATAAAAAACTTCCTATACAACTATTAATTGGTCATTGCGATACCGTTTGGCCTTTGGACACCTTAAAAGATAGACCTATATCGATTAAGGATGGTATGATCAAAGGACCAGGAATCTATGATATGAAAGTCGGTTTGACCCAAGTGATTTTTGCTTTACGAACTATTAAGAAATTATCATTACCTCTAACGGTAACTCCTGTAATCTTAATTAATTCTGATGAAGAAATAGGTAGTAAAGAATCTACCAATATCATAAAAAGGTTGGCTAAAATATCCGATCGCGCTTATGTTTTAGAGCCGCCATTGGATCTGGATGGCAAGTTAAAGACTGCTAGAAAAGGAATTGGAAGATTTACAATTACAGTAACAGGCAAAGCAGCTCACGCTGGATTAGATCCTACAAAAGGGATCAACGCCATTGTAGAATTGTCTCATCAAGTACAAAAACTCTTCGCCATGAATGATCTTGACAAAGGTATTACGGTTAATGTAGGAATGATTGAAGGTGGTATTTCTCCTAATGTGGTCGCGCCAGAAAGTAAAGCTGTGATAGATGTACGTGTATTAAATAAAAAAGATGGTGAATATATAACCAAAAAAATTAAAGGCCTAAAACCAAAACTTCCAGATGTAAGCCTACATATAGAAGGTGGAATACGAAGACCGCCCATGGAAAAAACATACCGTAATCAGCACTTATGGAAAGAAGCGAGGCATACAGGAAAAACACTGGGTATCGACTTACAAGAAGCTACCGCTGGTGGAGGTTCTGATGGCAACACTACTAGTCAATATACAGCCACCTTAGATGGATTAGGCACACCGGGTGATGGTGCTCACGCAACTCACGAGCATATTTTGCATAATAAGCTTGTCGAAAGAACAGCGTTGTTGACCTTATTGCTTTTAAACAAACCCTTAAATAATTAAGTCATGAACCACAAATATATCTATACGTCACTCACACGAATTTCTGATCTAGCTGAAAAAGAGTTTACTTTAAAAAAACTCCCTAAAAATCAATGGGAAACCGGGGATTATGTAGTTTGTAAAATCATTGATGCAGGAAGCACAGAACTAAAGCTAGAACTTCCTAATGGAAGAATGCGTGGGGTAATAGGAGAAGAATCTATTGTTGGGGCTTTGGGAGAACGTTTTGCCACTTTGGAAGCCACTGGAACCTGGAAAGAAGTTAAAAATGATCTCAAAATGAATGTTTTAACCGCCGCGGGACTCTTAGGGAAATTGACATCAAAATCTGTTTTCATACCCAATATGATAGAGGTCATCTACACTGCTCATGCTTTTAGAGATGACAAAAAACTGACAATGAATAGTTTTGTTAAACCGTTAAAAGAAGTTTCTCTAAATATTCCTGTTATTCTCTTTGTAGGTACATCCATGTCTGCCGGTAAAACCACTTCTGCAAGAATTGTTACCAATCTTTTTAAACAAGCAGGTTTACAGGTTGTTGGCGCTAAACTAACAGGTGCCGGTCGTTATAAAGATATTTTAGCAATGAAAGATGCCGGAGCCGATTCAGTATTAGATTTTGTAGATGTTGGATTACCTTCGTCTATTTGTCCTAGAGAAGAATACTATCGTAAATTACGTCTGCTACTCAGTAAGATTGCTTTGCAAAAAGCAGACGTAGCGGTTATAGAAATTGGTGCTTCTCCTTTAGAATCTTATAATGGAGATATTGCAATAGATACCATTAGAGAACAAATAAAATGTGTAATTCTAAGTGCATCCG
This sequence comes from Aquimarina rubra, assembly GCF_042684305.1. Lineage (NCBI taxonomy): Bacteria > Pseudomonadati > Bacteroidota > Flavobacteriia > Flavobacteriales > Flavobacteriaceae > Aquimarina > Aquimarina rubra. The sequence goes on along the minus strand of NZ_JBHULE010000019.1, from coordinate 1,939,080 downwards.
ATCCGTATGCTGTTTATGGTATCATGAAAGCATTTGATATCATTCCTGATATTGTTACCGGGATATCTACAAACACCTTGGCAGGAAGAAAAATGGTAGAAAAGTTATGCAATGTAAAAGCTTTAAACCTCATCGATTTTAATACTACTAAAGAATTAAAACAAATCTTATCATCAACAACAGGATTTTCGGTGTAGAATAATCATTCACGAAAAAGATCATTACTTATCCAGATCACTTAATTAACTGATTCTTATCATATTTTTCTGAGCAATAGTTCAATATTTTTAATGATAAACATATCAAAATGGGACGTTCTGGAAAAATAATAGTGATTATACTATCTGTTGTCGTGATATTCTTCTTATCGGCAACCTGGTATAAATATGAATATTCGATGGAAGAAGCCAAAGCTTTTGAATTAAATGATCCTACTTTGGATCAAAAACTGCTTATCGCAACTCAAGGAAGTGAGTTTAAAGATGCCATCACAAATGGTCTTGTACATCACTATAAATCGGATGCTATTTTTATAAAAGTTATAGACATCTCTTCTTTAGAACAAATTAATCCAGAGAATTATACTGCTGTGGTACTAATTCACACCTGGGAAAACTGGAAACCGCCTTATGCCGTTCGATTATTTATAGAACGTACATCAGAGTATAAAGACAAAATTATAGTGCTAACTACATCAGGAGAGGGAACTTATCAGATGAAAGAAGTAGATGCTATTACAGGAGAATCCAACCTCGAAGAAGCACCTGTTTTTATCAATAAGGTTATTGATAAGCTCAATAAAAAACTACATACTAAAGACTAGGAATCTTCGACTTAAAATCAAGAAATCATGAAAAAAACAATTTTTGTAGTTCTAGTTCTATTATTATCTGCCTGTTCTTCTGTACGGGTGGTAGATAGTTGGAAAAATGAAGAAGTTTTGTTTTTCAAACCTCAAAAGCTAATGGTTTTAGGGGTAACCCAAAACCTTACTGCACGTAAAATTTTTGAAGAGAACCTAAAAAAGGAGTTCATGAAACGCAATATCATCGCATATGTTAGTACTGAAACTTTTGATGCTTCTTTTACAGATTCTCAAAAAACCGAAGCCGAAATAAACACCATGGTTAAAGGGCTTTCGGATGAAGGGTTTGACGCAGTAATTATTAGTGCTGTAAAAGGTGTGGATGAGAAAAGAAACTATAACTCCGGATATTATACCGTGGGATATCGCTGGACAAGATTTGGACGCTATTACTATAGATTTCAGGATATCTATTACGACCCCGGATACTATAATGAATATAAAGTGTATCACGTAGAAACTTCCATATATAATATCAATCTAGACGACAATAAATCCTTGGTTTGGGTAGGGGCTTTAGATATAATAGATCCCCAATCTATTAATACTACAGTAAACGAATATGTATCTGCAATCATTGCAAGACTAGAACGTGATCGAATAATAACCAAATTATAATTTGCTTCATCACAAGTTTTTAAAATTAACCAAAATAGCGAGGATATGCTCCTCGCTATTTTTTAATACTCACATACTTTTAGGGTAGTATCTTAAAAATCATCAATTATAAATCAAAGTTTCTATATCTTTTCTTGGAGAAAAAGCAACACGCTCTTCTGCATAACCAATTCGGATTATAATATTAGGATACTCCTGGTTAATTGGTAATGATTCTTTTAGATGTTTGGCTAATGTTTCTATTTCACAAGGAGGATTAAGATATGCACTTGCAATTCTTTTTTTGGTAGCTGATAATAAAAAACGTTCTAGTGTAATACCCAAAGAAATCCAATTTGGAACCGTGTTACTTTTTGTGGTGAACACTATAAAATGCGAGGATGAATTAATTTTGCATACATCGTTTTTGTTTTGATTTTTAGCATTTAAAAAAGACCTTACGATTGGCTTACCAATAAATTTTGGTAACGAAGGTGCTCCCATTACTTTATAGGTTAACCCATCTTTATTTTGTAAAACATCTTTAGCATTAAAACGAATCCATTCTAACAGTTCGCTTTTAAAACCGGGATCATTCATCTGTATGCTATTCCCTTCTAAAATATGATCTTTTATAGTGGCAAAATATGCATCTCCTCGTTTAAAACTATAGATATTGATGTTTTCTTCTTTATCAATATTTAATAATTCTTTTATGGTCTTTTCTGGAACATATTTCTTATTGTATTCACTTCTATTTGTCTGTCGCAAATCAATATAACTAAACAGAGGATCTGTTTTCTCATTTCTTGATTTCTCTAAATCTACTTTTACAAAATACTTAGTATTATCCTCCAAAACTTCATAACTATAATCATAATGAAATCTATTAGCTGCAACCAGTAAATTTTCTAACGCACAACCTATGCTTATATATAATTCTCTATTGTTAGGATCTACCACCGATAATTCGTGACTTAAATCAGGATGTATTTCTATTCCAGTCTCCGTAATTTTAAAGCTCCACGGCTGTGTATTATGACCAGATGGTGCTTTTGTTGCAGCGTGAATTATTTCTTTAAACTCACCTATTCGATTATCTTTTATTGTTTTCATGAGTGTTTTTTTATAAAATTGTTTTAGAAGAAAACAGCATTAAAAATCATATCCTTAAGATTTTTAGGAAGCTCATCTCTAATGTCTTGCATCTCTCCAGGTGAAATATATTTACGCAACACAAAAAATGTGGTATTGATATAATGTTCTGCAATTTCATTGGATTCAAAATCATATACAGATGTTACTCCGTCAAATGACCTTACTAAATCGATAAACTCTTCCATATGCTTTACCCGAGTCTTTTTTGTCTTAACAGACCATCCATTTACGTAAACAGCTTTCAGAAACATTGGCAATTGTGCCATTAACTGTACGGATTCTTCTATAGAGATGATTTCTCTTAATCCATGTAAAACAGCAGATAAAATTCGTCCTGCTCTATCTTGATCATCGATCAAGTCCATTTCCTTAGCATAATCCTTTAAAAAAGTATTAGCTTCTACTGCGAATTGATTAAAGTTAAGTGCCATAATAAGTCATTTTAGTTTCTAATTATTTGTAAATAATTGATTATTAAATTTATAGCCTTATCACAAATATTAATATGACAATTATCATATTAATTCCTCCAGACATCTTCTAATTTTGATTTAGTAAAAACTAGTAACCATGAAAAAAATTCTTGTCCCAATTGACTTTTCTGAGCATTCAGAATATGCATTACAAGTTGCTGCTGATATTGCAAAAAAGCAACATGCAGAAATTATTGTATTACACATGCTTGGCTTATCAGAAGCTATTCTAACTAAAGACGAAGCTCAAGAAGCCGCAGAAGCTATTTATTATTTAAGACTAGCAGAAAAAAGATTTAAGACGTTCTTAGATAAAGAATATCTAAAAGGCATTAAAGTCACAGAAACTGTACAGAACTATAAAGTATTTAGCGAAATAAATGAAGTTGCTAATGAAAATGAAGTTGATCTTATTGTGATGGGTTCTCACGGTAGTAGTGGATTGAGTGAAGTATTTGTTGGCTCTAATACAGAAAAAGTAGTTCGTACTTCTGAAATCCCAGTTTTAGTCATCAAAAATCAGATTGATGAATTTAACATGAAAGAAGTAGTGTTTGCATGTGATTTTAAAATGGAAAATATCCGTGCATATCATAGTGCAAAGCGACTTTTTAATTTATTCAATGCTACTTTACATTTAGTATATGTAAATCTACCAGGTGATCGATTTAGAAATTCTGATCAAATTGAAGAACGAATTAAAGAATTTCTGTATAAAGCAGATTCCGGTAATTTGGAAAATTTTGATAAAGTAGTGGTACAGAATGATTATTCTGTAGAGAGCGGTATTTTTAACTATTGCCAAAAAATAAATGCAGATGTTATTGCAATACCAACTCACGGCAGACGTGGATTATCACACTTTTTTAATGGAAGTATTGGAGAAGATATTGCTAATCACGCAAATAAACCAGTGATTACATTTAAGATCTAAGATCTTAGATTATATATATTTTAAAGTTGTGTTTGTATGAAGTCGTCTGAAAATTATATTTTCAGACGGCTTATTTTTTATAATACAAAGGTCTTTCCTTAACAAACCACACCTGTCAGGATTTAGAAACCTGACAGGTCTTTTATTATAGGCCAAACTTCATTTTATAACGTTCCCAACGCTATTTCTATCATTTTACTGAAGGTGGTTTCTCGTTCTTCAGAAGAAGTTCTTTCACCAGTTACTAGAGAGTCTGAAATGGTGAGAATCGCCAATGCCTTGACATTAAATTTTGCTGCAATTGTATATAAACCGGCAGCTTCCATTTCTACACAAAGCACTCCAAATTCTGCCCATTTTTTATAAGAATCAAAATCATCTTCATAAAATTCATCTGCGGATAAAACATTTCCTGCCTTGATAGGTATATTATGCTCACGAGCATATAAAGCAGCTTTCATAAACAGTTCAAAATTAGCTGTAGGAGAATAATCTGCATTGATAAATCTAGAGTTATTAATCCCGGAAGTTGATGAGGCAGCCATAGCAATCACAATATCTCTAAGTTTAACATCTTTCTGATAAGATCCAGAAGAACCCACCCTAATTAAGTTTTGTGCACCAAAATCATTGATCAATTCATGACAATAAATTAATGAAGACGGAATACCCATCCCTGTTCCTTGTACAGAAACTCTCTTCCCATGATAACTACCAGTATATCCAAGCATTCCGCGAACCTTATTATAGCATACCGGATCATCTAAAAATGTTTCTGCAATCCACTTTGCCCTCAAAGGATCTCCAGGCAATAAAACAGTTTCTGCTATCTCTCCTCTCTTTGCTGCGATATGTGTACTCATATGATTTTATTTTGAAGTTACCAGGGCTACCCCTGAAGAGGTTCCAAGTCGGGAAACACCCATATTTATATATTTTTTGGCAGTCTCAATATCTCTAATCCCACCAGATGCTTTTATTAATATCTTATCCTGAGCAATGTCTTTCATTAATTTAACATCTTCTATAGTAGCACCGCCGGTTCCAAAACCAGTGGATGTTTTTACAAAATCCGCTCCCGCATCAATGGATAGTTGACAAGCAATTTTCTTTTCTTCATTGGTTAGATAACAATTTTCAAAAATGACTTTTAACACATTGTCACCAATCGCTTTTTTAATCTTAGCAATCTCATCCCGCACAATTTCGTGATACGCCGACTTAAGCAATCCGATATTGAGAACCATATCGATTTCGTGAGCCCCATCATCAATACACTGTTTAGCCTCGAATACTTTAGCTTTAGTAGTCATTCCTCCTAAAGGAAACCCTACTACAGCGGCAATTTTCACATCCGTTTTCATTAACTCACTACAAGCCAGACCAATATAAGCTCCGTTCACACAAACTGAATAAAAATTATATTGTTTGGCCTCTTCGCATAACTTTGTGATATCCGCTACCGTGGCTGTTGCTTTTAGAATAGTATGATCAATATATTTATTAAGTTCCATAACTATTTATGAGAATTTATGACTCCGATGATATCATTTTTTTGCAAAACCCCGGATTGCCTCCAGAGCTGTTTTCCTTCTTTAAACAATAACATTGTCGGCACTCCTCTTACCTGATACTTAGCTGCTAAAGGTTGGTTTTTATCAACGTCAATTTTCACGATTTTTATAGCAGCACCTAACTCGTCTTTTACTTCTTTCAGGATAGGTGCTAATACCTTGCAGGGGCCACACCAATCTGCATAAAAATCTACCAGTACTGGTGTTTCTGAGTCAATAATATTGCTAAAACTATCTTTCATCTGTTTATAATTTATTGTTTTTTAATGGTCACACTTCGACTCAGCTCAGTTCAAGGATGGAATCGCCAATTAATCATATCAATGGGTATAATCCAGATTTTTATGGCTTATTTCATTTTTGGTTTCTATTTATAAGCTGAAAATACTCTTTTTTTGTAAAAACATATTCATAGAATTTAAAAGAATATAAGATCCACCCAAAAGCCATTATAAATATACCGCGCTGGTACAAGCCTCTATAATCAGAATGTATGAACATGAAATACGATAATAGCAAAGCAATAACTCCAACACTTAAAGCAATCAATTTTTGATGTTTCCATCGAGTAATAAAACTAACAACCAGACAGTAGGTACAAAATGAAATTCCAGTTATTGTTGAGAAAACGGAATGCATTTCATTTTGAAATGAATCGTAAATTACTCTACGATTGATGGGTGCGTGCATAAATATTCCTGTTAACAAGAAAGAAATACAAAATATTAATAGAACAAATATCTGAATGCGATGCTCTCCTAAAACTTTGTAACCGTTAATAAAGGTTACAAGCGCCAATAGAATAAAAACAAAATTCATTATCCAGTTATTTGGTGTATTTTGAGCTCCTAACTCACTTAAGGTATTTTTTGATATTACGTATTCCGGATCTGAAAAAAATGGCAATATGAATGCTGTTAATATCATGGTGATATAAACTACCCAAAAAAGAACACGACTCTTTTCTAAAATTTTTGCACTCATTGTTATCCTATCAGTGGCTTATTGTTATATATTTTGATCAAATGCATAATCTTATTAATCGGAATTTCTATAGAATAGGTCCCTGTGTAAGACGGGCAAATAATACAGTCATCAAAATAGAATTCTACTATATCATCATTGACTACAAAATTGTGCTTATACACCTTAAAATCTTCTTCTGACAACTCCCAACATTCATAATATAGCTCTCCAGAATTTATACCACTTGATATGGTTTTGTTTATGGTGGCAAGTAATTCTTTTTCAGAATTATCGATAAAAAAATCGTTATAATAAATGAATTTATGGTTATTGAGGTCAAAATTTAGACACTCAAACATATACGTAGAATGTTTCATTCCCGAGTAATAGTTTTCTTTGTAAAGTAGTACACTGATAAGGTTACTTTTTATATCATATATTTTATAATCAATAATCCGTTTATCCATGCATCTACCAATACCCAGAGAATCACAGAATATCACTTTATCTTCGAGAATTTCATTTTCTGTAGCCTCTATATTTAAGTAATTTTCGGTGAAAAAATCATTAAATTTTGTGTTGTTTGTATCAATCTCTTCGTTGAGATAAGGATATTCATAATCCAAAATATATAAATCTTCTTCCTTATAGAACTTTTTAGCAATCACCAGTTCTTGTAATTTATTCCTATCGTCTTCTATAGTGATAAGACGCTCTACCTTTCTGGATTTTGTTTTTTCCTGATTTAGTTCCAGTGTTTCTTCTGAGAAATATTGGGTACTATCTGCATTTTGATCAAGAATCTGTTCACTTTTTGTAGTATCCTTTTCTGTATTTTCTTTGATTTGAGTTTTATTATTGCACGCCATCAAACTTAGAACAGCAAGACTAATGATGATTAGGGTTCTCATATGGTGAATTTTTATTTTATATAAATGTAGTTTTGAACGTGCTCAAAAAATATGATATCGCTCAGTTAAGAAGTAAAAAAAGGCGAGTTCCCCTTAAAGAAACTCGCCTTCGTAAATAATCGTATGTAAAATATTAAAACAAGCCGTTCCCAATAATTATCAAACTATTGACTGCTAAACTCAAGATCAGAAGATCTAATACCAATTTAGGCTTCTGAACAGTTAATATGGCAGCATTATGTGCGTTACATACCGCAACGGTTAGAAATACCAAAAACATTTGTAAGAAACCATTCCCATCAAACAAAGTAGTCATAATGGCTATGGAACCTAAACAGGTAGATGCTATGATTGCCAAAGCAGAATATCCTATATAGTTTTCAGAAAAATCAGCATTCATTTTTGCATATAGTGTCATAATAGTTTGTTTTTTAATTCGGGGTAAAATTAGAGACACTATAGCTGTTAAAATATGACAAAAGTCAGTTTTACAAAAGTTGTAGTTCCTATAGTTCTATGAAGTTTTCATCTCGACATTTACTTCTTGTTGCCTTACAAGCTCTATAGTAGTTGATGCGAACATAACCTTACCATCGGTTTTAAGAACTTCCTCTTGTATTCTTTCATTTAGCTGATGCTTTATAAACCTTCTTTTCTTGTAGTCCACAATATATCTTAAATTAAATTGCACCCAATTATCCGTTATGGTTATAGAAAGACTTGGTTCTACCTGTGCATCTTCAATATAATATCTATTAACAACATCTTTCCACTTTGATCTAGAGTCAATTGTATATTTTGAGAGAATTTCTGAGGCAACTTTTAATATTATTGATTTTGCCCATTCTATATCAGAACCATAGCGTATTGGAAGATCAAACTCATCCTAAATAAAAGGGAAATCTTTAGAATAATTATATACCGGTCCTTTGAATACAAAAGCATTACTCAACTTAACAATTCTACCAGTATAATTATCGGTACTTACCCATTTTCCTATCTCCATCATAGTAGTATAAATACTATCTACATCAATGACATCTCCTTTTATTCCATTAATTTCGATTCTATCTCCAGGTTTATAGACTTTAACAAAAAAAATGTAAATGGAACCGGCAATACTTAAAATTAACTCTTGTAATGTGAAAGCAATCCCTGCGGTAAATAATCCTATGATGATAGTGAAATCTTTGATACTACCCGTGAAATAAGAGAAGGACAGTATAACTAACAAAATATATCCTATAATCTCAACTCCTTTTTGGGATTTATATCTGGTAGATGTATCTGGTAGGTTTTTTCTTAAAAACCTTCTTATCAATTGAATTATAAAAACAATACATAAAACCCATAAAAGGTATTTTAAAATACTAATCGCCAGAGGATATTCTAACAACCATTCTCTAATTAATTCAATTGATTCCATAAACTTTATATCATTCAACCCGTGTTAAAAACGCTCATACATATCTAATCTATTTTTGAGCATATTCATTTCGTTTTGAATTTTATGAACTTTTTCGAGTAATCTTATAATTACCTCTACTCCTTCCAGATTGATTTCTAGCTCTTTATTAAAAAGTAAAATTTGTTCTAATCTTGGCAGTTCTTCTGAATCTATAAACGATGTCTGTTGATACGTAACCATTTCTATTAATCCAAAATCATGAAGCGTGTTTATGAACGAGAATTCTACTTCGTGACTTCTACAAAATTCTATAACTGGTATAAGATGTTCTTTGGCCATAGCAACACACATTTATAGGTTAGACAATTCCCTAAATAGATCTTTTTGTTTAGAAGTCAGATTTTTTGGTAATTTGATGTTATAGCTAACATATAAATCTCCATACTGTCCTTCTTTCTTATATATCGGAAAGCCCTTTCCTTTTAGTTTGACTTTAGTTCCATTTTCTGTTTCGGGTTTTACGTTTAGTTTTACTCTTCCATCGAGGGTGTCTATCATTATTTCACCACCTAAAATTGCGGTATATAGGTCTATATCCTTTTTTAGGTATAAATCTCCTTTATCTCGTCTGAAAGATGTTGTATTCTCTATAACAAACGTTATAAATAAATCCCCATTAGGACCGCCGCCGATTCCCGGACCTCCATGCCCTTTTATTTTTATAGTCTGTCCATTTTCTACACCAGCCGGAATAGTAATTCTAATATTTTTTCCGTTTACAGTAAGTGTTCGTTTATGTGTTTTATGAACATCCATCAAATCAAGACGCAATTCTGCATTGTAGTCTTCTCCTCTAAATTTCACCTGACTTCTCCTATAACCTCTCCCAGCTCCTCCAAACATCGATTCAAAAAAATCAGAAAAATCGCTTTCAGAAAAATCGCCTTGATATTGTTGACCTCCAGATCCCGTATATTGTCTTTGTGATTGTCTGGCTTTCTCAAACTCCTCTGCATGTTTCCAATCTTTACCGTATTGATCATACTTCTTTCTGTTTTCAGCATTACTCAACACTTCATTAGCTTCATTAATTTCCTTGAACTTTTTTTCTGCTTCCTTATCATCTGGATTTAAATCGGGGTGATACTTTCTGGCTAGTTTTCTATACGCCTTTTTGATATCACTTTCTGTAGCATTTTTAGAAATATCAAGTATCTTATAGTAATCAACAAATTCCATATCCAAAATGAGCATTAATTTTTATTCTTCAAAAATCAGTTGAAGTCTTCCCAGCATCATTAATTCAGATTTATTCTTACCTGAAAAAGCACTGGCAATACTATTAGCTGTATTCCAGATTAGTTGTTTAATTCTATCTGTATATAGTGCTCTATTCTCCTTATAGAAAGATGCAAATTCATTGAAACTAGCTTCAGCCTTTAGTTCTTTATAATCTAACCAATCAAAAACAATTTCTATCTGGAAAGCAGCATCAGCTCCAAACTCATCTTCGAGATCATCCACAGCCAACCACTCTGATTTTACAAGGTTTCTTAACGAAGTATATTCTGATGTACGAACTACTTTATCTGCAGCAGCAATCGCATAAAATAATTTTCCCAGGTTTTGATAAAAGGTAATCCCTATGTTTTCAGTTGTATCCATGCTCTAAAATTATTTGTTTATTACATAAATTTAGTGAGTAGTATTCTGTTTTTTTATGATAAAAGTCAGTTGTGTTATCTGGTAATCAGATTAGATTGAATTAGCATAAATTCACTCATATTAGAAAGGTCAATCGCACCTGCTAGCCGATCGTTTTTTGTGACAGCAAAAAAGTCTTTTTTCTTTGTGTTAATCAACATAAAAACTTCTTTTAACCCAGCAGTTGTTTCAATAGACGAAAAAGATATATCCATCACTTCTTTGACCTTAAGCTCTCTGTGATTGGAATTACTGAGGATATCTTTATGATGAAGAATACCTACTATTTTATCATTTTCGGTCACTACAAAATTTTTCTCCGTACTCTTAAGCAATACCTCGATTACATCTTCAATCGTATTATCAGGTTTTAAAACAGTGATATTCGTTAACATTGCTTCTTCTACCGTGTGTCCCTTGATAAGGGCAAGCTGTTGCACCATTTTATTCTCTGCATTAGCTCCAAAATAAATAAACAACGCAATAAGTATTAAGAATGGATTATATAGTACTCCAATAAGCAGGAAAACAAAAGCAATAATCTCTCCTAATCCTGCGGCCATACTCGTAGCCTTTACCCTATCCATCTTCATAGCCAGTAATGCTCTAAATACGCGCCCTCCATCCATCGGAAACGCGGGTATGAAATTGAATAATGCGAGGATGATATTTACTGAAAATAGATATAAAACAAGATTTTGTAATGTAACATGATCCAATGTAGTTTCTAACGAATCTGGAGCCTTACCAAAAAAAAGTTGTAACGGAACAAAAAATGCTAATACGAGAGCGATTACAATATTTACAGCAGGACCTGCTAATGCAATTAACAATTCCTCTTTAGGGTTTTCTGGTATGGTGTCCATTGAAGCCACACCACCAATAGGTAACAAGGTGATCTTTTTGGTTTCAACTCCAAACTTTCTGGCCGTAAGAATATGACCAAATTCATGTAGCACAACGCAGACAAATACCAAAAGAACGAAAAGAATACTCATAAAAACATTTTGAGCATTTCCCCCACTTTTAAGCTCTAAGAATGTCACCCACGCAATAATTAGTAAAAAGGTCCAATGTACTTTAATTGCCACATTTAATACGCTTCCCAAATGAAGTGATCCTTTCATAATTCCTAATTTTTGGTTAAAGTATCTAAACAAGGGTTAATAAGAAATGACAGATATCATTATTTACCGTTTTTGCTGTATCTTTGATAAGAAATATAGGAGTTCACCAACCACACAATTAAAACCTATTATAAAAAACCTTCAAAACACCTATGTTACAGACAAACGAAAGCACTTTTGACATTCTTGCAGAAGCAATCTCTGAAGGTGTTATTATTGTTGATGAAAATCAAACAATTGTAGCAACAAATACTGCTGCCGAGGAGATGTTTAACTATGATAAAGGGACATTAAAAGGACAACCGCTTAATATTTTAATCCCTCAGCAATATCGTGGCAATCATGGAGGTCATTTCAAAAGTTTTTTACATAAAAGCGAAAAACGAAAGATGGGAAGAGGTCGTGATATCTATGGAGTTCGCAAATGTGGAAGTTCCTTTCCTGTAGAAGCTGGATTAAGCCCTTTTGAAATCTATGGAAAGACATTTGTGATGGCACTGGTTATGGATATTACCATTCGCAAAAAAGCAGAACAAGAATTAAAACATTGGGCCACTATATTTGATGAATCACTGAATGAAATATTCATATTTGATGCAGCATCTCTAAAATTTGTAGACGTAAATCGTGGAGCACAAAAAAATATTGGGTATTCTTTAGATGAACTTAAAGAGCTTACACCGGTTGATATTAAACCAAACTATAACGAACCTCAGTTTTTAGAATTAATAGAACCCCTACTTCAACAAATAGAAGAAAAACTTCAGTTTGAAACTGTGCATCAACGCAAAGATGGTTCTACCTATCCCGTAGAAGTTCACTTACAGTTATCCACATTGGGTGATCATCCAGTTTTTGTAGCTATTATTGTAGATATTACTGAAAGAAAAAATTATACGGAGAAATTAGAAAAAACAGTTACCAAACGAACTGAACAACTAACTGAAGCTTTGGCAAAAGAAAAGGACCTAAACGAGCTAAAAACCAAGTTCCTTTCTCTGGTGTCTCACGAGTTTAAAACACCCTTAAGTGGAATTCTAACATCAACCACACTGATTGGAAAATATACCAAAGAAGAACAACAAGAAAAAAGAGACAAGCATCTGGCTACTATAAAAAATAAAGTAAAATATCTTGATAATATCCTTAACGACTTCTTATCGGTAGAACGTCTGGAAAGTGGTAAAGTGAAATATAAATTCACAACATTTCCATTGAGTAAAGTCATCAATGAAGTAATTTATGATGCTAATATGTTGCTTAAAGATGGACAAAGAATAAAATATCCTCAGGATATTGATGAACATATTATTGATTTTGATGAGAAAATATTGGAGTTGGTGTTAACCAATCTCATCCGAAATGCTATAAAATACTCTGGAGAGCATACTGAGATTGATCTTCAGGTAGTCTTTGAAAATGACCTTCTTACATTTCATATTATTGATGAGGGTATTGGTATCCCGGAAAAAGAGCAACAATTCATCTTTAATCGATATTTTAGAGCAGAAAATGCTTTATTAGATCAAGGTACCGGAATCGGATTGAATATCGTAAAAAGTCATTTGGAAAATCTAGGTGGTAGTATTACTTTTACAAGTAAAGAAAATCAAGGCTCGACCTTTACAGTACAAATACCTGTAGCAAAACAATCGTAATTAATGATGAAAACCATTCTATTAATAGAGGATGATACTGCCCTTAGAGAAAACACGGCAGAGCTCTTAGAGCTGTCTGACTACAAAGTGATTACGTCACCTAATGGTAAAATAGGTATTTCCGCAGCAAAAGAAGTAAAACCCGATATCATCGTCTGTGATATTATGATGCCGGAAGTTGATGGTTATGGAGTTTTGGAGGCATTATCACATGATGCTAGTACAAATCAAATACCGTTTATTTTCTTATCTGCTAAAACCGAACACAAGGAAATAAGAAAAGGGATGGATATGGGAGCAGATGATTATCTCACCAAACCATTTGATGAAGATGAACTGCTGAGTGCCATCGAAAGTAGATTAGCAAAAGCTCAGATCATTTCTAAAATATTACAGGAACAAGTAAAGGTACCAAAAGAGGACACCGAAGATGGTTTAAGAAGCTTGCATGAGCTTAAAAACTTTTTTGATGATCACGGAGATATCTCTCAATGTAAAAAAGGCGAATCTATTTTTAGAGAAGGGGATCATTCTAATAAAATTTATTTAATCCTAAAAGGTGTGGTAAAAACACATAAAATGGATGAAAATGGTAAAGAACTTATTACTGCTCTCTTTAAAGAAGATGATTTTTTAGGCTTTACCTCGTTTATCGATAATACTCCGTATCAAGAATCAGCAACTGCAGTAGAAGATATCGAACTTGCCGGTGTTTCAAAAACAGATCTAAAGGATATATTAGAAAAAAGTAAAAATATTTCCTTAGAGCTCATGGAATTGCTCAGCGATAATCTTTCCGAAATAAAAGAGCAGTTATTACAAATGGCATATAGTTCTGTACGTAAAAAAACAGCTCAAACCATTTTACAATTTGCTCAGGTATTAAACAAAAAGCCAGAAGACAGTATCAAAATTTCTAGAAACGATCTGGCTAGTGTTGCCGGTATTGCTACAGAAAGTCTAATACGCACACTATCTACCTTTAAAAAAGACGGACTTATAGAAATTGAAGGTCGTAATATTAAAATATTAGATCTATCCGGGCTTCAGTTAGTAGAATAAAAAATATCCAAACTGATTTTTGTCATACTTTTCATAAATACATCCTAATACATTTGTTGTATTAGAAAGTATTATAGATGAAGAATATTCTTATTCCGACAGATTTTTCGGAAAACTCTTGGAATTCCATTACTTACGCTTTGTCATTTTTTAAAAAAGTAAAATGTAATTTCCATTTGTTGCACGTTTCTCCTTATCAGGAAGTGATAGGTAGTGATTCTTTTTTCGAATCCAAAGATCAAGTTGTAGAAAAGGTCACGCGCAACGATAAAGAGCAAATGCAATTGCTGCTTAAAAGAATCCAAAAATTACCTTTAAATACGAAGCATCGTTTCTTTACCGTAAACGAGCATATCTTTTTTGTAGATACGATTAGAAAACAAGTAGAAGAGAAGAATATTGATTTCATAGTAATGGGTACTAAAGGTGCTTCTGGATTAAAAGAAAAAACTATAGGAAGTAATACTGGTGACGTTATTACCAAAGTAAAATGTCCTGTTCTTGTGATTCCGGAAAAAGCCAAATACAGTAATATTAATGAGATTGCTTTTCCAACAGATTATAATATCTTTTACAGAAATAGAATATTAAATACTATTACAGAAGTTCTTAATTTAAATCATGCTGCACTTAGAGTATTACACATTTCAAAAAGAGAACAGGAACTTACCGACTTACAGAAAAAGAATAAAGATTTCCTTAATGATTACTTAGGAGAAAGTGCAGAACATAGTTTTCACTTCTTATCCAATCCTAACATCGAGCAGGCAGTACAGTGCTTTGTAGAAAGCAGAAATATTGGTATGATTACTATGGTTGCTAAAAACCTTAACTTTTTTCAGAGAATCTTATTTCAGCCAACCGTAGAAAAGATAAGTTACCATATCAGTATTCCCTTTTTAGTATTACACGAATAAAAATCCAATAAAATTAATTATATGAATGCTAATTTAGTAGACAAATATAATGTCCCTGGACCCAGGTACACCAGTTATCCTACAGTTCCATACTGGGATAATGATACATTTTCGTTAAGAAATTGGACAAAATCAGTTAAAAAATCTTTTATTCAAAGTAATGATTCAGAAGGAATCAGTTTATACATTCACCTACCTTTTTGTGAAAGCATGTGTACTTTTTGTGGCTGCAATAAACGAATTACTAAAAGACATGATGTAGAAATACCATATATCAATTCTCTGTTAAAAGAATGGGAATTATACCTCAATCTATTCGAATCTAAACCAAAGATCAAAGAATTACATTTGGGTGGCGGAACCCCCACGTTCTTTTCTCCAGAAAACTTAGAATACTTAATCAAAGGGCTATTTTGTTCCACAAAATCTGCTTCAGCATGTGAATTTAGTTTTGAAGGACATCCAAACAATACTACTCGAGAACATCTACAAGCTTTATATGATGTAGGTTTTAGAAGAGTGAGTTTTGGTGTACAGGATTATAATGAAACTGTTCAGAAAGCAATTCATCGAGTTCAACCCTTCGAGAATGTAAAATATGTTACTCAGGTTGCCAGAGAAATCGGTTATACTTCTATTGGTCACGATATCATTTTTGGATTACCTTTTCAGACGGAAGAAGCTGTGATCCATACAATTCGTAAAACCAAAGAACTATTACCAGATCGATTGGCATTTTATAGTTATGCGCATGTTCCCTGGCAAAAAGGTAACGGGCAACGTGGATTCAAAGAATCTGATCTCCCGACCGGAGAACAAAAAAGAAAACAGTATGAAATAGGCAAAGAACTATTATCTAAAGTTGGTTATGAAGAAATCGGGATGGATCATTTCTCACTAAAAAGTGATTCATTATATCAGTCTATGGAGAATGACAGTCTACATCGCAATTTTATGGGATATACGGTTTCTAAAACTAAAATGATGATTGGTCTCGGAGTATCTTCGATTAGCGATAGCTGGTACGGTTTTGCTCAAAACGTAAAAGGCATAGAAGAATATCAAAATTTAGTTAATGAAGGAATTATTCCGGTATATAGAGGTCATATGCTAACTAAAGAAGATGAAATTATAAGGCAACATATCTTAAACCTCATGTGTCATTTTGAAACAGATTGGAGTATAAACCTACTCCATTTTGATGAATTGGCAGATGTATCTGCACGTTTAAGAGAAATGGAAAACGATGGTTTAGTAGAGGTCACAAATCACGATATTAAAGTCACAAAAAAAGGCAGACCCTTTGTCCGTAATATCTGTATGGCTTTTGACTTACGATTACAACGCAAAAAACCCGAGACTCAGTTGTTTTCTATGACCGTTTAGCCTGTTAACTTACTTATAAAAGCGCTAGTATGTAACTAATGTTACTGTAATCCATAATAAGAGATACTATTTTTATATATCAAAATTACAGCAACATGAAAACACATTATCAAATACTAATTATAGGTGGTGGAACCGGAGGTATTATGACTGCCGCACAGTTCCTCAAAAAGGATAAAAACTTGGATATTGGGGTTATAGAACCTTCTAACACGCATTACTATCAACCTGCTTGGACATTGGTCGGAGCCGGAACCTACGATTTTGATAAAACAGCGAGACCTATGAGCAAGGTCATGCCAAAAGGCGTAGCCTGGATCAAAGATTATACAACCGGATTTGATCCAGAAAACAATTCGGTTTCAACAAAATCCAGTGGAAATCTCACGTACGACTATTTAGTAGTTTCTCCAGGATTAGTAATGGACACATCACTTATAGAAGGATTACAGGAAGCTCTTGATAAAGGAGTTGTTTGCAGCAATTATATGGATCCAAAACATACCTGGGAAGTCATTAAAAATTTTAAAGGAGGTAACGCTGTATTCACACAACCTACCACACCTATAAAATGTGGAGGAGCCCCCCAGAAAACAGCATATTTAGCCGCTGATTATTTCAAAAAGAAAGGACTATTAAACAAAACCAACGTCGTTTTTGCGACACCGGGGTCTGTAATTTTTGGAGTAAAACCAATAAGGGAAACCTTGATGAAGGTAATTCATAGGTATGGAATACATTTCAAACCCTTTTATGCTCCCTTTAAGATTGATGCTGATAAACAGATAATATACTTTAAATATACAGCACCAGCAGATAAGCGATCAGAAATTGCTAATGGGAACATGTTACTAGAAAAAAAAGTAAAGGATGATATTATAGAAATGCCATTCGACATGCTCCATTTGGCACCTCCTCAAACAGCACCAAAATTTATAAAAGAGTCCATTTTGGCAAATGAACAAGGATGGCTGGATGTCGATCAATACTCTCTGCAGCATGTCAAATACAAAAATATATTTGGTATAGGCGATGTGACCTCTGCGCCCACTGCTAAAACTGGTGCAGCCATCAGAAAACAGGTTCCTGTTGTTGTAGATAACATTTCACTATTAATGAGACAAAAAGAGGCAACCAATACATCCTATAACGGTTATTCTTCTTGTCCTCTGGTAACAGGATACGGTAAAATGGTATTGGGAGAATTTGATTACAATAACAATTTCACACCTGATCCTAAACTAAAACAGTTATTAATTTTTGATAGCTCAAAGGAACATTGGAGACTATGGATTCTCAAAAAATACATGCTGCCATATCTCTATTGGAACAAAATGATGAAGGGAAAAAATGTATAATCCTTTTCTCTTAATTATTACTTAGTTGATCAAATAAATATCAATTTAAAAAATAACAAAATGAAGGCAACCGTTATTATTAAAAATAGCTTCTATATTTTATTATTCTTGTTGAGTATTGTTGGCTATAGTCAAAAAAACACTCTTGAAAAAAAGGTTGTTGAAGATATGAAATACATGCTCGAAGAAGAAAAGTTAGCGAAGGATGTATATACATTTCTAGGCGACAAGTGGAGCCTAAAGATATTCGAAAATATCAAACAAAGTGAAGAAAGGCACTTTGATGCGATGAAAAATTTGTTGACTACAAATGAAATATCCTTTAAGGTATATAAAGAAAATGGTAGGTTTTATAACCCTGAATTACAAAAACTATATGACTATTTGATTCAGCTTGGTTCTAATTCGATAAAGGATGCAATAAATGTTGGGATTCTCATTGAAGAAACGGATATACAAGATCTGGAAAAAGCAATTAAAAATGCAGATGATCCATACACAAAACAGGTGTATTCTAATTTACTCAGAGCTTCAAAAAATCATTTAAGAGCATTTAATCGACAATTATCTAAGTTCTAGTTACCTCAGCTTACTAAGCAACTTAAAATATGTCAAACCACAGTACAAAAAACCTGAAACTTGGTTGTTTTCTCCCACTGTTTAGAATATCAGAAAAGTATAAGTTTCAGGTCTTAACGTTTTATACAGTGGAAATGATTAATGCTGAAGCATCACATTTATATCCACTATATGTTTGCCTTCAGGATGTGTGCCAGGTTCATTTTTATACGACTCGTACATCATATCGGTAGGTACTAGGTTTTTGTTTTTTATATACTCAAAAACCTCATTCCAAGCACTTCCGTATTCGTTAGGTAAAATCTCAAAAGAACCTACGGCATAGGATCCTTCAGGAATTTCCAATACTTGAATATCATTTTCTGCAGTAGTGTCTTCAGGAACTGTAAATCCGACGCGTATTCTTTGTTGACTTTCTGGTATAGTTTTAGGATCGTCAGGATAAATAGTAATGGCTTCTACTTTGGGATCATTCATTAAACCCTTTGGTTGAGCCCATTCCATTACATAAGTAAACAACTTACCAAAAAGCTCTGTATCTCCTTGGTATGGCCCCATATGTTCTATATACGCTAACTTCTTTTTGGGAAGTTTTTCGACACTAATATTTGATATAGTTATAGACATTATCTTATTTTTTAGGTTAAAAGTGGCTGAAATATATAACAACAAAAGATGGTTACCTATGACTTTGATCACCTTTATCTAAAAATCGAAACTCTCTTTTTTACAAATAATTTAATCATTATTATTTGGTGTTTCGAGCATTTTTCAAAAATGACATAGGTCATACCTTTTGATCTATTTAGGTAGTAACTTAGAGTGAATTTAAATCTTAAGATCATGAGAAAGCTAATATTATTTTTTGGATTATTAACTCTAGGAACCATAACGCTAATCGCCCAAAACCAAAATTTAGAGCAAACCATTCTGATGTATGTAGATGGTGATATGCTAAAAGTAGTTGATAAAGCCATCACACCATTACAAGAAACCATAATTTTAGATGATTGTACTGTACTAAATCCAGATGGTAGTTTTCAGGCGATGGATGGATATCAATCTCGTTTAAAAGAGGGAGAAATTATGGATATGTATGGTATAGAATATCGCAATGAATATCAATACAGATATAAAACAAAAAAAGAGAATAAAGGTCTTAACGAAACGCAACTAGAGATGCGATATCAAAAGAAACTTCATTATATAAAAATATCCGGTAAAGTATATCAAGTTGACAATGGCTCTCAAAAACGATTACGTAACAATTTGGATTTAGGTAACGGAATTGTTATAGATCCATACGGTATCTATAAAGAATCAGGAAAAGAACAAGTACGATTAAGAGATGGAGAGTGTCTTACAATGAGCGGAGTACAATATGAGAACAGTTATGAGCAAAGAAAAAACTTGGTAAAGAACATTAAGAAAACAACAGCAGAAGTTCAATAAAAATGATGCTATTATCAATTCGAACCAAAATAACTTGATTTCGATGTAAGAAACGCTTAAGTATAAAAATAATGTTATACGCATTAACTATTTAAGTCTCCTCTCCCTTTGGGAGAGAACTAAGGTGAGGGTGATTACTATAAAAACCCTCATCCTAATCTTCTCCCAGAGGGAGAAGGAACTTATACAAGATTAATTAACTGAATATCCTTAGTGTTTAAGATAAAAACACATAAAGATTCAAAGCCTTTCAGAACGAAAGGCTTTTTTTATTAATGACATTCAAAATTTGTAGAAACGATTTCTGATGATTGCTTCGGTGAAACATAAGGAATCCCTAATCCCATTCCTCTTAAAATAAATAACAATCCCATCATTACTACAAAAACCGGAATTGCTTTTTGAATATGTTTTCGTATCCACTTTCCTTTAAACAAATTCCCCGCATACACTACTAGTGTCATTAAAGGAATGGTTCCTAATCCAAAAAGAATTACATATATACTACTTTCTACAATACTTCCTAGAGCAATCGCCGCGAAAATAGCCATATATACCAATCCGCAAGGAAGAAAACCATTCAAAAATCCAATGGTTAAAAAGGTATCTGGTGTTTTCTTTTTTAGTTCTTTTCCTAAAGCGTTTTTCACTTTGGATATCATCTTATATAATGGTTTAGAGAAATTATATCTCATAAGTAATGATGATGGAATCAAAACCAATAAAATCATTAAAACTCCTATACCGATGGATAGTCCCTGCTGCATTCCAAAAATATTTAGGCTCTTTCCTATCAGTCCGAAAAACAATCCAATAATACTATACGCCAGCAAACGGCCCAAATGATATAAAGAGATCTGAAAAAATTTCTTGAGATGATTCTTATGATCCAACGGCAGCATAAACGCAATAGGACCGCACATTCCAACACAGTGAAAACTTCCTAAAATCCCTAGTATGAATGCGGAAAATAACATTTAATATGTAAATGATTCTTTAAATAAATAAGAAATATTATCATACTCCCAATTTACCATAATATTCCATCGTCCTTCAATCAATTGATTTTTGGGAATCAATATTTCAGAACTCTGAAGCGTGATTGGAATTTCGAAATCCAACTTTTTATTAGAGGGACGATATAAAGAAATAGTTCCGGATAATTTTGTGTAGTTTTTATCTTTAGGAAACGTAACTAGTAATCCCTCTGCTATCTTTTTAACTTTTACATTGTTTTCTAATGCATTTCCATTTTCTTCGGCATTGATTTCTTCTTGAAAAGCTAGTTCTTGTTTGTAGTAATCTTCTGTCACCAAATCGTGTTCAAACTTTTTCTCCGTATTCATTCGTACCACAAAGTATAGTATGAAACTTATAAATCCTATAAATACCAGTACGATAGCTGTACCCCAGTTTATTTTCATCTTTTATATATTTTGATTTTAAAACAGGACTTAGGAATCGAGATTGTAACAAATCTCTTTTCCCGTTAACCCCTTATAGTTTGTCCTGTTTACTATGTTTATTCTCAGTTTTATTCTTTTGGATTCCAGCCTACACTTCGACAAGCTTAGTGTGACACGCTGGGATCCATTAATTGTCTTTATTATTTTCATTTCAATCGAGCAAACTCATAACTCAACTTCACCAGCCCTCTCTGTCCCGCTACTCGGGACATCTCTCCCAGAGAGAGAAGCTGAAATTGTTCTTTGATTATAAATTTTAACCTGAGTTTTATAACCCTCAGCTAACAACTACCTATAGCTTCTTGGTCCCAGAAAAGCTGTAGTTGTTGTTTCTACCAGTTCGTCATTAGAATACACTCCTATTTTTATTTTATCTTTATCTCCACTTAAGGCAGATGCATTGATTTCTATAAATAATGTCCCTTCTGCCAATCCCTGTTTAGGTACCGTAAAGTTTTTATGAGTTACCAATTCAATAGTTCCTTTATGAGATAATAATTCAAAATGAACATTTTCTATCTCATCTATGGTTTTATTCACCAGTTTATAAGTATACACATTACTAATGATATTATTGCCTTTTCTTTCATAGAGCTGTCCCGGTAATCTTAAAATATTGGCTTCTACATCGTTTCTTAAAAAAGACATTCCTAAAAAAACACCGGTCAATATAACTAGTACTGCAGTATATCCTTTGAGACGTGGAGTAAACTTAAATTTCTCCTTTTTTGCTATATTATCTTCACTGGCATATCGGATCAATCCTTTAGGTAGATTTACACTTTCCATCATATGATCGCAGGCATCGATACATGCTGTACAGTTTACACATTCCAATTGTGTACCATTGCGAATATCAATTCCCGTAGGGCACACATGTACGCATTGAAAACAATCTATACAATCTCCCTTGCCAGTACTTGGTCTATCTTCATTTTTCTTAAACTTTGCTCGACCAGCTTCTTTTTCTCCACGTTTATAATCATAGGCAACTACAATCGATTTAGCATCTAATAACACACCTTGTAATCGACCATATGGACAAGCAATAATACAAACCTGTTCTCTAAACCAGGCAAATACAAAATAGAAAACCGCTGTAAATATGAGCAGTGAGATTAATGTACTCACGTGCTTAAATGGGCCATCAATAAAAACATATTGAATAAGTTTATCACTACCAATCAGATACGCCAAAAACACATTAGCAATCAAGAAAGAAACAATGAAAAAGACGAACCATTTAAGTACCCGCTTTTTAATTTTATCAGCATTCCAAGCTTGTTTGTCCAGCCGTATTTGTTTTCCTCGGTCTCCTTCGATCCAGTATTCTATCCTGCGAAAAACCATTTCCATAAAAATGGTCTGCGGACATATCCAACCACAAAACAATCTCCCAAAGGCCACGGTAAAAAGTGTAATAAAAACAACCCCTATAATCATAGAAATCACGAACAAATGGAAATCCTGTGGCCAGAAAGGTGCCCCAAAAATATTGAAACGGCGTTCTAAAACATTGAATAACAAAAACTGGTTTCCATCTATTTTAATAAATGGAGCAGAAAACAAAAAAATCAACAAACCATAACTTACCCATTTACGGTACTCATAAAACTTACCACTAGGTTTTTTAGGATATACCCAGGCACGTTTTCCTTCTTCGTTTATGGTACCGATAGAATCTCTGAATGTTTCGTTTTTTGGTGTTTCCAATTGGGATTGATTACTATTACTTATTGTTATTATTTATGACAACTTCGCTTCTGTCACATCGAGCGGAGTCGAGATGTTTTTTGTACTACTCTCTCGTATCTCTCGACTCCGCTCGAGATGACAGTTAACTGATCTCATCAAGTATCGATGTATGTTTTAAATCATTCATTTGACGCTACCACAGCAGTCGAATCTGTAACCGTTTCGGGAATTTCTTCTTTCGGAACCTCTTCTTTTGGAGCATCTGGATCAATCCAAATTTCACCTTGCGCTTCTTTGGGTTCTGCGGGAGTGCTTCCTCCCAATGTGATTACGTAACTTGCTACTTGAGCCATTTCTGATGGTTTCAAGGTTTGTTTCCAGGCTACCATTCCTTTACCGTCTCGACCTCCTTCAGAAATGGTTTGAAATACATTTTTGATGCCGCCACCCAAAATCCAATTTGGATCGGTAAGATTTGGTCCGATACCTCCTCCTCCATCTGCTTTATGGCAAGCCACACAATTAGTAGTAAAAATCGCTTTACCGGCATTGATGTCCGAAGCTTCTGTTAGTAATACCACCGTATTTACATCTACCAAATCTTTGGCCGTTTTTTTATACTCTTCTATGGCTATCAAAGCCTCGGCTACTTCGGTTTCGTACTCTTCTGCCTGTGTATAATCATTGAACACATGAAAACGTGCTAAATAAATCACTCCAAATAAAATGGTTGCATAAAAACCATATACCCACCAAGGTGGAAGGTTGTTATCCAGCTCTTTAATACCATCATAATTATGATCTAAAATAATCTCGCCTTCCTCTTCTACAGGTTTACTATCCAATAATTTTAGATAGGTATTCTTAATCCACCTGAATTGCTTTTCTTTTTTAGCGTTTTCCTTTATTAAATAACGTTCTTGAGCTTCGGGTTTTAGTGATTTAAACAATACACTTCGCAATGCTTCAACACAAATCTCAATAGCGATAGCAAATAATAAAATTATTCCCAAAACTACCCAAGTAAGTGGTTCCGCAATAAATGCAGATTCTTCTCCGGAGTCTACTGCCCATTCTATTAAAAAATATGCTACTAATAGAAAGATGATAATTCTTATGTAGGATACTGTACTTCTCATAGTATTAGTTCGTTTTCGTTTTCTGATTCAAATGGAATCTCACTTACTTCTTTGATATGTTCTTTTTTTGCTGAAATTACCCACCAGAATAAGGCGGTAAAAAAGATGAAAAATATGAGTAGCGATATGATAGGATATATCTCTATACCTTCTATACTTTCCAAATGTCCTTTTATGAATTTAAACATGGTATATAGTGTTTTCTAATTGTAAAATTTCTTTCCCTGTCGCATTGAGTCTGACTGAGACAGACTCGAATAGACAGAAACCTGGTCATCATGTTCTAGTATGACTTTATTATTCTGAACTTACAGTTTCGTTTTTAACTTTGATGTCCGTTCCTAATCTTTGTATATATGCAATTAAGGCTATGACTTCTCTATCTCTCATTTCAATAAAATCCAATCCATTTTCTTTTGCATATTTTTTATCAGCTTCATAGGTTTTTGCAAAATCCGGATCGTCGTACAGATTTTTCTCAATCTGCGTAGACTGTTCGTCCATCCATTTTTGCGCTTTGGCTATTTCTTCTGGGGTATAAGGAACTCCGAGCGTTACCATAGCTTCCATTTTGGATTCTGTATCGGATCGATCTAATTCATTCTTAAGCAACCACTTA
Organism: Aquimarina rubra; assembly: GCF_042684305.1. Classification (NCBI taxonomy): domain Bacteria; kingdom Pseudomonadati; phylum Bacteroidota; class Flavobacteriia; order Flavobacteriales; family Flavobacteriaceae; genus Aquimarina; species Aquimarina rubra. The sequence goes on along the minus strand of NZ_JBHULE010000019.1, from coordinate 1,914,032 downwards.
TAACTAGGCATAATAGATCCTGATGAAGTACTTTGTGGATCATAGAAATGATTTAGATGCCAATTGTCAGAGTATTTTCCTCCAATTCTCATCAGGTCAGGACCGGTACGTTTACTTCCCCAAAGGAAAGGATGGTCGTACACATATTCACCGGCTTTAGAATATTCTCCATAGCGCTCTACCTCACTACGGAAAGGCCTGATCATCTGTGAGTGACAAGACACACAACTTTCTCTGATATAGAGATCTCTACCTTCTAATTCTAAAGGTGTATATGGTTTCACACTGGTAATGGTAGGAATATTAGAATCTATCATCAATGTAGGTACAATCTGTACTGCACCACCAATAAGAATTGCTATCGTAGCAAAAATGGTTAGCTTCACAGGTCTTCTTTCTAACCAAGTATGATATCCTTCTTTTGCAGTTCTATGTTTGGTCACTTTAGTCAACGGAGCAGCTTCTGCCAATTCATCGGTAACTGTAGCTCCAGCTTTTATGGTTTTAATTACGTTGTACAACATAATAAACATCCCAAAGATGAACATACTACCGCCAATAGCACGCATCCAGTACATTGGGATAATTTCGTTTACAGTTTCTAAGAAATTACCATATACTAAACTCCCATCAGGGTTAAATTGTTTCCACATAGAAGCTTGAACAAATCCTGCCACATACATTGGTAAGGCATACATAATGATACCTAAGGTACCGATCCAGAAATGTGCGTTTGCCAATCCCGTAGACCATAATTTGGTTTTAAATAATTTCGGAATTAACCAATACGCCATCCCAAAGGTGAAGAAACCATTCCAGGCTAAAGCACCAACGTGTACGTGAGCAATCACCCAGTCACTAAAATGTGCAATGGCGTTTACATTTTTTAAAGAAAGCATAGGCCCTTCAAACGTAGCCATACCATATCCTGTAATCGCAACTACCATAAATTTAAGTACCGGATCCGTACGTACTTTATCCCAGGCGCCACGCAACGTTAACAATCCATTGATCATACCACCCCAAGAAGGTGCGATTAACATAATAGAGAATGCTACTCCCAGGTTTTGCGCCCAATCTGGTAAGGAAGAATATAATAAATGGTGTGGTCCTGCCCAGATATAAATAAATATCAAGGACCAAAAGTGAACAATAGATAATCGATAAGAATATACAGGTCTATTTGCTGCTTTTGGAACAAAATAATACATTAATCCTAAGAACGGTGTAGTTAGGAAGAATGCAACCGCATTATGTCCATACCACCATTGTACTAAAGCATCCTGAACACCCGCGTATACCGAATAACTTTTTAAAGCACTCACCGGCAATGCCAAACTATTAAAGATATGCAACACAGCAACCGTTACTACTGTCGCCAGATAAAACCAAATGGCTACATACAGGTGACGCTGTCTACGTTTTAGAATGGTACCGATCAGGTTCCAACCAAAAACTACCCAAATAAGCGCAATGGCGATATCAAAAGGCCATTCTAGCTCTGCATATTCTTTAGAACTTGTATATCCCAGAGGCAGCGTAATGGCCGCTCCTACGATGATCAACTGCCAACACCAGAAATTAATATTACTAAGCGTATCATTAAACATTCGTGTTTTTAGTAATCGCTGCGTAGAATAATACACTCCGGCAAATATGGCATTACCCACAAAGGCAAAAATAACCGCATTGGTATGCAAAGGACGTAAACGCCCAAAACTCAACCACGAGATACCATCGGTAAGATTAGGAAATAAAAACATAAATGCCAGCAGCAATCCGACTGACATCCCTACAATACCCCAAAGGAGTGTGGCGTACAAGAATTTTTTTACGATTTTGTTATCGTAATAGAATTGTTCCATTTTCATATTATACTTGATTGTTTTTAGTGGGTACTGAAGATTTTTCTTTGGATTCCTTGACCAGTTCATCATCAAAAAGCATTCTGATAGATGGTGTATAGGTATCATCATATTGTCCATTCTTTACAGAAAGAATAAAAGCCACAAAAAACACAATGGCTACGACAATACTAATGGTCAGCAAAACATAAATAACACCCATATAGAATTTAATTATGCCCCAAAAGTATGTGTGAACATTTTCTTAAAAAATGATATTTATCAGGTTTTGATATGCTTGTTTGTAGTAGGAATTAACAGTGTTGGTCAGTTCAATTATTATAATTTAAAAAAGGTGCTAAGAAGGAGTATTAAAACCAGGTTTTTGTATTTGGGGAATTTTTGATAAGTTTAGATATTTTGAAATCTAGCCGTAGCATAAAACGTTTATTATACGTTTGTAAATGATTACAATTGGATATATAAGAGAAATAAATGTAATATTACGTATATAAACATGTTATGTACAAGCCTAAAAAAAATCGTAACTTTGAACTATGGCAGTAAATAATTTATTAGACACCAGTACGGTTAGTCTAAGCGATATAATAGGTAATGGAAAAACATATACTGTTCCCCCATATCAAAGAGACTATTCTTGGAAAAAAGACCAATGGGAGGATCTATGGAATGATATAATAGGAATCAATACCACAGGCAATGTCCATTATATGGGCTCAATTGTCCTTCAAAATATGGGTGATAAAAAGTATCACGTAATTGACGGACAACAAAGGTTTTCAACTTTAACTCTGATTGTTTTAGCAATAATTAAAAAGTTAAACTCTTTAATAGAGAAAGAAATAGAAGTCGAAAACAATCAAGAGAGAGTTTCTTTACTATCAAAAAAGTATATTGGAGATAAAGACCCGGGATCACTAACCTATTCATCAAAATTACAATTGAACGAGAATAATAATAGTTTCTTTCAATCTAATTTACTCGTGTTTAGAAATCCAACCAATATAAATACTTTACAGGATTCTGATAAACAAATCTGGAATGCCTTTAATTACTATGTCGCAAGAGTTAATGAATTTTTTGAAAAAGAAGAGGATGGAGAAAAGATAACCAACTTTCTAAATAAATTAATTGCTGAACGATTAATGTTTATCCAAATCGTCGTTGAAGATGAACTAAGCGCATATACAGTATTTGAAACTTTGAATTCTAGAGGTGTTGGACTAACAGTTACAGATTTATTAAAAAATTATTTATTTTCTATTTCAAGCAAAGTTGATCTTCCTCATATAAAAAATAAGTGGAAAAAAATTGTAGACGTAATTGGATTAGATAGTTTTCCAGCTTTCTTAAGACACTATTGGATATCAAAAAATAAACTTATTAGACAAGAATATTTGTTTCGAGCAATTAAAGAATCTATTGTAGATTCTCCATCAGTAATTCTATTACTTGACTCTCTTGAAGAAAACGCTCTTTTGTATAAGGCATTGTCTAACTATTCAGATAGCTTTTGGGGTGGACATAGAGAAATAAAAAAACGAGTCAAAGAATTAACTCTTTTCAAAGAAAAACAGGCTTATCCTATACTAATTGCAGCATATAATAATTTAGATCAGGAAGGTTTTTCAAGAGTTCTTAAATTGGTTTCGATAATAACATTTAGGTATACCATCATTGCTAAATTGCACACCAATCTAAAAGAAGATATTTATAATAAGGCGGCTATTCGAATTAGTAACAAGGAAGCTACAACCATTGGACAAATTGCTGAACTAGTAAAAACATTGTATCCTTCTGATAACGATTTTAAGAATGATTTTGCTTCTAAGTCAATTAGTACTAAGAGAGGAAAGAAAATTGTTCGTTATATACTATTTGGACTAGAGAACCATCTTAGTCACGCTGATAACGATTATGAAGAAAACCCTGGTACAATAGAGCATATATTGCCAGAAAATGGAAATGATTATTATTTAGCAGATTTCCCTCAAGCTATTCACGAATCCATAGTATATAGATTGGGAAATTATACAATACTAGAAGCAGATAAAAACAGAGAGTGCGAAATACTTCCTTTTGATGATAAAAAAGCTATCTATACCACTAGTCAGTATGAGTTATCTAAAGAGATTCAATCTAATTCTTGGACTCCTAACTCAATTGATCTTAGACAAGAAAGACTTGCTAATTATGCGTCAGCTGTTTGGAGAATTTCTCAATATGACTAACGGAATACTCAAGAAAGCCTGCACATAACAATTTGTCCTATAATGCATATGCACCCTGCGGGATGCAAACGCAACATACAATAGACGTATACATCATAATACCAAATAAAAAACACTGATGATAAAAATTAAATTATTTATGGTCTTAGCGGTGTCGCTTATTTTAAATTCTTGTCATGGACAAAAAAATAAGAATGAGTTACAACCTTCAACATCAGTAAAGAAATTGGAAGAGAATACATTAAATACTAAAAACGAAGAATACTCTTTTTTTTCGGATTTCAACAATCAAATAAGTCAAGTCGTCAGAACTATATTTCAAGATAGCCAAGGTGACATTTGGTTTGGAGGAGAAGGAGGTGCTTTTAGATTTTCCCATAATTCGCTTACTCATATTGATAGTATAAGAAGTAAATCAGGAAAAAGGGTTACAATAAAAGACATTGCGGAAGACAATGATGGGAAAATATGGTTCGGACATACAGATGGTATAAGTAGTATTGACGGAAATACTGTGACAAATTATTATGAATCAGATGGATTAATCAGTAATGATGTTTGGTCTATTGCTGCCGATAAAAATGGTAAAATATGGGTAGGAACTATAGATGGTGTTTGTATTTTTAACGGTCAAAAGTTTACGGAATTTGTTCTTCCTGAAGGAAAAATAGACACTACTTTAGGTATTTCTAGCACAAAAATGGTTCATAGTATTTTCGAAGACAGTAAAGGCACACTATGGTTTAGTTCAAATGCTGGGCTTTTTTCATACGCCAATAATTCACTTACAAATGTTTCTAAAGAAGTAGGAATTCAAACGAATTTTGTCAATGAAATATTCGAAGATAATAATGGCGAATTATGGGTCTCAACAAAAATTGGACTATATAATATAACAAATGGTAAGGCAAAAAATATTACAAATGGGAAAATTGAAACAGGAAAAGGGATAGGAAGTATAGCCGAAGATAAAGATGGTAACCTATGGTTTGTTTCAAATCAGCATTCTTTGTATACGTATAACAAAGGAATATTAATTGAATACAAAAAAGCAGAAAATAACAAAGGCCCAGTAGTTTTTCAAATATTTAAAGACCAACACAATAGACTTTGGTTCGTTGGCTTTGGCGGTGCTTTCATATTAGAAAATGGAAAATTTATTAATGTAACAAAGAATGGACCTTGGTAAAAATGGTTTACGTTATAAAACGAAAGTGTAAAGATCGATGCAATACCGAAAAATTTATGAGTAGAAATCCGCTAGTACTGATACACGAGACCGTTTACGTTAAATTTTATAGCACATGAAGACTAAATTGTTACTTCTTATATTCATAATTCTGACATGCTTTCAATGTAAGGAAACCATCCAATCAGGTTATTCAAAATCCGAGAAAAGCTATATTACCGATCAAATCCAAAAAGAAATTGATACTCTCATATTAGCGGTTAGCACAAAGAATATTGATTTATATATGAAAAAAATGCCTCAAGATTTTGTAATATATGATGAAAATGGCAGTCAAATATCACGCGAACAACAAAGAGAATTTGCACTACGCGATTGGTCAATAATAGATACCACCTTAAACAATGCTATGATTATTGATAGCATTGACTTTGCATCTATAGATAGCATTTATGTATATACATTTCAAAAATGGGAACGTTTGATGTTTCAAAGAGATGGCATTACATTAGACACCGTTTTGACTACCCAAAAACATAGAGAACTTTGGAAAAAAAGAGATGCTGAATGGATTGGATATGATGTAGAAGAAATCGGAGGTGAAATATTCATCAACGGTAAAAAATATGATCCAAATTAAGTCCTGCAGATAACAGGGAATCTCAACCTATAAAAGTCGTTGTGCAAAATACTGCTCAGTAAAAGGACATCCATTTGAAAAAGTAAAAACCTTCTATTTCACAAAAACATTCCTAAATATAGTAACTAATCATTCTGTTTCGTTACTAATTCTATATGAAGCTATTGACACAAGAATATAGAGAACACTGGAGTCCATTAAGCAAAATACTATTTAGAACGATATTTACTTACTTTACACTCTATGTACTTCTCATGGTATTGAGTCCACTTTTTGAAACACCATTTAGATGGATTGGTAAAACAATTTTTGAAATAAATTACGAATATGAGGTAAGTGGGAATGGTAGTGGAGATCACACTTTTGCATATTTAACATTATTTGTAACTGTAATTCTAACCGCAATCACCAGTATTATTTGGAGTATTGTAGACCGTAACCGTAAGAGTTACAACAAGCTTTTATATTGGTTTATCGTATTTCTGCGTGTTGTTTTAGTAGCTGCAATGCTTCTTTATGGCTTTGTGAAGGTTTTTAAGCTTCAATTTCCATCGGCTTCATTGACACATTTACTTGATCCTTTAGGTGATTTTTCACCCATGGGATTAGCTTGGACGTATATGGGTTTTTCAAAAGGCTTTAATGTGTTTGTTGGCCTTATGGAAGTACTTGGTGGTTTATTCTTGATCCCTAGACGAACACAAACACTTGGTTCATTTATAATTATTGGTGTAATGACTCAAGTTGCTATGATGAATTTCTGTTATGATATTCCTGTCAAATTATTTTCAGTTCATTTAGTACTCATGGCTTTAGTTATTTTCACAACAGATCACAGGTTCTTACAAGTATTTATTAAAAATAAAGCGGTAAAAGCATATCATTATTATCATCCCATTAAAGGTGTTAAATATCATAGAGCAATATTTTGGATTAAATCTATTGGGGTATGTATTCTTGTTAGTTTCATTTCATTTAATTTTTATACAACTGAAAGCCATAGAGGAAACAACAGAAAAAAACCATTACTTTACGGTATTTGGGAAGCATCCTACTTTGTAAAAAATGGAGACACACTCCAGCCCTTAATTACAGATGGTTATAGATGGCGTTATCTCATCGTTGATTTAAAAGATGAAGCGACTGTAAAAACAATGGATGATCTAAAACATCAATATAAATTTATAACCGATTCAACCTCTCAAAAAATAATGATTCATAAAAAAGATGCTGAATCCAAAGAGTATAATTTCAATTATAAGAATCCAAATTCAGAATTTCTTCAACTTGATGGGATTATAGAATCTGATACATTACATATTATATTCTCTAGAAAAAATCATGAAAAATTTAATTTAAACTCACGTGGTTTTAATTGGATTAATGAACGTCCTTACAATAAGTAAATTTTTATGGAATTGCTATGTAAAAGGTGAGTGTTTGTGATTTTACAGTATACAAAGTTGGTCAGTTTATATAACACTAACAGTCGAAATATATTCAACTTTCCACCACCCTATTCTTAAAAAGTTACAGCTCAATTCCCTTTAGTTTTCCCAAAAAACATCCCAAAACGCCAGTATTTTGGTTAAAATATGTTAAAATAGTACCTTTTTATACATAGTACTGTAACAAAATTCAAACATTGGCGTCTAGTAAGTATATAACAATTTAAAACAACAGAAATTATGAGAACATTAGACAGTAATCAAATCACTAAAAAATTAAACAACACAAACGGAAGTATCTGGAACAACAAAAGACGTTATAGATAATCCAAACAATTAAAATTCATCAATCAATCATCAATTCAATCAATCAAAAAACAAAAATCATGAGAACTTTAGACAGCAATCAAATCACAAAAAAATTAAACGACACCAAAGGAAACATCTGGAACGCTAAAAGACGTTATAGATAGTCCAGCAAAAAAATTATTCATCAATCAATCAAAAAACAAAAATTATGAGAACATTAGACAGTAACCAAATCACTAAAAAATTAAACAATACAAACGGAAACATCTGGAACGCTAAAAGACGTTATAGATAATCCAAACAGTTACAATTCATCAATCAATCAAAAAACAATTAACGTCATGAGAACATTAGACAGTAATCAAATCACTAAAAAATTAAACAACACAAACGGAAGTATCTGGAACAACAAAAGACGTTATAGATAATCCAAACAGTTACAATTCATCAATCAACCTGCCCCGCTATAATGCGGGATCAAAAAACAATCAACGTCATGAGAACTTTAGACAACAATCAAATCACAAAAAAATTAAAAGACACCAAAGGAAATATCTGGAATAACAAAAGACGTTATAGATAACCTAAGCAGCATAAGACACCCGCCTGCCAACATCAGGCGGATCAAAAACTAATCATCATGAGAACATTACAAAACATTAGAAATAGAACAAGAAATAGTGCTACTCCGCAATATAACAAGTTCGTAAATTATATCAATCAATTCTATGATTATGAAGGAAACATTATTACCGGCAATAAAAGATACACCTATCAGGTGGAACGATAAGACAAAAAGCTGAATTTTAGGATCAACTCCAAAATTCAGCTTTGCATTTTTGTATTCCTAAGATTACTTGAAGTTCCCAACTTCTCTCCACACTTCCAACATATCTTATTTAGATTTAAACTGCAATTTTCCTGTTTCTATTTTAATCGCTGTTTTTGCTAAAAGCAAATAATACTACCACTAATACATCTACCCACAATACATTATATTTTATTCTCTTCAGAAGTATGACTTTTGTCATATGTTAAAAATTTATTAATTAATAATCTTTTTAAGGAGTTCTAAATCCAAAAAATCTTAACAAGAACTTTACAATTATGGAATTTTCTTAAACTATTTAAGAAGAGTTGGTTGTTCTTAAGAAGCTTCCACCAGTTTTCACAAAAAACCGTGACCTAATCTTGGCAAAAATTTATAAATTGAATACCCAATGAAAGAATCAATTGCTTCTAAAATCGAAGGAACCGTTACTAATTGGTTTTCTAAAGATTCCTCTCTAGGGTTTTTGCTTGTTACTATGGTCGTTATTGCGATGGTTTGGGCAAACTCACCTTGGAGCGATTCTTATTTTCATTTGTTCGAGACTAAATTTGTTGTCGGTTTTGAAAACGCTCCTATAAAAAATTCACTTCATCATTGGATTAACGATGGACTTATGGCTCTTTTCTTTTTCTTAGTTGGATTAGAAATCAAAAAAGAAATCATTAATGGAGAACTTTCCTCTTTAAAAAGTGCGTCGCTTCCAATTTTTGGAGCTTTAGGAGGGATGATCATTCCCGTCATTATATTTTTATTGATCAATAATACGGGGGAAGCTTCTGATGGCTGGGGAATCGCTATGGCAACAGACATTGCCTTTTCTTTAGGTCTAATTTCTTTAGTGTCTTGTAGAGTTTCTAACCAGCTCAAAACTTTTCTCACAGCACTAGCAACCATAGACGATATAGGAGCTATACTAGTGATTGCTATTTTTCTGACTCCTCATATAGAATTTAATAATCTTCTAATCGGTGGTATTTGTTTCCTAATTATGGGAATCGGAAATATTATTGGAATACGAAGTATTTGGTTTTATATCCTTGTTGGAATTCCCGGTCTTTGGATCTCATTACTTTTTTCTGGTGTGCATGCAACACTAGCGGGTGTTTTAGCTGCGTTTACCATTCCTGGTCGTACTAAACTAACCGAAGGAAAGTATAAAGAAAAACTAAAATTATATGTTACTAAGTTTAATTTGATTTGGAAAGAAGACAGTTCTCTACTGAGTATTCAACACCTTAATGTAATAGAAAAAGTGATCGCATCGAGTAAGGATGCGCTAACACCTCTTCAACATTTAGAACGGAAAATCGCACCCTTCATTAATTTCACAGTCCTTCCTTTATTTGCATTAGCCAATGCAGGTGTAAAAATTGAAGGAGACATCTTAGATCTCATATTCCATCCTGTTTGCTACGGTATTATTATTGCTCTATTTATCGGGAAATTACTGGGAATCGTTGGTTTTTCATATATCGCAACCACTTTTGCTCAGGCACGTTTACCTGGTCTTACGAACTGGAAGAAGATGGGAGGAATCGGTTTGTTTGGAGGTATCGGGTTTACGATGTCCTTGTTTATCGCAGAATTGGCATTCACAAATGAGGTACTCTTACAACACGCAAAAATTGGCGTTATATTAGGATCATTCCTTTCTGCAGTTGCCGGTATACTTTGGTTAAGCCTAAATACCAAAAAAATCAATCAATATGATGAGGAGGAGTCTATCGAACTGTTAGAAAACCCAATGGAATTATTACCAAATAAATAGTTATAAACTCTTTCTGGTACAGATGCTGGAAATAGATTTTTTTACTGTATTCTAAACTGATATTGCAATACGAACATCCACTTTCGATCTCCTTTTTCAATAGTATTTCCCATATCAAAAAAAACAGGGCGACTTTGTGCGTTCAAGGTAAATTTGGATAAGTGTCCATTTAGAAAATAGTTGATCCCTATATCGTAAGAAATCATAGGATCATCTAAACGATCAAAATCAGAATATTGAATTCTGGCATACGGTTGTAGTTTTCCTTTATCTCGGTTTTTTCCTATTCCGCCTAACAAGTATCCCATTTGATAAAGTACTGAAGTTCCGGTTCCTATAACAGGATAAGAATTGCCTTTCCCATTAAATGAAGCACTTTCAGGGTTCAATCCATTCGTTGGGTTATTAGCCCCAATCGAGCGTATGTAATTGGGTCCAAAATCATACTGAAAAAGTCCGAAATAAGCACTTAATGCTGTACCTCGCTCTCCATTAATTGGTACATCCAGAAATACATCTGCTGCCAGTAAATTCATATCGTGAAACTGCTCTTCTCCTCCATTGAGAGAGCACAAAGCATCCGGTTGATACTTAAATCCGAACCCAATATTTAAAACCCTCTTTTTTCCTAAATATGTTCCACGGTGGGAAGCGTATTTATTGCTTTCGGGTTGCAAAAATTCATATTTTATGTATCCGGCATATTGCAAATCGGCGTGAGTATTCGCAAATTCTGCGATCCCTTCTGCCGGTTCAATTTCATTCTCAATAGGAAATGGTTTAGAAAGAATAAAACGATAATCCACTTTATAAATTTTACCTTTAGTATAAATGCTAAGATTTCTCAATAGGTCATCCGTCGTATTTACGGTAGGAAGTGCCAAAAACGGAACATCAGCGATCATTAGGTTGGAAGTACTCGGAGCCGAAAAGCGCGATAAGCCATTCCATAAAGATTTTCCACCACCAATAGTAAATTTCTCTGAAAAACTATACTCGGCATATGCATCTAAGAGTTTTATAGAAGTTTCTCTCCCTGATAAATAATTCAGGTTATTGGTTCCTACTTGCGTATAGACAAACAGTTTTTCTGTAAGTTGTCCTTTGATTGCTAATCGAAACCGACGTAAAGAAATATCTGTGGTTGTATTTTGTAATTCTCCGGAAACCGTGCTTCCTGGATTATTCTGATTGACTCTTCCCCATAACTGAAGGTACGTATGTAATCCGAGCCATCGAGTATTGTCATCATTTAAATACCATTTTAGTGGTTTATTCCTAAAAGGGGTCGTTTGTTTTTCCTGTGAAATGGAATATTGAGAAAAGAGGAGAATGATTCCTATTAAAACAGGAATTGTTTTTTTATAAATCATGTAATAATGTGCCTGGTTAGGGCCGTGGTGGTTTTGTTGGAAAATAGTGAATGAACAGTGTCACACTGATACCGCCATCAGAGGTGCCCCCAATTTTACGGGACACTCTTCTGACAGTATTTAGAAAATTAGTATTTAAGTGTTAACGAATGTTCTATATTAAATGTGCTCTCCTAAGTGGTGGTGCTCATCGATTAGTGGTCCTCCTTCTATAATTTGTTGAGAAGCTTGGTTTGCAAACTTTTCAAAATTAAGATGGAAAGAATGTGCTAATTGGATTGCTTTACTGATATAACCTCCTTTTTGAGACCAGGTATTCATTGGATCCAAAATTTCTGTAGGTACACCTGGACAATATTCTGGCATAAATAGACCAAAAATTGGATGTTGTTCAAAATTCACTTTGTTTAACTTTCCTTCCAGAATCGCTGAGATCATCGCTCTTGTATGTCTCAATCGTATACGAGATCCTACTCCGTAAGGACCTCCACTCCATCCTGTGTTGATCAACCAAACATTTACATTAGCTTCCTCCATTTTTTTACTTAGCATTTCTGCGTACACTGTTGGATGCAATGGCATAAAAGGTTCTCCAAAACAAGCAGAGAATGATGGTACCGGCTCTGTAATTCCTGCTTCTGTTCCTGCCACCTTCGCAGTATATCCTGAAATGAAATGATATGCAGCTTGTCCGGGAGTTAATTTAGCTACCGGAGGTAATACTCCAAATGCATCACAAGTTAGAAAGAAAATATTCTTAGGATTCTTTGCATAGGATGGTTCTTGTATATTATCAATATGATAAATTGGATAACTAACACGAGTATTCTGAGTGATAGAACTATCTTCAAAATCCACTTCTCCATTTTCTTTGAAAACTACATTTTCTAATATTGCACCAGGTTTAATGGCTCTATAAATATCCGGTTCTTTATCTTCTGTTAGGTCAATTACTTTTGCATAACAACCTCCTTCAAAATTAAAGATCGTATTTTCTGCAGTCCATCCGTGCTCATCATCTCCGATAAGTTTACGATCGGGATCCGCAGACAAGGTTGTTTTTCCTGTTCCTGACAATCCAAAGAAAATGGCAGTATCTCCCATTTCCCCCACATTTGCAGAACAGTGCATTGGTAATACATTTTTTTCAATTGGAAGAATCATATTTAATGCAGAGAAAATTCCTTTTTTCATTTCTCCTGTATATGCAGAACCTCCTACTAATGCGATCTTTTTGGTAAAGTTAAGGATAGAGAAGTTTCCTTGTCTGATTCCATAAGCTGCAGGATCTTTTGCCTCGTATCCGGGTGCACATAGGACAAGCCATTCTTCCTGAAAATTTTCAAGTTCAGATTCCTCACAACGTAAAAACATATTATAAATAAACATATTGGACCAAGGATATTCTGTGATCGTACGTACATTCATTTTATATTCGGGATCCGCACATACATATGCATCTCTTACGTATAGCTCTTTCCCGGACATGTAGTTAATAATCTCATCTTGTAAAAGATCAAACTTATCCGGATCGATAGGTTTATTAGTTTTTCCCCACCAAACCTTATCTTTGGTGTAGTCATCTTTTACTAAGAAACGGTCTTTTGGAGATCTTCCTGTAAATTTACCGGTATTGATAGCCAGTGTACCGTTAGAAGTTTCTCTACCCATTCCTTTTTCGATGGTAATTTCCTGTAGTTTTTCTGGAGAAAGGTTGTAATGGACCGTAGTGTCTTTTAATCCATATTTCTCTAGATTAATTTTTGCGTTTAATACATTTTCCATTTTCTAAATAATTTAAATTTTAATACTAATACTATGTTGGTTAAAAAGGCCATATGACTGGCACTAATAAAAGGGTTACTATAAAAAACAATAACAATAAAGGTGCTCCTACTTTTACATAATCAAGAAACTTATAACCTCCTGCCGATAGTACCATGGCATTGGTTGTTGTTCCTACAGGTGTAAGAAATGCTGTAGATGCACTGATAGCTACCGTAATCATTATTGGTTTTGGAGAAATCCCCAAATTGGTAGCAGCTAGTATTGCTATAGGAGCCATTAATACTGCAGTTGCCGAATTATTAATTGTTTGGCTAAAGGCTGTTGTTAATAGAAATACACCTCCTAACAATGCTATAGGATGAATAGCTCCCAGATATTTTACCAAACCATCAGCCGCTAATTGAGCCGCTCCTGTTTTCTGTAAAGCAATACCCATAGGTATCATAGCCGCAATCATAATGACACTAGTCCAGCTGATTCCTTTGTAAGCCTTGTTAATAGGAACACATCCGGTAATCAATGTGATGCCTGCACAAATTAAGGCAGCTATCGCTCCAGGAACAATCTTAAATACAAGTAGCACAATCATTAGGATCAATGTCCCTAAAGCAATGAATGATTTAGGCGTAAGATTTTCTATATTTTTAGCCATTCCTTCGGGGCTTCCGCAAATGACTAAATTCTCGTACATTTCCTTTAAATCACCAATATTTTCCCAAGATCCTCTGATTAAAAATGCATCACCTGCTTTCACCTTAATTTCTTTGTCCTCTAAAGGCTCATTATTTCTAGAGGCACCCAATAACTGAATCTTAAATCTCTCAAAATAATCTCCAATCTTGATGTTTCTTCCTACAAATAGAGACTTAGGAGTTACTATCACCTCTGCCATACCTACTTCCTGATTGATCAAATTATTTTTTAATTCTTCCTCAATCGGATCTAATCTCCACAACCCTAACCTGAATTCAATCATTATTTTATTGATCGCTTCGGTTTCACCTTTTACGGTAATGATATCGTGATACTTAAACTCGGTATCTTCATCTGGAAACTCAATAAATGCCGGGTTTTTTTGAAATAAATTTGGATGCCTTCGTTTCAAGCGAATGATCGAAACATTGTATTTTTCTTCAAAATCCCAATCTTTTATTTTAGTTCCTAATAAAGGTGAAATAGAGCGGACACGTAATCTAAAATAATTCTGATCTACCCGATACGCTTCAATCCACTTATGTAGTTCTGAGTCAATATTTACAGGTTTATTTCGGGTTTTGTAGCTAGGCAATAATTTATATCCGAAGTATCGAAAGTAAATGATAGCTATCATCAATAATGGCAACCCTATCAAACCAAATTCAAAGAACGAAAAACCGGTAAATCCCTGCTCAATCAAAGCATTACTTGCGATGATATTAGGTGGGGTACCGGTCAAAGTGAGCAGACCACCTGTGTTGGATCCAAATGCTACTGGCATTAACAATTTTGAAGGCATTGTTCCTATGTTCCAAGCTGCAGAAATTGTTACGGGAAGCAGCGTTGCTACCGTTCCGGTATTACTCACAAATCCTGAAAGCACTCCAGATCCCAAAGTCACAATCACTAATAATTTCGGAACACTTTTACCCGCCCATTGTATGAACTTATTACCTGCTAAAGCAGTCCATCCAGTTTGTGATAAGCCTTCACCAATAATAAATAGTGCGGCGATCATAATTACTGTTGTATTACTAAAACCACTGAAGGTTTCTGTAACATCTAAAATACCTGTTAAGTATAAACTCAACATCGATAACAAGGCTACTACGTCTGGCGGATATTTACCCCAAATAAATAAACCAATTGTTATCACAAAAATGATTAACATTATATACATCTTACGCCTTCTTTTGAAGTTGACTATTCAGTGACTAAAAACCTTTTTCTCATAAAGGCTTTTAAAAAATACTGTGTATTGAATTTTAATCAATTGTCAAAAGCGGGATATCAGTATGAAGTGTTAATAATTTAGTAAGTCTTCCTTCAGAAGGCTCATTCTTTTTAGCATGGTTTCTTGGTAGAATCGCCAATAGATCAATTTCTTTATCCTTGATATACTCAAAGATTCCTTTCTCAATATCTGTATTCTCTTGAAATGTGTGATGAGAATAGAAATTTTCCAAATAGTATTCTATAGCGTTTTCATTTTTTTCATCTGCCGGAGTATAGCCATAACAACCATCTTCATTACAGATGGTTAAGACATGAACTTGTGAGTGAAAACGTCTAGCTATATCCAATAAAGTTTCAAGAACGCTAGCATCATCTATCTCTTTCTGACCTAATACTAGTGCTATTTTTTTCACCTCAAACTCTTTTGAAGTCTCAGGAATTGCAATTACAGGAAAATCTGCTTCCAATATTAACTTTGAAGTATTGGTTATTTCTGACTCATTTTCAGCCCCTTTGGTTCCCATAATCACTAAATCGGCTTGAAACTCCTTTTGTGTTTCTAGAATATTTTCAACTAAGTCTCCTGATTTTATGACAGAATTAAGCGTACCTCTAAAATATGGATTGTCTTTTTTTATTTGCGCAATTCTTTCATCCAATATACTGTAAATCGAAATATCTTCAGACATATCACTAATATGAGTTAGTAAAATCTCAATTGATTTGTCATCGCCGGCAAAATTAATGGCATATTCCAAAGCGCTTTCTGTAGTAGTAGAAGTATCAAAAGGAACAATAATTTTAGTGATATCTTTCATAATACGAATTTTTAAGTTTTAGGTTTTAGTGGTTATACCTATCTGTTGGTTTTATACTACAAAGGTTAGCTTATTACTCATTGTAAAAAATGACATTTATCAGCTTTTACTTTCTATTTCTTTTAGAATTTTGTTAGAAGTAGATTATTAATACTTAATACAAGTACTCATGAAAAAAAACTTAGGAAAAATCGATTCGGCAATCAGAATCATTATCGGTGTAGTATTAGCATACTTATTCTACAATAATTACATAGCAGGAACATTAGGTATTGTTTTATTATCATTATCAGGAGTCCTGGTAATTACCGGATTTATAGGGTGGTGTCCATTATATAGATTATTTGGACTAAGAACTTGCCAAGTTAAAAATGGGCTTGCAGAAGATCGCTAGCGCTTTCTACTTACTATATGTAATTTCTTTAGACCAGCTATAATCAGATCTCAACTCATATCTGGTAACACGTTTAAAGCCAACTAATGGATCGTGCGTTATAAATTCTAATTGAAAAGGTTTTATGAGATATCCACCCCAAAATTCAGGTTTCGGAATTTCTCTATTTTGAAACTGAGTCTCGTATTTTTTTAAGCGTTCTTCTAATATTTCTCGAGAAGCGATGACCTTACTTTGATCAGATGCCCAGGCACCCAACTTACTGCCTTCCGGACGAGATTCAAAATATCCTTCTGATAAATTTTCCGGAAGCTTTTCTGCCTTACCGGAAATAAGGACTTCTCGTTTTGATTTTATCCAGTTAAACAAAACGGAAACGTTGTTATCTTTAGCAATTGCTTTTCCCTTCTCACTATTATAATTCGTAAAGAATATAAAACCTTCCCAGGTAAAACTTTTAAGCAGTACGATTCTACTTTTAGGAAAGCCGTCTAAACCTTTAGTTGATAATAACATTGCGTTTGCTTCATCTTCGGGATGCGCTTTATCTACTTCATGAAACCATCGCTGAAAATGTTCTATTGGGTTATGATCATTAGCTATATTCATGATTCCTGAAGTTTTATTTTTCTTCCATTCCAATTGGTTAATATTGTTACATAAACAACTACAGAAATAGAACTTAATGGCATTAATATAGCTGCAATAATTGGAGATAATTGCCCTGTAACGGCATAATATAAACCTATACTATTGTACAGAAATGACAAGATAAAACTCGATTTGATAATTTTAATGGCCTTTTTAGAAATCTTAAGATACTTAGGAATTCTGTCAAATTGAGAAGCATCTAAAATTGCATCACAAGCAGGAGAAAATACGTTGACGTTTTCTGAAACAGCGATCCCAACATTGCTTTGAGCCAAAGCACCGGCATCATTCAGTCCGTCACCAATCATAATTACTTTTTGTGTTAACTCCTGTAATGATTTGATATAATTTAATTTGTCATCAGGCTTTTGGTCAAATAGCAAAGAAGTGCCTTCCGGAAGTAATTGTTCCAAATGTTGTTTTTCTCCTTCATTATCACCCGATAGAATAGATAATTTATAGGCTTTGGTCAAAGTATCAAAAACGTTCTTTACATTCTTTCTGTATTGATTATGAAAAACATATCGTCCTTTGTATTCATCGTTTGCACTTATATGAACATTCGTGTTTTGTATTGCTGAAAGTTCACTATTTCCTACAAAATTTGAAGAACCAATTTTTATAGTACTTTCTGCCAACTTGGCTTCAATTCCTTTTCCCACATGCTCCTGATATTCATCAAGTGTATATATCTTTTGATCTTCTAAAATATCATACAACGCTCTGCTAAGTGGATGATTGGATGCTCTCAATGTATTTTTGAGCAATGACTCCTCTTCTGGAGTTAGCTCCATCCCTTCGTATTCTATATTACTTGTAGTATTAGTCGTTATGGTTCCGGTTTTATCAAAAATTATACTATCCGTCTGAGCTAACTGTTCTATAACATCTGCATTTTTAAGATAGAATTTATTTTTTCCAAAAATTCGGAGCATATTTCCCAGAGCAAAAGGTCTAGCCAATGCCAATGCGCAAGGACACGCAATAATTAATACAGCTGTAAAAACATTAATTGCTTTCCCCGCATCAGCAAACAACCAAAAAGTCGTGGCGATGACAGCTATGCTTAAAATAACGATCGTGAAATATTTACTAATAGTATCTGTAAGATTAGTAAAAGATGCAGATTTATCTTTGTTAAACACATCATTACTCCATAAACGAGTAAGGTAACTTTGTTCTACGGTTTTTATAGCTTCAATCTCTATAGCTCCATACAATTGCTTGCCTCCTGCGAAGAGTTTGTCACCAGATATTTTAGTAACTGATTCGCTTTCTCCGGTTACAAAACTATAATCGATTCTTGCTTCTCCTGAAATCAATATGGCATCTACTGGTATTAATTCTCCATTGCGTATCAGCAGTCTATCCCCTTCTTCAATATCATACACCTGGATACTTTCTTCTTTATATCTTTGATCTTTTTTATCAAAAATTAATCGGGTCACCGCAATTGGGAAGTAGGATTTATAATCTCTTTCAAAAGATAAAAAGGAATAGGTTTTCTGTTGGAAAAACTTACCTAATAATAGGAAAAATACCAATCCCGTAAGACTATCAAAAAAACCAGTTCCCCAATCGAATATGATCTCTGCGGTACTTCTCAGAAAAAGTACTGCAATTCCAAGAGCAATGGGTACATCAATATTCAATATTTTAGATCTTAACCCTTTAAATGCGGAAATAAAATAATCCTGTGCAGCATATAACACAACCGGCAATGAAAATACAAACATCAACCAGCGAAACACATACTTATATTGTTCCAACCAGTACTCTGACACCTCAAAATACTCAGGAAATGATAAGAACATGACGTTACCAAAAGCAAATCCCGCAATCCCCAACTTGTATATTAGACTCCTGTTAATGTGTTTTTCCCCTTCTGAATAATCATCAAGGCTTATATAGGGCTCATAACCAATTGAATTAAGTAGCATAATTACTTCTTTCAATGATGTTTTTTCATTATTAAAAGTAATTCGAACCGTTTTCTTCGGAAAATTAACCTGAGAGTTTGTAATTGAAGACTGAAGTTTATGTAAATTTTCTAATATCCAGATACACGAACTACAATGTATATGTGGAATATACAATGTAATAATCTCGGTATTACCGTCTTTAAACTCTATCAGCTTTTCAGCAATAGCAGGAGTATCGAGATAATCGTATTTCTTTTCAATTTCCTTAGGAATGGCACCAGGAGCAGATTGTAAATCATAATAGCTGGATAAATCATTACTCGAAAAAATATCATATACAGTTTTACACCCATTGCAGCAGAATGTTTTTTGGTCAAAATTAATAGCTAACCCATCACAATCATTTCCACAGTGATAGCATGTGGATTCTATCATACTCATCTTATTTGCTACAAAAATGAAAAAGACCTCAAGCATATAATATGATAAAAATCATAGTTTTACCTCTAATGACGATTTAGTTTTGGCATATCACCATAATACTACCGATGATGAAAAAGATTTTATTACCTACAGATTTTTCAGATAACTCCTGGAATGCTATTGATTATGCTACGGAGCTTTTTAAAGAAGAAGCCTGTACTTTTTACCTTTTAAACGTATATAGTAAAATCATTTATGAATCTGTACATCTTTCTGATATACCATCCGAACGTAGTATTGAGAATACTGTGCAAACGAATGCAGTAACTAATCTGGAACATTTAAAAAAGACCCTGGTACATACAAATCCTAATCAAAAGCATACATTCGAAATTATCGCAGCTTTAGGATCTCTAACAGAGGCAACAGAAGATGTTGTGAAATCCAAAAAAATTGATCTCATCATTATGGGAACCAAAGGCGCAACAGGAACAAAAGAAGTATTTATGGGCAGTAATACGGTGCGTATCATTAATACTATAAAAAAATGTCCTGTTTTAGCAGTCCCGGATGGTTTTACTTTTACCTCCAAGCCTTCTGAAATCACTTTTGCAACCGATTTTACACATTTTTATAGTAAAGAGGAGCTGAGACCACTATTGGATCTCGCGAAATCCTTTAACGCAGCTATCAGAATTGTTTATGTACAACAAGAAGAAGGCTCCTTAACCGAAGAGCAGAAATTTAACTTAGGAATGTTGCAAAAATATTTTAAAGACATAAAGTATTATCAACATACCTTAACTAAAAGTGATTCCGTTTCAAAATCACTTAAGGTTTTTACAGAAGAACTTGATATCTATCTGCTGGCCATGCTAAACTACTCTCATAGTTTTGTAGATAAACTTACAAGAGAACCTGTAATAAAAACCGTTGCTTTCCATACCCAAATACCTCTATTAGTAATACCTGAACTAGGTATGAGCTCTGCTTTTTCTAAAACAATTCAAAAAAACTCAGAATTAGAAGAAACACCATAAAAAAGATTTACAATCATATAATTTATAGATTAATCTTGATCTCTAGCTATTGGACGATCTTCATAAAAATCATCAAAAGTTTTATCCGTGGTATATGCATCGGTAAGAACTGCATATACCATTAGTATAACCATTATCTGACCAAAACAAGTAATATAAAACACCCAACCAAACTCAACATCCATTGTTACCAAGATGGTAATTAATAACAATAATAGTGAGGTAATAATAATCATCATCATTCCTGAAATTCTCATAACTAACTTTTTTATTAAAAGATAAAGAAAAACTATCATACATCTTCTTAACAATTCGCCAAAAATGAAGTGTGTTGCTGACAAAAATCATAGTTTCTAAGCTCCTGGTTATTTAGTTTTGAGAAAACACTTAAGAATAGCTGTATAATGAGAAAGATATTGATTCCCACCGATTTTTCAGAAAATGCGATGAATGCAATTCGCTATGCAGTAGAGCTATTTAAATATGAAAAGAGTGAATTTTTAATCTTTCACGCTTATGCTGACGAAGTATATGATCATAATACGTTATCGTCTCGTAAAATGTTAGAAGAATTTAAAAAAGAGGTTCACGAGAAGTCTGATGAAGAGCTAACCAAAATACTATCAGTACTGCATAAGGTTTCTCCAAACCCGAGACACGAATACAAAACTTTATCGGTTTTTGGAACCCTCATAGATGAAGCGAATGATCTGGTAGATCAGGAAAATATTGATATACTCATTATGGCTACCAGAGGTAAAACAGATGATCGTAAAATCACTTTTGGAAGCAACACCTTACAAGTACTTAAATACGTAAAAAGTCCTGTTTTAGCAATCCCCGAAGATTGCACATATCACCAGCCAAAAAATATTCTTTTCCCTACGGATTATATGTTGCCATATAAAAGAAGGGAATTAAAATTACTGAGTACCTTAACTAAAAGCTTTAGATCTTCTATTAACTTTTTACATATATCTAAATATAAAAAACTGTCCCTACGACAAGAAGACAACAAAGCCTTTTTAAAAGAGTGTTTACCCGATGCAGATTTATCTTTTCACACTATTGATGAAACAGATATTACGGCTGCTATCAATCAATATATTGAAAAAAATGGTATCAACATGTTAGTGATGATAAACTCCAGACACTCATATCTGGAGTGTGTATTATATCAATCAACAATTGACAAGATTGGATTACATATCAAAATACCATTTCTAACTATGCAAAACTTACAGCGAAATTAAAATAATAGAATTATGAAACGGATCTTATTACCCACCGATTTTTCTGACAATGCATTTAATGCCATAAGGTATGCAATGCAATTTTTTAAGAATGAAGAATGTACATTTTATCTCCTTCATACGTTTACACCTGTGTCCTATAATGTAGGATATCTTATAGAGAATCCCATGCCTTATGGAATGGAAGATATCGCTATGATGAATTCGAAAAGAGATATCGAAAGGACTGAAGAAAAACTTAAAAAAGAGTTTAACAATCCAAAACACAGTTTTGAAAGGATTTCAGCTTTTAATATGTTGATTAATGAAATCAAAGATACCGTAGATCGCTATAATATTGATCTGATAGTCATGGGTACCAAAGGAGCTACCGGAGCCAAAGAAATTTTTATTGGAACCCACACTATGTATACTATAAAAAAAGTAAAATGTCCTGTTTTGGCGGTCCCTTCGGGTTTTGAATATGAAGAGCCTAAAGAGATTCTATTTCCTACTGATTATTATCTAAGTTCTACTAATAAATATATCCCATTGATCAAAGATATTTGTGACCAACATGAATCCAGACTTCATATGCTTAATGCATATTATGGAATCCCATTAGATCAAAATCAGAAAACAACAAAAGATTTTATAGATACTTATTTTGAAGAAAACGCTCATGTTTTCCACATTGCAGACGGCATGGATGTGATTGAAGCGGTAGAAGATTTTCAAAAAATGAATATCATAAACATGCTGGTTATGGTTCATAATAAACATTCATTTTTTGAAAATTTGTTATTCAAACCCGTGATAAATCAAATAGCATATCACACCAATATTCCGTTTTTAGTAATTCCATCAGAAAAACGAATAGGATCGAATCCTAAAGAAGATCAAGCTGACAAAAAAAGAAAAGAAAAAGAGGATGAAGGTTTAGCGGTCTAACAAAAATCAGGATAGTTCCAATCTTTATAAATACCTTTAAAAAGATGAAAAAAATACTGGTAACAACAGATTTTTCTGACAAGGCCTGGAATGCACTTGTATATGCCATCGATTTGTACCGAGACATTCCTTGCCAATTTCATATTCTTAACACATATGATCTTAATTCTGTTCGATTAGTTACTACGTTAAGCTCACAACGGGTGGGATATTTTTACGAATCTATTAAGATAGAATCAGAAGAAGGATTAAAAATGACTCTAGAGGATATTAATAATTCTCAGCCCGCTGAACATCATACGTTCAAAACCGTTTCGAAATCTGGTATTTTGACAAAGATTTTACAGCAACTGACAGAAAACAATCAATTTGATCTGATTATAATGAGTTCTAAAGGAACTACAGGATCAAAACAGGTCTTTCTAGGAAGTAGTGTAAAAAAAGTATTAGAAAATGATTTTCATTGTCCTATTCTCATTATTCCGGAGGATGCTTATTTCGAAGGAATTAAAAATATTGCTTTCGCCACTAATTTTGAAAGAATCTATCATAAATCAGAAATTAAACCCATTATAGAGATAGCTAAAAAAAATAATGCTACCGTGAGGATGATCCACATCTACGATGAACCAAAATTAAGCACGGCACAAAAGTATAACTCTACAACTTTAGAAAGTTTTTTTAAAAATGTGAAGTTTGATTTTCACGTCATACCAGAATTCTCGACCATAGAAAAAGGAATTCAGGCTTTTATAGATGAGTTAGAAATAGATTTATTGACGATGATCAAATATCAACATAGTTTTATTGAGCGTTTAACACGAGAAGAGGTAATTAAAAAAATTACATTCAATACTAAAATTCCTTTCTTGGTCATTCCTGCGGATCATATTTAGTGATTCTAGTGGTGATATAGCTTATACCGAATTAATGTTGCTCCCCATAGTTTATTAGTAATATGAGAATTGTCATAGTATTCCTGACATTTTGGAAATAGTTTTATGATATAATTTCTAAAACTTAAAAACCATGAAAAGAATACTTGTTCCTACAGATTTTTCAGATAATGCATACGGTGCTCTTTTTTATGCTACACGATTATTTCAGGATCACGAATGTCAATTCTTTATCTTAAATACATTTGAAGTTCATACGCCGGTTCTTACAGGTAGAATGGATACAAGCAAAGGAGATTTGTTGTATCAAAAACTGAGTGCGGAATCTAAAGATTCGTTAGCACAAACATTTCACTCAATTATCAGAGACACTGACGATCTTAATCATACTTTCGAAACTATATCTGTTTCCAAAGATTTGACAGAAACAATTAACAAAACCATCAAAAAGAAGAATATTGATTTGGTAGTGATGGGTACAAAAGGAGCGACAGGCGCCTCTACACTTTTTATGGGTAGTAATACAGTTAAAGTCGTTCAAAAAATTAATAATTGTCCTGTGCTGGTTGTTCCAGACGAATTTGATTTCGAAAAACCAACAGAGATCGCTTTCCCTACCGACTTTAGACGATTTTATATAGCCGAAGAATTAAAACCTTTACTAGATATTGCCTCTTTATTTAATTCCAATATCAGAATTTTTCATATTAACGAAGAAGAAAAGTTAGATGATATACAAGAACATAACTATACTTCTTTAAAAAATCATCTGGCAGACTTTACACATAGCATTCACTGGATATCAAAAGGTGGTCAAAAGTCAAAACTGATTAATGATTTTATAGATGATTTAGATATCGATTTATTGGTCATGGTGAATTACAGACACAGTTTAATGGAAAATATAACTCACGAACCTGTTATCAAAAAAATAGGGTTCCATCCATCTGTTCCTTTCTTGGTGATACCAGATGCCAGCTGATAATTATCATAGTTTTAAGCTTGTAGAGTTCTTACATTATAAGTATTAATCATTAAAAATCTATTCCAATGAAAAAGAAGATCTTATTACCCACAGATTTTTCTAAAAACGCGTGGAACGCCATAAGTTATGCCATTGAACTCTATAAAAACGAAGAGTGTGATTTTTATATTCTAAATGTTTTTAATGCAACCGGCTACGCATTAGAAAGCATGATGATTCCTGAACCCGGAGAAAAAACCTATGATGAAGCCAAAGAACGATCAGAAAAAGGGTTAGCAAAAATTTTAGAAAGACTGTCCTTTAGGGATGATTATCCACATCATAAATTCTTTATGATCTCCCAGTTTAATAGCTTATTAGAAGGGATTAAAGATCTGGTAGACAAACAAGATATTGAAATGGTCATTATGGGTACCAAAGGAACAACCAATGCAAGTGATATTGTTTACGGTAGTAACACTATTTTGATCATGGAAAAAGTAAGAAACTGCCCTGTTATGGCTATTCCTGCTGATGCAAGTTACAAACAACCGAAAGAAATTGTCTTTCCAACAGATTATAAGACACAAATTAAGCGAAGAGAGCTACAATATCTCATTGAAATTGCAAAAATCAGTCATGCTGCTGTACGCTTTCTATACATTTCGAATGATGATGCTTTGAGCGAAGAGCAAAAAAATAATCAAAAATTATTAAAGGAATATTTTGAGGACATCCCTCATACATTCCACATCCTACATAATGTCGATGTAAAAGGAGGTTTAAGTTCATTTGTAGAAAGCAGAAATAGCGATATGATCACATTTATAAACAGAAAACATAGTTTCTTCGGAAGTATATTTTCCAGACCCATGGTCAAAGACCTCGGATACCATTCTAAAGTACCCGTATTAGCGTTGCACGATATTAAAAATTAAAATCTACTAGTTATGAAAAACACAGGCATATGGATGGATAAGGAAAAAGCCTATATCATAGACATCCAAGAAAGTAATGAAGACATGACCACGATTTTTTCTGAAATAGAAGATTATCGTATTCACGGAGGTTCAGGAACTCGATTTAAAGGAGGACCACAAGATGTGGTCCAGGACAGTAAATATCTGGAACGTGAAAAGCATCAATTTAAAAACTATTTTAAAAAAATAATTCCATATATAGAAAATGCTGATAGCATTGTAATTTATGGCCCTGCTGAATCCGGTGAAAAATTTCTTAAGGAGCTTGAAACGAACTACAAGAAAATAGCCGAAAAAGTAAAAGCTGTTCTCAAAGCAGATAGTATGACAGAGAATCAGACCAAAGCATTAATCCGAGACTATTTCAAAAAACAAAAACAACGCTTAGTTTAATAAGTCGTCTGGCATTCATCTTTTTAGCAACACATCTATGGAACACGAAGATTTCGATATTCTAAAATCTTCTGGAAAAAAAGTGAAGTTCTCTTTAAATAAATTACAGAATTCACTAAGAAGAAGCGGAGCAGACAACAAAACCGTTGATCAAATTATTGACACGGTTAGGGATGAATTATACCAAGGTATTTCTACAAAGGAGATTTACAACAGAGCGTTTGCATTACTAAAAAAACAAAAATCTGTTTTTGCTTCAAAATATAAACTCAAAAAGGCCATTTATGAATTAGGTCCTACTGGCTTTCCATTCGAGAGTTTCGTGGGAGCTATTCTTAAATATTCCGGATACCAAGTCAATATCGGGCAAATTATATTCGGCAAATGTGTTTCTCACGAAGTTGATGTAGTTGCTAAGAAAAATTCGGATTATATTATTATCGAATGTAAATTTCATAGTGAAGAAGGGCGCAATTGTAATGTCAAAATTCCATTATACATACACTCCAGATATCAAGATATCCTTCATAATTTTGAGGATAAAAAAGAGAACCAAATCATACCCAATCAGGGATGGGTGGTAACGAATACACGATTCACAAAAGATGCTATCCAATATGGAAAGTGCGCCGGGTTGTATTTATTAAGTTGGGATTATCCAAAAGAGAACGGGCTTAAAGATAGGATTGATCGTTTAGGATTATATCCAATAACCGTATCAACACTTCTGACCAATCGAGAAAAGCAGTTTTTATTAAGTAGAGATATTGTTCTATATAAACAGCTAAGAGGAGATATGTTCTATTTGGACCATTTAGGCATTTCTGAAAAGAGAAAGCAAAAAATACTACATGAAGTAAATATGCTATGTAACGAATAAAATATCTTTTTATGTCATTGGTTAAAATTCACTTTCTGGGAGCTGCAAGAACCGTCACGGGGTCTAAATTTTATATAGAAACACCACAAAAGAATATTTTAATAGACTGTGGTATGTTTCAAGGTATAAAAGAACTACGAGAATTAAATTGGAAAGAGTTTCCCGTTGACGCTTCTGCCATTGATACCGTTCTTCTAACACACGGACATCTGGATCATACAGGTTATCTACCAAGACTAGTAAAACAAGGGTTCCGCGGTACTATTATAGGAACTGCACCTACATTGGCAATTACCGAAATTATCCTGCGTGACAGTGCAAAAATCCATGAAGAAGAAGCAGATAAAGCAAATAAAGAAGGGTATTCTAAACATAATCCTGCTTTACCTTTTTACACCATAAAAGATGTAGAAAAAACATTACAATATTTTAAAGCAAAAGAAAAAGACGACTGGATTTCCTTATCAGACGATATTGAATATAGATTTAGGTATAATGGACATATTATAGGAGCCTGTTTCATCGAATTAAATCTTTTTGGAAAAACTTTAGTCTTCTCAGGAGATGTGGGACGACCTGATGATTTATTACTAAGACCCCCACAAAAACCAGATTGGGCAGATTTTCTTTTTATAGAAAGCACCTATGGTAATAAACTGCATCCGAATCAAAATGTCGAAGAAAAGCTAATCGAATTAATCAATGAAACTTTATATAAAAGAGGAACACTAATCATTCCATCCTTTGCTGTAGAGCGCTTACAAACATTGATGTATTTATTGTGGAAGTTATACCAAAAAAATCGAATTCCGGATATCCCGATCTTTATCGATAGTCCCATGGGTAATAATGTGTTATCCGTTTTTGAACAATTTCCGGATTGGCACAAACTACCAATGAAAGATTATTATGCGCTATGTAATCATATCAATATCGTTACCTCATACAAAGAAACCTGGGAAGTAATTGATAATCCAAGACCAAAAATTGTCATTGCCGGTAGCGGAATGGTTACCGGAGGTAGAGTGTTAACCTATCTAAAACAGTTGGTAGATATTACCACTACATCTGTTCTTTTAGTAGGGTATCAAGCCGAAGGAACCAGAGGTAGACAGCTACAGGATGGAGTTCATGAAATCAAATTATATGGGAAGTATTATCCAGTAAAAGCACAAATACATCATATAGAAAGCCTGTCTGCTCACGCAGATCAATATGAATTGCTTGATTGGGTCAGCAAAATTAAAAACATCCCGGAAAAAGTCTTCCTTATTCACGGAGAACCTTGTGCTTCAGAGGCATTTAACATCAAATTACGAGATACTTTGAATTGGAAAACTCACATCCCAAAACTTAATGAAGTTCAGGAAATTATTATCTAAAATATCCTGAAAATGTGACTATTATCATTTTTTAGGTTTTAATTTTTAACTAGCTTACTTGTGTATCATATAGTTAATTAACCTGTTGTGCATTATGATTTTTTTATTCAAAATCACTCGAACTGACGCTTTTCTTTAACATTTCTTTCATAATACACAATAGCTAATCAATCTACTTATAATCTTTTAAAACTTAAAACCATGGCAACCGAAATAAATACAACAAACAAAGATCTTAGAGATATTCATTTTGATACGTTAGAATCAAAATCCAGTCTACAATTCATCGAAGGTGAAGTGCTATTTATCAACCAGCTACTACACTCTTACGTTTTTGAACCAACAACACCTAATCTTTTTGAGCGATTACAAGAATTCAAACAAGAGATTAGCGAAGTACAAAAAGAAATAGAAAACCTCAATGAAGAAATACGAAAGCATGAAAGTGATTTAGGCGGAATGCTGGAATGTGATACCATTTCCTGTGATCACTACTACTATGAAGAACATAAATCTTTAAAGAAACGCTTCAATGATTTTTATAGAAATTTCAGAAAGCTAAAATCTGAAGTATTTAATTATGCAGGTGGTATTCTGAAGCACAATAAAAAATAACCTTCAAACTGATATTTATCATTTTTTACAGCAACCTAACCAACTACTTTTAAGACACTTAAGACAAATTACTAAACATTAAAACCTAAACATTATGTCAATCATTAAATTTAACAGAAACAGATTTCCTTGGTTCAACGACACCATGTCTAATTGGATGGACACTGATAATTTCTTTGCAGATGATTTTTTTATCAAAGACAGAAATTTGCCTGCAATGAATGTAAAAGAACATGAGGATGACTTCGAAATTGAACTAGCAGTTCCTGGGTTTTCAAAAAAAGATATTGAAGTAACCATGGAAGATGATGTACTGCACATCTGTGCAGAAAAGCGTAAAGAAGAAGTAGAGGAAGAGAAAGATTATACTCGTAGAGAATTTAGTTATAATTCTTTCGACAGAAAGCTACACTTGCCTACCAGTGTAGATCAAAATGAAGCTGTAAAAGCAAAATACAAAAATGGGGTTCTTACACTTAATCTATTAAAAAAAGAAGAAGCCAAAGTACAGCCTAAAAAAGTAATTGAGATAGAATAATCTCAGTATTTACGGCAGAAAATAATTTTGGGGGAGTTATTTTCTGCCTTTTTGATATGTTTTATATCGATTATAAATAACCGCTATATAGAACATAAACCTATTTCAACCTAACGCTGAATTCTAATAAACTATAAAATGTAAACAGATGAAATCGAAACAACCCAATATTAAATATATAGAGTGGAAAAGTGCAGAAGAATTGCACGAAGCTTCTCTTAATTGGATCTCTGAGTTAAAGTTCATCAAAGATGAGCAACATTTTTTAGATGAACTAATAGAAAATTACACTGTACAACTGATCTCAGAAAAGACTTTTGAAAAAAGCAGTGAAATAATCAATGAACTTAATCAAAATAGAAAAGACATTAATCCTTTGCTAAAAAAAGTAATAGGACACTGTAATCAACTTACAATACTTGTGGATGGTATTGATCAACCGCAAGAAGAAAAACAATATAAAGAAGATCACGGAAAACTAATGGTAGAAGTAAGTATATATTTTGACAGCTATAAACAAACTAAAAGAAGAATATTTGATCTTATCAAAGCTATCATTAAGAAAGGGAAACAAAAACGTTTATTAAACTAACGGTAATCCTTTTGATAAGCATATTAAAAAAAATAGTGTTAATTCTTGTCGTTCTCTTTATAGGATTCTGGGCTTGGTATGAATATACGTATTCTATGGATACCGTTATTCCTTTTGAAGTACATGACCCAAGTGCTAAAACAAAAGTGTTAATAGCTTCTCAAGGCAGCAAGTTTAAAGATTCTGTTGTGAAAGGGATTTTAAGAAGGTATGAAAAAGATACAGTTCATTTTAAGGTAATAGATGTATATACGTTATTCACTGTAAATCTTGAAAAATGGGATGCTATGATATTCATCAATTCCTGGGAATATGGAAGTCCACCCAGAAACGTAAAAAAGTTCATAAAAAATCATCCTGAACAATTGGACAAACTCATTATTTTATCCACAGTTGGGAGTAGCAACATTGCTCTAAAAGATGTAGATGTAATTTCTGGAGAATCCATCATAGAAAAAACAGCTCAATACACAGATACTATAGCAAATAGACTTAATCAAATAATAAAAAGAAACAATGAATAAACTAAACACATATATCATTTTAATAGTTGCAGGATTGTTAACGAGTTGTTCATCTAGTGAGCTTGTCGAGGTATGGAAAAACCCTGACATTGATACTTTTGAAGCAAATAAAGTATTGGTCATAGGAATGACTGCCGATACCGATGGAAGAAAAGTATTTGAGAAAAAACTTACGCAAGCACTTAAAAAGAACGGAGTTACATCAGAAAAAAGCCTTGATTTTTTTGAAAAATCATTTACCCAATCACCAAAAACTGAAGAAGAGTTGTTAGCCATGGAAGGTAAACTTCTGGAGGCCGGTTTTGATGCTATTTTATTATCTAAAGTACTAGCCGTAGAAGACAAAGTTACTGTTGTACAAGCATATAGAAATCTAGATAAAGATTTCAAGAGTTTTAAAGACGACTACTATCAGAATCAAGATATTTATTACGAAGATGGGTATTATGAAGAGTATGAAATCTATCACGCAGAAACCTCTTTATACTGCATATGCCCTGATAAAGAAAGAGAATTAATCTGGAAAGGATCTATTGACATTACAGAGCCTGAAAATGTAAAAAAAGCTGTAGGAGATTATATAAAAGTACTGATCTGGGCTCTTAAAGGCCAAAAACTATTAATAATTGAAGAAGAACTGAACAATGAAGATATTGATATATAGCGCCAAAGATTTTGAAATCCCTTTTCTGGAAAAAGCAAATAGTGATGTATATCAGATCAAATATATTCCTGAAAGACTTACTTCTAAAACAGCAATGTTAGCTTTAGGGTTTGATGTAATCTCTATTTTTTCGGCAGATGATGCCTCATCAAAAATATTAGAATTACTTAAAGACTTCGGTGTCAAGTATATCACATTACGTTCTGCAGGTTATGATAATATACATCTAAAAACTGCCCAAAAACTAGGAATTAAAGTTGCTCATACACCAGAATATTCTCCTAATGCCATTGCAGAACATGCAGTGGCCTTGTTGTTAGCTTTAAATCGTAAACTTATTGTATCTGATCACCAAGTACATTCTTATAACTTTTCTTTAAGCAATCTTGTAGGATTTGATCTTAATAATAAAACTGTTGGAATCATCGGAACCGGAAGAATTGGTAAAGTAATCGCTAAGATCATGAATGGTTTTGGATGCAAAGTGATAGCCAACGATATCGATGAGGATCAAAGTTTTGCAAAACAATATAACATTGAATATGTAGCATTACCTGATCTATGCCGACAATCAGATATCATTATGCTTAGTGTTCCTCTCAATTCTGCAACCCACTATATGATTGATGCAGATCTTATTCAGCTAATGAAACGAGAAGTATTCATCATTAACATTGCCAGAGGTGCCATAGTAAATACTACGGAAATAGTAGAAGCTCTAAAATGGAATAGAATTGCAGCCTATGGAGCTGATGTATATGAATACGAACATAGTGTATTTTTCTATGATCATTCTAAAGCAAAACCAAATGATGAGTTACTACAAAGACTACTTGAGTTCCCTAATGTTCTTATAACTCCTCATCAAGCTTTTGCAACTAAAGAAGCTTTGACAAATATTGCAGAAACAACTGTTTATAACATCAACTGCTGGCAACAAAATAAAACTCCCGAAAATGAACTCACAATGGAATTAGTGCGGTAGTTTATCTCTTAATAAACCGTATAGAAAAGTCCCTACAATTGATGCTGCAATTACAATAAGTATTGGCAAGTATCCGGCTCCTGCCAAAACAAACATCGGACCTGGACATGCTCCCGCCAATGCCCAACCTAATCCAAAAATAATTCCACCGAGTATATAGCGACTATAACTTTTTTCTTTTGGAGCTATACTAATCTTTTCTCCATAAATGGATTTTATGCTAAATCTTTTAATCAATTGAACCACGATAATACCAAGTCCTACTGCAGAACCTATAATTCCATACATATGAAAAGACGCGAATTGAAACATTTCATAAATCCTGAACCAAGACGCTGCCTCAGATTTAAATAGAACAATTCCGAAAAAAATACCAATTGCTAAATATATAATTGTACGCATTATCTAAAATATTAAGGGAAAAATTAAATGTATCATTACCAAACCACCGATAAAAAAACCAATAACAGCAATCAGAGATGGTAATTGTAAATCACTCAAACCTGAGATCGCATGACCAGAAGTACAACCTCCTGCATACCGTGCTCCAAAACCGACTAGTAATCCACCAATGATAAGAATTGCAATGCCCTTTGGATCTGTAAAAGCATCATTAGAGAATAACATATCCGGCATATATCCATTGCCTGCGTCATTAAATCCTTTAGTCTGAAGGTCAGTAACGACTTTGGGATTTAAGGCTACATCCGTAGTTTCAGACAGATAATTTTCTGCAATAAAACCCCCTATAATTACACCTAACACTACTACAAGGTTCCAACGCTGTGCTCGCCAGTCAAACTTAAAAAAATCCGCTGTTTTTCCTGCTCCACAAATGGTACACATCGTTCTTAGATTAGACGACATCCCAAATTTTTTGCCGATCATTAGCAACAGAAACATCACTAATGTTATTAACGGTCCTGAAACATACCAAGGCCAAGGTTCATATATCCAATTCATTGTTTATGTGCTTAAAGTTCTTTTATTAATTTATTGCAAGGTGTTTTCTACTTTTCTAAATCCACAGAAAACAAAATTCTGAGTGGTATCGAATGGAGTTCTATGATCTACATAAGAACATTTTACTTTTTCGAAATGAGGTTTTACCAAATCATTCATTGATTGCTCTGAGTATTGAGTAACTTCAATTCCACTGCATTTTTTTGGTCCATCTTTAGAAAAGCTTCCCATCACCAAAATTCCATTTGGGTTTAGGTTGTCTTGGATCGCCGCTATATAAGTATCAATTTCCGCCTTTTCAGTAAGAAAATGAGAAGTTGCCCTGTCGTGCCAAAAATCATAGGTTTCTTTTGGTTTGAAATTAACAATATCTTCTACAATCCAATTTACGTGATCAGCAAGACTGCCTAACCTTTCTTTCGCTCTATTTAACGAGGTTTCAGAAATATCAAGAACAGTGACATTTTGATAGCCAAGCTGAAGAAGGTGGTCTACCAAAAGACTATCACCTCCGCCAACATCTATAATTTTTGCGGTCTTAGGAATTTGGAAATACTTTATAAATTCTAAAGAAGTTTCAGGTGATTTTTGATACCAGCTAACGTCCTTTAGCTCTTTAGTTTTATATACAGTTTCCCAATGATTTTTCCTGTTAAATTCTTTCATTCAGTATTTATCCCATTTATTTTAAAGTTGATGGACACACATAATCTGTGGTTTCTATTCCAGCTTCTTTCATTGCAGAAAAACCTCCGGCAACATCAATAAGATTATGAATACCTCTACTTTTTAAGATAGATGCCGCGATTACAGATCTATATCCACCAGCACAGTGTATATAGAATGATTTGTCTTCAGGAAAGTCATTCAGGTGATCATTGATAAAATCTAAGGGTGAATTTTTAGCTTTATCAAGATGTTCTGCAACAAATTCACTTTCTTTTCTCACATCAAAAACTGCTACCTCTTCTGTGTTCAATTTATTTTTAAGTTCCTCTGCTGTTATTGATGATATGGCGTCATAATCTTTCCCTGCTTTTTTCCAGGCTTCTATACCACCTTCTAGATATCCTAATGTTTTATCAAAACCTACACGGGATAATCGTGTAATCGTTTCTTCTTCTTTACCTTCTGGAGCCACTAGTAAAATAGGTTGCTCTACATCAGCAATCAAAGCGCCTACCCAAGGAGCAAAACCACCTTCGATTCCGATAAATATAGATCTAGGGATATGTCCTTTTACATATTCATTTTGATGTCTTACATCCAATACAACCGCTCCTGTTTCATTTGCCAGCATTTCGAATTCTTCTGGTGATAATGGTTTGGTTCCTCTTTCCAGGACTTCTTCTATATCTTCATATCCTTCTTTATTCATCTTCACATTTAAAGGAAAATATTGTGGAGGCGGTAATAAACCTTCGGTCACTTCTTTTACAAACTCTTCTTTGGTCATATCCGCGCGTAACGCATAATTCATCTTCTTTTGGTTTCCTAAAGAATCCACCGTTTCCTTCATCATGTTTTTACCACAAGCAGAGCCTGCTCCGTGAGCCGGATATACGATTACATCATCGGCCAAAGGCATAATTTTATTTCGTAAGCTGTCAAACAATGTTTCTGCTAATTCTTCTTGAGTCATATGAGCAGCTTTTTGTGCTAAATCAGGGCGTCCTACATCTCCTAAGAACAACGTATCACCACTAAAAATAGCGTGATCTTTACCATTTTCATCTCTTAGTAAGTACGTAGTACTTTCCATCGTATGACCTGGAGTATGTAGTGCAACTATAGTTATATCTCCTAGTGTAAACTCCTGTCCATCTACTGCAATAGTAGCCTCAAAAGATGGGTTAGCGCTGGGTCCATACACAATCTCTGCTCCGGTTTCTTTCGCCAGGGTTACGTGTCCACTTACGAAATCAGCATGAAAATGCGTTTCGAAAATGTACTTGATTTTTGCTCCGTCATTTTTTGCTCTATTGATATATGGCTTTACTTCGCGTAGTGGATCAATAATCGCCACCTCTCCTGCACTCTCTATATAATAAGCGCCTTGTGCCAGACATCCTGTATATATTTGTTCTATCTTCATATGTTTATATTTTATAATGTGCTTCGCAAATCGAAGTTTATCATTTCTATTATTGAGCTTCAAAAATACAACTCAAAATACCTTTTTACAGTAACAATTGTTACAAAATGAAAATTATGATTACGCCAATTCCTTGATAAGTATGTAAATACCCATCACTAAAACAAACCAACCAAACCCTTTTTCTAGTTTTTTACCGTCTATAAAATTAGAAATATACATTCCCAAAAAAATCCCGATTATAGAGATTCCTGTAAATGACAATAGAAAAATCCAGTCTATCTCTAGATTTTCTACGTCTCCAATAAATCCTATTAATGATTTTATAGCAATGATTAGCAAAGAGGTAGCCACTGCTTTTTTCATAGGTAATTTTGCAAATAAAACTAAGGCCGGGATGATCAAAAAACCTCCCCCTGCTCCAACAATTCCGGTTAAGGCTCCGACTACAAAACCTTCTGCAATGATTAAAGGATAATTGTAGCTTACGATTGTTTCTTTCTCAAGTGTTTCTTTTCTGTTTTTTATCATAGAAACGGAAGCCATCAACATGATCATTGCAAAAAATACCATGATCCCAATATTTTTAGTGATCGTAAATTCTAAAATCGAAAAAAGTTCATCGGGTATTGCCGGAACCAAAAATTTTCTGGTCAAATACACAGCAATAAACGCAGGAATAGAAAATACAATGGCAGTTCTTAAACTAACCAATCCTTTTCTTATGTTTTTAACAGCTCCTACCAATGCTGAAGACCCAACCACAAATAATGAATATGCAGTAGCAGTTACAGGATTAATATGCATCAGATATACAAAAACCGGCACTGTCAGTATTGAACCTCCACCACCTATTAGACCTAATACCACTCCAATAGTCAATGCACCAACATATCCTAGAACTTCTATTACTTCCATTAATTATTTTTTTGACAAAAATAACTTCAGGGTATGGTGATCACAGTAACATTAGTTACATAGAAGTTAACTATTTTATTTTTCAGCTAAATAAATTGAATTAAAAATTAGACTAATCAACTATGATTAAAACTTCTTTTCATTTTCTTTGCTCGCCCAAAGGGTACTCTGATAAGAGTGCGCCAGATGAGGCGCTGGAAAACAAAAGAAAAGGCGCTCCATCACACCATCTCGCCCACAGCTTACGCTATGTCGTAAGGTATTTTTCAGTTTCACTGAAAACCGGATATGTTTCGCTAAAATCTTTACAAGGCTTCAAGATTTTTTAACGCAAAACAAATCCTATACTGGTGAAAAAAGGTTTTTAAAGCTCCGCTTTAGAATGCGAATCCATACGACCTAATTCATTTACTAACTTCAAAGACTCAAAATTTTAATGCTATTGCGGTTTAATTTTATCTTGCCTTCTACTTCTAGTTTTTTGAGTAATCTGGATATGACCACGCGAGACGTGTGCAGGTCATAGGCAATTTCCTGATGGGTATTGTTCACCACGTTTTCATTATTGACTTTGGTTTTATCTTTTAAATACTTCAGTAGTCGTTCATCCATTTTTAAGAAAGCAATACTATCGATGGTTTCAATAGCTTCCATGAGTCGTTTATGGTAACTTTCGAAAACAAAATTCCTCCAGGATTTATACTTTGCAGTCCATTCTTCCATTTTTCCAACAGGAATCATGATCAGTTTAGAATCTGTTTCTGCAATTGCTTTGATCTCGCTTTTATGATGACCGATACAACAAGACAATGTCATAGCACAAGTATCTCCTCTTTCCAGAAAATAAAGTAATAGCTCATCTCCATCCTGATCTTCTCTTAATATTTTAATCGCACCGCTAATAATTAATGGCATCGATTTGATATAACTTCCTGGTTTTATGAGTTCATTACCTTCAGAAACCTCCTTAAAAGTTGCCACACTATTAATTTCTTCTAATAGTTCATTTTCAAAAAGATGTCCGTAATTATTCTTAAGTTCCTGAATCATTGTTCTTGTTGTTGCTTTTGATTCTCAAAATATACTGCTAATTGTTGTTTTGCCTCCTGATATCCAACATCAAATATTTT
Source organism: Aquimarina rubra (assembly GCF_042684305.1). Classification (NCBI taxonomy): domain Bacteria; kingdom Pseudomonadati; phylum Bacteroidota; class Flavobacteriia; order Flavobacteriales; family Flavobacteriaceae; genus Aquimarina; species Aquimarina rubra. The sequence goes on along the minus strand of NZ_JBHULE010000019.1, from coordinate 1,876,707 downwards.
ATCCAAGTTTCCACTGCTAAAAATTCCGTGATTTACAAGTTCTCTTGGCTGAATGATAAGGTCACAAAGTTTAAACTTTGTTTCAGAATTTGGCATTGCTCGTAAATAATAAGCTCGCTGCATCACATTATAGGAGTGTTTAAAATCAGAAATTTTTGGTTTTTTTATTGGTGTAACATCAATACCGATAATCATATCACAATGCTCCTGCAATGGTTCAATCGGAAAGTTATCTAAGATCCCACCGTCAGAATATAATTGATCTTCTATCTTTACCGGAGAGAATACTCCGGGAAAAGCTGCTGAAGCCAATATGGGTTTAATCAATTCTCCTTTACTAAAAACTTTGACTGTTCCCTCTACCAAATTGGTTGCTGTTATGAACAGTTTTTTCTTTAGACTTTGGAAAGAATTCTGCGGAAAATAATCAATTAGATCTTCGTAATACTTTTCAGAATCCAGAAATCCTGCTTTCTTTCTGGTAAATCTATTTAATTTAAACAATGGAATTTTACCAAAAAAATCTTTAATCTCCTCTATGGTATATCCGGCAGCATATAATGATCCTACAATGGCGCCGGCACTTGTACCCGAAACAAAATTAGGTATCAAGCCAGCTTCTTCTATAGCTTTAATGGCACCAATGTGAGCAACTCCCTTAAATCCTCCACCCGAGAGTACCAAACCAATATTTTTTAAGGTCTCCATATTCTGAAATTTTCTACAAAACCGGACTAAAAATTTTAGCCACTCCTTCTTTTAACTTTTCTATCCAAGGTCTCTTTACAAAAGTAGCATAGTCTAACTGAATACTCTGTTCACAATCCCTTAAAAAATCATTTTTTAATTCGATTGCAAAAGAATCATCATAGATTGCCACGTTTACTTCATAATTCTGCTCAAAACTCCTGAGATCAAGATTCGTAGTCCCTACAGAAGAAACCGTATCATCGGTAACAATCGTTTTGCTATGTAAAAAACCATCTGAAAACAGATATATTTTAACACCAGCCTCCATCAATCCTTCAAAATAAGATCGCACACACCATCGTACGATCTTACTGTCAGAAATATCGGACAATAACAATCTTACCTCTACCCCACTTAATGCTGCCACTTTTAATGCTTCTAAGATTGCTTCTCCGGGAATGATATAAGGATTAGCGATATACACATAGTTTTTGGCTTCATTGATCAGAGAAAAATACAGTTGTCGGGTAGCCGAAAAATCTTCATCCGGACCGCTATGTACCGTTTGGGCGGTCATATTTCCCATTTTTTTATATGTTGTGAAATACGAAGGACTCAAAATATCGTCTTGATTACTGATCAGGAACCAATCCATTACAAAAATTGCCTGTAAACTATGCACCACAGGGCCTTCTAGCTGTAAATGCATATCGTGCCAGATCCCTAAGTCAGGATCCCCTTTTAGATATTTATCCGCAACATTAATACCTCCGGTAAAGGCTATTTTATTATCCACCACAATAATTTTGCGATGGTTCCTATAATTTAAAGAGGATAAAAATTTACCAAACTTCACCGGTAAAAAACTATAGATCTCTACTCCTGCTTTCTGCAGCTTTTTAATATACTTTTTGCTTAAGGATCTGCTTCCTATTCCGTCGTAGAGAATACGTATCTGAACACCTTCTTTTACTTTTTGTTTAAAAAGTTCGAACAGTCCTTCGGCTAATTCACCATCTTCAAAAATATAATACTGCAAATGGATAAAATGTTCCGCTTTTTGTAAACTTTCGAAAATCGCTTGAAAGGTAGCATCTCCATTTTTAAGAAGCTTCAGCCGGTTACCTGCACTGGGCGCAAAACCACAGTTCATGGTTATAAGCCTAATCAGTTTCTGATGTTCCTGGTACTCTTCTTCTGTGACGGACTCATAATGGCTTTCTGCTTTTTCTAAATAAGAAATGATTTCATCTGTTCGCTTTAATTGAAACAGCTTATTCTTTCTTCGGTTTCTACCTAACAGCAAATAGAACAACATTCCACCAACGGGAATTGTAAAAATAGCCAACATCCAAGCCAAGGTTTTAGTTGGACGCACACCATACAATATCAGTTTAATGACAATTACGATTCCTGCCAAAAAGTATAGGATAAGAAAAGCAATATACACCATCTCATGATCGATTTTTTACAGCATCAATTATGCATAATAAGCAGTGGAACTCTAGTACCATAGCTTATTTTGGAAGTCTCTGAGCCGTGAAAGAATCGTTCCAGAAATGTTTCTCTATGAATAAACATCGCATTCATATCCACATCCATAATCTGTACAAAGCTGTCGATGGCTAAGGCGGTAGGAACATTGGTAATAGAATGAAAGGTGTGATTGATATCTTTAAAGAAATCTTTTAAATGTTTCTTATCATCAAATTCTGCTATGGTCACAGTATCATCTTCTTTGATCTTCAGAATCCTCAAAGAAGCTTTGTACTTCATCAAGGTGTCTACCAATGGTTCTATGTTTTCTGTTTTAAAGTGATCATTATAATCAATCGTATACATAATCGTTTTCGGACTTTTAAAAACATATCCTTGCGGAATGACCAATACCGGACAATCCACCTTACGTATGACATTGAGTGTGTTGCTACCAAAAACCACTTCTCTGGCTCCGGTTGCACCATTAGTTCCCATAACAATAAGATCAATATTTTTTGACTTTACCGTTTGTTTAATAGCATCTGTAAAAACATCATAATCGGTAAGCGCCTGAAAGGTATAATTTTCATGCTTTACTTCTTCTTTGAGCTCTTCTAATAGGATACTCAATTTTTCTTTTGATCCCTGCAAAACAGATTGATGTACAGAAGTATTTGCAGGAGCAGCCATCAAATCATCCGTCATATAATTGGATGCTTTTTGAACATTGAGCACATAAAAGGTACACAACTCATTTTTAAAGAACTCCAACGCATAATCAATCGCATTTCTGGCATTCTCTGAAAAGTCGGTAGGAAGGAGGATATTTTTCATTGTTTGATCATTTGATATCATAAAAATACTATTGCTGCTACGGTGGAACTATGATATTTGTCAGGTTGGGTTAATGGATGTGGTTGGAAAGCATTACTTCTAGAAGTCTCTCAACTTCATAGAATATGAAATAAGGTTAAAATCAAAATAACAGCTCCTGTGGTAAATTTTTTCTTTTTTAGTATAACTATTGCTAAAACTACTAATTATAAAACAAAAAGTATATATTAGTAAATGATCACTCAAAGTCAGGAGACTTTGCGGAGCGGGGGATAATACAAAGAATTGATGGGAGATTTCAAATGTAAAATAACAATACACCATAGCGGAAATGTAATCTTAACAGAATGGTAAATTAAAAGTTCAATAAAATTATGAAAATACTACTAGAATATTGGGCTCAAATCTCAGTGTTGATTACTGTTTTTCTTGGAAGTCTGGGATATCTCTTAATAATTTATTTAGATCATAGTTATAAGAAACAAGAACTTAGATACCGCTTTTCTATGAAAAAAAAGTGGCAAAGATTATCGAAATTCATAATAAGATTGTAGAGATTCAAATTCTTATTGATAGACAAATGTATAATAATGACTTTAAACAAAAAGTTTTTAAACAACGAAAAAGTTTAGATAAATTTTACTGGGAAAGCAAGTTTTATTTCACAGAAAGAACACAAGAATTATTCGATGTATTCCTTGAGGGATTAATGTCTTTCGAAGTTGACATACCTGGAGAAGATACTTTAGAAACTCAAATAATCTTTACGGACATTAACAGGGAGCTTTTAGAAGAGTTTAAAACTGAAATAATTAAAAAATAAAGTTCAATAAAAAGATATAATACGCAAAAACATTGCGTAGAGAATATCTTAATTTGATCTGTATATTAATAAAATGAATGAAAAGATGAAGTACAGATCTAAAAAAGCCTCCCAAAAAGAAATACATCTTTACGCTTTATTGGGAGAATCTCTATTTGCAGTTCAAATATTAGAGGACGCGTTAAGCCACGCGATTGTTTTAAAAAAAACAGAACCAGATCAAAAGAAAGAAGCAGATGATCTTCTAGAAAAGAAAAGATTTTACACATTTGGTAAGGCTCTACACAACGTCAAAAAAGAATCATTACTACCCAAACCTTTGGAGATTGAATTATCAAATCTGCTCAAAGAAAGAAATTGGCTTATTCATCATAGTATTACAGAAAATAAAGATGAAATTAAATCAGATACCTATTTTAATAAATTATTTGAAAAGACAAAAGCTATTACATCAAAGGCTCACGAATTACAGATTTCAATTGAACTCGATTTAATTGAATATTGCGAAAGAAAAGGAAGTGATATGACTAATGTCAAAAATGCCATGAATAGGCATTACGAAATTTAAAATTCAATAAAATAATTATTACCACAATTTTTAGAATGACCGACGAACAACATCTGAATAAGCTATCAAAAATTGAAATTTACTGCGAAATTTTAGACGGAATTTTAAGATATGCGAATATTAAATTCTATTCTAATAATGAAGAACATATTAAACAACTGACTAAAAAATTGAAATTCCAAAATCTCTATGATTATGAGTTATATCGGGCTTGTATTGACCAAATGGAAGATGCTCAATCTGCAATAAAAGATTTTAAAAAGAATGGATTATATACCAATGAGTATAGACAAGGGGAAATGTATTTAAGACTTTATGGTGTTTTAAATGCTTGCTATTTACAAATAGGTGTTATGACCGATTTACTCAGACTATTCAATTTTCAAAATCAAAAGGAAATCCGAAAAAAACTTAAAAAACTGAATGCTATAGAATTAAGAAATAAAATAGCTTCTCATTCAACAAGGTATTTAGATAGAAATAAGAATTTTGACTATTTTAGAATAGCTCAATCATCATTAAACAAAGAAGCCACCAGTATTATTATAGTTGGCAAAAACGAAGCTGAACGTATTAACTTAAATGAGTATCTAGATGAATTTACAAATACAATTGAACAATATTTGGAACAAATAGTTGAAAAAGAATTGTACTCGAGATCATTTAAAAAAGAAGGGGTTGAATGGATGAAACTTAGACATGATTATTTAAAAAATTATAAGTAAACCGGATAACTCGGATTTGCAATCCGAGATTGATTAAATGATTCGAAAATCGATGTATTAAAACAATCGGCATTTACCAAAAGTATACGTTGGTGAGCAATTCCTCAAAGTCAGGAGACTTTGCGGAGCGGTAGGTGTTTTAGACTTATGTATTAGAACATGGATTTTGGGCTTTGTTATCCGTTATTTTAATCCCAGTTTTCGGATTAATGTTTTTTCTTTCAAAGAAAAAATATATAGGCTTTGGGATGTTCTTTTCGGCCATTCCAATAATACTATTAGCCTTTTTATTTGTTCAAATAAGTAAATTGCATTGAAAATCTAATAAACCGATAATTTCTATAGTATGGAAGATAATGAAATCAAGAAAAAAATAGCGTTTAAAAAAGATCTAATTGAAAAGCTGACAAAGAAAATTGCTAAATCAAAAGTTAGCTCGATTATAATTCACATTGTTTTGTTTGTCATAATAGTTTTCTTTATTAAATTTTTCTCATCTAAAATAAATAGTGAATCCTTTTTTGATTTTTTATCAATTGGTTATGTCCAGAATGGGATAATAATACTTTTGGCTGCTATATTAATATTTTCTGCTAAGAATCATTCCCAAAAAGACAAGGATTACTTGAAGAAACTTCAAAAAGAAATTAGCGCTTTAGAGGGTGAAAATTAATTTTTAAATTCAATAAACCGATGCTTGAAGCACTACTTGATTTGATTGCAGGGATAATTAATAGCAATAAAAGGTTATCAGTAATATTCGCGATTCTGATTCTACTTTTATTTGTGGGATATTTAATTTACACTAAAGTTCAATAAAACGATGCTATGAGATTATGGAAATTAACCTGTGTTAGAAGTTCAGGAAAGGCATTAAAAGGAATGACTGTGGAAATAGTTACAGAAAGACCAGAACCCTCGTCGGATGAGATTAGCCAAGCGGTTAACAGAAAGTATGGAATTCGGTCTACAGGATTCAATATATCAAGTTCTAATTGGACTATGGAAATTGTCTAAAATTTCTAAACAACTGCCTTCTGCTCTAAAAAAATTACTCTTCTAAGCTTGAAACATACTACACTTTCCTATTTTTTTATTAAAAAAATGAATATCCTGGGTAACAGAACTCTCATTCTGGTAACATCGTGATATAGTTAATATAATTTTAGTAGTTCTTCTTAAAGGAATATGATCAATTATAAAACTATTTTTTATTAATTTAAATGATATACCCATGAAAAAAAAGACATTAAGCAAATTGAAATTAAACAAAAGTGTAATCTCTAATTTAAACTTAAATAAAATATCTGGTGGTAAGGTCGCACTAATGACTGAGCAATCTCCAGGTTGCGCGAGTAAAGCTGGTCTATGCCAATCGAGAGATTGTGATGACACATGTGAAAATTCATTTGCTCCAGGATGCGTATGTTCGGAGAATGTTTGCTAAAAACGAAAAAAAAGTGAATAACAATTAGCATCAACTCTAAATAACGCTAAAACAAAAAACGACTTCAAGTGTATGAAGTCGTTTTTTCAATAAAAGTTTTGGGGCAAAATGCGTTTATACTTTTTCAAACAGTATAACAAGAAATCTGTTAATTCTTTTCAAAAGTTAATAGATCCGTTCCTCCGTTTCCGCCACTGATATGACGCAAATCTATTTTGGAACTGCTGCGAGTTAAAATTTCCCAATCCTCAGTTAATTCTTCAAAATTAGATGGAGAGATAAAAGCGATATTAAAATCAATATCATCATCGCTGCTACTATCATCACTACTGCTATCATCATCGGTAACAGACCAGGTACCATTCACTGTGGTTGTTCCATTATCCGCGACTAGAGTGCCATCTGTATTAAATGAAAAATTATAACCGCTAAAATTACTGGTTTCATCCTGTCCGGAATCCACAAAGTTTGTGATTCTCCAAGTACCAGACTGCATGGTATTCGTAATCAGTTGTATTTCTGCACTGTTATTATTTCCATTCATTCCATCATCGTCGCTAGAACAGGTCGAAGACATTAATGCAAAACTGATCATCACCAGCATGCTATAAAAAAATCCTTTTTTCATGATTATGTTTGTTTTATTAGTGAAACTCTGTTTTGAAAAGTTGCATAGCAATGTATTCAAAATAGATAGTTGAACTAATCCCGCTTTTTCAGCGGGATCTCAGGCTCGTCTGCCGAGCCGCATACATCTAATACCTCGTATACTTGCATCGAGGTAGTTTATTAGTTACATCCCTTTTTTAATTATTACAATCGCTCTCGAACCTAAGTCGATCATCTCCCAATCTCAAGTCGACTTTTGTTTCATTCGTATATTGTTCAATTTCATGTAAAATCCAGTTGTTATTAAAATCAACCAAATCTGGAATATCTACAGTCACTACGATGCTATTTCCTGTGCCATTACTTTCCCAGGTTCCGGAAAAATTATCACTACTGGACACCGCAGTTAATGTTCCATCTGTAGCAAAGTTGAAAACGTACTGTGAATATTGATCTTCTAAATCCATATCATTACGCTCTAACTTGTCTACGATCCAATTGGTACATGTGGTTAAAATTGTAGAAAGTTGATCTGTACTACAATCATTGCAATCATCATCATCAAAATCATAATCGTCATCCTCATCACAATCATCTTCAGCGTCTTCGATCACATTTTCTAATTCAATAAGATTATTGATCTCTACTGTTGATCCATCAGAAAGAATAACCGTAATCGGAAAATCAACATTTACAATGATATTATCCTCTAAGTCGTCAATAAAGTCATATAACTCATTGTCACTGGTAATAGTCACGTCACCAATCAGGTCATTGTTCGTATTAAATAAAGACGCTGTTATTGGGTACTGAAAGTCTATACATTCTATATCGTCATCTTCCTCATCTTCTCCATTACAATCACCAGAGAAACTTTCAAGTTCTGTATTATTGTTGATAGTAACTTCTGTAAAATCACTTAGGATAATAACAATAGGAAAACTAAAAGTAATGGTGTCATCGTCATCCTCTAATTCATCAAAAATATCTTCTACAGTGTCTAAACCATCTTCATTGGTAATTATGATCTCCAGGCCATTTGCAGTAACCGTTACCGGAAATTGTATAGAAAAACAATTAGAACGGTCGAGAATATTATCCAGAGATCCATCATTCATAGAGGTTCGCTGCATCAAGTTAGCGATTTGAGAATTGGCTTCTAACACTTCTTCTTCCGGAGCTTGTTCAAATTCTCTCTCTTCTGATCTACAGGAGAACAACAGAATAGAAGTAAAAAGCATCCAAGAACTAAATTTTAAAATTGATTTCATGATTTGAGTTTTTAATTATGTACTACCAAGACAACTTAAATTCAAAAAGTCCTGAAAAAAACTAAAAAAATAATTTCTACCTTTATGTAATTTCAAAATCAGTACTCTTTTGCCAGAAGATAACCATCAAAATATTTGCGATAAAAAAATCTTTTCTAGATTATATGAAAAGTATGCAAAGGACTTACATGATTATCTATACTATAAATTTGGAGAACGTTTTAATCCTAACGATAAAACTCAGGAAGCTTTTATAAAGCTTTGGGAAAATTGTAAAAAAGTAAAATCAGCAAAGGCATTTTTATTTACGACTGCTAATAACTTAACCCTCAATGAAATTAAACACCAAAAAGTAGTTTTAGCCTATCAAAAACTAACTCCAAAACAGTATACCAATGAGACTCCAGAGTTTTTAATGGAAAAAGATCAGTTTCTTCAAAAATATCAAAAAGCAATTAGTAATCTTTCTGAAGAGCAGCGTGTTGCATTTGTGTTAAGTAAGATTGAAGGAAAAAAACATATCGAAATTGCAGAGATGTTAGGAGTAACCAAAAAAGTAGTAGAATATCGAATTTATAGTGCTTTTGACAAGTTAAAAACTGAATTAAAGGGATTTAACATAAAATAATCAGGATAAATAAGCACATAGTTGTCTTATGAATAACGAAGAAGATAAATTGCCAAAAATGGATAAAGAATACTTACTAAAAAAGTGGTTATCAGAAGAAGAACTTACTGAGGAAGAGTTGGTGGCTTTTAAAAAAATGGATGATTATCAGTTACACGTGGATATTGTCGATGATATAAAACATTTTAAAGTATCTAATTTTTCTACTGTTGATGATTTTGATGCATTAGAGAAACGCTTACCTCCAAAAAACGTGCCCGTAAGAAGATTACAATGGGTTACACCATTTCTAAGAATAGCCAGTATATTTGTGATTGCTTTTGGTGTCTATTTTCTTTTCTTTTTTAATAATGATATACAGATACAAACATTAGCTAGCCAAAAAACTACCATAGAACTACCAGACTCATCTACTGTTGTCTTAAATGCATTATCGGAAATCAGGTATGATGAAAAAAACTGGGATCAAAACAGAGCCATCAATTTAGAAGGCGAGGCATTTTTTGAAGTTGCAAAAGGTGCAAAATTTGATGTTGTAACACCAAAAGGTACCGTAAGTGTATTAGGAACTAAATTTAGTGTAAAACAACGTGAAGATTATTTTGAGGTAACGTGTTTTGAAGGAATTGTAAAAGTTACCCATAAAAAAGATTCGAAAAAACTGATTGCAGGAGAAACCTTTAGAATTGTAAATGGTGTTATTACTTTTGATAAAACCGTATTCCAAAAACCATCATGGACAAATAACAGAAGTAGTTTTAAAGCCGTACCTTTCATAGAAGTCATTGCCGAATTAGAACGACAATATGACTTAAGAATTAGCTTAGATACCAAAGAGTCAGAACGACTTTTTACCGGAGGTTTTGTTCATAATAATCTGGAAAATGCCCTAAAATCTATAACTGAACCATTAGACTTGACATACATTATAGAAACGTCTAATCAAGTCATTATAAAACATAGTGAGCAGTAATAAGATTTATTTTTTAGTTTTTGTAGCTATATTCTTCTGTACAAACATTCAGGGGCAGGATGCTGATAAAAAACAATCTCTTACCGACATATTGATTACAATACAGAATCAATACAACTATCAATTTAATTATGAGGAAGAAACGGTAAAAAACATCGAGATCGTACCTCCTGTTTTGGACTTTCCGTTTCAATCCGTGATCGATTATCTACGGAAGCAAACCAACTTAGTATTTACGGTCATAGATGATAATTTTGTGCTTATCAAAAAAAGGAAAACGACCATATTGGTGTGTGGTTATTTAAAAGATAAAGATTCTCAAAAACCGATCGTCAACGCTTCTATTCAAGGCAAGCGTACTTCTACCACCAGCAATACTGATGGATATTTTGAACTAAACATTGATGCGGAAAATGAACTATTAAAAATCCGTCATCTTGGTTACAAAACACGTACTGTATCCTATAGTGGTTTTAATACGGATGATTGTTTATCTATTGCATTAGTACGGCAAGAAGAAACGCTTTCAGAAATCATCTTATCAACTTATTTAATAAAAGGTATTGATAAGCTGAAAGATGGTTCTTTTCAGATAGATTTTTCTAAATTCAGTATGCTGCCGGGACTTATAGAATCTGATGTTTTGCAGTCTGTTCAGGCATTTCCCGGTATACAAAGCAGTAACGAAACCGTTTCTAATATTAATGTTAGAGGTGGTACTCACGACCAGAATCTATTACTATGGGATGACATAAAAATGTATCAATCGGGTCATTTCTTTGGTTTGATTTCAGTTTTTAACCCAAACATCACCAAGAAGGTTTCTTTGCAAAAAAATGCTACTGATGCAAGTTATACCGATGGAGTATCCAGTACCATTTCTATGAAAACTGACACCAAACTAAATGATAATTTTAATGGTAATATAAGTCTCAGTTTTATTGATTTTAATGGTTTTATGGATATTCCTCTAAGCAAAAAATCATCCATACAGATAGCCGGTAGAAAATCCTTGAGCGATCTGGTAAAAACACCAACCTATGATACTTATTTTGAAAGAATTTCTCAGGATACAGAAGTAGAAACGAATCTGGCTGATGTAAGAAATTCTAATGAAGAATTTAATTTCTATGACTTCTCCTTTAGATGGTTATATAAAATAAGTGATAGCGATGAAATTAGACTTAACTTTATAAATATAGATAATGAATTAGTATTTAATGAGAGCGCTACGATCAATGGTACTGAACGATCCATAGAGAGTAGTTTATCACAAAACAGTATTGCGGGAGGATTAAACTATAAGCGGACCTGGAATAATAAGTTTAAAACAGATTTTCAGATTTATGAAACAGATTATAAACTAAAGGCTTTTAATACAAATCTGATCAGATCCCAGCGATCATTACAAGAGAATATAGTATCCGAAACGGGTATCAAATTACATACGATGTATAATCTTTCTGATAGAATCCGTTGGGATAATGGATACCAATTTATAGAAACCAAAGTTACCAATCTTGATGATGTAGACGATCCGTTGTTTAGATTATTGATATCTGAAGTGCTTAGAACACATAGTCTATTTTCTCAGGCATATTATACTTCAGAAAATAAGCTTACCAATCTTACGCTTGGAATTCGGTATAATTATTTAGATAAGTTTAAAAAACATTTATGGGAACCCAGAATAAGTTTCAATCAAAAATTCCTGAATGATTTTACCTTTGAAATACAAGGAGAGCTCAAAAATCAAAATACTTCTCAGGTAATTAATTTTCAGAATGATTTTTTGGGAATCGAAAAACGAAGATGGCAACTTTCTAACAATGATTCCATCCCTGTTATTACCAGTAAACAGCTATCTGCAGGTGTGAGTTTTAATAAAAAAAACTGGTTGATAACGATGGAAGGTTATTATAAAGACGTTGACGGAATCACAACACAAAGTCAAGGTTTTCAGAATGATTATGAATTTGTAAAAACTGATGGTAGTTATGAGGCTATCGGAGTTGATTTTTTAATAAGAAAACGATTTAACAATATTAATTTTTGGTGTAGTTATTCATATCTGAATAGTGACTACACTTTTGATTCCCTACCGGAAATTAATTTCCCAAGTAATTTTGACATCACACATAGTGTAGGGTTGGGTGCTACCTACTCGACTAAAAACCTAAAAGTCTCTGCCGGCTTTAACTGGCACTCCGGGAATCCAACTACCAGACCTGAGCTAAATAATGAGGTTACCGATGATACTATAAACTATGACCCAACCAACAGTGATCGCCTTAATGAATATTTTAGAGTAGACCTTTCTGCCATGTATCAACTTCACTTAGGCAAAAAACATCAACTAAGTATAGGAGCATCTGTATGGAATCTACTGGACCAGCAAAATATAATCAACAATTATTATAGAATTAATACCGCGGGAGAAGTTGAGGAAGTAACGCAAAATTCTCTGAGTATTGTTCCTAATGTTTTATTACGAATGAATTTTTAGGGGAAGTGAATTAGATACTTAAAAATGATCAATGTCATTGTTTAACTCTGAAATTTACAATTTATTTATTATAAAAATTATTGTAAGATTATTATGGAAAATATTAAATTCCGTAGCGATAACGATAATGAACAGAAATTCGCTCGTGAGGTGAGAAAACGAGTACGTTCTTATTTTAAGGATAAGAATATTTCTATTTACGGAAACTTCAAGATGCACCTAAAAACGGTTATTATGTTAGGGGCTTATCTGGCACCTTTCATAATTATACTCACCATACCTCTATCCCCTTTAGCTGCCTTGGGAATGGTTGTTCTTATGGGTATAGGCGAGGCAGGAATAGGTATGTCAGTTATGCATGATGGAGCCCACGGATCTTATTCTTCAAAAGCATGGGTGAATAAACTTGTTGCTTCTACAATGTTTCTGTTAGGCAGCAATACTATAAACTGGAAGATACAGCACAATGTCAATCACCATAGCTTTACAAATATATTCAACTATGATACTGATATTTCCACTATCAGTGTGATACGATTGTGCGAGCACGCCCCACTTAAAAAATACCATCGTTATCAACATTTATATGCCTTTCCGCTTTATGGACTCATGACCTTTGTAAGACTTTTTGGAGAGATATCGGTATTATTGGAATATAATAGAAAAGGGATAACCAAACAACAACATGCCGACCCCACATTGGAAGTCGTTAAGCTTGTCATTACAAAGGTTATCTATATTACTTTAATCATTGGTCTGCCACTGCTTCTTACAGATTTCGCCTTTTGGCAAATATTAATTGGCTTTTTTATTTTACACGCAACTGCCGGCATGATTATGAGTACTGTATTCCAAATGGCACATGTAGTTGAAGGTACGTATCAGCCGTTGCCAGATGAACACAATACCATCCATAATGATTGGTTGGTACATCAATTGCTAGCCACATCAGATTTTGGAAGAAAGAATGGACTGTTTAGCTGGTATATAGGTGGACTGGATTTTCAGATCGAACACCATTTGTTTCAAAATGTATGTCATATACATTACCCTGCAATTGCACCTATTATACAAACAACAGCAAAGGAATATGGATTCAATTATAACCTAAAACCTACCGTCTTTTATGCTCTTGCTTCTCATTTCAGAAGACTTAAAGAGTTAGGAAGAATAGAACACAACAATAAACCTGAACAACACGATTATCCTGTAGATTCGATCCAAGGAATATAAAATTCTTTCTAATTTTTAGGAGAAATCTGTTAAATATCACTTCGGTACTAATAGCAATGCATTCTACAATAGTTAATTTTGTTTAAACATTTGTAAAAAATATTAAACATTATATATCTTTATACAAAATTAGAAGATATGGAACTTATTGAAAAAGCTTTAGAGTTTGAAAGTAGAAAGATGAGTAATATGACTACTAGTGATCGAGTAGAAGCTTCCAGAGAAGCCAAATCACTTATTCTAGCCATTAATGAAATCTATAAAAAAACAAAAGAATCTAAACTTATGGATATTATGAAACGGCTTACTGAGAAGAAAAGGAAAATAGAGAAACGTCTGAAAGGAGTACCCACTGTATAATTTCTTTTTTCATAATCAAGAACCCTTAAAAAATGTTATTAGAGACTACATATTCAGATAAAAAGAACAAAGAACTTATAAACGACTTGGTCGGAAAGCCTTTTTCACTATTAAGCTCAATCAAACTTAATGGTATAGGTTCTAAACGTATGATCATTAATGAAGTTAGTCCTAATCTAAAGAAATATTTAAATACGGTTTCTGATATTAATTATGGTAGTATAGAATTAAGGCCAGGTGGGATTTTGATAACTATTAATAAAGGATTACAAAATTTTACTTGGGTGATCCCCTATTATCAGTTTTATCTTTACAAAACAAATGGAATTAGTATTCATGCACAGGGTAAGTTTATTCATTTTAAGAATAATCGCACGCATCGAGAAAATGCTCCTTTCTTCAAAAAATTAATGCGATTAAAGACTGAATATGATCAAAAGTTTCCACACGTAGATTCGATTTAAATTTCATCTTAAACCAAATAGCTAATGACTAGCGAATTAAATGTACTAGGCACTCCATTGATATCTTGCTGCAATGACCCGGTAACCGGTTATTTTAGAGATGGATTTTGCAGAACTACAGATCAAGATACTGGTACACATATTATTTGCGCGATAATGACTTCAGAATTTCTGAAGTATACAAAATCCAGAGGAAATGATCTATCTACTCCCATGCCATATTGGAATTTTCCAGGATTGAAACCGGGTGACAAATGGTGCTTGTGTATTTCCAGATGGTTACAAGCTAAAAAAGCCGGAAAAGCACCTCTGATTATACTAGAAAGCTGTCATCAGAAAGCCTTAGAATACACAGATATGGAGACGTTACTTGAATATAAGTATACTGTATAAATTTTCTTGTTTTCAATTAAATTCTGAAGTGAATTCTTCTACAATCAAGCCATCTTCTAAGGTTTTTATAATTCCCAAAGCCGCACGCTCGCCGGATATCATAGCTGCATTAAGTGATCCATTAAGCAATTGATCTCCCGCTAGAAAAATCCTAGTTGTTAGTTTAGTTTCTGTCTCAGAAAGCTCATATTGCAAGTTTTGTAATTTTGGAAGTGCATTTTTGATATGATAATGCTTCATAAATGTACATCCTGTAATGCCGCAGAATCGATCTAACTCTCCGATAACCTCTTTTATTAACTCTTTTTCATCGTGATGATGATCTTTAACTACGGTTACTGACAATAGTTCTTTTTTGGGAGTCCCAGAAGTTTTCAAACTAGTGTGATAAAAAATATTATTAATCAAAGCATCTTTATCAGCAATAAGACCAATAAGAGGTTTGTCAATAACGCTATCATCAACTTCAAAATATAAGGTATCACAAGACCTCCATTCCATCTCTTGATTATTAAGATTGGGAATTAGCTGATGTGCTTGGGTAGCAACAATCGTAAAATCACTTTTTAACTCTTCTCCGTTGTCCAAGAAAACACTACCGTCGATAACTTGTTTTACAGAGGTATTATATAAGAATTTTGTTTTCTTTAATTTTGAAACCAATTGAGTTATGATTGCCTCAATTCCATCTTTTGGTAATGCCGCATCACCTTCTCCAAACATCTTATACACAAATTGAAACATGCGACTTGAGGTTTCCAGATTAGGCTCTAAAAAGATTCCGCTAAAAAAAGGTCTAAAAAACTGATTAATCATTTCTTCAGAAAAGCCATAGTCCTGTAAGTATGTTAAAGTGCTCATCTCATTGTCCCTAAAAATATCAGTAATTGATTTTTTCTTCAACATAGCATTGAGTCTTAACACCTTTATTTTATCAGAAAAATTACCAATATTAGAGAACAAGGTAGGAATCAAAAGAGAAGCATTACGAATTGGATCACCTATTGTTTTTAGTTTCCCATTAGTAAAAATAGATGCTCCTGATAAAAACTTTTGTAAAGATAATTTCTCAAAATCCAGATATTTCTGAGCCGCAGGGTAGGCAGTTAGTAACACCTGAAATCCATGATCTAATTGATATCCATCGATCACATCTGTTTTGACACGCCCACCTGCACGATCTGTAGCTTCTACAATAACAGGTGCGTATCCGTGGTTTTCTAATATCTGAGCGGCTATTAAACCACTGATCCCGGCACCAACAATATGGATTTTATACTCTTCCTTTTTCATATACTATATCTTATAGATATTCTTAAAAATCTCTTTTAAAATTAGCTGAATATCCCTCTCATCCCAAATATACAAAGGGTTCTGTGTTGCTAATGATAGCGTTTTGTTAATTTTTGTTTAGTTTTAAAACGAACGCATCAAACGTTTCACAAAAAACAAAGCTAATGCCTTATCAGAGTCTCATCTGCTTATAAATTTCATACCTTGTATAAAACTTTATTGGACACTATTAAAAACCTTTTGAGCACATTTTTTATGAGCTTTATTAGTTGTTTTATATTATAATCCTCAGAGAATGACTATAATCAATAGATAAACAAAAATTATTATGGCAAGTCAGTCTGTATAGTCCGGAATTTACGACTGTGCCTTTGAGGATTTTTTCATTTTAGTTTCATAGGGTTCATCCTATGAAAATTTCTTCTACAAACCTATATACTGAAGGTGTCAACAACCAAAATAGCAAGATTAAAACTTCGTAATTATTCCGGTTTGTCAGATACCAGAAGTTTTTAATTCCCGGAATACATAATACAATTATCAATCAATTGAAAAAAGCCATCGTTCGACAACTAATCATTTTTTTGATTATAATTTTTATTATAAGAGCGTATAACAAAAATAATCCAGACTAGAAAAATAGTCGTAACTACTATAGAATATAGGAATAGTGGATCCATTATGAGTTGTTTTTAAAATAATTAAGGAAACCTAAAATTGTCGGTGCCCATAAACCGATAAAAATAGCTTCAAGGTGTCTACCACTACTAAAAGAATAATGTGATAAACAGATAACTCCGATAACGGTTAGTAGCATGATAGTATTCATCACACCAATCTTTTTTATGAAGTTTTTAATCATGTTCAATATAGTGAATTAAAATTTTGTTTTGTAGTATTTGTTCTAAATCAATTTTTTTCTTGAATTTAAGTTTTGTTTAAACTATTGTTAAATACCTTAAACAAATATACAATATACTCTAACTTTACCAAAATTAAATTAGGTAATAACTCATACGCATTTTAAATAAGTAGGGTTATCGTCTTTAAAATTTTCATTATTTATGATTGAGAACACAGAAAAATCTTCTGAAAGAAAAGTTGCTATTATTAGAAGAGAGCATTTTAACGCTGCCCATAGATTGCATAATCCAGACTGGACTGAAGAAAAAAACAATAAAATTTTTGGCAAATGTAATAACCCCAATTACCACGGTCATAACTATGAGCTTGAGGTTAAAGTTATTGGTTTTGTTCAACCAGAAACCGGATATGTAATAGACACTAAACTACTATCAGATCTCATTAAAAACCAAATAACCAACCGTTTTGATCATAAAAACCTAAACCTGGATGTAGCGGAGTTTAAAAATTTGAATCCCACAGCAGAAAATATCGCTATTGTAACCTATGATATTTTAAGAGAGCATTTGGATCAAAAACTAGAGCTCAAAATCAAACTTTACGAAACACCAAGAAATTATGTTGAATTCCCTTACTCATAAAAATTGTGAGTATTTGGCATTGATGATCATATAGTATCAGTTAAATATTAGCCTATGAAAATAATTAGTAAAATTAAGACAGCTCCAAAAAAGTCAATTATTCCATTAGCCAAGTCTACAGAATCCATTTATGATATCCACATAAATAACCTGGAAAGCAAGGCAATTGACTTAGCCGATTTTAAAGGTAAAAAGATATTGTTTGTCAATGTGGCGTCTAAATGTGGTTTTACCGGTCAGTATAAAGATTTACAAAAACTCTACAATACATACCAAGATAAACTTATGATTATTGGATCTCCCTGTAATCAATTTGGTAAACAAGAACCAGGAGATAGTTCAGAAATTCAATCGTTTTGTGAACGTAATTATGGTGTAACATTCCTTATAACCGAAAAGATAGATGTTAAAGGGAATAATCAGCATCCACTTTATGGTTGGTTAACAAGTAAACAAAAAAATGGCAAGAAAAATTCCAGTGTAAAATGGAATTTTCAAAAATATTTGATTGACGAACAAGGTGAACTCATAGATTATTATTTTTCGACAACCAGCCCGATGAGTTCGAAAATAATAAGGCATCTGAAATAAGTATTCTTCCATCGAATTATAATCTTAATGTCGCATCCAATTGTTACTAACTTTTTATGTTTCTTAAAACATTAATGGAACTGCAAGTGGCAATACAACGCATCAAGAATGTAACAAGTATTAATTTTGTTTAATTAATTTAACTAAACTTTAAACAAAAATTAAGTTTATTAACACAAACCCCTGCTTACCTTTGAGAAAAACTTATTAATCATGAAAAAATTATTTCTAACATTATTTTTGTTAAGCGGTTTATTAGTTACTGCTTCTTGTAATAACGACAATAAAAAAGACAAAAAAGAAACTGAAACAGTAGAGAAAGAAACTGTTGAGGTTAAAGAAGAAAAGGTTGTTAAAACACCAACTATTGTTGGAGTGGCAGCCGCGAACGAAAATTTTACGACATTGGTTGCTGCAGTAAAAGCTGCAGGATTAGTAGAAACACTTAATGGGGATGGACCATTTACAGTATTTGCCCCAGTAAATGATGCTTTTGCTAAACTGCCAGAAGGTACAGTTGATGGTCTCTTGAAACCTGAAAGTAAAGAAACACTTACTGCAGTATTAACATATCACGTTGTATCTGGTAAATTTATGGCAGCTGATGTGGTTAAAGCAATTAGTGATGGTGGTGGAACTTTTACAATTACCACTGTCCAAGGTGGTACATTAACAGCTTCATTAGATGGAGATAGTGTCATTCTAACTGACGCTAAAGGAGGTAAATCAAAAGTTATATTGACAGATGTTAGTGCTTCAAATGGAGTGATCCATGCTATCGACACGGTAGTTATGCCTTAAATTATAACCACTTGTATAGTGGATTAGACCCCTTCTAAAATATTATTTTAGAAGGGGTTTTGTATTTCTTATGAATATCTTTTATCCAGTTGGATATAGAATAACTTATAGTTTTTTTAAATAATAGCTATCATAGCATCCGGAACTAGACATTTTCTATTGTTGGAGTAATTCGATAGCGCGATCTATTCCACTATCTTTTTCTTCTTGAAAATCTAGGGTTGATAAAAAAGGTACTCGATTTTCTTGATTTTCGGGTCCAATTCCAACAACTTCAAAAACTTCTCCTTGTGCATCACTGTATATTTCATTAGATAATCCTACTTCTCCTCCATTAGGCAATACATGCTCGAGAACAGTAGAAAAAGCACCATTGGTATGCTCTCCTACAATAGTAACATATGGTAAATCTTTCATACATAATGTAAAAAGTTCTCCTGCGCTTATGGTAAAGGGACTGGTAAGTAATATGATATCTCCTGTGAATTGAAAATCTCCGCGAGGTCCTACAGAAAAGGATTTGTTTTCTGTAAAACCGTCTCCCAATCTAGCTTTTTTGAAATAAGAAACTCTTTCTTGATCCATAAAACGAGAAACCATGTTCAAAGCTGCTGTATCATAACCACCATCGTTAAAACGCAGGTCTAAAATCAGTTTAGAAATTCCTGATGTCGAAACATCTTTCATCACCCTATCTAATAAAGTATTTAATGCCGGGAGTTCATCATTAAAATTTGTTCCATATCCTTCCATAGTTAAGATATTAATATATCCAATATCATCATTGATTAATCCCCAAATGATATTCTCTCTTTCATCTATCTCAAAATCTCCTCCTAAATAATCAGTAACGATGGTTACTAATTTTTCATTACCAAGATCAAAAAGATTATTAATATTTGTTAGAACAAGATCTCCACTTAGGTTCGCATTCAGCCTTTCCAATAATTTTGGATCTCCAGATCGAATGTCAACACCCACTGCTTCATCATAGATATTTACATGTCCATCTTCTAACAAATAAACTAGTTCTTTTATAGTATCATATAAATTATCTGCTGTGACTTGCTCTCTTAAGTTTTCATACTGAGACCAATCAATATTTCTGGTTTCAAAAAAAGCATAGTAGTCATTAAAAATATTCCAGAAATGGTCAAAATTCACCTTTGGATCTTCTGTGGTAGCAATCATGTTTGGAAGGCAATTTGGATTTTGATCTAATAATCGGGTAAAAATCACATCTGAATCTGATAAATCAGAAGTTCCGATAATTTCGTTTTCATTTACCTGAGTTAATGTAAATCCAAAAAACTCTACTGGAATAAAATCATCATCCTGAATGGAACATCCCGCAGTGTTTATGTTATAAAATATATCTTTCCCATCTGTAAACTCAAAAATGTATCCTTTATCAGCTACGAACCAAAATCCATTGATTAAATTTTCTGTAGGAAGAGAGGTGTCATCATCAGATTGACAAGAAAACACAAACAACACCAGGAAACATAGATGCCATTTTTTAATAATTGTAAAAGAGATTTCTTTTTTGATTGCATATAACATCATAATTCTAATTTTTTATTTTTTTTTGAAAAGCAAAAAGTAAAATGTTGTATAAAGACCTAGAGGATGGTTTTATTAAAACTGAAGAAAATTGAACCTGGTTCTTATCGCACTGTATTTAAAAACGATATCCAATTTTGAGATTAAAATAAGGTGTCAAACCAATTTCTCTACCAGTACTGTTTCCAAAACCAAGTCCAACACCTATTCCTGCTTCGTAATTAAAATAATTACCAATATTTCTTCTAATTCCCCAGCTTACTGCTGTAAATGGATGGTTTGACAAATTTCTATCAGTACCAGTATCAGCATTGTCATAAAAATAGTAACTACCTCGCAGCGATACATAATTGCCACTGTTACCATCTATTCTTTTGCCTTGATTCGCTCGTTTGTTTAAATTATAATACCAACGTGGTTCTAATGCTACTATAGGTAATGAATAACCATTACCAACTTGGGTATCATTACCATCTGTCCACAAACCTACTATTGCTATTCCTGCTTCACTTCGTAAAGCAACTTGGTTGGATATTTTTAATTCGTTATGAACCCACAAACCCATGACTCCGATTTGAATTCCAAAGGTTGATTTTTCTACGGATGCTTCTTGTACATTTTGTGAAAATCCAACATAAGAACTAAGGACTAACAATGAAACAATAATTACTTTTTTCATTTTTATATTTTTTGTTTACAGAGGTAAATGTATCAGGAACAAAAAACAAAAAGAGTGATTTTAGCGATGAAGAAGTGCTAAAACATTGGAATTACACGAATCAGGACGTTTTTTGAAGCTTTCTGAAGGCGCCTGGAGACATCCCCAAACTGATATTAAAAGTTTTGTAGAATGCACTCTTAGATTTAAAACCAGCTTCCAAGCCAATGGCCTCTATAGAATATTTATTGAACACAGGATTATGCAATAGATTTTTAGCAGCTTCAATTCGATATTCATTTACAAACTGAACAACGCTTCTATTGATTTCCTGATTTATAATCTGTGATAAATATCCTTCGCTTGTTTCTAATCTGGTTGCCAAATCCAATCGACTTAAAAGAGGGTTTTTATATAACTCCTCTTCTTCCATCAATGTATATAGCTGGTTCATAATTTTCGAAACCGTGGTTTCATTTATTCGCTTTTTTATTGGAGTATTATCGACCTTTCCTGAAATTAAATATCGATGTATCTCTTCTTTTTGAACTATAATCTGTAGTTTGAAGATACCATAATATAATATCCACCATAATAAAAAGGAAAGTAGTATCCATAGAAAGTTCATAGTATATGCTGAATCATACATATAAAACTCTATATTAGACAAAAGCCAGCATATAATAATACATATGAGAAAAAGGTTTAATCGTAATAACCAACCCCTTTTTTCTTCTGTAATCGAATTAGACTTTTTAATTAGATTCCTTCCCCACAAGATTAAGAAGATATTGTAGATGAGAGATCCTTGATCCTTTATATCAAACACCAAACTATCGATATCTGAATTATAAATATTAAAACCCTCTTGTAAAAAAACAGTAGAAATTTCAATTATCAGAGAGCAAAAGAAGGGAAAATACAACCATTTGTACCAGCCTTTTTTAAGATATTCATGCCGAATTTGAATTAGAAAATAGGTAAATAGAGTAACTGCAACCAAAAACTCAAATGCAAAATTGGATAAAAGTTCTAAAATACCATATTCCGGATCATTCCAACTTAAAAAGGTTAATATTGCTATTAGGAATATTGATAAAGAAAGATAGTTATTTGCACGACTCTTATAAAAAGAAATAGTAACTAATGAGATACTTATAAAACATCCCATAATTCCACTAGCAATTATTGTTAAATCTAATAGTGTTGTATTCAATTTTTATAGAAATTAATGATGTTAAAATTTAATGACAAGTATACATTACTTGAGTAAAAATGTTTTATACTTCAATACAATACATCACACCAATAACTATAAATATTCTGGGATATTACAAGATTCTTTTTGTTTTGGAATAAATATAAGCTGATTTGATATTTCTCCGGGATAGCTAATCTTAATTTATTTGTAATCTCTTTTCAAACTACGCATAGTATGGCTCTAAGAAGGATTGCTTTAATTTGAAATGCTAGTGGGATTAACTTTCATTAATCCCACTAGCATTTCAACAAACCTGTTTATCTATATCTGATATCATCTGTTACTCCAGTACTATTCATTATTGTAATTGTATTCCAAATGTCTCATTAAAGCCTTGTACAACGAAATCATTAATCGTTTCATCGTGATCTCCAGGTCCCATGATTATATTGACATTTTTAGACTGCAAAAACTCAATCTCTGTAGCTGTAGGTCTACCAACGGCTTGGTCGGTTTCTACATAAACATAGTTGATTTTTGATAAGTTTTCAAGAGTATTGAGCTGTTCAGTATATCTATTGATTACTTTGTTATGGTTTCAACTTATTGTATACCAAATATTTCTTTTAATAGACCTGCTCCATCCCATATTGCATCATCGTGACTTCCACCTTCAGAAAGAACTACATTTGCACCTTTGTCATTTAGAAATTCAATTTCTTGAGCAGAAAGTGGCCCAGCTACCTCATCCCTATCGCCGTAGACATAGGTTACTTTTGAAAGGCTTGAAACGTTGGTGAGTCTATCAGTATATCGATTAAATGCAAACCCAGCAATTAATCTACCCATATTTCTTTCTTCTACAGTATCATTATCAGGATCATTTTCTAATTGAATAGTATAATTGCCATCATTGTCGTAGATATGTATTGGAAATTTCCCTTCACTAAGAGCTTGCCAGGCAGCATCATCGACATTTAGACGATTACCTAGTATAAGATAACCGTCAGCAACATCAACTCCGTGAGTAGCTATTAATTCTTGAACAATGAAAGCACCAAATGAAACCCCAAGAACATATACCGTTTTTCCTTGTTGATTTTTGAAAAAATCAACAACACGTTTGATATTGGAGATACTCTGCAAATCGTATTCTTTTGCTTGTTCAAAAGTAATATCTGAACTTGTGAATAGTATTGGGTTTTTTGTTTGTACCTGATGCACCATCACATATAATGCTGATTGGATTCCTAGTTCAGTTATCACTTCATCTGATGCCTCATCATCATCAAGTTCAACACTGGGCCCTCCCTGAGCATGAATGACTACAATGTCTCCTTGTAGATTACCGTGAAATGTCGCAATATCTGAAATTTGATTAAATGCGTCGCTACTGTCATTATTGTCATCAGAACCGCAGCTGATAAAAAATAATGACAAAATAAGTGCTGTTGTGTACTTGCTAAAATGTTTCATTTGTTATTGTTTTAAAATTATTTAGTTGTCAAATGGAATTCGCCATTAAACATTTGGATTAATATTTACTTCGTAGTTATGGCTCATTTCATAATAGTTTAATTTTTATGTTATTTATAATTATTTAATAGGGTACACCTTAATCAAGGTAACCTCCATGTTCGTAGTGAGCGCTATTTTAGAACTCACGAATTCTAGAAAAGTAGGATTAGTTCAGTCTCCTGACTAGTTTGTAAAAAGTGTATATTTAGGAAAAGTTAGCTTAGAAATCCATCGTCATGGTACTAAATCCTGCGATACCAAAGTTGCCAAGTGCCAATTTGTTGGTGGTTGTATTGGTAATATTGCCAACAATATTGGTGGTTGAGAATAATGTTAATACCTCTATATCGTCTTGGTCTTCACGGAATACATTATTATAAAACTGAAATGTGTTGAAGTTGATATTGAAAGCGCTAACCCTTACCGTATCACCATCATTTATACCACTAATATCCAGATATTCTTCTAGATTTTCGGTAACCACGGTGTCGCTAAACACATCCAAGACATTGGTAATTACGATCCCATCTCTTAGAACTTCTATGTGGCTCAAATAAAAATTTTGTTCTCCGATTTGGTCTCTAAAAGTAATTCGCACTGTATTACCGGTTTTTACAATGTCAAGAATGGGTACAGGAGGTTTTAAAATTTCTTCTTCTGATTTTAGAGTCGTTTGATCCGGTAATACAACTTCGATCCAATATGCGTTTCCGATGGTTGGATTGATCATTTCTGTAGTAGTATATGTTCCGTTATCTACTGTAAATGAATCAGAAACTAACGAAACTGAATTTAAAACATCTCTAGTAAACAAGGATACTTGTGCGTCATTGACAGCACTAAAAGTAGTATTTGTGACTGGAACGGTTTTTTGAATCTGAAGAGATACAAAATCTGATTCATCAGTAAGTAATCCAGAAATAAACACCTGTTCTTTAAACTCAAAATCTAGACGGATATCCTCAACACAACCTATTAGTACGAATAAAGAAATAAATGTTATATATATATATAATTTTTTCATAACCCTAAAATTTAAAATTGTATGATATAAACGGAATTGGAGCTCCAATCAAAGAAATTTGCTCCGTTTCTAAACCCCTATCCGAAAAAAAAGAGTTAACCGAAAACGCATTTTTACGTGCATATACATTATACACACCAAAACTCCAACTTCCTTCCCAATTAGTGTTAGGATTACCCGTTGGTGTATAGGTAAATGAAATGTCAGCTCTGTGTGTATTCGGAATTCTAAATGAATTTCTATCCGCATAGGTAAGAAATGAATCTCCATCAAAAGTTAATCTACCATTAGGTGGAGTGATAGGTCGCCCTGTTTGATAGGTGAAAAATGCTCCTATGTCCCACTTTTTAGATAGTTTGTAATTCGCTGTCATATTAAATATATGAGGTCTGTCAAAATTTGAAGAAAAATACGCTCCGTCATTGATTTGTTCTGAAGAGAAATTACTTATTGTTTTTCGTTTGGATACAGAATAGGTATAGTTTACATTTCCAGTTAATCTTCCTTTATTTTTGTAAGCTGCCAATTCTAGTCCATAAGAGTAGCCTTTGGCAGGCACTACTTCGGTTTCTACGTTATCAACTACTCCTAAAAATCCTAATGAGCCTATTCGTGCTCCATTTTTGTATTCTATGATATTATCAAATGTTTTATAGTATCCTTCTATAGAAAAATTATAGTTTTGATCTCTAGTATCATAGACAAATCCAGCAGAAAATTGATTCACTTCCAAAGGAGCAATATGCACACCGGCGGGTTTCCATACATCGTTAGGTAACACCACCGTTTGATTACTAAGTAAATGAACATATTGAAACATTCTATGATATCCTATTTTTAAAGCTTTTCTATCATTTAATTCATATTTAAGAGATATTCTTGGTTCCAACCCAAAATAGCTTTTAGATATTTGATTGTTTTCAAAATTTCTAAACCCTATAATCGTACTTGGTGTTTCAGGAAATTCAGAATCATAGATAGGAATGGCTTGTTCCCCAAAGTTTGCAAACCAAGAAGCTCGTAAACCCGTAAGCAGTGAAAATTTGTTCCATTGTTTTTCTATACTGTAATAGGCCGCCAGTTCTACTGCTTTTTCTCTATCAAAAGACTGCTGCGGTAATGCATTACCTCTTAGTTTGGGGGTGAATTTATATACATTGCCAGAAAAACCAAATCTCATTTTTGTGGTAGGGCCTGAATAATACGTAAAATCTGGCTTAAAGATCCAATTTTCGATAGATCTACTAAGGATTCCTTCAACATCTTCTACTTCTTCAAGATTTTCTTCGACACCTAATGCATAATTGTATTGACTATATATACCCGTAATGTTGGCAAATAATTTGTTAGAAAAAATATGATTCCATCGCAAAGTGGCAGTAGTATTTGTCCAGCCAAGATCGGCTGTAACATCAGGAGCATTAAGATCTTCTTGCCTAAACTGTATCACATCGGCGCCAAAAAACCCTGAAGCATACAAAGTGTTGTTTTCATTGATATTCCAGGTAAGTTTTGTATTTAGATCATAGAAATGAAATTTTTTAAAACGAATATCTTCAAACAACGGAAAAAACAAATCAAAATAGGATCGTCTACCAGAAGCCAAGAAACTCAATTTATCCTTTTTAATAGGTCCTTCAATGGTAAATTTAGAAAATAACAATCCTAATCCACCTTCTCCTTTAATTCTTTTTAAATTCCCATTTTTTTGTCGAATTTCCAGTAAAGATGATGCTCTGCCCCCAAAACGTGCCGGAATTTCGCCTTTATATAATTGTATTACCTTAATGGCATCTGCATTGAAAATAGAAAACAATCCAAATAAATGAGAGGTATTGTACAAAGGCGCTTCGTCGAGGAGAATTAGGTTTTGATCCACATTGCCACCTCTCACATTAAAACCACTGGTTCCCTCACCGACGCTACTAATGCCGGGTTGTGTTAAAATAGCCCTTGTAATATCTGGCTCACCAAAAAAAGATGGTAATTTTTTAATTTCGGAAGTGGTCAAGCTAGTGGTGCCTCCTAAAATGGATTTTACCTGACTTTTGTTATTCTGATTAGAAGTTATAACAATTTCATCTAACTCACTTGAAGAGGGTTGCAGTTCTATCTTCATATTCATGTTATTTTCTAACTGAACAACAACTTCTTTGGTGGTATACCCCAAGAATGAAACTTCAAAAACATATACTCCCTTTGGCAAGGAGATAGAATAGAAGCCATATTCATTGGTAACGACCCCTCTATTACTATTTGTTATAATAATACTAGCACCCAAAAGTGTCTCACCCGTGCTTGCATCCTTAACGATCCCACTGATGGTAAAATCATCTGGGCGCTTTTTGGCTTTAGAAAGAATAATATGATTCTTTTTTATTTTATAAGAAATTTTGGCATTCTTAAAAAGCAATGTAAGGGTTTCTGTTATTTCCATTTCTATAACGTTTATACTAAAATGTTGATCAACATCGATTACGTCATTGTTTAGAATAAAACGATAAGATGTCTGTTCTTCAATTTTATGTATAATTGATTTTAGTGAGCTATTTTCTTCAGTAAGGGTAATACTGTTTTGAGAAAACCCATTGAATGACAGGAGTTGAAAACAAAAAACTAAATAAAAAAAGAAGCTTAATTTCATTAAAAAAATAGTGTTTCCATAACTATTTTTTAGCCATGGTAAGAGCTCAAAAAGGTTTATTTTCATACATTTGAGTATTGTTAATTAATACTGATTTCGCAATTAGAATTTCTTAGCATTTATAGTGGGAAAATGGCAGTTTTCCCACTTTTTAGTCAAACTCAATTTTGAGAATCGGCGATAGCGGGGAACTCAAAATTGTAAGTTAAACTAATCCCGCTTTTTTGCGGGATACTACTTTAATAACTTTTATTCTATTATCCACTCATTGGTTGTTGTGTTTAGTTTATAGGTAAATTCTTTGGAGATTTTGAGTATTTCAAAAATCTCACTTATTGGAGTTTTATGATCAAAAGAGCCTGTAAATTTAGAGGAAGCAATGTCTTCATTGCTAAATCGGATTTGTTTGCCAAATTGAGCTTTTAGATCGATTGCTATTTCTTTAAAAGTTTTGTTTTCGAATTGTATTTTTCCTTCTTTCCAGGCAATCTCGGACTCATAAAGATCCATTTTGGATTTTACCACTTCCTTGGTATTCTTGTAAAAAGTTACTTTTTCATCAGGGATCATAAATACGCTTTCTTTAAAATGTGTATCAGAAGTAACTTCAACTTTACCTGTAAGTAATTTTGTTTCTGTAATTGCACCATCTATATAGGATTTTACATTAAAACTAGTTCCTAAAGCCTTTACAGTGATATGATCTGGTGTTGTTACCGTAAATGCGTGTAAAGTATCTTTTGCAACTTCAAAAAAACCTTCTCCCTCCAGGTATAAAGTTCTAGGAGTTTCTGTATTGTAGGATAATGTACTCGAAGCGTTTAGCCAAACTTTGGAGCCATCAGATAGTTCAATGCTCCTTTGTTCTCCAAAAGTTGTCTGTACGACTATTTCATTTCTATTAGAGGATATGGTATTATAGAAATAGGTTCCAGAAATAACTACTATCAATATGGCCGCATATTTTAGCATCTCTTTCCAAACTGCTGTTTTTGGTGTAACGGTATTAAAGAAACGTTTTTTTGCTTCTTCAACAGTGGGATCCTTTTCTAAAGTATGATTATAAATAGCGGTTATCTTGATGTATAAAGCTTCATCGAAATCCGAAGAGTTCATCCACCGTTCCACTTTATGATTAGTACTACCATCAGCAGTTTTGGAGATATATTCCCAAAGTTCGGTTTCTGTAATTTTTAAAGGTTCCATACCAAAAGGTGTTATATCAATTTAATTTATGTGAGTTTGATGTTAGAAAATCACGTCCGTTCGAGTGCTTCGACTTTAGGAAAAGTGCCTGTCTACCGAAATGCCAGGTAGATATCGAGAACAGTGGTTTTCTGATAAAAAACCTATTCTCGATACTCCGCCTAAGGCGGACGGGCAGGCTAATTTTTTTTCCACTTTGTTTCAAAAAATCACTCGAATTGACGGCTTTGATCATTTACATCCTTAAGCCCAACTCACGTTTTTTTATATACTTAAATTGGTGTTAACTACTTAAAAGACGTTTGTCAAGTAGTATTACCCTATTGAAAACCTCTTTTTTTCTTAAAAGTAATCTTTCAAGCCTTTCTTGAATGCTGTTAACGCCTTTGAAATGTGGAGTTCTACGGTTTTTATTGAAATATCTTTTTTTTTAGAAATTTCTTTATAGGTGAAGCCTTTGTCTCTAGATAACTTAAAAATATCTATTGTTTTTTGTTCGAGAGTGGTATAAATATCTTCAATACGCTGTACTAATTCCCATTCTTTATCAATCTGGGTTTCGATACTAGAGTGCAGTGCATATAAATTAGTGTGCTTTTCCCTACTTTTTTTCTTCCTATAATCATCTATAATTTTATTCTTGAGTGTCGTAATTAAAAATGATTCGATAGAACGTTCAGACTCCTTAATATCATCAAAATTTTCCCATAGCTTGATAAATGTTTCCTGAACCAGCTCCTGGGAAAGATCAGTTTCTTTTACAACTTTAAATGCGTAATTGTATAATCTGCTATAATGTCTATCAAACCAATGCGAGAATTTGGTCTCTTTGATGGAATTGGATGGATTTTTTTTATTCAAGTATTTGGTATAACTCTAGATTGCTAAATTATATAAAAAACGCTCAAAACTTGTTACTGTTGCACTTTAGTTTTTCTTTAGGGTTAACTTCGTTGACCTCTGCAGCACTCCCCTTTACAAACTTGACTACAGACAAAGATAGTTTCAAAACTAACAAATCTATTGCTTTACAATTTTTGTTATTTTCCAAAGATTTGAAGCTTTTGGCTTTTCTTCGGATTAACTATCGTTGATCCCATTATGCTCCCCTTTGCAAATACAAAACAAGCAAAGCTGTCGCTTTACAATTTTTGTTATTTTCCAAAGATTTGAAGCTTTTGGCTTTTCTTCGGATTAACTATCGTTGATCCCATTATGCTCCCCTTTGCAAATACAAAACAAGCAAAGCTGTCGCTTTACAATTTTTGTTATTTTCCAAAGATTTGAAGCTTTTGGCTTCAATCTTTTCCAAATAACAAAAACCTGCAATTTCATTGCAGGTTTTGTGCTTGTAGTGACCGCGAAGGGATTCAAACCCCCAACCCTCAGAGCCGAAATCTGATGCGCTATTCAGTTGCGCCACGCGGCCTATACACACCCCTAACCCCTCTCAAGAGGGGAAAGAAAGATGTTACTTATGATAATTTACTTTTTACAATCGTAGAAATGGTTTTACCATCTGCTTTACCAGCCAGTTGTCCTGATGCCATTCCCATCACTTTACCCATATCTTTCATTCCGGCTGCACCAGTTTTTGCAATAATATCAGTAATTACTTTTTCTATTTCTTCCTCGCTCATCTGCTCAGGTAAAAATTGCTCTATTACTTTAGCCTGGTCCAATTCTGGTTGTGCCAAATCATCCCTTCCTTGCTCCGCAAAAATAGCTGCGCTATCTTTACGTTGTTTCACTTGCTTCTGTAATAATTTTAGCTCCTGATCCTCAGTCAACTCTTCTTTAGCTCCACTTTCCGTTTGAGCCAATAAAATAGCAGATTTGATAGCTCGCAATGATGTTAAAGCATTAGTATCCTTTGCTTTCATTGCTTCTTTCATTGCAGTCATTACTTTTGCCTGTAAACTCATAGATATTCGGTTTTAATCTTTTGGATTGCGAAGATAAAAAATAAACCGATAATCCATTTTAGATTATCGGTTAAGTTTATCTAATACTTTTAAATTTTGATTCTATCCTAAAGTTTAGCCTCAGCTTGCTAAAGGGCCCGAATGACATATAACTAATCTACATTATCGTGTAGAAAAGAATTATTTTTTCTTAGTTGAATGTCATCATTGCTATCTGTACCTAATGAAGTCCTAGACAACTCAGACGATCCTGGTTTAGAATCTACATCTAGTCCTGCACGCTTGTATGCAGGTTCTTTTTCTATATCATCAATATTAGATGCATTATTTCTGAACTTGTAATTAAACTCCTTCATTTTGGCTCTACGTTCTGCAGCTCTAGCCTTTAAAGTTTCAGAAATTGGTTGATCTATCGGATCTGCACTTTCTGAAGGTTCTGATTCTGGAGTCGGAGCAATAGTTTTCTTCTCGAAAACTACTTCTTTATCCTCTTCCATCACCTCTGCCTCAGGTTTAGCCTCGGTCAACCTTTTTTCTTCTTCCATATATTCTTCAAGGCTATACTTACGAACACCTCCAGATTCAGTTTCACTTACCGGAACTACTTCTATAGGTTCATTTACCTCTACTTCTAAAATATCCTCCGTAAGATCAAAAACGATTGGTTTTTCCTCTTCTTCTTGTTTCACAACGGAAGGAGTAATATCTACGGCCTCTATATTTTGTTCTTCATTTCCACCTACTGGCATATCAAATGCCAAAGTAAACTGATCTTCTTTTTCCTTTTCGCTTTCCGCCATCGTTACTTCATTAGCATCATTCACCTCAATCTGATTAATGATATCCTGAGCATTGATAATCACAAAATCACCATCTGTGGAGAAAGGATTAACTACTTCTGCATCAACAACATCCAAATTTTTCAGAAATTCGGTAGTAGGCAGTAACAAAGATTCTTTGATGTCTTCTTCCTCTTCTTCTATCAATTCGTGTTTGATAATTGGCTCTTCTTTCACCTCTTCTATCTGAGGTGTATGAGTTATCACAGGAGTAGTTCTAGCAGTAGACTTAGGAGTCAAATCCTGAGTGGTTGCACGTTGTTCTTCTTCTAGTGTATGAATGATTCTTTTTGTTTCAGTATTTACGATCTCGTCCTGCTGTTCTACATCAAATCCTGTAGCAATGACAGTTACAGAAATTGCATCTTCTAAAGATTCGTCTTCTCCAACCCCCATTATAATATTGGCACCGTGACCAGCTTCTTGTTGAATATGATCATTGATTTCACCAATCTCATCAATAGTAATTTCTTCTTTTCCGGAAACGATCAATAGCAACACATTCTTAGCTCCTGTAATTTTGTTATCATTAAGTAATGGTGAATCTAGTGCTTTTACGATAGCATCGTGAGCACGTTTAGCACCAGAGGCATTAGCAGACCCCATTATTGCTGTACCACTATTACTAAGTACCGTTTTAGCATCACGTAAATCAATATTCTGTGTATAGTGATGTGTTATTACTTCAGCGATTCCTCTGGATGCGGTAGCAAGTACTTCATCTGCTTTGGAGAAACCAGCTTTAAAACCTAAGTTACCATATACTTCTCGTAACTTATTATTATTGATAACTACCAAAGAATCTACGTGAGCGCGAAGTTTCTCTACACCTAACTGCGCTTGTTCGTTACGCATTTTTCCTTCAAACTGAAATGGAATTGTAACAATACCTACCGTAAGAATATCTAATTCTCTTGCCATTTTTGCAATGATCGGCGCGGCTCCTGTTCCAGTTCCTCCACCCATACCAGCCGTGATAAATATCATCTTGGTATTGGTATCCAGCATTCTTTTGATCTCTTCGTAGCTTTCTACTGCAGATTGTTCACCCACTTCTGGATTCGCACCAGCTCCTAATCCTTCTGTAAGAGACACTCCCAACTGTATCTTATTCGGAATAGGACTATTTTCTAATGCTTGCGCATCAGTATTACAAATAACGAAATCAACTCCTTTGATTCCCTGCTGGAACATATGATTGATGGCATTGCTACCACCTCCTCCAACTCCAATAACTTTAATTACATTTGATTGATTCTTGGGTAAATCAAAAGAAATGTTCTCGAACTCCTCATTGTTACTCATAATTGCTAATTTTCTTGTTCTCTTACTTTGTTTCTTAATATCTTTTTATGTTCAAAACTGAACTATATAAATTTTCCGACTATTCTGCGTTATCCAAAAACTCCTTGAACTTCTCCGTCCATTTTTCCAAAATATTTTTTCTTGGCCTAGTATCCACCACAGGTTTTTCTTCTTCGATACCTTCTCCTGCAATCGTTGTGGTTTCTTCTTTTATTTCTTCTTCTACCAAGGCCTCTTTTATAGCAGCTTTTTTCTGTTTGCTGATATGTACAAGACTATCCATTACCAATCCTACTGCTGTTGCATACATTGGACTTGTAGTTTCCGGATCACTATTACCCGCCAAATGCTCATTAGGATATCCAATACGAGTATCCATACCTGTAATATATTCTACTAATTGTTTCAAGTGTTTTAGCTGAGAACCTCCACCGGTCAAAACGATCCCAGCAATTAATTTTTTCTTTGGAGATTCGTGACCATAATTTTTAATTTCTAAAAACACTTGTTCTATAATTTCCACAACACGTGCATGGATAATCTTAGATAAGTTCTTTAGTGTAATCTCTTTTGGTTCTCTTCCTCTTAGTCCTGGAATAGAAACAATTTCATTATCCTTATTTTCGCCAGGCCAAGCGGATCCAAATTTTATTTTGAGTAACTCTGCTTGTTTCTCAATAATAGAGCAACCCTCTTTAATATCCTCGGTAATTACGTTTCCTCCAAAAGGAATCACCGCTGTATGACGGATAATTCCATCTTTAAAAATTGCCAAATCTGTAGTTCCACCTCCTATATCAATTAATGCTACACCTGCTTCTTTTTCTTCCTGACTTAACACAGCGTTTGCAGAAGCTAATGGTTCGAGCGTGACATCTGATAATTCTAATCCGGAACTTTTTACGCATCGCCCAATATTTCTGATGGATGTTACCTGACCTACTACCACGTGAAAATTTGCTTCCAGTCGTCCTCCGTACATTCCTACAGGCTCTTTTATTTCGGCTTGACCGTCTACTTTATATTCTTGCGGTAACACATGTAAAATTTCTTCACCAGGTAGCATTACTAATTTATGCACTTGATTACATAAAGTATCAATATCCTCTTCATCAATAACTGCATCTGCGTTAGGGCGTGTGATATAATCACTATGCTGCAAACTTCTTATATGCTGACCTGCTATACCAACAGTTACTTCGCTTATTTTTACGCCGGAAACGCTTTCTGCTTCCTGCACAGCTTGTTGAATCGACTGTATTGTCTGTGTGATATTATTTACCACACCACGATGCACACCAAGACTTTTGGATTTACCAACACCCAATACTTCCATCTTTCCATACTCATTATATCTCCCTACCATAGCAACAATCTTTGTCGTTCCTATGTCTAATCCTACCGCTATTTCATTCTCTTCTCTTCCCATATTGGTATTATTTTATTGTACACACAACTTGGTTTCTAAACTGCAAACTGACTTTTTTATATTTATCGAGACTCTGATCTTTTAATGCTTTTTGATAAAAAGCCTTAAAATTTTTAACCTTACTATCCAATTGTTCGACTTTACCAAAAATTACTTTAAAAGCGTACACTCTTAATGCTAACTCATAATCACCACTCTGGTTTCTATAAACTCCTACCACGTGTTTTTTTAAAAACTCATCTTGTTGAATTTTTCTTAACAATGGAAAAATCTCTGAAACTTCTCGTTCTGAAACATTGCTTACCAGAGGAACGTGAGCTGAATAATTATCCGACAATGGCATCGTATTACCCGTGATATCGACATAAAAAGGAACAACGGCATTCACCCTAGCGATTGGAGTACGCTGTTTGATTCTTGCCTTAAGTTGTCCGTTTACAGTAAGATACACATCTGAATCTTCAATCATTTTGTGTGCATCCAGCCCCTTCTCTACATTATTCAAAACTAAAATTTCTTTACCTACGTCCGTCACCCCTACTTGATTTTGTATTAACAATTTATTAACCGTTAATTCATTTATGTAAGGATTCTGTTCTTCAACAAATTCTATCTCTACTTCTTTGATCTTTCTACTCTCATTTCGATTACCTGTAAATGCAAAAAGAAATACTATCAAAGCCACAAGACCTACAAACTTCCCATATGTCAAAATCTTCTTCATACTGCTAATAATGCTTCTTTTATACTAGTTACTTCTTCTCCTATATCACCTGCTCCAATAGTAGTGACTACCTGAGCATTACTTTTTAAAATTTCTTCTATTAAACTACTTTTCTTAACTATTTTTTTATTCTCTAAGTTTACCATTCCCAACAACCATTCTGAAGTCACTCCTTCTATTGGTAATTCTCTCGCCGGGTATATATCTAATAGTAATAGTTGATCGAATTGACTAAGACTTTCTGCAAAGTCAGCAGCAAAATCTTGTGTTCTACTATATAAATGAGGCTGAAATATTGCCAACACCTTTTTTCCTGGATGCATTTCTCTTATTGCCTGATGCAATGCATTAATCTCTGTTGGATGATGTGCGTAATCATCTACATAAACTAAATCATCAGATTTAATCTGATAACTAAATCGCCTCTGCACTCCCTTAAAAGAAAATAAAGCCTTTGCTAAGGCAGCGGTCGGGGAGCCATATAACAATGCCATAGCAAAGGCTGTGATAGCATTTAACAAGTTGTGTTTACCTGGCAGGTTTAAATGCAAATCCTTAATGAGTTGAGTTGGTGTTTTTAAATCAAAAATATATGTGCCGTTATCAATGCGTACATTTTGAGCACAATAATCAGAATCATCTTCTACTCCATAGGTATTACCAGAAAGAGGTAGTCCATTACAAACCAAAAGATGGTCTTTTGCTCTGGATGAAAATTCTTTAAATGATTCTTCTAAAGCATTTGCCTTTTTATAAATATCCAAATGATCTGCATCCATAGAAGTAACTGCAACTATATCCGGATATAATTGCAAAAATGATCTATCAAACTCATCTGCTTCAACCACTACCGCTTCATTTCCTTCCAGTATCAAATTGGAATTATAGTTCTCACTGATTCCACCTAAAAAAGCTGTTACTTTTGCCCCACTTTCTTTTAATAAATGAGCCAAAATAGCAGTTGTGGTTGTTTTTCCGTGTGTTCCTGCAACAGCCAAGGTGTATGTATTTTGGGTGATAATCCCTAAAACCTCCGCTCTTTTTTTAATCGAAAACCCATTGTTTTTTACATAGTTTAATTCGGTATGTGTGCCCGGAATTGCCGGAGTATAGATAATAAGTGTTTCATCAGAATTCAGAAATAATTCTGGAATTGCAGCAATATCATCATTAAAATGAATCTCAATTCCTAACCCCTCTAAATCCGAGGTTATCTGAGTTGGTGTTTTATCATATCCAGCTACATTTTTACCCAAAAACTTAAAATATCGTGCAAGCGCACTCATGCCGATACCACCGATACCGATAAAATATATATTCTTTATGTCTTTTAAGCCCTTATTCATTCTTCAACGCTCTACCTTTTCTTTACCTATTATTTGTTCGATTTCATTTACGATATCTTTCGTAGCATTTGGTAATGCCAACTTTTTTATTGCGTGTGTCAGTTTTATCTGCATGGCTTCTGATTCCAATAGTTGTAGAATCGTTTTCTGAAACTTCTCTTCCAACTCACTTTCTTTTAACATTTTTGCTCCATTTTGACTTACAATTGCATTAGCATTCTTGGTTTGATGATCTTCTGCAACATTTGGTGACGGAATAAATAATGTTGGTTTTGCCACAATACATAATTCGGAAACAGAACTAGCTCCCGCCCTTGAAATAATTACATCGGCTGCAGCGTATGCCAAATCCATAGTGTCTAAAAACTCATGTACTTGCACATCCCGATTACTACCATATTTTTTATACTCATCATAATATAGCTTACCGCACTGCCAGAGTATTTGAATTTCTTTCTTCGAAAAAAACTCAAGTTCTTTTTCGATGAGTTGATTTATTCTTCTCGCTCCAAGACTTCCTCCTATAACTAAAACTGTTTTCTTTTCAATATCCAGATTATACTTAGCAATTGCATCCCTTCTTTTGCTATTGATCTCCAGTAAATCCTGACGAACCGGATTTCCTGTTTTGATAATTTTATCTTTTGGAAAAAACCGTTCCATCCCATCATAGGCAACACATATTTTATTCGCGCCTTTTGCCAGCCATTTATTGGTAATACCAGGAAAAGAATTCTGTTCTTGAAGTACTGTAGGAATCTTTGCAGAATTTGCCATTCTTAACAATGGACCACTAGCAAAACCTCCAGTTCCAATTACAATATCAGGATTAAACTTTTTGATAATCTTTTTGGATTTCCAAAGACTACTCAATAATTTGAAAGGAAACAACAGATTACTTAATGTTAACTTACGCTGAATACCACTAATCCATAAACCTTCAATCTCATAACCGGCTTGTGGAACTTTTTGCATTTCCATGCGATCTTTGGCGCCCACAAATAATATAGAAGCTTCGGGATATCTATCCTTTATTTCATTGGCAATAGAAATTGCTGGATAGATATGTCCTCCAGTTCCTCCACCTGATAATATGACCCTTGGTTGTTGCTTCATATTGCTTCACTCAAAACCTCTAAAGGATTTTCTTCTTTAGGGTTTACATCGCTCTCTTTTGTATTATCAAAATCAGATTGCTCCTCTTTTATCATTGCTTCTCTACTACTGCTTATACTCAATACCATTCCTATGGCCATGCATGTCATCCAAATGGATGTTCCTCCACTACTCACTAACGGAAGCGTTTGACCAGTTACAGGAAATAGCTCTACAGCAACTGCCATATTAATCAACGCCTGAAAGACAATAGGTAATCCTACACCAATTACTAAAAGTTTACCAAATACATCTGAGCTTTTATGGGCTACAATGACCAACCTAAACAAAAGCATCAAATAAAGAAACATTAGAAAAACACCTCCAACTAAGCCCCACTCTTCGATAATGATGGCATAAATAAAATCCGAAGAAGATTGTGGTAAAAAGTTTCTCTGCACACTTTTACCAGGTCCTTTACCCATTACTCCACCTCTGGCAATTGCAATTTTTGCACGTTCTATTTGATAATCTTCAGGAGTATCTTTATCATTAAAAAAGTTTTCTGCTCTACTCACCCAAGTATCTACTCTATTCGGAAATGCATCCGGAAAAGCTTTAGCAGTCAAAATAAAAAACGTAAGAGCTAATAAACCCGTTCCAAGAATTACAGTAATATGTCGCAGCGGATATCCACCTAAAAACACCAGCATAATTACCATGGAGAAAATAATCGCTGCGGTAGAAAAGTTAGCTGGCAATATTAACATCAGAATTATAAAAACAGGTAGCCAAAGTGGAATCAAAGACTCCTTAAAAGAAATTTTCTTATCTTTTATTTTTGACAAATACCTAGCTACGTATGCCATCAGTACTACTGCCGCCAGGGTAGAGGTCTGGAAAGTAACCCCTACAAATGGTAAACGAATCCATCTACTAGCATTTGCTCCACCAATGGTGTTATTCTGAGCCATTGTAAACAACAGCAGAACTACAACAACCGGCAACATAATAATAGAAAGCCCTTTGAAATAGTGATACGGAATTTTATGCACCCAGTACATAATACCAAAACCCAAAAGCAGGTGTGCAAAATGCTTTATTAAAAACACAAAAGTATTTCCATCTCCATACAAGTACGCTAAATTACTACTAGCACTGTAAACAGGTAAAAACGAAAACAGTGCCAATAGAGCAACGATCGCCCATATTACCCTATCTCCTTTTATATTTTTTAAAACCTTAGTCACTATATACTATTCTTTGTTTTTTATTTTAATAATTTATTTGTTCTCTTTTGTTTAATTATAACTCGCGAACAGCTTCTTTAAATTGTCTTCCTCTCTCTTCATAATTTTTAAAAAGATCAAAACTTGCACAAGCTGGTGACAACAACACATTTTCATTTCGCTCCGCTATTTTATATGCCATATTTACAGCCTCTTTCATAGACTGTGTTTCTAAGATATTATCCACACAATTACCAAAAGCGTTAATTATTTTGGTATTGTCCACACCTAGACAAATAATTGCCTTTACTTTTTCATTAACCAAAGGGTACAACTCGGTATAGTCGTTCCCTTTATCCACACCACCTACAATCCATACCGTAGCGGACTTCATGGCATCCAATGCGTAAAAAGTAGCATTTACATTTGTTGCCTTAGAATCATTCACATACTGAACATTGTTTATTTTCAGCACATTTTCTAATCGATGCTCAACACCATGAAAATTTTCAAGACACTCTCGTATTGTAGTCTTTCTAATTTTCAGTAATTGTGATACCGTGGCGGCAGCCATTGCATTTTTCACATTGTGATTTCCTTTTAATGATAAATCTTTTGTTGGCATGGTAAATTCGTTGTTATCTATTGTTATTTTAATATTTTCTCCTTCTAAATACGCTCCGTTTTCTACCTTTTTCTTTAATGAAAATGGTAATAATTTTGAACGAACAGGATGCTCTTCTATATATTTAGTAATTACTTCATCATCCTCATCATAAATGAAATAATCACTTTCTGTTTGATTCATTGTTATTCTAAATTTTGAAGCGATATAATTTTCAAATTTATATTCATATCGATCCAAATGGTCTGGTGTAATATTGGTCAGTACCGCTATATGTGGTGCAAACTTTTTAATTCCATCCAGTTGAAAACTACTCAACTCTAACACATAATACGGAACGTCGTTTTCTGCTACTTGCTTAGCAAAACT
Organism: Aquimarina rubra; assembly: GCF_042684305.1. Taxonomy (NCBI): domain Bacteria; kingdom Pseudomonadati; phylum Bacteroidota; class Flavobacteriia; order Flavobacteriales; family Flavobacteriaceae; genus Aquimarina; species Aquimarina rubra. The sequence continues at coordinate 1,836,814 of NZ_JBHULE010000019.1, read as the reverse complement.
ATCTCCAATATTACCAGCCATATATATGTCCAAACCTCCATTCTTCAGCACATGATGTGTAAGCATTGTGGTAGTAGTTTTTCCATTACTACCTGTTACCCCAACAATCTTTGCTGATGTAAACTCTGAAGCAAACTCAATCTCCGACACCACAGGTATTCCTCTTTCAAGTAACTTTTGTATCAAGACTACCTTATCAGGGATTCCCGGGCTTTTCATCACCACATCTGCATCTAGAATTTTATCTTCTGTATGCTTTTGCTCTTCCCATTCGATTTCAAAATTTTTAAGAACTTCTTTATAATGATTTGTGATCGTTCCTTTATCTGAAACAAACACTTCAAACCCTTCTTTCTTCCCTAGAATAGCCGTTCCTACTCCACTCTCTCCTGCACCTAAAACGACAAGTCGTTTTTTAATTTTTGAATTACGATTCACGATTTCCGATTTCTCATTGTTATTATCGAAGCAACAACTATTGACAATAATTCATTTGCTTTAATTTTTTTGCTCCATATTCTTTAGTACTTCTTTCACAAATCATTAATCTAAATCTTATACCTTAAATCCTTATCTGACTTTTAAAGTAATCACAGCAATAATTGCAAGAAAAATTCCGATGATCCAAAATCTAGCTACAATCTTACTTTCATGAATCCCCTTCTTCTGATAATGATGATGTAATGGTGACATTAGAAATATTCTTCTTCCTTCTCCATATTTTTTTCTGGTATATTTAAACCAACTTACCTGCATCATCACAGATAAAGTTTCTATAAAAAAGATTCCGCATACAATCGGGATCAAAAACTCTTTACGTATGGCAATTGCGATTACTGCTATTATCCCTCCAATTGTTAAACTACCTGTGTCTCCCATAAACACTTGAGCCGGATAGGTATTATACCATAAAAAACCAACCAATGCTCCTGCAAATGCCGCTATGTAGATAGTCATCTCACCAGAATTAGGGATATACATTACATTGAGATAATCAGAAAAGACGATATTACCTGACACCCAAGCAAATAATGCAAGCGTGAGTACAATAATTGCAGAAGAGCCAGCTGCTAATCCATCGATTCCATCCGTAAGATTAGCACCATTAGAAACAGCAGTTACAATAAAAATCACAATAGGAATAAAAATTATCCACGCATAATTAGCCAAACCTGGATTGATCCAAGTAATCAAACTAGCATAATCGAATTCGTTATTCTTAATAAACGGCAAGGTTGTTTTTGTAGATTTGATCGCAGGGTTAAAATCAGATTGATTTTCTGTTGTTAGCACAGTTGCAACTTCTTCTACATCAGAATTAACCTTTTCCTCTTTAATTGTAATATCACTATGAAAATACATAGTACACCCAACGATAATACCAAGACCTACCTGACCTATTACTTTAAATCTTCCTGCTAATCCTTCTTTATCTTTCTTTTTTATTTTTAGATAATCATCTGTAAAACCGATAACACCCATCCACAAAGTGGTTATAATCAAAAGGATGATATAAATATTATCGAGTTTAGCGAAAAGTAGGGCAGGAATCAGTGTCGCTAAAATGATTATTATCCCTCCCATCGTTGGAGTACCCGCTTTTTCTGCCTGTCCTTCCAAACCAAGCTCTCTAATACTTTCGCCCATTTGCTTTTTCCTCAGAAAGTTTATGATCCGTTTACCATAAATAGTAGAAATCAACAGCGATAAAATAATTGCCATTGCCGCCCTAAATGTGATAAACTGAAACAATGAAGCTCCAGGAAATTGATATTCACTTTCTAAATATTGAAATAAATAGTATAGCATATATATTATTACCTTTTATCTTGTTTGAAACAAATCAGACAGAAAGGATTTATTTATTTTCCTAGTTTTTTTAGTTCTTCTTTAACAATTTCAAAATCATTAAAATCTATTCGCTCTCCATTAGTTTCTTGATAGGCTTCATGACCTTTACCAGCGATCAGAATAATATCATTCTCTTCTGCAAATTGGCACGCCGTTCGTATCGCCTGTTTTCTATCTGTAATCGACACCATTTTCTTATAATTCTGAGGCTCTACTCCTTTTTCTATATCTTCAATAATTTGCTCAGGGCTCTCAGTTCTTGGATTATCACTGGTAAAAACCACCTTGTTACTTAATACTGTTGCAATATTACCCATCACTGGTCTTTTCCCTTTATCCCTATCTCCTCCACAACCAACTACTGTGATTAAAGTTTCATTATTCGTTCTTATATCATTAATGGTTTCCAACACATTTTTCAAGGCATCAGGAGTATGCGCATAATCCACAATTGCAGTAACTTTTTTATCAGAAATTAAATACTGAAATCTTCCACTAACACTTTCTAAATCGCTCAACAATTGTAGAGTTTCTAGTGTATCAAGCCCCAGCAGTTCTGCTGTTCCAAAAATTGCCAAAAGATTATAAGCATTGAAACTTCCTATAAGCTTAGTCCAAACTTCATTATCATTTATTTTCAGTAACAAACCACCTAAACTATTCTCAAGGATTTGTCCTCTGAAATCTGCGTATGACTTTAAAGCATATGTATATTGTTTAGCTTTGGTATTTTGAAGCATAAAGCTTCCGTTTTTATCATCTTTGTTCGTTAAAGCAAAGGCATTACTCCCTAATTCATCAAAGAACACTTTTTTCACATCTCTGTACTCTTTAAAAGTATTGTGATAATCCAGATGGTCGTGTGACAGATTTGTAAAAACACCTCCTTCGAACACCAAGCCTGCAGTACGTTTTTGATCAATTCCGTGAGAACTTACCTCCATAAAACAATATTCCACACCGATATCATTCATCTCTTTCAGGTAGTAGTTTATAGTCAAAGAATCCGGAGTTGTATGCGTAGCTTTGTACTCTATATCGTCTACCAGAATTTTTACTGTGGAAAGTAGACCTACTTTGTAACCTGCTTTTTTAAACAGTTGATATAATAAAGTGGCAATGGTTGTTTTTCCATTAGTACCTGTAACACCAACAAGTTTTAAATTTTCTGAAGGGGATCCATAATAATTAGCCGCAATAATCGCCAGTGCTTTCTGTGCATCTTCTACCTGAACATATACCAAGCCATCAACCAAGAATTCCGGCATTGTTTCGCATACAATAGCAATCGCTCCTTGATTAATAGCTTTCTCTATATAATCGTGCCCATCCACTACTGTACCAGGAATTGCGACAAACATATCGTCCTGTTTGATTTTTCTGGAATCAAACTCAACTTTACGTACCCTTGTAGTTGTGTCACCAACAACAGCATTCATAGGCACCTTATATAAAATATCTTTTAACTCGATCACGATAATTCTATCCTAATTGTTTGATTGGTTTGTACTTTGGTTCCTGGTTCTATAGATTGGCTCTTTACTTTACCTGAGCCTTTTACTTCTACCTTTAACCCCATATTTTCTAAAAGAGAAATAACGTCCATTGCTGGCATGCCTTTTAAATTTGGCATTATGGTTTTATATTTTCTAGCTTTTTGAAAGTATTCATCGTAACTTTCTGATATCTCTTTACTTTCTACTATGTTTGGAGACACCTCATCCACCACAGGGATATCGTTGTAAACTTTTAAGGCGATGGTTTTAAAAACCGGAGCAGCTACGATATTGCCATAATACCCTTTCTCTTTATTTGGTTTATGGATAACTACAATACAGGAATATCTAGGATCTTCTGCGGGAAAATATCCAGCAAAAGAGGATATATATTCTCTTTCTTTATCCTTACCATAATTACCCCAACAAGTACCGGTTTTACCAGCTATCTGAAAGTTTTCTGTATGTATATTATCAGCAGTTCCTCTGATCACTACATTTTTCATCATCTCTTGGACAACCTTTGCAGTTTCCTTAGAGCATATCGCAGGATTGAGCACTTCTTTATCAAATCTTTCTTTGGTACGATCCCAAGCCTTTACTTCTTTTATAAATCGAGGTTTTACCATCTCTCCATCATTTGCTATTGCATTATAAAAAGCCAATGTTTGCAATGGAGTCAACGCAACTCCATATCCATGAGCCATCCAAGGCAAGGTGGTACCATACCAATCTTTATCGCCTGGATAAGGAATCTTTGGCTTACCTTCACCTTTGATAGACAACCCTAAAGTTTTATGCAATCCCATATTCATTAATCGGTTTACAAACTTCTTTGGGTCATCTTTATAATGTTCATCAATAATTTTTGCAAAAGCGGTATTTGACGATAATTCAAATGCCTTGGCTGCAGATATTTTTCCGTATCCGCCCCATTTGGAATCTTTCACCACTCTATCATAAAATTTTACACGACCGTTTTCGGTATCTACCACATAACTAGAGTCGATAACCTTATCCTCTAAAGCAGCAACCATAGCCATTAACTTAAAAGTCGATCCCGGTTCGTGAGATTCTCCAACTGCATAATTCAGCTTTTCATAATACTTCCCTGATTTGGTACGCCCTAAATTAGATATGGCTTTTATTTCACCCGTTCTGGTTTCCATGACTACTACGGTTCCGTGCTCTGCTTCAAACCTTTCTAATTGCGCTAATAAAGCGTGATGCGTGATATCCTGTACATTCACATCTATGGTAGAAATAACGTCATACCCATCCTGAGGTTCTACTTCATTAGCATCACCAATAGGTTTCCATTGATTTTTTGCGATTTTTTGTTTTTTACGTTTCCCTTCTTTCCCTCTTAAAAAAGGCCCATAAGCACCTTCTAGTCCAACTCTGGTATAATACCCCTGATCATCCCGACGCTCATAACCAACTGTTCTTTCCGCTATCTTTCCAATTGGATGTTCACGAATGGTACGCTGTTCTACGATTAGTCCACCGCGGTTTGCACCATACTTTAATAAAGGAAAATTCTTAACTCTTACGTATTGAGAATACCCTAAATTTCTTCGAATTAAAAAATATCTATTCTTATTATCTCGAGCTCTTCTTAATACATCATCATAATGTTCAGCAGATTTACCAAATTCCTGTGATAAGGCCTTAGACAAAGCAGCGATATTTTCTCTAAAATCTTTATCTGTAACCGTAACCGCATCAAATCGAATATCATATTTAGGCACTGATGTAGCTAACAAATTACCCTTACTATCATACAAATTACCTCGGTTAGCGGGAATATCAAACGTTTTAAAAACACGCTCCTCACCTTTAGCACGGTACATATCTCCTTCTACAAATTGAGTTTTTGCAAGTTTCACAACAACCAAAATTGCGAAGATGAACATACATCCCGCAATGAAGTATAACCTGTTTAATATGTTTTTATCTTTTACTGCCAAGACAATTCTATTCTATTACTATTATTTTTTGTGGTGGTTTTGTTGGTCTTTTTATTCCTTTTTTTGTCATTTTTTCGATGACTGATGATTCCATTTTTAATTGCATCAACTCTGTTCTCCCATCTACAAATTGTGTTCTCAATTCTCGTACTTCATTATTTAGCCTTGCTATTTCGTGAACCTTACTTTCTGCATTATGAGAACTGGCGATCATGATAATTGCCAAAAACGACAAAAAGAGCAGCATACGCCAGTTCTTCATAGCGTCATCTGCAATTAGAAACTTTCCTTTTAATATGTCATATACCGTTTGTTTCAAATTCTTTTCGCTATTCTTAGTTTCGCACTTCGTGCTCTGTTATTTACTTTAATTTCTTCATCTGTAGGAATAATCAACCCTCCTACTTTTTTGAAAGGAACAGAAACGTTACCATATAAATCTTTTTCAGGTTCTCCTTCAAACATTCCACTTCTAATAAATCTTTTTACCAATCTATCTTCTAAAGAGTGATAGGATATCAGACTGATTCTTCCTCCTTCATCCAATAGATCTTGCGTTTGCATCAAAAACTCCTTAAGAGCCTCTATCTCTTGATTTACCTCTATTCGTATGGCCTGATAGATCTGAGCTAATATTTTATGCTCTTTATGTTTTACCATAAAAGGTTTTAGCACTTCCTTTAATTCTACACTGGTTTTAATACTCTTGTCTTTTCTGGAATTTACAATCGCTCTAGCCAGTTTAGGAGCATTTCTTAATTCTCCGTATTGTAAAAACATGGTTTTCAAATCCGACTCGTCATATTCATTAATCACATGATATGCTGATAACGCTCCTTCCTGATTCATTCTCATATCCAAATCCGCTTCAAATCTGGTAGAAAACCCTCTTTCTGCGACATCAAACTGATGCGATGAAACCCCAAAATCACCCAAAATTCCGTCTACTTTTCGCAATCCATGAAAACGAAGAAATCGTTTTATAAACCTGAAATTCTCGTTAATCAACACAAACCTGTCATCGTCAATTACATTAAGTAAAGCATCTTTATCCTGATCAAAAGCATATAGCTTGCCATTTGCCCCCAGTCTTTTTAGAATCTCTTTGGAATGTCCTCCTCCTCCAAAAGTCACGTCCACATACACTCCATCAGGTTTGATTGCAAGTCCGTCTACGGTTTCTTTTAATAAAACCGGGTTATGATATTCCATCTGTTTCATCTGTTCTTCCTCATTGATTTTTAATAGTCAGATGGAATCGCCAAAAACCACTCAACTAACATCATATTATCATTAATCCTGACTTATTTCATCATCAAATCCCATTACTTCTTCCGCAAGATCAGCAAAATCCACGGCGGCGGCATCTATTGCTTTTTCATACTGAGTCTTATCCCATATCTCTATAATATTCACTGCAGATGACAACACCAATTCTTTTGTGATTCCAGCAAAACTTATCAGGTCCTTAGGTATCAAAAGACGTCCTGTTGCATCAATTTCCACTACTTTGACACCAGCTGTAAACCGTCGAATGAAATCGTTATTTTTCTTTTTAAAGCGATTTAACTTATTCATTTTTTGCATCAAAAGATTCCACTCTTCCATCGGATACAACTCCAAACAAGACTGAAAAACCGCTCTCTTTAACACAAAACCCTCTTGCAACACAGGAGAAAGTTGTTTTTTAAATGCGACAGGTATCATCAGACGTCCCTTAGCGTCTGCTTTACATTCGTATGTACCTATAAGATTTACCACTTTTACTTACTTGCTGCTATAATTAGTCAAATATATTGAAAAATTTACCACTTTTTACCACAATCTACCACATTGTTAATAAGTTGTCATTGAAAAAGAAGCCGAAACCCTTGGTCTTCTTTAATATTTTGCGGTTTAAAAGAATATTGTTTTATATATAAAATATTGGTTTTGATGCTTTAATGATTAAAAAAAAAGCAGGATCAAAAAAATCTAAAAAAATCATATCGCAGTATTGATAAAAAATCTTCAAACTAATTATGAAAATGCTATATTTGCTTTTAATTCTTGTAAGAAGTATTAATGAAGCACGAATTAAAGAAAGACGGAAAATTCAGTTATCTCGAGCTAGGGGAAGGTACTCCAATCGTAATTTTACACGGATTGATGGGTGGCTTAAGCAACTTTGATGGTGTAAGCACTTTTTTTCCAGAAAATGGATACAAAGTTTTGATACCCGAACTTCCACTATACGAAATGCCATTAATAAAAACCAGTGTTGGTACTTTTGCCAAATACCTTAAAGACTTTATTGATCAGCTAGGCTATAAAGAGGTAATTTTACTAGGTAATTCTCTTGGCGGACATATTGGATTATTATGCACAAAAATGTTTCCTGAAAAAGTAAAAGCATTAGTAATTACAGGTAGTTCTGGACTTTATGAAAGCGCGATGGGAGAAAGTTACCCAAAGCGAGGTGACTATGAATACATTAAAGCTAAGGCAGAAAATGTATTTTATGATCCTGCCATTGCTACCAAAGAAATTGTTGATGAAGTGTATGCTACGGTTAATGATCGAAACAAACTGATAAGAACACTAGCAATTGCAAAGAGCGCTATACGTCATAATATGGCTAAGGATCTTCCTAATATGAAAACACCGACCTGTATTATCTGGGGTAGAAATGATAATGTTACACCTCCTGAAGTTGCAGACGATTTTAACAGATTACTACCAGACTCTGATTTATATTGGATAGATAAATGTGGCCACGCAGCTATGATGGAACATCCAGAAGAGTTTAATAAACTATTACACACTTGGCTACAAGAACGTAATTTCTAATTACAACAACCATGAAGATTAGTAGCGCTGAATTTGTAATGAGCAACAGCGATGTGGCGAAATGTCCAAAGAACAATTTGCCCGAGTATGCTTTTATTGGCAGATCTAATGTTGGTAAATCTTCATTGATAAACATGTTAACGAGTCGTAAAAGTTTAGCCAAAACATCAGGAAGACCCGGAAAAACTCAACTGATTAATCATTTCATTATTAACAAAAATTGGTTCTTGGTTGATTTACCAGGTTATGGTTATGCAAGAGTTTCAAAGTCCTCTAAAAAAGTATTTCAGAAGTTTATAACTGCATATTTTTCTAAACGAACACAGCTAGTTTGTGCTTTTGTACTGATTGATTCTAGACATGAACCCCAAAAAATAGATTTAGAATTCATGCAATGGTTGGGGGAAAACCAAATTCCTTTTTCTATAATTTTCACCAAAGCAGATAAACTTACAAAAACTAAATTACCGCTTAATATTGAAGCTTATATTAATGAAATGTTGAAATACTGGGAAGAGATGCCTAACTATTTTATTACCTCATCCTCTTCTGGATTAGGCAAAGACGAAGTCTTGAATTATATCAGTGAAATAAATCAACAAATGGCTACTTCTTAAGCCGGTTTCTTTTCTGAAAAAGTGCCAAAACAAACAATCTGTAAAAAGTATAATAAAATACTTACCGAATTATCGTTTTATGAACAAATTCGAATATTTTCTCCATCTAACAGACTCCACTTTTCCCATAAAAGTTAGTTTTTATGTAAAAACACAAACCAAAAAAAGAGTTACAATTTAGTTATCGAAACTCTTTTCCAGATCATTACATGGCTAACAATTTACAATACAGCTCATTAATCACCTATCTTATCTTACTACTAACTGTTCAATTGAAGAAGTTCCGGTACTATTATTAACTACAGATACTAAATACACTCCAGATCTTAGACTAGTTACATCAATTCTTACGAATCTTCTTCTGTTGATTATATCAACATTTACAGGATTTCCGGACATATCATATAATTTTATTTCAAGATTACTATCACTAAAACCTCTTACAATTACATAAGCAAATCTAGTGGCAGGATTTGGAAAGACTCTTACATTTAATACCCCAAGACCTTGACACTCTGCACTATCTCCATCTTTTCTAATTACTCCTATAGAATTAGATAAGTCATACACTCCTGATAAATCAGTTAAAGCATTATTTCCTGGAGTTAAACCTTCGATATTCGAATAACTTAAATGCCAAATTAAACAAGTTCCTACTCCTGCTCCATCAAAATCGACACCTTCTACAGCTTCTAATGTAGGAGGAAGACCTAAAATCAGACCTTGATCATCTGTAATAACCCAAGTAGTATTACTACCCGAATTTCCTGATAAAGAAATACCACTTACGTTATCAACTTCTCCATCAACACAAAAGGCAAAAGGACCTCCGGTTATTTCTCCTCCATCTAAAGTTTCATTACGAACAACTTCTATTGAATTTGATAAATCATAACAACCTGATAAATCTGTCAGCGCATTGTTTCCTGGCGCTAAACCATCTAAATCTTCATAACTTAAGTGCCAGATCAGACATACTCCTGCTCCTGCCCCATCAAAATCAACACCTTCTACAGCTTCTAATGTGGGTGGAAGACCTAAAATCAAACCTTGATCATCTGTAATAACCCAGGTAGTATTGCTGCCGGAATTTCCTGATAAAGAAATACCACTTACATTATCAGCCTCTCCATCAACAACAAATTCAAAAGGACCTCCAACAATCTCTCCGCCATCCGGAGCATTTCTAGTTACACTAATTGAATTGGATAAATCGTATACTCCTGATAAATCAGTTAAAGCATTATTTCCCGGAGCTAAACCTTCGATATTCGCATAACTTAAATGCCAAATTAAACAAGTTCCTACTCCTGCTCCATCAAAATCGACACCTTCTACAGCTTCTAATGTAGGAGGAAGACCTAAAATCAGACCTTGGTCATCTGTAATAACCCAAGTAGTATTACTACCCGAATTTCCTGATAAAGAAATACCGTTTACATTATCAACCTCTCCATCAACACAAAAGACAAAAGGACCTCCGGCAATCTCTCCACCGTCTATATTGTAATCATCTATATTAATAGATTCTTTAGCACTGGTAAGTAAAAAAGTACTAACAAAAAAAGTAAAAGTAAATATCCGTAATAAAGAATTTGAATGGGATACATTGGAATTGATCCCTCTTAAGAAAAGTAAAAAAGTTTTCATTTTTAGGTAAGGTTTTAAGTTTCAAGAAATTTGTGTGATCAAGTTAAGATCATAACCAAATTTATTACCTAAAAAACACCTAAAGTGTTAGATATCTAACACTTTAGCACTTAAAAAACTTCTATCTTACTGATTATTTTTCCTTCAATTCTAGTTTTTCTGCAAAATAATCACAGAAATCCTTCATAGTTGCAGACATTTTTTCATCTTGTGTAGCCCTATTAAAAGTTTCACTCATTGAAACAAGGGTCTGGTGAAAGAATATCTTCATTTCGTCAACCGGCATATCTTTTGTCCATAAATCAATTCTGAGACTTTCTTTGTTTTTATGATCCCAAACAGACAATAACATTGCCTTTGTTTCTTCATTTTCTATTCCTCCATCCTTAGCCGTCCAATTCAATTTTTCTGGAACTCTGTTTTCGTCTAACTCTATATCAATTTTGATCTCAGATGTGTGCATTTTTGCCATTATCTTGCTGGTTTATACTTTGAAGTGCTAAAAATTGTTTCAGCATCTGTTAATAATAATTGCCGCAAAGATACATTGTTATTTTTCATATATGAGCTTACAATCTTCCAACCTATGTACTGACCGATTCTATCTGGTGCTTCCTGATCAATTTCTTCAAGGTAAAATTTAGAGAATGGACCTGGATACAAGAACCTAGGTAATAGTTCTGCATCTGTACTATATAACAGTTGACGATCAATAAAGTACCTCCAAATTTCTTCTTCATTAGCTTCTGCCCACGCCATTTGATCTTCTGTATACGCCATTTTCTGACTGTCTGCAATATCAGGAAGAAATAAATCCTTGAGATACATTTCTTTTCCATAATAAATCATATTCGCCAAAAACGTTCTATTTCTTGGTGATTCTACTAACTGTCTGGCATACATTGTAGCTACATCCGGCAAAATCTGACTTCTCACAAAACGATCCTTGAGATACGCTTGTATACCTCGATAAAAGTGATGATCAGCTCCCAAATACGTATCTAAAGAAATGATTAATAAATTATCTGATAATATCACTTTTCTTTGATAATCCACATTAGAGGTAACTGTAATTACCCTAGGAATGGTTGCTTCTGGAAAGTAATATTTTATGTGTTGTAACAAAGACTCCAGCTGCTCTTTTTCTTTAGAGAAATTACTAAAAGCTTTTTCTACTTCCCGATTAATTTCTAATTGTATTGTGTCTTTAGTTTTTTGGATCCAAATACTATCATGATCCTTCTCAGGGAAAAAAAATGGATATTTTGCCTTAACATTGGCTAAATTTTCTGGTGTAACATCTGCAAAAATCCTATCAAAACGTTCAATACCAATTTCTACAGGTATCGCTGCTATCTCTTTTTCGATGTTATTTTCTTTACCACATGACCAGATTATGCAAAAAATTGCTGCTATTTTTAAAAACTTATTATACTTCATTCGAATATTATAATATCTGTACAAATAATCACTCTTACTCTCTAACGCTATCTTTTTTTATTAATTTTATAACCGCAAAGGTACTATTATCAAATTACCTTATACAAGATCATAATTGATAAAAACACCAAAAATTTCGATAAAAAATTTATAAAAAAACAAAATATGCAAACTAAAAAAGTAGTTGACCACATTGTAAATTGGCTAAAGGATTATGCTATCAAAGCAAATATAAATGGTTTTGTGGTAGGAATCAGTGGTGGGATCGACAGCGCTGTCACCTCCACTTTATGTGCTAAAACCGGTCTTAATGTTCTATGTGTGGAAATGCCGATACATCAAGCGCAAAGTCAAGTAAATCGCGCTCAAGAGCATATTTCACAACTAAAAGAACGATTTGACAAGGTTTCAGACACACGTGTGGACCTAACTCCTGTTTTTGAAGAATTTAAAAGTTCTGTTCCAAAAAGCGATTCTGAAGCAAAGCTAAACTTGTCTCTTGCCAATACCAGAGCGCGATTGAGGATGACCACTTTATACTATTTAGCAGGTATACATGGCTATTTAGTAGCTGGAACCGGAAACAAAGTTGAAGATTTTGGTGTAGGCTTTTATACTAAATATGGTGATGGCGGCGTTGATATAAGTCCAATAGCAGATTTATTAAAGAGCGAGGTTTATGAATTAGCAAAGGTACTACAAGTACCTGATTCGATACAAAATGCCACTCCAACTGATGGTTTATTTGGAGATAGCAGAAGTGATGAAGATCAGATTGGAGCGAGTTATGACGAACTGGAATGGGCTATGAAAATGAAGGACTTAGGTAAAAAAAGTGATGATTTTTCTGGTCGAGAACAAGAGGTTTTTAAGATTTATTCCCGTTTAAATACGGTAAATCAACACAAAATGATACCGATTCCAGTATGTGAAATACCAGTTAATCTGATTTAATTGACATTTTATCGAGAACTTCATAAAAAAAAGTTTACGACTACTAGTTCTTAGTAATTTTGCAGTGAAAACAAATATCAGAATTACCCCTAGAGATGTTAACCCCTTTAAATTAAAAATTAACATTTATCAATTGTAAACAAGAATGACAAACGTACTAATCGCAGATCATCATCCTATTACTAGAAAAGGGATCGCTTCTTTACTTCGCAACTCTGAAGATTTTGAAATCATCGGAAAAGTAAGTAACGGAAACGAAATGTATGATATTTTAAAATCTAATACTCCTGACATATTGATCATGGAATTAGACTTGCCTCAAATTAATGGCATTATGGCGTTGCGAACCATTAAAAAGGAATTCACAGGAATAAAGGTTATTATTTTTAGCTCTCATCCCGAAGAAATGTATGCTCTAAGTGCTATCAAAGCGGGTGCTTCAGCCTATTTATCAAAAACAGTTGCAACTAAAACTCTTAAGAAAGCTATAGAGCGTGTTGCTCGTGGTGGTATTTACCTTAATGATAATCTAACTCAACAGTTAGCAAATGGTAATACTAACGAAAATAATATGGTTGTGAAATACAAGAAATTATCTTCACGAGAAATAGAAGTATTAAACCTATTATCTTCCGGAAAACGTAATAAAGATATTGCCAGCACTTTGTCTATAAACGAAAAAACGGTAAGTACTTACAAAACAAGACTATTGAAAAAACTAAAGGTAGATAATCTAGCTGACTTAATTCATCAGTCAAGATTATTACACATTAATTAAATCACCCGATTTAGTTTTCTGTATAAAAGTTTTTTTAAGGTCTGATAGTCTCTTATATCTTCTAAAATATTGAGATTGTCATCAAAATTTTGGGCTTTCACTTCTAGTGAAAGCTCATTTATTTTTTCGTTAATCAAGAACCTACGTAAATTAAGAATAGTATCTGAAACATACTGAGAAACAGAATGTTCCTTTTTCTTCACGTGGATTTCTTTATCAGACCACCGATGTAGCGCATGACGTTCTTCATCCATCATAATCTCCGTGATTTCGTATGCAACCTCTGGTGGAATTTGATTGATAAAATGATCAATTTTGAAATCCTCTTGTTGATTTAATTGATCTATTAAAATCTTATAAACTTCTTTAAATGTACTTTGGGTAAATTCAATTTCATCTTCCTGAAGATCTAAATATATCTTCTCAAAAACCTTTGTTGTATACAATTCTGGTTCCAAAAAAAGTTCTCCTTCATCATTTTCTTTCATCACAAGATCTTCAAACTCTTCTTCGTGAGTTCCATAGAGTAACAGGATTTCAATAATCTTTTTTTCTAAACCATTTTGCTCATTTATCTTGGGCTGTTGCTGTACTTGTTGTTTAACAACTTCTAATGGTTTCTTGGCTTCTTTTTGTTGTTTTCGTTGATCTTTGATATCAACATTCCGAATTTGAGCCAATGTATCAAAGAGTACATCTTCTGAAATATCCATAATACGAGAACACTCCTGCACATAGATTTCTCGCTTAATCACATCCGGAATTTTAGCGATACTCGCCACCATATCTCTTACTAATTCGGCTTTTTTAATCGGATCTGTTTTTGATTCTTCTTGTAGGAGTGAAGCTTTGAATCTTATAAAATCCTGAGCATTTTCTTCTAAATACAGTGTAAGCTCCTCAAGCGTATTTTGTTTTGCAAAACTATCAGGATCTTCACCTTCGGGAAAGCTACATACCTTTACATTCATTCCTTGTTCCAGGATCAAATCGATTCCTCTGATTGAAGCTCGCATACCTGCAGCATCACCATCAAACAAAACCGTAATGTTCTTGGTAAGCCTGTTTATCAATCTAATTTGATCCGATGTAAGCGCAGTTCCTGATGAAGAAACTACATTCTTGACTCCAGTTTGATGAAACTGAATCACATCTGTGTAACCTTCTACCAAAAAACAATTATCTTCTTTGGCAATTGATTGTTTTGCGTGGTATATACCATATAGTACTTTACTCTTATGATATATATCACTTTCAGGTGAGTTTAAATATTTTGCTGCTTTTTTTTCATTGCTCAAAATTCTCCCTCCAAAACCTAGTACACGACCAGACATGGATTGAATAGGGAACATTACTCTACCTTTAAATCGATCGAATTGTTTTTCTTCTTTTACAATCGTAAGCCCTGTTTTTTCAAGAAACTCTAACTGATATCCTTTCTTTATGGCTTCTGAGGTAAATGCGTCCCAATTATCCGGAGAATACCCTAATCCAAACTTCTTAATGGTTTCTGCAGTAAAGCCTCGTTCTTTAAAATAGGATAGACCTATCGCCTTACCTTGTTCAGTTTTATGCAGTATATTCTGGAAATACGTATTAGCAAACTCACTGACCAAATACATGCTTTCTCGCTCATTAGCCTGCTCTTTCTGCTCATCAGTTTGTTCGGTTTCCTCGATTTCAATATTATATTTTTTCGCAAGATATTTTATTGCTTCGGGATATGTAAAATGTTCGTGTTCCATTAGAAATGCGACTACATTCCCACCTTTACCGCTAGAGAAATCCTTCCAGATTTGTTTTACCGGCGACACCATAAAAGAGGGTGTTCTTTCTTCACTAAAAGGACTTAACCCCTTGAAATTACTTCCTGATTTTTTTAACTGCACAAAATCCCCTATCACCTCTTCTAATCGAGCAGTTTCGAATACAGCATCTATGGTTGACTTATGGATCATGAAGTATTAAATGTAATTTTACACAATAGGCAAAAATAATACAATTCTTGATACTCAATTCATAATTCTTTCCATAAACAAGGAGGCTGCCTAATAAAAGGCAGCCTCCTTGTGGCTAAATTATAACTTCAATAAATTATTATTCTGCGATCACAAATTTTCTTGTTATCTCAAGTTCTTCTTTATCAGAAGTAAAACGAATAAAATATGTACCTGAAGCTAAATTGCTTATGTCTATTTGTTTCTGGGTTCCTTGGTTGGTAATTTCTTTCACCAATTGACCATACATAGAGAAAATCTTTACATTATCTATAGATCTATCCCCAATAGTAACGTTTAATGTCCCTTTAGCTGGAACAGGATATATCTTAAATGCATCATTATCACTGGAACGAATTCCACTTAAAGGAAATGTATCTAGTCCAGCAGCTCCTTCTATACAGAAATCAGTTGCTTCTGAGCTATCAAATTCACCACCCGTTACAATTGTTCCTGCGTCACTTGATAGTGTATAAGAACCATTACCAAAGCCACAACAAATACCATCTCCAAAGGAATCAAGAATGGTAAAAGTATATGTGTCATTGGCAAGACCTGTAAACGTTTCTGTCACAGTAGAACCATCAGGATTAGCAGTAGAATAGCTATCAGAAGCTACTACAGTTCCTCCAGAATTTGTTAAGGTCCAAGAAGTTTCTTGTGGATAATTATCAAATGTAATACTTAAAGTAACATCACCAGAAACACAATCTCCACCACCTGGTCCACCATCAGCGGATACTTGTACATTATCTATCGCTGCATCTGCTCTCCAGGTACCACCGGTAACTCTATTAAATCTTAACTGTGTTCCAGCACCTACATAATCAGCTAAATCGATATTAGCCGTCTGCCAAGAATTACCTTGGTTACCACTTCTAGTCCAAACAGTTGTCCAAGTAGTACCTTCGTCATTACTAGCTTCTACACTTAATGTCCCAAAATTATTAGCTCCAAACATGTGATATTGGAAGGAGAAGGAAGCAGAAGTTGCACCTGTTAAATCGAAACAAGGAGAAGTTAAGACAGCTTGCTTATTAGGAAAACCTGTTCCGTTACCGGAAGCTTCTACATAAATATAACTGGAACCATCAATAGCGCTAGCAGGTCCAGTTCTATTAGAAGGTGTTCCTCCAGAATTTACAGTCCAGTCAAGATCATCGCCAGAATCTTGTGTCCATTCTCCTATACCAGCTTCAAAACTTTCAGCGTAAGGAGGTAAAGTTCCACTCAAACATCCGGAAGCTGCAGGAGTCGTTACACTTAGAGGATCGCTTGCTGTAGACTCATTTCCAGCAGCATCTCTGGCTATAACAGTAAATTCATATGTCGTCTCTGCAGAAAGTCCTGAAATCACCGCTGAAGCTTCTGAAACAGTTGCTACCACTACTCCATCTTGCAATACATCATATTCTGCAACTCCTACATTATCTGTAGATGCATCCCAACTAAGTGTGGTTTGTCCTGCAGTAGTGTTAGATGCTGTAAGATTTGTTGGAGCTGACGGAGCTTCTGTATCGGGAGCTTCTGTCGTTACTGTTAATGCATCACTAGCGGCAGACTCATTTCCTGCAGCATCTTTTGCAACTACTGTAAAATCATAGGATGTAGACGGAGATAAACCAGAAATATCTGCAGAAGTGGTAGCAACAGTTGCTACTAACACTCCATCCTGAAATACATCATATGCTGTTACTCCCGTATCGTCTGTGGATGCATCCCAACTAATTGTAGTAGAAACATCAGTTGTATTTGATGCCACTAGATTTGTTGGAACTGATGGAGCTTCAGTATCTGGCGTATCTGACATTAAATTAAATGCCACTACGTGATTTTTTCTAAATCCAGCATCAAAATATTCTGCAGTATGCCAGAAGGTCATGTCATCTGTAGGATCTATCGTCATATGACCATAATCACCATATCTAAAAGAAGGATCTACCTGAGTTCCATCTACTGCACTCTGCTCTAAAAGAGTCATAGTCCCAACCGGATCACTAGCAAGTCTACCTGTATAGCGAATAGAAGGGAAAACAGAGGTGCTTACCACTGTATAGGCTAATCCTATATTACCTTGACCATCCATAGCCATACTACCACAAAAAGCACTCAAACCATCAGGTTGCACATAAGTACCTTCCTGAAAAATAGTCCATGGCTGACCATCTGAAGTTTGCCTAAATTCATACCAACGAATACCAGCAAGGTCATCGTTACCATCTAAATCAACAGCAAAATTAAATATCATCGAATTATGGGTTGGAAAACGTCTATAGGTAGTCATATACAACATAGTAGCCTGTAATGCATCGATGTCATTTCCGCTTGGTTGTGGTAGATTAGAAAAAGAACCTCCATCAAAGACACTATCAAATGGAGCTGTCAGAACTTCCTGGGGTTGAGAAATCGTTGAATTAGCAACATTTGTCCAATCTACATCTGTAGTCCAAACTTTTACGTGATCTTGAGATACTCCAGCCCATCCGTCATCTTGTAAATAGATTACCGAATGCCCTGCGCCTACGGGAGGCAGCGTAGGTCCAGTAGCACTAGATCCTCCTGGACTATAAAAACCACTTGTTGTGATTCCCGGTAGTGGAAAACCTACAAATTGAGCATTAGGATCTCCTACTAACATTAAATCTCTTTCTACGGCATACACAACCTCGCTGGTATCTGCAGAACTAGAATCTTTATTAGCAGTAATATAATATCCGTCGCTCCATATTGATATTTTTTCATAATCAGGGAATGACCCTGTATTAAATCTATACGTAAACCATCCGTCATTAATCGGGTCAGGGCCTTGTCCAACTGCTATTAGAATGCCATTAGGAGTATTACTAAACTGCATAATAACGAACCGCTCTGCATAATTATCATATATTACTATTGGATCTCCCAAACTTTCTCCCGGAAAAATAGTCGAGAGAGAAGCTTCAGCTAACAGAACATTTCCTGCTCTATCACGAATTCCAAAACCTGAATTAAATGCGTATACATAATGATTAGGACCAATAGCTCCTGTCGGATCCGTAGGAGTACTGAATCCCTGGTGTGATTGAAAATTCGCTACCTCTGTAGAAATAGCCGTTCTTGCAGATTTTTGTTGGAACTGCATCAATGGGTCAGGTTGTCCTGCTACCGGAAGACCTTTTCCAGGAACATAAGTATTTTTACCTCTTCTTTTTTCCTGACCGTGCTTTATCATTCCTTTAGCAGAAATTATATTATCCATCTTTGAAAATGCAGGAATGCTCCTAACGTATTCAGCTTTGCCGAACAAGCTAGCTTTTTGGGGTTTTTTTTGAGCAAAAAGCCCAAAACTGCATAGCATTAAAAACGCTACGTAATAGAATTTTGTTTTCATATATCTAAAATTAGGTTAACAATTACTTCACTGAACCAATTTTAGCATAAGTAGTACTTCTCAAACTTGTGATAAGGGGGAGTAATAACAAGTTAAAACATTCTATCAATCCTTAAAAAAATCATAATTTCTAAGGGTACTAAATATATGTTATTTACTGAAAGAATAAAAAAAATAGATGTCATAAAATACTTACAATGAGATGGTTACTTTAAAACCGTAACTGTTTTAAGGATTTAATATATTTTTGTTTATTTAACAATAGTTAGTTTTTTGTATATTATTTAACACTAATTATATAACTCTACTTTTCATAGTATATTAATAAAGTATCCTTAATCACCTATGAAATCAGGGTAAAATAAAATGTCATTTTTCATGAAAACGAAAAAGAGTTGTGATCAATCACAACTCTTTCCCCACCAAAATTGGCTAACACTTAAAAATGAAATTAAAGCTAAAATCGAATTTGTTAAATTCTGTAAACTTAAAATCTATAGAGAACCTTGCCGATTATGGTCTTTCTTAAAGGTCAAAACGCAACCCCAAAGACACATTGTTCTGATCTATCGTTGCATTTTGAAAAATTGGAGACAAATCATACTTCAGATATAACGACATATCCCCGAAGCCCATATACGTGCTTAAACCATAGATTAAATCACTTGTATTGTAATCTCTTTTAATTTTATCCTTTACCCTATCACCGTTTTCTTTATACTTCAATTTTTGTCGCGTACTGATATTTGCCCCGACGTATCCTCCTAATCCAATTCTAAACTTTCTTGCCGTTGAAAATCTCAGTTTTTCTTCTGTTTCAATTCTCTTCGAAGGACCGAACTCTAAATGTACAGGAATAACAAGGTTATCCATTCTAAACTTTGATTTGTCAAGCTCTAATCTAAACTCTTCAAGCTCTGTTTGATCTCCGTTTTCAACAAAATATCTGTTATCTGTTGGTTTTAGCCCATTAGACTGGTATGAAATACCATATTTTATTCGCATAAAGTTAGAGTTCTTAAAAACTCTGGTTTTCCACGCGAGACCAATCTCAAAAAACCGACTTCCTGCGATCTTATAATCAGAATCATCTAGTGATTGTCCGTCTACAATAGCATTGTTCAATCCAAAAGCCACTACTAAGTCAGAATATGTGCGTCTATCATATCGTATTTTATCTTTCTTTCCATTTTTTAAATTAATTCCGAATAAGATATCGCCATCATCTTTATCCTTAGCTCCTAAGCCAATAGAAAGTTTAGTTTTACCTGTATTCAGATATTCACTATCATTTCTTTCGAGCAAGGCAATTTGATTGTCTATAATTACTAACCGATTTTCGATATTTAATGCGTGCCTTTGTGCTGCAGTTTCCTTAAGCTTCTGGGCCTCTTCTGTAGTTATCTCTCCTTTTACTAATCGCTCATTAATTGATTCTACTTCTTTTTTAAGCTCCTCTTTTTCTAAAACTACAACAGCTTCTTTTTCCTGCTTTAATTCCTCTATTTTATCCAAATTACCCTTGTCCTGTGCGTGTAAAAAATAGGCATTAAGAGTCATTGTCGTCAATACGACATACATTATAATTGTTCTCATAAATATTAGATTTCACTTACTGTGTTCCCTCTCATTAAAGAGAGGGAATCTCTGTAAGACTTGATTGATGAATGTTTAATTATCCCTTTCTGCTACAGTAGTTTTCAATTTTTCAAAACCTGTTTTAAGCGCTTCAAAAACACGGTCCTTAAATGATTCATCCAGCTCAGATTCCACGTCTAGAAGCAGAGCAGATGCACTTACTGTATTAGATTTTAAAATTTGTTCTGTTGTAATTTCGAGCTGTGCCTTGCGTAATAACGCATCAACTTCTTCATCGGTAACTACTCCATTATTTTTTTCCAGCTCTTTAACTTTTTCTACAACTCCTGCTATTTTAGTTTCAATTATTTCTACTGTAAACGGTGGTGATTTATCTTCTTCAATAACACGCTTCTTACTGATTATCGTATCGATTTGGATTGCTACCGTTTCTGTAGTATTATTTTTAAAAACACCTTCATTGATACTATTTATACTATTAAAATCGACATTAATGTCTTCTTTATCTTCTCTCTTTTTTAAACTGTTACTTTCAAAATCATGATTTTTTACAATCACCGTAGGTTTGATAAGACTTTCTTTATTACTTTCAATTTCCCTTATCTCTTGCTTTAACTCCTGAGGTTTTATTTTTACGAAATCGGTGGATCGATTTTCTTTAACACCTTCTTTATTAACATCTACAAGTTCTCTATTGTTCGATTCAACCTTTTCATTAGAAGTAATAAAAACTGTTGAAAGAATCAAAAAACCTATAATACTTGCTGCAATACCTAACCACCAATAATTTTTTACTTTTCTGCTACTATGCTGATCATTCAATTGCTGATCTAATTTATCCCACGATTCATCAGATGGTTGTATAGTGCGCTGTTCCAACTTCTCCTTTATGCTATCTTCAAATTTTAATGGCGCCATTACTAATTTTATTTTGTTGGTTTAACTTTTGCTGTAGCATTTTTCTTGCCTTAAAAAGCTGAGATTTTGAAGTACTCTCACTAACCTCCAGCATTTTAGCAATCTCGTGATGTTTGTATCCTTCTACAGCATATAATACAAATACCATTTTATAACCTTCGGGCAAACTATCGATCAATTCCTGGATCTGCTCTACTTCTAATTCTATATGAACATTATTCCAGGACGCTTCATTATAGATTGAAACATCTTCTGTAAACAATATTTCTTTTTGCTTTCTTAAGAATGATATCGATTCATTTATCATGATTCTTCTTACCCAGCCTTCAAAACTTCCTTCAAAATTGAATTGTTTTAAATTTGTAAACACCTTCAGAAAACCACTCAGCATTACTTCTTCAGCATAATGGGTATCTCTGATGTAGCGCCTACATACACTCAGCATTTTTGGAGCATACTTATCATATAGCTGACGCTGTGCATCGCGATGCTCCTTTATAGCTTTTTTGATGAGCTGTGTTTCGTTTTTATAAAACTGAATAACTTTCAAAGTAAAAATCAATTGTTTTAAGACCCTCTATTTACATAGACGTGATATAAATCAAAAAGGTTGCCTGACCCTAATAAAAATTTATTCCTTTTTGTTAGACATCTCAATATCCTTTATGACCCATTGTAATTCCTCATCTACATTATTCATTGTTCTTTTTATTGGAATATCTGGTTTAATACCATATCCATCTGGCTCTATAGTATAAGGAGCGTTTATTTTCATTAGACCTATCCGCATATTGATCTTAGAATTAGGCAACTCGACTTTTGCATATACTCCTGCCACTGTTCCATTATATGCACCACCCGTTTCTTCTCCAACAAAAGTGGCTCGCTTTGTTGCTTTTAAATGTGTCGAAAGAATGCTGCTTGCAGAAAAACTTTCTCCATTAATCAATACATATACTTTACCGGTAAAGGTATTCGATTTGGGCTTTCGTAATTTACTTTGCTTAAATTTAAAATAAGCTTCTCTGTTTTCTTTCTTAACCTTAAAAATTTGATACACTCCTAATACAGGTGACAGAATTGTAGCAACCGTTTTTGTTGGCCAAGATTTTGTATGAAAATACGGATATAAAAAGCTTAGTCGTCCAGTCATTTTAGATTTTTCTATGAAGATATATTCTTTATCCGTCAAATAGGAATACAAATCATCAATTTCAACTAACCTACCTCCTGTATTGCCTCTAAGGTCGATTACTAAATTTTTACATTTGGCAGAATCAATTTTAGCAAAACTTTCTTTGTAAAATTCTTTAAATCCCCCATTAGTAAAGCTTCTAATCTTCATATACGCAACAGGTATTTCAGCTTCAGATTCTAGAAAACTAAAATTTCTGTGATACTCCTTCGTCTTTTTATTATATCCATATTTATAGTTCTTCTTGCGTACTTTCTTTCTAGTTTCTTTCGCTATTTTCTTATCAGATCTACTAAGCTTTTTCTTTGCTGAAGGCACACTGTCTTTTTTAGAAGAAGGTTTTATTTCATCATAGTTCGCATATAAATATTTATCATAAACACTGTCTTCTAATTTCAGGTTTAATAAAATACTATCTTTTTGTTTATGAGTATTTGCATAAAAAAATCCAAAACGACTCCCGACAAATTCTGGTATAAAAGTCTGATTATATCCATCACTAGAATGTAGAGCTTTAAAGGAGTCTAATAGATCCTCAACTTGTTTACCATCAATGGACATAACTTGTGACCCTGCTATTAATGTGGTATCGCCTTTAAAAACTTTTTTTACAAATAGTTTATTAGCTGAAGCATAAAATGACAAAGAATTAAAAGGTGAATCTCTTTTTCCCTTTTCTTTTATTTCTTTTTTACTTTGTTTTTTACTAGGAACATGAATTGATAGATGACCTTGTTTTATGCTTGTAATAACTGGAGCAAATAATTTATAGAATTCTTTAGTAGTTAATGGTTCTGTTAATCCGTCTTTTAAATCATCTATCTTTTTATCTAATTCATCTTTAGAGATATACCAATTTACATCTGGGTGTAATTTTTTAAGTTTTTTATAGGCATAATCAACATCTTGGCGTAATTCTTCAGGACTATGGATTTTACTAATTTGTTGATTGTATTTTTCCACAGATGCACAACTTGATAACATTACAATTGTCGCATATAAAAATAATTTATTAGTCATGAATGATATATAATTTAATTAAGATGAATCTCATTTCTTAGATAAAGACGCACAAAAAGACAAAACGGTTGCCTATGCTAAAAAAAATAATATTTAGCCATCAAAACTAATACCAATATTTGTCTTTTGGATGAACTAGTAACTTTACGGATTAATTAAGTGGCAGAAAAGGAAGATTATTTTTTACGATCAATTACATAGTTAACCATTAATTCTAATGATGACTTGTATTCTGATTCGGGATATTCTGATAATAAGGCTAACGCTTCTTCTTTGAATTTATGCATAATGCTCGTTGCATACTCTAACCCACCGCTCATTTTTACAAAATCAATAACTTCTTTAACTCGCTTTTTATTCTTATTATGATTTTTAACAGAGTTAATAAGCCATTTCTTTTTTTCTTTTGTACAGTGATTAAGAGTATAAATTAGGGGCAAAGTCATTTTTTGTTCTTTGATATCAATTCCGGTGGGCTTGCCAATTGCAGTATCTCCATAATCGAATAAATCATCTTTTATCTGAAATGCCATTCCTATTAATTCACCAAATTTTCTCATTTTCTCTACAGAATCGGAATTTGGTTCTACAGAACACGCTCCTACACTACAACAAGCTGCTATTAAGGTGGCCGTTTTCTGACGAATGATTTCGTAATAAATTTCTTCTGTAATATCAAGATTTCTTGCTTTCTCGATTTGCAATAATTCTCCTTCTACAATCTCCCTAACCGCTACAGAAATGATTTTTAACAAATCAAAATCTTCATTATCAATGCACACTAGCATACCTTTGGATAATAAATAATCCCCAATCAATACTGCTATCTTATTTTTCCAAAGTGCATTGACTGAAAAAAAGCCTCTTCGACGATTAGAATCATCCACTACATCATCGTGGACAAGGCTGGCTGTATGTATCAGCTCTATCACAGAAGCTCCTCGATAGGTGCGTTCTACTATTTCACCTCCAGATACCATTTTAGCCACAAGAAAAACAAACATTGGACGCATTTGCTTTCCCTTTCTATTTACAATATAGTGCGTGATTCTATTGAGCAATGCCACTTTTGAATACATTGACTGAGAAAACTTTTGTTCAAAGAGTTCCATCTCATCAATAATAGGAAGTTTTATTTGCTCAACGACTTTCAATCTGCAATAGATATTTTGTTTTCTAACTAGTTGCGAAGATAGTACAATCCATATTGAGCGTCAAAACACTTAATAAATAATTTAGATTGAAAAGATAATTAGGTCTTATTCGCCAATTGTCCACAAGCTGCATCAATATCTTTACCTCTACTTCTGCGGACATTAACCACAAAACCTCTAGATTCTAAAGCAGCAATATAATTGTCAATTGCAGTATTTGAAGCTTGTTGAAACTCTCCGTCATCTATTGGATTGTACTCGATGAGATTCACTTTACAAGGAACATATGAACAAAATTTTAGAAGCGCATCAATATCGACTTTTCTGTCGTTTATGCCTTCCCAAACAACATATTCATAAGTTATTCTACTTTTGGTTTTATCATACCAGTATTCCAGTGCTTCTTTAAGATCTGTAAGCGAAAAGTTTTCATTGAATGGCATGATACTGGTTCGTACTTCGTCTATGGCAGAATGTAATGATACCGCTAACTTAAAACGAACCCCATCATCCGCCATTTTTTTAATCATTTTTGGCACTCCCGAAGTAGATACTGTAATTCTTTTAGGAGACATCCCTAATCCTTCTGGAGAAGTTATTTTGTCAATTGCTTTAAGGACATTATTATAATTCATAAGAGGTTCTCCCATACCCATGAAAACAATATTGGATAATGGACGATTATGATATAGTCTACTCTCATTGTCAATAGCTACAACCTGATCGTAAATTTCATCTGGATTTAGATTTCTCATTCTTTTTAAACGTGCAGTTGCACAAAATCTACAATCTAAACTACATCCAACCTGGGAAGAAACGCAAGCAGTTGTTCTGGTAGGAGTAGGAATTAAAACTGATTCGACCACTAATCCATCATGAAGTCTAACCGCATTTTTTATAGTGCCATCAGTACTGCGCTGCATTTGGTCAACCCTAATATGGTTGATCACAAAATTGTCTTCGAGTAATTGTCTGGTAGCTTTCGAAATATTGGTCATACTCTCAAAACTATGAGCACCTTTGCTCCATAGCCATTCATAAACCTGATTACCTCGAAAAGCTTTATCTCCATTTGTTACGAAGAATTCCCGAAGTTGCTCTTTTGTGAGTGCTCGTATGTCTTTCTTTTTTGACTTCATTTCTTTGCAAAAGTATGCAAAAGATAGATGCCTGTCTACCTGAAAGTGTAAACTATTTTAGGAATTATAACTAGATGAGGGTATTCTTAGAATTTTACAGTACGAAAGTCTTCTCGATTATCTTTAAGTGAATTTTCAACTCGTTTCCATTGGTGCACACCTCCGCCTCCTTTGTACTTCACATTAAGTACATTCATATCGTCTTCATCTATCCAGATTTGGCAGATTGATACTTTTCCACTTCTTATATCTGTAAATCGACCGTCTATGTATTTTAATTCACTTTTATTCCTTAAGTTTTTAAGAATTACCAATCCTTCTACAGGTTGGTTTTTATCATCTCCCTCACACTGATAACATACAGCATCTCTTTCTGATTGTCGAAGCATTTGCTGTATTGATCCAAAAACCTTGTTTTCTATCATGTACAATTGCACAATATTAATAGCTACTCCGGTTTTTTTATCATAGGCTTTCCATTGGCCTAATATTGGGTTTGCATCAAAAGTTCCTAATAAATCTTCTTTTAGTCCTAAATCTATTGGGTTATCACCTAACCAAATTTTAAACAATGCTTGTTTAAATTCTAAACTATTCTTGACAGCTCCAAGTCTCTCTGTATTCTTATACAGTGTAAGCTTTTCGTCTTTAGTATAAATAATTTTAAAAATTTCATACTTGTTAATTGTACTAGGAAGAAGTTTAAGAAAATCCCTGATTTGATCTTCCATTAAATAGCTGTTTCCATCGGTAGCCCTTTCTAATCCATTTCTAATAATGTTTTGCATCTCATCATTAGAAACATCAGAAATCGTTTTAATCGTAAGAGCCATAGTGGCATTTTTATCTGCAACCATAAGCCCGTCTTCAACTCCATCTACTTCAAAATCGAGATATAATCCAATAGCATATAATTTTTCTCTCTCGCCTGCTCCATTTAGCATAAGCTCCGCATTTTCAAAGACATCAATGTCATTAAAATGAAGGTTACCTACTTTGGTTTGTGAAAATGAAGAGAAGGTGACAAAAAATAAAACGATGTGTAATATTCTATTCATAGGTTGTTATTTGGTTCACTTACTTTATTTAAGGCATTCGCAATAAACGACTAATTTCTTAAAAAGAAGAATCAGTAATTCCCCCTATTCTTGTTTTTCGACAAAAAGCAAAATTAATCGACATAAAGCTCTTAAAAACTACGGTAAAACCGTAAATTTTTCTGATAAGCTCCGCAAAATACCTATTTTTTATGAAATAAACATTATAACTTGTTAATTTTAAGATTTCTACAACAAAAACATTGATATCTTATCGAATATTCTAAGATCAAAAAATCCTACCACTTTCTAAAGATCCATAATGCAAAAACTCTACTTTAATAGCATAAAGTAGAGTTTTTAAAAGTTGTTTGTAGAGATTCTATTTATATGATTAACATAGCATCACCATAAGAATAAAACTGATATTTTTCTTTTACTGCTTCTTCATATGCTTCCTTAATAAAATCGTGACCAGCAAAAGCGGAAACCATCATCAATAAGGTTGATTTTGGTGTATGAAAATTTGTAATCATACTATTTGCAATACTAAAGTCATACGGAGGAAATATAAATTTATTTGTCCATCCTCTAAACTCATTTAAAGTTTTGTCTGAAGAAACAGCACTTTCGAGAGCTCTCATTACCGTAGTACCTACCGCACAGATTCTTTGCTTATTATCAATCCCTTGATTAATTGTTTCGGTAGCACGTGCAGTTATATATGCTTCTTCACTGTCCATTTTGTGTTTTGATAAATCCTCTACTTCTACAGGATTAAAAGTACCTAAACCAACGTGCAAAGTAATTTCTGCAAAATCTACTCCTTTAATCTCCAGACGCTTCATCAAGTGTTTAGAAAAGTGTAAACCAGCTGTTGGAGCTGCGACTGCACCTTCATTTTTTGCATAAATTGTCTGATATCGTTCTTCATCTTCAGGCTCAGCCTCTCTTTTAATATACTTAGGTAAAGGTGTTTCTCCTAAATCCGTAAGTTTTTGTCTGAATTCATCATAAGATCCATCATATAAAAAGCGAAGTGTACGTCCTCTTGATGTAGTATTATCGATTACCTCTGCTACCAGACTTTCGTCATCTCCAAAGTATAATTTATTACCAATTCTTATTTTACGTGCTGGATCCACTAACACATCCCAGAGACGTGTTTCTGAATTTAGTTCACGTAATAAAAACACCTCAATTCTAGCACCTGTTTTTTCTTTATTACCATATAATCTGGCAGGAAAAACTTTAGTGTTATTAAGAACCATAACATCGTTAGGCTCGAAATAGTCTATAAGATCTTTGAATTGCTTGTGCTCAATTGTTTGATCTTTTCGATTAAGAACCATTAAACGTGCCTCATCTCTGTTTTCTGATGGATACTCTGCTAATAATTCCTGTGGAAGGTCAAAATTGAAATGTGATAACTTCATTAGTGTTTGTTTTTTTGGAGGTGCAAATATACAATCTGGACATAGGGGTTGTCAAGTAAATGACAAGATATATTTTTATTTACAGTACTTTAAAATCTAATTTCTTTAAATCATTCCAAAAATCCGGGTATGATTTTGATACTACATCCGCATCATTAATATACAGCGCTGTTCTCAGAGCAAGTGGAGCAAATGCCATAGCCATTCGATGGTCGTGATATGTATCTATTGCAATATCTGACGTGATTGATACAGAAGGTGACAATCTTAGCGAATTTTCTGTTATTACCACTTCTCCTCCTAATTTTTCTATTTCTGTTTTTAACGCTTCTAATCTATCTGTTTCTTTAATCTTAAGTGTGTGCAACCCGGTAAGATAACAGCCTTTACCCAATCCAAAACAAGTAACTGCAATTGTTTGTGCTATATCTGGTGAGTTTGACAAATCCAATTTCAGTACTTCCGATTGGTTAGACACAGAAGTTTTAGTTAAAGTAATTTCATTATTCTGAAAGGTAGTTTCAACCCCTAGTTTTTTATATATATCTGCTAATGAAGAATCGCCTTGGTAGCTATTTTTTTTATAGCTTCCTAACGTAACACTTTTATTATCAGACAAAGCAACAATACTATAAAAATAGGAAGCAGAACTCCAATCCGATTCTACCACAATATTTTTTGAAGAAAGCACTTTTACCGGTTTAATCCTAATAACATTATTTTCAAAACTTCCAGAAATTCCAACATCTTTAAGCAAACTTAATGTCATTTTTATATAAGGCACTGATGTAACTTTTCCTTCTAGTTTGATTTCCAAACCTTCAGGTAAAGATGAAGCAATCAGCATTAATGCCGAAATGTATTGACTACTTACATTAGCTGCTAATGAAACCTTATTTGTTATAGGGTCTTTTCCTAAGATTTTTATCGGTGGAAATCCTTCATCTTTTTCATAGTTAATCTCACATCCAAGCTGTCTAAGGGCATCTACAAGAATTTTAATCGGGCGCTCTTGCATTCTTTTACTTCCGGTTAAAATTGTTTTCCGACCTTTTTTTACAGCAAAATATGCAGTAAGAAAACGCATTGCCGTACCGGCATGATGGATATCTACAACCTCATCTTTACTTGCTAATGCAGCCTGCATTAATTGCGAATCATCGCTGTTGGATATGTTCTCAATTTCTATCTGTGGATAAAGAGACTGTAAAATCAATAATCTATTGGTTTCACTTTTAGATCCTGTAATCTGTAAAGTGTTACTTTTAATATTCGAAATGTGGTCTAATTTCAAATTCATTATGAGTTTAATTTGCGTTTTCTTAATTCAAAATAATACCCGAGAATCATCCCGTATAATAATCCTCCAACGATTCTGGACAAAAGGTATCTTACCCAAAGACCATTCTTTATTTTTTCGTCCATGAAGGTATCCCAGGCTAAACCGCCATATTGCATTAAATGTTCTATAACACTAAACAACACAACAAAAACAAGCCCTAACAACAGTACTGAAACCCAATATCGTTTTGAAGAAATAATTGATGTAAACATTATTTTAATTTATCATTATTGTGATGACGATCGTGATCTCTTTTTGTTTTAATATCCAGCTTTTTATCAAATGCTTCCTGCAGATTTACTCCTGTTTGATTAGCAAGGCATAAAACAACAAACATAACATCTGCCAGTTCCTCTCCCAAATCTTTGTCTTTGTCACTTTCTTTTTCACTTTGTTCACCATATCGTCTCGCGATTATTCTGGCTACCTCACCTACTTCTTCAGTAAGTTGCGCCATATTGGTAAGCTCATTGAAGTATCTGACTCCGTGATTTTGGATCCAGTCATCTACAGCTTTCTGTGCATTTTGGATATTCATATTTATATTTTTTTAAGGACTACCTGTTCGTTTTCTTTTTGTATTACCTGATTATAAAACTCCTTTACAGCTGGATAGTAACTTGCCGGAATTACCGGAGCCGTAATAGTCTCATCAACAACAACCTGAATCATTCCATTAACTACATTAGACCTAAATGTAAATTTACCCAAATTGTCAGGTAGTTTAAATGCAGATGCTTTAGGGCACTCCACTACTTCATAGCCTTCAGGTATTTTGATGTTTACCATATATTTATTAGAGAAACCATATCCAAAGTCTATTGGGTATTTTCTATCATCTGATTTAAATACATTCTCTTTATCCCTCAAAAATAACAAAGGAGAAAAGAATATCTCATCTTCAATCGCTTCAATTTGATCTTCTACTGTAAAATCAAATTGTTCACTCACTCCTTTTCCGTATTCATTAACACCTTTTACAGTATATGCATCCAATTCTGTGATTCCAAATTTTTTCTCAAAACGTTCCGCTTTACTTTCATCATCTTTGGCTGCATTCTCTACTCTGAAATCATGAGCTACATAATCTCTATGGTTTACACTTACTTTTCCTTTTGCGATTCCCTGTTCATTAAGTTCACACTCCAATCTGTAAGCCTTTACTGAAGGTTTATCTGGTCTAAAATCCACTAGTTGAGACGACCTATTTTCAGCAATAACCCTACCCATTCCCCTAATTATCCTATCAGGTAAAATATTTAACATCCCATATTTATCGGAAGCATCTAAATAGAAAATTTCTTTATTAGATAATTTAACTCTAGCAATAACGTAGTTAAACCCACTAATTGTTGGAAAAAGAGCTACTGGTCTATCACTTGAACTACAAACAACAGGGTGAGCTTGCAAACCAGCATATCGCAACATAGCTACTAAAGTTAAATTAATATCTGCCACATTTCCTTTACCCTCCTTATAAGACTTTCTAGTTCCTTTGTATGTAAACACACCTCTCATTTCGTTCCAAGTCATTTTATTTTGGAGATATTTAAAAATAAGATTCATTTTTTCCTGAGGATCATAAACTCCTGCAATTAAATTATCTATATCATTTTTAAAGTAATTTGTTTTATTCAATTGATCTCCAAAACTCGAACTAT
The DNA here is from genome assembly GCF_042684305.1 of Aquimarina rubra. Taxonomy (NCBI): domain Bacteria; kingdom Pseudomonadati; phylum Bacteroidota; class Flavobacteriia; order Flavobacteriales; family Flavobacteriaceae; genus Aquimarina; species Aquimarina rubra. The sequence continues at coordinate 1,805,361 of NZ_JBHULE010000019.1, read as the reverse complement.
TAAAGATATTCTTAATAACATCATCCCACGTTGTAGCTCTATGATCGATAGCTCCATATCGATATTTAATATAGGCTAACTCATAATTTATTGACGAAATATAATTCTTTGAATTGCCACAGTACGGTTCTTCCTTGAAAGCGGGAACGTTTATCGAAATTATTTTATCTGTTAATTCTTTATATGAATCTCCATATTTGTTCAACCATTTATCCGATTCTGTTAAATTTATCGGCAAATAACCCGTTGTTACTTTTTTAAAATTAAAATACTCTGGCGTCGTAATTTTAATATCTTGCTTTTTAATTGGGATATTTTGTTGTAAATATATCTTTCCAACATTAAAAAGAAAAGGCGAAACAATTTTGTATTTAAACTCTATTACCGAACCTTCTTGCAAAGATGGCATGGTAAATGTAATTTCATCTATGTTTTTTGAATGCTCGTTAGTAAATATTCCATCATCTTTTAATTCTGTTTTCACTATTGAATCCTTTTTAAAAGAGTAAGTAATCCCTTCTAAATAAAGTAATTTCTCAGAATTGCTTGTACGATTAAACAAAAGAATTTCTTGACTAGCGTGATCAAATCCATTCTTATTATAAAGTTTTATGCGTTTATGCACTTCTGTAATCAACCTAAAACCATTACCTCTATGATTTTGGATGCTTTTCTTCTGAGTCTCGAAAAGAACAACTGCATTTGCTGAGCTATCCAGAGGATATGATCTTTCTAGTAATTCTTCTTTAGAAACTTTACCGAACTTGTATTCTTGCGCTTTCATATTAATTGAAAAAGCAAGAAGCACAAGTAATATTATTTTTTTCATTATCAGACTATTATTCTTTGGGGTATTTTAGAGCCGATTTCGATGTATACCTGACATAAGACTCAGTAATCAAGATCAATAATTCTATTTATATTTTTTTAAGGACTACTTGTTCATTTTCTTTTTGTATCACCTGATTATAAAACTCCTTTACAGCTGGATAATAGCTTGCAGGGATTACAGGAGCCGTAATAGTCTCATCAACAACAACCTGAATCATTCCATTAACTACATTAGACCTAAATGTAAATTTACCCAAATTGTCAGGTAGTTTAAATGCAGAC
>NZ_JBHULE010000019.1:100569-1804067 GCF_042684305.1 Aquimarina rubra | reverse complement strand
ACTGTAAAATCAAATTGTTCACTCACTCCTTTTCCGTATTCATTAACACCTTTTACAGTATATGCATCCAATTCTGTGATTCCAAATTTTTTCTCAAAACGTTCCGCTTTACTTTCATCATCTTTGACTGCATTTACCACTCTAAAATTATGTGCTAAATAGTCTTTATGATTTACGCTTACTCTTCCTTTTGCCACTGCCTGATCATCAATTTCACATTGTAACCTATATGCTTTTACAGAAGGTTTAAGAGGTCTAAAATCTACCATTTGAGAAGTCCCGTTTTTAGCAATTACTCTTCCCATTCCTTGAATAATCCTATCCGGTAAAACATTGGGCACCCCATATTTATCTGTTGCATCTAGATAAAGTACATCTCCGTCTGCCAATTTAACACGGCTAATTACGTAGTTAAACCCATCAATGGTTGGAAATAGTGAAACGACCTTATCACTGGTACTACAAATTACCGGATTTGCATCAATACCTGCATAAATGAGCATAGAAGTAAGCATTAGATTGATTTCGGCAGCACTACCCGTATTCTCTTTGTACGCTTTTTTAGTCCCTGTATTTGTAAAAACACCTCTTCTTTTATTCCAGGTTATTTTTTTCTTCACATAATCGTAAATTTTTACAGTCTTATCCAATTGATTATTCACTCCATTGAGTAATTTATCTATATCTGCTTGATAATAATTGCTTCTTTTAAGTTCATCTCCAAAATTAGGACTTTTGTAAATCGTTTTAGCCACATCTTCCCAAGTAGTAGATCGGTAATCTATAGGACGATTGGGGAGTTTTACATAAGATAGTTCATAATTAATAGAGGATATATAGTTATTTATGTTTCCCGAAAATGGTTCCTCCTTAAACGCTGGTACATTTACAGAATTAATTTTATATACTGATATTCCATAATCAGTTCGGTTATTATTCTGTGAGGACCAGACTATGAAATCTCTAATACTTGATTCCTTCAGGTTTATTGGCAAGTAGCCAGTCGTCATTTTCTTGAAATTAAAATATTCCGGTATTTTAACCTTAACATCTAGCTTTTTGATGGGAATTATTTGTTGCAAATAAATCTTGTCTATGTTAAAAAGAAATGGTGAAGTTATTTTATACTTATACTCAATTACAGAACCTTCTTGTAAGGATGGCATCGTAAATTTTACTTGATCCAAGTTTTCAGAATATTCATTTTTGAATATACCCTCTTTCTTCAACTTAGTTTCTACAATCTTATTTCCGTTGTAAGAATATGTAGCTCCTTTTAGATTACTAATTTTTTCTCTATTACCTCCTTGTTTATAAAGAAAAACCTCTTCACTGGCATAATCAAATCCATTTTTATCATACAATTTTACTCGTTTAAAAACTTCCGTAACCAACTGAAAACCGTAAGATTTACCGTATTCGATACTTACTTTTTTATTTTCATATAGAATCACCGCATTTGCAACACTATCGATCTTATAAGATTCTTCCAGTAATTCCTCTTTGGAGACTTTACCAAACTTATACTCCTGTGCAATTATATTAGTCGATACTATCAGAAATACAATTGTTACTATTTCATGTAATTTTCCCATTGTTATTAATTAGTTGTTATTGTTGTTTCAGTACTATTTTTGTTTTATCTGTATTACGAATCTTAGTCATGAATTGTCTATATTCTTCGTATTTTTCTTTTGGGTATCCCCCATCTTTTATTTTTAGTTTCCTTGTGAATTTTAACCGTGATTCATCTAACTTTTCAAGGTGGTAAGAATAGGTCCCGAAAATAGTTTCGAATACTTTTTCTTCGGGAAGTTTATTAACCACATAGCCCGATGGTATATTGATAATATATTCATCTGAATCTACATATCCTCTGGAAATGACTAATGGAGTTTTTCTATCCTTGTACTTGGGTTTTTTACTTTTTATTCGGTTAAAGGCATTAGGCATCAACAACAATCTGCTACCTGTTTTAGTTGCGTAATTTCTGGCATTCACTTTTAATTTTTCGTGGTAGCTAATATTATCCTTATCATCTTTTAGATCCAAAGAAAGGATATTTAGATTATTTACATAATCCCAATATTCTTTATAGTACAACTTTTGATCTTTTACCGGCTTTAGTTTTGTTAAATACCTCCAATCATATTGCAAGCCTTTAGAAACCGCTGTTATATCTGCTACAATCGATGCATCGGGCTGTAAGAAAATTGTAGCTGTAGTATGTAATGTATTTTCTTCTGGCTTGTATTTTTTGGTTCTTTTGATTTCTCCACCATCTGGCTTAACCACAAGCACATTTCTGTCATCAGTAAAATCCCCTATAAAATTAAAAGGAGCTGTTTGACTCGTGCATTCTAACCATATATCTTCTTCTTCATCGGGTATGTTTAGGATCACATGATTTCCTTGCATAGAAGCAAAATCAGCATCAATATCTCTTTTATCAGAATCCCCATAGACTACGGTATAATACGCTGGAATATCTTGAGTTTCCAAGAGCGCTTTTGTATAATTTGTTAAGGCTTTACAATCTCCATAACCTAATCGGTCTACATCTTCTGCCATCATAGGCATCCATCCACCTATACCTAACTGCACACTTACATATCTGGTTTTGTTTTGAACATATTCATAGATGATTTTTGCTTTTTCTTTTTTAGAACCTGCATTTGCTACTAATTCAGAAATCTTACTAATGACTGATTCGGGTAATTGATCTCTTCCTGATACTAAATTTTGATATTGCCATTTACCCATACTTGTCCAATCATCCGCTGCGCCTTCGACATTAACTAAAGAAAAGTTCCCTAAGGTTATTTTCCCGTTAGGCGCTATATCTTTAAAAGACGGGCTTTTATATTCTTTTCTTAAAGCCGAAACCTTAGATAAAACATAGGTAATTTCTTGATCTCCTTTTGTAATTTCTATAGGATACCCATCAAATGCTTTCTCCTTTGTTCTTAGCGGAATTTTTGCTGGATTCACTACCTGATACGAAGCTTTTTCAACACTAAGATGGTAATTTGCTATCGGAAACCACGGTTCTATGAATGCAGTATTTTTACTTTCGACTTCACTTTCATAAACCATTGTATAGGGATAATCAACGGGTGTATGATCAAAATATATAAATCGATTATCTCCAATTAGAGAAAATCCATCATACATACTTCTATCACTAAAATCTTTTCTCTTAAACTTTTTAATTTCTTGCCCTAAGGCATTATAAACAATAGCTCTAACTTTTTTAATTTTGGTATCCGGATCATAAGGTTCATAAGAATCTGCATGACGGTTTCCATATTTGTTTAAAACCGTTACAATACGTTTTGTTTTTACGGTTACAGAGTTTATAGAGTTGATTTCAATCACTATATCCTCTGATCTTACAATCGCATTTGCATTTTCAGTGAGGGTAGAATCTATAAGTATGGCCTGTAAACTTAGATCACCTTGAGCTTGTGTTCTTGCTAAAACACATAGAAAACCCACAACTAGGAGTAGTTGTATTTTTTTAATCATATAAAATTTATTTTGGGGTGGTTTGTTATTCTCTGTTTTTTGTATCAATTATAATAGTTACCGGTCCGTCGTTAAGAAGTGATACTTTCATATCTGCTCCAAATACACCAGTTCCAATATTTTTGCCTAATTCTAATTCTAGTTGTTTTACAAATTTCTCATACATAGGAATCGCTATTTCAGGTTTTGCCGCTTTTACATAGCTTGGTCTGTTTCCTTTACGTGTACTAGCGTGCAATGTGAATTGACTTACAACAATTGCTTCTCCATCTATATCCTTAACACTTTTATTCATTATACCGTTATCATCCGCGAATATTCTTAACTTACCTATTTTACCCGTTAACCACATAATGTCTTCATGAGTATCTTCTTGTTCAATACCAATCAGGATTAAAAGCCCACGAGCTATTTGTGAAACCTTTTCTCCTTCAACTTCTACAGATGCTTTAGAAACTCTTTGAATTACCGCTCTCATTATGTAAGTGTCTTAAGAGAAGAAAATGTTACCATCGAAATGCAAAAAAATAGATTAATCTTCATTATCGTAATTATTTTTCCTGTAATGCTCTTCTTCTCCTTCCAAAATTTGTAGGTAACTTTTATACCTGGACCAAGGAATTTGTTCGTTATCCAAGGCATCTTTAACCGCGCATTTAGGTTCATTAATGTGAAGACAATTATTAAATTTACATTGCTCCTTAAGTTCAAAAAATTCAGGGAAATAATCACCTAGTTCTTCTTTATCTATATCTACGATACCAAATCCTTTAATACCGGGAGTATCAATAATCTTAGCATCAAAACTAAGATCGTACATTTCTGCAAAAGTAGTTGTGTGTTGACCTTGCTGATGCTGGTCGCTAATCTCTGCAGTTTTAAGAGATAAATCAGGTTCTATCAAATTAACCAAAGTAGATTTCCCCACACCACTATGTCCGGAAAACATACTAACCTTACCTTTCATTAAGGCTTTCACCTTATCAATATTCTTACCCGTTTTTGCAGAGATTCCTATACATTCATAACCTATTTCCCTGTATAAAGCTGCTAAATATTTGATTTCCAAAAGTTCATCTTCGGTATAGGTGTCGATTTTATTAAATAGCAGCACTGCTTTGATATCATACGCTTCTGCCGTTACCAAAAAACGATCAATAAAAGTTGTAAATGTTGGTGGATTATTTAGTGTAATTAATAAAAAAACCACATCAATGTTTGCAGCAATGATGTGGGTTTGCTTTGATAGATTGACCGATTTTCGGATTATATAATTACGGCGTTCTCTGATATTTTCGATCACACCGGTTTCTGTATCATTCTTAGTTTCTAACTTAAAATCTACTATATCACCAACGGACACAGGATTGGTACTTTTAATACCTTTTATCCTAAATTTACCCTTTATTCGGCACTCGTACACCTTACCGTTATCTGCTTTTACGGTATACCAACTTCCGGTAGATTTATATACAGTTCCTGTCATAACCGCAAAGATGCAAATAAATCTCTATACGCAATAAGCATTCTGCATATTTAAGATCTAGCAACTTTTTCCTGATGATTGATTGATTCCTGGTGAATGGCTTTGTATATCCTTAAAATAAATTCCTCGCTCAATCCTTTTTCTTCTCCTTCAAGTATCATTTTACCCAAAATTTCATTCCAACGTTTGGACTGCAAAATAGCTACATTTTGTTTTGCTTTCGCTTTACCAATCTCGTCTGAAATTTTCATTCTTTTAGATAAAATATCTAATAATTGGTTGTCCGCTACATCTATTTTTGCACGCAATTCATTTAAGGTTCTTTGGTAAGCCTCATCTACGCCAACTTCTTTACGAATTTTCAAGTCTTTCATATGCTGAATTAAAGTATCCGGTGTAATTTGCTGTGCAGCATCACTCCAAGCATTATCGGGATCATAGTGCGTTTCTACAATTAATCCATCAAAATTAAGATCCAACGCTGTTTGTGAAAGATCAAAGATCAAATCTCTTCTACCTGCAATATGGGATGGATCCAAAATCAAAGGTAAATCCGGAAAACGATTTTGTAAATCAATCGGTATCTGCCATTCTGGAATGTTACGATATTTTGTCTTTTCATAAGTCGAAAAACCTCTATGAATTACTCCTAGATTTTTGACATCGCAGGTATACAAACGTTCTACAGCACCCAACCAAAGAGATAAATCAGGATTGATTGGATTTTTTACAAGAACAGGATTATCAATTCCTCTACAAGCCTCTGCAATATCTTGAACTATAAACGGAGAAACTGTACTTCTTGCTCCAATCCATAAAACATCTACGCCGTGTTCTAATGCCAGTTCTACGTGATGCGGATTTGCTACTTCTGTAGCTATTTTCATCCCCGTTTCTTCTTTGGCGCGTTGCAACCACTTTAAGCCTAAAGCACCAACTCCTTCAAAGTTACCCGGTCTTGTTCTCGGTTTCCAGATTCCTGCACGTAAAACGGTAGCATCAGAATCTTTTAGTTGATGCGCAATTTTTACCACTTGTTCTTCGGTCTCTGCACTACAAGGACCTCCAATAACCAAAGGGTGATCCAAGTTATATTCGTCCAACCAGTTTCTTAGTTCTTTCTTATTCTCCATCTCTATTTTTTAATTCTTTATTAGTATTAGTTTTAGGTGGTTATTTTATGATATTCCTTTCAGAATTGCTTTTATATGATTCGTATCTTCCATTTCTTTATAAATCTCGACAAAATTATCCTCTTCCATTAATTCTTTAAATTGTATAAGATTTGCAATATATTCATTTAAAGTTTCGATGACATTCGCCTTATTATGTTTAAAAATTGGCGCCCACATTTCTGGAGAACTTTTTGCCAATCGAACGGTAGATGCGAATCCACTGCCAGCCATATCGAAAATATCCCTTTCATTTTTTTCTTTTTCAATCACAGTTTTCCCAAGCATAAAAGAACTAATATGAGATAAGTGCGATACATATGCTATATGTTTATCATGGGAAGCAGGGTCCATATAACGAATTCTCATTCCTAATCTGGTAAAAATTTCCATCCCCTTTTCCTGTAGTTTAAACGCTGTTTTTTCTACTTCACAAATAATATTGGTTTTCCCTCTATACAAATTCGCAATAGCTGCTTGAGGTCCAGAAAACTCAGTTCCGGCAATAGGATGTGCTGCCAAATAGTTTCTTCTTTTAGGATGCTCACTTACAGATTGACACAACTTCTCTTTTGTAGAACCCACATCAAACACTAGACACTCATCATTAATTTTATCTAAGATTTCCGGTAACAGTTTAACGGTAACATCTACAGGAATTGCTGTAATGACAACATCTGCTATATCTAACTCTTCTAAGTTTGATTTTTTATCGATCAGACCTAAAGAAATGGCCTTATCAAGATGTTCCTCACTTTTATCTACACCATAAATCACTGCTTCATTAAAAGCAGCTTTGATATCAATAGCAAATGATCCTCCGATTAACCCTATTCCTATTACGAATACTTTCATACTATTTACCAGTTACGATTTTTGATTTATAATACTATTATTCGCAAGTTGTAATTCTTCTTTTTTAAATCTTGCAATTGCTTCTTTTATATTTTCTTTAGTTACGCATAATGAAAAACGAATGTATCCTTTCCCGTTACTTCCAAAAATATCACCCGGAGTTATAAATATGTCTTTGTTATACAAGATATTATCAATAAACTCCATAGCATTAATTCCTTTTGGTAGTTTTGCCCAAACAAACATTCCTGTTGCGGTTTTATCATAAGTACATCCAAGAATTGTAGCTAATTCCCAGATCAACTCTCTTCTTTCTCTATAGATAGTATTCATCTTTGTATACCAACTATTAGAAATGTTTAATGCAACAATGGCTCCTTTTTGGATTCCCTGAAACATTCCACTATCCATATTGCTCTTGACTTTAAGAATCGCTTCAATTTTATCGTTGCCTCCACTTACCATTCCTACTCTCCATCCAGCCATATTAAACGTTTTGCTCAAGGAATTTAATTCTAATGCTACTTCTATAGCACCATCAATCGACAAAATACTTATAGGACTATCATTTAAAATAAAGCTGTATGGATTATCTTTTACCAGCAAAATATTATGCTCGCGTGCAAAAGCAATTAGTTTTTTAAACAATTTAACATTTCCATTAGCTCCGGTAGGCATATGAGGGTAGTTAATCCACATGATTTTCACCTTGCTCAGATCTCTCTTAGACAAAGCATCAAAATCAGGCTCCCATTCATTATCAGCTACTAAATCATAGAATATAGGTTTCGCACCCACCAAATTGGTAACGGATGTGTACGTTGGGTATCCAGGATTAGGAACCAATACCTCATCACCTTCATTCAGATATGCCAGAGATATGTGCATAATCCCTTCTTTGGACCCCATTAACGGTAAAATTTCGTTTTCTGGATTTAAAGTTACATCGTATTTATTCTTGTAAAAATCAGCAATAGCTTGTCTCAATTCTGGTAATCCCTGATAGCTTTGATATTTATGAGCACCATCAACAACCACCGCACTTTGTATTGCCTGCACCACTTCTTTAGGCGGATCCAGGTCAGGACTACCTATAGCCATATTCAAAATAGGTTTTCCTGAGGCTGCCAAAGCCCTTACTTCACGTAATTTTTTAGAGAAATAATATTCCTCAACTGTTTCTAAGCGTTTTGCCGTCTGAATGCTCATCCGTTCTGATTTTTATATTCTCCTAAAATTTTGAGTTCTAAAGCCATGATTTTTAATATTGAAATGGCCTTTTGATAATCTTCATACTTATTAAAAGTCACATCCACAAAAAATGAATATTTCCAAGGCATATCGATTACAGGCAATGACTGAATCTTTGTTAGGTTCAACCTACAATCACTCATTACATTAAGTACCGTAGCCAAACTTCCTCTTTTATGATCCGTCAAAAACTTTAATGATGCCTTATTAATTTCTTCTTTATCAACACCTGAGTCCTCTTTAGTGTGAAGTATGAAAAATCGTGTACTATTCGATTTAATTGTTTGTATTTCTCTTGCCAAAATATTCAGATTATAAATATTGGCTGCTGTTTCGCCAGCCACCGCGGCAACACCCTTTAATTGTTGTTCCTGAATTCTTTTTGCAACATCTGCAGTATCCGCATCTTCCACTAATTTAATATGGGGTTGTCCTCTAAAAAACTCTTTGCACTGCAGTAACGCCATAGGGTGAGAATACACCTCTTTTATATCAGAAATCTCTTGCCCCTCTAAAGCCATCAAACAATGATGAATGGGTTGAAAATATTCTCCACAGATCGTTAAATCATGCTCATCGATATACGCATAATTAGGAATTATCGATCCTGCTATAGAATTTTCTATAGCCATTACAGCATCTGTACTTTTCTTATTTTCCAAGCTATGAACCAATTCTTGAAAAGACATACATTCATCTACATCCACTTCGTTGCCAAAATATGCTTGCGCTACTCCGTGGTGATAAGAACCTTTTATTCCTTGTATGGCGACTTTCTTCCTCAAACGTTTTAAATTTTTGTCTCAAAAAAAAATCCCGACGTTACATCGGGATTCTAGTTTTATAAATTTTGCTTATTTATTTACATAGCGTTCCCGATCTTACTTTTAAAATAAAAGAAGAAAAAATAAAATCGATTCCAAGTAAACAAATTGCTCATTGTTGTTTCTTTATTACGTTGCTAAAGTAGCTAAAACTATGACTATACAAAATAAATTTTCATTTTTTTCATCGATTCAAACCTATTATCATTAAATATCAAATTTTTAATCAAAATCAATGAAATATTTTAAAAAAATGATACAGTATAGTAAGAATCTTCTAAGTTTTCAGCTACTAACAAACGTTAGTAATTATATTACTCCCAGCTCTTTACCTACTTTTGTAAACGCTTTTACGGCTTTTTCCAGGTGTTCGCGATCATGAGCTGCTGACAATTGCACCCTGATTCTAGCTTTACCCTGCGGAACCACTGGATAGAAAAACCCGATAACATAAATACCTTCATCCAATAATTTAGCAGCAAACTCTTGCGCTAGTGTCGCTTCATATAACATCACAGGAACAATTGGGTGATCCCCAGAAACGATATCAAATCCTGCAGCTGTCATTTCTGATCTAAAATACTTGGTATTTTCCTCTAATTTATCTCTAAGTGCTGTCGAGGAGCTCAATAAATCCAACACCTTTATGGAGGCACCTACTATTGATGGGGCTACCGTGTTAGAAAACAAATAAGGTCTGGAGCGTTGTCTTAGCATCTCTACGATTTCTTTTCTGGCTGCTGTAAATCCACCTGAAGCTCCTCCAAGAGCCTTACCATAAGTCCCGGTAATAATATCAATTCTACCCATGACATCTCTATATTCGTGAGTTCCTCTCCCCGTTTTACCGAGAAAACCGGTAGAATGACATTCGTCTATCATCACCATTGCTTCATATGTATCGGCTAAATCACAAATTTTATCTAATTGAGCAATCGTTCCGTCCATCGAGAACGAACCATCTGTTACAATTAATATTCTCCTAGATCCTTTAGCAGATTTTAATTGCTTTTCCAGATCTACCATATTATTATGCTCGTATCTAAAACGTTTTGCCTTACACAAACGAATTCCATCTATAATAGAGGCATGATTTAGAGAATCTGAAATGATGGCATCTTCTGCAGTAAGAATGGGTTCAAAAAGACCGCCATTTGCATCAAAAGCAGCAGCATACAGGATACAATCTTCCATTCCTAAAAATTCTGCTGTTTTACGCTCCAATTCTTTATGGATATCCTGTGTGCCACAAATAAAACGCACTGAAGACAATCCATACCCGTGAGAATCAATAGCATCTTTACCAGCTTTTATTACATCCGGATGAGACGAAAGACCTAAATAGTTATTTGCGCAAAAATTTAAAACATGTTTTGTATTCGTAGTATCTATTTCTGCTCCTTGAGGAGTTGTTATTATTCTTTCGGATTTGTATAATCCTGCTGATTTAATATCATCCAGCTCTTTTTGTAAATCGTCTTTTATATTTGAAAACATGAGTGTTTTATTATTGATTTCTATTAATTTATTTTTTATCTATAAACAGATATACTCTAGAGCATCAAAATTTCTTTATTTCTCGAACCCTTTCTGTATTTTTCTTGTAATTTTTGAATCATTACTTCAGTAATATCGTCCAAATTAAACTGTGATTTCCAACCCCAATCTTTTTTTGCAGCAGCATCATCGATTGACTTTGGCCATCTAGAAGCAATCTCTTGTCTAAAATCCGGTTTATAGTTTACTTTAAAATCAGGATATAATTTACGAATTTCATCAACAACTTCGCTTGGTGAAAAGCTAATTCCTGAAATATTATAAGAAGTCCTTACCGTAATATTTTCTTTTGGAGCTTCCATTAGTTCTATAGTAGCTCTTATGGCATCATCCATAAAAATCATAGGAAGTGTAGCGTCTTCTTTCAGAAAACAATCAAAATCTTCTTTTAATACTGCTTTATGGTAAATGTCTACCGCATAATCCGTAGTTCCTCCTCCTGGTAATGATTGATAACCAATAACTCCCGGATACCGAATAGATCTTATATCCAGACCATATCTAAGGAAGTAATACTGTGCCCAGTTTTCTCCAGCAGCTTTACTCATACCATAAACTGTCGCCGGATTAAGATATGCATCATCCGGAGTATTGTTTAAAGGAGCTCCTTCTCCAAAAACTGCTATCGAACTCGGAAAAAACACACGATCAATGTTATTATTTCTAGAAACTTCCAGCACATTGAATAATGTTTTCATATTGATATCCCAAGTTGACAATGGCGTTTCTTCACCTTTAGCAGATAGAATCGCAGCCAAATGATAAATTTGTGTAATCTTATGTTTTGTTACAACCTCCTCAATTCTATGAATATCTGTGGCATCAATTACTTCAAACTTTCCTTTGGATCCTTCAGAGCCTTTAAGATCCGATGCAATTACATTCTCATCACCAAATTTATTTCGCAATTCAGATGTAAGCACAGATCCTAATTGTCCGTTAGCGCCAATTACTAAGATTTTTGTATCCATATTTCCTGTCAAAATTTTAACACTTATAAGCGTTATTTACTTACTAAAATAATAATAGCAACTTTTATATCCGAAAAATCATAAAAACTAAGTAATTATTCCTGCTTAATAATATTTTAAAAGTTATATTTACTTCAATTTAATATGTAATCCTATATTCTGAAGTAATTTTTCAACCTAATTTTATGGAGCAATTAGATCAAATAGATATCACGATCCTGAGAATTCTGCAAAGAGATTCTAAAAAAACAGCAAAAGAAATTGCTACGATTCTTAATCTAACACCTTCTCCTGTTTATGAACGAGTTAGAAGATTAGAGAAACAAGGTTTCATAAAAAAATATGTAGCAATTCTAGATAAAAAACTAATCAACAAGTCAGTTACAACGATTTGTCAGGTATCTATGCGTTACCATAATGAAGCCTTTATTGAAAAATTTGAAGAGCAAATCCAAAATCTGGATGAAGTTCAGGAATGTTATCATATGGCCGGACAGGTAGATTTTATATTAAAAATTCATACTCAAAGTCTAGAAGAATATCACGATTTTGTTAAAACAAAGCTTTCTAAAATTGAAAATATTGGTGTCCTCAACAGTACATTCGTTCTTAAAGAAATAAAACATACTTCTGAATTTTATATCGAATAATACAAGATGTATTTTTTCGTGAAATTCTTTTGCTCAAAGCGTTTTATGCCCAAATTAACAACAGATTACTGTCATTTTTCATTAACTTACTGTATTAATTATTTACTTATGAAAAAAGTAGTTAACATTTTACTATTGACATTTCCAATAATTATTATTTCTCAAAATTCTCAGTACAATATATCCTCCTATTTAGATGAAGGTTCGAAGGCTCCCAATACCCATTATATTGGAGAAGCGTGGTTAAATCCACTATTTCGTGCTGATGATGATTTAGGCTATCATATTACAAAAGCAACCTTCAGAGCGAACTCAACTTTGGATTGGCATAAACATTCATCACCACAAGTTTTAATAATCATAGAAGGCAAAGGATATTATCAAGAAAGAGGTAAAGAGCCTATTATTCTTAATGTTGGAGATGTTATAAAATGCAACAAGAGCACAGAACATTGGCACTCTTCTTCAAAAGACAGTCAGGTAACGTATTTAGCATTATATGCCGGGGATAAACCTACGATTTGGACTGAGGTCCTGACTCAAGAATATTATAATAATGTTGCTGAAAAGCTGAAAAAGTAATAAAATAAATAAACCGAAGATTATTTTAAATAACACTATTTTAATACGATCACTTTTCAAAAACAACAACCTGATGATTATCAAGTATATAGTTTGGTTTTTTTGTTTTTTGAAGCAAATCACTGCGAGTACTTAAGGATAAAAAATATAAATTTAATTTGATATCCATACAATAATTATTCATTTATGTACTTTTGAATATAATCGATTCATGATAGAAAACTATGTCAATTTCAGTTTCAAATATTTCCAAAATATATAATCAACAAACAGCCTTAGACAACATTTCATTTACAATAAAACAGGGTGAGATTGTGGGTTTTTTAGGCCCTAATGGCGCCGGTAAGTCTACGATGATGAAAATCCTAACTACGTACCTGGATCCTTCTGAAGGCAAAGCATCTGTAAATGGTTTTGACATACATACACAACCGATTGAAGTGCAAAGAAGTGTAGGATACTTGCCAGAGCACAATCCTTTATATCTAGAAATGTATGTAAGAGAATATTTAGCTTTTAATGCTCAGGTATATAAAATTTCGAAATCCAGAATTGAGGAAATAATTGAATTAACAGGCCTCACACCTGAAGCAAACAAAAAAATAAGTCAATTATCTAAAGGGTATCGTCAGCGTGTCGGGTTGGCTTGTGCATTATTACATGACCCAAAAGTATTAATCCTTGATGAACCAACAACAGGTCTTGATCCAAATCAACTAGTAGACATAAGGGAACTAATTAAATCCGTTGGCCGAGAAAAAACTATTTTTCTATCTACTCATATTATGCAGGAGGTGGAAGCCATGTGTGATCGAGTGATCATCATCAATAAAGGTGAGATCGTAGCAGATAAAAACCTCAATGAGATGATAGATCAGACAGATCAAATTGTAGAAGTCGAATTTGACTATAGAGTTGAAGAAGCTTTCTTATTGAAACTCGACAACGTAAAAAATGTTAAAAATATTCATGGGTTTATTTATCAACTTACATTTGACACCACAACCGATATGCGCTCTGCAGTTTTTGATTTTGCGCACGACAACGAATTAAAAATCCTTCAGCTTTCCAGAAAAAACAAGGATTTAGAGAGTTTATTTAGGGAATTGACTAAGTAATTCTATCACAAACATTAAATTTAGGTGGCGTTTTCAAAATCGTGCAACACCTCTTTTAGTGTTTCCATAGTAACCGGTTTTACAATATAATCGCACACATTCTCATATGATTTTGCTCTAAGCACATCTTCTGGATCCACGGACGAAGAAACTATATAAATTGTTATTTTCTTTGGACAAGGGATGTTAACAAACTCATCCAAAAATTGCCATCCATCTAATATTGGCATATTTAAATCTAACAAAATAACATCCGGAACATTTTGGTTCTCAGAGATAATAGATTTTAAGTTATCCAAAGCTTCCTTTCCATTTTTAAAAACCAAAAGAGTATTACAAAATCCAATAATCTTTATGATTCGTTTAATACCGAAAACAAAAATTGGATCATCATCGATTACACAAGCTACATCAATCTTTTTCATGTTTCATAAAAATTTTAAAAGTTGTCCCAGAATTCACCTTGCTTTCAACCTCAATTCTACCTCCAATAGCTTCTACCTGATTTTTAGTTATAAATAGACCAATACCTCTAGATTTTTCTATATTGGGATGAAAAGTTTTATACATCCCAAATAGCTTAGATCGATGCTTTTCCAAATCAATACCAAGTCCGTTGTCCTCAATACTTAACTCTATTTCTCCATATTTTTTTATAGCACTCAAAGTCACGTAACTATCTCTTTCTTTAGAACTGTACTTGATTGCATTTGTAATAAAATTAAGCAATATACTATCTAAATATGCAGGTATTGCTGACACATTAATACCTTCCTCTACTTCATTATTTATCTTTACATCGGACTCAATTGCAATAGCTTGAACACTTCTTGTAACCTCATCAATAGACTTTTTTAAATCCACTGAAACTAAACTTTTATCTATTGAGGTATTTATTAAAACAACTTCATTTAAATGCGATATAGTCTCAGATAAGTTTTGTGATGCGGTATTAAAAAGCTGAGCAATTTCGTTGTTTCTCATATCCGGATTCTCTTGAAAAAACAAATCCAAAAGCATTTCAAAATTTCCAGAATGTGATTTAAGATTATGCGAGACGATATGAGCAAAGTTTTTTAATCTCTTATTTTGATCTTCAGCTATCTTTAATAAAGATTTTAATTCTTCTTTTCTTTTTAACTTGGTTATGTCTGAAGTATAACACACTAAACCTCCTACTTTATTTTGGTCAGAATACCAAGGACATAATTCCCAAGACAACCATTGTACGGTACCATCTTTTCTTTCAATACATTCTTCGTCATTCTTAATAACTTCTCCTTCCAGACATTTCTGATAATTTGATTTCCATTTTTCGGCTATTTCAGGCAATACCTCGAAATGCGGTTTTCCAATAACATTTCTATCCTCAATACTATATACTTCGAACCATTTTTTGGAAGCTGCCAGATAGTTCATTTTAGTATCGAACATAGCAATTGCACTTGGAGTCTGTTCAATAAAAAGCCTATTTCGCTCAAAATCTTTTTTCTTCTGCGTAATTTCCTGATGCGATCCTATCATCCACTCCGGATTTCCTTGATCATCCCAACTTACTACACTACCCTTATCTAAAACCCATACATATTCACCATTTTTATGTTTCATACGAGCTTCGCATTCATAAATAGGAGTTTTTCCTGCAAAATGTTCTTGTAAGAGCTCATTTGATTTTTCCAGATCATCAGGATGAGAATATTCCACCCAAGTATTAATGGTAGTTGGTTGCAACTCTGAAAGAGAATAACCGATGATTTCTGCCCAGCGTTCATTAAAAACCGTTTCTCCTGTTTGCACATTCCACCGCCAGGTGCCTAAATGTGTTCCTTCAATAATATGCTCAAAATCGTTTATTTGTTTCCTTAGGTCTTCTTCTGCCTTTTTTATTTTCGTGATATCGGTGTGGGCTCCAAGCATTTTTCTGGGTACCCCATCATCATCCCGTAAAATTATCCCTCTACATTTAACCCAAACCGTATGACCCAATTTATGCCGATATCTAACTATTTGATCGAATGGATACGATGGATCCTGTGAATGTTTAGAAAAATTAGCATATACTCGTTTCAGATCTTCCTTATTAATAATATCTTGCCAAGCAGAAGATTTATGTGGCATTTCATCCGGGTCATACCCCAAGGTAATCCAGAATTTAGCATTCATCCACTCATTTTCAGGTTCATCTAAATCCCAAAACCAAAGACCATCCATTGCTGCTTCCTGCAAGAATTCAAAAATCGAACTATCCTGTTGGAGAAGACCATATAATTCTTTTTTTAAATAATTTTCTGTATCGCCTAAAAAAGGATTTACATCAACATTTTTTTTTCCTTTCATAACTCTTTTTATAAAACTTTAAACAGGAAAGATCCTACTGGAAGGGTCATATCAATTTATGAATTATTACCCATACCATACAACAACAAAACCACAATACTTTTGAGGTGTTAGCGTATCTGCTGATTTTCAAAGTTATTAATCACAAAAACTAAATTTAGATTAAAACACCTGAGAACATTAATTAAATCAACAAGTAAAGAGTATTTAGTAAAACCGAAAAGAATAAAGATTTCTGATCAGAAAAAAACAAACACTATAGAAACAACAAAAATTTAGTCAAAAAAGAGAATATTTCCCTGATATTATTGAAATATCAATCTCCCGGTAAAAAATTCTTCCACCTCAATATTCGGAGGGACATTCACTGAAATAACGTCTCCCGTACTTAGTATTTCTCCTACAATAGATTGCTGTGGATTCACAATTATTTTATTGGTTCCTCTATGCAAAATATCAACATTTTCCGCTACAAGCTCTGCCCCTTCAAAACGACCTGTTCCAGAGAAAAAACCAACATCTAGATTTACAACATTTCCTTTTATAAAAAAAGAAGCAATATTATTACCTACAACCTTTAAAATTTCACTATCTATTTCCATAGTAAAAGTACCAGTGGTATTCCCTCCGGTATCTTCGTTAAAGTCTTCCGAAGTCAAACTCAATGTAGGGTATTTCAGAACTCCATCAGAAGAAATATCAAATTGTGTAGCACTTCTAATTGCAGTAATATTGGGCGAGGTAACAAAAATTTTAGTTTGATTAAAGTCTCGCACAAAATTACAGTCGTTTGTATTACTCAAAACTAGGCGATCTCCTTCTACGACTGCGGAGACTTCATCCAACAAATTATCTCCGGTTTCTATAATAACAGAAGTGTCTTGTCCTTCTTTAAGAATCAACTCAACGTTTGGATTAACTAAAATTCTGGTAAAATCAGAGACCTCAACTTCTTGTCTTACAATATTTCCGGTTCTTTGGAAACAATCGATAGCATTTTCTGTATCGCAAGCGATTAGAAGTAAACCCACTATTATAAAAATTATTCTTTTCATAATCTGTATCCAATTGAAAATTCTACCGCCTCTGCTTTTGCCGCGTGCGATCTTACCGTAATCGATCCAAATATATTTTTATTAAAATAATAACGTGCTCCGAAACGATTATATACTTGCCCTTCGAAATCATAAGGATAATATATATAATAGCCTAATTGAGTGAGTATCGAAATTTTATTAATTCTCAATTCATGACCCAAAAACACCCCTACTCTTTTTGAATCTTCATCACCTGTTGTATCATCTCCTCTAAAATTACCTGTAGACCTAAAATCTATAAACCTTTCTAGAGCTTCAGAAAAAAACAATTCTGCTCCTAACTGAATACTACTCTTTTTATTGAGTCGCTTATCCGCAAATGCCCCTATGGTATAAAAAGGATATTGCCCGGATCCGACAACATCACTTTCATTAATTCCTCCTCTAAATATAAACCCATAACCAATAGATTCTGCTCCTTTGACAGCACCTTTTTCTTTTTCAACATATTCTGGATATTCGGTATCTAATATATAATTAAGACCTACATTAAAAACAAACGTATTCGTGCTTTTATTGGGTGCTTTAAAATTAGCATTTGAATAATGAATCACCCCAATTCCGGTTTGTATACCGAGTCCACCTATTAAATTTTCTCTTTTAAGATTTAACATTGCAAAAGTAGAGCTCATAAAGTGAGAACCATAGGCTACATTTCTAAAATTCTCATCCTGATCGTAAGGGTTTGTTGTATAAGCCAATCCTTGGCCTAATCTCAGCATTAAAATACGCTTAAAAAAATAAAAGTTGTAATGTGCATAGAGCCCATAGTTTTCACCCAAGAACTCGTTATCCATATTTTGATAGATAAATGACACTCCATAATCCGGAGAATTATACAATCGTTGCCATTCTTTAGTGCCAAAAGTTTTTCGATTCGCAGAAATTATTACTCCTGATGGATGCCCTGTAATCAAATGAGATATATCAGGATTGTGCTTTAGGATTGTTCCATAAAAGTTATTGATATCAAAACTATAATACTTCTTATCTTCTTGAGATTGCATAACATAGCCTAGAAGCACCAGTAATAAACAAATCCGTTTAATCATCCGGCAAATGTAAGATAGCCATATTAGGTTTCCAAAACCTTTATACGCTTTTAAAATACATTCTCTGCAATTTTCTTAATATTATCCGATTTCCCCATAGAATAATAGTGCAAAACAGGCACGCCATATTCCATCAATTCTTTAGATTGTTGTATTGCAAATTCAATACCTACTTCTCTTACTTCTTTATTGGTTTTACAGTTTTCTACCGCTCTCACTAATTCATCTGGCATATCCAACTTAAACACTTGTGGTAGTAATTGTAAATGTCTCTTTACCGCCACTGGTTTAATTCCTGGAATGATCGGTACGTCAATACCCGCTTCTCTGGCTTTTTCTACAAAGGCAAAATATCTTTTATTATCAAAAAACATTTGTGTCACCACATAATCTGCACCAGCTTCTACTTTGTCTTTTAATCTTCTAATATCAGAATCCATTGATGGCGCTTCCATGTGTTTTTCAGGATACCCCGCCACACCAATACAAAAATCAGATTGATTATCACTTTCTATTACTTCGTGAAGAAATCGACCATTATTCATATTTACGATTTGCTCTACTAATTCATTAGCATAACAATGTCCTCCTTGTGTAGGGTTAAAATACTTTTCTTCTTTCATTGCGTCTCCTCGTAAAGCCATTACATTATCTATACCTAAATAATGACAATCTACTAGCAGATACTCAGTTTCCTCTTTTGTAAACCCTCCGCAAAGCACATGTGGAATAGTATCTACATTATACTTATGAGTTATCGAAGCACAAATTCCAACAGTTCCCGGACGCATACGCGTTAACTTTTTATCCAACAACCCTTCTCTATCGATATAAATAAATTCTTCTCTTGAGGTAGTCACATCTATAAAAGGAGGATTAAATTCCATCAAAGGATCAATATTATCATAAAGCTCCTGAATGCTTCTCCCTTTTTGTGGCGGTATTAATTCAAAGGAAAACAAGGTCTTTCCTTTTGCATTTTTTATGTGATCTGTAACCTTCATTCTAAAATTTATTATTCTTATTTAATTTCATTTGGGCGTTCGGGCGGGCTACCCGCCTACCTGCGGTGAGCAGGCAGGTTCGCTGTATTTTTTTCTACTGTTAAAAACCCTTCGACTTCGCTCAGGGTGATAGTAAAAAAAGGATGCCGCTTCTATCCCTAACGCAGCACCCCCTTACCCTCTCCTCAAGGAGGGAAGAGTTTCGTTTAGTCTAGAATATTGGGACTCAACCATTTTTTGCCATATTCAAAATCAACATTCTTTCTTTGTGCAAAATCTTTTACCTGATCTTCTTTTATTTTTCCTAATCCAAAATATCTTGCTTCGGGATTTGCAAAATAATAACCTGATACAGATGCTGCCGGCCACATAGCCAATCCTTCTGTAAGCTCTACTCCTATTTTTTCTTTTACTTGCAAAATTTCCCAGATTGTAAGCTTTTCCAGATGATCAGGGCAAGCTGGATATCCCGGTGCTGGTCTTATTCCTTTATAAGATTCTTTAATTAATTCATCGTTACAGAGCTCCTCTTCACTAGCATATCCCCAATCCTCTTTACGTACTTTCTTATGCAAATATTCTGCAAAAGCTTCTGCTAATCGATCTGCTAAGGCTTTGATCATAATCGAATTATAATCATCGTGATCTGCTTCAAAAGCATCTGCTAATTCTTTAGTTCCAAAACCGGTGGTTACGCAAAAACATCCCATATAATCTTGTTTACCGGATTCTTTTGGTGCTATGAAATCAGCTAATGCAAAATTCGGTTTGGCCGCGTGTTTCTTCAACTGTTGTCTAAGCGTCCTAAACTTGAAGTTTCCATTATCCGATGTAATTTCAATATCATCATGATCCACAGTATTAGCTTCAAACAAACCGTATACAGCTTTTGCTTTCAATAATTTTTGATCTAATACTTTTTCTAACAATTGTTTCGCATCTTCGAATAAAGAAGTAGCCTGTTCACCAACTACCTCATCCGTTAATATCGTAGGATATTTACCATGTAAATCCCAAGACCTAAAAAAAGGAGTCCAATCAATATAAGATTCCAGTTTCTTCAAATCAAAGCATTCTATAACCTGAACACCTAGTTTATTAGGTATAACAATTTCTGAAGCAGACCAATCAATTGAATATTTATTTTTTCTTGCTTCTTCTATAGATAAATATTCTTTTTGTTTGGTTCTTTTTAGGAAACCTTCTCTAAACTTTTCATAATCTTCTTTCAGTTCTCCTACATATTTTTGGTTACTTCTCTTATTAAGTAAATCTCCAACTACTGTTACCGCTCTGGATGCATCGTTTACGTGTACAACTGCATTTTTATACTGCGGATCGATTTTGACTGCTGTATGTGCTTTAGAAGTTGTTGCTCCACCAATCAATAATGGCACCTTAAAATTTCTACGTTCCATTTCTTTGGCCAAAAACACCATTTCATCTAATGATGGGGTTATTAAACCACTTAGCCCAATAATGTCTACTTGTTCATCAATCGCGGTCTGGATTATCTTTTCTGGAGGAACCATTACTCCAAGATCTACTATCTCATAATTATTACATCCCAATACTACAGAAACTATATTTTTACCGATATCGTGAACATCACCTTTTACTGTCGCCATCAGTACTTTACCTGCGGATCCGTTTCCTTGAGCCAATTGGGGGTTTTTCTTTTTTTCTTCTTCAATATAGGGCAACAAATGAGCCACTGCCTTTTTCATAACTCTGGCAGATTTTACTACTTGCGGTAAGAACATTTTACCTGATCCAAATAAATCCCCAACAACATTCATTCCGGTCATTAGATTACCTTCTATTACTTCGATAGGTTTATCCGCAGCTTGTCTTGCTTCTTCTACATCTTCTACGATATATTGGTCAATTCCTTTTACCAAAGCTCGAGTAATGCGATCTTGTAAAGGCTCTTCTCTCCAAGAAAGGTCTGCCGTTTTTTCTTTACTAGTCCCCACAACAGTCTCAGCAAAATCTAACAACCTTTCTGTAGCATCATCTCTGCGATCCAGAATTACATCTTCTACACGCTCAAGCAGATCTTTAGGAATATCGTCATACACTTCGAGCATTGCAGGATTTACAATCCCCATATTCATTCCTGCCTGAATAGCATGATATAAAAACACCGAATGCATTGCTTCACGAACAGGGTTATTTCCTCTAAAAGAGAAAGACACATTACTTACACCTCCACTTACACTGCAATGTGGTAAGTTTTCCCGAACCCATCTCGTAGCTTCAATAAAATCAATAGCATTTTTTCGATGCTCTTCCATTCCTGTTGCTACCGGAAATATATTTAGATCAAATATGATATCCTCCGGGGGAAAATTTACTTGATTCACTAGAATATCATAGGATCTCTTAGAAATTTCTATACGACGCTCATAATTATCTGCCTGACCAACCTCATCAAAAGCCATAATAATTACGGCAGCTCCATATCGCTTAATCTTTTTAGCGTGTGCAATAAATTCTTCTTCTCCTTCTTTAAGACTTATAGAATTCACTACACATTTTCCTTGAACAACTTGTAAACCTGCTTCAATAATATCCCATTTAGAACTATCTATCATGATAGGAACTCTAGCAATATCAGGTTCCGCCATAATAAGATTTAGAAACCTTACCATGGCTTCTTTTCCATCAATCAAGCCGTCATCCATGTTGATATCGATGACCTGTGCTCCACCTTCTACCTGATGTCTTGCAATATCTAAAGCTTCATCAAATTTCTCTTCTTTTACTAAACGAAGGAATTTTCTAGAACCTGCAACGTTAGTACGCTCTCCAACATTAATAAAATTCGTTTCTGCTGAAACAATCATAGGCTCTAGCCCAGATAGTTTTAAATACCTTCTAGTTGATAGTTGAGAGTTGTCTGTTGATAGATTCTGTGATTTATTTTCTATCATCCCTTATTTTTTTTATAATAGTTTATAAATCCACTTAATAGCTTTTTACATTTTAAAATCTGGATCAAAAGAATTTCATGATCTTTAATTCGAATATAATTCTGATCCAAAGCCAAATAAGATTGTGTCTCTAATTCGTATAACGATCCTCTTGAAACATGTAAAAACTGCAATGTATCCGCTGAAGTTCTTCTTCCACAACCTTCAGCTATATTTGATGGTATGGAAACTGCACTTCTTCTCATCTGACTTGTTAATCCATATAATTCATCCTTAGGAAACTCTTTTGTTACTTCATACAAAATATTAACTAATATTCTTGATTCTTTCCAAACCTCTAATTCTAAATACTCCATAAACTAAAAACTATCAACTGTTAACTTTCTTGGTTTATAGTTTTTAGCCAATTCGGCAATTGCTTTTATGTGTTCTGGTGTGGTTCCGCAACATCCTCCGATAATATTGACCAGACTTTTATCCATATATTCTTTAATCTGATCAGCCATTTGTTCTGGAGTTTCATCATACTCACCAAACGCATTTGGTAATCCTGCATTAGGATGTGCGGAAACCGCAAAACCTGCTTTTTGGGCTAATACCTCGAGATGCGGAGTCAATTGACTAGCTCCCAAAGCGCAATTGAACCCAACGGATAACATCGGAATATGTGATATCGAAATTAAAAATGCTTCGGCTGTTTGCCCGGATAATGTACGTCCACTTGCATCTGTAATGGTACCACTTACCATAATAGGAACTTCTATATTTCTTTCATCCTTTACTTCTTCAATGGCAAAAAGTGCAGCTTTGGCATTTAAGGTATCAAAAACAGTTTCTACCAGAAGTATATCTGATCCTCCATCCAACAACGCTTCTACTTGTTGTTTATAAGCGACCCTAAGTTCATCAAAAGTGACCGCTCTAAATCCTGGATCATTTACATCAGGAGACATACTGGCTGTTCTATTTGTTGGACCAATGGATCCTGCTACAAAACGTGGTTTATGAGGCTCTTTGGCTGTAAATTCATCTGCAACTTCTTTTGCTATTTTTGCTGATTGAAAATTTAGTTCGTAGACCAACTCTTCCATTTCATAATCTGCCATTGCTATTGTAGTTCCTGAAAATGTATTGGTTTCTACAATATCTGCACCAGCCTGAAAATATAAACGATGTACTTCTTTTATTGCTTCAGGTTGCGTTATACTTAACAAATCGTTATTCCCCTGAACAGGAACATCCCAATCTTTAAATCGTTCTCCTCTGAAATCTTCTTCTGTAAACTTATGACGCTGTAGCATGGTTCCCATAGCACCATCAAGCACCAAAATTCTTTCTCCCAATATTTTTTTTATGTCTTTCATTTATTCATCGTCGGGCTAAACTTATTGAAGCCTACTTTAAAATAATAATGAAACCACTTCGATACCTGTCCGCCCAAGGAGGAAGCAAAGTGTAACGTTATTAATTAATACTATATTTCTTTAAAAAAGAAATTCAATTAAAATGATATCAAGAAAATAAATGGAAATAGCTAATGCTATGTGTCATTGTTATCTATTTCGTCTTTAAAACGAATAGAACGTAGCACCTTCTTTAAGATTCTGATAGGCATCAAAATATATAAAGGGTTGCTAAGGTATCATAGGGTCTATTCCCTCCACCTTTCTTGATAACATGTTAAATAAATTTATGAACTAAGCAGATTATCCCGCCATCTTTGTTACAAATTAAAGGCATAGCCTTTTGTTATGCAAGTTTATTCTGTTTTTTTAGGATTCTGGAGCTAATTCAATCTCTAATCCATCTAACTCTGGAGTAATCGGTATTTGACATCCTAATCGGCTGTTATCTTCTACATAAAAAGCTTCTGCTAACATTAAGTCTTCATCCTGACTCATTTCAGGAAGTTCGTGATCCGATAAAATATAACACTGGCATGACGCGCACATTGCCATACCACCGCAAGTTCCCTCTACAGGAAGTTCATATGCTTTACACACCTCCATTAGGTTCATAGCCATATCGGTCGGAGCCTGTACTTCGTGAATTTCTCCTTCTCTGTCTTTTATCTTTATGGTAACATCTGACATACTATCGTCTTAATCTTATAAAAATCCTCGCAAATATACCGAAATGATCAGTATATCTGCGAGGATTATTTTATTCTAAAATTTCTACATTATAGCTTTTACAACTTCTTTTTTGGCTTCTTTCTTACTACCATCAAATCCTTCAACTCCTCCAACAGTCGTGTATTTCATTACATACTTCTTATCCGGAAAAATTCTTTGATATGCGCTCTGACACATAATAGCGGCTTCGTGGAATCCCGAAAGAATTAATTTTAATTTTCCTTTATACGTATTTACATCACCTATTGCATATATTCCAGGTATGTTCGTTTGGTAATCATAGGAATTATCTACTTTAATTGCATTCTTTTCAATTTCTAGTCCCCAGTTTCCGATAGGTCCTAGCTTTGGAGATAATCCGAATAATGGAATGAAATAATCTGTATCCACATTGATATCGCCTTCTGTTTTATGCTTTATACCAACGCCGGTTACGTGATCAGTTCCTTTAATTTCTTTTACTTCTGCCTCGGTGATTAGATTTACTTTACCAAGCTTAGTTAATTCTGCAACTCTTTCTACAGAATCTAATGCTCCTCTAAACTCATTTCTTCTATGTACTAGAGTAACTTCACTTGCAACATCTGCTAAGAAAATAGTCCAGTCTAAGGCAGAATCTCCTCCTCCTGCAATCACAACTCTTTTATCTCTATAAACTTCTGGATCCCGAATAATATAAGCAACACCTTTATCTTCAAAATCAGTAATATTTGGAATAGGCGGTTTACGAGGTTCAAAAGAACCTAATCCTCCGGCTATAGCAACTACAGGAGCATTATGTTGAGTTCCTTTATTGGTTGTAACCAAAAAAGTATCATCTTCTAATTTCTCAATAGTTTCAGCTCTTTCTCCTAAAGTAAATCCAGGTTCAAAAGGTTTTATCTGTTCCATTAAGTTTTTCACCAAATCTCCTGCAAGAATTTCAGGAAATCCAGGGATATCATATATTGGTTTTTTAGGATATATCTCAGAGCATTGACCACCTGGTTGTGGTAATGCATCAATAAGATGTGTTTTTAATTTTAGTAATCCAGCTTCAAAAACAGTAAATAATCCTGTTGGTCCCGCTCCAATGATTAGAATATCAGTCTTGATCATGTTCAACTTCTTTTTTTCCTATTAATCCTTTGGTAAATTCATTAAGTGTTTCCACTTTTTCTTCGAAATCACCTTTTATTGTTTTTCTATATTCATTTAAATTTTTGACTAAATCATCAATGTTTTCTGGAATTACTTCTTCAAAAAATTGACGTAGTCGCTTGGCTGTGGTAGGTGACTTTCCGTTGGTCGAAATAGCCACTTTCACATTACCTTTGGTTACAATACCACCCATATAAAAATCACAATATGGAGGATTGTCTGCTACATTTACCAATTTACTTCTTTTTCTGCAGTCCTTATACACTTGTACATTCACTTCAGGAACATCTGTAGTAGCAATCACAATATGTTTTCCTTTTAGAAAACGTCTGTGATATTTCTTTTTAATCATTTCTATTCCAAACTTATTAGCTAAAGTAATTGTATCTTCTCTATACATTGGCGATACCATTGTTACTTTAGCATCTGGACTAGATTTCAATAAGAACGTAAGTTTTTCTTCAGCTACATTTCCTCCTCCAACAATTAGAATTTCGAGGTTTTTAACTTTCAGAAAAACCGGATATAAATTATTTCTTTCTTCGCCCTCACCCCCAGCTCCTCTCCCAGAGGGAGAAGTGAGTTTTTCTGGACTTGTATTTATATCTCCGCTATTCAATTTACAAATTCTTTTTGAACTTCTTTTTGAATCGAAGCTAATTTCGCTCTTTGCTGGACTACATCACCTATCACAATAATTGCTGGTGAAGACAATTCTTTTTCTAAAACAACCTGTTCTATAGTCTGTACGGAACCAAACCCAAACTTCTCATTATCAGTTGTTCCGTTCTGTATGACAGCTACCGGAACTTCCTGTTTATTTTCGGCTGCAAAGATACTAACTATTTCGTTTAACTTACTCATTCCCATTAAAATTACCACAGTTGCATTCGATTTTGCTGCCAGGCGAACATCCTGTGATAATTTATGGGATTTCGTTGTTCCTGTAATCACCCAGAAACTTTCTGATGAACCTCTTTTGGTTAACGGAATTCCTTGATAAGCCGGAACTGCCAGTGATGACGATATTCCTGGAACCATATTTGTTTCTACTCCAAATTCTTGAACATAATCAATTTCTTCTGCTCCACGGCCGAAAATAAATGGGTCTCCTCCTTTTAATCGAACTACATGTCCCTGACTTTTAGCTCTACTAACAATCAATTCATTTATTTGTTCTTGCTGATATGCATAACATCCTTTTCTTTTGCCGACGAAGATCTTTTCTGCGTTAGGTGCATAAGCTAATAAAGTTTCGTTGATGAGTGCATCATACAACACCACATCTGCAGACTCTAATGCTTTGATTGCTTTTAAGGTAATCAAATCCGGATCTCCAGGACCTGCTCCGACTACTGTTAATTTCGGTGTTTTAATACTCATTCTTATTTACTTATCATCTTTAGAATAAAGGTTTTACAACTCTGTAAAGATATTATACATTTTCTACTTCAAGTGCCCTAAACGCTTGCACTTTTTGTAAAAATTGGCTTGCTTTTTTGATATAATCCACTGCAAAATCCCTACTTGGTGCATTTTTCTGAAGTTGGTATATCAAATCTGCGAATGTTCCATCAAGGCTTATTTTTCCACTAGCAACAAATTCTTCGTCAAATTGACTAATAATACCTGCGTGCGTATTGGTCTTTTTATTTTCAGCAAGCAACAATGCCTTTGCAGAATTCACTAACGAGCTATAGGCATGATATACTGCATCAGAATATATCCCATTCTCAAAAGATATTTTTGCATTCTCAATCTTTTCTTCACTTTCTAAAAACAATGTAGCTATCAAATCAATAACAACGCCTGCGCATTCTCCAACTCCGATGGCTTTTACATATTCCTCTTCGGTTCCCCAATCAATAAAATCTTCTTGAACCAGATTATCTACATTGGACAAATCAGTAAGGAAATTATAGAAATATTTTTCTCCTTTATCCGAATAGTAGTCTACAAAAGTCTTACCATTTGCATTTTCTTCAAAATCATTCAGGATTCTGCGTAATGCTTCCGGTCCTCTTCTACTTGGTATTTTTACTACTTTGTCTGCAAAACGACCTTTTCCATCCCCTATATTTCCTCCTCCTAATAACACCTGTAAAGCCGGAGCTACTAACTTATCTTTTGTTCTTACTGACATCCCTTGAAAACCGATGTTAGCCATATTGTGCTGTCCACACGCATTCATACATCCACTGATCTTGATTACCAGATCTTCTTTCTCCAGATATTGTGGATATTCAGTTTTGATTACTCTTTCTAATTCTTCCGCAATACCTGTACTACTTGCAATTCCTAAGTTACACGTATCAGTTCCTGGGCAGGCTGTAATATCAACTGCTTTGTTATAACCTGCTTCTACAAATCCTAATTTCTCTAATTCTTGATAGAAAAATGGTACTAAATCTTCTTTTACAAAAGGAATTAAAATATTCTGACGAAGAGATAACCTAATTTCTCCTGCGGCATATCTCTCCACTAAATCAGCAAGTAATCTAGCTTTATCCGTATAAAAATCTCCTAACAACACCTTGATACCTATGGCTACATATCCCTTTTGCTTTTGAGAAATTACATTGGTAGAACTCCATAAGTCAAAAGCTTTTTGATCTTTAACTTCTACTTTCGGAACTTCCACGGAAACTGGGACTGATGGCACATATGCTTCAGCATCGATTGCAACAGTTTTTTGAGCAATTGCTTCTTGTTCAGCTTCTACTAATTCTTTGAAAGCTTCTACGCCAATATCTTTTACCAGGAATTTCATTCTCGCTTTGGCTCTACTTTTTCGCTCACCGTGACGATCAAAAATTCTAAGCACTCCTTCCATTAAAGGAATGATCTTATCTGTTGGCAAAAAACTATATAATTCATCCGCATGTCTTGGTTGCGAGCCCAATCCACCTGCGAGCATTACTTTAAATCCTCTAACTCCATTTTCTATTTTAGCTATAAAACCAAGATCATGCATATAAGACAATCCCGTATCTTCTTCTGTTCCTGAGAAAGATACTTTAAACTTACGGCCCATTTCCTGACATATTGGATTTCTTAAGAAGAAACGAAACAAAGCATCTGCATATGGTGACACATCAAAAGGTTCTTTTCGATCAATACCTGCTGTTTCTGATGCTGTCACATTACGAACCGTATTACCACACGCTTCTCTGAGTGTTACATCGTCTCTTTCTAACTCTGCCCAAAGTTCTGGAGTTCTATTAAGATCTACGTAATGAATCTGAATATCTTGTCTGGTTGTAATATGTAATCTACCTCTAGAATATTCATCAGAAACCTCACAAATTCTTCGCAACTGATTACTCATTACTTTACCATATGGCAATTTAATACGAATCATCTGCACACCTTCTTGTCGCTGACCATATACCCCACGAGCTAAACGAAGGCTACGAAACTTCTCTTCATCAATCGTCCCTTTATGGAATTGCTCTATTTTATTAGCTAATTCAATAATGTCTTTTTGGACAATCGGGTTTTCTATTTCTGTTCTAAAACTTTGCATATTCTTTCGTATTTCGACTTTTAAAAAAAGACATACTTATGACTTTTGTATAAAGGTTTTCTTTTCTAAAAATTCTTGTTTTTCTTCTTCTTGGTAAAAGTTTTTTATCTACTCTATAAAACCTACTCCTGAAGTATTATTGGTTTGAGAATCTATTAATATAAATGACCCTGAAGCCTTATTCTTACTATAAGAATCAATAGCCAAAGGTTTACTTAATTGTATTTGAACCTTCCCTATCTCATTAAGGCTTAATGAATTTTTAGCGGTGTCTTCTCCAGAGAAATCTGTAGCAACGGTTCCGGTTATGTTTTTCACTTTTGCCAAAACTCTACTACTTCCACTCTGAATGAAATAATTCGTTCCTGGATTTAGATCTCTGTTATCCATCCAACAAACAGTAGCTATTAGTTGTTTTTCAACCCTAGGTTTTTCAGACGATTTTACAATCATATCACCTCGACTTACATTTACATCATCTTCTAATGTAACAGTACAAGAACTACCTCTGCCAGCTGTATCAAATTTTTGATCAAAAAAGAATATCTCTTTAACTTTGGATGTTGTTAATGATGGTAAAACTGTCACCTCATCACCTACAGAAAGATCTCCTCCATATAGTTTACCAGCGTATCCTCTAAAATCATGGAATTCATCTTTTTTAGGACGAATTACTGTTTGTACAGGAAAACGCACTTCTGCTTTTTCGTAGACATCCTGAGCATCTAATTCTTCTAAATGCTCTAATAGTGTTTGACCTCTATACCAAGGTGTATTTTCGGATGCATCCACTACGTTATCACCTTGTAAAGCACTTACCGGAATAAAAGTTATGTTCTGTTCCTTATAATCACTTTTTGAAATTAATTTTTCGAAATCAGACTTAATTGCTTCATATTTCTCTTGAGAAAAATCAACTAAATCCATTTTGTTTATAGCTACAATCACATCTTTAACTCTCAATAAATTATTGATAAAAAAGTGACGATAGGTTTGTTCTATTACGCCTTTTCTCGCATCTACCAGAATGATCGAAGCCTGCGATGTAGAAGCTCCGGTAACCATATTTCTGGTATACTCTATATGCCCGGGAGTATCTGCTATAATGTAACTTTTGGTTTTTGTAGAAAAATAAATATGAGCAACATCAATGGTAATACCTTGTTCGCGTTCTGCCACTAATCCATCTGTCGCTAATGAAAAATCCAGGTAATCAAACCCATTAGCTTTACTTCGGGTTTCGATTGCTTCTAATTTATCAGTAGTTAATGATTTTGTATCATATAAAATACGACCAATCAAGGTACTCTTACCATCATCTACACTTCCTGCTGTTGCTATTTTTAATACGTCCATTCCCTATTTATATTAATCCTTAGAGTGGATTTAGTTTTATTTTTAATTCAAATATCTGCTTGATTTTGGATTCCAGCCTTCGCTGGAATGACAAAAAGAGCACTAAAAGTATCCTTGTTGTTTACGTTTTTCCATGGCTGCTTCGGATCTTTTATCATCTATACGAGCTCCTCTTTCAGAAATTGTGGATTCTCTAATTTCTGCTACCACCTTATCGATTGTAATTGCATCAGAAAGCACCGCTGCTGTGCAAGACATATCACCTACGGTACGGAATCTCACCAATCTTTCTTCAACTAACTCATCATCTTCTCTATGCACCACATCATCTTCTGCAGACCAGATCATACCATCTCTAATAAATGTTTTACGCTTATGTGCAAAATATATAGAAGGGATTTCGATATCTTCCTTTTGGATATAACTCCAAACATCCAGTTCCGTCCAGTTACTGATTGGAAATACTCGAACATTCTGACCTAAATCGATCTTTCCATTTAAATGATCAAACAACTCCGGACGTTGATTTTTTTCATCCCATTGACCAAAATCATCTCTTACAGAAAAGATACGTTCCTTTGCTCTGGCTTTTTCTTCATCTCTTCTGGCTCCACCAATAGCCGCATCAAACTTAAATTCTTCTAAAGCATCTAAAAGTGTTGTAGTTTGCAAACTATTACGACTTGCGTACTTTCCTTTTTCTTCGATCACCTTACCTTGATCTATAGAATCCTGAACATTACGAACAATTAATTCTACTCCAAGTTCTTTTACTAATCGATCTCTAAATTCTATAGTTTCCGGAAAGTTATGGCCGGTATCTATATGTAATAATGGAAAAGGAATCTTACCTGGATAGAATGCTTTTTGAGCTAATCTAACTAAGGTGATAGAGTCTTTTCCTCCAGAAAAAAGTAATACCGGTTTCTCAAATTGAGCCACCACTTCTCTAAATATATAAATCGCTTCGCTTTCTAAAGGATTCACCTTTAGAACTGATTTTATTGCTGAACCATTTAGCTGCTCTGTCTTCTTTTCTAGTACTTCCATGCTATGCTTTTGCTTCATTTATTAGTTCGTATGAATCCCACATTCCCTGTTATCTAAAACCTTTGTTGGATCAAAATACTTAAACTCATTTGGTAAATTATGTTGCTCTAAATACACATCTAATTCGGCATCACTATAGTAATAAAACGGACTAACCTTTAGCACTCCATCGCTTCCTAAACTCAGAATATCCAAAGAATCTCTTAAAGCAGTTTGTCCTTTTCTAAGATTCGTAAACCATACATCTGGTTTATGCTCTGTCATTGCTCTTTTAAAAGGCTCTAATTTCACCTGTTCTGTAAACAGTTTATGTTTTGGATCATCAATATCAGGAATCCCCATCACCACATCTCTATGAGCAGATGTTTGTTTAGGCACATATAATTGAACATTTAGATTCAATAAATAAATAACTTCTTCTGCGTGTTTATATGTATTAGGAGTATTATATCCTGAATCACACCATATTACTGGAATATCAGAAAGTGACTCAGAGCACACACTTAGAATCGCAGCTTCGTATGGTCTGAAATTAGTAGTAACTACTGGGTTTTTGGCATTTAAAATAGCCCATTGAGTAATCTCTATTGGAGTCTTATCCTTTAACGTATTATTCAAGTTCTCTATTTCCTTCTCTGTAAATTTCATTTTTAATATTTCTTTTTCTGTCACTTCGATCTTAGTCGAGAAGTAAAACTGCAATTATCTTCCCCATTTGATACGATTCCAGATTCTTTCATGAAAGAAATACAGAATCATTTTTGTAATAAAATCAATTGATGCTATCGAAGTAGCCAGTGCTATTTCACCCGTTAAAACATAAGAAACTATTAGCGTATCCAATGTACCAACCACTCTCCAGCTTACTGCCTTTGCTACACTTCGCAAAGGTTTCTCTGAAGTTCTATCAGTCTCGTACGATGTTTTCTTCGTAGCTACTTTATCTAATATCATTTGATCTACAATCATTTTTATCTTTAATCCTATTACCCTATCGGAATAGTAGATTATTAAACAAATGTATATATAAAAATCTATTCTTTAGTCTTTAATGTTTGAAAAAATCACTAGAAATGAAAGAATTATGATATTATTAATAAAAAGCCTAGTGATTTAGTAGATTATTATAATACCCCGTAAAAAACCAAAAAAAGATGATTAAATATTTTTCAAAGCCTGCTCTATATCTGCAATAATATCATCAATATGTTCTAATCCTACCGAACATCTTACCATTCCATCAGTAATACCAACGGCCAATTTATCTTCAGCAGCTAATTTGCTATGCGTTGTAGAAGCCGGATGTGTAACGATAGTTCTGGTATCTCCTAGATTTGCTGAAAGTGAGCACATTTTGATGTTATCAAAAAATGTCTTTCCTCCTGCTACCCCATTTTCAACTTCGAAAGCTACGATATTACCTCCTAATTTCATTTGTTTCTTAGCTATCTCATACTGCGGATGAGATTTTAAAAAAGGATATTTTACCCAATTTACCTTAGGATGTGACTCTAAAAACTCAGCTAACTTCAATGCATTCTCACAATGTCTATCTGCTCTTATCGCTAAGGTCTCCAAACTTTTTGATAATACCCAGGCATTAAATGGTGATAAAGCAGGGCCGGTATTTCTCGAAAAAAGATAAATCTCCCTGATCAATTCCTTTTTACCAACAGTAACACCACCCAAAACACGCCCTTGGCCATCAATTAATTTGGTAGCGGAATGAATTACCAGGTCTGCTCCGAACTTTATTGGGTTTTGCAAATATGGTGTAGCAAAACAGTTATCGATAATCAACAACAGCTTATGCTTTTTTGCAATCCTACCTAATAATTCTAAATCTAATACATCAACTCCAGGATTGGTAGGGGATTCTGCATAAATGATTTTTGTATTTGGTTTAATTAACGTTTCTGCTAAAGCAACTTCATTAACCGGAAAATAACTAGTCTCTATATTCCACTTTGGAAAATACTTGATAAACAATGAATGTGTCGAACCAAATACGGATCTTGCCGACACAATATGATCTCCAGCATCTAACAAAGCTGCAAATGTAGAAAACACAGCGGCCATCCCAGTAGCAAAAGCATAACCATCCTCTGCTCCTTCTAATTTGCAGATTTTATCTACAAACTCAGTAGTATTAGGGTTACTAAAACGGCTGTACAAGTTTCTATCTTTCTCCTCGGCAAAAGCGGCTCTCATTTCTTCAGAATCTTCAAAAACAAATCCTGACGTTAGATACATTGGCGTAGAATGTTCTAAAAACTGAGTTTTCTCTGTCTGCGTTCGTACCGCTTGTGTTTCAAAATTTTGGCTTTTTAGGCTCATACTTCTTCGTTATTAACGACTACTTTATATTTGATCGTTGCAGTTGGCTCTAATGTTTTAGATACGGAACAATATTTTTCAAATGATAATTGTGCTGCTCTTTTTGCTTTTTCCGGAACTATCTCTCCTTCTAAATATACAGTCACTACAATTTCTTTAAAAGGTTTTGCGCCATCAATTTCTACTCGTGACCCATCAACTTCAGCTCTGTAATTTGTAATCTCTTGTCGTTGTTTTTTTAATATAGAAATCACATCAATCGCACTACACCCCGCTACACCCATTAATACATATTCCATCGGACTTGGCGCTAAATCGTGTCCACCAACTTCAGCTTTACTATCTATATGAGTTATATGCCCTCTTTCATTTTTTAGTTCAAAATGATAATCATTATCAATTCTTTTTAGTTGTATTTTCATTATATCTCTTTTATTTATTCTATTTAGACGTTACCCTTCGACTCCACTTAGACAACACTTCGACAAGCTCAGTGTGACAGCTCAGTGTGACATCTTAGTGTGACATCTCAAGGTCGGGCTTTTTGCTGTATCTTTTTATTTGGAATACTTCGAGAACCTCAGTCCGCCAAATAGAAAAGAATGACTCATCATATGTTTTACATTCACGATTTCTTAAAACAATAAAAAACAATGAGTAATACCTAACACAATTACTTTTTATCCTTTTTCGGTCAATCTTAATATATCTCCAAAAACTCCTCTTGCAGTAACCGCTGCTCCTGCTCCTGCTCCCTGAATCACGATAGGTTGATCTCCATATGATTCTGTATAAATTTCGAATATCGAGTCGGAACCTTTTACTTGTCCTAACGCACTACTTTCTGGAACAGATACGAGTTTAACGTCTAAAATTCCTTTTTCTTCAAATAAATCTCCGTGTAAATCTCCAATATATCTAAGTACATGGTTTGGTTTCTGTTCTGACTTTATTTTTTGATACACCAAATCTAATTCTTTTAACTTTTCTAAAAACTCATTTGCACCTCCTTCTCTCAAATTCTCAGGAATCAAATTATGGATATTAATATCTGTAAATTCATTACTCAAATCCAATTCTCTAGCCAAAATCAATAATTTTCTTCCTACATCATTTCCACATAAATCTTCACGAGGATCGGGTTCTGTAAAACCTTTATCAATAGCTTCTTGCAATACTTCACTAAAAAGCCTTTCCTCTTTAGAAAAAGTATTGAACAAATAACTTAAAGATCCTGAAAACACACCTTTAATTCTAGTTATATTTTCACCGGATAGATGTAATAGCTTGATCGTATCTATTAGCGGTAACCCAGCTCCTACGTTTGTTTCATACAGATATTGTTTTTGATGCTCTTCTAACTTAGATCTTAATTCTTTATAAAACTCAAAACTTAAAGTATTCGCTACTTTGTTTGAAGAAACTAAATCAAATCCTTCTTCTACCAAAGTAATATAATGATCCGTGAATTCTTTGCTAGCGGTATTATCTATCGCAATTAAATTTTCTAAATGATGTTTATCAGCAAACTTAATTATATCTCCTATTTCGTATTGAATTCCTTCTTTTACATCTGATCTCCAAGAAGTTTCAATTCCGTTTTTATTCAAAAGAATTTTCTTTGAATTTGCTACCGCAAAAATGTTCAAGTCAATTTTTTTTCTCTTTTCAATCTCCTTCGCAGATTTTAAAATTTGATCTATCAAAGTCCCTCCTACTAATCCATGTCCGAATACAGCGATATTTATCTTTCTTGAAATTTCAAAAATTTCTCCATGAATAACATTGAGTGCCTTATGAAGTTGATTTTTATATACAACAAGACTTACATTCTTTCCGGAAACTGTGTTATTAAATAACAAAGGAATCACCTGATTCTTAATCAATGCATTATAGGGTCTATGAAAGGTACTTAAATCTTGTCCGATAATGGAAATTACGGATACATCATTTTCTACGGTAATTATATTTACGTCCCGCTTGTACAAATCTGCTTCGAACTCCTGTTCCAAAACTTTTTTAGCTTCTACTGCTTTATCCGCTCCTACAACCAGCCCTATACCTCTTTCTGAAGAACCCTGAGAAATCATACTTACGCTGATATTATTATGGGCTAATGCTTTAAAAATCCTTGCATCTACTCCTACTTTTCCTAACAAACCTCTTCCTTCTAAATTGATTAAAGAAACATTTTCTAAAACCGAAAGGGATTTAATTCCGTTCGCATTATTTTCTGCAGTAATCAGTGTTCCTCTATTGTTATGATCAAAAGTATTTAAAATGCGTAATGGAATATTTTTTTCTATCAACGGAATAATAGTCTTGGCATGAAGAATATTCGCTCCAAAATAAGCCAACTCATTTGCCTCAGCAAAAGATAATTTTTCTATTTTTCTTGCATCAGACACTAAATCAGGATTCGCCGTATAAATACCACTTACATGTGTAAAATTTTGTAGCTCTTCTGCATCCAAATAATTAGCCAATAATGCTGCTGTATAATTACTACCATTTCTACCTAAGGTAGTGGTTTCATTATCAGTATTTGACGCTATAAAACCGGTTACGACATTAACGGTTGTACCGTTATATTTTTTAAAATGTGTGATCACATTTTCCTTTGACAATTTATCCAAAGGCTGTGCCTCACCAAATGTACCATCCGTTTTAATTAATTCTCTACTATCTGTAAAATGAGCATTAACTCCTTTTTCCTTAAGGATATGTGTAATCAGTTTTGCAGAAATAACTTCTCCTTGTGATAACACCTGATCCTTAATCCTTTTGCTATAGTCTCCTAAAAGAGAAACTCCTTCAAAAAGTTTATCTAAGGTTTCAAACTCGTCATCAACACTAAAACCTGCGTAATCTGCTACCTGATATTTTTTAAAAGCCTCTAATTGCTCTTGATAACTTTCATTCCTTACAGCTTTATCCAAAATAGCTTCTAATTCATCGGTTGATTTTCCTCTTGCAGAAAGAACAACAGTTATCAATTCCCCATTGTTAACCTTATCTTCAATAATATCAACTACTTTGTGGATTCCTTTACCATTCGCTAATGATTTTCCTCCAAATTTTAAAACTTTCATCTTCATCTTATTTTAAAATACATCTTGCAATAACTCACTGAGTTGGTCAAATTCTATTAGAAATGCATCATGTCCGTGAACAGAATTAATTAAATGATGCGAAACATTATGTTTTACTTCTTTTAATTTTTTAAAGGTAATTTCATCCTCTACTACCGTAAAAAACCCATCAGAATTCACACTTATGATATGAATGTTAGATCTAATAGAACCTGCAACCTCTATAAAACTTCCTCTTCCTGCTGTAATATCTATATTCGCTAAAATGTGATTTAATTCTTTATATGCCGAAAGCGTGAATCGTTCATCCAGTTTTTTTCCGTGATGAAATAACCAACTTTCGACATTATACATTTCCTTTTCATCATTATA
Source organism: Aquimarina rubra (assembly GCF_042684305.1). Lineage (NCBI taxonomy): Bacteria > Pseudomonadati > Bacteroidota > Flavobacteriia > Flavobacteriales > Flavobacteriaceae > Aquimarina > Aquimarina rubra. The sequence goes on along the minus strand of NZ_JBHULE010000019.1, from coordinate 1,766,639 downwards.
ACTTCTATTAAACTTTTGTTTAAACGATTCAGGAGACCTATAAATCAACATTGCATGTAATCGTGCATCGTGCACAGGGTTTTCAGAGTTCAATAAAATCTGTTCCTGCACAAGACAATTGGCTTTTAACCAATCAGTTGATTTCCAATCTGTAGCTACGGGAATTAAATGATCAATCAAATTAGGTTTTAAAGCAGCAAGCTCCCAGGCAATCCCACCTCCTACCGATCCTCCAATAGCAGCATGGAGTTTTTTAATATTAAGTAGCTCTAAACCTTTAGCAAAAATCGCAGCAATATCTCTGGCGGTAAAAAATGTATAATCAGAAATCAAATTACTCTCTTCTCCATCATACCCATTCCCCGGAATGTTAAATGATAATACAGTATATCTATCTGTATCAATACATTTCCCTTTACCAATCAATCCGTTCCACCAACCATTTGGACCACAAACACTAGAATTTCCGGTCAACGCGTGATTCACCAAGACTATTGGAGCATCCTGTAAAGAATTCCCAAACACTTCAAAAAACAAAGGTATTTGGTCAATCTTTTGTCCTTTTGTGGTCGTATAATTGGATATTTGAACTTTTTGGAGCATAGATAAATTACTTCTAACGAGTACAACTAACCCTTAACTAATTTGCTTTTCAAGGGTTCAAAACTCAATACTAAAGAATTTGATTATTTTACTTTTTCGGTTACTTTGGCGAATGCACTTTTTAAATCGGTTTTTAAATCTTCAATATCTTCTAATCCAACTGATAACCTGATCAAATCCCTAGTAACACCAGTAGATTCTTGTTGTTCAGGATTTAATTGTTGATGCGTGGTACTGGCAGGATGAATAATGAGCGACTTAGAATCTCCAATATTTGCCAGTAACGAGAAAATTTTGGTTTCGTTAGCCACAGTTTTAGCAGAATCAAAACCTCCTTTTATACCAAAAGTTATAATACCACTTTGCCCTTTTGGAAGATATTCTTTTGCAAGTTTATAATACGGATCACTCTCTAATCCGGGATATTTTACCCAAGCCACCTCGTCTTGGTCTTGTAACCAAGTAGCCAATGAGAGTGCATTTTCACTATGCTTTTTAATTCTAATTTCGAGAGTTTCTAACCCTTGTAAAATCTGGAATGCATTAAAAGGACTTAATGCAGCTCCGTGATCTCGTAAACCTTCTATTCGAGCCTTAGCAATAAATGCTGCAGCACCTAAAGCATCATGATATACTAACCCATGATAGCCTGGTGATGGTTCTGTAAATTCAGGAAATTTACCGCTTGACCAGTCAAAAGTCCCTGCATCAATAATCACGCCTCCAAGAGAAGTTCCATTTCCACTAATATATTTTGTTAGTGAATGAATTACGATATTAGCTCCATATTCTATTGGATTTAACAAAGCTGGTGTTGCTACTGTATTATCAACAATCAAAGGAACTTTATAAGCTTTAGCTTCGGCAGAAATAGCTTTGAGATCTAATACATCTAACTTTGGATTGCCTAGTGACTCTACAAAAAACACTCTGGTGTTCTCCTGTACAGCGTTTTTAAAATTCTCCGCATTTGATGGATCAACAAAAGTGGTTGTGATTCCAAACCTTGGCAATGTAACGCTTAAAAGATTATATGTTCCTCCGTATAAACTACTTGAAGCAACAATATGATCACCAGATTTTAACAAGGTAAGTAATGTAGTGTTAATTGCCGCTGTACCTGACGCTGTCACTACTCCTGCAATACCTCCTTCTAAGGCTACCAAACGCTGTTCCAAAATATCATTAGTTGGATTATTTAATCGAGTATAAATAAAACCAGACTCTGATAAATTAAACAAATTAGCTGCGTGATCAGCATTATTAAACACATAGGATGTAGTCTGATAAATAGGAACTGCTCGGGTTCCTCCATTTAATTTTACATCATGTCCAGCATGTAAAGCTTCTGTTGCAAATTTTTGTGCACTCATAATTTTCTATTTTTTAAATTTTAATAATTAAATAAAACTCAAATACATCAAACACTATATAAGTGTGTGGTTATAGAAAATTAAAAAGAAAGGAAACGACAGTTACAAGAGTTGTAATTGTATCGAGTTATCTTTTTCGTCAATGACGAATAGAATTTAGCACCTTCTTTACGAATAAAGGGTTGCTAAGGTTTCATAGGGTCTATTCCCTCCACCTTTCTTAATAACTTACTAATATGTATAAGAAACTTCGAAACAAATCTAGTAATTATTTTTAAACTGAAAACAATTTGTTTTGAAAATTGTTTTAATCGGAAAAATGACTCGGAAAAAGATTTTTTATTGGAAGAAAATTAATGATACGTTAAATCCTTTCGAATATTATCATTTTTTTTACCTTTGCCGAAATAGTAAAAAGGGATAGATTTGACTGATTGCAACCCTAAAGAACTGAAAATAGACGTATTCATATGAAAATATTGAATTTATTCAGTTCATAAATGCTAAAGCAGTTCGATACCAAATAATTCTTGTCGAAGGCTTCTTTATTGCAATCTTGTCATAATTTATTATAGTTTATTCTATAAAAACAACAAAGAATGGCATATTTATTTACTTCAGAAAGTGTATCTGAAGGACATCCGGATAAGGTAGCAGATCAAATTAGTGATGCTTTATTAGATAATTTTTTAGCTTTTGATAAAGACTCAAAAGTTGCTTGTGAAACTTTAGTGACTACCGGTCAAGTTGTCCTTGCCGGAGAGGTTAAATCCAAAACGTATCTTGATGTACAGCAAATTGCTAGAGAGGTAATCAATGAAATTGGATATACTAAAGGTGCGTATCAATTTAGTGGTGATTCTTGTGGTGTGATATCGCTAATACATGAGCAATCTCAGGATATCAATCAAGGTGTAGATAGAGAAACTAAAGAAGAGCAAGGTGCAGGGGATCAAGGAATGATGTTTGGATATGCTACCAAAGAAACTGAAAACTACATGCCATTAGCATTAGATATTTCTCATAAGATTCTTATAGAGTTAGCTAAATTGAGAAGAGAAGGTACAGAAATTCCTTATTTACGTCCTGACTCTAAAAGTCAAGTTACTATAGAATATAGCGATGATAATGTACCACAACGTATCGTAGCCATAGTAGTCTCTACTCAGCATGATGATTTTGATATTGATGATGATGTGATGCTGGCCAAAATTAAAAGTGATATCGTTTCTATTTTAATTCCGAGAGTAGTTTCGCAATTACCAAAGTATATTCAGAACTTATTCAATGATCAAATTACCTATCACATCAACCCTACAGGCAAATTTGTTATTGGTGGCCCGCATGGAGATACTGGTCTTACCGGCCGTAAAATTATTGTTGATACTTATGGTGGTAAAGGAGCTCACGGTGGTGGAGCTTTTTCTGGAAAAGATCCCAGTAAAGTAGACCGTTCCGCGGCTTATGCATCAAGACACATTGCCAAAAATCTTGTTGCTGCGGGTGTTGCCAGCGAAGCATTGGTACAGGTTTCTTATGCTATTGGTGTTGTAGAACCTACTTCAATTTTTGTAGACACCTATGGCACTAGTACTTTAGATATTACAGATGGCGAAATTGCCGAGAAAGTTGCTCAAATATTTGATATGAGGCCCGCTGCGATTGAAGAACGACTTAAACTTCGTAACCCAATTTATAAAGAAACTGCTGCTTACGGACATATGGGTAAAGAACCAAAAATTATTACTAAAGTTTTTGAAAGCCCTTATTCTGGTAAAGTAGAAAAAGAAGTAGAACTATTTACCTGGGAAAAACTAGATTATGTAGATCAGGTAAAAAAGGCGTTTCAAATCTAATTTTATAATTAATTTGACGTAAATTTGTAGTCTCCAATGCTTTATGAAATTTTTTGAAATAAATCTAGTTCATTTCAAAATCAGATACTATAAGAAAACCTACGAATACTAAATTGTTAAAGAGACTGTCGTTATAAACAAATATCTTTAACCCTAATGATTAAATGATCAAAAAAAGTATTGAAATGAGATTAAAAATTGGAATCACTTTTACATTGTTTTTTATTTACGGTCTTTCCTTTGGACAAGATTATAAGAACAATACAAAATCCATTAAAGAAGTTGATATCAAAATAGAAGAAGGACAATATAGCGCAGATGATACTGTTTCTGCAGACAGATTGATAATTGAAACTTCTGATCAAGCTGATTTAACCCAAGACTATACTAGTTTTACTGATGAAGAATGGATGAAAATCAAAATACAAATCCAAAATAACAAGAAAAGAGTTATTGATAATAATGAGATTTTTGTTTCTAAAACTATAGATACAGTTTTTGTAACCGCTCCTGGTTTTAATAACAAATCTCAGTTATCGGGTTGGTAAACTTAGAATAGAACATATTTAGAATAAACCGAAGACTGCCTTTTATGGCGGTCTTTTTTTCTTAAAGTCACCAATCCACATAGAGAATTCTCAATTCAGGGGGTAATTCCTAAACAAAAAGGGTTGTTTTCCCTCTGGCAATATCCTTTTACTAATCTTAAATTAGCACCTGTAAATCAACTGATTAAAAAAACAGAACTATGAAATTACAAATATTAATGATGATAGCTTTGATATGGATTGGACAAAGCACATTTGGGCAAACTACTGAAACAAAAAATAATTCGACAGATAAGAATTCGCAAAACAAAACAGCACAAGCTAAGGGTACTTTGATTACCAATATTTCAGAACAAGGTCAATCGCCTAAGAACAATGATATTTATTATAGTGAACAAGAGTGGAAAAAAATAAAACAAGAAATTCGAAAAAACAGAAAGAGAATTACAAACAGTAAGGACGGAATTCATACTTCTAAGATCTTAGATACGATTTATCTAGAAATAAAAATTCCTACAACCAATTCACAAATTACCGATTGGTAATACTCTGGAAAATCTATAATTGACATCCAGTGTATTAAAAAGACACTTTGTTATAGAAAATAGGGGTATTTACCTGTCATAAATTTTATGGTTTTAGTGTAATTTAGGTTCGGATTTTATTTGTAGCTTAATATAATCTTTATTGGCAATTATTTTTTATAGTTTGCCGCAGTAATATTTGATCCATTTTGTCACTCTTAATATTCTTTTACACAAACTGTAGTGACAAAAAAAATAGAATATTAACAACTTAAAACCATACCCGTCATGCCAAAATCAAATTATTGTTTAATCGATCCAGACGGAGGTTCTCTAAAAGTTAGAGTGACTGCTAATAATGGTATAAGATCAGGATCCGTTTTTATTCTCTGGGAAATCCAAAATGGAAAATGGGAGAAGAAAGAAAAATTCAATGTTATTACAGGAGATGATGGAGTTGATGAGTTTATTCTTCTAGAGAAACCAGATGACATCGAAAATGATTCTCTTGCTTGGTCTATAAACGCTTGTTCTTCTATTAATAATGTTGAGCGTGGAGAGTTTAGTATTACTATTATTCAGGATGGAAAAGATCGTTGGAAAAAAGAATCTTCTCGTCTTGTTCCAAAATGCTCAGACGGTAAACAGCTTCAATTTGGAAGTCACGTTATTTTTAAACATATGATTTCAGAACATATCCCAACCTCTGACTTATGGAAAGACACAGAATAAGTTTCGGTATATTAATATTCTTGTTTATGTTCATTGGATATTCACAAGACACCGAACAACCCGGAGATAACCAAGATGCTTATACTTTTAAGCTTGATTATAATGTTCCTGAAAGTCCTGCGTTTGCCGTTTTGGATGCTAATCCAACCACCATTATGCGCGCAAGTACTCCCCAGGAGATTATAACGCATTTAGCCAGTAACTTTCTAAGTGGAAACGAAGTAAGTCCAGGATTAGCTTTTGACTTCAACCCTTATCTTACATTTGGCGGAAGGCTAAAAAATGTAAAAGAATATAGGAATAGTTATGGAAAAAGATTTCTTGCCAACTTACAACTATCGTTTGCTACTATAAACTCTCAGGATTTTCCAGATGATCTTTTATTCTCAGGAGGATTACGGGCAACGCTTTTTGATAGCAAGGATCTTATGTTTGATGAACAATTAGGAAAAGATATTGATGACGCTTTAAGCTCTGGTGGAACTGATCCTGGACCCATGAATGATAATGATCAAGGAACCGTGGTAGATAATCCTGCACTTAAACAAGCATATGTAGATGCCAAAACACGTTATATGAATAAACCAGGAGGTTCTCTTGCACTTGGTTATGCTATTGCCGGTAGAGCCAGAGATAATTCATTTAAAACAGATAGCATTGTTACCTATAGACATCAAGCCTGGTTAGTAGGACAGTATGATTTGGGAAGAAGTGGTATGAGTATTAATGCTATGGTAATGTATCGATACGATCAGACTCCACAAACTCCAGACAATGATGGTTTGGTAAGCGGTATTGCGCTTAGAAAATACGGTCAAAAACTAATTCTTTCTGCAGAAATCTATCATGATAGTATGAAAGAAAGTATTGATTTTGGCGGATATGCAGAAGCCTATCTTATTCCAAGCATTACCCTCTTTGTATCGCTCAAAAAAGAAACAAATAGTATTACCGGTGATGAAGATGTAATTTTAAAACCCGGTATCAAATGGAATTTTAGTCAATCTAAAAAATAATTCGCCTCCCCACAGAATAGCAAATATCCCCAAAGATTTTAAACAACTTATAAAGTAAAATAAGAAATCATGGGAAAAACACTGCGTGTCTGCCTTGCAATGGGTGGAGGAGTTTCGTTAGGCTCGTTTTCGGGGTCAGCATTAACAGAAGCATTAAAATTACTGGTGCTTTACGGAAAGGATACTGACAAAAAAGAATATGATCAAGTAATTGTAGATGGAATGAGCGGTGCAAGTGCGGGAGCAATTGCGCTAACCATTATGCTTAAATGCCTTATTGATTACCGTTCGATGATACCATTATTTAGCGATCAACTCAAAGAAGAAGATCTTCTTGATGAAATCATTAAAGAGTATTTTGGAGGAGATAGTACAAAAGCAGAAAAACACAAGAATAAATTTGAAACCTTAAAAGCATTACAACTTGCTCAAAAAATTCAATACAAATTATGGGTAGAAGAGGTAGATTCAGTAAAACTCTACGGAGGTAAAACTGATAAAAAATATGTTGCTAATCCAACAGAATCATTTTCTTTATTAGACAGAAAATTATTAGAAGATCTCACAAAGAAATATCTAATGACATCAGATGGTGTGGATATTTCGAGAAGGCAGCTTCTAGATCCAAACCGGGTGATTTTTGCATGCTCTCTCACTAATCTCCTACCTATTGAAGTTGATTTTTTAAAAAAAGGGGTTACAAAAAATGGTTCTAATGAAAAAGATAAGTTACAGCGTAATTTCTTAAAATCTGTGGGATCCGAAAATCATTCTGAGTTACGAGTTATAGATTTCGTTTTCGATGAAGATGCAGTAAACCAGCAAGAAAAAGAAACAGATTCCAGATGGTTAAAGTTTTGTAATACTCCCAATCCAATTATTCCTACCCAATTTCGGATAAAGGATAAAGCCGCCTGGGCTACTATTTCGGCTTCTGCCCTGGCCTGTGGGGCATTTCCCATTGCATTTGAGCCTGTACTCCTTAAAAGATTTAAACAGGAATTTGGTGATAACAATGGCAACACAAACTGGCCATCATCGTTTATTGAAATACAACACGAAATAGAAGAATACAAATCCGATAGCGCCGAAATCTTTAAAGAAAATAGTTGTTTTGCCGAAGAAGGCAATAACAAATTGAATTATGAATGCTTCAATTTCCCTTATATCGATGGAGGAACATTTAATAATGAACCTATACGAGAAGCCTTTAAAATAGGTACGTTTCAAGATTTTGGTCGTAATACTCAAAATGAAGAAAGACTTATCCTCTTTGTAGATCCTATTGTGAGAAAAGAACAATATCATTCATTTAAAGTTTCTGCGTTCTCGCCGGTAAAAGTATCCGGAAGCGAAGTATCCTTTAAAAAAGAATTAGGTAAGCTTTTTGGAAATACTTCAAGTATTCTAGGAGTCCTCACTAATCAAGGGAGCATCAAAGAAGAACACAAAATAATCGATATTAAAGAAAACTTCGCATTAAGAAAAACTATTTTCAATTATCTGGATGCGAATACGGATATGAGTAGTAATCTAAATGTTGAAATTATTGCCACGGCTTTCAACAAAATCGCAAAAAACCTAACAAATGGTATTATTTCACTTGGAACCAGAGATCCAATGGAATATTTTTTAGCTGAAATAAGAAAGAATTGCGAGGATGAGAACGGAAATCAAATGGCTTGTTTTCAAATACTAAAAAAAGACCTAATAGAACTCAAGAAATTAATTGACCAAAAGATAAAAAAATCAGAAACTCTTAAAATCGATGATGCATACAGAATTTTAAAATTGGAAACTAAAGAAGATAAAAATGGATTTGCCCAAACAGTTTTTAAAGTAATCGCAGATTTTGCACTCAATACTGACGGAAAAAATGAGAATGCATATCGTGCTGCAATACTACCCGTTAATAAAAACCTGGATACCATAGAGTTACCAGGTAGCGAAATTGAAGCATTTGGAGGTTTTGCTTCATTCAAAGCCCGTAAATATGCTTTTGAATTTGCCCGTCTTAGCACGCTTTTTTCTCTTAAAGAAAGTAAAGGAGGATTTCGACCTAACAGCCCTTTTATTGCAAATGAAGGATTTAAGAGCCTAGAAAACAACTTAACAAACAAAATCGAAAACATCGATTTCTTTACTAATGGAAGCCAATATGCTGGAGAATTAGAAAATCATCTTTTTAATCCTTCAGTTATCCGTTTAAAAGGAGTTTTATTAAGCAATAAATATCTGAGATTTATTCTTCTTAAAGTTCCGTTTGTGGCCACCTCTCTATTAGGAACTGTAGCTATGCCCCTTGTTTCTATTGGGTTATTTGCAAGTTCCATTTTCAAAAAATCACCTTGGAAAGGTTCTAATATCGTAAATAATTTCATTAAGAAAAGTGTAGATCAAATTAATTACTTACCATTAGAACCAGTAACTATTTCTATCCTAAGTGATACTAAGCTCAACAAAAAGTTACTTGTACGTTGTGCTGATGGTAAAGTAGAAAAACGAAAAGTAATTGAGCGGCCGTTTCAAGTTTCTGAACATAAGACTAGATATCAATATTATTTTCAGGTATCTCTTTTAGAATATATCAAACAAGCCAATTCAATACGTCCAGAAACTGTATCCCAAAATGTTGAATCTTTAAAGATCAATTCTCAATTGATACAACGACTAGGATTGTCACTGTCTGGTAAAGTAAGAATACCAGGCAATATTGACGGTAACTTGAATCCTGAAGATAAGCGCAAAGAAATAGAGAAAAACTATTCGGATATTATTACAGAAATGCGAATTGACAGGGTAAATCTTCCATTACTTAATAACGCGATCAATGACCCGTCGACAGCGCTGCATTATTCGCTAAAAAATATTAATTACCACGTAAATCCATTACTGGAAATTGATCTTCAAAAACTAACCGAGGGATGGTATTTTAAAGAACAAACAGAATCGTTGGACAAAAAACTACAGCGCAAGACAGTAGCTTAGATCATCAGTATTTGATGGTTACACTGAAATAACCCCATAGATTATGGGGTTTTCACCTCTTTATTTGTTAATGTTCTAATGGTATTTTTATAAAACGTAAAAAAATCACTCACTAATGTTTTCCAAAAAAGTAATAGTATATCCGTTACTCTTTGTAGCACTGTTTATTCATGCTCAAAATTATAAGTTTCATCATTACACCTTAGAAGATGGTTTGTCACAAGAAACCATAAATGCAATTATAAAAGATTCCAGAGGTTTTTTATGGTTAGGGACGCAAGATGGACTCAATCGATTTGACGGTGATCGGTTTGAGATTTTCAAAAACGAAGAACACCCAAATAGTATTTCAGGAAATCATATCACTAAGCTTCTCGAAGACGATCTGGGAAAGCTATGGATAGGAACTAGTAATAACGGAGTTTGTATCTATGACCCAAACACAAAATCGATTACAAGAATAGGTGATACAGAGATCGATATGAGTGCAGCTTGTTCAGGTATAGTTAAGGATAAAAATGGAAATATCTATATTTCGTTCTTTAATCAGAGTTTGGTAAAAGTATCTCAATCTGATCATAAATCTATGGAAATCAGTAAAATAAATTTTTTTTCCAAAATCTCAGGTACTATTTCTACAATGAGTGTAATAGACAACACTCTTTTTGTTGGCACTAAAGAAGGAAATCTATTCTATAGTGATCTAGACAGAAACGGTACTAATTTCAAAGAATATAAACACGAACATAATTGGAGAAACATCAAGTCTATTGTTAGAGACACATATGGGCAAGTGTTAATTGGCACTGATTCTGGACTCTGGAAACTAAACTTTCAAGAAAAGACTAGCACACAATTAAAAATTAAAAGAGACCCATCATTTAGTAACCTAAGTGTTGCAGATATCATCGTAAATAAAGATAATGTCTGGATCGCAACAGACAACGGACTTTATCATCTAAAAGACTATAAACAAGATCTTTTGGAATTTGATACTTTTAAAAGGTATAGAGGAGACAACAATTTAAGCAACACCATTTCCTCAAGTAATGTACATTGCTTGTATCAGGATGACGAGTTTTTATGGATCGGAGCAAACAAATTGGATGTATTAGAATTCAATCCTCCTGTTTTCAGGACGCTTCAAAATTCAGATGTAGGCTGTTCTAAAAAACCATTTGTAAACAATCACATTTATTCCATTTTAAAAGAAAAAAAAAGGACCTGGGTAGGAACCAGAGGTGGAATGAACCTAATTACGAATGATAGCACCTATAACTTCAGAAAAACTGATAAACCCAACTCTATTGCATACGATGTGGTTAGAGGAATTGAAAGAGATATTGATAATAATTTATGGATTGCTACTACAAAAGGAGTTTCTATTCTCAATCTCAAAAAATTCTCACCAGACGATCCTAAATTTATACCCCTTCTTCACAATCCCGTAGACGATTCTTCACTTAGCGAAAATAACACCAGATCCATATTTGTTGATCGGGATCACAACATATGGATCACAACTTTCGGAGGAGGAATCAACTTATTTACGGGTGACGTGAAAGCAGAAAAATTTAGCTTTAAACATTTTAAAAACATTCCGGGCTATGATAACTCTATAAGTTCAGATTTGGTATTAACGATGATACAAGACCACCAAAAAAACTACTGGATCGCCACCAAAAACGGGTTAAACCGATTGAATTTTGAAGACGATAATTTCGAAAAACCATCTTTTAAAACATTTAGAAATATACCCGGAGACACAACTTCTTTGTCTAATAACTCTGTTTTGAGTGTATTTGAAGATTCTGACCACGTGCTATGGGTAGGTACCCAAAACGGGTTACATAAGTTTGATGCCAGTAAAGAAACTTTTAAAGTTTACGGTAAAAAAGAAGGATTGCTTAATCCGGTGGTCTATAATATTCTAGAAGATGAAAATAAAAATCTATGGATGAGCACCAATTTCGGTCTATTTCGTTTCAATAAAAAAACTGAAATCTTTTCAAATTTTAACTCAGGAGATGGATTACTAAGCACAGAATTTAATCTGGGAGCTGCATTTAAGGACCCAAAAACCAATGAATTGTACTTTGGTGGCATCAATGGTTTAAACTTTTTTAAACCGGAAAAGGTTTCTGACCTTGATAGAGAAGGCGCAATACTATTGACAGAACTTAGGATCAAGAATAATATAGAAGTTCCTTCTGCTAATGATACTTCGGTACTAAAGAAAAATATCATTACAACCAAGAGTATTCAATTAAAACACGATCAATTCCCTTTTTATCTAAGTTTTTCTAACATGGATTTTAGAGCTTTTAAAAACAATAAATATCTCTACAAACTTAATCCTGTTGATGATACTTGGAATGATTTATCCAATACTCAAGAAATACAATTTCCTAGCCTTTCTCCAGGAACCTACAAATTACAAATACAAGGAAAAACTAGAAATCAAATCTGGGATAAAGATCCATTGGAACTGGAAATAGAAATTCTTCCTCCCTGGTGGAAAACAAACATAATGTATACAGTATATATTTTAATAATCGTTTTTATTCTTTTTACGATACACCGATTTTTATTAGCAAGAAAATTAAACATTCAGGAAGCTCAAAAACTCAGAGAGATAGACGAACAAAAAAGCAAATTATATACCAATATTACGCACGAATTCAGGACTCCATTAACTGTTATTTTAGGAATAAATAATACGTTAAAGGAACGTCTGGCATCCAATAAGTGTTCTCAATATCTCGAACATTGTGAGATGATACGTAGAAATGGAAAAAACATGCTACAGTTGGTAAATCAAATGCTAGACTTGGCAAAACTGGAAGAAGGAAAATTAAAACTACATTTACAACAAGGTAATATCGCCGAATTCTGCCGGTATATTGTTTCGAGCTATTCATCACTTGCCGAATCTAAAAATATATCAATAGCTTTTTATACGGAACAAGAAAATATCCGCATGGATTTTGATCAGGATAAAATACAACAGATATTATCTAATCTCTTAACCAATGCCATAAAGTTTAGTGATTTAGGATCTGATATTGTGGTTCATCTTCATCAGAAAAATGATGATTTTACCCTAAAAGTAAAAGATTCAGGAAAAGGAATTCCTAAAGAAAAAATAACGCAAATCTTCGATCGATTCTATCAAGTAGAGCACGTAGACAAAATAGAGCAAGCAGGAACTGGCATTGGCTTATCCCTTACAAAAGAATTAGTTACCTTAATGGACGGCAATATCGAAGTTGACAGCACACTGCATCAAGGGTCTATTTTTACTGTAATCATACCTATTACTAACACCGCAAAAGTTACCGCAGAATTTTCAATGAATAAAAAACCGTCACCAAAGACAAAAACATATCCACAAGAAACAGCACAAAACATAACAAGCAAAAACGATCGACCACTTGTTTTAGTAGTGGATGACAATAAGGATATTATACAACTTTTATCAGTTTCTTTAACAGATAGCTATATCGTAGTTGCTGCAAGTAACGGTAATGAAGGAATGGAAAAAGCAATACAACTCATCCCTGATATCATTATTTGTGATGTGATGATGCCAGAAAAAGACGGACTGGAGTTATGTGACATCCTGAAAAAAGATGAAAGAACCAGTCATATTCCTATCATTTTATTAACGGCCAAGGTGACCGAAAATGACAAAATTGCGGGCTTACTGCACGGTGCAGATGCTTATCTCCACAAACCTTTTAGCAAAACAGAGTTGCTTGTACGTATCGAAAAACTGATTTCTCTTCGCACAATCCTTCAACAAAAATTTTCATTGAATTCTTCTTGGCAAACAGTTTCGGATAAAAAGATGAATACTAAAAACAAAGACTTCATTGATAAAGTACTTACGAGTATTGAAAAAAACCTGGATAATACTAATTATGGTAAACTGGAACTCTCAGAAGATTTACATCTTAGTGAATCACAAGCTTATAGAAAGATCAAAGCAATTACTGGTTTTTCTACAGCTATCTTTATTCGAAAAGTACGTTTACAAAAAGCTAAATTCTTACTACAAACAACGGATCATAATGTTTCTGAAGTATCGTATATGACAGGCTTTAGTAATCCAAGTTGGTTTTGCAAAGCTTTTAAAGAAGAATATGATCAGCCACCCAATGCAATGCGAAACTCTTTGGTATCCAATTAATACAAACGTTTTTCTTCTTTGAATTGCAATCATAGTACATGGATTTTTTTTGCAGCGCAATGATACTTCAAATCTATGAAGAGATACTTCCATTCATTTAGTAAGGTTCAGATTAATATTGTTTCGAGAACGAAATACGATCTCATAAAACAGTATTCATCTAAACATACAAAATCATGAAAACAATTGAAAAAAAAGATCCAAAGGGAAAACAAGGAGAAAAAACAGGTAAAAGAAAAACAGCAGCCCGTAAAACCCGACCAAAAGTAAAAACAACAACAGGAAGGAGTGGTAGATCTCCTCAAAAACCGCAAAAAGAAGCCGTAACTAAAAAACCGGTAAAAGACATTATTAAAAAAAGACCTCAGCAAACCCAGCTCAAGGATAAAACCATTGCCAAATTTAAAAGAGATAACACAGAGGTAAAATATGTGGTACAAAAATCTAATAAAAAACGTGCTGCACAAGCCAAAACTACTACATCTAACCTGCCAGAAACCAAAGAAGAGGTGATAAATGATTTGATCTGTACTACAAAATATGTTGAAGAAAGTGTAGAAAATGCAGATCAATACATCCTAAGTCCATTATCTAGTATATGGTTGGGTGCGGCAATGAACCTAGACGATTTAAACAGAGGTGTTTATTCTAATAACACAGAAGATAGAAGACCTATCACCATCTCTAATAGTTTTGGATATGCAGGTGAGAATTACAAAACCATACAAAACCCGAGTAAGCACAAAGTTCATCAGGCGACGGTTTCGTTAAAAAATCAAGAAATCGTTCAGAATCCCGGTACGCAAATGCAATTTGATCTATTCGAGGTAAACTCTAGTGAGCAATTAAAGCTCCATTTTGGAGCAGAAGCACAGATCGGGTCAGTTAACATAGCAGGGGCTTCAGATTTTAATTTTACTACCACAAACAAAAATTATATGGCGGTATTTAAACAAGTATTCTATACCGAATCAGTTTCGCCAATAGATAAAAGTAAATTTTTTAAAGACAGATCGGCAAACGACAAAGATATTTATGTTTCATCCATTGCGTGGGGAAGATTAGTTTTACTCACCATAGAATCCAGTTCTTCAGAACAGGAAATTTCTGCAATGCTCAATGCTACCTTTGGAGAAAGAGTAAGTGCAGAATTTCAGGCAGAGTACGAAAAAACGGTTAGTGAATCTAATATCCAATTGTATATTTTGGGTGGTGGATCGCAATCTGCAGGTACTTTAATTTCGGATTTATCCCAGTTAACCAGTTATATTTCTGACAATTCAGAATATCATCCACTTAATAATCCGGGTAGTCCGATTATTTATCAATTTACTTCTGCCGGATCCGGAGCTTTAACCAGTGTATTGTCTTCTACATCTTATCCCCTACAAGTATGTGTTCCATATACAGGAAAATATGAAGTAGAAATTCAAAATATTGAAGTGGTTAAAAAGAATAAAAACAAAAACCTGAATGTGTATGGTAAAGTGACCGTTAAGGCATATACAAAAATGAAGAATAAAACTTCTGGAAGTTATTCAAATCCACCGGGAGGCGCAACCGCCTGGAACGAAGGAAAGAAAGAAGCAGTAAAACTTGGTGAAGGCGAAAAAGAAAGGATCAAATCCAAAAAAGTATTGACGTTTGATAAGCTTACTGAAATCGACGATAAAGCGTCTTACATAGAAATCAAAGGAGACTTATCCGAAAAAGAAGCATTGAAATCAGACCATCTGGGAGTGAAAACAAAGAAAATTTATATCTATGACCTTCCTAATTACGCTTCATCTGCGGGTAGTATAAATGATGATAATTATTTAGAATTTAGAGACGGAAAAGGAATTATTAGAGTAAACTTTGGTATTAAATCATTAAATAGTTATTAATAAAACTCTCCGGAAATATTTTAAGAGGCTGTCTAAAAAGCAACTTTACTATGTCAAACTGAGCTTGTCGAAGTTTTTAACTTTTTGCTTTTCAAAATGTCTTCGACAGGCTCAGACTGACAATTTTAGATTGTTTACGCTTTTTAGACAGCTTCTTTTTATGTATTAAATAACCTATAACAAAGATTGTTTTCATCTTTTTTAAAGAAGATTGAGTATTCTTAATGCACTACTAAAACCCTTGCAAACACTTGTTTCAAAGACAATTCATTTTCTGATTTGCAACAATAACACATGCTATTTTTGATCATAGAAAGGATACTGCAACCTTTTGAAAATATACTACAATTCCATCCTCCTGATTCCTTCTAATATTGCTTTTGAAATCGAGATACAAAAAGAGTATCAAATCAAATAATAATATTTTAATTCTAAACATTATGAAAATCAAAATCACATTTGACAAATTGTATGTGACGGACAACGGGGATCCATCACACGAAACAAACGGAGAATTGTATTACAGTTTTAAAGTCAATGGAAAATCATTGATTAGTAGATCAAAAAGTAATCCGAAAAAAGTAAAAGACAAGGCGACTATCCAACTAAATAAATGTAAAGAACTGGATGTAAAAGACAACGAAACTATTAAAGTTAGTGGATATGTAGGAGACTCAGACAAAGGATTTAACGGAAAAGATGAGTATGATGACTTTTCTGTTATTTTAAAGAATTCTAATAACTGGAAAGAAGGGAGTAACTCCGTACATCTGGTAGATGGACGACTAAACGTTACGTTATATTATGAGGTAGAAATAGAAGGCTCTACAAACACCACAGGCCTCAATACACCTAAAAAATCGGCTTCGCTTACTTTGGTGTCTTTTGATGATAGCAAATTCTACAACTTAGTTCAGAATGCTCATAACAACTATAGTTTAGGTTTTGAAGGCTATGACAAAAGTGTGTTAATGAAAAAAGTATACACCTCCTTTCCAAAACCAAGTGAACACGTTAAAGATACTACAAAGAAAAAGTTTCTTGAAAAATTAACCGAGCTAGCAGATAATGGATATTTTATTGATGTTATCATCCATAGTCACGGGACTTATGAAAAAGTCACACTGGATGACGGAGAAGTAATCACCAACAATGATATCCAAAGTCTTGCTACCGGAAAATATGCAGGTGGTAAATTTCCATTACGTATGGTATATATGGTAAATTGCAATGGGTCTACACTGAATAACAATTTCATCAACGCCGGTGCCAAAGCTGTGTGTGGAGCCAAGTTTATCAACTTTATGCCTAATCAAGCCAACAAGTTCATCAGGGAATGGAATGATGGAGAGCGTTTTGATACGGCGATTAGGAACTCTGACACGGCTTCTTCCAGAACGGTGATGCATTCCTTGATTGTAGCTGATTCGAAAACAACAAAGTTTGAACCTAAATGTAAAATCTTTAGTACGGTTCTAGGTAAAAGCGATTGTGCAGAAGCCTACTTTACCAAATTCTGGTTAGCAAAAAAAGAGTATGACTCTAATAAAAGTGGAAAAGACAATATGAACGCATCTTCAAAAATGATTATTTCTGGTGATGCAGGATTGCGAAAAGCAGATAGACCTTCGTGGTAATAAAACTGTTATATCAGATGTGAATAGTGTTAAAGGATTTAAGTTACTTCGAGTTATACCGATAACAATCTGGATCGTATCGAGAAACATTTTGAACTATAAATTTTCTTTGTTTTCGATATACCGAATCAATGATTTGGCACTCCAACAACGAAAATTTTTTAACATTATACACATTATTTCATTTGTTAAAGAATAGGCGTAATTTTTGATATCTTTTCAAAACTTAAAAACATCTTGTTATGAAAACTGATACATACACCAAATCTGTATTGACTATTATTGCTGTTTGTCTAAGCATTATCGTGCTAAAAGACATTGATATCATTCCGAAAGCGTATGCTGAAGGTTCAACTACTACCTTATCAAACTATGGATTAGTTCCTGTTAACGAAGACGGAACAATCACCGTAAAGTTGGACACTTCTAATGAAATTGATGTAAACATAAAAAGCATTAGCACGTATGATAAGCTTAAAGTAGATCTCAACCAAATCAGCACCAGTGAAGAGTTAAATGTAAATATCGATGAAATAGGCGGTAGCTATGTTTCAAGTGGTGGACCTATCAAAGTAAAAATCCAGAATTGATTCTGGATTTTTGTTTTCGTTAATTTCATATTACCAAACTCGCTCGGAGTAAAAACAACTCCCCTTATTGCTGCATCTTCAAATAGTAATCTACAGAATGCTTTCCTGAACCGTAAAACAAAAAGAAAACACATAGTAAAAACACCACACTGGCAATAACCAAATTGGCCACGTTCATTTCTCCGACAAAATTGATAACAATTGCCCCGATTAACAGTGGTAATTGCGCAGCAACAGACCAGCGAGTCAATAAACCGAAAGCAATGAGAATTCCACCGATTAAATGTGCGGGAGCTACATAATGAATAACGATCATACCGCCAGCAAGGTTCTGAACGGGTTTAAGTAAGTCTACTAATATCTGACTATTGCTGATGAAATTAATTCCTTTTAAGAATAAAAATACTCCTAATGCAATTCTAAGAAGATCTAATGGATAATACGTATGGGCATTAGCCCATTTATTTAATGACTTTATAGTTGGCATAATGAAAAATGTATTGATTAGACCACTATAAGATACTGATTTTTAACGTGATAAAAAACACAAATTAAAAAGCCACAAATAAAATATACTATAAACCAGATGCTACTGAGGTAATTTTATCCAGAGCCGCGCTTATTTTATTAAGCACTTCTTGAGTACCCCCTATTTCGTGACGCTGTTGTAAATATTGAGGGTCATTGTATGAAATTCTCACTACATTTTGTTCATCTTGCCAAACCATAATTTTTTGTGGGAGATCCAATCCGGTTGTTTGGGCATTTTGCATCAAAGGAGTTCCTAATTTGGGATTTCCAAACATTACAATTCTGGTTGGCCTTAGCTCTAATCCTACAGAAGCCGCATTTGCCTGATGATCAAGTTCTGCAATAATTTTCAGATTTGGATTATTAGAAATTACCTCTATAAGTGTGCTATACGTTTCTTCAAAACTCTTAGTACTTTCTTTGGTTACTATTCCTTCTTTTGCTGCAGTTTCCATACGCTCTAATTCATTTTGTACTGTTTTAGACGTATCATTCGCAGTTTGATTACAGGAAATCAAAGTAAGGATATATAGAAAAAAGAAAACTATTCTTTTCGCACCTTTGATTTTAGTATAAGGCTTGATTTTCATTGCTTTTATAATCACAATCATTCATATTAATATACCAAGCCATCTTTACATTATCGCTATACTGATCGCTTTTATCCACTTCAGTATGATCCAAATACACTTGGGTCATTTCTCCGGTGGTTCCTAAAACAGCATACCAATAATGAGTTTTTACGAGATTTATGTGATGCTGTTCTCTGGAGGGTGCTTGCCCCATAATTCTTGACAACTGAGCATACACTTGACCTTTATTAATTGTTAAAAACTGCCCTTCTGCAGTATGTTCTACTGCAAAAACCCCGGTAAGACCATCCTTTTTATACTCGCTATAAACTCCCCAACCGACTCTTATTTCACACCCTTGACGAACTGCATTTTTTAGATTATCAATACTTCCCGACAGGGCATTTCCCTTTTCGTCATTGGCATAAATGACTTGCCATCCTTTGTTGTTATCTACTACATTTTCTTTTTGTGTTGTGGTATTACAAGAACTCAAGAAAACCACTGAAAATAGTATTATAATATCCCTAAACATCCAATAACTTTTGGTTTAAAGATAACTTAAAACCAAATCAAAATTAAATTTCATCCGTTATTTTTAATTGTTTAAGTCCAATTCCTTGTTAGGAAAAGTTTCTTATTTAAAATCTACTGTAATAATAAAATAGTGAGGAATATTAAAATGACTTCCCAATTTTTCCGGTCGAATATTGGATTGCGCTACTTCGCAATAAGAAGCTGAACCATTCTCGTGCATGTTTGGTGTAATTAAAGCTAGCACTGCATTTTTGCCTTTTATCGGCATGTTAAGTTCTGGGTTACTGCCAAAAAAGTCTTTGAGTGCATATTTTTCTGCATTATCATCTAGGTCAAAATACAATTTTTTACTCCCAAAGTTTTTGCCTCTCATTTGTATCTTCAATTTTCTATCACTAAGCTTAAAGTAGAAACTTAGCATTTCTTTTTCAGAAGCTACTTTAAAATAATCTAATTCAGTTCCATCAAAAAGAATATTTCGAGTTAACTCTTTGCCATTTTTATATTCAACAACTTCAATTACATAAGACATCCCTTCAATGTTTTCACCTTCAAAAATCAGCTTCTCTAAAAAAATGTTTTCGAAGTCAATAAGTCCTTGTAGATCTATGTTTTTAAATCCATATTCGTTAGTCATTTTAACTGTTGTTTGGGATAATCCAAAATCTGAAATTGCTAAAAAAAGAAGTGCCGTAAATAGTTTTAAGTTCATAATAAATTAAGTTTTTTGATGATGTAATATGTTTGGATATATAAAGGGTGCTACTGGAGCGCAGTATTGTCCATAACACCATATTTTTTTTGATATTTTCAGAATCTGATATAGTCTTATTACAAATTATACTTTATAGTTAAAATCCAGAATCGTGGTTGTACAACATAACTAGAAGTACTATTAAAAAGCTCATTAAAACTATCCCTGTTTATACTTTCGGTATCCAAAAGATTCGTGACCGAAAACTTATATTCCCATTTACTGTCCGGTTTTTGATAAAACACTTCTGCATCCCAAAAACTGTATTCATTTAAGGTAGTACTCGCGTCACTATAGTTATAATAACTGTAGGATGATTTCAGCAAAAATCCTTTGGCAAAAGCCCAATCTAATCTTGCAAAAGGACGACTGGTATAAAAAGTACTTTCTGCACCATTATTATTATAATCATTAACAGTAATACTATAACCTAAGTCAAAATTTGGGCCTTTTTTAAAATTCGTAGACCATTCTGTTTGGTATGTTTGTGTAAGACTTATACTCTCGCTTGGCAATGTGTTTACAATGTTATTAAAGCTGGACCAACTTACATTCGCTGCTAGATTCCCTTTGATCTTCCCAAAAGTCCTTGTGAAATTTCCGTTTGCAGTAAGTACTTGATCTGCAAGATTTGAGTTAATCGGAGTATTTACCCGGTTAATCCCGGTAACTATGCTCGTGTTTTTTATAGGATTCCGTCTATTAGAATAACTTATTCTTGCAAAAATATTGGTGTAATTAAACATATTAAAACTAAAATAGTTTAGGGAATAGTTATCATACAATCCGTTCTCCAGGTTTCGATTTCCTTGAGATAAAGAATTGTAATTATTGAAAACATACCCTTCTGCAAGGTTATTTATATCCGTATAATTAGCTGTAATTGAATAATTAAAACGTAAGCTCTCGCTTTTTTTAAACTGAACCAGTGCAAAGAAGTCAGGTAATACCAACCATTCATTCTGGTTGATGGTGGTCCCTAGTTGCGTATCGCTGAGATCATAATTATGAACGCTAACTCCTGGATTAAATGTAAAAATACCCGTGATGAATTTGTAATGTAATCCTGCGTATAGATCCCTAAAATTATAGGTTACATCATTGTTAAATTCCTCTGTCTCAAAGTTATTCTGGTTTCCGGTATCCAAAATCTGAAAAATCTCGGAATCAAAGTTTTGAGTGCTTAATGTTGATCCCAATGTAAAATTGAGATTACTTTTTTTATTCAACACATAGTAATAATCCAGTTTTGCATCCAATTTACTGGTCTTTATATTTTTTTGTTGATTGATGTTATATCGTTCTGATTCTTCTAAAGGCTCATAAGTATCTGCATCAGGATCATTGGGATCATTGATTTGAGTAAAAACACCTCTAAAAGGGATTTCTGATCTAATCGCATTGTAAAATGGATCCTCTTCCTGGAACAGATGTTGCGCTTCCAAAGAAAAGATGTTTTTAGTGTCTAGTGTATAATACGCATTTAGATTCTGTTGGATCGAAAAAGGCGTGTTCTCTAATCTTTCGTTGATATCTTCAGAAATATCTCCTCTTACAGAAAGAAAAGTATCATCTTCTTCTTGTTTAGAAACTTTGCCAAAAACATCATAATCCAATCTAAAGTCACTATTAGGCCTATAACTTGCACTCATTTTTAACAACCCTAAAGTACTTTGCTGTTGTGTATTATCAAAAGTCTCTTCTATTGTATTGTCTGTTGGATCCGATGTATCGTCAATATAAGTTCTTCTTGTATTTGTTATCAAATCTGTTTTGGTATCGCTAACAATTCCGTAACCACTAATATCTAATTTCTTACTTGCTGACATACTAAAATTAGCGGCACCAAACTTGGTATTAATCTCATTAGCACGATTGTTTTGTAATACAGCAAAAGCCAAGTCATCTGTGGTGATATTAAAAGATGTACCTCCTCTATTTAAATTTCTGAAACCACCGGTGAAATTAAAGTAATCTCTTCTGGTAAATGGCACTTCTCCAATATCATTAAAATCTGTAAGGATATTAATGCTGTACTTTGGACTGTAATAAAAGAGTTTTGGTTTTACTAAATATCGTTCTGTTTCTCCTACTCCGGCACCTGCGGTTATTTCTCCAAACCAAAAGTTCTTTTTTCCTTCTTTTAGTTTGATATTAATCGCTACTTGATCCTGGTTATTACGTAAACCACGCATTTGTCCCACATCTTCATAATTTCTCAAAACTTCTACTTTATCCAAAGCATCCGCGGGTATATTTTTGGTGGCTAGTTTAGAATCTCCATCAAAAAAATCTTTTCCTTCTACCATTACTTTAGAAACTGTTTTCCCTTCGACTTCTATTTCGCCATCCTCATTTACTTCGATTCCTGGTAGTTTTTCTAACACATCCCCTAATTTTTTTTCACTACCGGTGGTAAATGAATCTGTGTTATACACCAGGGTATCTCCCTTGACCACCACAGGCATTTCATATACAATTTCTACTTCATCCAGACTGTTCTCTTCTGATTTCATTTCAAAATTAGCGATCGCATCGGCGGTATTTACAGTAACCGTCTTATCGTTTGCAGAAAGGCCTATAAAACTAACTTTGAGAATATATGTGTCATTAGTGGGTACCGAAATTTTATATTTCCCTTTATCATTTGTAATTCCATAAGCGGTCATAGCATTGTCTGATTTTTTATACGCAATGACGTTTGCCATTTCCAGTGGATTACCTAAAGAATCTTTAACAAATCCGCTAATCTGAACTTTTTGTGCAGACATAGTGATCCCGACCAATAAGATGGTATACAGTATTATTTTGTTCATTTTTTTGATTGATTTATGACATTGTCATCATTAGACTTTTACGCTGAGAATCTAAGCCAATAGAAGACCAACAAAGTCCTAGTTTTCATTTGCACATCGACAACACTTCGACGGGCCTGTCCTGAGCTTATCGAAGGGCTCAGTGTGACATTGAAATTCTATTTTACTTAACTATATTGAATTTTTATACAAATACTAATTCCTGCGTCCTCCGCCCAGACCACCTCTTCCTCTTCGTTGTGTGCTAAACTGCTCGATCATTTCTTCTACTTTCTCTTTTGTGATATCATCAAATTCCTTTTGAGACACTTCTTTTCCTTTAGTGGGTGCTTTAATTTCTTCTTTTTCTTTAGTATTTAGCACTATCTTATTACACAACACGGTAGTTCTTCCTTCCTGAATCTCTAGAATCAAACCCGGTAATCCCCAATAAGATCCCGGACCTTGATTTACCGGAATCTCGGGAGTATACCAGGCAATTACCTCTATTTCGTTTGATGTTTCGGATCCATTCTGAACATCTTGACTATTTGCTTGATCATCGGCTCCGTTTTCTCTCTGTTCTCTTTGTTGTCTAGCTTTCCTTCTCATCGCTCTCCAATCCATAAGTTCATTTACTTTTTTGGTGGTGGTTGCCTTAAAACAAGTATAGTTTCCTATTTTCTTTGTCTCATTTACTAAGGTCCAATTGTATGTTATCAATGAGTCTTTGATCAAAAAGTTTTTACCATAAAATTCGCGTTGATCATAGTATTGACCTTCTTGGATATTTTTATAGTAATTATTAGATGTAAAACCAGAAAGCGTGGTTCCCCATCTTCCACCTCCTTCTGATGTGTCTAATTGTGCTTCTTCTTTATACGTAGCTGCACTTTTATTAAACGCAAGGATGAATGTTTTTTCCATAGCGGATTTCATTCGATCTGCAATAGCTTTTTTCTGGTCTTCAGACATTTGTCGCCTACCAAAATCCATATCCATTCCTGTTTTACTGAAATAATAGGCTTTTCCTTGAAAATCCTGTGCTGTTGTTAAAAGGGTAGTAAGAATACTTACTAATGTCATTAAAGTCTTCATGTTAGGCAGTTTTAAAACTTTTAGACTCCATTATTAACACGTAGTTTAATCAATGAAAGTTAATTATATCCTAAAAAAACCTGCATAAAATATAGTATCTGTAACGTCTCTTGATTGATTTCTGATGATTACCCTCTTATTCTTATTTGCATACTATTTCCATCATCTCGTTGTGGTCTTCTATCCTGCATTTCCTTCATTTTTTTCTGTAAAATTTCTTCGAATTTAGTTTCTGACACAACTTTACCTTTTCCTGGAGGTATAATCTCTACCTTTTTCTTTGGATTCAGCACTATTTTATTACATAGCATGCTTTGTTGTCCATCGTTAACCTCCATAATTAATCCAGGTAATCCCCAAAAAACAGAAGGTCCATTATTAATCGGAATTTCTGGAGTATACCAAGCAGTAATAGTGATTTCTACCTCTTCTACCTCCTGGTTTTCTTCAGAATTATTGAAAGAAACACTTCTAGAACGTTGTTCTGTTCTTTTGGCAGTAGCTTTGTAACAGGTATAGTTTCCTATTTTTTTGGTTTCATTCTCTAGTTTCCAGTTTAACTTCGTAAGTGAATCTTTGACCAAAAATAGTTTACCCAACATATCCCGTTGTGCAACAAATCGTTCTTCTTTATTATTTTTATATAAGATATCCGAGGCTCCCGACCCTGCAACCATTACTCTCACTCCTGTTGCCGGTTGAGGAGTTCCTAAACGCTCTTCTTCTTTATAAACAGATTCTATCTTATTGAATTGTAATGTATACTCTTTCTGAAATTGTTTTTTCATCATTTCATGAATCTGTTTTTGCATTTCAGAATTTACTTGCGTACTATCCAGTTGTATATCTAATTTTCTGTTTGTCTGGTAGGTAGCAATCCCTTGAAAATCCTGTGCCGAGATATTTCCTGCGATGAATAGGGTTGTCAGTAAGAATAATCTTATCATAATCATATCTTTTAGTTATTATTGATATTTGTTTATTTGAACTGTTCTTTCGCAAAGATGAAGAGTAAATATGAACCAAACCGTTAACCAGTGTTAACGAGTGTTAAGCGATAGTTTTTATCTAAAATAAGTACCTTACTTTTGAACTATGAAGAAAAGAAACTACAAAACGATATTATACTTTATTGGCTTTGTAATTATTGTAACTATTGGCATACAGATATATTGGAATTATATAAACTATCAGTCCGGAAAGCAACAATTGATTAACGAAGTACAGATCAGCCTGGATAATGCCGTAGATCAATATTTTATAGAACTCGCTGAGGAAAACACCATTGGTTTTATTGCCAGTGATTCTACCTACAACCTCAATAAAACTATCCAGTTGGATAGCCTTATCAATAAGATTGACATCTCCAATAAAAACTTCAAAGGGTTAGATTCTATACATTTAAAGATCGATGCGTCTAACTTGGTTCAAGATTCATTAGTAAATGACAGTTTACGTAAAAATCAAGCACTAAGAAACGCAAAGGCGCTGCGCTTTTCCAGAAACTTCGTTTTATTAAAAAACAAAGATTCTATTGATGATGTTTTTAGAACCCTTACGTCTAAAATCATTATTTCTCTTACTCAAGACTCCATTGGGCTTCAAAAAATAGATACGTTGCTTAAAGAAGAGTTACTTCGTAAAAATGTAAATGTAACTTACGGATTAAAACTTGATCCCAGAACAACACCCATTAAGACCTTACATGATGACATTATAGCATCTGCCTCATTAAGTACCGCATCAAAATCAGCCTATCTTCCTAAATCCAGCAAGCTCGAACTTTACTTTACTAATGAAAAACTTATTATTTTTAGAAAGAATTTATTAGGTATACTATTATCTTTCTTACTGGCAGGAGCCGTAATTGGCTGTCTTCTTTATCTTTTAAAAATCATCAATCACCAAAAACAGTTAGCCGAGCTAAAAAATGATCTCATTAGTAATATCACACACGAGTTTAAAACCCCAATTGCAACCATCAGTGCGGCTTTAGAAGCTATCCAAAATTTTAATCAGGAAAATGACTCGGAAAAAACCAAAAAATATGTGCAAATGTCTTCCAATCAATTGGAAAAATTAAATACGATGGTAGAAAAGATTCTGGAAACCGCGACGCTGGATAGCGAAGAGTTACAACTTAATATAGAAAAAATAAATCTAGTAGACCTTATTGACAGTATCACCAAAAAACATCAAACGAATTCTCCGGACAAAAAGATAGTATTTACCAGTACACAAGATAACATTTGGAAAAAAGTTGATCCATTTCATTTTGAAAACGCCATCAATAATATGGTGGATAACGCTATCAAATATGGTGGTGATACGATTGAAGTATTTTTAAAAAATATAAAATCTAATATTATTCTTGAGGTAATGGATAATGGAACCTCATTAACAAAAGCCCAAAAAGATAAGATCTTTGAGAAGTTTTATCGTGTACCAAAAGGGAATACGCACGATGTAAAAGGATTTGGTATTGGATTATTTTACACCAAGACTATTGTTGAAAAACACGGAGGAACTATAGAATTGTTGCTTGAGCAAGAACGAACTAATTTTAAAATCACTTTACCTAATGGCTGAAATTATTGACATCGTATTGGCTGAAGATGAGCCTTCTTTAGGGCAAATTATCAAAGAAAGTCTGGAAACCAGAAATTTCAAAGTACATCTCGCGCAAAATGGAGAAGAAGCACTTGCTCTATACAAATCCGTTAGCCCAAAACTATTGGTGCTGGATGTGATGATGCCTAAAAAAGATGGCTTTACATTGGCCAAAGAAATCCGATTAGAAGACGAAACCATCCCGATCATATTTCTAACAGCAAAATCCCAAACACAAGACGTAGTAGAAGGTTTTACGATTGGTGGAAATGATTACCTAAAAAAGCCTTTTAGTATGGAAGAGCTGATTGTTAGAATTAATAATCTACTACACAGAACCAAAACACAACTAAGTGCTGAAGCATTAACCATCGGAAAATATATTTTTGATTTCCCAAAACAGATATTGACTTACGAAGATACATCGTATCCACTTACGCATAGAGAAGCACATTTATTATTTCATTTGGTAAAAAACAAAAACCAAGTGTTGGATCGTTCTATGATTCTTAAGAAACTTTGGGGTGATGATGATTTCTTTAATGGCAGGAGTATGGACGTATTTATTACCAAACTTAGAAAAAAACTAAAACAAGACGATACCATCCAGATTATTAATGTTAGAGGATTTGGGTATAAATTAGTTTGTTAGAAACGACCTTATTTTTGTACTTTGCTGGTTTATGAACAAATTTATATTCTTCATACTTCTCATTGGCTGTAGTACTCATAGTTATGCTCAAAGAAATGTAGTGGTACAAGATTCTATTTCGCTAGAAGCTGATCAGTTTTTAGGCATCGATTCTTTTGGTGCCATATATTTTACCAAAGGAAATATATTTTATAAAAAATGGAATGGTCAGAAGTGGCAGTTTGGAGATTTTATTTTAGGACAACTTACCCAGGTATCCATTCTTAATCCACTAAAAATTGTGTTATTCTACGAATCCTCTAACACCCTGGTTTTAGTCGATAAATATTTAAACGAAATAAACAGGATTAATTTTAATACGATTGCCGAATTTAAGAGTCTTTCCCTGGTTTCTCCGGCAAATGATAATAGCAGCTGGCTTTTTGATAATAACACCCAGCAATTAGAAGTATTTAATACTATTTCTAACAAAACACTAGTGGCTACACAACCTATTAATGAACTCCCAACTACATTAAGAAGCAACTTTAATTACTGCTGGATACTGACTTCTGAAACACTTTCGCAGTTTAATATATATGGAAGTCTACTGAGTAGAACTCAAAATGAAGGATTTACCGATATGAGAATTATCAACAATGATCTTGTCTTACTGAAAGAAAACAATTTGTATTATCGAACTTCGGCTACAGAAAAAATAGAAAAAATAAATCTTCCTGAAATTCCTGTAAAACAGTTTTATGTTACTAATGAAATCCTTTATATTTACCACCAAAGTAAGATTTACAGTTTTGATCTAACACCCCAAAAAAATTAATCTATTATGCACGTAGCCATTGCAGGAAATATTGGTGCCGGAAAAACAACATTGACCAAATTATTGGCAAAACATTATCGATGGGAGCCTCAATTCGAAGATGTATTAGAAAATCCTTATCTAGAGGATTTTTATAATAAAATGGAGCGATGGTCTTTTAATCTGCAAATTTATTTCCTGAATAGTCGATTTAGACAAATCCTGGAGATTAGAGAAAGCGGAAAAGATATCATTCAGGATAGAACGATCTATGAAGATGCATATATATTTGCTCCAAACCTTCACGCAATGGGATTAATGACCAATCGTGATTTTGAAAATTATAAATCACTATTTGATCTGATGGAAAGTGTGGTAGAAGGTCCTGACTTACTTATTTACTTGCGCAGCAGTATTCCTAATTTGGTTGCACAAATCCACAAACGTGGTCGTGAATATGAAAACACCATCAGTATTGATTACCTAAGCCGATTAAACGAACGGTATGAAGCCTGGGCACATGGATATGATAAAGGTAATCTGTTGATTGTAGATGTAGACCACCTTAACTTTGTAGACAATCCAGAGGATCTGGGGAATATCATAAACCGAATTGATGCAGAATTAAACGGATTATTCTAAAAATAACAAAGGCCTTTCTTCATCGAAAGGCCTTCTTTTTTGAACTTGGAGTAACAAGTTTCTTTTTTACTTAAACTTCTTAAGACTGTTGCTCTTCTTCAGTTTCAGTTTCCTCCTTTTTATCTTCGTTTACTGCTTTTTCCAAAGATTTATCAAGTTCTTCTCCAGCTTCTTTTACTGCCTTTTCTGCTTCTTTTTCAATCTCGGCTGCTTCTTTTACAGCTTCTTCTGCAGCATTTTCTGCCTCTTTTTGTACTTCGCTGGTTTCTTCTGTGGCATTTTCAGTTTCTTTATTTGTATCTCTACAAGAAACAAACGCTACATTTAAAGTAAATAAAAACACTAAGGCTAAAATTACTTTTTTCATAATATAAAAATTTTAGTTGTTATTATACGGCTATAACGGTATTCTATTCGCGCTATTTCTATTACCTTGGTAATGTTTTCACAAAAAATCTTAATTTTTTTAACAGAATGAATTTCAGTGATTTATTTCAATTCCTTTCAGAATTACAACAAAACAACAACAAAGAATGGATGGATGCTAACCGAAAATGGTATCAACAACTTCGAAACTCTTTTATAAATTGGTTGGATCATCTAGACACAGAACTAGCCAAAATTGATCCGGATTATTATCCAACTTCTGGCAGAAAAGGAATTAACAGGATAAACAATAATCTTCTTTTCCATCCTAATAAACCCGTTTATAAAGATCATTTTGCCGCTGGATTAGATCAACGATCCAAACAAGGAGATTTTTATATACAGATCGGAATTAACGATTGTGAATTGGCTGGAGGCTATTGGAAACCAAATCATAAAATCCTGCATAGTATTCGCGAAGCTATTGATTATAACGGCGAAGAATTACTTAAGATCATAAGTAAAAAAAGTTTTCAAAAGACATTTGGTGAATTATACGATGACGGAGATTCTTTAAAAAAAGCCCCTAAAGGATTTACGATGGATCACGAACACATCGATTTATTGCGTCTTAAAACTATCGCTGTTATTCATCCTCTGACCAAAGAAGAAATTCTACAAGATGATTTTAATGAAAAAGTAATAGAAGTTTATAAAGAAATGCTTCCTTTTAGACGATACTTAAATGAGGCCGTAACGGTATAGATTTAGTCTATTTTCTCATCCAAATATTTTACAATCATATCGGTTGCTCCTGTATTACTATTGATAAAATGACCGGCAATCATTCCGGTTTGTTGCCTAAACCTTTTATTCTCGATCAACTTGTTCATTATTTTAGAGAATTCGGTTGAATTCGATACAGAAAATAATCCCGCAAGTTTCTGAAGCTGTTTGGCTTCTCTAAATTTTTCAAAATGCTGTCCTATAATAATTGGAATTCCGAAGGTGGCAGGTTCCAAAATATTATGCAATCCAGAGGTTCCCATAGCTCCACCAACATAGGCAATATCTCCGTAACTGTAAACGCGCGATAAATAACCTATGGTATTCATAATAAATACCTGGTAATCGTTCAGGCTCTTTCCTTCTTTATTAGAAAACAGCACAGTCTTTTTGGTCAACTTTCGCTTCAGCTCCTGTACACCATTATCTTTTATCTCGTGCGGTGCAATAATGAAACATAGATCATCCGAGGCTTGATTTACATAGTCTAAGAATACCTCTTCATCTTCTTGCCAGGAACTTCCCATAACAACGCAAAGTCTATCTCCAATAAATTCTGAAATGAAATCCACCTGATTATCCATTTCAATCTGGTGTGCAACTCTATCAAAACGGGTGTCACCACTAATAGTAACATTATCAAAACCAGCTTGATGCAATAATTTTTGAGAAATAGCATCCTGAACAAAAAAATGATCTACTTTTTTTAATGCATTTCGCATAAAGCCTCCATACCACTTAAAAAATGCTTGATCCTCTCTAAAAACCGCAGATATAATAGTAATAGGTATCGATTTATTATTTAATTCCTTCAAATAGTTGGGCCAGAACTCGTACTTCACAAAAACAGCAAGTTTGGGATGTACCAGCTTTATGAATTTTCTGGCATTTAATTTAGTATCTATCGGTAGATACACGATTACATCGGCGAGCGCACTATTCTTTTTCACTTCATATCCCGAAGGAGAGAAAAAAGTAACTAACAATGTATGATCAGGATATTTTTTCTTCAGTATTTCCATCACCGGAACTCCTTGTTCATATTCTCCCAAAGAAGCACAATGAAACCAAATTACCTTATCATCTGATTGTATCCTCTTTTGTAATACTTCAAAAACTGTTTTTCTTCCTTTTGCGAATAATGAAAGTTTTGGACTTATGCTTCCAATAACAGGAAGCAATGCATTGAATGCCGAAATAAGAAGATTGTAGAAAAAATTCAAGAGTTCTGATTTTATATGCTGCTAAAATACGGCTCTTTCTGTTAAAATTCAGTCAAACTTTTGGGCCAAAAGATCAATTTATCAAATTGACAATAAATTAGTATAATTAGCATTTCGATAAAAATAAATTTGAATTTTTACATTTTTAACAAAATTAATTCAATAAAATTATTAAATTGACACCAACTATCACACAAACTCAAATCTTATGAAATTAAAATTTACTCTAATTGCATTATTTTCTTGTGCAGTATTATTTTCGCAAAACTTTTTGGAAGTACAACTTCCTAAACCCGATAAGTTAAATCCATTTTTTATTGGTCCACTTCTGAAATCTACTATTCATTATGGTGTTACTCCACCTAATTACAATGGAAAAGTAATTCTATTTAATCACGGGTATATAGACCTTAATCAGACACAATTTTTGTTTGACAATTCTTTCTACCAAAAAACCTATGACGAAGGATATCAAGCAGTTTTTGTTGCTACTACCCGAGGCGGTGGCATATGGGTCAACGGAGAATTATTGGCAGAATCTATCGATATTATCACAGCAAAGTATAATGTATCGGATGTGTCTATTATAGCGCATAGTAATGGAGGAAAAGCTGCCGAAGCTGCTATGATACAGTATGGCAAAAAAAACAAGGTAAGTCAGGTTTTTGCCTTGGGAACACCTTATTGGGGAACATATTTAGCAGATATTTCTCAGATGCCCTGGTTAAACTGGGCGTGGCGCCTAACAGGATTAAACGAAGGTGCCAGAACCTCTACTACCTATTATTGCCGGGATGTTGTGCGTCCTTATTTAGATAATAACTCCAATAATGAACCAGAAAAATTTGTTGTATTAGGTGCTTCAGGGTATTTTAATGGATCTAACCTTTTGGCCAGAGCAGCTTTTACCACAACCGGTGGGATTTTACTACCGGTTCAGGGAGCAAATGATGGGGTTGCTCCTTATAGAAGTACATTAAGACCAGGAGCAGAATATGTATTCAGAAAAAATGATTATCGCGCTTTTTTTGACCATATTGATGTTAGTTTAGGACAATTTAGCTGGCGTTATGTAAAATCATATTTGCAAAATCGTTCTCAGAAAAGCAATCAATCTTTAGAAACCAACATTGCGGATAACCATATCACTACCAGTAACTATTATATCATTCATTCTGAAAATGAATATGATCAAATTACATTGGATAAAAACTCAACATTTGCAGTTGCAGAAATTATCCACGAAAATCCAATAGCAGAGTTTCAGGGCTTTGACCTAAATCAAAAACAAATAAACATAACAAAAACTCACCATGCAGAGGATCACAAAACCGTAATTCCATTATCCTCAAATCATATTAAACTAAAAAGCGAATCTCGTTTTGCTGCTTTTATCAAACAGAATAATGGCATCACTATGTCTCTAGAACATCAAGTAAAAAATAACTATCCTACTTTAAAGGTTGATGTTTTATCCGAGAAAAAAAATAATGAATTACTGCAAAATACCGAAATACGTGGAGTTATTATCAAAACTTCAAAAATTGATGGTACTCCACTTAAAAACGATCCTGAGATCATTACTTTTGATAAAAAGAACGGTAGTTTTTATTTCGACACTAAAAATCTGGAAGAAGGTGTTTATAGCTTGTTTCTTAACTCAGAAAGCAAGGGTAATTTTAAAAGAAGTATCATTTCTGGATTTGTGGTTGGAGATGTACTAAAGGCTTTGAGCAACAGCACCGAAAACTCAGATTTACTCAATCAAACCGACAGATCTATTCAAATCACACCAAATTCAGTAAAAAATTATGCGTTATTGTCACTTCAAGGGTATGATATTTCTGATAAACTATCATTAGGTGTATATGATATTACAGGAAAAAAGATAACCGATTTTGTTGTCCCGGCAAATCAAAATTCGCAGTATAATATCTCTGAGAAACTACAGCCATTATCAGCTGGCATATATCTTTTACAGGTTAATAATCTGAAAACTATAAAATTTGTAAAAGAATAATAGTATAAATATCTGAGATAAAAGCTTTTGCCAATGTGACACCATTCTGACTGTATTCGTTAATAAAAAACACATCAAAACCGGGTATCACATTGTCAATCGCTTCATTATTTTGTACTTTCGTCAGGTCACAAAACACATCCTATGAAGAAGATTCAAATGGTTGACTTAAAGGGTCAATACGAACAAATAAAAGAACGCGTAGATGCATCTGTTCTTGACGTTATCTCCTCGGCTGCTTTCATTAATGGTCCGGAAGTACATAGTTTTCAAAAAGAATTAGAAGAATATCTAGAGGTAAAACATGTGATTCCTTGTGCAAATGGAACAGACGCTTTGCAAATCGCAATGATGGGATTAGGTCTTAAACCGGGAGATGAAGTTATCACCGCAGATTTTACCTTTGCCGCTACTGTAGAGGTGATCGCATTATTACAACTTACACCAGTATTAGTAGATGTAGAACCGGATTCTTTTAATATTGATCCTGAAGCTATCAAAAAAGCAATAACTCCTAATACAAAAGCAATTGTACCTGTTCACTTATTCGGACAAGCTGCCAATATGGATGAAATTATGGCAATTGCTAAGGAGCATAACCTGTATGTTATTGAAGACAATGCGCAAGGTATTGGTTCTAGTTATAAATTTGCAGATGGAAAAGTTGCTAAAACAGGAACTATTGGTCACGTTTCTTCTACTTCATTCTTCCCCTCTAAGAATTTAGGATGTTATGGTGATGGTGGAGCTATTTTTACTGATGACGATGATTTGGCACATACCATTCGTGGAATTGTTAATCACGGTATGTACAAAAGATATCATCATGATGTAGTTGGTGTAAACTCTCGATTGGATTCTATACAGGCTACAGTGCTTAGAGCAAAACTGCCACATCTTGATGCTTATAACAATGCCAGAAGATCTGCTGCAAGAAAATACAACCAAGCTTTTGAAGGGATCGAGAATATAATAACCCCAAAAGTTAAAGGAAATAGCTGCGGAACCAGTTCAGCTATAATTTGTGACACTTGTAACTGTCACGTATTTCATCAATACACGCTTCGTGTGATGAATGTAGATAGAGATGCATTAGCAAATCATTTAAATGAGGCAGGCATACCTTGCGGAGTATACTATCCAATTCCATTACATAGTCAAAAAGCATATCAGGATGATCGTTATAACGAATTAGATTTTCCTGTAACCAATCAATTGGTAAAAGAAGTAATTTCTTTACCTATGCATACTGAATTGGATGATGATCAAATCAATTATATCACCAAAAATATTATTGATTTTGTTACCAAATAAACCCCGTAAATTAGCAAAATACAGATTAAAGACTATTTTTGATCTAATTACTTTTTTACAAATACCCTACATACCCCTTAGTTTAGTTAACTAAAATAACAACCAATAAAACCCACAATGGATTCACTTTGCATCTGTTATAACTTAGTTGATCATAATAAGCTTTCTGGAATTCCTCCTTTACCAGAAGCATATATTGTACCTGTAAATAATGATCGTCTTGGTTATGTAGAAAAACAAGCTACCGCTCAAACATTAGCAAGTTTCGAAATACCATATTTAGAAACACCACATGAGCAATTATTAGAAATATGTGCCAGTCTAAAAATCCCTGTATTAGAACAGCAATTCAGGCCAGCCAAAAAACGAAAAACATTTGGTTTAGCAGATATATTAAAAGACCCAAAAACTAAGGAAGTAGTTATCAACTATATTCATAAAAAACTTTCACTTTTTTATGCCCTGATCATTGAAAACAAGTATGCTGTTGTACACAATGCACAGAGAAAAGATCCATTTGAGGTTCATAGGTTATCGATTGGTGACAGCACCCTTAACCCTATTTTAGAGTTTACTAAAACAGATGAAGGTATTGACTATGCTTTTACCCTAATGGAAGAAGAAAAAGTTATAATTCCTCAAAACCATAGTATTCAGATATTACTAAATGAGCCTTCCTGGATTATTTTAGATAGATCCATTTTTCATATTGATAATCTAAATGCCAATAAATTAAAACCGTTCTTTAGTAAAGAAAAAATTACTATTGCTAAAAAGCATATCAAAACATATCTGAATAAAGTAATCATACCTGTCATTAAGAACGTGGATGTGATCGCTAATGGTTTTGAAATTGTGACCCATTCAGACATAACATCTTATCAAATAGAGGTTATCCAGGATTTAATAAAAGAACATTATGTTGCCAAAGTAATTTTTGATTATGGCGAAGCCTCTTTTGATTATAACAGTGCTAAAAGAACTTCTTCTGATGTCCATTTTGGAGAGAATGAAGATATCCAGATCACCCAAATCAAGAGAGACGCAAAGGCAGAAAAAGAAATAATCGCATTACTGGAATCCAAAGGACTAGCGCTAAACGCAAATCTTGTATTAGAGCCTGAAAGTACTGAAGATCCGTTAACAATTTTTAATTGGATACAAACTCATCATAAAGAGCTTGAAAAGGAAGGTTTCGAGATTATTTTACCTGACCTTGAGAATAGAACGGTAAATCTTGAGCCTCATCAGATCGAGATTAAAAATAAAAAAAAAATGACTGGTTCGATGTCAAAGGAATAGTCCTTATTGGTACTCGGGAAATTCCGTTTTCCAAATTCATCAAGTACATAAAAGAGAACAATCGATTTTTTCCAATAAACGATCAATACGTCTTCATTATTCCTTTAGAATGGATGCATCGTTTTAAGAAATTAGCAGATTTCGGAAAAGTTAATGACAATAGTATTCTTGTAAATAAGGGTAATTATACACTTTTACAAGACATAGTTCCTCCGGAAGAGTTGGAGATCACCGATACCATTGATGTAGCATATCAACCGTGTTCTAAATTAAAAGCCACTTTAAGACCGTATCAAGAAGAAGGTGTAAAATGGTTGGTAAAGCACAATCAAAATCAATTAGGAGCTTGTCTTGCTGATGATATGGGACTTGGTAAAACACTACAAACTATCGCCACATTAGTTTTTAGCAAGGAACAACTTATACCAGAAACCGAAGTGCCAAAAACGATTAAACTAGATCTGTTTAGCGATCCATTAGAAATCAAAACATATCTAAAGGCACTCATTGTATTGCCCTCTTCTCTTGTGTTTAACTGGGCACAGGAAATATTAAAATTTGCACCTCATCTTACAATCACCAAGTATGTCGGTAGCGATCGAAAAAAAATCGTTCCATACCTAGAAACGTATGATATTATATTAACAACATATACAACGCTGTCCAAAGATATTTCTATTCTACAAAAAACAACGTTCACCTATTTAGTTACAGATGAGAGTCAACAAATTAAAAACAAAGAATCTAAAATATTCAAAGCTATTAATAAGATTAATGCAATCCATAAAATTTCGTTAAGTGGTACACCTATCGAAAATTCATTATCAGATCTTTGGTCTCAGATGGAATTCATCAATCCCGGTATACTGGGAAGTTATCCGTTTTTTAAAGATCATTTCAAAATTCCCATAGAAAAGCATCAAAACGAAGATCGCATAAAAGAACTAAAGACATTAATAGACCCTTTTATTCTAAGAAGAACTAAAGAACAAGTTGCTAAGGACTTACCCGAGTTATCAGAACAGATC
Source organism: Aquimarina rubra (assembly GCF_042684305.1). Taxonomy (NCBI): domain Bacteria; kingdom Pseudomonadati; phylum Bacteroidota; class Flavobacteriia; order Flavobacteriales; family Flavobacteriaceae; genus Aquimarina; species Aquimarina rubra. The sequence continues at coordinate 1,729,668 of NZ_JBHULE010000019.1, read as the reverse complement.
ATTTATACCGAAATGTTGAGCGCACAAGAAAAAACATACGAGTCCCAAAAATCGGCTGCCAGAAATTTATTATTAGGTATTGATACGGTTTCTTCTAATAAAATTCATATTATCAACACTTTAACCAAATTACGTCAATTAGCAAATCACCCTAAACTATTAGATACTCAAACAGAAGAACCTTCCGGAAAGTTCAAAGATGTTAGCTCATATCTGGAAACCTTGGTGAAATCGAACAAAAAAGTATTGATATTTAGCTCTTTTGTCTCGCATCTTAATCTATATCAGGAATGGTGTAAATCTGAAGGTATTTCTTTTGTAAGTCTTACCGGTCAGACTAAAAGCTCTGAAAGGGAAAAAATTGTACATGAGTTCCAAGAAAATGATTCAATTCCACTGTTCTTTATTTCATTAAAAGCAGGTGGTGTAGGTCTTAATCTCACGAAAGCTTCGTATGTAGTGTTACTGGATCCCTGGTGGAATCCTTTTATTGAGAAACAAGCCATTGCACGTGCGCATCGTATTGGACAAAAGAACAATGTGATGGTCACTCGCTTTATTACTAAGAATACGATCGAAGAGAAAATACTAAAGCTACAGGAACAAAAACAACATCTTTCGGATGAAATTATAGATATCAATACAATTCCGGATTATATAGAAAGTGATTTACTTGAATTATTAAAATAATTATCTGGGCGTTCGAGCGAGCTATCCACTATATCTTTTTGGTTTTTTACAAAAACTAAAAAGGATGCCGTTGCTATCTCTAACGCAAAACTTTTCTCATCGTCTAAATCATAATCCGTAACAAAATGGACAAGTAGACGTCTATTAAGAAAAATAATTAAACCTTATGAAACATATTTTACCACTCCTTGCTTGCATCCTGAGCTTCTGTTCATGTTCTTCTCAAGAATCAGTTATTGTCGAAAAGAATGAAATTAATCTGGAAGACTACCCTAAATTATATACAGACTCCAATAAAACAACATTCACTGACAAATTTCATTTTCTAAAAAATATTACTGTATATGAAATAACATATCTAAGTGATGGGCTAAAAATACAATCGTTTGCTGCTGTACCAAAAAATGAAGGAAAGCATCCTGTGATTATATACAATCGAGGTGGAAACCGGGATTTTGGAGCGCTAAACATAAAGACCGCAATAGGTCGATTCTCTAAATTGGCCAGTGAAGGATATATTGTGATTGGCTGCAATTATAGAGGATCGGGTAAAAGTGAAGGAATGGAAGAGTTTGGCGGTAAAGATGTAAATGATATTTTAAACCTCAACAAAGTTATTAATGAGTTACCTGAAGCAGACACTAATCGTGTGGGCATGTATGGTTGGAGTCGTGGCGGTATGATGACCTATATTGCATTAACAAAAATGAACAATATAAAAGCAGCAGTTGTTGGTGCCGGAAAATCTGATTTGAGAACTATCGACAGACCCGAAATGGAGAAAAAAGTTTATGCCGAATTGATTCCGGATTACTACCAAAATAAAGAAGCTGAACTTAAAAAAAGGTCAGCGGTATTATGGGCAGATAAATTTTCTACTGAAGTGCCAATACTTATATTACACGGCAATGCTGATTGGAGAGTAAAGTCTACGAATTCGTTACAATTAGCTTTAGAATTTGAAAAACACAGAATTCCGTATAGATTAAAGATTTATGAAGGAGCAGATCACGGTATCACCCAATTTAGAGATGAAAGAGATCAAGATGTATTGGATTGGTTCAATAAATATCTAAAAGGTTCTGCAGAATTACCAAATATGGAATTTCATGGTAGATAAATTACTCTGAACAGCCGTAATTCTAAAAGAAATCATAATCTGTTGATCAATTACAGTATTTTATTTTAAATTGTTGATCTTATAATTAAGCACAAATCCATTCACAAACAACTTTACACAATTTATAATCTTATGAAATTCTTTTACACCTTACTTTTTGCTCTGATAAGTATAACACTGACTGCCCAAGACACCTATCTTCATTGCGGAAAATTAATTGACACCAAATCAGGTAAAATGCTAACCGAAAGAACAATCGTTGTTTCCGGAAATAAAATCAGTAAAGTCGAAATTGGATATACCGAAGGAGAAAGCGGTGATATTATTATTGATCTAAAAGACAAAACGGTCATGCCGGGACTTATTGATATGCATGTGCATATGGAAAGTGAATCTAACCCAAAGGCATATTTAGAGCGCTATACAAACAATGAAGCAGATGTAGCATATAACTCAGTGGGATTTGCAAAAACTACCTTAATGGCAGGATTTACAACGGTAAGAGATCTTGGAGGAAGTGGAGTCAACATTGCATTAAAAAAAGCCATCGCACAAGGAAAAATTGATGGCCCAAGAATATTCACTGCTGGAAAATCATTGGCAACAACCGGAGGTCACGCCGACCCGACGAACGGAGGAAACAAAGCTCTAATAGGAGATCCCGGTCCAAAAGACGGTGTCGTAAATAGTGTCGAAGATGCTAAAAAAGCAGTTAGACAACGCTACAAAAACGGAGCTGATTTAATTAAAATTACTGCAACCGGTGGAGTCTTGAGTGTAGCCAAAAGTAGCTCTAATCCTCAATTTACTGTTGAAGAAATAAAAGCTATTTGTAAAACCGCTAAGGATTACGGATTTCATGTGGCTGCTCACGCACACGGTGACGAAGGAATGCAACGTGCCATTATTGGTGGTGTAACTACCATTGAACACGGTACACTGATGAGTACTAAAACAATGGATTTAATGAAAAAAAATAAAGCCTATTTAGTACCAACGATCACTGCAGGAAAAGAAGTTACAGAAAAAGCAACCATAGCAGGGTACTACCCGGATGTAATTGTTCCTAAAGCGCTCGAAATTGGACCACAGATTCAAGATACATTTAAGAAAGCGTACAAGCGTGGTGTACGTATTGCATTTGGTACAGATGCCGGCGTTTTTAAACACGGACAGAATGCCAAAGAATTTGGATATATGGTAGAAGCCGGTATGCCAGCTATAACAGCTATACAATGTGCTACCATCGTAAATGCAAAAGTTCTGAACATGAGCAAAGAATTAGGGCAAATTGCACCTGATTTTATAGCAGATATCGTAGCGGTAAATGACGACCCTTCTAAAGAAATAAAGACTATGGAAAATGTAGTATTTGTAATGAAAGAAGGTAAAATCTATAAACAATAATTCCACTTTAATCAGCATAGGAATTCATTACAAAACCACACTTTTGTGAAAAAAATATCGCAATATATTATTCTGGTAGTCATTGTATTATTTGGAACATTCTATCTGTATACGAAATGGTCTGCTGCGGGTGAAGGTGATACTGCGCCTGATTTTGAAGCTTCTTTGGTTGATGGAACACCTTTTAAACTTTCTGACCTACAAGGCAACTATGTACTCTTGGATTTTTGGGGTTCTTGGTGCGCACCTTGTATTAAGGAAAGCCCTAAATTAGTTGCTCTTCATAAAAAATATGCTGAAGATCTAACTATCGTAAGCATTGCTTTGGAGAAAGACTCAGAATCCTGGAAAAAAGTAGTTTCCAAATTTGGATATACCTGGAAACATCAAATAGTTGATCAAAATAGATTTGTAATGCTATCGGATATTGCAAGAAAATATGGTGTTTCAGAAATTCCGGCTAAGTTTCTGATATCGCCAGAAGGAAACCTGATCGGAAGCTATTCTTTTAAACAGATAGACAGTTTATTAACCAAAGTCAGTTTTAACCAATAGAAATATGAAAATCAAACATATATATCTTGTATTGATTGTTGTTATCTTTTTCGGGTGTAAGGAATCAATAAAAAATTCTGGAACCACTCAAGAAACTGAATTAAAAAAGACTGAGACCGACACAATTATAAACAAAACAACTGCACAGCCCAATGTGACGGTACTAGAAAAGCAATTTGAGATAGCTGGTTTAAACCGAAACCGACAAATTAGAATCTATTTACCACCTAATTATAATGTAACTAACAAGAAATATCCCGTGCTTTATATGCATGATGCGCAGAATCTATTTGATAAATTCACCTCGTATGCCGGTGAGTGGGAAGTAGATGAAAGTCTCAACCAACTTGCAAAAACATCTGGAATAGAATTGATTGTTGTGGGAATCGATAATGGAGCAGAAAAACGTATGAATGAATTGAGCCCCTGGAAGAACGAACAATTTGGTGAGGCAGAAGGCAAGGCATATATGGAATTTATAGTGAAGCAAATCAAACCATACATAGATACCCAATATAGAACTTTAGAAGATAAAAACAATACTGCTATTATAGGAAGTTCTATGGGTGGATTGATCTCGCACTATGCGATTTATCAATATCCGGAAGTTTTTGGCAAAGCAGGAATCTTTTCTCCCTCTTATTGGTATGCTGAAGATGTTTTTACTTTTACTAAAGACAATCCGCTTCCTAAAGAAGCTCGTTTGTTTCTTTTAGTCGGTAAAAAGGAAGGACACGGAATGGTAGAAAACACTCAAAAAATGTTTAATAAAATTCTTTCTTCCAATCATCCCAAAGAAAATATAAATATGATTATGGATCCAAAGGGAGAACATAACGAAGCTCTTTGGAAAAAACATTTTGCTACGGCTATTAAGTGGTTATTTATCGATTAAAAGAAAAAATCAAATAAATTATGAGAACGATAGTGATTTTTGCGCTACTAGCGATCATTTCAATATCTACCCAAAGTCAGGAAAACAATCTTTTAATATTCAAAAATTTAGTAGGCAAAGAATGGAAATCCGAAGGGAAATGGGGAGATGGCACCGTTTTTAAACAAGAAACTGTTTTCACGTTTGACTTAAACAGTACGTTGGTGATTGCAAAATCAAAAGGATTTACGGACCAAAAACAGACTCAATATGGCTGGCGTAATCACGGAATTAGAAAGTTTGACACTGAAACCAAAACTATTAAGTTCTGGGAGTTTGATGTTTTTGGAGGTGTAACAGAAGGAACTGTTACAGTAGATGGAAAAAACCTGATCTATCAATATCCATATGGCGAATCAATAGTTACTGATATGTGGGAATATATTGATGATCATACCTATAATTTTAAAGTTGGGAATTATGTAAATGGAAACTGGAAACAGGTATATCTGGAAACCCAGTTTAAAGCATTGAAATCAAGTAATAACAATCATTAACTTTTTTTATTAAAAATTGTCCTTCATAATATCACAAAAAAAACCTCGTAGCCAAAAGGACATCGAGGTTTAAAATTTTTGTTACTATTCTAGATTGAAGCAGCAATAGTTTCCATTGATCTGTCTACTTTTTTCACCAGTCCGGATAGTACTTTCCCAGGACCAACTTCAGTAAATGATATGGCTCCATCCTTGATCATATTTTGTACACTCTGCGTCCATTTTACCGGAGCCGTTAATTGTGCAATCAGATTCTTTTTAATCTCTTCCGGATCGGTAACTGCAGTTGTAGTTACATTTTGATAAATCGGACACGTAGGTGTATTAAAAGTTGTAGCTTCTATAGCAGCTGCTAACTCCTCTCTTGCAGGTTCCATTAATGGAGAGTGAAAAGCTCCTCCAACAGGCAATACCAATGCTCTACGAGCACCTTTTTCTTTCATCAATTCACAAGCCTTTTCTATGGCTTCTACTTCTCCCGAAATCACCAACTGACCGGGACAATTATAGTTTGCAGCCACCACTACGCCATCTATTTCTTCACATCCTTTTTCTACAACTTCATCCTCTAATCCTAGTACAGCTGCCATGGTAGAAGGTTTTAATTCACAGGCGCGCTGCATTGCCAGAGCTCTTTTAGACACTAATCTAAGTGCATCTTCAAAATTCAATGTTCCATTAGCCACTAATGCAGAAAACTCACCTAACGAATGTCCTGCAACCATATCAGGCTGGAAACTATCTCCAAGTACCTTACTCAGGATTACCGAATGTAAGAAAATCGCCGGCTGAGTTACTTTGGTCTCTTTTAGCTCATCCGCAGTACCTTCGAACATGATTTTAGTGATTTCGAAACCTAAAATATCATTGGCTTTATGAAAAAGCTCTTTAGCAATTTCTGAATTTTCATATAAATCCAGACCCATTCCTGAAAATTGAGCCCCTTGACCTGGAAAAACATATGCGTTCATGTATTGTGTATTTAAAATTTTAACAAAAGTAAGTATTATGTTGATAGTGAATGTTAGTTAACTTATAGAATTTTACCTATACTGATTTAAAATACGTGTAACACTATTATAATAAGAACTGCCAAAAAGATTAAGATGTACCAATAAATAATATAACTGCCAGATACCTAATCTTTCTCTCCAATTCTCAGTAAGTGGAAAAGTTTCGTTATATATCTCAAATAATTCCGGATCAAAACCTCCAAAAAGATGCATCATTGCGATATCCATTTCTCTGGAAGCATATGATACAGCAGGATCTATTAAACAAGGATAACCTCTGGTATCCATTATAAAATTACCATTCCAAAGGTCTCCATGAACCAAACTCGATGCTTCATTTGGAATTTCAGTTTCAATAGTTGCATAAAAATCATCCAAATTCCGAAAAGAAAAACCTCTATTTATTGCCATCTCAAATTGTGGTTGTAAACGTTGATTTATATAGAATTCTGAGGGCGAGATATGCTTATGATTACACTGAGGCAAACTACCTATGTAATTATCATTTTCAAAACCAAAATAAGGCTTACTTTGCTTATGTAAAAGCGCAAGTTGCTTGCCAAATACAAGCCAAAAATCTTCTATTTGTTTTCCGGAGTCAATATATTCTAATAACAAAAATGCTTCATCATTACTGCTTCCATAATGCAGTACTTGAGGAATCGTAAAAACCTTAGCTTTTCTCAATTCTCGAAGCCCTTCGGTCTCTGCTTGAAACATTCCAGGAAATCTCTCGTCACTATTAATTTTGACTACTAATTTTCTGGTACTTGTAATCAACAAACAAACCTCATTAATATCTCCTCCTAAAAGCGGTTTCGTTTTTATGATCTTTTCAGAAAGAAGGTTTTCAAAATGTTGTATGAGTATTTTTGATGGCAAAATAACACTACTTCTTCTTATAAGTCAAATATGTAAATCCAAACTTGTGCCGCTCATCTGCTCCATGAAGTTCTTTGTTCTCAATGATCCAAATTTCGGGATCTATCTCAGGAAAAAAGGTATCCGCTTCAAACGTACCGTGTACTCTGGTAAGCTCTATACGATCAGCATATTCCATTCCCATTTTATAAATCTCTCCTCCTCCAATAATAAATGGTTTTGGGTCATCTTTTGCGATTTCTAGAGCCTCCTCCATAGAGTTCACGACAACCGCTCCCTCCGGTTTATAATCCGGATTCCTAGTAATTACTAAGTGCACACGATTTGGTAACGGTTTCGGGAATGATTCAAAAGTTTTGCGACCCATAATAATATGATGTCCGGTAGTAAGTTCTTTAAATCTTTTAAAATCGTCCGGTAAATGCCAAACCAAATCATTGTCTTTTCCTAAAGCATTATTTTCGCCGGCCGCTGCAATCATGGTGATTATTTGATTAAAACCAGTAGCTTTTGGCTCCTCGATAACTTTAGGTTGCTGTTTTTTTATGAATTCTTCTTTCTTTTTAATTAGCTCATCTTTTGGGTACATTAAGTCTACGTCCTTTTGTATTAATTCGATTTCTGCCTTTTGTTTTGCAATTAACCGCTCCATCTGATTACTTGTCCATTCGGCACCCATAAATTTGTGAAACAGCCAGACATTGCAAAAATGCAATACAAAAAGAAATGCCCAACAAATAACAACTACCGCATACCAATCTATACCAAAAAAAGTAACTTCTTTACCAAACCCAATTAACAAATTAAGAATAACCAAAAAAATGGATCCAACCACAAACACTATGAAATGCTGAAATAGTCTTTTCTTTTGAACGATGCGCTTACGAGCGTGCTCATACAATTCACGTTGTACGGGATCAATTTGTGGAGTTTCTTTTCTTTTTGAAAACATTTTAATAGTACCTTAGTCTTACTTGATTAATATATCAAAGTAAATATAAAGGTTTTGATAAAAAGCCCTAAAATAACTTATGAAGAATTTAAGAAAAGAATTTCCTGTACTTTCCCAAAACACTTATCTCAATACAGCATCCTCTGGATTATTATATGATTCTTTATTGGATTACCGACAAGAACATGATCTTGATTTTCTAATTGGCGGAAGTACTTTTAGAGATCAGCAAGAAAAGTTTTTAAATACCGTAAGAAAATCAATTGGCTTTTTTTTTGGTTGTACACCAGAAAACACTGTACTAACTCCAAACTTTTCGTTGGGTTTTAATACCATTCTAAATGGATTAGAAAAAAAGAAAAAAGTGCTGTTATTGGATGAAGACTACCCCTCTATAAACTTTGCCGTTGCCAATAAAGGATTTGAGGTTTGCCATGCTAAAGTAAATTCCTCTCTGGAACAAAATATTGAAGAAGCTGTCGCGAAACACAAACCAAGTATTTTTGCTTTTAGTTTAGTACAGTATACCACCGGTATTGCTATTGATCTTAATTTTCTGAAACAACTAAAACTAAAAAACCCTGAGCTATTAATCATTGCAGACGCCACACAATTCTGTGGAACCAAAGTCTTTGATTTCAACACATCCGGAATCGACATTTTGGGATGTAGTGGTTATAAATGGTTATTAGGCGGCTATGGCAATGGTTTTATGTTATTTAAAGAAAACGTATTGGATCAAATTACTCCCGATACTTATAAAAAAGCCGCTTCTAATACTGATTATGATTCTTCATATACAAATTTACGAGCACGATATGAATGTGGACACTTAGACACATTTAATTTTGGTAGTTTACAATATTCCCTACAGTATATTTCCAAAATAGGACTTTCGGTAATTGAAGAACAAATAAATGAGTTAAGCATATACGCTAAAACCGAATTAACAAACTTAAACCTACTGGAAAATGATGTTATTAGTCGGAAAAATCATAGTTCTATTTTTAATATAAAAGGAGATCAAAAAATGTACAATTCCTTAAAAGAAAAAAACATTATTACTTCTTTAAGAGGCAATGGAATTAGAATAAGTCTTCATTTTTATAATACAAAAGAAGATGTTACCAGATTAGTCGATGAACTACATCGTTATCGTTAATATTTAATTGTTAAATGTTGATTAAATTATTGAAAATCTGATAGTTTACTCTTTTCTGTTTTGATGTTTTATATTAATTTCACTTAAATTTTATTAACAGAAAATTAATTACAAACTAAAATTATGGCAATAACCAAGCAATACTTAAAATCAAAGCCTATCTGTAAAGTAACATTTTCAGTTCCTGCAAAAGAAGCTAACTCTGTAAGTGTAGCAGGAGAATTTAACGAATGGAATACTGAAGCTACAATATTAAAGAAGTTAAAAAATGGTACGTTCAAAGGAACTTTAAATCTACCAAAAGATCAGAAATTCGAATTTAAATATGTTGTAGACGGACAGTGGACTAATGAATCTGATGCTGATGGATATCAGTGGAATGATTTTGCTGCTGCAGAAAACAGCTTATTAGTACTTTAAAGAAATACTACAGATTGACATTGAGGTTGTAGCCACTTATTCTACGACCTCAATACCTTTCCAAAATGCTACGTATCCTTTTATCTGTTTAGCCAGATCACTTGTTTCTGGATAATACCAAGCCGCATCCATATTTTCTTTACCATTTACAGTAACGGTATAGTAAGATGCAACTCCTTTCCAGGGACAATTAGTATGAGTTTTGCTTGATTTAAAAAATTCTTTTTTAATTGCTTCCGGAGGAAAATAATGATTGTTTTCGATTACTTTGGTTTCATTACTTTCTGCAATTACCTGGTTGTTCCAAATTGCTTTCATAGTTTTATTTTTTTAATCAAAAATCTACTCTGATTTTTTAAATACGTAATTTTTATAATACTGGTTTTTATCAGTAAACGACTCTGTAATCTGTAATCCAGATTCTTTTGCCAACCAATTCACTGTATCATCATCATACTTCTGAGAGATCTCTGTATGAATACTTTCCCAGGCTTCAAAATGAACTTGCAAAGACAAACAATTGATATCTACTGTTTGCTTTTTAGTACTTACCAAATAACTCTTGGCTGTGCCACTTTCGGGATCATATACCTCCCAATGTATAAACGCATCCAGATCAAAATTACCTCCAAGTTCTTTATTAATTCTTGCTAAAACATTTTTGTTAAATGCTTCTGTTACACCTGATTTGTCGTTATAGGCATCTAAAACTTTCTGTGGATGTTTCTTTTGATCAAACCCCATAAAAATCAAATCATCTGGATGCATGGCAGCATTCAATTTTTTCAAAAACTGAATAGCTCTGGGATGTAATAAGTTACCAATATTAGAGCCGAGTACCATAATTACTTTTTTGCGATTACTAATATGTTGTAATCTATCCAAAACTTCAAAATACTCACCTATCTCACCCTCTACATCAAGATCAGGAAATTCTTTAGCAAGATTATTAACTAATCCATCAATTGCATTCTCGCTAATGTCTATTGGATGATAGGTAACAGGATATTTTTTATCAAGTAATTCGCTTAGTAACACCTTTGTTTTTTTACCATCTCCAGCTCCTAATTCTATAAGATCAAAACCTTTTTTATCCTCATCAAAACTCTTTAGGATATCCGATTTATGCAATTGAAAAATATCATATTCTGCATTGGTAAGATAATACTCCGGCAACTCCATTATTTGCTGAAAAAGTTTATCTCCTACTTCATCATAAAAGAATTTAGAAGATAAATATTTAGGAAAAGCAGTAAGTCCTTCGTGTACTTCCTTTCCGAAAGTACAAGTCAGGACATTTTGATCTTTTGAATTCATGTATTGAGGTTATTTATTTTTTACTAATCGCAATCCATTAAATTGCCATCTTAGTTGTGGGTGAAAAAAATTACGATAGGTATATCTTGTGTGATTATTAGGTGTCGCCACCGAACCTCCTCTGAGTACTTTTTGGTTTACCATAAATTTACCATTGTACTCACCTAGCGCTCCAGGAGCTTTAGCATAATTAGGGTATGGAAGATATGCGCTTTCTGTCCATTCCCATCTTACTCCATAATTAAAATATTGTTGAGCCGCTTCCCATTCAAATTCAGTAGGAAGTCGTTCTCCTTTCCATTGTGCGAAGGCAAAGGCTTCATAATAGGAAATATGCGTTACCGGAGCGTCGGGGTTTAAAATTTTTAAACCTCCTAATGTATATTGATGATATTCCTTGTCAATTTCGTGCCAGTATAAAGGTGTTTTTATGTTATTTTTTTTGATCCAATCCCAAGCTTCAGCGTGCCACAAAAGACTATCCTCATAACCGTTATCATTTATGAACTCTAAATACTCTTTATTTGTAACCAGTTTATCCGCTATGGCATATTTTTGGAGAAAGACCTTATGAACTCCTAATTCATTATCATAACAAAAGTCTTTCCCTTTATAACCAATTTCATACACACCTTCGTCTATGGTATGATATTCTGTAGAAGATTCCATCTTAGGATTTTCTATAAACGTATCATTATACTTAGGTAATAAAGGATTATTCCCAAGAATGTATTTGATATCAGTAAGTAATAATTCCTGATGTTGTTTCTCGTGATGAATACCTATCTCTACAAGATCTTTAATTTGTTGATTCTCATTTTCCTCTAATAAAGATTTTAAATGAGATGTAACATGATGTCTGTACTCATAGACTTCATTTACAGTTGGCCTAGAAAGATTGCCCCGGTTCGTTCTTATTACTCTTTTTCCAATACTTTCATAATAACTATTAAAAACAAAGGCAAAGTCGCTATGAAATCGAGTGTATCCTGTTTTATATTTAGAGAGAATAAATTCTTCAAAAAACCAAGTAGTATGTCCCAAATGCCATTTTGGAGGCGAAACATCAACTATAGGTTGAACGACATAATCTTCAGTCTGAAGTGGAGAACAAATTTCTTCTGAGTGAGCTCTGGTCTGTAATAAAGAAGAAAGCAAATTATCAGTAATTACCATAAAAAAAGAGTGTATCCGATTTACGAATACACTCAAATTTAATGATTTTTATCTTGCTACTACTGTATAACAGAGTTAATCCAATGTTAAATATACTTATAAGATTATTTTGGCTTTATAAAAGTTATCGGTGCCACATACGCTATAGCAATGGGTTTTTTACCCCATTTGGCAGGTTTCATTTTAGGAATTGTCCTGATAATTCTAACCGCTTCTCTCTGAAGATATCTATGACCACCTTTTACATCTATCACTTCAGCCTTGCCTTTGTTGTTTATAATAAATTCTACAGTAACAGTTCCTTCCAAACCTTCTTTTTCAGCGATTTCAGGATATCTAAAATTTCTTATGATATGATTTCTTAAACTATTGTCAAAGCATTTAATTGGAGTTTGCCTTCCATTCTCACATTTGGGCCACATAGGCGTGATTCCTTTTTCATTAGCATTCTCTTGTGACAGGATCACATTATCCTGAGCAAATAAAAATGTTGAACATAAAATTGTTACGGCAAGTAGTAGTTTTTTCATTGTAATTCAGTTTAAATTTTGGGGGCTAAACTGCAACTGCACCTTTGATATGAGGGTGCGGATTATAGTCTTCCAATATGAAGTCATCAAAAACGAAGCCAAAAATATTTTTCACCTCTGGATTAATCCTTATCCTTGGTAATTTTCTTGGAGTTCTTGATAACTGTAATTCTAATTGTTCTATATGATTATTATAAATATGAGCATCTCCAAATGTGTGTATAAACTCTCCTGCTTCGTATCCACATACTTGTGCCATCATCATAGTGAATAAGGCATAAGATGCGATATTAAAAGGTACTCCCAAGAAAATATCAGCACTTCTTTGATACAATTGGCAAGACAATTTTCCATCCGCTACATAAAACTGAAAAAAAGCATGACAAGGAGGTAGTGCTGCTTTACCATTGGCAACATTCTCTGAAAAAGATTTTGATGTATCCGGTAAAACACTTGGATTCCAAGCGGATACTAACATCCTCCTGCTATCAGGGTTCTGTTTTAATGCTTCTACAATTTCCTCAATTTGATCTATTTCATCGCCATTCCAATTGCGCCACTGATGTCCATAGACTGGTCCTAAATCCCCATTTTCATCTGCCCATTCGTTCCAGATACGAACTCCATTTTCTTGCAGATACTTAACATTAGTATCTCCATTAAGAAACCATAACAATTCGTAAATAATTGATTTAAGATGTAATTTTTTGGTTGTCACCATCGGAAAACCTTCACTCAGATCAAAACGCATTTGATATCCAAAAACACTTTTTGTACCAGTGCCTGTTCTATCTTCTTTTTCATTGCCATTTTCCAGTACGTGGCGTACGAGATCAAGATATTGCTTCATATTCCCTTTCTAACTTTCTTTTGGGTTTCTTAAAATTATACTAATTCCTGTCAAATATACAAAAAATAGGTTTCCAGATATCTATCAATATATGGATTATGAAATAGTTATAAAACCTTTTTTATAATTATATTTTCAACAATAAAAGACTGTGATTTTTATCCAATAATCATTCCGGCTATCGTAGCAGAAAAAAGCGAAGCAATTGTACCTCCTATTAGAGCTTTCATTCCAAATTCTGATAAGGTTTTTCGTTGTCCGGGAGCAAGCGAACCAATTCCTCCGATTTGTATACCTATCGATGCAAAATTTGCAAAACCACACAACATATAGGTGGCCATAATAACGGATTTATTGTAAGTAAAATGTAAGGCATTGGATGTTTCTTTTAGGTCTGCTAATTGAATATACCCCACAAATTCACTGGCTGCCAACTTGATCCCTAATAATTGCCCCATTAACATTATATCTTCCTTTGCCACACCAATTAACCACATCAATGGAGCAAAAATTGTACCTAAAATAGACTCTAAAGAAAATTTTTCGTAAGGAGTATGTTCTGCAATGAAAGCGCTGAATGTGGTCACCTCTCCAATCCATCCTAAAATTCCATTAACCATAGCTATTAAGGCCACAAAAACTAACAACATAGCTCCTACATTAGCTGCAAGCTTTAATCCTTCTGTGGTTCCATTAGAAATTGCATCCAATACATTAGAACCTATTTTATCCTGAGTAACCTCAATAGAACTATCTATTTTCTCGGTTTGAGGAAACAATATTTTGGAAATTACTATAGCTCCAGGAGCAGCCATAACAGAAGCTGCCAAAAGATGTCTGGCAAATTCTAATCTAAGTTGTTCGTCATTACCTCCTAAAAAACCTATATATGCAGCCAATACACCACCAGCAACAGTAGCCATTCCTCCAACCATCACCAGCAAGATTTCAGAGCGTGTCATTTTTTCCAAATAAGCTTTGATCATCAAGGGTGCTTCTGTTTGGCCAAGAAAAATATTTCCGGCCACACTTAGGCTTTCTGCTCCAGAAATCCCCATTAATTTAGTCAATATCCAAGCCATTCCTTTAACAACCACCTGTATAATTCCAAAATAGAACAAGATAGATGTTAAAGCTGAAAAGAATATGATTGTTGGTAATACCTGAAATAAAAATATAAAACCGTAACTATCAACATCCATCATACCTCCTAGCAAGAATTCGCTTCCAGCCTGAGTATACAACAAAATTTCATTAAAAATTTTCCCTATAAAATTAAATATCGCCTGGATAAACTCAACTTTTAAAACCCCAAAAGCTAAAAGCAGTTGTCCCATTAATCCAATTCCAACAGTTTTCCAATTAATTGCTTTCTTATTACTACTAAATAAAAATGCGATTGTTAAGAGGACTATCATCCCTAAAACACCTCTCCAAAGACTTGTAAAAGAAAACCCTTGATTAGGTATCAATTCACTGGTTTCTGATACAGGAGCAACTTCAACTTCTTCTTTTTCGGAAACAAGAGAATAGGAGAAACTATTTTTTGACAACACTAAAGTAGAATCAGTAATGCTTTGAATTTTATACCTAATAATAGAATCTTCTGATTTTTCAGGAAAAAAAAGTAATACTTTATTTTGAGCCAGATAGTCACCCTTTAACTTTTCTGATTCATTGTTAAAAGTATATGAAAAGAGTCCTTTTTCTAAAGTTAAATAATCATTATCACCAACTTCAAAAACATTTTCTGGTGTCCCTTCCACACTTTTCAAAATCCATTTTTTCTCTATGGATTGAGCTGATACTATTGTAAATGTAAATAATGATAACAGGAAAGATAGTAGTCCTTTTTTCATAAAATAGAAGTAATATTATAATATTTAGGAATATGGGTGCATGTGATCAAAACTAACCACGTTTTGAAATTTCATCTCTGATTCTCGCGGCTAACTCATAATCCTCATTAGCAACAGCTTGTTCTAGCATACGATTTAATTCTTCAAGAGATAAATCCTGATAACTGGTTTCCTTACCAACCATCTCTACATCGTCAGAGACCAACTCGTCAACCAAGAGGCTTTCAGGATCATCTTCCCCATCTTTTTTAGGATTTACTTTTAGATAAATTCCCGCTTGATCCAAAATATTCTTATATGTAAATATAGGTGCCTGAAAACGTAAGGCTAATGCAATTGCATCGCTGGTTCTGGCATCTATAATTTCTTCTATTTTGTCGCGTTCACAAATAATACTGGAATAAAAAACACCGTCTACCAGTTTATGAATAATTACTTGTTTAACAACTACATCAAATCGATCAGCAAAATTTTTGAATAAATCGTGAGTAAGTGGACGAGGAGGTTTAATCTCTTTTTCTAAAGCTATTGCTATTGATTGTGCCTCAAAAGCACCAATAACAATTGGCAATTTCCTTTCGCCATCTACCTCGCTTAAAATCAATGCATAAGCACCATTTTGGGTTTGACTATACGATATTCCTTTTATGTTCAGACGAACTAAACTCATAGTAATTTCAATAAAAAAAAGGCTGTTTGAACAAACGGACTTTTACCTAAGTTCAAACAGCCCTTGATTGGGCACAATTTATGAAAATTATGCGTTATTCGCCTTAAATTCCTTTAATTTTTCAATTAACTGAGGTACTACTTCAAAGGCATCACCAACTATTCCATAATCCGCAGCCTTAAAGAATGGTGCTTCAGGATCATTATTGATTACCACTTTGACCTTACTGGAATTAATACCTGCAAGATGTTGAATAGCTCCAGAAATTCCTACAGCAATATACAAGTTTGTAGCAACAGGTTTTCCTGTCTGCCCAACATGTTCTCCATGAGGTCTCCATCCCATATCACTCACTGGTTTAGAACAAGCCGTTGCTGCTCCAAGAACATCAGCAAGCTCTTCTATCATTCCCCAATTTTCTGGTCCTTTAAGACCTCTACCTCCAGAAACTACCACTTCTGCATCCGCTATCGATACCTTATCCGTTGCCTTATCTACTGATGTTACATTTACAGTAAAATCCTCATCAGAAAGAGATGGTTCAAATCCTTCAGCAGCTGCTGCACCTGAAGCCTCTTTTAATCCAAACGCGTTATTAGACAATCCTATAAGCTTAATATCTGTTGTAATCTCGGTGATATTAAATGCTTTGTTCGTAAAAGCTGATCTCTTTACCGTAAAAGGTGAAGCGCTTTCTGGCAATGATACAACGTTAGAAGCATATCCTGCATTAAGATGCACCGCTAACATTGATGCTAAAAATTTACTGTCTGCACTAGAGCTCACTACTACTACTTTTGCACCTTCTTTTTCTGCTGCTTGTTTTAAAGAATCAGCATATGCTTTTGCGTTAAAAGTAGTTAACTTATCATTCTTAATCTCTAACACCTTATCCACTCCATAATTTCCAAGCTCACTGCTATCCGCTGCGTTAAAACTAACAGCAGTAACTGTAGTACCAAGCATATTAGCAATCTCTTTTGCGTAAGACGCTACTTCAAAGGCTGCTTTCTTAAATTTTCCTCCTTCGCTTTCTGTGTATACTAAAACTGACATATATACTATTTTTTTATATTGAACCTATTAGACAATAGGTATTTATTTATACGATTATATTGCTTTAGCTTCGTTATGTAATAACTCTACTAATTGACCTACATTATCCGGAGAAACTAAAGTAACCTCTCCTTTAGGAGCTGGTTTCTCAAATTTAACGGCTTTTGTCTCTACAGAAGTTTCTACCGGTTCTACAACCGTTAACGGCTTTTTACGAGCCATCATAATTCCTCTCATATTAGGAATACGAAGGTCACTTTCTTCTACCAAACCTTTTTGACCACCAACAACAAGTGGTAATTTAGTGGTTGAAGTTTCTTTTCCTCCATCAATCTCACGGATAGCAGTTGCTGTATCTCCTTCTACTTCCAGTCCAATACAAGTATTTACAAAATTAGCTCCGGTAAGTGTAGCCAACATTCCAGGAACCATACCACCGTTATAATCAATTGATTCTCTACCTGCTATTACCAGGTCATATCCTCCATCTTGTACAACTTTAGCTAACTGCTTTGCCACATAAAAACCATCAGTAGCCTCAGTATTTACTCTAATTGCATTATCTGCTCCAATAGCCAAGGCCTTTCTTAGCGTTGGTTCTGTTTCTGCACCTCCAACGTTCACTACATCTACAGATGCACCTTGCTTTTCCTTAAACCACATAGCACGTGTTAATCCAAATTCGTCATTCGGATTAATAACAAACTGTACTCCATTTGTGTCAAACTTAGTGTCACCTTCTGTAAAATTAATTTTAGAAGTTGTGTCTGGCACATGGCTAATACAAACTAATATCTTCATTTTATATAGGTATTTTTTGAGAATTTAATAATAAAAGCGAAAGTACAAATAAAATGTCGAATTTACTATGCATGCATAATAAATTTTTCAAAATTCAATGATCAGTAAAGGGTATTAATTGCTACTTTTGCCTTTCGTGTAGCACAAAAATAATTATTTTATAAATGAAAACGATACAATTCAGAGAAGCAATTTGCGAAGCAATGAGCGAAGAAATGCGCCGAGATGAATCCATTTACTTAATGGGTGAAGAAGTGGCTGAATATAATGGAGCTTATAAAGCTAGTAAAGGAATGCTTGATGAGTTCGGCCCGGATAGGGTAATTGACACTCCTATCTCTGAACTTGGTTTTGCCGGTATTGGTGTTGGTAGTGCTATGAATGGTAATCGCCCGATTATTGAATTCATGACATTTAACTTCTCTTTGGTTGGTATCGATCAGATTATCAATAATGCAGCAAAAATGCGTCAGATGAGTGGTGGTCAATTTAATATCCCAATCGTTTTTAGAGGCCCAACAGCTTCTGCGGGACAATTAGGTGCTACACATTCTCAAGCCTTCGAGAATTGGTTTGCCAATACACCAGGATTAAAGGTAGTAATTCCTTCGAACCCAAAAGATGCAAAAGGCTTATTAAAATCTGCTATCCGCGATGACGACCCTGTTATTTTTATGGAGAGCGAGCAAATGTACGGAGATAAAGGAGAAGTGCCTGAGGGAGAATATACCATACCATTAGGAGTTGCGGAAACTAAAAGAGAAGGTACCGATGTGACTATTGTTTCTTTTGGAAAAATAATTAAAGAAGCCTATAAGGCGGCTGATGAGCTCGCTAAAGAAAACATTTCTTGTGAAATTATTGATTTAAGAACAGTACGGCCTTTAGATTTGGATGCAATTTTTGCTTCAGTCAAAAAGACGAACAGATTAGTAATCCTTGAAGAAGCCTGGCCTCTTGCCAATATCGCCTCGGAAATTACGTATCAAGTACAGTCTAATATTTTTGATTATCTGGACGCTCCCGTCATAAAAATTAATACTGCAGATACACCAACACCTTACTCACCAGTGCTATTTGAAGAGTGGTTACCCAATAGTAATGACGTGGTTAAAGCTGTCAAAAAAGTGATGTATAAATAAAATAAACCCTATTCCTTTGAGTTTCATTAAATTTGCGACTGTTTTTTAAACTTTTTGAAAAGTGGTCTGAAAATTGCGGGACTAAACGAGCTTTACATCAATTATTACACATTTATAAAAATATTAGATGAGATATTGGGTTTTAGGGATTTTATTTTTTGCTTTTAGCAACTCTTTCATTTTTGCACAGACCAAAGTTAGTGGTTACGTTTACGATAGCAACAAACAAGCTATCCCATTTGCCAACATTGTATTTGTTAATTCTACAATAGGAACGATTACCGATGAAAATGGTAAGTTCTATATGGAATCTGATGAAAATCATAGTAGTATAAAAGTTTCATTTCTTGGTTTCGAAACGAAATCCGTTAAACTAACGAAACGAACTACATATAACATGGAAGTGATTTTGGAGGAAGAAGCCGCTTCTTTAGACGAAGTTGTTATATATAAAGGTAAGACTTCTAAAAAAAATAACCCCGCCATAGACATCCTTCGAAAGATTTGGGATAACAGAAGAGAAAATGGTGTTAAAAAATTCAAACAATACAATTACGATAAGTATGAAAAATTAGAATTTGATCTTAATACTATTGATAGTGCGCTTGTGAATAGCAGAATTTTTAATGGTATGGAGTTTATTTTTGAAGACATTGATACTTCCAGAATAACAGGAAAAACCTACTTACCTATCTTTCTAAACGAGGCAATCTCGAAGGTATACGGTGATAATGAGCTTAACGAGCTTAAAGAGGTTCTTAAAGGAAATAAAAATGCAGGATTTAGTGATAATCAAACGTTAATCGCTTTCGTAAAGGACTTATACTCTGATTATGATATCTATGATAATTATTTGAAATTCTTTGATAAAAGTTTTACGAGTCCATTATCCAGAACCGGAATTAATGTTTACAACTACATACTTTCTGATAGTGCCTATATTGGTGATAAATGGTGTTATAACATTATCTATTATCCTAGAAGAAAAAATGAACTTACGTTTAAAGGAGATTTTTGGGTAAATGACACGACTTGGGCGATTAAAGAAATTAACCTCGAAGTTACCAAAAGTGCTAATATTAACTGGGTAAAAGACTTATACATCGAACAAGAATTCGACGTACTAAATGACTCCATATTTTTAATTACCAAAGACTATTTTCAATCAGATTTTTCGTTTAGTAAAAAAGAAAAATCAAGAGGAGTTTATGGTAAGAGAACCACCTTATACGACAACTACAAATTTGATCAAAAGAAAGATAAAAAATTCTACCAGAGTCAAGTAGACCCCTACGATCAAGATATTTACAATAGAGATGATTCATTTTGGTCAAGTGCGAGGATGGAGGAACTGAACAAAGATGAACAAAAAGTTTATAAACTTTTGGATACTCTAAGAACGGTAAAAGCCTTCAAAAGACTCTACAACGTAGGAACTATACTAGCTACCGGATATGTAGAATTTAATGGTTGGGACTTTGGTCCTTTATTCTCTACCGTTGGTTACAACACTATTGAAGGATTCAGATTACGAGCCGGTGGCAGAACTTATTTTACGGCAAATGATCGCTGGAGAATAGAGGGATACGGTGCTTATGGCTTTAAAGACAACAAATTCAAATATGGTCTTTCAGGAAAGTATTTGGTAGACAGAAAGTCTAGATTAATAGTTTCCGCAGGTAATAGACGAGATGTGGAACAGCTTGGAGCTAGCCTTACCAATACCAATGATGTAGAAGGTAGAAGTTTAGCATCCTCCTCGATAGTTGCGACCGGAGACAATACCAGACTGACCTCTATCAATTTATCTGCATTTTCTATGCAAATAGAGCCTAGAAAAAACTTTACTGTAGGGGTAACAGGATCCTACAGAACATTAAAACCTGCTGACAGAAATTTATTTAGTTTAGATTTTGTTGATCCAGATACGGGTGACCTGAGAACAGAGATAAAACAGGCAGAAATTTCTACTACACTCGCATATTATCCCGGAAGAAAAACAACAGGTTATGGTGTAGACAAGATAACCGTAAACGATGGTGATTATGCACAGCTATTTCTTAATTATGCTGTAGGTTTAGATCATATTCTAGACAGTGATTTTGAATATCAAAAGCTTCAATTCTTTTACAGACAACCGTGGAACATTGGTGGTTTTGGGGTGTTAAATAGTTCTATTGAGTTGGGGAAAACGTTTGGAGAGGTTCCACTCGGACTATTAAGTGTTGTGCCAGGTAATCAAACCTATCTCTCTATTCAGAATACATTCCCTTTATTAAACTTTTACGAGTTTGTTACCGATACGTATGCTTCTGTGCATATGGAGCATAATTTCAACGGAAGAATTTTTTCCAGAATACCCTTACTTAGAAAATTAAATCTAAGAGAACTGGTGGGTATTCGTGGTGTGTGGGGTGAATTATCCGACGAAAACATACTTTTAAGTCAACCTTCTAATGAAATCCTTATTGCTCCGGATGAAGAAATATATTGGGAATATAGTCTTGGTGTAGGAAATATTTTCAAAATTTTCCGAATTGATTTTCATTTTAGAGGAAATTATTTTGATAATCCAGATGCTCGTGATTTTGGAGTAACAGGATCGTTCGGATTCTACTTCTAAAAGATTAAATTCATGCATTCTTTTCAATATTGAAGTACTTATTTTCTCTGAAATTGTCTTATACATTTTTTACGAAAACCTTTTAGTTTACCATAACATTAAAATTTAGCCTGAAAACGTATTATTTTTGACTATAAATTTTAACCAACCCCTTGTAATACTTATATTTGCCGCCCATAAAAATGAGAACAAGAATATGAGCGCAGCAACTCGCGAAAGTTTCGATGTATTAATCGAAATCCCAAAAGGAAGTCGTAACAAATACGAATACGATTTTGACATAAAAAAAATCAGATATGATCGCATGATTTTTTCATCAATGATGTATCCTGCAGATTATGGATTTATCCCTGAAACTATGGCATTAGATGGAGATCCATTAGATGTTCTAGTACTCGTAACAGAACCTACCTTTCCTGGATGTGTAATGGAAGTAAAACCAATAGGTGTTTTCCATATGGCCGACGAAAAAGGTCCTGACGAAAAAATTATCTGTGTACCAATATCCGACCCAATCGCTAGTCGATTAGCCGATCTAAAAGAAATGAACCCACATCTGATAAAAGAAATCGAACACTTTTTTCAGGTTTATAAGGATCTTGAAAAAAAGAAAGTAGATGTTGGTGGCTGGGGTAATATAGATGAAGCCAAAGAAATTATCAAAGCGTGTGTAAAGCGATTTGATGAATTAGAAGACAAACCTAAAGGATTATTTAGCATCTATTAAATTAAATTCTAAAAATTCTAAAAAAGCGCAATATTTAAACAAAAATATTGCGCTTTTTATATTTAGATGAATTTACTACTTTTAGCAGCTAATTAACTAAAAACACATTTAATGGAATCAAATATGATTTACATGCCAATTGTTTTGGCATTACTAGGGCTAATTTACATGCTGGTTAAAAAATCTTGGGTAATGAAACAGGATGCCGGTGACGGTAAAATGAAAGAAATTTCAGATCATATCTATGAAGGAGCCTTAGCTTTCTTAAATGCCGAGTATAAATTACTTTCGATATTTGTTGTAATAGTAAGTATCTTATTAACTGTTGTTTCCTTTATAGTACCTACTACTCACTGGTTAATTGTAATCGCTTTTATTTTTGGAGCTGTTTTCTCTGCTTTTGCAGGTAATATAGGAATGAAGATAGCTACCAAAACTAATGTAAGAACAACACAAGCTGCTCGTACCAGTTTACCAAATGCACTTAAAATTTCTTTTGGAGGAGGTACCGTAATGGGATTAGGTGTAGCAGGTTTGGCGGTTTTAGGTTTAACAGCATTCTTTATTTTGTTTTTTCACTACTTTATGGGTGGAGAATGGACCAACACAATGGATATGACTATTGTTCTTGAGACATTGGCAGGATTCTCTTTAGGAGCAGAATCTATTGCATTATTCGCCCGTGTTGGTGGAGGAATATACACTAAAGCAGCTGATGTAGGAGCCGATTTAGTTGGAAAAGTAGAAGCAGGTATACCAGAAGACGACCCTCGTAACCCTGCTACTATAGCAGATAATGTGGGTGATAATGTGGGTGATGTTGCCGGTATGGGAGCCGATTTATTCGGTTCATATGTTGCAACAGTATTAGCTGCAATGGTACTAGGAAACTATATCATAAAAGATATGGGAGGAAATATTGTCAATGAAGGATTTGGTGGAATTGGCCCTGTATTATTACCTGTAGCAATTGCGGGAGCTGGAATTATCATTTCTATAATTGGAACTATGCTGGTAAAAATTAAAAGTAATGATGCTAAAGAAGCGCAAGTTATGGGTGCTCTTAACATTGGAAACTGGACATCTATCGCACTTGTAGCAGTATCTTGTTTTGCATTATGTACATATATGCTTCCGGAAACCATGAAAATGGAATTTTTTGGTGAAGGTCTGATAGAAATTTCTGCAATGCGCGTATTCTATGCAACACTTATAGGTTTGTTTGTAGGAGGGGTAATTTCTGCTGTAACAGAATACTATACAGGATTAGGTAAAAAACCAATTTTAGCAATTGTACAAAAATCAAGTACTGGTGCAGGAACAAACATTATTGCAGGTTTGGCAACAGGAATGATTTCTACTTTCTCTTCTGTATTATTATTTGCTGGGGCTATTTGGGCATCCTACGCATTTGCAGGATTCTATGGAGTTGCAATGGCAGCTTCTGCAATGATGGCTACTACTGCGATGCAATTAGCCATTGATGCATTTGGTCCTATTGCCGATAATGCTGGAGGAATTGCTGAAATGAGTGAGCAAGAACCAATCGTAAGAGAACGTACCGATATTCTGGATTCTGTAGGGAATACAACCGCTGCAACCGGAAAAGGATTTGCAATCGCATCTGCAGCTTTAACATCATTGGCTTTATTTGCCGCGTATGTTACATTTACCGAAATTGATGGAATAAACATCTTCAAAGCACCAGTCTTAGCAATGTTATTTGTTGGAGGAATGGTACCAGTCGTATTCTCCGCATTAGCTATGAATGCCGTAGGAAAAGCAGCCATGGAAATGGTATATGAAGTACGCCGTCAATTCAAAGAAATTCCTGGAATTATGGAAGGAACCGGCAAACCCGAATATGACAAATGTGTTGCAATTTCAACAAAAGCGTCCTTAAAAGAAATGATGTTACCAGGATTGTTAACAATAGGTTTCCCGTTAGCAATTGCTTTTATTCCAATGATTTTTGGGATGGATAATCAAGCCATTGCAGAAATGTTAGGAGGCTATATGGCTGGTGTTACTGTATCTGGTGTTTTATGGGCAATTTTTCAAAATAATGCAGGTGGTGCATGGGATAATGCTAAAAAATCTTTTGAAGCCGGTGTAGAAATCAACGGAGAGATGACCTATAAAGGATCTGATGCTCATAAAGCTGCCGTTACCGGTGATACAGTTGGAGATCCTTTCAAAGATACCTCAGGGCCGTCTATGAACATATTGATTAAGTTGACTTGTCTTATAGGACTTGTAATCGCGCCTATACTTGGAGGACACACTTCAGAAACTGCAGTAGCAACAAATGAAATAGAAGTCATTGAAACTAAATCGTCTTCGGATAAAGTTGAAAAACAAATTGAAGTTAAAATAGATATGGATGGTGAAATAGCAAATGCTTTGATTACTATAACAAAAACCGAAAATGGTAAAACTTCTTCTGAAACTAAAAAATTACAAGGAACAGAAGAAGAGGTGAAAGCTAAAATTGAGGAAATTAAAGCTTCTTTAAAATAATTTATAAAAGCTATATATCAAAAAAACCTCGCTTAATAGCGGGGTTTTTTATCTTTACGAATAATTACTAATCTATGTTCAAAAAAAAACCATTACGAATTAATTCTTATTTGGGTTACGGGACTACTGAGCGCCTCAGAGCTGCAGGTAGAGCCTTAGAGGATGAAAACATAAATTTTGATGGTAATACGAAAACATTAAAAACATTACGTAATATCTACAGGCAGTTCGAAAGTGATGAAATTAAAAATGCTGATATCGAACTTAAATTATCGAACGGCATGACATTTATCTCTAAAACGGATGCCGAAGGGTATTATCACTTTGATGAAACTTTATCAAATAGCAAAGAGTTAGTGAATAAGGAAGGATACTTAACCTATCTTGTTTCCTATAAAAACATGGATAATAAAGAAATCCTTCAATCAAATACATTCAAAGGAAAGATGCTTGTTCCTTCTTCTGAAGCCTCGTTTGGAGTGATTAGTGATATTGATGATACTATTTTACATACCGGTGTTGCATCATTATTTAAATGGAGAGTTATTGCGAATACTTTCTTTAAAAATTTTGACAGAAGATTACCGCTAGAAGGAACGGTTCAGTTTTATCAAAAATTAAAACTTGGCAAAAAAAATGAGCCCATCAATCCAATCTTCTATGTTAGTAATAGTCCCTGGAATTTATATGATTATTTGACTGCCTTTCTAAAAAAACATTATTTTCCTGAGGGTCCAATATTACTAAGGGATTTCAGAACACCCTTTGATAAGACTCCAAAACCCAAAATACCTCACAAACAATCTGAAATTCTAAATTTACTAAGCGTTTATCCAAACTTAAAATTTATATTAATTGGTGACAGTGGAGAAAAAGATGCAGACATCTATACAGGAATTGCAAAAAAACATCCTGATAGAATTTTGGCGATTTATTTAAGAAGTGTAAACCACAAAAGAAAAGAAAAAAGAATAATTAAAATTATTAATTCTTTTTCAACCACCCCTATTCTCCTTGTACACTCTTCACAAGAAGCTGAAGCACACGCAAGGCAGCAAGGAATTATTAATTAGTTTTTTAAACTTCTAACTTCAGAAGTGAGCGCTGCCATGGCATCTTGTAATTGCTTTATACCTGTGGTATCAGGATTGGCATCAATATTAAAACTAAGTTTACTATTCACCTCCCATAGCTCTACAATTTGATGTGTTTGAATAGTGTATGGTAAATAATCAGAATTTAAAGAAATCAAGGTTAACACAGATGAGTCCTCATTTTTTCTAACTTTTTTAACCACTACACTATCCTGTAAAACTACTACATAAAGAGCATTACTTCTTAATTCTGTGAGATTATTGACAGCTTTTCCAATCACCCATTCTTTGGGTTCTAATACCGGCAACATACTATCGCCTTCTACCTGAAATCCTCGATAAGTAGCATTTCTATACTCCGGAAGAGGAATGTCAAATGCGGGCAACTGTTGGTACCAATCTACATCTTGTACATTATGTGGATAACCAGCAGCGGCTTTTACATTAACCAGTACAATATTTTCATTGTTTTCAGAATCTACAGTTATAACTTTTGGAGTAACATCTCCATTGTGTAACTGAATTTTCTTTTGATCACTTTCACCAAACAACCAAAGAGGATTCACACCAAACTCCTTAAGCAGTTTAGAAACTACTTTTCCCGAAATTTTGGTTTTCCCTCTTTCTATATCCGCAGTAGAGTTTTTAATATCTAAAACCCTTGCAAAATCAGATTGAGTAAAATGATTTTCTTCACGGATTGATTTAAAACGTTGAATGGTTTGGTTAGTTAAATTATCCATACAACTCCAATTTATTTATTTGTATACATTCCTGTTACTTGATTTGGGATAATTCTGTAACAAATATACTATTTTTTGGAATATTTCCAATTTTAACACAATTTGATTTTTATTTTATTGGAATATTTCCATAAATTTGGAAAAATTACTAGCTAATTCAATTTCCTATGGCATCACAAATCATTTTACACCAACCAGAATCAGAAAAAATAATTCGATATTCATTGAATAATTCAATTCCCGCTACCGAAGAACTTTATAGAAAGTTAATAGACAAAGGTTTCTTTTTTAAAAGAGATCATAAGATCAATAACTACACTTTTGATTTTTATTCACCTCTATTAAAAATTGCTATTGAGATTGATGGATACGCACACGAGTTTACCGATGTATATAGTCAGGATGCGCCTAAAAAATTACATATACATTCTTTAGGAATAACCGTGTTGCGTTTTACTGATTACCAAATACTGGTAGACATAGAAGAAATTATAAGAGCTCTGAAACATCAAATAAAATTGTCTAAACATAGAAAGTATGTCGTTTGACAGAATACGCGAAAAACTTTCAATACTAGCAGATGCTGCCAAATATGACGTATCCTGTGCAAGTAGCGGTGGTAAAAGAGGAAATAGCCAAAAGGGTTTGGGCAACAATACAGGGATGGGGATTTGTCATAGTTATACAGAAGATGGTCGTTGTGTCTCTTTATTAAAAATACTGCTAACCAATCATTGTATTTTTGATTGTGCGTATTGTGTAACCAGAAAAAGTAATGATATACAACGGGCTGCTTTCAAGATTCAGGAAGTAGTAGATTTAACTATTGATTTTTACAGAAGAAATTATATTGAGGGTCTATTTTTAAGTTCCGGGATTTTCAAAAATTCGGATTATACCATGGAGCGTTTGATTGCGGTTGCAAAAAAGCTTCGGTTAGAGGAAAATTTTAATGGATATATTCATCTAAAATCCATCCCTGGCGCCAGTGATGAACTTATGAGAGAAGCAGGACTTTATGCAGATCGTCTAAGTGTTAATATAGAAATACCTACCATATCTGGATTAAAACTTTTAGCTCCGGATAAAAAGCATGAAGACTTCATAAAACCCATGCAAAAAGTAAAAAATGAAATTATCCAGTACAAAGCAGAACGAAAAATTATAAAAAGTACACCAAGATATGCTCCGGCTGGTCAAAGCACACAGATGATTATCGGTGCCACAGGAGAAAGTGATCGTGATATCATGTACTCAGCCACCTATTACTATAAAAAGTTTAATATGCGTAGAGTATATTATTCAGGCTATGTTCCGGTAATGGCTGATAACCGCTTGCCTTCGCTAGCTACCAAAGTACCTATTCTTAGAGAAAATAGGTTATATCAGACCGATTGGCTATTGAGATTTTATGGATTCTCCGTCAATGAATTGTTGAATGACCAATATAAAAATCTTGAACTGGATATTGATCCGAAATTAAGCTGGGCATTGAGAAATTTACACATGTTTCCCGTCGATATCAATAAAGCAGATAAAAGTGCATTAGCCAGAATACCAGGAATCGGAATGCAATCTGTTTCAAAAATATTGCAAGCCAGGAAATTTAGAAAATTAGACTGGTCACATCTAAAAGCAATTGGTATTGCCCTAAACAGAGCAAAATATTTTATTACTTGTAACTCTAAAGACTTTCATCATCAAGATTTTACTCCTTTACAATTAAAAAATAAAATCCTGAAAAATTCTAAAAGTAAACACGAAAAACACTTTACGAATCAATTAAGTCTTTTCTCATAAAAACTAAAAGATGAATCATCACACTATTTTGATATATGACGGAAGTTTTGATGGTTTTTTAACGTGCATATTTACAGTATATGAACAAAGAATAATTACACCTATTATTAGAAACGAATCTGAATCTAATAACCAATTATTTACAACTTCAGAAACCATCATTACGGATAAAATAAAATCACGTAGGGTTTGGAAGGGAATAAAAACCAAAATAATACCTTCTCAACAAAAAATATTATTCAACGCTTTTTTAAGTGAAATTAAAGGAGTAGAAAACACATTGCTTGCTTATATTCAAAATTTATTCAATACCCAAAAATCTAATCTAATCGATTATGGAAATAAAGATATCCTTAAAATTAACCAAGTAGCTAAAATGGTTGGTAGAGAAAAACACAGAATGGAAGCTTTTGTGAGATTTAAAAAGACTAAAGATGGTATTTTCGTAGCAACTGTAGAACCCGACTTCAATGTACTACCTCTAATAACCCATCATTTTAAGGATCGGTATGCTGACCAAAAATGGTTAATCTATGATATTAAACGAGCATATGGGATATATTATGATCTACATAAAGTAGATATCATTACTTTAGACTTTTTTTCAAAATTAAACACCAGTATATCAAAGGACAGTTATGCAGATAGTGAATTAGGTTTTCAACATCTGTGGCAAACATATTTCAACAATGTAAATATAAAATCCAGAAAGAACTTAAAGCTGCACACACAACATCTTCCCAAACGTTATTGGAAATACTTGATAGAAAAAAACGATATATAAAATAAAATGTTAAATTTGCCGTTCAATAACCCAATTAACTAAATCTATCAATTATGAAAAGATTATTTTTAGGAGCAATTGCTCTAATGTTAGCAGTTTCAGTAACTTCTTGTAGAGATACAAAAAAAGCAGAAGATGCTGCTGAAGATGCTGTAGAAGAAGTAAAAGACGCTGCTGAAGAAGCTAAAGACGCCGCTGAAGAAGCTGTGGAAGATGCTAAAGACGCTGCTAACGAAGCTGTAGAAGACGCAAAAGAAGCTGTTGATTCTGTAAAAGCTGCGGCTGGTGAGGCTGTAGATGGAGCCGTAGACGCTGCTAAAGAAGCTGCTGGTGATGCAGTTGATGCTGCAACAAACGCTGTAAAAGAAGGTGCGGATAAAGCTGCAGACGCTTTAAAAAAGCAATAATATATAGAATAGTATATATTAAAACCCTCCTGAAATTTTCAGGAGGGTTTTTTATTTCTAATCATACCACGCTACTTTTTCATCTATTGGATTCCGTTTAGAAGTTATATCTTCTTCTTTATCATAATTACCTAAATATAGAAACCCCAAACATCTTTCACCTTCTTCAAAATCAAAAAACTCGTTCATATACTCGATTAAAGCCGGACTACTCCAGTAACATCCCACCTCATTGGCAGCGCAAGTCAACCACATATTTTGGACAGCCATCGCGGTAGCCGCAATTTCTTCCCATTCAGGTACTCTTTCTTTAGGATCACGTTGCATACATATCGCTATAATAGCACTCGCGGCTGTACACTTATTCTTAATCTTTTTATGTTTAAAAGGAGAAAACTTTTCTTCTGGAGTAATATCAGTATAGGTATCAGATAAAAAAGTCCCCAGTCGATCTTTTGCTTCTCCCATCACAATTTTAAATCTCCAAGGTTCAGTCAAACGATGGGATGGAGCCCAATTTGCATTTTCAAGCAAAACCCGGATAAACTCTTTAGAGACAGGTTTATCGTTATATTGAGAAGGAAAAATTGCTCGTCGCTCCCTAATAATCCGATTTAAATATTCATTATTCATGCTTTTTACGTTTTTAATGTAAAGTTATTATTAATATTGAGACCAATAAAAAATAAATACAAGTTATAGATCTTGAATTTCCATGCACGTCTTCATAAAGCTGAGCAACTTGATAATTTATCTTTATCGGGTAAAGTATTATTAAAAACCTTGACAAGCCTAAAGTTAATCAATATACTTTTTGGCAATCATAGACAGCTTGTCAATAGTACTTTACAATATTGTAGGTCAAAACCAGAAAAAAAATATTTTCGCATTCTAGATTTAGGTTGTGGAGGTGGTGATAGTATTCATAGTATTTCTCAGAAACTAAGTCAAAACGGAATTCAGGCTTATTTTTTAGGAATAGATGGCAATCAAGAAAGCATTGCTTATGCTAGTTCTAGATACGCCCACCACGATCATATAGAATTCAGGACAGCGAATATATTGAAAGATTCGTTCTCGATTCCTGAATGTGATCTAATTGTAAGCAGTCATTTTATGTATCATTTTAAGGATGACGAATTAGTAACCTTTATAAAAAAAGCAAAACAAAAAGGAATTAAACACCTTATTTTTAGCGAATTAAAAAGAAGCCGTTTTGCCTATTTTTTATTTAAATATTCAAGTTTAATTTTACCAATTTCCAAGATGGCGAAAAAGGATGGTTTATTAGCGATACGAAGAGCTTTTACCATAGAAGAACTAAAAATCGTTCTGAACAAAAGTGATATAACAAATTATACTATCGATAAAAAATTTTGGTTTAGAACACTAACAAAAATTAATCTCTAAATATGAAAGATATCCTCTTTGATTTTTTAAACAAACTAAAACAAACCCCTAAAACATTAGTTCTGACATATGTTACGATATATTTCTTATGGGGATTAGGAATGAATGAATTTGGCACAGAAATGGGCATCGCCAGATTTGCTAATTGGTGGCAGGTTATCACTTGTTATATTTTATACATGGTTCCTATATCTATTATATTAAAAGAATATAACTTCTTCAATCAATATGCTTATGGCTTAGTTGCTATGGGGATACTAGAATTTTTAGGATATTGGCTACAAACTTCTTATGTGTATCCAAATAATATTCTTGATCAACTATTCAGTCCTCAAAACTTCAGTTTGGGAATGGCTTTATTTTTCGCTTTATATTTTCCAGCCGGAAATTGGTTAGTTGATAAAGTTCACGGTCTTATCTTTAAAAAACAAGAAATAGATTCTCCTTCTACCTTGCAACAAGAATAAACTGTTGTTTGCCTTGTTTTTTTACTCGATACTTATCTTGAATTGCTCTGGCTCCTTTTAGATCTAATGAATCTGCTACATAGGTAATCCAATCTTGTCGGTGCACGATAGCATTATCTAAAACTGCATCCGTGAGGTTAGCATCCTCCAACTTGGTCCCCCATAAGGTAGCTTCTGTCAAATCTGCTTCTGTTAAATCTGCTCCGTACAATTTGGCATTGGTAAGATCAGCACTTAACAATTCAGAATTGCGAAGATTGGCATTGGTTAAAACAGATTGTTTTAAATTAGCATCAGACAGATTTATTCTTTCCATATTCGCTTCTATCAATTCACTTCGTTCCAGGTTAGCAGCAGGTAGATTTACTTCGGATAAATTGGAGTTGCTTAAATTAACATATTTAAGATTCACTCCTCTTCCCAAAAATATATCTTTAAAATAGGTATAGCTAAAATCAGACGCATCCAAAATCTCCCTATAAGACTGATCTGCCAGATTACTCCTGATTAAACTAAACAAGAGTTGTCCTTTTTCGGGACTAATTTTTTTATCAATCAGCTCTCCGTCTTCTTTATACTTATAAGGTTTCATTGCTCTAGATAAACTTGCTATTCTTGCTTCTAAAACCGGACTAATATTACGCTCGCTAGATCCTTTATATTTCAGCTCTTCGCTAAGATCAGAAAGTAAGTTATCCATAATAAAAACTAGCGATGACCTTCTTTCTGCTTCTATCAGCTCATTTTGATTATCGACTAAGGCGTTCTGATTGATAACCAGTTTGGTTTGATATATAAGGATTATAGAAGGAATCAGTGTTACTAACAACCCAAAAAGGCCAATTCTTGTAATACGCCAGATAATATTAGAAGACACATCAGAAACTGTATCCACAGACACAGATTTAGTTTCTTTATATTCTGTTATAGCATTATTAATACTTTGCTTAAGTCTTATTCCTAAGAGAGGAACACTTGATTTTTTTAGTATCCAAAAACCAATACTTTTTTTCTTCTCCTTCCTTTTTTTTATTTGATCTAATTGATCTTGGAGTTGTTGCTTTTCTTTCTCTAGCTGGTCGATTCTTTCTTGCTCAGTCACTTTATGGTAGATTTTGGGATTTTAGAAGCTCAATATATTAAAGTTTGGCGATTCATGCCAATATAAAAAGAAAGCCTTTTCTAAATAAAAAAAGGCTTTCCAAATCTAACATAATAAAATATAGTCCAAAAACTATCCCCTACTTCATATAGTTAGATATATCATCCGAAATATTTTCAACTAAAGAATTTTGTTCGTTTTGATCCACCTGATTAATGATTTTAGCTAAAAGATGTACATAACTCGCCACATACTCACGTTTTTTAGTATCATTTACATACTCTTTCCCCTCCACAACAATGAACGTAATCAGATTACGTATAATCTGTCTTAAATCTGAAACACTTAGTTCTTCTTTCATTGTATAAATCTTAGACGTATTACTAAAACCTACATTGAAATTAGAATTCTAAATTCCTAAAAATGAATATGAAACATTATAAAAACAGTGATTTCCGACAAAAAGCAACTTTTATCGATTTAGAGAATTATCCCGGCATTAAACCAAAAATAGTATTGTTAATTGTTACTTATTTTAAATAAACAAACCCAAATCAATATCCAAAAATGCTTAAAGTATTATTTAAAACACAATTATTAACCCCTTAAAAACAGATAAATAATCTACAATAAAACACGAATGTGAACGATATGATTCATATAAAATGTACCTATTTTATATAATTGTAATTAAATTCTTTTTGCTCTAAATTTAAAACAGCTTATAAATCAAGAGAGACACCTTCATATACATAACCTTGGCCTCCATTACCTAATTCATTAAAATCATACGTATACAAATGATCTTTAATTACAGAATTGTAGTATGTATAGACCGGCTTGTTCCCAGCTATATCATCGGCATAGCCTAAAATACCTTCATATCTCCATCTACCAACAGCAGACGTCATTTGTCCGGTTACAGTTGTTCCTGGAAGAAATTCGTTATAATATGCCAATACTAAACTTCCATAGGCATTATAATAATATATGGATTGGATATCATTTAATATTGCAGGATGTTGCCTTACATCGGTTGTGATCACTCTATCCCCGTTAGCAAGGTTATGCCATCTGGTAATTGCTCTCTCGGTTGGTCCATTGGATAATACAGAACCTAAAATACCTTCATAATTAAAACCTGCATTTACTCCTTCGTTGTAGTCTACAGTATACAGATGACTACCATCTTTATAAAATCGATAAATATGCCTAACTCCCGAATTATTTCCAGAGCCATTACCGGAACCGGAACCTTCATTACTATCAATATTAATAGGTAATCTTTTTGATATATCTGTTACATCGGACTCATTTAGACCATCATTGATTTCATCTTCGGAACAAGAAAAAGTTAATAATAATGAAAGGGTCAAAAAAGAATTGAACACTAAACTAGATTTTTTCATAACTTAAATATTTTTTATTATTTAAGGTCCTGTTACTATTGTATTCATTTTGTTACCCAATAAAAATCGATTTTTTAAATATATAAATATCGCAATTTTACTCCTCTATTTTTCAAACGATTATACAATCGAAAACTTTTAACTGTTTTTAAAATCCAGAGATATGAATCAATTGAAAAATTTGCCAGAAATTAAATTACTTAGAAAAAATCAACAAAACTTGTGGTAACTGGTTGTTTTACTGAGTAGGAAAATGATTGTTTCGGATGGCCGATGGCTAGAAATTCCTTTGGCATATCTTCTGTGTTTGCCTGCTAGCTTAATTATAATCTCAGCTTAGGCTAACATAAATTTACAAATACCACATCACATATCCAGAGTTATTCTGGATATGTGATGTGGTATATTATTAATAAAATCAATTACTACGGAATATTTTATATTCGTTAGGTAGAACAAAAGGTTATTCAACTATTTGAAACTCTAAATAGTAAGTATTTAAGATTTATTAAGGATAAGGATCAGTATCATTCCAGAATATCACATTCGACTCGACTTAGGATCAAAATCATGAAATACTACAAACCTATCGATCATTGATAATTGACTTTCTAAGTTTAGGTCACTTCATTTATCTCCTTCTCCCAGAGTACGTCATTGCCTCTCCTTTACCAAAGGCATAGCTTAATCCAAAAGTAAAAAAGCGTCCACGCCGCCCAAAATTATAGGTTTCAAAAGTAGGTTGGTCTACAAAACGTTCTTGAATTCTGGAAGCAAAAACATCACGGATACCGAGATTTGCTACAATTTTTCCTTTTAAGATTTTTTTGCGCATACCTATATCCAGAAAGGCAAAACCACTTTGTTCCCCTTGTACAGTTTCAAATCCAGAGCGGTAGTTTCCATTAAATTCTAAATCAATATCTGCAGGTAAACCGATTTTTGAACCTAACCGCGTAGACCATTGATTTCCTGTAAAGTCAAAAATCTGGCCTTCAAAAGCCCCTTTTCGAACAAAATAATTAAAGTTAAAATCCCCAGTAAAAGTCAGCCATTTTGTGGGACTGTATTTTCCGTTAGTTTCAAAACCTATAGAAGAATTCGTACCAATATTTTCGGGGGTAGTAAAATTTACATTATCCACAAAAGTCGATACCCGTTCTACCACATCTGTTGTATAACGATGATACAAACTGGAACTCATACTCGCCTTTCCAATTTCATAAATACTAGTTAGCTCATAAGAATTGGTAAACTCAGGTTGTAATTCTGGATTTCCGGTTCGGATATTGAAATTGTTTCTAATGTTGAAAAAAGGATTCAAATCCCAAAGCCTAGGTCTAAAAATTCTTTTAGAATAACCGGCTTGAAGCGAAAACTTCTCACTAAATGTATAGGAGGTATGAAAACTAGGAAAAAAATTGGTGAAATTTCGCGAGTTACCTTCATTCGTATTTGCTAATAATGTTTCTAAATCAGTATTTTCTACTCGTAAACCTCCTTTAACCCCCCAGATTTTATTTTCATAAGCTATAGTTCCATAAACTCCCAACACCTTTTGATTCCATTCAAAGTCATTGGTTAGATTTTCGTTTATTACATATTCTCCATCAATAAAATCCTCTACCTCAAAATCATTCCCCACATCGTTTATGACATATTGTGCTCCGGTCTCTATGGTATATTCTTTAGTTAATGGGTTGGTATAATCTGCTTTGAAGGTGAAATCTGCTTGCTGAAAATTAGTGGCAGTCCGTTGATTATTATCTACATTTTCTCCTTCAAGTGTAGTATCTGTAAATAATGAAGACTGATCTTTTCCAAAAAAACTACCCAAAGCACTCAGTTGGAACGTATGGTCTTCATTATTCTTAAACTGTTTTTTCCAATTAAATTCATACTGCCATTTGGGGTTGGTCGCTTCGGTAGTTTCGTCTCGCATCCATCTAGATACCAATATATTACTAGCCTCAAAAAAACGAAAGTTAGTTTCAGAAGGCTGGTCTTCGATTTCGTAGGCAAAATTTCCTGAAAGAGTAAAAACGTTGTATTTATTCAAATGGTAATCTGTACCTAAGGTAATATTGAAAAAAGTTTCATTCCTGAAATTCTCTCCCTCACTAAAAATTACTTCATTATTTGTGAGATTTCGGTTAATCGCTTCGTTATCTCTAGGCAATGAACGGTAACCGGCTCCCATCTGAGTAAACAGGTTAAATTTTTCCGTTCTACGATTAAGACTAAACCCTATACTATGATTATCAGGTATACCTGTATTAAGTGACACAGAACCGTTCCATCCTTGCTTTTCCTCTTTTTTCAGGATGATATTTAAAATTCCAGAAGTACCTGAGGCTTCATATTTTGCCGAAGGATTAGTGATTACCTCAATACTTTGGATCATATCTGCCGTGATCGTTCCAAGAGCATTACTTGATTCATCAGCCAATACAGAAGGTTTTCCATTAATCAGAATTTGAACTCCTCCGGCTCCTCGTAAACTTATTTCTCCTTCTATATTAACATTAACCGAAGGTACGTTGTTAAGCACTTCTAATGCACTAGCTCCTGTGCTACTTAGGTCTTTACCAACATTAAAAACACGTTTATCCAGTTTAAACTCTGTTTTAGAAACTTCTCCTCTAACAACAACCTCATCTAGTGTTTGGCTGTCTTGATAAAGTTGAATGGTACCAAAATCGACTTCTCTTCCTTTTACTTTAAAATCACGAAGTTTTATGGTTTTAAACCCCATAAAACTAATTTCGACATAAAAATCTTTTTGTACAGTTTTTATTTCAAAAGCACCTTGATCATTTGTTATTGCTCCCGAAATAGTGGTGTTAGCGTTTGTATCATTTAAAACAACTGTGGCATAAGGTATAGGTTGACCGGTTTCGGCTTCAACTAGCAATCCTGAAACTAGTATTTCTTCATTTTGAGCCCAGATGCCAGCTGTAAAAAATAATAGTATTAAAAGAACCCGTATGTTCATTATATTTTAATTATAATTTGATTACTCAAAGAAAAGGAGAAGAATAGATTTATAAAAATCCATTTGGGTAAACAACTGTTGTAATCAGACAAACGACATTATTGTCATTGACCTCGATAGATCTGCCGTTTATAGCAATTATTAAGAGGATTGCCTTTTAAATCTTATAGTTGGAGAAGCAAAAACTATATTTGTTATACAGCTTTCGATATTGTGAAAAAAATATTCTTAAATAAAGAGGTTTGGTTTCAGGTGATATTGCATATCGTCGTATTTACTTTTTATTCATTTGACCGTCGTAATCCTGAAATAAAACCTTATCAATATGTGTTCTTTTTGAATTTTGTAATTGCCGGTCTTATGGTGAATTATGTACTTCTTCCTAAATTCCTATATCCCGGAGCATACTTGAAGTTTGCATTATATGTTGCATTGGTGGTGGTGTGGGTAATTTTTGTGGAAGAAGTTATATTAGAAAAAATCTATTTCCCGGATACGCGCGGTACCAGGTTTCTGGGTGTAGCATATAATCTTATGAGCACTTTGCCAACTTTATCAGTCCTAGCAGGATTCAAATTTGGCTGGGATGCCCTCATCAAACAAAAAGAGGTCAAAGAATTAAAAGACTCTGTAAAGGAAAGCGAACTTCAATTCCTGAAATCGCAAATTAATCCTCACTTCTTGTTTAACAATATGAACAACCTGTATTCATATGCCATCGAAAAATCCCCACGTACACCAGAGGTTATCCTAGAGTTATCGGGTGTGCTACGATATATGTTGTATGAGTGCAAGGCAAAATACGTATCGCTTTCAAAAGAGGTGGAACAATTAGAAAACTTTATCAACCTTGGGCGTTTGCAAATAGAAGGGCGTGGCACAGTTTCTTTCTCGAAAAGTATTGCCCAATCAAATTTTCGGATAGCTCCACTTATTTTGATTGCTTTTCTTGAGAACGCTTTGAAACACGGAAGTTCTAGTCAAACGGGTGGTATAATTATTGTTGTAGATATCAAGATTACTGAGGATGGATTCCTTTATTTTAAATGTTCCAACACCTATAAAACACAAACCAATACAAACAATTTAGATAGCGGAATTGGCTTGGAAAATGTAAAAAAACGGCTTACTATTATATATCCAAAGGCACATACATTACAGATTAAGGCTAATGAAGAAACATATGAAGTTGAATTAACCATCGATCTAAAAAAGTCTCGGTAAGAATGAAGTGTATCATCATAGAAGACCAATTACCAGCACAACGTATTTTGAAAAAATACATTGAAGATACAGGTTCGCTAGTACTCATAGGAACTTTTACTGATGCTCTGGAAGCTATGGAAATGATGAAATCGACCAAAATAGATGTCATTTTTTTAGATATTCATTTACCCAAGATATCAGGTATCGATTTTTTAAAAACGCTATCCAATCCACCTCAGGTTATTCTTACAACAGCTTTCTCTGAGTATGCTTTGGAGAGTTATGAATTTGATGTGGTGGATTATTTATTGAAACCATTTTCATTTCAGCGGTTTATTAAAGCTATTTCGAAGGTTGAGAACAAACAGCAAAATTTAATTCCGAGTGTAGAGACCACGGAGATGAATGAAGTGTATGTGAAAGTAGGCTATGACCTGGTGCGTATTCTTATTGATGATATTGCCTACATCGTATCTGATGCTGATTATACGGAACTTCACCTACAAAACAAAAAACACGTATCATCTGAAAGACTGCGTTACTGGGAGGAACTTTTACCTTCGAAAAAATTTATGAGGGTACATAAATCATACATCATCAACACCACAGAAATTGAGAGAGTGTCTGGTAATCAAATTTATTTAATAAATCAGAAAACAATTCCTTTAGGCAGGGCTTATAAGAATAATTTTATGAAAAAATTCTTGTAAGAAGAGATTGTATTGATGTTGGCTACTATTTTATTAATTAGTATCTATATGCTCAATACTATACCTGATATGTCAAAAGATCATTATTATATCAAGAAAGTCCTCTTTGGCTTACTCCAGAAATATGGTCGTTTTATTGAACTTTTTACTAGAAACCAGGGAATAAAATCTATCCGGTTCAATAAAGCGGTTCATTTCATAAGTTTACTAATTAATACTTAAATAAACTAGTTGTCATTTGGATATGCTCCCTTTGACATTTTTTCTCAATATACGATATACATATTAGTATATTACAAAAAACATATAAACTATTAAGGGAAAAAATCGTGTTTTAATTTTATTTTATTAATTTAGAAGCAACAAAAATTATAAACCACCCCATAACTGAAGTTTTCTTCGGTTATGGGGTGGTTTGTTTAAAATGAAAATACTTAATAGTAGATTCTTGTGAAAAACCGTAATTCATATGCAAATAAGTTTTCGATATTGTAATAAAAAATGGATTGATTAATGCAAAATGATTTTTTAAGAAAAGGTCCTGTTGAAGGAGAAGAATTGAAATACTATGGCATGATTATTATAGTTGTGTTTCTAGTATGTTTAGCATTTTATCTTTATGATCGATATAAAAATAAAGGGTGATTTTTAAATAGTATATTCTTAATCAAAAAATCAAATGAAGTACTCAATAATCTTAATTTTTCTTACTGCTGGATTAATTATTGCTGGATTTATAAGCCCAAAAGATAATTGGACAAAAGACGATAAACTTTTTTATTATTTTCTAGTAGCAGTTTTTATAATCTCGACTATATATTTTTCTATAAAAGATGGTAGAGGAAAAGAAATTTTTGAGAACAAAATAACTTCAAATTTGGATACAACGGTTACAAATACAAAAGTATTAATTAAAGATCTATATTCTTTAAATACAGAATTGTCAAAAGGAATTGACAGTGCTAAAGATATACTAAACAATATAAACAGCTTAAATACTAATTTATTTGAAGTCAATCAAAAGGCAGATAGTCAACTACAACTTTTAGAGGAATCATTGAGTAAAGCGGAAACTTTTCAAATTAATTTAGAGAAGCAACTGGAAATAGAAATTACTAGATTCGATCAAGAAAAACCAAATCTAGATATACCCACTAATGCTGTGTTTATAAAATCGACTAAAGATTATTCTTATGATTTTGAGATTAATATAGTAAACAATGGTGGTCGAGTTGCTATAATTGAGAACCTAGATTATTTAATGATTCCTCTTGATAAAGAATTGGACACTATTGGAACTACAAAGATGAAAAATTCAAAACTATCAAATGAATTAACATCGAATAGTGACAGCATATTTACAGTTATCGAAAGAGACTTTTGCAACCAAGAAGAATATGAGAGAATTGAAATAGTGTTTTTTTTGGCTAGAATAATATACAAGGATATGGCAACAAGTACTCAATACACTAAGAAATTTGCTTATCAATGGGATAAAAATCAAAATCCAAAAAAACCTACTTTTTACTTTTTAAGACCTAAATATAAATCTGAATTAATTAGAATACTAAATAACTCAAATTTGCAGTATTTTATGGATTAAACATCTTAGTTGAAAGTTCAATAAACGGATTTGTTAGTTTTAATTTAATATTAAACTGATTTTGATGAACTTTCAAACTCTATGTTTAAAATTAACAGAGTTTAGAATCTCAAAGTTGAAAC
The DNA here is from genome assembly GCF_042684305.1 of Aquimarina rubra. NCBI lineage: Bacteria > Pseudomonadati > Bacteroidota > Flavobacteriia > Flavobacteriales > Flavobacteriaceae > Aquimarina > Aquimarina rubra. The sequence continues at coordinate 1,688,913 of NZ_JBHULE010000019.1, read as the reverse complement.
TTACTTTTGCAAATCTAATTTTAAAACCATAATATGAGTAATGTAGAAAAGTTGACTAAAACGATGGAAAACCAAGATAAAATAATTGAGAATATCGTAGAAATTCATAAGAGTGATGTTTCACTTGAAGAGATGGAATATTTTATTAAATATATCCATATTGGTCCATCTAAAAATTATGGTGCTTATAATTTTTGTCAAAGTTTATCTGATTATCACGAATATTTTGGAAAAGCTGGATTTAATTTTTCCGAAGAAAAAATTGAACAAGTTTTTCAACATTTAATGTTTCGTTACCCTGATAAAATATATAAAACAAATGATGGTTTTAAAGTTCTAAATGAATTTAAACCTAATTTAAATTTTGAATCAGTAATATTTAAAACGATTAATTATTATAAATCAAAAATGTAATAAATTAATCAAAGTCTAAATAAACGATGGCAAAAAATTTCATTTATAGAGAACCTGTCCTATCAGCTTTTATGGGAATTATAATAGCTGCTTTAGGATGGAATTTAATACAAACATATTCACTTGGAAGAGAAGTTTCAGAGGTAAATATGATTAGTAAAAATAATGAGAATAGAATGGATAGAATAGGAGAAACAATTCCACAAATAAAATCTGCTCTAGCTGCTATAGAAATAGAAAAGTTATTAAACAATGCCTTAATTGCTTTCGAACCTCAAAAGGATTCTAATGAAGTTTGGAGCATGAACATCGCTCTAGCTAGTGTTTCAAGTTCTGAATTAACATCATATAATATTAAACTTGATAGCCTAGAGGATAATTATGTAATGATGGCTGCCTCTGGAACGATTATGAATTCAAAAAAAGGAAGTGTTCTTTCATTTTACGATTTTGAAAAGTTTTCTAATAAATACGTAGACATACCTAATAATATTGATTCTAAAAATAGTTGGATTATTTCAGGATCAACAGAAGAAATTTCCAAATTATTAAAATCAAAATCCGAAACTATTAATAGGACTGAACTCAAGTTAACAGAGAAAAATTTCCAATCTTTAATTGATAGTTTAAAAGTTCAATAAAACGATGATATCCTATACACGCTTTTAAAAATTCCTCATTTCGCGCTTGATCCATGATAAAGATCTATTATTTTATGAAAGAAACTTTACAAACATTTTTAATTTCTGTTTTAATTGTTTTAGGCTCTTTATTTTTAATAAGTTTATTACTTCAGAATTTGTATTCGGCTATAAGATTGTATCAAACGGGAGAAGTTCAATTAATGGAGGTAACAGAAAAAAAACCAGTCATTCATCATGGCAAAAATGGTCCAACTGTTACAGGGCATGTCGTATTAGTAAAAGAAACTTCAAGTGAACTGTATGTAGTAAGTGATCTACACTATTTTAAGATTAATTTTGGAGATAAAGTAAAAGTGCTTTTTAGTGAACAAATTAATAAGGGAATCGTTTTTAACAAATCAATTCCAGGATTTTTTACAATTGTATTTACATTAGAGGGGTATGGTACTATATTTTTGGTTTTAGCTGGAATATTTTTATTAATAGTATTACTTAAACACGCCATAAAAGCGAATTATAAAATAATTAGTGATAGATTTATTAAAGCCATTGATATTGCTAACGATGATGATTCAATGAATCAGTCATATTTTAGTTTTTGGCTGGTGGTTATAAAAAAAATAGTTCCAGATTTAGTTGTGATATCCTTTATGTATTTAGTTGCTATATTATCAATACGAAGTTTACTGATAATTGAAAGTTATAGCAAATTTGGTTTAGGATTAGTGATTTTTGTTTCTACACTAACATTTTTATTTTTTCCTTGGCTTACATTCACATTAAAACAGACTTTTTCTCAGAAAGTTATTGTGAAAAATTCAATTTCTTTAGTGAAAATAGCTTTAGGGTTATATGGGATTGTTAAGACTATAAATTTTATAAATAATTCTACAAATAATGAAAGTGATTTACAGGGATTAATTTTGGATTATCTTAAATATCTGATTAATTTTTAAAAACCCGATAGTGTGGAAATATTTTCCGTGCGGATTTGTAGAATAAAAGTTCAATAAAACGATCAACAGTAATCTACTTAAGTAGTTATGTTTTATGTTTTTACTGGTTGATATATGCTTATGTTGGGTACAATTTAAATGACGACAATTCTATGAATGAAGAAAATTCAAAATATCATGCAAAAATCAAGACCAAATCAACAGAATCTTTTGCAACTTTTTGGCAAGAAATCCAGAGATCAGAAATGCTTATAAGCTATTTAGAAGTTGGAAATAAGCTTATTTCAAAAAACAATGGCGAGGCGAAAGAATATTTCACAAGTATCTATGATCACGTGGCTAACCCTGAAATGGTAAAAAAAAGCTTGAATAGCAATTTAGACAGCTTTCTAGATGTAAATTTTTATGAAATCCACTTAAGCTCGATGATATATGTAAATACAATTGATAACTTTAATACTTATTTTAAAGATATTCTTTCAGAAGTTGTACTTAAGAAACCTCAAATTTTAAAATCCCAAGAATCTGAAAAGCTCGACTTTATTTTGGAACATGAATCATTGGATGATTTAATTAGTTCTATTGCTAGTAAAAAGATTGAGGAACTATTTTATAAAGGAATAAAAGACATCGAAAAATTCTTTAAAAGTCGACTAAACATAGATATTTTTAAAACCGATGAACATAGAAAAAATATTAATTTTTATATTCAGCTGAGAAATTTAACAGTACACAATAGACGAAAAATATCAAAAGAGTTTGCTAAACAATTTCCTGAATATGTAAACCAAATTGGGCAACACCTAAATTTCGAATTCAGTTATGTTTCGAAAATGAATTTATGCTTATTCAATTTCGTAGCAACAATAGATGAAGAGATTTCTAAAAAGTTCAAACTTAAAATTATAACTGGACTCCGCACCAGATAGCGCGGAAATGTTTTCCGTCCGGGATAGTACAATTAAAGTTCAATAAAACGATAAAATGACAACAAAAGAAAAAGCTGATTATATTCTAGAATTTTTTAAAAATGGAGAGCATCAACAGATAATGAAAAAATTTAATTACTCTCCAAATTTTGATATTGAGGTTTCAGATTCGAAAAGTAACATTGATTTCTCACGCTCTGTAAAAGTTGATAACTATTTAGAAGCACAAGAAATTATGGAAATGATTTTAGGTACTAATAAAAATCCTAACAAAATTAAAGGTGACATACAGAATAGGTTAGATAGGAAGAATTTAAATCACCTAACTCCTTTTTTTCTAATTTTTAAGGGTAATAGAAAAGTTCAATAAAATGATAATATGCTTAAAGAATTCGAGAATCTAGACTTACCAAATAATCATTATTTAAAAATCGCAAAACAATTAAAAAGTAATTATTTTAACGATTTTTTAGAATCAATTAATAAAATAAAGAAAATCATATCTGAGAAAGATTTTAAAGTTTTTTGGGAAGATAAAATGCAATTAAATAAATCTAAATTTGATGAAAAAAGCTTTATACAAGGAGCTTGTGAAATCGCAGTAGCAAATTACTTTAGTGAAAAAGATAATTTCAAAGTTGAGGTTCAGGTTAACCCTAAAAACAAAAAAGATGTGGATTGTCAATTCAAATCAAAAGGGTTTACATATAATATAGAGGTTAAGTGTGCTTCTTTTGACGCAATGGAAGAGGTTCAAAACTCTGATTCTTTTAAATTTCAAACTTTAGGAAGATTAGATAACAAAGATGACATAATTAATATTCTGTCAAAAGCTATTGACGAAGGGTTAGAAAAGCAAGGAAAGGTACTGAAACCACATGCTGAATTGAAAAACATGGACAATAACCTGAAAGATTTTTTAATATCAGCTCATAAAAAATTTAATTCTGAATCTGATGAAAAGGAAATTAATATTCTATTGATTGGCTGCAACGACAAAGCTGATATGCAAAGCTGGGTTGGTTATTTAACAGCTTCTGCTGGATTATTTACAGATAATTCATATTTCGACCAAATGAATTATAATAATGTTGATTTAGTCGTATTAACAAATTTATACTACAAACATAAAGATTTTCACAAAAAAAATATTGAGAATTCTTGGAGTTTAAAAGGAACATTAAATTTAAGTATCATAAACCCATTTAGTTCAAAAAAGAAACTTGATGGAATAATAAATTTTGACAACGAAATGATTAATTATAATACAGAAATTAATGAATTTATTGTTCCTGGTGATGCCCCGGATAGTGTAAAGGAAGCTGTAAGAATACCTCATTTTGTAATTGACTATTTAGAAAATGAACAAGGCAAATATTTATTTGATAAAAAAATCTAAAAGTTCAATAAAACGATAATCTAAAATAAGATTAATATCATGCCCAAAAAAAAGAATTCATATAAAAAGTTTCATGAAAGGATATCAAAAGCAGAAACTAAAAAACATGATTTCACATATTATAAGGAAAGATTATCTGAAGAATTAATAAGTAATTTTAACGATATAATTCGTCGAAACAAAATGGACAATGATGCATCTACTGCAGGTGCTGGTGCTGAGCAAATTTGGGCAGAATTATTTAAAAAATGGTTGCCTAAAGGCTTAATTATAGAAACACAGGTAGGATATTATTTCCGGATGGTACTACAAGTCCCCAATTGGATATTATTATTCTAGAACCAGATTATCCAGCTTGGCTCTTGAATAATAAAAAAGAACTTTTTTTATCACACGGTGTAATTGCCGCCTTTGAATCAAAAATTAATATCACGGGTACTGCAATTACTGAAGCAACAAATGATGCACTTAAAATCAAAAGTAAATTTTATCAAAGTAAATTTAGCCATCAGGTTGGACCAATAATTGGACTATTAGGATTCTCACATAATTGGAAAAAACCAAAGAAATCTTTAATAGGTAATTTTTCTAAATACTTGGATAAGGTTGATCATCCCAGTTATCTTTTAGACTTATGCTGTATTTCTGATTTAGCAACAATTGAAGTTTATAAATGTTTGTGCTGTGAAGATTATTTCCCAACTTCGGAATTTTGGTTCGAAGCTGAGTACAATGTCTCTTATTTTAGTGCTCCAATAGTAGCGTTAATCATGAAATTGAGGTATTTAATCAATAGAAAAAATAAGTCGGTTGATTGGCTTTGGAATTATATTGAAGAAGTTGATAGGTATGAAACCGGAGGGGGATGGTCTCCAAGGTATTTTGAACCCTATAAAATATGGAAACTTGAAGAAGTATATTTAGGAAGAACTGAAACAATCAGACAAACTCTTGTGAATAAAACATATGAAAGTATTATAAATTATATGGATGAATTGAAAATAGTTTTTGCATCGAGAGGATATAATCCATTTGAAAATGAATAAAAATTCAATAAAACGATGGAAGAACATCATTGCACTATAAATATCAGATACGATCTACCTAAAGATATTTGGGATAAAGTAGCACAAGTATATGCTCAGATGCCTGGATGGTTAGGTTTTGGAAAAGAAGGTTTAGGTCAAAAAGGTATTCCATACTGGTTTAGTTTCAACGAAGATGAAAAATACATATTTGCGTCAATAGAACCTGGTGGACTCCAGTTCGAAGCAAATATGGATGAAGATGAATGGCTTGCTTGGAAAACCTATTTTAAAAAGATCGCTACAGAAATTTTAGGATTCAAAGTTGGAGAAATAGAAGAAGGTGAAGTAGGATATGAAATAGAGTGGATCGATTAACTACAAGAGTTCAACAAATTCCATTTTAAGCTCTTTTAAACTACAAAATAACAAAACTTATAATTATCCTAACGACTTCACAATTAGCTTAAATACCACCTTTGTTTTAATCCAAACAACTAGAAAAAGGATCAAAAAACAAAGCAAATCAAAATCTAACTTCCAAATATTCATTTAAAAAGAACATATACTAAAATAAAAATGTTGAAACTATGTTGAAACCAGCAGGAAATTAAACCATTCCCACACAAAAACAGAAACGTCTAAAAACAAAAAAGCCTTCAAAATCGAAAGATTAAGAAGGCTTTAAGTACTCGGGACGGGACTTGAACCCGTACGTCCTAATGGACATTGGATTTTAAGTCCAACGTGTCTACCAATTCCACCACCCGAGCGTGGTATATTTTATCAGAGCGAAAGACGGGATTTGAACCCGCGACCCTCACCTTGGCAAGGTGATGCTCTACCCCTGAGCTACTTTCGCATTTTAATACTGTACATCAGGAATATTACTTGAGGGTTTTTATCATTCTAAGAATGAAGCGACCCATATCCGCCTGAGGCGGATGATGCTCTACCCCTGAGCTACTTTCGCAGTAATTTTATGAACTTCGCAATTCGTTATTGCGGATGCAAATTTAAAACATTTCTAGTAATACCAAAGTCTTTTCTAAAAAAAGAATAAAAAACTTTACACCGATGAAGCTTTCTTCCTGGTTAACATACGTTTAATCTCATTCAATTTCATCAAAGCTTCTACCGGAGTAAGCGTATCTATGTCAATATTTACAATCTCATCTTTGATTTCTTCCAGCAAAGGGTCATCCAGATTAAAGAAACTTAATTGTAATTCATCTTCCTCTTGGATTCCTTTTATTTTATCAGTTAATTCTTCACTACTATGAGATTTTTCTAATTTTTTAAGCATCTTATTAGCTCTATGCAATACTTGCTGAGGCATTCCCGCCATTTTAGCTACGTGAATTCCAAAACTATGCTCACTGCCGCCTGGAACTAATTTCCGTAGAAAAAGTACATTGTCCTTTAATTCTTTTACCGCTACATTATAATTTTTTATACGATCAAAAGTTTCGCACATTTCATTCAATTCATGATAATGTGTTGCAAATAATGTTTTCGGCCTTGCTGGATGTTCATGGAGAAATTCACTAATGGCCCAGGCGATTGAAATTCCATCATACGTACTGGTTCCACGACCAATCTCATCAAGCAACACTAAACTCCTATCCGATATATTGTTTAGAATGTTTGCCGTTTCATTCATCTCTACCATAAATGTAGATTCCCCCATAGAGATATTATCACTGGCTCCTACCCTCGTAAATATTTTATCTACCGCTCCAATCTTGGCTTCATCTGCAGGAACAAAACTTCCCATTTGAGCTAATAAAACGATCAATGCGGTTTGTCTTAATATCGCAGATTTACCACTCATATTAGGACCTGTAATCATAATCATCTGCTGATCTTCTCTGTTCAAAGAGACATCATTTGCTATATATTGTTCTCCGGGAGGTAATTGCTTCTCTATTACCGGATGACGTCCATTTTTAATTTCAAGAATATGAGAATCATCGATAACAGGACGTGTATAGTTATTTTCTTCTGCCAACTGAGTGTAAGAACATAGGCAATCTAATTGCCCAATTAAATTAGCGTTTAGTTGTACTGGCTTGATATATTCATTCATCCACACAATCAAATCACTAAATAATTGCTGCTCTAATAACAGGATTTTTTCTTCTGCTCCCAGAATTTTAGCTTCGTACTCTTTTAATTCTTCAGTGATATATCTTTCTGCATTTACTAATGTTTGCTTACGTATCCAGGTTTCAGGCACCTTATCCTTATGAGTGTTTCTTACCTCAATATAATATCCAAAAACATTATTTGAAGCTATTTTTAGAGAAGTAATACCGGTAGCCTCTGTTTCTCGTTCCAGCATTTTATCCAGATAATCTTTCCCTGAAAAAGCGATAGAACGTAATTCATCCAACTCATCCAGATATCCATCTGCTATGGTATTTCCTTTTAGGATATTTACAGGAGCTTCTTCATTAATCGTCTCTTTAATTTTATTTCGGAGCAACTCGCAATCGTGAAGTGTATCTCCTATCACTGTTAATGCTTCATTATCGCTATTAGCAGCTTGTGCTTTTATCGGCACTATCGCTTCCAAAGAATTCTTAAGTTGAATAACTTCTCTAGGATTCACTTTTCCTGTAGCTACTTTAGAAATCAAACGTTCAATATCTCCGATCTGCTTAATCTGATGTTGAATCTTCTGAAGCAAAATCTTATTTTCTAAAAAATACTGTACAACTTCATGACGTTTATGGATGCTGGCAATATTCTTAAGAGGCAATGCCAACCAACGTTTTAAAGTACGACCACCCATCGGAGAGATGGTTTTATCAATAACATCTATTAATGTTACTGCATTAACAGCATTAGGATTATACAACTCTAGATTACGAATGGTGAAACGATCCATCCAAATATACTCATCCTCTGCAATACGCTGTATAGCCGTTATATGTTGTAATTTATGATGTTGTGTCTCTCCTAAGTAATGGAGAATCACACCTGCAGCGATAACACCTTCTTGCAAATGATCCACTCCAAATCCTTTTAGGGAAGTAGTTTCAAAATGAGCATTCAAGGTTTCATTTGCATAATCCGTCTTAAATACCCAGTCTTCTAAGAAAAACGTATGAAAATCACTTCCAAAATCTTTTTGGAAAGACTGCTTTTTAGGTTTAGGAATTAAAACCTCACTCGGATTAAAATTTCGTAAAAGTTTATCCATTTGTGCCACATCACCCTGTGCAGTTAAGAACTCTCCGGTAGAGACATCCAAAAATGCAACACCTAGTTCTTTTTTACCATAATGTAGAGCACATAGAAAATTGTTGGTCTTACTCTGTAAAACCTCATCATTTAGAGCAACACCGGGAGTTACCAACTCTGTTACTCCTCTTTTAACAATAGTTTTAGTCTGCTTCGGATCTTCTAATTGATCACAAATCGCAACTCGTTCTCCGGCTTTTACTAATTTAGGAAGATACGTATTCAAAGAATGGTGTGGAAACCCAGCTAAAGCTGTTTCATGCTCACTTCCATTACCTCTTTTGGTCTGAACAATATTGAGAATAGCAGCAGCTTTGATAGCGTCTTCGCCAAAAGTCTCATAAAAATCTCCTACTCTAAACAACAATAATGCGTCAGGATATTTAGCCTTAATCGCATTGTATTGCTTCATTAACGGAGTTACTTTCTTTTCTTTTTTTGCTGCCAAAAGGATATAATTTTGCTACTGTGGCTAAAGTAGGTATTCTCTATTTTTTTTTGAAACGTAGTGAAAAGGAGTTATTCATTTTTATTCACAATCCAGTTTCAATGAATAAATGTATGAATGGTATAATGAATAAATGATATTTTTGCCATAATGGAAAAGAAGAGAAAACTAAAAAATAGCGAGCTAGATCGCAAAACAGTGGCTGAATTTAAAGATGCAGAAAAAACTCCGCTGATTATCATCCTTGATAATATCCGAAGTCTTAATAATATTGGATCTGTGTTTAGAACGGCAGATGCTTTTTTGATTAAAAAAATATACCTATGCGGTATCACTGCAACTCCACCTCACAAAGACATTCAGAAAACAGCACTTGGAGCTACCGAAACGGTAGATTGGGAGTATACAGAAAATACTTTAGAACTAGTTACTAAACTTCAATCCGAAAATATCAAAATCGCATCCATTGAACAAGCTGAAAATGCAACCATGCTTAACGATTTTAATCCTGAAGCTGATCAAACCTATGCGATCATTTTTGGAAACGAAGTAAAAGGCGTCCAACAAGAAGTGGTTTCTTCTAGCGATACTGTAATCGAAATACCACAATACGGTAGTAAACATTCTTTGAACATTTCAGTTAGTGCTGGTGTCGTGATATGGGATTTGTTTTGTAAGTTTAAGGCTCACTAACTCAATCACTATTTTCATAATGAAATTCATTTCTGTACTACTAGTCGCCTGTCTAACTTTCATAAGTTGCAACCAAAAAACAACAGAAGCTAAAAAAGAGGAAGCAATGACAGAGGATCAACTCATCGCAAAAGCAAAAGAAATTCATAAAAATGTCATTACGCTGGATACCCATTGTGATATCAATATCAAAAACTTTACAGATTCTATTAATTACACACAAGACCTAAATTCGCAAATCACCTTACCAAAAATGAAAAAAGGCGGACTAGATGTTGCCTGGTTTATTGTGTATACGGGTCAAGATTCACTCACAACAGAAGGTTTTGAGAAAGCACATAAAATTGCTATGTCTAAGTTTGATGCAATTCACAGATTGGTGGATACTATTGCTCCAAATCAAATTGAATTAGCATTGACTTCTGAAGACGTTCGTAGAATTCACAAATCCGGCAAAAAGGTAGCTATGATTGGTATTGAAAACGGTTATCCGGTAGGAACCGATATCAATAACGTAAAAAAGTTTTATGATCTGGGAGGAAGATACATGTCATTATCTCATAACGGACATAGCCAACTCTGCGACTCTAATACTGGCGAGGCTGATGATGTATGGTTGCACAATGGATTGAGTGATCTTGGAAAAGAAGTCGTAGCCGAAATGAACAAATGGGGTATGATGATTGACGTATCACATCCATCCAAGGAATCCATGAGACAAATGATCGAGCTTTCTAAAGCACCGATTATCGCTTCTCACTCTTCTGCAAGAGCTTTATGTGATCATAGTAGAAATCTTGATGATGAACAATTACAGTGGTTAAAAGAAAATGGCGGTGTGGTACAAACCGTTGCTTTTACCTCTTATTTGAACACGGAAAAATTCGAAAAGAGAGTTGTTAAAGAAGTAGAGATCGGAAAACAAATAGCAGATTCTATGGGAGTCACTTGGCTAGAACGAGAAGAAGTCATGAAACTTAGTTCTGAAGAAAAAGAAACCTACTATGACTTTTTAGGAAAAATGGCTGCGATAAGACGAGCAAAGGTCAAAAAAATGAACAACTTACCTCCTGCCGTTGATGTGGTAGATTTTGTAAATCATATTGATTATATGGTTGATAAAATCGGTATAGAACACGTAGGTATCAGTTCTGATTTTGATGGTGGTGGCGGTATTGAAGGCTGGAGTGATGCTTCTGAAACGTTTAATGTTACTTTAGAATTGGTAAAACGCGGATATACCGAAGCACAAATAGAAAAACTTTGGAGCGGTAATTTACTTCGTGTTTTGGATGAAGTTCAAAAAGTTGCTAGTGCCCTACAGAAGGGATAGATTATTTGGTCAACTGGTTTAAAATCCAAATATAATCTTCACGATTGCTTATAAAATCCTTATCGGATATATCTATGATTCGAACATTAAAGTGCGCTTGTGATTTAATGAATTGTAAGTACCCTTTGTTGATTTTATTTAGATATTCTGCGGGGATTTTCTGCTCGTAGTCGCGGCCACGTTTTTTAATATTTTCTAACAAGCGTTCCGTGTTTTGATATAAATACACATACAATCCTGGCTTTGGCAAATCGCGATACATAATATCAAAAACCTTCTTGTACAACTTATATTCATCCTCCTGCAAGGTTACCTGTGCAAAAATCAATGATTTAAACACATCGTAGTCACTAACCACAAAATCCTTGAATAGATCAAACTGACCTATATCATCTTGTAATCTTTGATAACGATCGGCTAAAAATGACATTTCCAGCGGAAACGCATATCGTTCCATATCTTCATAGAACTTTGGCAAAAAAGGATTATCAGCAAAACGCTCTAGCACCAACTTAGCATTAAATTCTTGAGCAATCAGATGTGCTAAACTTGTTTTACCGGCACCAATATTCCCTTCTATCGTTAGGTATTGGACTGAGGATAAAGAATATTTTTGTTTAGGATTTAAAAGAACATCTTTTAGCTTTATTACTTCAGATACATCTGTTGTATTTTCTAGAAGCTGATGTACGGTTTGTTTTACTATTGGATGTTCTTCCTCCTCAGCTATTTCTTCAAGAGGTTTCAATACAAATTTCCGATCTTGCATAGAAGGATGAGGAACAATCAAATTCTCGGTTTCTACAATTCCTTCCGAAGAAAAAATAATATCCAGATCAATAGTTCTTGCTTCATATCCTTCTGCATCTGTTCTATTCCTTCCTAATGAATTTTCGATTTCCAAAAGTTTATCCAAGACTTCTGAAGTAGCATCAAAAGTCTTTACCAAAATACACGCATTATAAAAATCGTCACTACTAAACCCCCAAGCCGGTGTTTGATACACTCCTGAAATATCCACTACATCTCCAATAGTTTTATAAATCAACTGCAAAGCCTGCTGAAGATAATCCAGACGATTTCCGATATTACTTCCTAAAGAAATATGTATACGATTTGATGTTTTCAAATGTGGATATTTATATTCTGAGTAGAACTCTGTATTTTTAAGAACAAATTAAGGAAAACAAAATCACTTCACCTTATTTTTGAGCGAAGTATTATGAACTAAATCTATTTAAACCAAACTCCCTCTGAATCTAAAAGACAAAATAGTAGCGTATAGGATTTATCTCATACTTGGAGCTTTATTTATTTCTTCATTAGTAGCATCTAATCTAATTTTTCAGAAATTCTTCTACTGGGATTTTTTCGGAGTATATACTTTTGAAATTTCCGTAGGGATTTTACCGTACCCTATCACCTTTTTGATTACTGATATCATTAGTGAGGTCTATGGAAAAAGAAAAGCCAATCAAATTGTTACCGCTGGTATTTTTGCTTCATTCTTTTCGTTGTTAATTGTTTACGCCTCCAAAGAAGTTCCCGCCACAACTTGGTCTCCAATTAACGATGAGACGTTTACTAAGGTTTTTGGTGCAACCGCCGTTGCTGTTTTTGCTTCTATGATGGCATACCTTTTTGCTCAGTATATTGATATTCAGATTTTTCATTTTTGGAAAAGAGTTACTAAAGGAAAACATCTTTGGCTAAGAAATAACTTCTCTACCTTTTCTTCTCAATTTATTGATACTTTTACGGTATTGCTGTTATTATGTTCTACAGGCGTTATTGATTGGGATCGTTTTGGAGTGCTTTTATTAAATGGCTTTTTATTCAAAGTATTGGTTGCCGCTCTAGATACTCCCATTCTCTATTTGGGTGTTTACATCTTAAGAAAAAGGTTCAAATTAAAACAGGGAGGTGAGTTAGCTCTAGAGATTTAAAAAAATCTAACAAATAGTTAACTCAAAAATAGCAACATCGTACCTTTGTAAATCGTTACTTTACACAAAAGCAATTAAAATGATCAAAAAAGCTCTTAAGATCTTCGGAGTTCTTGTAATTCTATTGATTATAACAATCATTTCGCTACCTCTCTTATTTGGAGGAACGATAAAAGATAAAATCCGTTATTTAGCGAATCAGCATGTAAATGCAAAAGTTGATTTTACTGATGTAGACATAAGCTTAATCCGAAGCTTCCCTCAGGCATCTGTGATTATTGATGAGCTTTCTATCATTAATTTCGCTCCTTTTGAAGGAGATACATTGGCATATGCCAAAAAGATTTCTCTGGATATGTCTATAAACGAATTATTCAAAGATGCTTCAGAACCTATCAGTGTCCAGAAATTTATAATTGACGAAGCAAACATTGTAATAAAGACAGACTCAATAGGAAATTCTAATTTTGACATTACAAAAACATCAGAAAAAACCGAAGTAACTCCAGAAGAAGAAGGTAGTTCTTTTACCTTTGAACTAGATCATTATGAAATAAACAACAGCAAACTTTTGTATAAAGATGATGTAGGCAAAATTGCGTTGCTCATGACTAATGTAAATCATAGTGGCGATGGATCTTTATCAGGAGAGAACATACTATTGGACACAAAATCCAGTTCTGAAGTGTCATTTAGTCTGGATAACACAGAATATTTAAATAAAAATGCATTAAAGCTCGATGCAGAATTAGAATTAGATCTTGAGAATCAAAGATATGCTTTTAAAGAAAATAAGGCTTTTGTAAATCAACTACCGTTGGAATTTGAAGGGTTTGTACAGCTTTTCGAAAAATACACCGATGTAGATCTCAGTTTTAAAACCCCTTCATCGGACTTTAAAAATTTCTTAGCCGTTATTCCGGAAGTATATGCTAAAAACCTGGATGGGGTTCAAACTACAGGAGATTTCTCTGTAAAAGGTACTATCAAAGGAAAAGCTGATGATACATATATCCCAAAAATGGATATTAAAATTATATCAAACAATGCGTCATTTAAATATCCTGATCTACCAAAAAGCGTTCAAAACATTACAATAGATACACAAATTAAAAACGACACTGGTTTAGCTGATGACACGTATATAAATATTGGAAATCTTACTTTTAGAATAGATCAAGATACCTTTGCAGCCAAAGGTAGTTTAAGAAATATAACAACAAATATGATTGTAGATATGGCTGTGAATGGAACACTGAATCTTGCCAATTTAGATAAAGCATATCCAATGCAGTTAGAACAGGAATTGAACGGAATACTTAAAGCAAATGTAAACACCAATTTTGATATGCAATCTTTAGAAAAAGAGCAATATCAAAATGTAAAAAGCTCTGGTACCGCCAGTTTAGATAGTTTTACCTATGCTTCTCCAGAATTACCTAATGAGATAAAAATTAAAAAAGCCAGTGTAAGTTTTAAACCGCAGACAATCACTTTAGACAAGATGCAAGTGACTACAGGTAAATCTGACCTAACTGCAGAAGGTACTATTAATAATTTAATGGGTTTTTTATTCTCAAAACAAGATCTTAAAGGAAACTTTGATGTTAATTCTGAAGTTTTTGCGGTAGATGATTTTATGGTAGCAGAAAATGAATCAAGCGAAGGACAGACCAAAAATACTGAAAAAGAAGCACTGAAGATACCATCATTTCTTGATGCAACTTTAAATTTTAATGCGGAAAAGGTAATCTATGACAACTTAGAGTTACGAAAAACAAAAGGGAGTGTAAAAATAAATGACGAAACTGCCTATTTGCAAAACGTGACATCTAATTTATTTGATGGAGGACTTGCCTTTAACGGCAAAGTATCCACTAAATCAAAGACTCCTAATTTTGGCATGAATTTGGACTTGAGTAAAATTGATATTGCTAAATCTTTTTCAAGTCTGGAATTACTGCAAGGATTAGCTCCAATTGCCAAAGCCTTAACAGGTGCATTAAACACACAAATTAACTTAAATGGTAATCTAAATAACGATCTTACACCCGTACTAAATTCTCTTAAAGGAAACGCTCTGGCAGAAATACTGGATGCTCAAGTTAGTACTGCTCAAACACCATTATTATCCAAACTAGATAGTCAACTAAACTTTCTAGACCTTGACAAACTAAGCCTAAAAGATCTTAAAACCTCACTAAGTTTTGATGATGGTAAAATCAATGTAAAACCATTTGATTTTGACATTAAGGGAATTAAAATAACCGCTGGAGGAAGTCACAGTTTTGATATGAATATGAATTATAATGTATCATTAGATGTACCTGCAAAATATTTGGGTAATGAAATAGGTGGATTAATTTCTCAACTTAACGAACGGGAAGCCAGTGAAATGAAAGTTGCACTACCTATTGGTATATCGGGTAATTTTTCTAACCCCAAAATAAATCTTAATACCAAACAGGCTGTAACGCAATTAACCCAGCAAATTATTAATAAGCAAAAGGAAAAAGCTAAAGACAAAATATTGGATAAAGGTACTGGAGTACTTACTGATTTATTAGGCGGCTCTAACAAAGACAAAGATTCTACTAAAACAACAACTGACGAACCAGAAGACAAGCTTAAAGATGCCGCTAAAGATATTTTAGGAGGATTTCTTGGTAAGAAAAAGAAAAAAGACACTACAGGAACAAAGAACTAACACCTTTACATAACATATATTAACTCCTTTTTTTTGTCATTTTACCAGTTAAAATGATAGAACACTCTATTTTGTATAAAAATCCTAATGACGATTTAGTAACACTACTGATTAATTTTTTTTGAGCTTATTTCTTACTACATTAGCTTTGGGAAAATACATAATAAGGGTTAGATTTTAATTGGATTAATAAATAGTACAAACCATTTAAAATTTAGAACCAATTAGCACTTCACAAACAGTACCCAAGACTTTTAACGCCTTTTTAGTAAAAAACTGAGTTTCTAACACAATAAATTTATTAAAACTGAATTAACTATTTAGTAAAGTTGTAACCCATAAGCTAAACCCTTATCATCATAATTTTACTCTCAAAATACTAAAACCCCCACAACAGTTATGAGATCAACAATTTTATCCCTGACAATACTGATATTTTCCTCGGCTATAGTATCATCCCAAAATATGATTAATGACGATTCCATGAAATGGATGAAAGGATGGACTAATTTTGACCCTAATCACGAAGCATACCCCGAAGCAGACGAAGATATCCCGACTATTATCGATCAAGATTTTTATCTAACAAATGATGCAGTCTACTTGATGTCCGGTAATGTTTATGTTACTAACGGAGCCACATTAACAATACAAGAAGGAACTATTATTCGTTGTGCAACAGAAATAGAAACCAGTCTTATCATTAGTAGGGGATCCAAACTTATCGCCAGAGGCTTAAATGGTCAACCTATAGTTTTTACTTCTAGTAAATCCCCAAGAGCAAGAAAAAGTGGTGATTGGGGAGGAATTATCATTGCAGGATCGGGAACAATTAATTCTCCTTCGGAAGCTGGTATTATAAAAGGTGATTTTTTACCTCAATATTCACTATATGGAGGAAATAATGATGATGAAATGACTGCAATTATGACCTATGTAAGAATTGAATATGCAGGAAAAAAAGTTAATCGATCAAAAGAATTAAATGGCCTGTCATTATATGCGTTAGGAAAAGAATCCATCCTTGACAACATTATGATAAGCTACTCTGCAGATGATTCTTTTGAGTTTTTTGGAGGAAAGGCAAATATGCATAACCTAATTTCGTATAAAGCCAAGGATGATGACTATGATTTTACTCTGGGATTTCAGGGAGAACTATATAATATTCTTGCAGTAAGGCATCCATACATCTCTGATGTAAGTGGATCATATGCTATCGAGATAGATGGGTATGATAAAAAATTAGGTATAACATCAAAAGGGTTATCCTCTGTAAATATTAAGGATGCCACTTTAATTAACTTATCCGATAGTAGCAACTACCAACATACCAATGCTGCTATTTCGTCAAAAAACCTGGCACGGTTAAATTTTACTGATTCCAAAATATCCGGTTTTGCTAACGTGGTGAAATTCGATAAATCATATACCTCATATGCTACTTTAGAAAAGTCTTTTTCTTTAGAGAATAGTATCTTCAATGTTCACGATGTTAATGTACTGGTTCAACTAGAACCTAAAAGCGAAGCACAAAAACTGCTTAAATATAATATGTTTACTACGCAATTCAGAAATGTCGCTGATTTTTTCGAGAAGCCACTAGATGCTAAAAACCCAAAATTCATACTAAAACAATCTCGTGACACTTATACAGTCATGCAATAAGATCAAAATTTACCTTAATTAACACCCTTATAATGAAATCAATTACCCTATTACTAACTTTGTTTCTAACAATTACCAGCTTTGCACAATCCAAAAAAAATATATTTTTTGACCAAAGCACCTTGACCACAAAATTTCATACTATTGATGAGTTGGAAGATTTAAAAAAAGGAGAACTGGTTAAATTATATATAGAACGTGCAAATGAAATTATTACCGTCCTACCTTATATCGCATTAACCAATGAAGCAGATGTAAGCCTTTCGGATATCGGTATTAAAGAAAACTCTGATAATCTTAAACTGTTAAAAAAACATCACGAAACCACAACAGATGCTTTTGAAAGCACAAGTAACTTAATCACTGAGTTTATACCATACGCTGACACCGAAAAAATAATATGGTCCATTTTGTATTATGAAGAAATGATTAAAAAAATCCGAATAGGAGTCAACGGAAATTTTTAAAACACACCTACCCTAACGTTAAAAACAGCTTTTATAGCTGTTTTTTTGCTTTATACCGTTTGCATCATATAATATCAACACCCGCCTAAAACACCATAAACAAAGCGGAAAGCAACAATAAACTTGATAAAATCTCTACTAATAACAATTACAAAAAAATGTTAATAAATGTTTTTTTATGTAATCTTCATTTCATCTAACCGTACTAAATGATATCACCACCGACAAATGATGACTTTTTGATATTATTCAAATGTGGTTTACTAAAGTGTAAGACTTAAAAAATGGAGTTATGAAAAAAAGAGAACTACTTAGTATATTTTTATTTATTGCAATTTCTATCTCAGGATTATCTCAAAATAATTTCAATGTAAATAATATGAAATGGACAAGGGATTGGACAAACTTTGAACCAAATCGTACTAATTATCCTAATCACGATATCCAATTACCAAACATTATAAGCAAAGACACGTATCTAAGAAGTGATATTATTTACCTTATTTCAGGAGATGTATATGTAACAGATAATGCCACACTAACCATCCAAGAGGGAACACTGATAAAAGCGGATTCCGAAAAATCTACCAACCTAATTATTACTAAAGGCGCTAAACTTATTGCTGATGGAAGCAAAGTTTTACCTATAATATTTACATCTAACAAATCTAGTCATTCCAGAAAGAGCGGTGATTGGGGAGGAATTACAATTATTGGTTCTGGTAAAGCAAATACAGTAGAAGGAGAAGGAATCATAAAAGGAGAATTTAATCCATTGTATACCAAATTTGGAGGAAACGATATCGATGAAGAAACTACTATACTTAGATATGTTAGGATTGAATATGCAGGTAAATCAACCAATGGCCTTTCATTTTATGCTCTTGGAAATCAATCTGTAGTAGAAAACATAATGGTCAGCTATTCTGCCGATGACTCGTTCGAATGGCACGGAGGAGCCTCTACTTCCAAAAATCTTATCTCCTATAAATCCAGTGATGACGATTTTGATTTTACTCAGGGATATAGAGGAGAACTAACAAACATTTTAGCCGTCAAACATCCTTATATTACAAGCAACAATGGATCTTATGCTATTGAAGTAGATGGTTACAATAAAAAATTAGGTTTTGAAAGTTCTAAAATATTATCAAGTATAGATATCACCGGAGCAACATTAATAATATTGGTAGATGAAAGCAACTATTACCACTCCAGAGCTGCAATATCGATTAATAACCTTGGACAATTATACATAAATGATTCTAATATATCCGGATTTTCTGATGTAGTCAAACTAGATAAATCATTCTCTACGCTCAGAATGATAGAAACAGCTTTTAAACTGGATAACAGTTTTTTTAATGTACATAAAGAAGGGGTTACTACGTATCACAACATAACAGGAGACACATTTAACTTGCTTAAATACAACCGATTTACTAAAAGATTTCAGCAACCTGAAGAGATTTTTAGTGATCCTTTAGACAAAGCGAATCCAGATTTTACATTAAAGAATTCATTAAATAACTATATGGTAGTTCAATAAACGTTCTTCCATCAACAACTAACACCATGAAAAAAATACTTACCATATTACTTGTAACATTAACGATTGGCACCTTAAGGGCCCAAACCAAAAAAAAAGGAGTTTTCTTTGACAATAACGATTTGACCCAAAGATTCCACACTATTGATGAACTACAAGACCTTAATAAAGGAGCACTAATAGAATTATACTTAGAACGTGTTAAAGAGATTTTTATAGTTCTTCCCTATTTATCTTTATCAAATACTCCAGGAACCAGTCTTGGTGATGTAGGAATCAAAGAAGATTCTGACCACATTAAAGTAGTTGAAAAAAACAATGAAATAGCCGATAGAGCATTTGTTTATACAACAAACACTATAAAAGAACTAGTTCCTTACTCTGATACAGATAAGATTATCTGGGCAATATTGCATTTTGAAGAAATGATAAAAAAGATGCGATTGGGTAAAGAAGGAAATATCTAGAGGCTACGCCACTAAAAATCAAGCTACAATTTAAAATTATAAAATGTTTAAAATAAAAAAGTGCTTCCTAACAACTGTTTTTTAGCTCTTTTTTGTGCTTTTAAACCTAAAAATCTGCATTAGACTGTTAAAAATTATAATAAACTTCAAAAAATACTAAAAACACAAAACTTTGATTTACAGTAATTTGTAGAAATCGCATTTTTTCATTCAAAAAATATTTATTAAAGATAAACTTTTTGTTTATCATTTTTCATAAATGAATAAACAATTCATAAATATCTGACAGCCAATACAATAAAATTAAATTAAGTAGGAATTATACTCTTAAAATTATCACAAATAAACCTAAAACAACGACGAACGTACATATTTTACGGTAAATACGTAACCAACTCTTTAAAAAGTATAGTAACTTAGTATCCCTAAAGAAGAAGAAAGAAATTTCTTCTGAATTTATAACCCCAAAATAACACTTTTATGAAACTAAGATGCGCTTTGACCTCAAGCATTCTATTATGTATTACCATCCTAACTTCTCACGCTCAAGATTTTGACAGAAACGACAGTAAGTGGATAAAAGGTTGGACCAATTTCACACCAAATACCACAAACTACCCGGAACCTGACGAGAGACTTCCTAACATTATCGCGGATGACACATACTTAAGTAATGACACGGTATATTTACTTTCTGGAGACGTTTATGTTATTGGTAATGCAGTTCTTACGATTCAAGAAGGAACGGTCATAAGAGCTGATCACGAAAATCCAGCGAACCTTATTATCACTCGAGGTTCGAAACTTATAGCAGTAGGATCAGAAGCTTATCCAATTGTTTTTACATCTAATAAAGCGGCTAAATCACGTGCAAGCGGTGATTGGGGTGGAATTATTATTGCAGGTTCAGGAAAGGTAAATTCTGTTTCCGGTAATGGTGTTATTAAAGGAAACTTTAATCCGCAGTATGCTGTATACGGAGGAACCGATAAGGATGAACAAACAGCAATTTTAAGATATGTAAGGATTGAATTCCCAGGCAATAAAACCAAAAGAACAGAAAACGCTAATGGTTTATCCCTGTTTGGAATTGGTACTGCTTCCATCATTGATCACGTAATGGTTAGTTATTCCGGTCAAGATTCGTTTAACTGGACAGGAGGAAATAATAATATGAGAAACATGCTTTCTTTTAAAGCAGAAGATGATGACTTTCAAATCTCTGAAGGTTTTAAAGGAGATTTGGACTTTTTGATGGCTATACGTCATCCTTATATCACAAGTCCAAAAGGATCCTATGCAATAGAAATTGATGGATATAACAAAGAACTTGGTTACTTACGACCAAATTCAATTACAGACGTAACTATTACCAATTCGACTTTTGTAAACCTTTCTGACAACTCTAATTATATGCATACTACATCTGCTATTTCTGCCACGAATTCTGCACTTGTCTATCTGCATAATTCAAAAATATCTGGTTTCTTAAATGTGGTAAAATTCGACGAGTCCTATACTTCATTAGCGGTTATCGAAAAAGCTTTTAAAATGGATAATAGTTTTTTTAATATCCACGGAGAGGGTGTAGAAGTAAGTTACAAGCCAAATAACGGCGTTGCCAATGTATTAAAATACAATAGGTTTACTAGAGATTTTGTTAGTGTTGATAATCTTTTCGAAGACCCTATGAGTAAATCCTCTCCAAAGTTTCAACTTAAAAAATCTATGAATAATTATATGGTAATGCAATAGACAATATATTAAAATACTTTTTTTGCTCTGGATCTCCCCAAATCCTATTTAAGAATTTTAACACGGTAATCTAAATTATGCTCAAATCAAAATTACTAATTGGTTTTATCTCTTTTCTGTTTTTTCAATATACATATGGTCAGAAAAGAGATGAAGCCGTTTTTTTCGTTCAAAAAGATCAAATAACCAGATTTCATACAATTGGTGATTTAGAAAAGTTGAAAAAAGGTGAACTTATTCAATTATACCAAGATAGAGTGAGAGAAATTGTAACGGTTATTCCATTTTTATCCTTAACCAACGAACCAGGTGTTCGTCTAGGTGATTTAGGAATTAAGGAAGATTCTGATCATATAAAATCACTAAAAAAGAGTGCAGAAGCAACTGAAGAAGCAATAAGTATTGCGCAAAATTCTATTGAAGAACTGGTACCCTATGCAGATACAGAAAAAATCATATTAACAATTCTCTACTTTGAAGAAATCATAAAGAAAATGAGAATTGGAGTTAACAGAAGTTTTTAACTCATATCACAATTTAAAATTAACAATCCTTTCTACTAAAAAAAGATGTTTTGATTCGGCAGAAAATAATTAAGTATATCTCATAAAGTTGTGTAAGGATAACTACAAAAGTTATACTAAGAGTATATGATTTTAGTTTATCTAATTCTTGGAACTTTAACATCAATCGTCGGTGCACTTCCTCTTGGGGCAGTAAATATTGCCGTTATCAATACTACCATACGAGAAGATGTTAGGAAAGCATTTAGAATTGCGTTAGCAGCCGGTATTGGAGAAGTATTTCTTGCTTTTTTTGCGTTACACTGTAGCATGGAACTTACCGATTTTTTCGAAAATAATCCATGGATTCAGCTCGTAATCATTTCCATATTTTTAGTTCTGGGTGTTTATTTTTTAGTACGAAAGAAGAAAGAAGAAACTACCAAACAAACTCAAAAAATTAAGTTGGGAAAGTCTAAGTTTTTAACTGGTTTCTCCCTTGCCTTTTTAAACCCTCCTGTTATTGTATATTGGATAATAGCCATATCGCTTACAAACAAACATCTTTTTCAACTTACACTTCACACCCCTTTAACAGCGCTATTTCTATTCTTTACTGGAATATACCTAGGCAAGATTGGCACATTGTATTTATATAGCAAATGGGGAAATAGAATGGCTAAAAAATCTGGAGATGCCAAGACTAAATTATTTAAGATTATTGGCATTGCACTAATAGTCATTTCTTTTGTTCAGGGTATAAAATTCTTCGTAGTATAAAAGGTTTATAGTATATACATTTTTTATACTGAATTATACCTTTTTTTGTTTTCGAAATCGCATATTTTTGCAGGCAAAGAAGGCCTTAATTATAATGATGAAAAACGACCTAAATCCTACATTAGAACTTTCCAAAACTGATATGAAACAATATGGCTATTCCATTATTGATCATATTGTGGAACATTTTGACACTCAAGACTCTAAAAAGCCGGTCGCAATAGCAACCCGTGAAGAAATGGATGATTTATTGGCCGAAGACATCCCCTACCGTCCCACTAGCGCTAATGAAGTACTCGAATTTGTAATGGAACACATCATTCCACAGAGTACCATCGTTTCTCATCCAAAATCATTTTCTTTTGTACCAGGTCCAAGCAATTACATCAGTGCAATGGCAGATACCATTGCTACCGGATTTAACATTTTTTCCGGTGGATGGGCTGCTTCTCCGGGAGCTGCAGAATTAGAAATATTAACGATGAACTGGTTGTTAGAAATCTTTGGATTTGGCACCAAAGAAGGAGGAGGTATTTTTACGAGTGGAGGATCCATGGCCAACCTTACGGCACTGGTTACCGCCAGAAGAATAAAATGCGGAGATGACTTCTCCAAAGCTGTCATTTATTTATCAGACCAGGCACACTCTTCAAACATAAAAGCCATCAAAGTTATTGGTTTTAAGAAAAGTCAAATAAGAATTATTCCAACAGACCTGGAATTTAAAATATCGCTTAACAAATTAAAAAATGCGATAGCTAAAGATCGTCTACAGGGTTTAGAACCATTTTGTATGATTGCCTCTGCCGGTACTACGAATACAGGTACCGTAGACCCATTGGATGAAATTGCACAAATCTGCGAAGAAGAAAAATTATGGTTTCATATTGATGGAGCTTATGGAGGTGCTGCAATATTGGCAGATAACGGGAAAGAATTATTGAAAGGTATCGAAAAAGCAGATTCTTTAACAGTAGATCCACACAAGTGGTTTTTTCAACCTTATGAAATGGGTTGTTTACTGGTTAAAAATCACAACTGGCTCAGTGGGACTTTTAGCGAAAAGCCCGAATATCTTAGGGATGTAGAAGGTAACGAATCCGAAATCAATTTTTATGATCATGGGATTCAGCTTACACGCCGTTTTCGTGCGTTGAAGTTCTATATGTCCTTAAAAACATTTGGTTTGGATTCTTTTAAAAAGGCCATTCAATATAATGTAGAGCTGGCAGAACGAACAGAAACTATACTTAGAAAAAGTCCTAAATGGGAAGTTATTTCTCCGGCCACTTTAGCAGTCATAAATTTTAGATATAATCCCATTGATGAAAATCTTTCGGAAAATGAAATCGATATAATTAATCAGAAAATTTCTGAAAAAATGATGGAATCCAGAGAAGCATTATTAGTCACTACCGTACTTTTAGGACAGGTAGTTTTAAGAATGTGCCTCATCAATCCCAGAACGACTTTGGATCATATAACAGATACTATTAAACAGTGTGAGCTATACGGAAATGAATTATTGGTATTAGAAAAACGCTAACTAAATGATAGATAGCTGAACCACGTACCCTTCACTATTCCTTACGTTAAAAACAGTATCGTCTTCAAAAATTAAATATTGCCCCTTAATCCCTTTTAACACACCAGAATATTCTGGTGTTTTTTCAAGATTTAAGCTTTTTAATTTATTAGGATATGCTAATACTGGAAAATTAAGTTCAGTTTCCTTATTACTCGCTATAAAATACTCTTTTACTTCATCAGGTATAAACTCTTCAAGCCTATCTCGATATTCCGCCAGATCTTCGTCTTCAATTTCATTTTTAAGCATTTTTCGCCAATTCGTTTTATCAGCTACATGTTCTTTTAGGGCTACTTCCGTAATACCTGCAAGATATCTATTAGGTACTTCTACAATCTCGATAGCCTCGTGTGCTCCCTGATCAATCCATCTGGTAGGTACTTGCGATTTTCTGGTGACACCAACTTTAATATTACTAGAATTCGCCAAATAAACAATATGTGGTTGAAGCTGCACCTTTTTTTCGAAATCTAAATCCCGATCTTCAATATCTAAATGTGCAGTGCTAAGCTCTGGTCGCATCACCCAATCTCCTACCTGAGGTTGATTATAAAAATCATCATAACAATATCCTTGTCTGTATATCTTTTTATTTTCTCCACAAGCCAAACACTGATATTCCACAAACTTAATAGTTACCCTTTTATTCAATAATTGATTCACATGAATAAAATCAGACTCAAAGACTAAATAATACTGAATCGGGTTCCCTATCTCGGTTTGCATTTTGGTGAGTACTCCTTGATATTGCATAAAAAGTTTAGTTATAAGTTAAATGTATAAAAAGAATGTTATTATTTTTATTATTTTAGTTTCCGATGAAAGTCAACCACACAATCATATTAATGCTAATTACAGCCTAAAGATACATCAAAAAATGCCAATCCCTTTAGTTAATTCAATCGCTAGCTGGTTTCTAAAAAAGCGTTTTCATCAGATGGAGCTTTTTCTAAAATATCCTAATGAGGTACAGCTGGAATTGTTACATGTTTTACTAGAAACAGCCAGAAATACTGAATTTGGTAGAACCTACGATTTTTCATCCATCCATAACTACGAAACTTTCAAAGAGCGTGTTCCAATCCGATCCTACGAAGATTATGAAGAAATGATCGAACGCAGCCGACTAGGAGAACATAACATTTATTGGCCTACTCCGATTAAATGGTTTGCAAAATCCAGTGGAACTACTAATGCTAAAAGTAAATTTATACCCGTTAGCCAAGAGTCTCTAGAGGACTGTCATTATGCAGCAGGAAAAGATCTTTTGTGCATGTATTTGAATAACAATGAAAACTCTAAACTTTTTACCGGAAAAAGTCTGCGCCTAGGAGGTAGTAAAGAATTATATAAAGAAAATGGCACTTCATTTGGTGATTTGTCTGCAATTATCATAGACAATATGCCTTTTTGGGCTGAATTTAGTTCCACCCCAAGTAATGAAGTTTCTCTGATGAGTGATTGGGAAACCAAAATGATGGCTATCGTGCATGAAACTGTTCAGGAAAATGTTACAAGTCTTGCAGGAGTTCCTTCTTGGATGCTGGTGCTACTAAATCAGGTATTAGAAACAACGGGCCAAGAAAATTTATTCGAGATTTGGAAAAATATTGAAGTATATTTTCACGGAGGTGTCAGTTTTGAGCCATACATTGACCAGTATAAAAAGATATTGCCAGGAAATTCTTTTAAATACTATGAAATTTACAACGCATCTGAAGGTTTCTTTGCAATCCAGGATCGAAATGAATCATCAGAACTCCTATTGATGCTTGATTACGGTATTTTTTATGAATTTATACCAATGAACACTTATGGAACCAATAATGAAACAGTAATACCATTAAGTGATGTAGAAGTTGGTAAAAATTATGCTGTTATTATTACTACAAATGCCGGTTTGTGGAGATACAAAATTGGTGATACCGTGCGTTTTACTTCCATTAATCCATATAGAATAAAAGTATCAGGAAGAACTAAACACCATATCAATGTTTTTGGTGAAGAACTCATTATCGAAAATGCTGAAGAAGCTCTTAGAAAAGCTACCCGAGAAACTGATAGTGAGATCATTGATTATACTGTAGCCCCTATTTTTATGGAAGGAAAAGAAAAAGGAGCTCACGAATGGATGATCGAATTTAAAAAACCACCAAAGAACCTCGATCATTTTACCAAAATTCTAGATCAAAATCTTCAGAACATCAATAGTGATTATGAAGCGAAAAGATATAATAACACTACATTGAACATTTTACGAATTAATAATGCACGACCTAATTTGTTTTATGATTGGCTTAAAAAAAATGATAAACTTGGAGGCCAGCATAAAATACCCAGACTCTCTAATTCTAGAAAATATCTCGATGAACTGCTAGTTTTAAATAAAGTAGGCTCATATTCTCTCTAGCACATAAAAAGCATAAAAAAACTTGCTAAAAAAAGTAAAATTCCCCATAAAAAAATATAACATTACGGTTTTAACGTAAAAAAACTACGTAAGAAATTCTATTTTTTGGTCAAATTTGAGTATTTCATCGGTTAAAAAAACCGATTGAACTAAAAAATAAAAAATATCTTTTTCACACCTAATTTTCATACTAAATTTGTTACCAGTTAGTTACAACTTACCAAAGGTCCCAAATATGAAAAATCTTTTACTCTGTCTTATTTTTATTTCCAGTTCTATAGCTATTAAAGCTCAAGAAGTAGTTATCAATTCTAATATTAGTGACCAAAAAGAAAGTGTTTCTAAAAAAACCAATTCGCTCTCAAAATCTCCTATCAAATATATAGATACAGATAGCAATCATATTTGTTATGGGGAAACTTCTAAAGTTGCATTTTACGAAGTATTAATTGCCAAAAACGGATTCAATATAGAGCTTAAAGATAGTAAGGCTTTGGTAATTAGAAATACGGAAGAAATCATTTCTAAGAAAAGAGAGGAAATACTATATTCTGAAGAAGATTAACATTTTTGTTCTAGATATCTAAAACGTACAACACAAATACTTTTATATTCTTTTAAAAGTATTTTTAATCTAAAAAACTCCTTAAGTTATAACTTAAGGAGTTTATTTTTTCTGTTATGAGAGGCTAGAGGCTGCCTAATTATGAGACTGCTTTAAGTTTATTTATTGTTGATTTATTTAACTTTTTCTCTGCATAATCTTTTGTTACTCTCAATTCTGTTTCTTCACTTTCCGGTAATTCGTACATAGCATCTGTAAGAATTGCTTCGCATAAAGAACGTAATCCTCTTGCTCCCAACTTATATTCTACAGCTCTTTCTACTATATAATCCAGAGCTCCAGGTGTAATTGTAAACTCTATGCTATCCATGTCGAAAAGCTTTTTATATTGCTTTATAATCGCATTTTTAGGCTCGGTAAGAATAGCTCTTAATGTACTATTATCCAATGGATTCATATGCGTTAATACCGGTAAACGACCAATGATTTCAGGAATTAATCCAAAATCTTTTAAATCCTTAGGAATTATGTATTGCAACAGATTATCTTTTTCTATGACATCCTCAGATTTAGAAGCACTGAAGCCCATAGCTTGCATATTCAAGCGTTTTTGTATAGCATTTTCGATACCATCAAAAGCTCCTCCTGCAATAAAAAGTATATTTTCGGTATTAACTTCAATAAACTTTTGATCAGGATGTTTACGTCCACCTTTTGGCGGAACATTAACCACGGTTCCTTCTAACAACTTAAGCAACGCCTGCTGCACTCCTTCTCCAGAGACATCTCTTGTGATACTAGGGTTATCACTCTTGCGGGCGATTTTATCGATCTCATCAATGAAAACAATCCCTCTCTGGGCTTTTTCAAGATTATAATCAGCTGCCTGCAGTAAACGTGTAAGAATACTTTCTACATCTTCTCCTACATATCCCGCCTCTGTAAGTACAGTAGCATCAACAATAGCTAAAGGTACGTTTAGCATTTTGGCAATTGTCTTTGCAATAAGAGTCTTACCAGTACCCGTTTGTCCAACCATAATGATGTTACTCTTCTGGATTTCGATATCATCATCGGTATTAGGCTGTAATAAACGCTTGTAATGATTATACACAGCAACAGACATGACTTTCTTAGTAAACTCTTGTCCGATTACATATTCATCCAAAAATTTCTTAATAGCCATTGGCTTACGAAGCATTAATTCAGAGCTAAGTTCTCCTGCTTCCTCATCTTTTGCTTCTTCCACCACTATTCCGTGAGCTTGTACTATACAACGATCACATATATGCGCATCTAAACCAGCAATTAACAAATTGGTTTCTGGTTTCTTTCTTCCACAAAACGAGCATTCTAAATCTTCTTTCGGCATAATTATCTATTTCAAAATCCTGTCGATAACCGCAGTATTGACAGACTTGTTTCTAGGGGTGCAGACTGAATGTATCTGCCATTATTTATTTATACAATTATTCTCTTGTCAATATCTCATCAATCATTCCATACTCAAGCGCTTTATCGGCTTTCATCCAGTAATCTCTATCACTATCTTCATATACTTTATCGTATGTCTGCCCAGAATGTTTTGCAATAATCTGATACAGCTCTTCTTTTAATGTCAGGATTTCACGAGCAGTGATTTCGATATCACTAGCTTGTCCTTGAGCTCCTCCAAGAGGTTGATGAATCATCACTCTACTATGAGGTAAACCAGAACGTTTTCCTTTCTCTCCTGCACATAATAGTACAGCTCCCATAGACGCGGCCATTCCTGTACAGATCGTTGCTACATCCGGTTTAATAAATTGCATCGTATCATAGATTCCTAAACCAGCATATACACTCCCTCCTGGAGAATTTATATAAATCTGGATATCTTTTGAAGAATCTACACTTTCCAAAAACAACAACTGTGCTTGTATAATATTTGCAACCTGATCATTGATTCCGGTACCTAAAAAGATAATACGATCCATCATCAAACGAGAAAATACGTCAAAAATAGCCACATTCATTTGACGTTCTTCTATGATATTAGGAGTCATCCCGGTTGGATACATACTACTAATTATCTTATCATAGTAATTACTACTAATACCGTGATGCTGTGTTGCGTATTTTTCGAATTCTTTTCCGTAATTCATATGTTCTTTTTCTGAAATTTTATTTTTATAAAAAAGGCGTTAACCCAACCTTGGTTTAACGCCCTAAATATAAGTATAAATTCCTTATGAGTATATGTTGATTATTTGTAAACTTCTTTTACAAAATCATCAAAACTCACTTCTTTTTCCTTCAATTTAACATTCTCCTTATAGTAGGCTAGTAATTTCTGACTCATTAGTTGTTCAGAAATTCTTTTTACCTCATCCTGATTAGATAAAATTCTGGCAGCAATATCTTCCAGCTCTTTATCCTCTGGAGACATCTGACCAAATTGTGCCATCTGTCCTTTTATCAAATCTTTAGCAAATTCTTTTAGTTCATCAAAAGTAACCTGAAGATTGTTATCGTTAATTATTTTTCCTTCAATTAATTGAAAGCGTAATCCTTTTTCACTCTTCTCATACTCATCCTTTGCTTCATCCTCTGTCAAAGGTTGTTCTCCTGTTGCCTGAATCCATTTTTGTAAAAACTCTGCTGGTAAATCGAATTTAGTATTTTCCAGAACACTCTCAGTAACATCGTTAAGCAACTGTTGATCCGATTGCTGTACAAACTGACGATCCGCATCTTGTTTAATCTTTTCCTTTAGTTCAGTTACTGACTTCACAGTATCTTTACCATAAAGCTTATCAAATAAATCCTGATCTAGATCCGCTAATTCCTGATGATTGATTTCAGAAATGGTAAAAGTTACCTCGATGTCTAGATCGTGAGCTTCATCATGACTAACCTTAAGAGCATTCATCAAATCGTGATCATCCGTAAATAAACCTTTGGTCTTTAAGGTAAGAACATCACCAACTTTAGAGCCAATAAATTTATCTAAGTTTCTCTTTCCTTTTATTTTATCTAAAGAAATCGTAGTTTGATTTTCGATTTCTTTTTCTTCATTTACAAAAGTACCATTGATCAAATCGTCTTTCTCTGCACTATCCTTAGATATCAATTTACCATATTGCTTTTGGATTGTTTTGATTTGATTATCGATCATTTCATCCGTAGCAACGATTTTATAATGAGTAATTGCTTTTTTACCATTCAGTTTTACTTCAAATTTTGGCGCTAAACCTAATTCAAACTCAAAAGAATAATCATCTGCATCCCAGTTAAAGTTTTCCTGTTCTTTTGGTAATGGATTACCAAGAACATCTAACTTCTCTTCTGTAAGATACTTATTAAGAGCGTCTTGCAATAATTTATTTACTTCGTCTACCAAAACGGCTTTTCCATATTGCTTTTTTACCAACCCCATAGGAACGTGGCCTTTTCTAAAGCCAGGAATATTGGCGTTCTTACGATAATCTTTAAGGATACTATCCACCTTATCGCTATAATCTGCTTTTGCAATATCTACTGTTACTACAGCATTCAAATCGTCTAATTGCTCTTTTGAAATATTCATTATCTCTACTTTTTTGTACTAAAAATCGGGTTGCAAAAGTAATACTTTTTTAGAACTCGACAAAGTTTTAACTCCCTGAAAAACAGTTAGCTTTTATCTTTCTTTAAAATAGAGTATAATATGGATTGAAACACTGATAACAAAATACTAAATATCACTGCCCAAAGCCAGCCATTCACACTAAAACCAGAAACAAAATGATCAGCAATCAAAATAATAGCTGCATTAATTACCAACAAAAATAATCCTAAAGTTACAATGGTTACCGGCAATGTTAAAATAATCAATAACGGCTTTACAATGGTGTTTAAAATCGCCAAAAGTACCGCTACGATAAGTGCACTTACATAACTATCAACTCCAACTCCCGGTAAAATCTCTGCCAAAACCAATACAGCAATGGCACTAAGAATCATTTTTAATAAGAATTTCATAAATAAACGTTTAGATTGATTTTTAAGGTAATAAAAACAATATAATAAAAAAACCTGCTATTAAAACAATAGCAGGTTTTTTATATTAATTTTTAGAAAACTCTAATTTACTTCATTACTAAGTGTAACCGTTCCATAATCACCTGGATTAACAGAAGGTAAAGTAGCTCCATAAGTATCTTTTATAGCATCAATAATACCATTAGTAACCAAAGCGTGAGCTCTAGGTGTCGGATGCACACCGTCTAGAGAGAATCCTCCTCCAGTAACAAAATCTGAAGTTATCACTCCACCATCAAATGGAATTCCGCTTCCTGCCGCTTGTGTTAAGTCACTTGCTACATCGTAAAATGCCAAACCGTTAGCTGCCGCAATACCTCTAATAGAAGCATTAAAAGCTACACGAGCGTTCTCAACTGAACTTTGCTCATCTGAAGTTAATACAAATTGATCTTGCATTGGATAAGTAACTCCATTAACAGATAATTGACCTGCCTGTTCTGGTGTTAAACCAAAACCTACTAATTCTGCTAATCTATCTTCATTTATCTGACCTATAACCCCTGCACTAGTTAAAACCAACAAGTCATTAGATGTAGCTTGTCTTGCCTGCCCATATTGCGCAGCAAAAATTGCCGCTTGAGCAGCACCTAGTGCTGGTGTTAAAACCGGCACTAACTGTGCTGATATATCTGTCAATGACTCATCTCTTATAACAACAGGACTAGCTCCAGTTGTAGAAAATTCAATTGCTCTTTCTGGAAAACCTAAAAAAGCAAATGCCCCATTTAATTGCCCATATGTAGCATTTAAAGTTGGAATTTGCGGTCCAAAATTAGGATCCAATGGACTTAATGGCGCAAACGGAACCGTAGTAAAAAAAGGTAATGTAGAAACATCTGGTAAATTAAGCACCACTCCTTTTGCTCCATTAGCTATAAGAGCACCAATCAAGTCGTTATACACTGAGGCAAAAACGTTGCTATTGGTAATATCATTCCCTCCATAATTAGCAGGATTTAACTCTCCTGTTACATTGTGATCAACACCTATACCACCAGAAGTAGCAAAACTAAGTATATCATTATTTCCTATCCATAAACTAAAAAAAGTAGGACTTTGTGCAATTGCATCTCCTATTACAGTAGCATCCGCAGAAGAAGCGAATCTTGCAAAATACGGGTTAGCTAAACCTGCTGCAACACCTGCAACATTTCCATATCCGGGAGCTGCTAAATGATAACTTTTAGCTCCAGGAACCCCCATATTATTAAAAGAACTACCTAGGTTATTTGAAATTTCTGTAGTTGGAGTAGCTCCTGTATATATAGCAGGGCCAGGATTTCCTTCTGCATCAAAGGCTAAAACAAATCTGTTGTTTAAAATCTGAGTACCGCCTAACAAAGCGCCACCAGTATTATCTGCCATTAAAGGTTGTGTAAATTCTCCACCACCTGCCAATGCAAATTGCTGAGATAATATATTAGGATATGAATTTTCTTGTCCAGTTATATATAACGCACCATCGGCAAAACCAGCTGTTAAAGAATTTCCTAGAGCAACGTAGTTCGAAAAGTCAGCTTCTCCACTAGTAAATACTCCAGCTTCATCAATCGGATTATCAAATTCTGGTTCACACGCTACTAAGCCTAATGCCAGAATTGCTAAATATTTTATATTATTTTTCATCTGTATTTGTTATTTTTTTTAATTGTCAGATGGAATCGCCAAAAATCATTGCGGTTGGTTGCAACCCATTGATATGGCTTATTTCATCTTCAAATTATAATTTATAAGTTAAACCAAGTCCTGGCGCAAATGCGCTCGATTTATAGGTACCTCTAAAAGGAACGCCTTGTCCGTTCTCCTGATAAAAATCATAAGATTCATTCACCTCTTCAAATCTTAGATAAAAGAATGATGCGTCGATCGCCAATTTAGGAGTAATAGCAAAACTCAAACCTCCTGTAAATCCTTGAGAATCATTACGTGGAGTTTCTGGAGCAAAAAATCCAGACTGAACAGGTGACTCATCAATATAATAACCAGCTCTTAAAGAAATCTTGGAAGTAGCATCATACTGCAATCCAAAACGATATACCGAAGAATTTTTATAGTTACGAGGGTTAAGTGATGTCGAACCGTTACCAAACTGAATATCCAAAGATTCATATACATCCCAGAACTGTCTGTTATAATCGAAAGCAAATAACCATTTTTTATGAAACTGATAAGAAAGACCTATAGATAATTCTGCAGGCAAAGGTAATTCTGCATTAAAGGTCGTGGTTCCATTCGCGGGAACGGCTGGAGAGTTCGGAAAATTGCTAAAAGTTGCTTCTCCACCTTCTGCTTCGAGAATAATCTCACTACGGTAGTTAAATCCTAATCTAAAGTTATCTGTAGGATTGAACATAGCACTTACACTCCAACCCCAGTTGCTTACACCTGTATCATCCACAGTAATATTAGAACGATTACCGTCTATATCTGTTAATGTCCTATTTGCGTTACGATTAAAGTTTACAGAACCTGTTACGTAAATCGGACCACCACCAATACTAAACTGATCAGAAAGCTTTATAGAAACTACCGGCTGAATATAAATTGCTGCTAAATCAATATTATTTACTAAATGAGAACCAGCCCAATCTGTTGGCCAAGTAACCTCACTACCATAAGGAGTATAAACTCCAAGACCTAACGCTAACCAGTCATTCACTTTATAAGAACCATATAGATTAAGAGGTGTTCCAACAGAACTATCTGTCTCAGAAGAAATTCCTAGATCAGAATTTTGATAAATTACATCCGTAAAAATACCACTGGCACCTGCACTAATGTTTAATTTGTTTTCTAAATACACAAGACCCGCAGGATTGAAGAATACTAGTTCCGCACTATTCACCACAGCAACACCCGTATGCCCCATAGCCATAGCTCTCTGCCCTTGCACACTAACTCTATATCCACCGGCATAAGTGACTAAAGTCACTAAGGCGAATAGAACTAATAATAGTAGTTTTTTCATAATAAATTAGAATTGTTTTTGTTTTTTAGAATATTTAAAAATTAATGCACCAAATTTAGTAGAAAATACCAATTATCCAACGAATTCATTAAAATATTATGCATACATAGTATTTTTTGTTTAATTTTTAACAAACCCTAACACCGAAGCTAAAAAATCCCCTGGATTCTCTGCATGTAACCAATGTCCCGCATTAGCAATCTCATTGATTTTCGATTTAGGAAATTGTCTTCTAATACGCTCCTCATCTTCAGTCAAGATATAATTAGATTTTTCTCCTTTAAGAAAAAGCGTATCACCTTGGTAAACAAAATCTTCTGATAGTTCTAAACCGATTTCTGAGGAATTTTGCATCAAACTATTCAAATTCATACGCAGCCCAAGTTCACCTTTCTCTTTCCAAAATAAATTTTTCATTAAAAACATTCGCACCCCTGTGTCTTTTACATAAACGCTTAATGCATTATCAACGTCTCCTCTGCTTTTTAAAACCTCAAAATCCAAAGAACTCAATCCATCCAGTATATCTTGATGGTGTAAAGGATAATGCTTAGGCCCTATATCAGCTATTATTAATTTGTCCATGATCTCTGGATGATTTACAGCAAAAAACATTGCCGTTTTACCTCCCATAGAGTGACCCAATAATTTTATATCTGTAAGTCTGTTATTTTTACAGTACTCGAATAAATCCGCAGCCAGAAGACTATAATTAAATTCATTACTATGTGGACTGCGACCATGATTTCTTTGATCAATTAGATGTACTTGGTATCCATTTTCAGAAATTTTTTTCGCAAGGGTTTTCCAATTATCACCCATACCTAGAAATCCATGCAAAATCAAAAACGGAGCACCTTCTCCAAAAACATTAGCGTGTAACTTCATACCACGTATTATTTAAGTCTGTGCAAATACATATTGACTACATTTTCCAATCCAAGATATAACGATTCGCTTATTAATGCGTGCCCAATCGAAACTTCTAATAATCCAGGGATATTTTCTTTAAAGAACTTAATGTTATCCAATGAAAGATCGTGACCTGCGTTCACTCCAATACCCAAATCTACTGCCAACATTGCACAGGTTGCATACGGAAGAACAGCATCCTTGTTGCCCTTTGCGTATTCTGATGCAAAAGTTTCTGTATACAATTCTATTCGATCTGCTCCGGTTTCTTTCGCTCCTTCAATCATTTTTTCTACTGGGTCTACAAAAACCGAAGTCCGTATATCATTTTTCTTGAATTCAGAAATCACTTCTCTTAAAAAATCTTTGTGCTCTATGGTATCCCAACCTGCATTACTGGTTATAGCATCTACTGCATCAGGAACAAGAGTTACCTGAGTGGGCTTAACTTCTTTTACCAGTTCAACAAACTTTGGTATAGGATTTCCCTCAATATTGTACTCTGTGTACACTATTGGCTTTAAATCATAAGCATCTTGATATCTAATATGCCTTTCGTCCGGCCTGGGATGAATTGTAATCCCTTCTGCTCCAAAATCTTGAATATCAGTCGCTACTTTCAGTAAATTTGGAGTATCACCGCCTCTTGAGTTACGTAAAGTTGCTATTTTATTGACATTAACACTTAATTTTGTCATAGTTTTTGATATAACTTTTAATAAAAAGCAAAAATACGAACTTGAGAGTGCCTCCGTTACATATTTTTGATTAATTTGCATAAAAAGCCCCGGGAATATGAAGACAAGCTTATACATCATAAACGAAATAGATCCTCTGACCACAACTGCCAAAGTTGCGGATGCTCAATTCTTGTTTAACGAACTGACATACACCCATTTCCCTGTTTTAAAAGATGGAGTTTACACTGGATGTATTTCAGAAGCAGACATACGATGTTTTGAAACTGAAAAAACCTTGGATTCTTATTTATATGCTCTAGAAGGTTTTTTTGTTAGAAATAATGCTAATTGGTTAGATATCTTGGAATCATTTGCACAAAATCATTCGAATATTATGCCTGTTCTGGATGATGATAATAATTATCAGGGATATTTCGAACTAGGAGATATAATGAATCTCTTTAATGAAACTCCTTTTTTAAGCGAACCAGGTAACATTTTAATTGTAGAAAAAGGAGTTTTAGATTATTCCTTTAGTGAAGTTTCACAAATTGTAGAATCAAACAATGCTAAGTTATTAGGTCTTTTTATCTCCAATATGGAAAACGATGTAACGCAGATTACATTAAAAATAAATGACAGTGACATCAATAATATTGTTCAAACTTTTAGAAGATACAGCTATAATATTGTATCAAAACATCATGAAGATTCATTCTTAAACAATCTTAAAGAAAGGTCACAATATTTGGAAAAATACCTTAATATTTAGACACAAAAAGTCAACTAACAACCAAAACAAATCAATTTATAATGAAGATAGGTATTTACGGCCAGTTCTATCACGAAAAATCCGGAATATACATCCAACAATTGTTAGAAGCGCTGGACAAAAATAATATCGAAGTAGTTATCGAGAAAAATTTCCTGGAACTTATCAATCTTCACGATGATATTGACAAAAGCTATTCTCACTTCAGTACTTTTGAAGAGTTAGATCATTCTTATGATCTTTTTTTTAGTATTGGTGGAGATGGAACTATTCTGAAAACGATTACCTATGTTAGAGATTTAGGAATTCCTATTGCAGGTATTAACACAGGAAGACTAGGTTTTTTGGCAACCATTCAAAAAGAAGAAATTAAAGATACGATTGATCTTATCCTCGATAAAAAATATTATATCTCACCCAGAACTATTGTTACCATAGATACCGTACCCCATTCAGATGAATTTGGAGTTTTAAATTTCGCTATGAACGAAATTGCCGTCAGTAGAAGAAATACAACTTCTATGATTACAGTCCACACTAGTTTAAATGATGAATTTCTAACTTCGTATTGGGCCGATGGACTCATTGTCTCTTCTCCAACCGGTTCTACAGGATATTCTTTGAGTTGTGGAGGCCCTGTAATGATGCCAGATGCAGAAAGCATGGTACTTACTCCTATCGCACCTCATAATCTTAACGCAAGACCGTTAGTGATTCCTGATGATAAAGAAATTAAGTTACAAGTTTCAGGAAGAGAAGATTCTTACCTAGTGTCTCTTGATTCTAGAATACACACATTACCCAACGAAACTACGGTTGTTATTAAAAAAGCTCCTTTTAAAATTAATATGGTAGTTTTAGAGGGCGACAGCTTCTTGAAAACATTACGAAAAAAAATGCTTTGGGGAGAAGATAAGCGTAATTAGACAATAAAATCTACTAAAAAGTGTTTTTTAATTCATACTATTTTACTCAAATTCTTGTGTAGTAAAGTTAATTGTTATATTTGCAAACTTTTGAAAATCTATGAGATACTTAGCATCCTTTGTATTAATTTTGTTTTTTGGACAATCCATCACCTCTCAGACCTATGAGGTTGGACTAATGGTTGGTGGTTCCAATTATATAGGAGATGTAGGATCTACCTACTATATTTCGCCTAATGCCCTTGCCATTGGAGCAATTGGAAAATGGAACCGAAGTAAAAGACATGCGTTTAGAGCATCTTTTTTGTACGCCAATCTTAAATCAAATGATTCCAGAGGAGATGACAGAAGGGTTCAAAGAGGTTTTAGCTTTAACAATTCTGTTAAAGAATTATCTGCAGGATTAGAATTTAATTTCTGGGACTGGTTTCTCTATGATGGTCAATCGCAATTTACTCCATACCTATATACAGGTCTAACAGGTTTTAATTATAGCGCTAAAGCAGTGGATCCTAATAACGGAAATCAAATTAGCTCCTATAGCGAAAAATGGAGTGCAGCTATACCAATGGTCGTTGGAATAAAGAAAACGATTGGAAGACACTGGGTATTAGGTGCAGAAATTGGTGCGAGATATACTTTTACCGATAATTTGGACGGAAGTGATCCGGACAATGCATTTGGAACAGGATTTGGTAATTTGGATAATAACGACTGGTATGTATTTACAGGCATAACATTATCCTACACATGGGGACGAATACCATGTTATTGTGCATTCTAAAAAATGATTAATAAAGAACAACTTAATTCTAATATTCCAGAACACGTCGCCATCATCATGGACGGTAACGGCAGATGGGCAAAAAAGAAAGGACTTTTTAGAGCAGTAGGACATGAAAATGGAACAAAAGCTGTTAGAGAAGTCGTAGAGGGAGCAGCAGAAATTGGTATAAAATATCTTACTTTATATGCCTTTTCTACTGAAAATTGGAACAGACCCAAATTAGAAGTAGAGACTTTAATGAAACTTTTGGTCAGTTCCCTGAAAAAAGAAATTAAAACACTTCAAAAAAATAATATCCGATTAAATGCCATCGGAAATCTACAAGCACTACCAGAAAAAGCAAGAAAGGAATTACTGGAAGTTATTGAAAAGACTAAGGATAACGAACATATGACACTTTCGTTAGCACTTAGTTATGGTAGTCGCGAAGAGCTTATAAAAACTATTCAAGAAATAAGCAATAAAGTTAAAAATAATGTACTTTCGCCACATCTTATAAATGAAGCAGTCATTAATGAGCATTTGTATACGAAAACACTGCCAGATGTAGACTTATTAATACGTACCAGTGGAGAACAACGTATTAGTAATTTTTTGCTATGGCAAATAGCGTATGCAGAATTATATTTTACTGAAATATTATGGCCGGATTTTAAAAAAACGGATTTATTTGAGGCCATTTTGAATTATCAACAAAGAGAGAGAAGATTTGGAAAAACTAGTGAGCAGCTTAGTTAAAAAGATGACAAAAAAATTACCCTTTACGTATTTTGCATTCATTGCATTTCTATTCAATACAGTATTACTTTCAGCACAAGGTTTACCCGGCACAACCGGAAAAGAGTATATCATTGGCGACATAGAAGTAACAGGAATATCGACCTACAGCAAGAATACCATCATCACTTTTACAGGTCTTAAAAATGGTGAACGAATTGCACTACCTGGAGATAGAATCAGTGCTGTAATAAAAAAATTATGGGATCTTGAATTATTTAGTGATATTAATTTTTTTATCACTAAAATTGAAGGAGAAAAAGCCTTTCTTGAAATCAATATTCAAGAAGTTCCCGAACTAAATCAGGCAAGAATTGAAGGTGTAAGAAAACGTAAAGCCGAGGATTTAATAAAAGACAATAGCCTTAATCCTGGAGCTAAAGTAACCGAAAACCTTATTACTACTACACGAAACTTTATTACCAACAAATATCGAAAAGATGGTTTTCTTAATACTAAAGTTCTTATTAGTACTACTCCGGTAAAAGATACAGTTCCTACGAACAAAGTTAATATGTTGGTTCGTATTGATAAAGGTGATCGAGTAAAGGTTGACAAAATCAGGGTTGAAGGAAACGAGCAATTTTCTGACGGTAAGGTGAGAGCGGCTATGAAAAACACCAAACAGAAAAAATTCTGGAGATTCTGGAAACGCTCTAAATATATCAAAAATGATTATCAAGAGGACAAAGAAAGCATTATAAGTAAATACAAAGAAAAAGGATATAGAGACGCCCGTATAACTTCTGATTCGTTGATTGTTGAAGATGACAATAGTGTATCATTAAAACTTGCAATAGAAGAAGGAAATAAATACTACTTTGGAGATATTAATTTCCTAGGAAACAGTGTTTATTCAGACAATCAGCTAGCAAGGCAATTAGTTATCAAAAAAGGAGATGTGTATAACGGAGTTCTTTTAGAGAAACAAATTGCAGATAATACCAAACCTGATGCTAATGACCTTACAAACTTGTATCAGAATAATGGGTATCTATTTTCTAATATCGATGCTGTAGAAACTAACGTAAAAAATGACACTATAGATTTTGAAATTAGAATTCGAGAGGGAAAACTTGTGCATTTTGATCATATCACCGTTACCGGTAATGATAAAACAAATGACCACGTTATTTATCGAATTCTAAGAACTAAACCAGGTCAGATATACAGTAAAGATCTTGTAGTAAGAACAGTTCGAGAAATTGGACAATTAGGTTTCTTTGACCCAGAACAACTAGAACCACAGTTTAAAAATGCTGATCCACAAGCAGGAACTATTGACATTAATTATCCTGTAGTCGAAAAAGGAGCCAGTCAGATTGAGCTTCAAGGAGGTTTTGGTGGAGGTGGTTTTGTTGGAACTTTAGGATTAGCCTTCAGCAACTTTTCTATTAGAAATATTTTTAACAAAGAAGCTTACAGTCCATTACCAATGGGAGATGGTCAAACACTCCGTATCAGAGCTCAAGCCAGTCAATTTTTTCAAACATACAGTTTATCTTTTGTAGAACCTTGGTTAGGTGGAAAAAGACCTTTCCAGCTATCTACATCTTTTTCTCATACAATTCAGTTTTTATTTAACAATAGAACCAGAGACGTAGACAGAGACAGTAAATTTTTGATTACCGGTGGATCTATTGGTATTGCGAAAAGATTAAATTGGCCAGATAACTACTTTACTTTATCACAGGCAGTTAGTATTCAGCATTACAATCTAAAAAACTATAATACAAGATTATTTACATTTGGTAATGGTTCATCTAACAACTTAGCGTATACCATTGGTATTAACAGAAACAACACAGCTGTCAATCCAATTTTCCCCACTTCAGGATCAGAGTTTAATTTGATTGCTAAACTCTCTCTTCCTTATTCATTATGGGACGGTACCGATTATAGTGCATTGGCAGAAGAAAGAAGTGATCTGCTTGATGAACAGCTAAATTTGGTTAATACAGACCCATCAAATACTAGGATTGGAGAAATCACTACAGAAATAGGAGAAATCGACCAGGAGCGTTTTGATTGGTTGGAATATTATAAAATTAAATTTGACGCAACCTGGTATACTACACTAACCAAATTAGGAAAACAACCACTGGTATTAAGAACCAGAGCAGAGTATGGTTTTCTAGGCGCTTACAACAATAACAGGGGAAATATTCCTTTCGAGAGATTTTTCTTAGGAGGAGATGGATTGGGTGCCACAGCACTTGACGGAAGAGAAGTTGTAGCTCTTAGAGGATACCCAAATCAATCCCTTATCCCACTGAGTAGAGCTAATGATCCAGATTTTATAGAAGATGGGGCAACAATTTATAATAAATATTCG
The DNA here is from genome assembly GCF_042684305.1 of Aquimarina rubra. Taxonomy (NCBI): domain Bacteria; kingdom Pseudomonadati; phylum Bacteroidota; class Flavobacteriia; order Flavobacteriales; family Flavobacteriaceae; genus Aquimarina; species Aquimarina rubra. The sequence goes on along the minus strand of NZ_JBHULE010000019.1, from coordinate 1,647,196 downwards.
TTAGAGCTTCGTTATCCAATTACTCTAAAACCATCAGCTTCGATTTATATGCTGGCGTTTTTAGAAGGAGGAGCGTCTTATGATAGCTTTAGAGGATTCAATCCATTTCAATTAAATCGTTCTGCTGGAGCAGGTTTACGTATCTTTATGCCAGCCTTTGGATTGCTGGGTATAGATTTTGGGTATGGTTTTGACCCAATTCCAGGTACGACAGGAAATAATGGATGGGAGACTCACTTTATCATAGGGCAACAATTTTAATTTTGGCACGATTATTTCTATAAACAAAACAGGATCATGAAAACAAAAGTTCTTTTAGTATTATCAGCTATCCTTTGGTTATCTTTTTCCAATTCAGCAGAAGCTCAAAAAGGTATCAGAATCGGTTACATAGATATGGATTACATCTTAGAAAATGTACCCGAATATAATGAAGCGTCAGCAGACCTGGAAACCAAAGTACAAAAATGGAAAGTAGAGATAGAAGCTGAATTAAAAGAAGTAGAACAGATGAGAAAAGATCTCAATAACGAACGTGTTCTGCTTACTAAAGAACTTATTGAGGAAAGAGAAGAAGATATTTTCTTTAAAGAAAAAGAAATACTGGAATATCAACAAAAAAGGTTTGGTCCTAATGGAGACTTATTTCTCCAAAAAAAGAGACTGGTTCAACCGGTTCAGGATCAAGTTTTCGTTGCAGTTCAAGAAGTAGCGAAGAATAAAAAATATGATTTTATATTTGACAAATCTGCAGATTTGGTAATGCTCTTCTCTGCCGACAGACATGATATAAGTGATCAAATATTATTAAGAATTAACAGAGCTTCTAAAAGAAAGCAAGTAAACAGTAAAAAAGAGAAAAAAGCGCTTGAGAGAGCAGAAAAAAGGAACTCAGAGCAGGAAAAAGAAGTAACCGACAGAGAGAAGGCTACGTCTCAGAAACAAGAGGAAAGAGAAAAATTATTAGCAGAAAGAAGAGCAGCAAGAGACTCGATCCGAGCAGCTAAGAAAAAAGAGTTTGAAGCAAGAAGAGCTAAACTTCTAGAAGCACAAAAAAGAAAAAAAGATTCTATACAAGCTCTAAAAGAGCAATTGAAAAACGATACACCCTCTAATGATGATGGTGAGACAAAGGAAAATGAAGATAATTAGAAAAATTAATTTTTAAATTTATAACACACTTAATATTACTGAAAATGAAAAAGTTTAGAACCCTATTTGTAGCTTGTGCATTCATCCTAGGAGCCTCAAGTTTTGTAAATGCGCAATCCAAAGTAGCACATATTGCTTCTCAGGAACTAGTGGAATCAATGCCTGCTTTTAAAGCTGCCAAAAGCGAAATCGAAAAGCTAAACAAAACATACGAAGCCGAAATCAGAAATATGGTTTTGGAATTGCAGAATACAATGAAAAAGTATCAGGCTGAAGCCCCTACTAAAACTGAAGAAGAAAATGCTAAAAGAGCACAAGAAGTTCAGGCTACAGAGAAAAGCATAGGAGATTATAGACAAAATGCTTTACAGGATCTTCAGAAAAAAGAAATTGAATTACTAAAGCCTATCTATGAAAGCGCACGTGTATCTATCCAAAAAGTAGCAAGAGCACAAGGATTTCAGTACGTATTAGATTCTACAACAGGAACAGGAGTTATCTTGGCTGATGGAAAAGATCTAATGGCTGACGTTAAGAAAGATCTAGGTATCTAAAAATTACCTTTACAGAATAAAATAAAAACAGTGAGTCTAGATTCTCACTGTTTTTTTATTTTTGGTATATACTATTTATATCCATGAACGATCAGGCAATTGGTATTTTTGACTCTGGTGTAGGAGGAACTTCAATTTGGAACGAAATTGCACGGGTGATGCCGAATGAAAACACCATATACTTAGCTGATAGCAAGTATGCTCCCTATGGCAAACGCAGCAAGGACGAAATCATCGCCTTAAGCATTAAAAACACCAAAAAACTTCTGGAGCTAAATTGCAAAATCATTGTTGTTGCCTGCAACACTGCAACTACAAACGCTATAAAAGTACTCAGAGAACAGTTTGACATTCCGTTTATTGGTATAGAGCCTGCGATAAAACCAGCTGCTCTTAATACTAAAACCCAAAAAGTTGGCGTACTGGCCACAAAAGGAACATTGTCCAGCGAGCTTTTTGCAAAAACATCCGATCAATATGCAAATAATATAGAGGTTATTGAAGTAATCGGCACCGGACTGGTAGAACTTATCGAAGAAGGAAAAATACAAACTCCAGAAATGGGTATGCTATTGGATTCCTATATACAACCACTGATTAAAAAAGGTATCGATCATCTCGTTTTAGGTTGTAGTCATTATCCTTACCTTATCCCGGTTCTTAGAAAAATGCTTCCTACTCATATTGACATCATAGATTCTGGTGAAGCTGTAGCAAGACAGACTAAGGTTGTTCTTTCTAAAAACAACCTCCTAAACCCTTCTAATCAAGAAGGGATCCATACTTTTTTTACTAATGGATCGTTACCTGTTTTACAAGAGATTCTAAAAAAAAACGACCTCACTTCTGTTTCAAAAGCTGTAAATTTTTAAAATTTGTAGGAATTAACTTTGTTTTTTTAATAATTTTGTTAAAAAAGTACCTTTTAGCGAATTTTAACACTTTTTATCGTTGATTGTGTCGTTTTTTTTTCTTTATTTGATAATGTATTGATTGTTAAGTTTTTACAATAAAGCAGATACTGATAAACCTTTTACCCCTAATTCTGTAATTATGAAAAAAAGCATTGTAACGCTTTTTGGATTGTTTTGTGTTGCTTTTTCTATAGCGCAAAACAATGTTCAAATAGACGGAAGATTAAAACCACATCTAGATAAGTTTTTCGAATACTGTAAAGAATACAACATCGAATATTATGATAAGTTATTTGAACTTAAAAATATTGACATTGTTGACACGCTAACCGTTTCTCCTAAAGGATCTACACTAGGAATGCTTACAAGAGATAAAAACAATAAAGTTGAAAACATAGTAATTAACTGGGTAGCCATGCTGGATCAGGAAATTCTAAAGGTAGTTGCATTCCACGAATTCGCGCATTATTTTCTGGAGTATGAAAAACACATTTGTGATGATTGTGGAAAAATAATGGCCGTTGTTAACACCAGTTATTTTGATATTGTAAAAGATTGGGATAACCAAGTAAAAACACTATTTCTAGACTCTCCGTTATATAAGAAAAGAAAGAGTGTTGCTTATAGCGGGCCACCTAACAGACATGATGTGTTTGCAAATTAATCATTTCTTATTTAAAATAATCTAACAAGGCTCCCTTTTTAGAAGAGGAAACGAGAAGTTCTTTACCGGAATTTAATTGAACGCTACCTCCTTTGCCCTTTTTATATCGAACGATGGCATTAACGTTGACCAAATAACTTTTGTGTATCCTAACAAAACCTTGATCTACTAAAGAATCCTCAAAATATTTTAAAGTTTTACTGACTAATTTTTGTCCTTGATTAAGGAATATCTTGGTGTAATTATCATCTGCTTGACAATACAATATTTCTGCGACTTTCAACACTTCAAAACCATCTTGTTGCGGTATGGTAATTTTTCCATCAGCGGCAGCAGATATTTTTGGTATTAATACTTTATCCTGTAGTTCTTTTTCGCGCTCTTTTATATGACTAACGTGATCAACAGCCTTAATTAGATTATCTATAGCTATTGGCTTTAAAAGATAATAGGTAGCCTGTGCATTTAGTGCATCAACGGCATAATGATCATAAGCCGTGACAAATACAGTTTCGAAGGTTCTGTCGGGCACTTGTTCTAATAAATCAAAGGCGTTACCATAAGGCATCTCTACATCAAGAAACAGAAGATCAGGATTATTGGATTCTAAGAGTTTTAATGTTTCCGGCACACTTGCAGCCTCGCCTATCACTTTAACTGTAGGACAGTATTTATTTAGATAATTTTTTAATATCTCTCGGCTATTTACCTCATCATCTACTACGATTGCTGTTAAATTCACAGTTATTAAATTTATTAGATTACTTTTAAACTCTTCTGAGTCACTTACTATTTTGAAACTTTTAAAGACTCTTAAAAATATTACGTATCTTTTTTGAGTGTCAATTTTACTTGAGTACCTCCTTCTTCATCAATCAAATCTGAGATAAAAACATCAACTTTATCCTTATACATTGTATTAAGAATATTGATCCGCTTTTTGATATTACTCATTCCTTGAGACTTTTGTTTCTTTTGATTTAATGTTTTTAGTGCTTTAGATTTTTCTCTCCCGATTCCGTTATCTGCGATCACTATTTCTATGGTTTCGCTATTCGTTTTATCAAAACGTATTGACAACAACCCCTTTTCTTCCTTATATCGCAATCCGTGCCACACAGCATTCTCTACATAAGGTTGTAGTAACATTGGTGGAATCATATATTCTTTGATATTAATTTCAGGATCTACTTCTATAGTATACTCGAATTTATCCTGGAATCTAAAATGCTCCAATTGTACATACAATTCTAATAACTCTATTTCATTTTCTAACGGAATGAAATCTTCCTCACTATTTTCTAAAACCGCTCTCATTAACAATGAAAAATCGGTTAGATATTTATTGGCAGCTCTTTCATCGCTTGTAGCTATGAATGTATTTACCGAATTTAATGCGTTAAAAATAAAATGTGGATTCATTTGAGAGCGCAATGATTTTAGTGCCAATAAGTTATTAGCATATTGCTGCTGTTTTATATTGCGATACATAAGATATGCCGCCAAAAACAATAAAACAGACAACCCAATTAATGAATAGATAATTATTTTTTGCTGTCCGGCTAGTTCCTGAGATGCAAATGCCAATTTATATCTACTCTCATTAAGTTCTCTATCTTTTTCTAGTGTAGCAATCCGATTCGCCTTTTGAGCCAGCTCTCTACTAAATCTGGTAGCTTGCGATATTTCCTGATCTTTTTGTACGTATAGTCTATCAATGATGACTTCATATTCTTTAAAAGCTTCAGAAGCTTTTTCTAATTCTCCTTTTTCTCTATATACCTCTCCAAGTTTTCTGGTAGCATCTTTTTGAACAACCAAATCATTTTCTGATTCTGCCTTTTTGATACTTTCTTCCAAATAAGGTATTGCTTCATCAAATTCGGATTGCGCAGCAAATGCATTGGCTATTTTGTAATTCTGCACCTGTGAGGTAATGGCCCTGTCTTCATTAGTAGTAGTATTAGGATCAGACTCAATACTGTCGTTTTTCACAGGACTGTATGCCTCTTTTTTTTCCAAATCCTGAATGTCCTCGAGTGCTTCCTTTCGTAATTGTATTTCTTTATCAAAACTGTTGTTTTTATTATAAAAATCAGCCGCTTTTGCTCTCTGTCGAGCTGAAGATTTTTTACTCCTCTTACTTGCAAGCTGTACAGAATTATCTAAATACTCCTCTGCTCCATCCAGATTTCCTTGAATCTGAAGCATTTCTGCCAACTTAGAATTTAAATCAATAATAAAATCTTCTGACTTGTTCTTTTGCGCAAAAGACAATGCTATATTATAATTATTGACAGCATTTTCGTTACTACCAGAACCCTTATAACTATCCCCTAATCCAGCATATACTTTAATTCGCTGTATAGCATTTAATCTGGATTTCTTTAATTCATCAAAAGTACGTAGGGAAGATTCATAATTTTCACTTTGTAATTGAGCATTTCCCAATTTAATTTTTACATCAGTATTATATTTATTGCTTAGACTAGTGATATAATTACTTTCAGCTAAATCAGGTTGTTTCCAATACGCATTAATATCTCCCAAAGTTTCAAAAAGCTCTGCCTTTTTCTCATCTCCGAAAGTATCATCATCCTCAATAGTTTCAAGAGCTTTTGTTACATAATCAATACTGGTTGTAGCGTCTTTTTTCATGGAATTTCTGGCAGCAGCAAGATGCACTCCATATGCAGCAGATAATTTTTTTTGCTTCCGCTCTCTTTCAGCACTTGAAACCGTGGGATCTTCTTGTACTTTAACATCAATTCTTTCTCCACTTTTAATAGTATGATGAATCGTATTAAAATTATCATGACTAATAATGATCTCATCGCCTATTTTGGCTTGTATTCTAAAATCTCCTAAATTATCCGTGAGATATGTATTACCACCTACTACTCTAATTTCTACATTCTTCAATGGTCGAAGCGTCTTATCTTCTTTTACAGTACCTCTTATTGTCATTCTAGGTACGACTTTTGATCCCTCTAGGATTCTCCGATTGTCTTGACCAAAAAAAGAATTAGGCAACAACCACATAACCAATAAAATGAAACAAAATTTATTCATCACATACCAAATAAGTAAGGTAAACTTAATCCATTTATACGGGATAATAAAATCAGAAATTGACGACAAACTGCTTTTCTATCAATATTTGGGTTACAAAAGACTACTTCCCTAACTGATACGGACTTTTCACTCATTGATATGAGAGCATTCCTCATTATCCATTTTTATCTAAAAAAGTTCCTATTAGTTTTAGCCTAAATTAAAAAAGCAATAATTATGAAGACAATAAATTTATGGGGCTTATTATGCCTACTAATAGTTCCTGTTTCCTGCAACGCAAAAAATAACGGTAATTCTGAGTTAGCTTTTCAATCTGATAACTCATACCAGATTTACACTTCCAAAACAGATCCAGATACAAGAAATATTCAAGTCGCGCTATTGTTAGATACGAGTAATAGTATGGATGGTCTCATTGATCAGGCCAAAGCTCAGTTATGGGAAATCGTAAACGAGCTATCTTATGCAAAGTGCGGTCATTATAAAATAAAATTACAAATTGCCTTGTATGAATATGGTAATGATCGTTTACCGTCACAAGAAGGATATATCAGACAAGTACTTCCTTTTTCTGATGATCTGGATGAAATCTCCAAAGAACTTTTTGCACTGACTACTAATGGTGGTAACGAGTATTGTGGTAAAGTAATCAATACTTCTATAAATCAATTAGACTGGAAAAAAAACAATGATCATCTAAAACTAATTTTTATAGCCGGTAACGAACCTTTTACCCAAGGCCCAGTAAACTATAAAGATGCTGCTATTGACGCAAAGGAAAAGGATATTACTATTAATACTATTTTTTGTGGAAACTACAAACAAGGTATAGAAACCAAATGGAAAAACGGAGCAGATCTAACTAATGGAGAATATAGTGCTATTGATCACAACAGAGAAACAATACACATAGCTACACCTTATGATGATATCATCTTACAATTAAATAGACGATTAAATAACACATATATCTATTATGGAAATGAAGGCTCTAAAAAAATGAGCTTACAAGCCGAACAAGATAGTAATGCTCGGTCTTACAGTCCTGCTAACGCAGTCAGCAGAACTGTTAGTAAAAGTTCTGGGTTTTACAAAAACAAAAGTTGGGATCTAGTAGATGCAGTAGAAGATGAAAATTTTGAGATAGAAGAAGTTGAGAAAGAAGAATTACCACAGGAATTAAAAGGTAAGTCTAAAACAGAACTAAAACAATATATCGCCGAAAAAGGTAATGAGCGAAAAGAAGTGCAGCAAAAAATACAGGAGTTGAATAAGAAACGTATAGAATACATCAAAAATAATAGCAAAAAGGATGATTCTAATCTCGAGGCTGCTTTAATTAAAGCAATAAAAACTCAAGGAGAAAGAAAATCTTTTAGTTGGGAATAATAATAAAAACAAAACCGATGAAAATAAGTTTAATACTTTTTCTAATACCCATTACTATGTTGTCTCAAAGGGAAGATAAATTACAAAAGTCAAAAGTAGATTATAATTCATTTTTGGAAATTAGCGAAGAAGTTTTGAAGTATAGAGAAACCAGATTAATACCTCTTAATAAATTTCTTGACTTCGCAAAAGATTCTAAAACTGTTTTATTGGATACAAGATCAGAAGCTGCTTACAAACGAAAACATTTAGAAGGAGCTGTCCATTTAAATTTTTCGGATTTTACAGAAGCGAAATTAGCGAAGATAATTCCGGATAAAAAGACAAGAATCTTAATTTATTGTAATAACAACATAGATGGTGATATACTAAATTTTCCAACTAAAAGTCTTCCATTGGCATTAAACATCCCAACCTTTATCAATCTCTATGGTTATGGCTATAAAAACATATACGAACTTTCCTCATTAGTTCCTATACTGGATAAACGGTTAAAATTTCATGGTACAGAAGTGAAGTAACCAAAAAGACTAGCTTATGAGGCTAGTCTTTTTTCTATATTGTATACAATGTCTTTGCTAATTATTCACCGCAGGACAATGACAATTCCAACGTTCTTTACGTTCTCCAAAATCATATCCCAATGTTAGTTGATGAAAACCTCCATTGCTTAATACCACAGAATTAGACTGGTAGCTATATGTGTAACCGACCATCCACTTTTTATAATTTATACCTAAAAATGGTGTGATATATTGAAGTTTTTGACTTTCAATTTCGGTACCTGTTTGAGAAAACTCTGCACCATCAAAACTTCTTCTATATGATAAACCTCCCCAAAGCGTGGCAAGCTCTCCGAATCTTCTGTACACCTTTAAATTTGCATCAATAGTGCTTTCCATAGTTTGATCCGTTGCCTGATATAATATTGAAGGCTCCAAACTCCAGGGACCATTTCCTAGCCCAAATACATATCCAACTGAAAAAAGATATCTTCTCTGATTATTAGGTTCTACGATTGTATTATTAGGATTATCAAAAATATCTCTCGTAGTTGGTAATATATTTTTTACTGTAAAATGAGCAAACCAATTAAGATAATGGTAAGACATCCCTACATCTATATTAAAATAGCCATCTTTTTGCAAATTTCCTCTTAAAACCGGATCCGGATCTGCTGGATCATCTAATCCTCTCTCATCTACATTTGATTGAATAAATGCTCCACTAATACCAAAGGACAACATATTAAGATCGGTTCGATCACGAGAAAATAATAAATGATAAGCAAATGTTGTAAATACTCCTGTCTGAGAAAAACGTCCGTTTTCATCTCTATAAACGATAGCTCCTAAACCTACTTTGTCACCTGTTCTAAAATTGATATTTGCAGATTGTGTGCTTGGTGCATTATCTACATCAAACCATTGCTTTCTAGCAGTAAGCCTAATTTTATTGGCGTTTGAGGCTCCGGCCATAGATGGATGAACCAAATATAGGTTATCAGAAAGATAATCTGCATATACCGGAATTCCTTCCTGAGAAAAGATAAATTGAGAGGTCAGAATAACAAGCAACAAATAGTATTTCTTCAAATTCATCAGAGGCATTATATTTAAAAGGAAAAACTAGGTTAATTATTTCAATATAAACTATTTAATTCTGCTTATATTGTGGGGCTTTAATATTTCTTTCCCAAATCAAAATATTATTTATTGCCGGCATCAAATATATAAATTTTTAGCAGAACATATCTTTTGACCCCAGTATTAAAACATTCTTAATCTTATAAACCCTACTATAAAGTGGAATTACTTTTTAGTAAATTTGCCAAAAATATATCCATGGAAAAGAATTTTGAAATAAAAGTTGAACCTACTTCTAATCCAAGTATTATAAAATTTGAGGCGAATTATTTTTTGACTGAACATACCAGCTATGAATTTGAAAATATCGATCAAGCCAAAAATTCGCCATTAGCTCAACAATTATTTTACTTACCATTTGTGAAAAGGGTGTTTGTTGCACAAAATTTTGTAGCAATAGACAAGTACAACATTGTAGAATGGACTGATGTACAACAAGAAGTTGCAGAACAGATAAAAGAGTATTTAAATAGTGGGCAACCTGTTATTAACGAAACTTCTTCTACAAAAAAAGTACCTATAACCATCTATGCAGAAAGCACTCCTAATCCCGCTGTACTTAAATTTGTAGCAAATAAGAAATTAGTTGCCTCGGGTCATGAGTTTAAAAGCATTGATGATACCAAAGAAGCTCCTTTGGCAGAAAAACTATTTCATTTTCCATTTGTAAAGGAAGTATATATCGATGAGAATTATATCTCGATTAATAAATACGATATGGCAGACTGGAATGACATTACCATGGAAATCAGAGAGTTTTTAAGAGACTACCTTGAACAAGGTAAGGAAGTACTTTCTGAAAATATAACAGTTTCTAAAAGCCAGGTGGAAAAGCAGGCGGAAGCTGCATTTGAGAAACTGGATGACACTTCTAAAGATATCGTTAATATTATTGAAGAATACATTAAACCAGCTGTTGCAAGTGACGGTGGTAATATTATGTTTGATTCTTATGATCCTGTGAGTAAAGGAGTGAAAGTAATCTTACAAGGTGCTTGTAGTGGATGCCCTTCTTCAACTTTTACATTAAAAAATGGAATAGAAAACATGCTTAAAGAGATGTTGAAAGATAAAGTAGCCTTTGTAGAAGCCATAAATGGGTAGTTTGTCGAATTATCTTTAATCATATCGAAAAAACCATTTAAATAATAATGGTTATTATTTAAAAAAGACCAAAGTATCTTGTATCTTAGAGAACCTTTTATAAAATATTAACCAAAAAATTATTAAAATGGCAATTGTTAAAGTAATAGAAGTAATAGCAACCTCAGAAAAAGGTTGGGAAGATGCAGCAAAAAACGGAGTTAAAGAAGCTGCAAAAACAGTAAAAAATATTAAATCGGCTTGGATATCTGACCAAAAGTTAGTGATCAAGGATAATGAAATTGCAGAGTATAGAGTTATTCTAAAAATATCTTTTGAAATCAATTAAAAATTTACCGGTATGAGTTGTCCTAAAGTAGGATGATAATATTATTTAAAGCATCTCAGTTTTTGAGATGCTTTTTTTACTAAAAAACCAATCTGATATCTGAAAAACGAATTTGGACAAAAAAAATATCCATTTTTTCAAATTTTCTATATTCATCGAGTTTATCATAAATATCAAACAATATTTTCCTTTAACACCAAATCAAAAAAAAATTATAATAATCATAAAATGTGATTGTTAAGCACGGAACTGAAGTTTTTTCTTACAAAATCTTCCTTTTTTTAGCTATCATTTACTGTTAAACCATAATAAAAAGATGTTAATTATGCAATAAAATAAACAGTAACGAACGAATATTTTGCGAAAAAACGAAATACTTTATCAAATAAATAAAAATAACCCATTAAAAGTTGATTTTTTGCGTATAATATTGCGTTTTATTAAATTTACAATAACCTAAATCAAATTGCCGTGAGAAAAAAACTACATGTACTATTTTTATTATTCTCGCCCATTTTATTTGCTCAACTTCCACAATCTTTAATGGAACCAGCAAAAATAGTGACTACTTTTGATGAGTATGACGGTTCTGTCTATAAAAACTTCAGATACAAGGATGCTAGTGTTATAGACGAAAATTCAGGAACATTTGACACTAAGCTTCGTTATAATACATACACCGATGCTTTGGAACTGGAAAAAGGAGAAGATTTGTTCCAATTAGTGAAGAATCCAACATCCCATGCGAGAATTGATGGAGATTATTATTACTACTGTAATTTTAAAACACAACGCGGATTAAAAAGACCCGGTTATTACGTTCTTGTCGAATTAAATGACAAATACAGAATCTACAAAAAATATGACCTAAAAATCAAAAAGCCCAGTAAAAATGGAGCGGCTAGCGGAAATGCAACTCCTGGAAAACTTAGTATCGAAACAAAATACTTTCTTGAAGAAAGAGGGGTTATTATGGAGCTTCCTATGAATAAAAAAGAAATTTTGGCAACACTTAGTGACAAAGAAGATGAGCTTAAAAAATATATAAAAAAGGAGCGTATTAAAGTAAAGAAAGAAGAAGATCTAATACGACTTGTTTCTAGATACAATGCTCTAAAAACCACCGATGGAAGTAACTCTAGAAGTTTGTTAACTACAAGAAAAAATTAAGCTTATTTACAGAAAATTTAATTGCTTATAATAAAAGCATCTCGCAATGATATTCTTGGGATTCTTTTTGTGTTTTTTAGAGTTCTAATCTTTTTACACCAAATGGATATATTCCTTCAATTTAATACCTTTTAGGCGTGAGAAATTCTTGTTTTTTATCGTACCCCTATCACTCTATAATATCACACATAAGTTTTTGATTTTTTTAATAAGACTCTTCACTCAGTTTATTAATATCAAATTTGTAAACACAAAATATCTCATTTGCACTTTTTTTCTTTGGAGTGATTAAACTTTATTTATACTTATTGAAGTAATTTCTTACAAATCTATAACGTTTTCGGAGCAAAAACTACTGTTTTACCATAAAAAAGTGATGTTATATTTTCAGCAAAACAGAATATTTCCCGTTAATACATTGACAAAAAAGTTAATCCTTTAATGAATTGATAAAAATATTGTATTAAAACTTATATTTTTGCATTTAATCCATCATTTTATTAAGTTTATTTCACCTAAATCAATAAGCCGTGAGAAAAATACTACAATTTTTGTTTTTAGTAATGTCGCCTGTTTTATTTGCGCAACTTCCGCAATCTTTATTAAAACCGACAGAGAGAGTTAGTACATTTGATGAGTATGATGGTTCTATTTTTGAGAGCCATAGATATAAAGATGCAAGTGTAATAGATGAGAAGTCAGGAACTTTTGATACTAAACTTAGGTACAATGCCTACACTGATGCACTAGAATATAAGAAAGGCTCTGACCTATTTGAACTCGTAAAGAGCCCTACATCGCATGCAAGAATAGATGGTGACTATTACTATTATTGTGAATTCAAAACGCAAAGAGGTTTAAAAAGACCAGGTTACTATGTGTTAGTTGAATTAAATGAGCGTTATAGAATTTATAAGAAATACTCTGTAAAAATAACAGAACCTGATGCCAAAGGATCTGTTAGTGGAACAGCTACTCCTGGTAAAGTACAAATTAAAACAAAATATTTTCTTGAGGAAAGAGGTGTAATCATGGAGCTACCTATGAACAAGAAAAAAATTCTTGCCGCACTTGGTGATAAAGAAGAAGAGCTAAAAGCTTACATCAAAAAAGAAAAAATAAAAGTACGAAAAGAGGAAGACCTTATCCGTCTTGTATCAAGATACAATGCGTTAAAAAGTAGTGATGCCAGTCCATCCAGAAGTTTACTTAGCACTAGGTCCAGAAGAGACTAATATCCTTTTCTTATTTTTTAAATAATATTTAGCCATCTGCCCTATACAGATGGCTTTTTTCATGATATCAAATTACATTTTTCTAGATACGATATAGAAAACCACTTTTACCTATATACAGGCGATATTTCAATATTTTTTACGTTAAAAACGTATTTAATCTATGTTTTATGCTTTTTATCGAATTATTTTATTATATTAGTACTTTAAATTTATATTATATGAGAAATATACTACAAATACTAATTTTTTTAACAACTTCGTCTTTATTAGCACAGTTGCCACAAGAATTATTAAGGATCACTCAGGAAACAAAAGTTTTTGACACGTATGTAGGTTCTATTTATACCAATAAAAAATACCAGAATGCGACTATAATTGATGAGAAAAAAGGAACATTTGATGCTCAGGTTAGATATAACATTTTTAATGATGCACTAGAATACACTAAAGACTCTAACTTATATGAGATTGTAAAAATTCCCACAACTCACGTAAGGATTGACAATGATTATTTCTATTACTGTACTTTTAAAGATGAACGAGGTTTTAAGAATCATGGATATTTTGTTCTTGTAGAATTAACAGAACAATACAGAATTTATAAAAAGTATGATCTAAAAGTTACCGAACCAAAAAGCATGGATGCCGACACCGGAACTACTCAAGTAGGTAAAATAAAAACTATAGAAACTTATTATCTTGAAGAAAATGGAACTGCTATAGAATTACCTACTAAGAAAAATGACTTATTAGCTATGTTTTCTGATAAAGAAAATGAACTAAAAGCATATATCAAAAAAGAAAAAATAAAAACTAGAAAGCCTGAAGATCTTGTAAAACTGGTTTCTAAGTATAATGCTTTAAGAAATATTTCTAACCCGTCACGAAGTCTTTTAAGTAATAGGGTTCAAAATAACTAACATCTTCAAAGTTGTTTTTTAAAAACTTCTCATAACTAATGGTTGCCATCTCATTTGCAGATGGCAATTTTTCTGAAATAAATTTTGCGTTTTGATGATTACATATTTCTGCGAACTTAGCTACTCCATTTCCGATAAAATACACCTCGCCCTCTTGTAAATAATTCTGGTAAGAAGTTTCTGTTAATATCTCGGCTTCAGTAGACCTTAGCTGTTCATAATCACTAGAGAATACAGCAGAATATACTTCCATCCTCCTGGCATCAATCATAGGCACTATAAATCCTTTTTTCGACTCTACCTGTAACGCTAAAGAATGTAATGTATTCACAGAAATCAATGGAATATCCAGTCCATAACACAGTCCTTTTGCCGCAGAAACTCCAATTCTTAAACCGGTATAAGATCCAGGACCTTTGCTAACTGCAATGGCATTAAGATCTCCAAAAGTTATTCCTGATTCATCTATTACGATATTTATAAAGTGATGCAAACGCTCAGCATGAGAATACTTGGTATCATAATCTTCTTTGGACATCACTATATGTCCTTCTTTTACCAAGGCTACTGAGCAATTAGTAGTAGAAGTTTCTATGCAAAGAATATAGGCCATCTTTAAAAAAATTTATGCAAAGATACCCTTAATTATCATATTACTCTTCAGTGTTTTTTTCCTTTTTAGAAGTCACTTTATCACCAGTCTTTAGTGTTTTGGTAACGATGTTATAAGGTCCTGTAATAACTTCTTCGCCAACCTGTAAACCTTCAGTAATTTCTATATTGCTATCATCCTGAATACCAGTTTTAATCACTCTTAATTTAGCAGCTCCTCCATCTTTAACAAATACACACTCAAATTTTTCATCAGATTCCTTAAGCTTTTCTTTTGTATAAGATCTCTTGGCTTTACTAGAAGTATCACTCTTAATCACTATCGCACTAATCGGAACTCCAATGATATTTTGTCTTTTATTAGTGATCACATCAACTGTAGCAGTCATACCCGGTCTAAAGGGAGAATAACTTTCTGGCTTATCCTTTACTAAGTCCTGATAGGATTCTTCGAGGATACGTACTTTAACTTTAAAATTCGTTACCTGGTCAGCACTTAATGTGTTTTCTGCGGAATTTGCAATCTCTGTAACTAATCCTTTAAACTGTTTTTTGAGGTAAGCGTCTACTTCTACAATAGTTGAATCTCCTAATGAAATTTTAACGATATCATTTTCGTTTACATCAACCTCAACTTCCATATTACTTAGATTAGCAACGCGTACGATTTCGGTTCCAGCCATTTGCTGTGTACCTACCACTCTCTCACCTAATTCTACAGATAATTTAGAAATAGTTCCACCCATTGGTGCATAAATTGTTGTTCTGTTCAGGTTATCTTTTGCTTCATTTACTGTAGCTTGTGCACTTTTTACACTATAAAATGCAGATTGTTTAGCAGCTTCGGCCACTTCAAATGATGAAACAGATGTATCCCATTCTGCTTTAGAAATTACTCCTTTATCAAATAATTCTTTATTACGATCATAGCTCAACTTTGCTTCCTTAAGACTTGCCTCAGCTTGTCTTAACCCGGCTCTTACATTTTCTAGCGCTGCCTGAGACCTGTTTAAACCAGATTGTATGATATCCGGATTAATTCTGACCAAAAGGTCTCCTTTTTTAACTTGTTGTCCTTCTTTGATTGGTAGATCAATGATTTCTCCAGAAACTTCAGAAGATAATTTTACCTCTACCTCCGGTTGAATTTTTCCGGTAGCTGAAACAGTTTCAATAATATCAAGTTTTTCAATTTTTGATATTTCTACTTCCTTTAGGTTTCCGTCTTTACCAAACCATCCTGCCTTTTTACCAAAGACCAGTCCAATAACTAAAACGACAACAATTATTAAAATGATTAGTAAAGTTTTTCTACTCATGACGTAATTTAAAAATTAATTCTATTGTATGAAATTACAACCTTTTTCATTAGTAGCCCAAACAGACTACTGGTTATTTACAATTTTATATCTGCTAGTTTTATTCCAAAATAAAGTTCTAGTACTTTGATTTTAAAAATATAATCAAACTTTGCCTGAACTTCATTACTTTGTGCATTTTCCAGCCTAAACTTGGATTGACTAAAGTCGAATGCATTCGTTCTTCCTACATCATACCTGTCTTTGGCATACTCATACGCTCTTTCCTGTGCTTTTACCGCAACTAATGATGCTTCGTAAGCTTCTGCGGATCCTTTTGCGTCCAGATATGCTTGATATACGTTACTATCTAGGTCTAATTCTGCTTGCTCTAATTGGAAAGCTGTTCGTTTTACATTAACCTTACTTCGCTTTACATTAACCCTTGACGAAAACCTATTGAGAATAGGCACACTCAATTGTAAACCATAAGAAAACCCATCATTTTCATAAAGTTGTTTTACAATATCTCTATCAAAGAAATCGTTATCTGCCCATCTTGTATTATATCCAAAGAATGCATTTAAGGTCGGATAGTACGCTCCTCTAGCAATCTGTAAATCTTTTTCTGCTAATAACTTGTTCTGTTCTGCAATCTGAACCTCATACCTAGATTGTCTTGCGGTACTTCTTATCTCATCAACTGATTTATCGAGTATAGACGTAGAAGGCACTAAATAATCTTGCTCTGCAATATCAAACTTTTCGTAATCTTTAATTAAAAGTGTTTGTGCTAACCCTACACGAGCAATCAATACCGCATTCTGAGCTTGAACAATACGCGTTAATTCATCAGCAGAAGTAGCTTCTATCTCTAGAAGATCCCCCTGTGGTAATACCCCAGCCTCGACAAGATCTTTGGTTCTTTTTAATTGCTCTAAAGTAATATCATGTTGCTTCTCTATTACTTTTAATGATTCCTTGTTTAATAATACTTGCAAATAACTATTGGCTACAAATAATGCAATATCATCCTTTGATTTACCAAGATTATATTGATTAACCAATCTGTTCAATTTGACCCTTTGTAATTGTCTAAAATTACGTAATCCGTCAAATAAAGTAAGTCCTAAATTAAATCCACCCGTCAGAGATGTAAATGTAGTACTCTCGAAAGTATTCGTTACAGGGTTAATGTTGGCTCCAGTATTTGAAGAAAGGGTTGCAGAAGTATTAACGGTAGGAACAAAATTTCCTAATGCTGCTAATTTATCAATTTCAGCGGCCTCTAAATTAAGTGCGGACTGTTTAATAGTTATGTTATTTTCTAAAGCATATTCTAGGCACTCTCGTAAGGTCCACTTTTTTTCTTGTGCCTGCGTAGCTAACATCCCAAAGAGGACAAAGCAAATAATCGAAATTTTAACTTTCATCTGTTTTTCTTTATTTTCAGAGGTCAGAAGGAAACTCACCCAAACATTTTATTAAAAACGCTTAAGATTTATTTCACAACACCTATTGGTATACTATTGATCGTTGTTGTTACACTTATTTGTAAAAAAAATTAATTTCCGAACTCCGGTTTCTTAATTTGATTCCAAACTTTAATTTTATCTTCTTTAGAAATTCCGCTTTTTATTTCTACGTTTATACCATCACTAACTCCTAATTCTACATCCCTATTCTCAAATTCTTGCTCTCCTGTAGCGACCTCTACAAAAGGCTTTTGAGTTTTAGGATCATATTGAATAAGAGATTCTTTCAGAGCCATAACGCTATCGACTTTTGCTAAAATGATTGATGCATTGGCACTTAATCCCGCTCTAATAAAAGTAGTATCTTTTTTATTTAAGGTTCCTTTTATTTCGAACTGAATAGCTCCATTTTCTTCTTTTCCTTTTGGCGCAATATAATCTAAAACAGCATCAAATTTTTTATTTTCAATAGCTCCAACGGTTATTTCCAAAGGTAGGTTTTCTTTTATTTTTCCAACTTCACTTTCATCTACCTTTCCTTCAAAAATCATTTTACCAACATCTGCTATGGCAGCTATAGTGGTACCATCATTAAAATTATTGGATTCAATGACTTGATTCCCTTCTTTTACAGGAACTTCTAATACCATTCCTGTAACTGTAGAACGTATTAGGGTATTGGCCGCACTTCCTAATCCTCTTGTAGTACCAGTACGAACGATCTGGTAATTCTGCTGAGCGGCTTCATAATTTTGTTTGGACTGCTTGTAAGATACGTCTGCGCCATCAAATTCATTAGCAGAAATTACTCCTTTATCAAATAGCTCTTTTTGACGATTGAAAACTTTTTCCTGATTATCCAAGTCTATTTTTGCAGTTTGGACAGCATTTTTGGCACTTTGTAATGACGATACGTTAGGAATAACCCTAATTTTAGCAATTAAATCCCCAGATTTGATCTGATCTCCTGCCTCGATATAAATTTCTTCAATAATTCCCGAAATATTTGGCTTTATTAAAACCTCCTCTTTTGGGACAATGCTGCCTGTAGCCACTGTCTTTTTAATTATTGTTTCCGTAGTACTTTGCTCTGTTTTATAAGTTACGGGATCTTCCTGATTTTTTTGATACAAATAATATAAGGCTCCTCCGAATATAACCACAATGAGAAGTAAAATAATGACAGTTATCGTTTTTTTCATTTTAGTATTTATTGATTTCTTACTATTCTAAATAGTTAATTGATTGATTTATAATTACTCTGCTCTTAAAGCATCTATTGGCTTTGTTTTTATGGCCACTTGTGCCGGTATTAATCCTGCTAGAAGACCACTGCTAATAAGGATCAATAAAGCGACAAAAACTACCGCAAGATCCACACTTGGATTCGCAAACATTGTATCTTCACTTTCCGGTATTCCTTCTAAAATCTTATTTGCTAAAAATAACACTCCTGTAGAAACTGCAATACCGGTCATTCCGGAAATGATCGTTAAAAAAATTGATTCTAATAGTATTTGTCCACGTACTGACCATGGCGATGCTCCCAAAGCTCTTCGTATACCTATTTCCTTTGTTCTTTCTTTGACAACAATAAGCATTATATTACTTATTCCTATGATACCTGATAGAAGCACTAAAACTCCTACGAAATATGCTACTCCTTTAAGTGCAATAAAAAGACCATTTATTTTACTAAATTCTTCATAAAGATCGAAATTTCCCACTGCACGATTATCCTCAGGGTGTATCGTATGATTTGTTTTAACCACATCGATAATATTTTTCTTAAGATTGGTTATAGAATTATCGTCTTCTGCGGTGATAGCCATCCAACCAACATTATCAGCTCTATTAAATGCCTGTGAAAAAGAAGTAAATGGGACATATATTTCGTTCTGCCCTCGCTCTCGGTCTCCATTGTTGGATTTTTTGACATAGGTGCCAATTACCATAAAACTTACTCCTTGTATCTTTATGTATTCCCCTATAGGTTCTTCTCCAAACTTGAACAACTCTTTCTTCACTCCCTCACCAATCACTGCCACTTTTCTGTTCTCGTCTATGTCACCATAGTTTATGAATCTTCCTGACGTAATTGTGATTGGATCTTGTTTGATAATTTCCGGATAGTCGCCATACACGTTAAACGCACCTGTATTCAACCCCCTAACTACATTATTAGTCCCTCCAAATCCTCCAAGTTGGTTGCGGGGCGATATATAAAGTAATCCCGGTACTTTTTCTCTAATAGAAGCTACATCTCCGATTTTAAAATTATATCTTCTTCCTTTAGGCAGTCCTTTATATGGTTTAGAAGCAACCTGAGTCCACATAAACATGGTATTAGTAGCAATGTCTCCAAAACCCCGCTTTACGCCGTTTTCTAATCCCTTACCAGCTGCCAATAATATCACCAGTATAAAGATACCCCAGAATACTCCAAAAGCTGTAAGCAAGGTTCTAAACCAGTTGGCGGTAAGCGCCTCTATAATTTCATTCCATCGGTCTCTGTTAAACATATTATTCGTCTCTTAATGCTACAATAGGTTTGATCTTTGCTGCTCTCCACGCTGGAAAAAAACCAGCAACTGCCCCTGCAAAAATTAGTATAAATACTGTGGTTAAAGCAACATTGAAATTCACCGAAGGACTTGATATAAAATCAGTTTCTATCATTGGACCCACAACTTCTAACAAAATCAAGCCACAAATCAAGCCTGCAAACCCTGCAATTGCCGTCACGAATATAGCCTCGTGCAAAATCATACCTATGATTGAAGAAGGAAGTGCTCCAATAGCCTTTCGAATTCCAATTTCTTTTGTTCTTTCTTTTACTATAATGAGCATAATATTACTCACTCCTACAACACCAGCAATAATTGTACATACACCTACCCACCAAAAAAATGCTTTGATCATAAAGATCAGACTATAAAAACGTTTTGCTTGTTCTAAAGAATTTCCAATTCCAATTGCTCTTTCATCTGTTGGGGCAATAACATGCTTATTCTTTAGGTATGAAGTTATCGTCGATACGAATTCTTCGGACTTTGCAACGGCTGTTTCAAAATCCTTCTCTGGTTTTAAGGTATATGAAAGGTTATTAATATTCTGCCCTCTATTGAAGACTTGCTGTGCTGTAGTTGATGGAACTGACACTTGTTCTTCTTCTCGTTCACCTCCTTTGTCCGAATACACTCCCACTACCTTAAATGGAATATCATTTAATCTCACATATTTTCCAATAGGATCTTCATCATTTTTAAATAAAGCTTCTTTAACTTTATTTCCTAAAGCTACTATTTTGTTTTTTTCATTAATATCCTGCTGATTGATGAACCTACCAGAAATCATAGATTGATTTTCAATAAATTGGAATCCCGGAAAAACACCTTCAATTCTATAACTACCCGATTCTTTTTTATAAGAAATTACCGCTCCCCATATTCGCACACGTGATGATTCATATTCTATAACATCTTCATTAGTTTTATGAATAAAATCAAAATCCTCATTCGTCATACTAAAAAATCTTCCTGGATTTAGTCCTTTATATTCTACAGAAGTAGGTCTTGTCCAGACCCAAATACTATTGGATGCATCGCCTTCAAATTCTTGTGCTATACCATTTTGCATACCTTGACCTACTCCTAGAAGAATTACCAAAATAAATATTCCAGAAGCTACAGAAAGTCCCGTTAAAAAAGTGCGCAACTTATTCTTTCGAATTGTATCAAATATTTCTTCCCAACGCTCTAAATTAAACATATGAATTGGCTCTTACTTGTTCTACAGTTCCATCGTCAATAATTACCCCATCTTTAAGATTAACTATTCTTTTGGTCATATGTGCGATATCTTCTTCGTGCGTTACGATAAGGATCGTTTTTCCTTCGTCGTTAATCCCTTGAATTAACTCCATTACTTCATAAGATGTTTTAGTATCCAAAGCACCTGTAGGTTCATCTGCTAATAAAACTTTTGGCTCGGAGGCTAGAGCCCGAGCGATCGCTACACGTTGCTTTTGTCCACCGGACAGCTCATTAGGAAGATGAGTCGCCCAATCAGCTAAGCCTACCTTATCTAAATAATGAAGAGCTTTGTCTGTTCTTTCCTTTCTTTTCATACCTTGATAATATAGTGGCATCGCAACATTATCTAGAGCATTTTTATAATTAATAAGATTGAAAGATTGAAAGATGAATCCAAGAAATTTATTTCTGTATTTAGCGGCTATCTTCTCATTAAGATTTTTGATAGGAAGATTATCTAAAAAATAACTTCCACTATCAGCTTCATCCAGCATTCCTAAGATATTAAGTAAGGTAGATTTTCCAGAACCCGAAGATCCCATAATAGCAACCAACTCCCCTTCTTTAACACTAAAATTAATACCTTTAAGTACGTGAAGGGAATTGCTTCCCATTTGGTAAGATTTATGTAAGTCTTTAATTTCGATCATACAGTAAGATTAAGATTCATAAGATGCAAAAAACACCTTTTTCTTTTGATCAAGACTCACTTACTTTATAATACTATAAATTCTAGCAGATTAATTTTCTAGTTTTCCCGTCTAGAAATAATTTGGATTGGTTAGTGTAGTCTTATACCATAAGACTTCTCCTACACCTATTTTGTTACACTTAATTGTGTTATGAAAATGTTAAAGATTAACAAATTAGAAGAAAGCTGCTAAATACTTTGAGAATTTTTCTTTTTATTTCTGTACATAACATATCCTATAGCACCAATAAGCACATACGGGATAATCATCAAATATACGATCCCATTATTGATACCTCTTGCAGTTTCTTGTCCTTCTTCACTTTCGAGTACTGCTCTGCACATAGCGCATTGCGCATCTACAGGAATTGTAAATAGTATTAATAAAACTGTTATATAGAATACTTTTCTTCTCATTTTGGATTCTAGCTTGGGCTGGAATGATAAATTAAACTTTTACATTAACCATAATAAGGAGAAATCATTAGATATACAACAACTCCGGATATTGCCACATATAGCCATATAGGAAATGTTATTCTGGCAATTTTTCTATGTTTGTCAAATCTTTTTGACAATGCTCTAACGTATGTAACCAAAACAAACGGAATTACGACCACAGATAAGATAATATGTGTGATCAATATGAAATAATATACATAACGTATAGTTCCTTCACCTCCAAATTTAGTAGAATCACTCGTCATATGATATGCAACATACATTACTAAAAACAACACTGAGCACGCAATTGCAGACTTCATAAGGTTTTCATGTAACTCAATCTTCTTATTCTTAATTGCCCAAAATGCCGCCAAGAGAATAACCGCTGTCAACCCATTAATACTTGCATAAATTGGAGGTAAAAAAGTAAGCGGTTTTACATCAAAACCCAATTTACGTAGATTAACACCAAATAATGCAGCTACCACTACCGGAATAGCTATCGACAATAGAACAATCCACTTATTATATTTACTTTCCTCTCTTGATGTGTTACTACTCATCTTTTTTCAATAATTTTTTGATATCTTCTAGCAAGATTGTCATCTGCTCCTCTTCTCCATTTTCATCTTTTTCTTCTTCTACCCCAATCGTACCTCGATAATATATTATTGGGTTTCCTGAAGCATCATAACGTGACCTAATATACCCCTCTTGATCGATCAAAGCAAAATATCCATTGTGTTCGAATCCACCAGGTACTTCTGGGTTTTCTGCGGCATAGATATTAAAACCAGCATTGGCCAGCTCATATAAATCCTCTCTTTCTCCAGTTAGTAGATTCCAATCAGGATTAGTAATTCCGTAATTTTCTGCATATTTCTTTAATATTCGGGGTGAGTCTCGTTTCGGATTAATCGTAAAAGAAGCTACTCCAAAATTTTCATAGTCTTTTAGTTCATTTTGCAAATACACTAGATTACGCGTCATTTTTGGGCATATTGTAGGACAACTGGTAAAGAAAAAATCTGCTACATACACCTTCCCTTTATAATCGTGATTCGTAATAACTAAACTATCTTGATTTAGAAAAGCAAACTCAGGGACTTTTCTTGGCTTCCCATTAATTTTTATATAAGCGAGTTTTTCGTTAGCTACTGGGTTCTGGGCGCTCATTCTATCATTTTTCACAATAGAAGACTCCTTTACCCTGTTTACAATTTTAGGAATAAAAATGATTCCAAAAATTAAAATGACAAACGATATACCAACGTATGAATATTTCTTCATTTTTCTATTTTTCTTTACGGTCTGCTTTGTATTTTTTTAGTGCTAAACGATATTCAGCAAGAATTACTTTTACATCATCTACCATAACATTGTTAAGATCTGCTACTGAACTCGTATCATAACCGTATATTTTTTGTTCTTTTTTATCGAGATTCTCTTCTCTGCCTCTTAGATTAGCCTGCTTGTCAATAATAAACACATAATTCGTTGCAAGTTGCTTATCCAACTTGTATGGAGTTTTAAGACCTTTAAAAAATCGTTGGATACTCTCAGGAGTCCCAAAAAGAAATTTCCAACCAGATACATCCACCATATCATCTAATTTGGTTAAAAGTTCTTTTGCAGCATCTTCACTCCCATAAGGTAAAATCATTACAAACTGAAAGTCTCTAAATTCGTAATTTTTTTTGTAGATCTTTTGATTCAGGTTAAATGCATTGCCTTTTTTATTATAAGCGTTTTCTCCAAAAAAGCCCAATATTGTAATCTTATCTTTTAAAGTTATCTGTTCTCCAGTAAGACTTTCGAAATCATCAAGATTACCTATAGATTCTTCTAAAATGGGAAGTTTAGAAAAGTTATCTACTGCTGAAGCAAAAAACAAATACACCACTATTGGTAGTATAAAAAGTATTCCGAGAACTAAAAATTTTTTCATTAAACTATAGACTTTACTTCGTTTGCAAAAATAAAAAAGACGGCTGAAACCAACCGTCTTTTGTAATCTTTTATTATGCTTTTAACGTATGTACAAAGCATCTATTAGAAGTCCCAGCTTTTGTGTCCAGCTTTAAACACTTCATATATATAATCACCTTCTGTTAGTAGTATAAACATTAAGTAACAGATTAGAAAAACTGCTGTCCAAACCACTGATCTTCTTAAACCTTTGGTTTCACCTTCCATATGCATAAAAGCCCAAGTAATATAGTATGCCTTATATATCGTAAGAATTATAAAGATCCAATTAAGCAATTTCATACTAATTACTGTAGTCTCTATCAAAAATGCAGGTTTTATAATACCTAGAATCACTTCAACTATCGTAACTACCGATAGTAAAATAAATACCATCCAAATTCTCTTGGTATTTGATTCATGATGTGCTGTATCGTGTGCCATAATATCTATTCTAAATTCTTTTTATTATTAAACCAGGTAGAAGAACGTAAATACAAATACCCAAACTAAATCTACAAAGTGCCAGTAAAGTCCAACTTTTTCTACCATTTCGTAATTCTTTCTTCTCTCATACGTACCTAATATCACATTGAAGAATATGATAATATTAATCACGACACCGGAGAATACGTGAAATCCGTGAAATCCAGTAATAAAGAAGAAGAAGTTAGCAAATAAGGGTGTTCCATATTCATTGTGGATCAAATTAGCACCTTCTACCACACCGATAGCATCGGTATTCAATCTTCTCAAAGATTCTTCTCTAGACAATATTGTTTTTTCTCCTTTGTCAGTAAGTATCTGTGTTCTAATTAAAAGATCGCTTCTTTTAGAAAAACCAGCTTTTATTTCTTCAACAGTATAGGTAGGTAGTGTTCCTTCTGATTCGTACCAGATTCCTTTTTTACTTTCGTGCTGTACTCTGTCTTGTGCATTATTTACAATAGCTACATCGTGCAAAGCAACTCTGTGTCCTTCGGTATCTACGAATTGAAGAATCTGTCCTCCCTTTGTCTCTATCGCACCATACTCTCCTTTGATGAAGTTTTTCCACTCCCAAGCCTGTGACCCTACAAATATTGCTCCTCCGATAATGGTAAGAAACATATAAAGAATCACTTTCTTTTGTTTCATATGATGACCTGCATCCACAGCTAACACCATAGTTACAGAAGAGAAAATCAATATAAATGTCATCAATGCTACATAATACATCGGTGCATCTACTCCGTGCAAAAATGGAAAGTGATTAAACACTTCATCCGCTATTGGCCATGAATCAATAAACTTAAATCTCGAAAAACCGTAAGCAGCAAGAAAACCAGAGAATGTAAGTGCATCAGACAGGATAAAAAACCACATCATCATCTTACCATAACTCGCCTTGAGTGGTTGATTACCTCCACCCCAGATTTTACCTTCTGTACCTGTATTAGTAACAGTTGTTTCCATATATAGAATTTGGTATTGTTAAATTTTCCACAAAAGTAATCAATTTTATTATCTAACGAAATATAAAAATAAAAAGAGATAAACCCACAAAACATCTACGAAATGCCAATACATAGCACCCAGTTCTAAACCAAGGGTTTGCCCTGTTTTATACTTTTGTTTAAAATGATTATAAATTACGACTAAAAGCACTATCAGCCCAACAATTACGTGAACTATATGCAATACTACTATGATATATAAAAAAGTTGGGACAATGTTAGCAGATGGACCTGTAAAATAATACCCTTGTGACATTATATCTGCAAAGCCTTGAAATTGCAAAAAAATAAACAGTATTCCTAAACTTAGCGTGGTTAACAATAAAAGTGTTGCAAGGCCTCTATTCTGATTTTCTATAGCTTTTTTAACAAAATGTAATGCTATACTACTAGCCAGTATTACAAAAGCACTTATAATAAAAGCATTAGGAAACTGAAGGTCTGTTAACCAATCTTCTCTTGTCTTACTAACCACGTATGCACTGGTAAGGCCTGCAAACGTCATTGTCATGCTTACCATTCCAAACCACATCATGGTTTTTTTTGCTCTCTTCTGTTTTTCGCTTGTTGTTCCTTGCGTTAAATCCATGCACGAATAAATTTATCTGCTACATAAATAATTTGTAGCAGTGTAATATAAGATACGCTTGCCAGCATTAATTGTTTTGCTGTCTTAGCGTCTTTAAATTTGTATAAACGAATTGCATATCTTAACAAAAACAATCCCAGAATTAGTATTAAAATTCCTGAAACCGGTGTTAAATACAATTTTCCTGTAACGCCAAAGACCGGTATTAACGAAGCAACAACTGTCCACAAAGTATAAATTATTACTTGAGTCGCTGTTCCTTTATCTCTTTTACCGGTTGGCAACATAAAGAACCCCCCTTTTTTATAATCCTCAAATAAAAACCAACCTATAGCCCAAAAATGTGGGAATTGCCAAAAAAACTGAACCATAAATAAAGTTCCGGGTTCTATACCAAAATCATTGGTTGCCGCTACCCATCCCAGCATAAATGGTATCGCCCCAGGAATAGCTCCTACAAAAACCGACAATGGAGTTTTGGTCTTTAGAGGGGTATACAAACTTACATATATAAATATCGAAATCGCCCCAAACATAGCTGTTTTCGGGTTGATAAAATACAAAACCGAAATACCTAAAATGGTAAATACTGCAGCAATAACAAAGGCTGTATTAACCGACATTCTTCCGGAAGGAATAGGTCTATTTTTGGTACGATCCATTAAAACATCCAGATCACGTTCGATAATTTGATTAAAAGCATTGGATGCCCCAACCATAAAATAACCACCGATTGATAGCAGTACTAATGTACTCCACGAAATCGTATCAACTCCTAATAAATAACCAGCTACAGATGAAAATACTACACTTAATGCTAATCGCATTTTAGTAATTTCCTTAAAATCCTGGATAACAGAAACTTTGGCAGTATCGACTTGGGTTATACTCAAATTTTGCACGTTTACTAAATAGCTTTTTTAAAAAGTGGTGCAAAGATATGCCTTAAAAGCATTTTAGGCAACTTATAACTATTTATAATTCACCTTTTAACAACTGTTTTAGCTAAACACACAAGTTTAAGCATGATTAAACTCATTTGTTTTAATACAATTGTATAAAAAAACCCAGCTTATGAAAGCTGGGTTTTTACTAATCAATAACCTTAAAAGTAATTGGTAAAATATAATTTACTTTTACCGGTTTATTTCCAATTTTTCCCGGTTCCATATTAGAGAACTTTTTTACAACTCTTCTCGCCTCTTTTTCCAATGCAGGATGTGGAGCCCTTACCTGAACTTCCTTAATAACTCCATCAATATCTACTTGAAATTGAACGTGGATTCTTTGCAAACCCTTTAGCCCATATTCTTCTCCTAAACCTGCATTGAATTTATTAGAAACTAACCTTTGAATTCTACTTGAAAAACAAGCAATTCTTTCATCGTTATTATCGTATTTTTCACAACCCGGATAGATAGGCGCTACAGTAACCTTATCAATAGGATATACAATCTTCTCATCACGACCCACTTCGATGATTGAGTCAATTGGAATTGCTGTAGACTTGCTGTTATTATTTTCACCTATTAGTTCTTTTTTCAGTTTTTGTAAAGCTAAATTGTTATCAACCACTTCTGGTTTCGTCCAGTCAGGCTCCTTAATCGTTTTGGTTTTAATAGTTACTTTTTTCTCAGGCTCTTTTTCAACCTTAAAAACATCCATCGTAAAATGAATTTCATCCACCTCTTTAGAAGCAATCTTTAGTGGTTCAACTACCGAAACCGAAGTATACATCTCGAAAATCACGTACGTGAATAAAAGGCTTGCGATAAGCCCAATCTGAAAGTTTACCAATGTACTTTTTCGTACATTAGCATCATGCTTGTTACTCATACTATTTAGTTTTAACGTTACAATTAAAACCTGAATCAACAAGCATACCAAAAAGGAATCCCGTTTACGATCATCGTAACGGGATTCTGATATTTCTAACTGTAATTGAATGTATTATGCAATCCGATTAATCCTGGATTTTAAACACAATTGGTAATTGATATTTTACCGTTACCGGAGTTTTACGTTGTTTTCCCGGTGTCATTGTAGGAAACAAACCGATTACTCTTTCTGCTTCTTTTTTTAGCTTTGGATGCGGAGCTCTAACCTGTATATTCTGAATAGTACCATCGGCAGCTACATCAAACAAGGTATATATCCTCTGCACACCACTTAATCCATAATCAGTTCCTATTCCTGTATCGAATTTTCTGGAAATAATTTTACTAATTTTCTCCGAAAAGCAAGCTGCTCTTTCTTTATTTGTTTTAAGATTTTCACAACCCGGAAAAATAGGCACATCCTCTACAACTGAAAAAGGAACATTTTCGGGGATCTCGTCTTCTTCATCATCTACAAGTGCATCTGGATTAAATGGCTTAGACTCTACCGGTTCTTCACTTTTAAACTCTTCGGTAATATCATCCAATGCCGCATCATCTTCTACTACTTCAAAATCAGTAGGATCCGGAATCGGCTCTGGTCTTTTTTGAGCGACCACTTTTTGCTCCGGTTCCTGGTAAACCTCAAACTCTCCATTCCAAATAAAAGGTTCATTTTCTAAGACTATCTGCTTGTCATCAGTCTTTTTGATAGGTTCTGAAGTATACACCTCAAACATTACATAGGTAAATAATAGACTTGCTATAAGTCCAATCTGAAAGTTTACCAATGTGCCTTTTCGCACATTAGCTTCATGCTTGTTACTCATATTATTTAGTTTTAACGTTACAGTTATTACTAAACACAACAAGCATACCAAAAAAAATCTCCTTTGCAATATAATTACAAAGGGGACTTCCATTATTCTAGTGATATCTTTTTCCTATTTTCCTTTAATTTGGAAAACAATCGGTAGCGAATATAAAGTTTTTACTGGTTTATCCTGTAGTTGAGCTGGTTTCATTTTCGGTAATAATTTTGCAACCCGTATAGCTTCATCCTGTAATTTTGGATGTGGACCTCTTGCACTGATCTCAATAACATTACCACACTCGCTTATTGCAAATTTCACATACACCCTATTTATTCCCGACAAACCGAGTTCCTCTCCTAACCCAGTATTATAATGATTTGATATATGTTGAAGCATGGCTTCTTTAAAACATTTTTTGTCTTTTTCAATTTCACCTGTTTCTATACAATCCGGATGAATCGCTGGCTTATCGTGTGGTACAATTATACTACCACTACCGTAATCCCTTCTAACACTTAAACCTCTTTTCTTAAATAAATCTAACGAATAAGCAACTTCAACTTTTTCGCCATTGTGTTCTCCTGGAACAACTGAGATTGTTGAAATACTATTTCCAATATATTGATTAAACACTTCATTATCACCTCTAACATTTAAACTTTTAATTGAACCATCAACAGTTATGATAAAATTTATGGTTGCTTTCAAGAATTCTTCTACGTTTTTATTTTGACTGTCAAAAGCTTTGTTTACTTCTTTATCGATTATGTGAATCAATGTATTTGTGAAACAGGCACGCAACTCACATTCCTCTATCCAATCACTACACTTTTCAAAAACCGGTGGCTTATCAACTTCCTCAAATGAAATTGGTTCATTAAATACCGATAATACTATATCATTTGTTGCTTTGAATAGATAATTATTAAAGACGACTAAGCTTATTATTAGGAGACTTTTTGTTAAATGCATTTGTACTAAATTATGATGGTTTTTTGTTGATTTGTTATAACCCGGAAATAAAAAAGCTTTCACGATTGTGAAAGCTTTCTTATGTATATATTTCAGTATTATTTAATCCTGAACCTGGAAAACGATTGGTAAAGAATACAGTACACCTACTGCTTTTCCTCTTTGTTTTCCCGGAGTCATTTTTGGAAGCATCTTTACTACTCTCTGCGCTTCTTTTTCTAGCCTTGGGTGAGGACCTCTTGCCTGAACACCTACTATGTTTCCGTTTCTATCAATTTTAAAACGAACATATATTCTGTTTACTCCAGAAAGCCCTAATTCACTACCAAGTTCTGTATTAAATTTACGGTTAACAAATTTCTTAACCTTATCACTCATACACTTCTTCTTTGCAGCATTTCCAGATTCTTTCTCACAACCTGGGAAAACCGGCACGTTCTCGATTACCGCAAACGGTACATCAGCGATTTCTTCTTCTTC
This sequence comes from Aquimarina rubra, assembly GCF_042684305.1. Classification (NCBI taxonomy): domain Bacteria; kingdom Pseudomonadati; phylum Bacteroidota; class Flavobacteriia; order Flavobacteriales; family Flavobacteriaceae; genus Aquimarina; species Aquimarina rubra. Next base: position 1,616,510 of record NZ_JBHULE010000019.1, on the reverse strand, counting down.
CTCAACATCTTCTACTTCTTCTACTTCTACGATTTCTTCTTCCTGATTCGTTTCAGTAGATTCAATGATCGTTTCTTCTACTTCCTCTTCATCTTCTACAACATCAATAATCTCTGGTGCAGGTGGTGGTGGAGGTGGAGGCGGAGGTGTATTTAAGTTTTGAGTAATCGGAACTTCTTCTTCCTCCAATTCATCAAGATTAACCTGACCTATGTCAATGTTACTTCTATCATAAGTTTTCCACTCTATACTTTGCCAGGTAACAAACAAAACTAAAATTAGCCCAAGTTGTAAAAACAAGGCACTTTTTTTGGTTAAATCTGCTTTCGGATTTTTCTTAGGTTCCATATTACAATGTTATTATATGATTGCTAAAATAGCTAATTTCTTTTGTAATTTCCAATTAAAGATAAAAATGTAAAACAAAAAATACAATTTTTAACTTTTGAAGTATACAAACAAAGCCAAGATTCTTAACAATTGATCGTTTATAATTATTATTTGGGCGTATCACCCCTTAAGCTAACTAATTTATTCTTAAGCACTTTCAAAATAATCAATGCAAAAATAATGCCACTGGTGTTTGCTAACACATCATTCCATTCAGGACTTCGGTAAGTCGTTAATAGTGCTTGAAGCAATTCCATCAAAATCCCAAACAAAAAACCAAAAACTGATGCTCTAATTAAGCTTTGAGAAAATTCTTTGTGTTGCTTTTCTGAATAAAAGAAAAACAAAAACCAAATAATCGTAAAAACAAAATATGCTAACGAATGTCCAATTTTATCACTTCCGGTTATCTGAACATCTATTGGAATAAATACTCTAGCAAGAGACAACCAGCTTACCAAGCTAGTATATGCAAACGCCAACGTAAGCAAAAATTTATGCACCAATAAGGTCTTTATAAGCATCTGCTGATAAAAGATTATCGATTTGAGAGGCATCGGCTATCTTAATTTTCACCATCCAACCTTCTCCGTACGGATCATTGTTCACCAATTCTGGATCACTTTCTAAAGTTTCATTAAATTCTGTAATTTCTCCAGTTAAAGGAAGAAACAAATCAGAAACTGTTTTTACGGCCTCTACGGTACCAAAAACTTCTTCTTGTTCTAGTTCTTCACCAACGGTTTCAACTTCTACATAAACGATATCACCTAATTCACTCTGTGCAAAATCTGTGATTCCAACCGTAGCAATGTCTCCATCTATCTTAATCCATTCGTGATCCTTTGTGTATTTTAATTCTGAAGGAATATTCATCCGAAAAAGTATTTAAAAGTTGTTATTATTTTGAAGACGAAAATAAATCTATTTTATCAGATTTTAGAAAAACCACGCCAAAAATTATTAAAAATTAATCAATGACAGGCTATACCTGAATAAGCTCCACCAAAATTACAATCTATAGTTTACTAAAGAATGTTAATTTCCAAAATTATATCTAAGGGTAAAACCTCCTCGAATTGTAGTTTGCGGAAAAGCTGTAGAAATAGAATATTGGGAGAATGTATGATCGTAAAACAGTAAAGCGGTTAAATTCTTACTCAATGCATAATCCGTTGTAAACTTAATTCCGTAAATATCTTGTCCTGCAGTTACCTGAGTGTTATCAATATCCAGATATCTTATTACAGTTTCGTTTTGCCGCAGTGATAAATCCGCTCTAAAATTAAGATCACTCTTTAAGGTTGTCTTTTTACCTGCTATTTTGGTCACAAATGTTAAGTCTTGGATTCTATACCCAAGTCCAATAATATATTCATTACCTTGAATTTCTGTAAGTAAGTTATTATCAAAACTTAAGGATAAAGCTCTGTCTTTTTTCCATTCTGCCAAAATCTTAATGGAATTCTTCATTTCCATATCCAAACGTATGAGCGGACTAAATTGCTCAGTAAGATTAACATTTGCATATAATTCAGGATTCTTAAAGTTCTCTCCTTCATCCAATTCATCAGGATTATTTGGGTTATACTCAAGATTTGTCTGAAATTGATTAATGGTATAATTAGCACGGTATCCGTGTGCCATTGAGAATCTTTTGAAACGTTTCTTAAACCATTTCAGATTCATTAAACCTGTATACTTAATATCCCAGTTCGGAAGTGGAACATCTCTAAATGCTCCTTTCTGAACGTTTTCAGGATCGGCTCCCGTATATGCAGCAAGAAACGCAGGTAAGAGTACTGCTTGATTAGATCTTCCGTATCCATCAGGAAAACCATCTCCATCAGAATCCGTGGTAACCCCTCTTTCTGCTGCTAAACGCCTTGCTATGATCAACCTGTTTTCTCTAAACTCATCAAATGTTTCTGAAGTAAACTCATCACTTTTTTTGAATGCTGTTTTGATAAGCATTGTAGAGATTGTATAATTACCAAACACATTGGGTGTTAAGGAAAAATAAGGGTCGTATATATTTATCCCCAGTTCATTAAGCTCATTAGCATCTCCATCCCTATTTACTCTATAATTCTCGGTATAGGTTTCAGAATAATTCCTACTGGCACTAATATCGATTTTAAGGTCTTTTAGTAAATCCACAGAAGCCTGTACATTCAACTGCCGCCCTTCTACTTCTCTATATTGCTGGTTAAACTCGTCATACAAGGTTAACCAACCATTTCTAGCGGCTAAGTCTCTTATTTCTGCCTGACTACCAAAGGTAAAGCCTGCAGTAGGTTTTAAAGTTCCTACAAATCCCGGTTCTCGCAGATAACCCGGCAAGAAAATACCGTTATCCTGCTGATAATTAATATTTACTTTCTTTACCGCAGTAACCAGACCTATCGCGGTATTTAAAATTTTATCCCCAACAGTAAGTTTACTAGATTTCTTTTTGGTTCTCTTTTTATTGTTATCAGCCAATGCAGGTTTAGATGCTTCTTTCTCTTCACCTCCTTTTGCTGTTTTCTTTTTCTTCGCCTTCTTTCTTCCAGGTCTTTTCTTGGTTAAACCAACATACTTATATAAAGTACCCATATCCAAGGAACCATTTACAGTATGCACATTAGCATTTTGAATTGTGTTTCCTAAATCAGGAATTCCATCAAGGTTTTTTAACGCTTCACTACCTTTGGTCCATTGAAAATCTGCCGAATATGAATAGGTAGCCCTCATAAACTTGAACAAAGGAATTTTATTAAACGGAATTTCATAGTTGACTTGTAACTGCTGGCTATGAAAGTTAGGATCTCCTATATTAAACAAACCACTCCACACACCTATAGTTTCATCTACCCTGCCCTCATCATCGATAAAGTTCTTAACAATTCTATTATTTGCAGACGTAAAACTAAAGTTAAGAGATTTAGTCAGATTATAATTAATCCCGTATTGCCAATCAAACAGAAAGTTACGCTGAGTAAGAGGAAGTGGAGGTATGTCACCTTCATTAAGTGTAATATCTCTAAAGATTTGCTCGTTAAATTGTCTTGTAATATTTGAATTTACAGAAACACTTGTTGGTAAGAGGTTAAAGTTAAAGTCTTTTATCAGGTCAAAATATTTACTTTTCCCCAGCAACTTTATTTTCTTAAAAGGCTCCACCTCTTTTGGTTGAAAACTAAAATCATAAGTTCCTCCTAAACGAACACTCTGTTCTAAAGAATTTTCAATTTCAAAATCGTGATGATCTGTTTGGTTATAAGTTCCTGAAAAAGCGAAGTTCTCTACATCATACGGCATCGGTTTTGCATCGCCGGTTCGATCTTTTCGAAGACCAATCACATTAAAGCTTTGTCTTTTTGTATAGTTCACCGATTGCTTTCTTATTCTTTCTTTTTCGGCGGCGTCCGTTTGACGATCTAATCTATCATCTAACTCAATATCTAAAAACTCGGGATCATACTGCGGAGTAATCAGCTCTTCTCCTCTACTGTAATTAAATGGAACTTGTATACCCCATTTCTTCGGTAAAAGCTGCCCCAAATTAACATTAGTTGTTAGATCATATTGTTTTACATCTTCGATACTACGCTCATTTGGTCCTTGTTCTATCCCACCAAAACCTATGGTACTGATTCTTCCTGAAGCACTTACTGTGGCAAAATCCGCAACGTTAGCATCCACGCTTCCTACAGCAGCCCAACCACCTTGATTTTTAAGACCGCTTAAACGCATTTCGTTAAACCATACCGTACCAGATTCGTCGGAATTGCTTGAGTTTTTTACTCCGACCATCATGATCTGAATATCTCCAAAGTTTGGGTTTCCTTTTATCCCAACCCTAAGATTATTTGGACCATCAAAAAAGTTAAGATCTGCACTGCTCAATGAAGAAGTCCCTATCACCGTAGCCTTTATTTCCTGAAGAAACTCTAAAGGAAGATTAAGTCTATTTGCTTCTGGCCATACCTCATCCGGATTTGGATTATCTCTACTACCGCTTGAAACTTGTAAGGGTAATTCAATCTCATAAAAGTTGTTCGTAAAATCATTCCCCATTCTTATAAATGCAGTCAATTCATCGTCCGTCAATGAAGTTTGTGCCGGAAGGTTTTCTGCGTGTAAAAACATTTCCAAATTCTCATATTGACGCATATCCACATTGAAGTTTTTATAAACACCACGAGCATCATCTGGTTGCAGATTATTAACTGTTAAAGCTAATGCTCTTTCATCTTCTCTTATAGTCGTATTATTGTTGATTAACTCTTCTCTTCTTACACCAGGAGGAGTTGCATATCCAGGTGTTTCTTCTGAACTCACTGAGGTTACTATTACTTCATTTCCATCATTATTCAATCCATTTGTAAGATCATTTGTTGTGTTAAGCTGCACATACCTCCTGTAATCTCCTCGTACCAGATCCAAAGTAGCAAATCTCAAAATTACGGGCTGATCAAAATCAGTTACCACCATTCTCATAAAACGAATAGACCTGAAATCATTCTCACCAATATTTCTTCTACCAGTTGGTTCATAAATTGGGATTTTAAACCGAATCCATCTGGTACTCCTATTAATACCATTTAACACTAACTCATCAACAGGTTCAGGAGCATCAGAAATATATCCAGTACCCCCATCATTACCTACATCCATTCCTGGAAAAATAGGAATTTCATATTCATAATAGCTATCAATGGTATTCATAGTATTATCCCTGTTCACATCCTCTGCTGTAGGAAAAGTAGTATTTCCTCTATCATCGTTAGCAACGCTAGTTGGAGAATTTCCTTGAGAACCGTTGTAATCTTTATATCTTTCTATGATGTTTCCTTCAGCTTGTAAGAAATACCTGTAATTATCGTTTGCAGGGTCATCAGGATCAAATCCAGGAAACTCTGCTGCTTCCTGAACATCATCTAAACCATCATATCCCACATCTTGGTTTAACCTTGCTTGTCCTTCTGTATCAAATGCATAGATCAAGGATTGATTTACAGGAACCTTACCAAAATCCGTTGGAAATGTATCTTCATCAGATCCATCCGCAGGAAGTCCGTTTTCATATTGTTTCCTCCCATCTTTTAGTACATCTTCACTAATATTACCTAAATTAAAGATGATAGTTCCACTTGTTGCATTCGTAAGTGGTTCTTGTCCATCACCAGGGTCAAAAAAAGGATCCATCAACCAAAACTCAATAAATTCTACATTGGATTGCTCAAAATTAGTAGAAGTTATTTGTCTCATAATTCCACCAAAATTATCTTCAGGATTTGGCAGTATATTGTCCGAAGCATTATTGTTGTAATTGTAGGGACCTCGCTCGCTTGGTCTGTAATGTAAATCCAATGGAAACAATGACAAAGTTTGTCCAGGCGGCCTGTCAGTAACCGGAAAAATCTCATCAATAAAAACCCTTCTTGCCTCGTTAAAATTTAGATCCTCATCTGTAACACCGCTAGGTCTGGCATTACTATAAAACAAAGGATCAACTGTATACCACGACAAATCAGCCCTTCTGAATCCGGATTCAATTCCTGATAGCACCACCTCTTCATTAGGATTATTAGATCCAAAACCGATAGGTACACTAGAGAGTTCCCAGGATAATGCAGAGCTCACATCAACCTGTGTTTGTGCTCCTTCAAAATCATCAATGTAAGTAGTTACTTCGCCTCCAAAATCTGCTCCCTTTGGTGCTCCAGCTATCAAATAAGCCCCTTCTGCTCTTACCGAAACATTTGAAGGTACATCTGTATCAATATTAGGCAGCTTATTCACCATTCTGGTTAGGAACGGCACTTCTGTTGAGTAATTAAGATTGAATCCTAACAATGTATTGTTGATGGGTTCAAAGTTATAACTGGATTTTTGAGTTATTGGTCGCTCATTCAGATTTAAATAGGTCCCCCCGATAATAAAGTCATCACTAAATTTATGTTCAATATTTAAACCTGTAAACCGTTTGGTTTGTTGACCAAAAACTGCATTGTTCTCCGTCGAAACCTGGATAGGGGTGTTAGATGCTAACAAAGCTTCATCTAGAATATTTACTCTACCTAATTGATAATTTACCGTATAGTCTACACCTTCTTGTAAAGTCCTACCACCTGCGGTAACTGTAACCGAACCTTGCGGAACATTAAAAGCCCCTAATGGAATTCCATCTTGTCCAGAGGATTTGTACCTTCCTTTTAACCTGAAATATTGATTTTCTGCAGCTTGCTGACGTGCAATAATCTTCGTCTGCGTATATAACTCTCTAAAAACATATTTAGCTTGATTGTCATTATAGGCTCCGGGGTTGATGTAGTCATTTGGATTAGACGCCCCATCATTATCCAGCTTATTAAAAAGATGTTGCCCAAATGGCTCTACTGTGGTAAAGATAACTCTACCATTTTCCGGATCTATGGTTAATCCAGGGACATAATCAAAGAATCCATCTCCTGCCCCATCTGCACCCAATACAGGGTCATTATTAGGATTCAACCGATCCATATTAAAGACCGTTAATAATCTCGTTTGCTCTACATCATCAGGCAATGGTACAGAAGCACCTTCAGCTTGGGTGATGTAATTAACGGGAGAAGGGTTAGCGTATACGATATTCAATCTAAAATCTTCTGCACTCAATCTAAAGGCCCCCGTACTATAGATGTTTTTCATCATCAAATCCCAGATAGGAAGATCTACTCTAAAAACTGGGCTTTTAAGCATTTTTACTATCAAACTATTACTGGATCCAGACGGCACTCCTCCGCTAGAATCATTTCCTATAGTTGCATCCACCCCGTCATTAGCAAACTCTCCAACCTGATAGACAGTACCTCCAGAAGTGTATTGGAAAGCGACTGCCAATACCTCATCATTATTCAATTTTTGATTTAAAGAGATATACCCCAATTGTGTATTTAGTGTATACTCATTAGGATTTAATTGTCTTGCATTTTCTAAAATCGCATAATCCTCACCCTCACTAAAACCAGAAATGGCTCCTGTAAATCCACTCTGAACTGAAGATATCTGCCGTACTGCATCCGTTATAGGTCCTGCTGGCCCTATGGCAGTGGGATCTAGATCATTATTCCCGTTATCCGGAAAAGACCCAGCCGGTTGATTAAACAACGATGCTGGAATACTAAAATTACCAGCTACAGGAGATTCACCTAAATCTTGTAATGCCACTATGTTTCTGGCATCATTTAAAGTTTGTGCACTTGTTGCCCTATTTGTAAGCCATACTTCTATTCTGGTAATTTGGATATTGTTATTTATGAACGGATAGTTGGTCAGTGCATTATCGTATGTATCTCTAAAATAATGAGACAAGAAATAGTGTCTATTATCGTCGTACTCTACTGCTTCTATTTCAAAATCCTCAACAGTTCCTCCTCCTTGAACGTTCACTGATCTGGTTTCGGATCGCTGTTCGGAATAAACGGCTGTTACGGTCGTTCTACCAAACTGTAATCCAAGTTTTGCTCCAAAAAGACTTTGAGACCCTTGAATTAGAGAATTGTTTATCGGCATGGCTACGTTACCAATTTCGATACTTCTTATAATATCATCCTCTGTGGGCGTATATTCTAATTTTATCTGGTTCTGAAAATCAAATGTAGACTCTGTATCGTAATTGGCTGTTATTTGAAGTCTTTTTCCAACCTTTCCTAGTAGACTTAAACTAATTCTTTGATCAAAATCAAATGTAAAGTTGCTACGGTTTCTGGGAGAAAAAGCAGGATTATCTTGTTTGGTATATAAGATACCCAAATCCATTTCCACAGATCCTTGCGGAATTATCTCGATCTCATTACCCCCAAAAATGGTTTCAAAAAAACTGGAATTTACATAGAAAATAGGAAGAAGGTTTTTACGTTTTTCTTCACTCCCATCAGTTTTTCCACTAAAAGCACTTATTTTTTCCTTAAAATAGTCTCTTCTTTGCTCTTCTTCTACTAATGCTTCGAATTCTTCTGGAGTAAGAAAAAGTGGGTACCTGACATTAAAACTCCCCAACATTTCTCGATAAATATAGCGATTGGTGATTGGGTCATACTCATATTTTGATACGATGCTATTAGGATCGGGAAGAGAAATCTCACCCAATGAAAAGGTTGTACTTGTAGAATCACGAACGGTCTCGTTCTCCTGACCAAAAAGCACTCCACTATACAGTGCAATTAAACAAACTATTCTCTTTAAAAATTTAAAGTGTAAGGAATGTAACGAACTCAATGCTTTTATAAATTTTTTAGTGCTTGTTTAATAATATTTTCTACAGTTTCAGCGGGGTTGGTTTTTAGGATTTTGTCAACAACTTTACTTACTAGTTTTCGATTAAATCCAAGGGTTTCTAAAGCAGATAACGCTTCATCCTTATTAGTATTGTTTAGGGATACAGAAAGTTCATCAATATCATAAACTTTAAGAATTTTATCTTTCAAATCTATAATTACACGTTGAGCGGTTTTTGCTCCAATACCCTTAATGGATTGTATAGTTGCTACATCATTAGATGCAATGGCTTCTTTAATCTGGTCGGGATGTAAGGAGGACAACATAGTTCTGGCGGTACTAGCTCCAATTCCGGAAACAGAAATTAAAAGCCTGAAAATCTCTCGCTCTGATTTTTCTGCAAAACCAAATAAGGTATGCGAATCTTCTTTTACCTGCAGATGTGTAAATAATTGTAAGAGTTCCTGATCCGGTAATAGAGAAAATGTATGCAATGAAATATGCAGCATATATCCTACTCCATTACAATCTATTATTACCTCAGTAGGATTTTTTTCTACAAGTCGCCCCTTGATTTGTGTAATCATTAGTTAAATGAATGTTAAGCATCCAAAAGTAATAAAATTATACTACAATGCCGTTTAAAAAAAAAAGCTTCAAAAACACATCATCTTTGAAGCTTATTAAACTATTAAATCTGCCGTACTATTTCTTACTGTATCTCCCCAGAAACCAGAGAAAACATCTCTTTCTCTCTTTTTTCTTTCTCCTGGGCATCAATAACTGCGACAGCAGCAACATTCACCATTTCTTCAACGCTTGCTCCTAATTGAAGAATATGAACAGGTTTTTTCATCCCCATCATTATTGGTCCAATAGATTCTGAGTTATTTAGTTCCTTAAGCATTTTATAAGTACTATTCGCAGAATCGAGATTAGGAAATACCAATGTATTTACCTTGCGTCCATTTAATTTAGAAAATGGAAATTTATCTTTACGCATATCTCTATTCAGAGCAAAATCCATTTGTAATTCTCCGTCTACAATAAGATTAGGATAGTAACGATGTAAATAGGAAACTGCATCTTTTACCTTAGAGGCATTGGGGTGTTTTGACGATCCAAAATTGGCATATGATATCATAGCAACAACAGGATCGACACCAAACATCTCCACAGTCCTTGCTGTCATCTGCGCAATTTTTGCTAATTCCTTAGATGTAGGATCAATATTGATAGAAGTATCACTTATAAATAGAGGACCTTTATTAGTCATCATCACATTCATAGTTGCAATACGGGTCGCTCCTTTAGCCAATCCAACTAGCTCTAACATTGGTTTTAACACCGTAGGATAACTTCTGGAATACCCTGATAGTAAAGCATCTGCATCTCCTTCATTGACCATCATTGCAGCAAAATAATTACGCTCACGCATTAATCGCTGTGCTCCATATAAAGTTATTCCCTTTCTTCTATGATCCTGCCAGTATTTCTCTGCATATTTGTTTTTTCTATCAATTTCTTCATCTGCTTTTGGGTCAATAATGGTAACTCCGTTAGGATCAAAATCAATCTCCTTCATTAATTCCAGAATGATATCTTTTCGTCCTAATAAAATAGGAAAAGCGATTCCTTCTTCTTTTACGGTTTGCGCTGCTTTTAACACATCCAGGTGATCTCCTTCTGCAAAAACAACTCTTTTTGGACTTGATTTAGCGCGATCCATTAACAACCTTACTAATTTATTATCATTCCCCATTCGCTCTAATAAGTCACTTTCATATTTATCCCAATCCTGTATCGGCTCTGTTGCGATACCGCTTTCCATTGCTGCTTTAGCAACGGCAGGAGGCACTTTAGCAATTAATCTAGGATCAAAAGGTTTTGGTATGATATAATCTTTTCCAAAATTGAGTCGTGTTTCTCCATAAGCAATATTTACCTGTTCAGGTACGGGCTCTTTCGCTAAATCTGCCAACGCTTTAACCGCTGCCATTTTCATTTCTTCATTAATACCTTTAGCTCTTACATCCAATGCTCCTCTAAAGATAAAAGGAAAACCCAATACATTATTTACCTGATTAGGATGATCACTTCGACCTGTCGCCATAATAATATCCTTACGCGTTTGTATTGCTAAATCATAGCTGATTTCGGGATCAGGATTTGCCATTGCGAACACTATTGGATTATCAGCCATAGACAATAACATTTCTGGCTCTACCAGATTAGCCATCGACAATCCGATAAATACATCTGCATCATTCATAGCATCTTCTAGCGAATCAATATCTCTATCTGTAGCAAATTCAGCTTTTTCTGAAGTAAGGTTTTCTCTATCTTTACGGATCACACCTTTGCTATCCGTCATTACTATATTTTCTGATTTTGCTCCAAAGGCCTTATATAGTCGTGTACAAGAGACTGCTGCTGCCCCAGCTCCACTAACTACTATTTTTACTTTATCGATATCCTTTTCGGCAATTTCTAACGCATTTAACAATGCTGCTGCAGAGATAATAGCTGTTCCGTGCTGATCATCGTGCATTACAGGAATATCTAACTCTTCCTTAAGACGTCTTTCGATTTCAAAAGCTTCAGGAGCTTTTATATCCTCTAGATTAATACCTCCAAAAGTTGGTGCAATATTTTTTACAGTTTCAATAAACGCATCTACGTCTTTGGTATCCACTTCTATATCAAACACATCGATATCCGCAAAAATCTTAAACAACAACCCTTTTCCTTCCATTACGGGTTTTGATGCTTCGGGGCCGATATCTCCCAATCCTAAAACTGCTGTACCATTAGATATAACAGCAACCAGATTACCTTTTGCAGTATACTTGTATACGTTTGCTGTATCTTTTTCGATTTCCAAACAAGGTTCTGCTACTCCGGGAGAATACGCCAGTGACAAATCTCTTTGGGTTGCATATTTTTTGGTGGGTACTACTTTTATTTTACCAGGAGTGGGTTTTGCGTGATAAATTAGTGCTTCTCTTCGTTTACTTTCGATACTCATACTAAATCAATAAAAATTGTGTGCAATACAAAGGTACAAGTCTGTGCGAGATGCAAAAGGCAAAACACAGTTATCTTCAAAAAAATTAAAACTTCAGAAAACTATCTATCTTTTTATGAATTATATTGTGAATTTATCACTTATTTACCTTTTCTGATAAAGATATCATCAGGATCTACAAGTTGATCTAATTGAGATTTTAATTTTTTATCTAAAAAACTTAAGCCTAACTGATAGGATGCATTCATCCAGCCAAATCCACTAGGAGTTATATAGTCAAACTCTGTACCCACGTTGCCATATTCGGCATATACTTTATGTGTACATTTCACGACATCATATTTTTCAGGAATAGTGCCATTAAAGTTCACTGCATTTTTTGTGATCATCCACAACCATCTATATACTAGCTCCTGTGCTTCTTTTTCATATCCGTAGTTGATAAGACCTCTCCAGATCATCATTTGGTGTGGCGCCCAACCATTAGGGTAATCCCATTGGCGTTGAGGAGCATTAGGATCTTCTTTATTTGAGATATCTGTGGTTGCAGCAATACCGCCTTTCTGAACTAAATTATTAAATAAACTATTTACCAAAGATGCAGCCTGTTCTTTGGAACATAATCCTGCCCAAAGTGGATAATAGTTAGTTGCAGATTCTATTTTTTGTTGTGTTTTGGAAAGAAAATTATAGTCATAGTAAACTTCTTTTTCAGCATCCCACAACAAATTGTTTATGAGTTTTTTTCTTTTCTCAGCTTTAGTCAACCACATAAAGGATGTATATTTTGTGTGATCAACTACAAATATATCTTGAAATGCTTCTCTAATCAGATAGGCGATATCCTGTTCGTATTTATATAGCAGACTATTTATCCCGACAGTATTTAGATGCACACAAACATCATCTAATCTATTAGAGGTATCGTGACCACTTTCTCGCATAGATCTGTCATGAGTAAAATACAAATCAAGCTCCTGATCCTCTATTTCTCCGGAATTATATTTTTTGGTAAACTCCTCCAAACTTAGATCGTATTTTTCTGCATACTTATTTAATATAAAGTCAAAATGGCCTGCTTCTGTTTCAGGCGGAATTCCAATCCCTTCTCCGTAAAAACGACTTAATCCAGTCTCTGTTAGACGCACTCCTTTTTCCATCCATACGGTTTCGTATTCTTTTATGATCATCTTTAAATTGTTCGATAACCAGTCTCTCGAAACTTTAGGGTTTTGCTCGTATATTTCTCTGACCAAAGAACTAAAAAAAGGTGGCTGTGTTCTGGTAAGATAATAACTTCTGTTAGCGTTCAGAATCTTTCCATAATGCTCGATTTGATATCCAAAATTATCTGCCATAGACATGGCAAGATCAGCTCTGTCGTCAATCAATAATCCTACCGATTCGAAATAACTATCCCAACCATACATTTCGTTAAATCTTCCACCAGGAACTACAAACGGCTTCGCTTGATAATTACCCTTTTCATCTTTACTGTGCGCTAAATTTAAAATACCAGGAATTTCGTTTAACGTCTTCACATATTCTGGTGTAATATCCTCCGGAAGCGTTATTATTTTAAGCTTAGGAATTTCTGATTTTATAGATTCAAAATACGTAATAGCTTCTTGATCTTTATAAGGCACATACAATCTAAAACTATCTGTCTCCGATTTGGTATCCTCTAATACTTTTGCTAATCCGTTTTTATCAACTGATCTGGTAAGGTTATCCCAATATCTGGTCTTTATTAGTCTTGAAATTCTATGACTTGGAGATTCTGTTATTTTATCTAAGGAAATCGTATCTTCTTTTTCGGCTATCGCCAATTCCTGAAGCAAATTAGATAAATGATAGGTTCCTTTTATCAAGTTTGCTTCTCCATTTGAATCGACAAATTCAAATTGTTTTGGCCCCTTATCATCAACCGTTATTTTCTTATCTCCATCCGTATCTTCCTGAAGAATTAGTTTATCCAAAGTTTGCTGATGGCCTAAATACGAGGTTTCCTTTTCATCTGTACAGGTTACAAATAATGCAGGAAGCATCAGAAGCACTATATATTTAAACTTTAAATTTAGCATATTCAATGTTTTGTATTACCAAAAGAAACCAACAACCACGGCAGTTACTATCAAAAGGATGACAGATAAAATCCTGTAATTTTTATACCAAGGTAATCCCACCAGGTCTTTAGATTCTTCTATAAACATTTCTCTTTTATAGGTATACTCCTTGATTTGTTGTTCGGATTGAGGTTTAGTAGTCAAACTTACAATCATATGTAATGCTACACATATTACGAACAACCAAGTAGCTTTTGCTAAGAAATGTAATTCGTTTACGGCAGGAACCCAATCGAATGTCTGAGATAAAATCATTAAAACTGCTAATGAAAAACCTGTAAGCAAACTAACTATGGATCCATTTCCATTAGCACGTTTCCAAAATAATCCTAGTACAAACGTCGAAACCGCCGGTGGACAGGTATACGCAATTACTAACTGCAAATATGTCCATAAGGAATCACTTACACTTTCAATAAAAGGAACCCAAGAAATAGCCAATACTACTAAAATTACTGTAGTAATTTGACCTACCCGTACTAATTGCTTACTGGTAAGCTCAGGTTTTAGTTGTTTTACAAAATCCATTGTTACTAATGTAGACGCAGAATTAAAAGTTGCGGAAACCGAAGACATCATTGCCGCCATTAGTCCTGCTACTACTAATCCTAAAACCCCTACTGGTAATAACTGAAACAATAGTACCGGATATGTAAGATTAGGGCAATCCGAAAGGTTGTTACAAATAGTACCATCGGTCAGCGCATAATTAAGACCTGTAATATCTAAAGTACTAAATAGTAATAAAGCTAATACTCCTGGAACTACCATAATAAAAATCACTGGCAACTTAAGTAACCCTGCAAATAATGCTCCCCAACGTCCGTGATTGAGATCTTTAGCTCCCAAAACTCGTTGTACCATAAATTGATTATTTGCCCAAAAGTAAAATCCAAGTAATGGAACTCCAGTTAACAATCCCCACCACGGCATAAATTCATCATTATCTGGTCTAACAAGACTAAAGACTTCATCAGAATTTGCCGGTATATATTTTCCTTCTGCTAAACGGTCTCCAAAATTCACTTCTCCAGCAGATAACATGGTATCCAGTTTTGCCATCATTCCTGACCAGCCGCCTCCTAATTGCTCAAAAGCAAAATATGTTAGTAAACAAGATCCTATAATCAATAAAATTGCCTGTATCACCTCTGTTTGGATTACAGAGTTTAATCCTCCTGGAATTGTATAAGCTGCTGCTGCAACGGCTAATATCACTAAAATCAAGGTAGAATCCATAGAAGGAAACAGCAATGTCAATACGATTTTACCAACATACAAGCCCGCTGCAGTATCCACTAAAATATTTCCTACAACAGTAATAAATGAAAAATAATAGCGGGATCTTTTATCGTATCTTCTTTCTAAAAACTCAGGCATTGTATACACACCTGATCTTAGATAAAATGGAAGAAAGAAAATCGCAAAAAAGATCAGTACAACAACAGCAAACCACTCATAGTTATATACATTTATATTTGTCTGATACGCATCTGAGGCTAATCCGACTAAGGTAGAACTAGAAATATTAGCAGAAAACAAGGCAATCCCGACAATAGGCCAGGTCATAGTTCTTCCTCCTAAAAAATAATCTTCTGAGCTTCCTCGTTTTGATTTTGAAATTCCATAGATAATAATCCCGATGAGATACACTACAATGACTGTAATGTCGATATAAGATAATTCATTCATGTGTGAAATGTTTAATGCTTTATATACCTTTTCAGCCTCTTAGAAATTCTAAGTTTTAAGTAATTATGAGTTAAAATTACTTAAATTTTTAGCCAAAAATCTGATGAATATACAAGTTTATCCTAAAATTATTAACGTTTTTATACCAAAAACAAGTAAAAACAGGTATACAACCGTTTGTATTATGAAATCTTCAAATAATAAAAGCTTTTATTTCAAAAACTGAATATTTCGGCTTAACCCTGAAAACTTAGTTCGTTTCACTGCAGATTTTTGAAATACTTTTGAAAAAACTTCTTGGGTGATTTCTTCCCAATCCTTTTTAGTCATTTCCAGTATATCTGGTTTAGGGTTGAAAAGAGGTTCATTATGTGGTTTCGAAAACCGATTCCAGGGACACACATCCTGACAAACATCACAACCAAACATCCAGTTATCAAACTTTCCTCTATAATCAGAAGGAATTTCTTCTTTTAATTCGATGGTAAAATAGGAAATACACTTGCTACCATCTACTACATAAGGGTCTACAATTGCTTGCGTAGGACAAGCATCTATACAAGCTGTACATGTTCCACAATGATCTGTTACCGGGGTGTCATATTCTAATTCCAGATCAACAATCAACTCTGCGATGAAGTAGTATGATCCTACTTTTTGAGTTAACAGATTACTATTCTTTCCAATCCAACCCAAACCACTTTTTGCAGCCCATGCTTTATCTAAAACGGGTGCAGAATCCACAAATGCTCTTCCGTGAACCTCCCCTATGTTTTCTGAAATAAACTCCTGAAGTTGTTTTAGTTTATGTTTTATTACATGATGATAATCCTGACCATATGCATACTTAGAAATTTTAGGTGCATCCGGATCTTTTTGAGTTTCAGAAGGAAAATAATTCAATAATAAGGAAATGACACTTTTTGAGCCTTCAACCAGCTTAGTAGGATCAAGGCGTTTGTCAAAATGGTTTTCCATATACGACATCTGTCCTTGCATATTTTGGTTCAACCATTTTTCTAAACGAGGTGCTTCTTGTTCTAAAAACTCAGCCTTACTAATACCACAAGAGAGAAAACCTAAGCGTTTTGCTTCGGATTTGATTAATTGAGTATGCAAAGCTGTATTACTCACAATATTTTATCTTTTTTCAAATCTCAATATCGCGTTTACCGGTTTTAATGTGATCAATGGTTTTATCTTTATCTCGGATATCGAAGTAGAAATTTTATACTTTCTTACTAACTCACTAACCGTATAAATCATTTCGTACATTGCAAAATTACTACCTACACACATTCTTGGGCCGGCTCCAAAGGGAAAATACCAATCAGAATACTCTTTTTTATGATCAGAATGAAAGCGATCTGGTTCAAAAACCGACGGATCCTTCCAAAAATCTTGATGTCTATGTATCTCAAAAAATGAAATTAGAATAGTCGTTCCTTTTGGTAATAGTATATTATTATACGTATCATCTTCTATATTAACTCTATCGGAGAAATACGCCGGTGGATATAAGCGCATAGCTTCCTCAATACATTGTGCTACATATTTACTTTTATCAAATTGCTCCATTAATGTCAAATCTTCTGAACCAAGCGCCTGAACTTCTTTGTATGCTTTGTCTTGAATCTTGGGATGCAACGCTAATAAACTTAGACAAAAGGATAAGACATTTGACGTAGTTTCGTGTCCAGCCACAAATAGAATGAGTATTTCATCAATCAACCTTTCATTATCCATGGCACTACCATCCTCGTATGTTGAACTTAATAACATATCCAAAAGATCATCATATGAGTCTTTTGAATTTCTTCTTTCTTCAATGATATTGTTCAGTATATTTCTAGCTTCCTGAGTTAAGGTGAGTGTAGTTTTAATCTGACCACTAAGATGAAACCACCATCTTTTATAAGGTTGTCTAATTTCTCTTATTAAGGATTTCTGTGCAGCTTCAGTAATATGCTGAAGTCTAGCCATAGTGTCTCCTGTATCTGTGTAGCTAAACAAAGATTTTGCAACAACCTTAAAAGCTAAATCATTCATTAACGGATAAATATCAATGGTCTTATCCGGTTCTATTCTAGTGATTTCTTCTCTAATAGTTTGTCTAATTGTTTCTGCAATCAGATCTATCTTTTTTTTGTAAAACGCAGGTTGAATTAGTCTTCTTTGCTTCAACCAATGCTCACCATTTGAAGTCAATAAACCATTTCCTATGTACTTCCCTAGGTCTTTTGTCTGAAGCGACGACTTATAATACTTTCGATGTTGATTCTGTAGCATATGCTTTGCAAAACCAGCATCTCTGGTAAAAATTACTGATTTCCCAAACCCCAAACTTACTTGAAAAACGTCTCCATGTTTTTTAAAATTCTCGTGATGAAATGGCAATGGGTTACTTAAAATCCTTTTAGCATTTTTTAGAACCTTAATAAAGGAGACTTTTGGGATTACCATACTTCTTTCTGTTATTAATGGAAGATTTAATTTAGAATAAACCTCCCTGAATTCCTCCTTTAACACGCCCCAGATGCTTATACGCTGCTTCTGTGACCTCTCTACCTCTAGGTGTTCGCATAATAAACCCTTGTTGAATCAAAAAAGGTTCATATACTTCTTCTATAGTTTCAGCACTCTCACTTACTGCAGTTGCTAAGGTTGTAATCCCTACGGGGCCTCCTTTAAACTTATCTATAAGTGTTGTTAAAATCTTGTTGTCCATTTCATCAAGACCGTGTGCATCTACATTAAGTGCTTTAAGAGCGAATTTAGAAATCTCTATATCAATGCTCCCGTTACCTTTGATTTGCGCAAAATCCCGCACTCTACGCAGCAATGCATTAGCTATCCTTGGTGTCCCTCTACTTCTTCCCGCTATTTCTATGGAGGCTTCCATTGATATAGGAACATTTAATATATGTGCACTTCTTTCTACGATGGTAGCTAACAACTCTGTCGTGTAATATTGTAATCTGGACTGAATCCCAAAACGAGCACGCATCGGTGCTGTTAATAAACCGGATCGAGTAGTCGCTCCTACAAGAGTAAATGGATTTAAGTTAATCTGAACTGTACGTGCATTCGGACCACTTTCGATCATGATGTCAATCTTGTAGTCTTCCATTGCCGAATATAAGTACTCTTCCACAATTGGGCTTAATCGATGAATTTCGTCTATAAATAACACATCTCTATCATCAAGATTGGTTAACAAACCAGCTAAATCACCAGGTTTATCTAAAACGGGTCCTGAAGTAACTTTAATTCCGACTCCTAGTTCATTGGCAAGAATATGTGCTAATGTAGTTTTACCTAAACCAGGAGGTCCATGAAACAAGGTATGATCCAACGCCTCATCTCTTAGATTTGCTGCTTGAACGAAAATTTTTAGATTTTCAAGCACTTGATCCTGTCCAGCAAAATCTTCAAAAGCAAGTGGTCTTAAAGCTCTTTCTATATCTAAGTCTTCATTAGAAAAGTTTTCGCTTGACGGATTTAGATTTTCGTTCATAAATAACAATTTTCTATATTCTTCAACAAAGATAACATACTAACCGTGAAAAATTATTTTGATTTAACATCAAATCTTTCAAAGGGGTTTTCATTCATTCTGAAATCACATTATTATACTGATTCATCAAATAATCCAAACTATACAAAGCTCTATGATACTAAATAAAATTAGCGTTATTACTTTCTTTTATTGGCTTAGCATGTATCAAAAATTTAAGATAGAAAAACATTGCAATAATATCCGCCGAATATATCACCGCTTCAAAAACTGAATTATGATAATACAACTCTTGGATAGGTACCAAAGCATTTACCAAAATACAACTACTTGCTGCAATCAATAAATAATAAGAGTGTGTATGATGATTTCTCAAATAAATTATAAAGCAGCACGCTAAAAAATAAAATAATGAAATAATTATTAGTATAGCATAACCAATTGATTCCTTAAAACCAGGCATTGTCATATTAAATATTGAAAAGGCGAGGTAAATAACCAACAATAAACTTATTAAAACTGAAGGCGAAAACACCTCTTTGTATTTAATGCCTCTGAAAGAAATAAATGGAAATAACAAGTAAGAACATAACGAATAATAGAGCGGTAATAAAATACCTATATAGTCGAAAAATCGCTCAAAATCGCTTAAGACCAGAACATCATTTACTATTATGATTATGATAATAAAAGGATACAAAACCCTAACTTTTTCTATATTTTCAAAATAGATCCAAATCAGTGTTAAAGATGAAATTGGTTTTATGAAAACCAATTCTTCGTTACCAAAAAATAACCCACAAAAAAATACTATTACGATAGTTAGATAACAAGAGATATGTGCTGGGGAAATAAAATTCAATTATAAGTTGTTGTTTTAATATGACTAAAATGTAACTTTTACACATCACTAAGTTACTATTTTCAATATTGTAACTAAAAACCATCTTGATTTAAAAAGAGAAAGCCCTTTTGACACTGGTCAAAAGGGCTTTCTCTTTTAATGATATTTTTAATGATGCATCTCTTCTTCACCATCTTGTAATGGAGTGATTTGAGAAACGAAATCTTGTCCAGGGATTACATACTCACCATCTTCTCTGGTTTTACTATAGTCATAAGGCCATCTATATACGTGAGGAATAGCTCCAGGCCAGTTACCGTGTAAATGTTCTACCGGAGTAGTCCATTCCATAGTATTGGATTTCCAAGGATTTTGTGTTGCTTTCTTTCCGTAGAAAATTGAATGTATAAAGTTATATAGGAATACTAATTGTGCTGCTGCTGTAATTAAAGCAAAAACAGTAATTAACACATTCGTATCTGCCAAATCATCAAAGTACGGGAAATAGCTATTTGTATAATACCTACGTGGTAATCCTGCCATACCAATGAAGTGCATCGGGAAGAATACTCCGTAAGCACCTATTGCTGTTACCCAGAAATGTACATATCCCAAGTTCTTATTCATCATTTTACCATACATCTTAGGAAACCAGTGATATACTCCTGCAAACAAACCATATAATGCAGAGATACCCATTACCAAGTGGAAATGTGCTACCACGAAATATGTATCGTGTACATTAATGTCTAAAGTACTATCTCCAAGAATAATCCCTGTAAGACCTCCTGTAATAAATGTAGATACTAATCCTATAGAAAATAACATTGCAGGATTAAGCTGCAGATTACCTTTCCATAGAGTTGTTATATAATTAAATGCTTTTACCGCAGATGGTATTGCAATCAATAGCGTTGTAAATGTAAATACCGAACCTAAGAATGGATTCATTCCGGAGATAAACATATGGTGACCCCAAACAATTGTAGATAAGAATGCAATGGCTAAGATCGAAGCAACCATCGCTCTATATCCAAAGATAGGCTTACGAGCATTTGTTGCTATAATTTCTGATGTTATTCCTAATGCAGGTAATAATACAATATATACTTCAGGGTGACCTAAGAACCAAAACAAATGTTCAAAAAGTACTGGTGAACCTCCTTGATTATGTAATACTTCTCCAGCGATATAAATATCACTTAAATAAAATGAAGTTCCGAAACCTCTATCCATTATAAGTAACAAAGCTGCAGATAGTAAAACCGGGAATGATACGATACCAATAATAGCAGTTACAAAGAACGCCCAAATAGTTAATGGCATACGGGTCATTGACATCCCTTTGGTTCGTAGATTAATTACGGTAACTACATAATTCAATGAACCTAGTAAAGAAGATGCAATGAAAATAGCCATAGAAACTAACCATAACGTCATTCCTGTACCAGAACCACCAATTGCTTGAGGTAAGGCGCTTAGAGGTGGATAAATTGTCCATCCAGCAGATGCAGGTCCTGCCTCAGCAAATAAAGACAACACCATTATAACACTACTTAAGAAAAACAACCAATATGATATCATGTTTAAGAATCCAGAAGCCATATCTCTTGCACCAATCTGCAAAGGAATCAGAAGGTTACTAAACGTACCACTCAAACCGGCAGTCAATACAAAGAAAACCATGATGGTACCATGAATGGTTACCAATGCTAAATACATACTAGGGTCCATAACACCATCTTCACCAAACTTTCCTAGTAAAACTTCAAAAACAGTAAACTTGTGATCAGGCCATGCCAATTGTAATCTAAACAGTAAAGACATTGCAATACCAATAATCCCCATAATCAAACCAGTAATCAAATACTGTTTGGAGATCATCTTATGATCTTGACTAAAAATGTATTTAGTTATAAATGTCTCTTTATGATGATGTCCGTGATCGTGATCTTCTGCGTGACCATCTACGTGTGCTATTGCTGACATACAGTAATTCTTTTAATAAAATATATTAATTCTTCTTTTTCTTCTTAGTTACTTGCCTGAGCTGATAATTGCTCTTTAAAAGTCTGTTGCGTTTTCAACCAAGCGTTGTAATCCTCTTCTGACTCGACTACAATTTTCATTTGCATATTGTAGTGAGAAGCGCCACAAATTTTATTACATAATAAGTAATAATCAAATTCATAATTCTCAAGAGCTTCATCTCCGGCCGCCACCAACTGCTTGCTCTTTTCTCTTCTAATCTTATTAATAGTAGCTACCTTTTCTACCATAAACTCGCTATTACGCATTTCTTCAGAAGTCATGGTTGGTGTATATGAAAATTCTGTTATCATACCAGGCACTACATTCATTTGAGCTCTAAAAAAAGGCATATAAGCAGAGTGCAATACATCCTGAGAACGCATCTTAAAAATTACCTTTCTATTAACAGGTAGGTGTAACTCGTTTACGATCTTATCATCCATTCCATAAGAATCAGAAGCGTCTAAACCTAATGTATTTACTCCCTCTATAAAACGAACATTTGCTTTTCCTAACACGTTATCTTCTCCTGAGTATCTAGCTCTCCAATCGAATTGATACGCATAAAGCTCTATAATCAAAGGATTTCCTTCTTCTTCATCAATATTCATGATATCAGTCCAAGTAAACAATCCGTATATGATCAATCCTGCCAAAACAATCACTGGAATAATTGTCCAGATAAATTCTAATTTATCATTGTCTGCAAAAAATAACGCCTTATTGTTTTTATTTCCCCTATACTTATAAGAAAAGAAATGTAATAGTCCCTGTGTAATAATCTGAACAAACATGATTAACACCATAGAGATTAACATTAACCTATCATACTCTACTCCATGTTCTGAAGCAGATTCCGGAAGGAAAAAGCTATTATATTGTACAAAACAAAATATTGTCAAAAGGTATATGAATACAACAAAAGCAAGCATCAACTTACCTTGTAAGTTATTATCCTTGTCATTAGCTACCTGAGAATCATCCGCACCTTTAGCTTGAGACAATTTCAATATTTTTGACATCTGCCATAAGGAGATTCCAATAAGCGCTATAACTACTATGGTTAAGAATACAGTCATTTTTTATCTATCTTCTTTTTTACGATCTAATTTTTAATAATGAAAGTGTTTACTTTCTTCGATATAAGGATTACCCTTAGCTAATAATGGTGCTTTGGTAAGTGCTTTAAATACTACAAATAAGAATAAACCTAAGAACAATAATACAGCACTAATTTCGGTAACACCAATGAACCAGGATTCTCCTACTGTTGCAGGCATTACCATATTGAAAACATCCACATAGTGTCCGCATAAAATAATGACCCCCGCCATTACAACAAACCAGTTAATACGTTTGTAATCGCTATTCATTAATACTAATAATGGGAATATAAAGTTCATCACTAACATCCCGAAGAATGGTAATTTATAATCTTCAATACGAGTAATGAAATATGTTACCTCCTCAGGTATATTAGAATACCAGATCAGCATAAACTGTGAGAACCATAAGTACGTCCAGAATATACTAACACCAAACATAAACTTAGCTAAATCATGAATGTGACTATTATTAACAAATTCTAAGTATCCTTTTGACTTCAAGTAGATTGTAATTAAAGCGATTGTAGTAATACCAGATACAAATAAACTAGCGAATACATACCAACCAAATAGTGTACTAAACCAGTGCGGATCAAAACTCATAATCCAATCCCAAGAAGCCATAGACTCGGTGTATATAAAAAACACTAGGAATCCGGCTGCAATCTTAAAACTCTTTTTGTACCACTTATTACCAGTTGCATCTTCATCTTGCTTTCTGGAGTACTTAACAGCAAAATGTCTATATAACATCCATCCACCTAAGAAAAATGCTGCTCTAAAAATAAACCAACCACCATTTAACCAACTAGCTTTTCCTTGTAATAACTTATCATGAGCAACTACTTCTGGATCTGCCCATACAAACAAATGATTTATATGGAAACCTGATAAGGCAAGTATCACAAAAAGTATGATCCCTCCAGGAACTAAATATGCCGTAATCGCCTCCATCACTCTAAATAAAACTGGAGACCAACCTGCTTGTGAAGCAAACTGTATCGCATAAAATGCCAATACACCTAATGCAATCATAAAAAAGAAAAACGCTGCTACATACAATGCTGCCCAAGGCTTATTCTGTAATTGATGTAAAGTGTGCTCATAATGAGCATCTCCACCGTGTGCATCTTCTTTTCCATGAGTTTCAGTTCCATGCCCATCTGTAGCATGTGTATCTGTTGTTGCGTGCGTATCACCATGTCCACCTCCATGAGCATCGTGTTCTGCCATCATTTCTTTTACCTCTTCGATAGTACTTGGAGCCGAAACGAAACCTATAGTAAGCCCAATTGCACCAACAACCACAAGAATGATAGAAAATAATTTTAATTTACTTGATAGCGTATACATATTTTTATAATATCGTTATTCTTAACTTTTATTAATTAGTGAGTTTCTTCAATTACTTCGGGTCTCTTCTCTACCGCAGGAATTAAATTTGAAGGAGCATCACTTTCTTTATCAATTCGCGCTGTTTTACCCTCAAGATCAGCCTTTAGTTTCTGAACATACTGTACAATCTGCCAGCGTTCGAGCTCATTGGTCTGAGAAGCATAGGATCCCATAGAATTTATTCCGTAATACATTACGTGATAGATACTACCCTCTGTAATAGCTCTACCAACATCATCATAGCTAGGAACACCAAGAATTTTTTCTCTTTGCACTAAAGTTCCTTTTCCATCCCCTTTACTTCCGTGACAAATTGCACAATAGATATCATATAAAGCTTTACCCGCTTCCTCATTTTCTTTTGTGTAACGAATTGGATTCTTTAAGGAATCCTTCGCTAATTGATAACCCTCGGGAGCATTCTTATAATCATACGGCATCCACCCTCTTGGAACAGAACCCACTACAGGTAGCATTGCTTCCTGACCTCCTGGAAAAACATCGTACTCACCATAAGCTTCATAACCTATTGGTTCATACATATTAGGCATATACTGATAATTTGGTTTTGAATCTTTTTTACAAGAAACAATACTTATCATCATTATTGCAACTACTATTATATTTAAACTATTCTTCATTATTACTAATGGTTATCTTCTTGCTTATCTATTACTTTAATTTCAACAGCACCTGTATTACTTAAGAAACTTGTCATTGCATCCAGATCGTGACTCCCAGCATCTACTTCCATCAAGAAGTGATCATCTGTAGTTCTTACATCAGGATTTTCAGCTTCTTTAAATGGCCACAACTTACTTCTCATATAAAAGGTAATTACCATTAAATGCGCTGCAAAGAATACTGTAAGTTCGAACATAATTGGAACGAAAGCCGGCATATTTTCGATATAGCTAAAACTTGGTTTTCCTCCGATGTTTTGAGGCCAATCTTCAATCATAATGTAATTCATCATGGTGATTGCCACTGTTAAACCAACACATCCATACATAAACGATGTTATTGCTAACCTAGTTGGAGCCAATCCCATTGCTTTATCAAGACCGTGAACAGGAAAAGGAGTATAAACCTCTTCAATATGATAATGTTCTGCGCGAACCTGCTTTACAGCGTCCATTAGGACATCATCATCTGTATATAATGCATGTATAACTTTAGATGCCATACTTCTAGTTGTTTTTTAATTTTTCAGCTTGCCCAGCCCAATCATCGCGTTGTGCTCTTCCTGGGAAAGATTCTGTGATACTATCTAATAAATTGTATTCTGTTTCAGTCATTTTACTTACCTGATCAAAAGTAAATATACCTAGTTCGTTAAGTTTAACCTCCATCACTGGACCAATTCCATTTATCTTTTTAAGATCATCCGGCTTCTGAACGTTTGCATCAAAAGAACCGATGTTACCTAATAAACTATCCAGATTCTTTTGGGTATCTTCTGAATCCATATCTTTTACAATCGTTTCTGAAGAAACCTTAACTCCAACCTTTGGAAGCTCATCTCTGTGATCTATTCCTGCTTCTCTAAGTTTTTTATACTTCTCACCAGATGATTTCAAAATAGTTTTTACTTCTGCTTGAGCAATCACAGGGAATGTACGTGCATATAATAAGAACAATACGAAAAAGAATCCTATGGTACCGATAAATATTCCTATATCAACAAACGTAGGAGAAAACATCGTCCAAGATGATGGTAAGTAATCTCTGTGAAGCGAAGTCACAATAATTACAAATCGCTCAAACCACATTCCAATGTTTACCACAATAGAGATGATAAATGAGAACATTATACTCCTTCTTAATTTTGGGAACCACATAAACTGTGGTGAGAATACGTTACAAGACATCATCGCCCAGTATGCCCACCAGTAAGGTCCAGTTGCCCTGTTCAAGAATGCATATTGTTCGTACTCAACACCAGAGTACCAAGCTACAAACAGCTCTGTAATATACGCAACACCAACTATAGAACCCGTAATCATAATTACGATGTTCATCAATTCTATATGTTGTATAGTAATGTAATTCTCAAGGTTAGATACCTTTCTCATTATGATAAGAAGTGTATTTACCATTGCAAATCCTGAAAAGATCGCACCTGCCACAAAATATGGAGGGAAGATCGTTGTATGCCATCCCGGAATCACTGATGTAGCAAAGTCAAAAGATACAATTGTATGTACTGAAAGTACTAATGGAGTTGCCAGACCTGCAAGCACTAGAGATACTTCTTCAAAACGTTGCCAATCCTTAGCTCTACCACTCCATCCAAATGAAAGGATACCATATATTTTTTTATTGAAAGGTGTAATTGCACGATCTCTAATCATAGCGAAATCAGGTAACAAACCAGTCCACCAGAATACCAATGACACCGAAAGATAGGTTGAGATCGCAAATACATCCCAAAGCAATGGTGAGTTAAAGTTTACCCACAAAGAACCAAACTGATTCGGAATAGGTAATACCCAATATGCCAACCAAGGACGTCCCATATGTATGATAGGGAACAAACCTGCCTGAATAACCGAAAATATGGTCATCGCTTCTGCAGATCTATTTATCGCCATTCTCCATTTTTGACGGAATAACAATAGTACTGCAGAAATTAATGTTCCTGCGTGACCTATACCTACCCACCAAACGAAGTTGGTAATATCCCAGGCCCATCCTACTGTTTTATTTAATCCCCAGGTTCCAATACCTGTTGATACTGTATAAATTATACAACCTATTCCCCATAGGAAAGCAAAAAGAGCGATAGAAAACACAATCCACCAAGATTTATTTGCTTTACCTTCAACTGGTGCAGCAACATCCACAGTTACATCGTGGTACGTTTTATCGCCAGTTACTAAAGGCTTTCTTATAGGTGCTTCGTAATGAGACATAATCCTTTATAATTGAATTGATTCTTTATTTAGTTAATTAGGCTTCTGTAGTATTTCTTACTTTCGTTTGGTACATCACATTTGGTTTCGTACCTACGTGCTCAAGTAAGTGATACATACGTTTATCCTCAGTTAATTTAGCTACTTTACTGTCCTTGTCATTGATATCTCCAAATGTCATTGCACCAGAAGAACAAGCAGCTGAACAAGCTGTTTGGAACTCTCCATCCTTAATAGCTCTTCCATCTCGCTTAGCATCCAAAATTGTCTTTTGAGTCATTTGGATACACATAGAACATTTTTCCATAACTCCTCTTGAACGAACCGTAACATCAGGATTTAATACCATACGACCTAAATCATTATTCATATGGTAATCAAATTCATCATTTTCGTTGTACAAGAACCAGTTAAATCTACGTACTTTATAAGGACAGTTGTTTGCACAATATCTAGTACCTACACAACGGTTATATGCCATATGATTTTGACCTTGTCTACCGTGAGATGTTGCCGCAACAGGACAAACAGTTTCGCAAGG
Organism: Aquimarina rubra; assembly: GCF_042684305.1. Classification (NCBI taxonomy): domain Bacteria; kingdom Pseudomonadati; phylum Bacteroidota; class Flavobacteriia; order Flavobacteriales; family Flavobacteriaceae; genus Aquimarina; species Aquimarina rubra. The sequence continues at coordinate 1,588,678 of NZ_JBHULE010000019.1, read as the reverse complement.
TGCGTGATTACAGTGTTGACACATTACCGGTTGAAAAGCAACTTCTGGATTATCTGAAGGCACTTCCATCTCTCCAAACTCAGACAAAGAACTACTTAGCCCTTTCATGTCATTCTTCTTTTGATTATCGCCATCAAAGCTATCTTCTGAAGAATAATAACGGTCGATACGCAACCAGTGCATATCACGAGATCTTCTGATCTCAGACTTACCTACTACAGGAACATTGTTCTCTGCGTGACATGCAATCACACAAGCTCCACATCCTGTACAAGCATTTAAATCAATAGAAAGGTTAAAATGATGTCCAATAGAACGATCAAACTCATCCCAAAGATCAACTTCTGGAGAAGTTACTTCATATTCTATATGATTTTTACTCACTTCTGGAATCGCATTCCATTCGTGTTTATCCTTAGTATTAAATATCTCTAGCGTCGTTTCTTTGATAATATCACCACGACCCATTAATGTATTGTGTAATTGCACGCAAGCAAATTCGTGCGTACCTTCAGCTTTTGCTAACGTAACGGATTGAACAGCATTTTGGTTTTGATATAATGCATATGCATTTACCCCTACCTGCATTTCCTCTTTAAGACCTGCTTTCTTACCATACCCTAAAGCTAAACCTACAGATCCTTGAGCTTGTCCCGGTTGAATAATTACCGGTGCAGTTATATTAACTCCATTAACTGTAACAGTAGCATAACTTCCATTTAAAGCTCCGTTAGCGACATTCTCATTCACCAATTCTAAAGCTTCTGCATCTGCTCTGGAAACTGTTAAATAATTATCCCAAGAAGCTCTGGTAATTGGATCCGGCATCTCTTGCAACCAAGGGTTGTTTGCCTGCTGTCCATCACCTAATGCAGTTTTTGTATATAAAGTAAGTTCTAATCCGTTTGATTTTGCTGTAGACAATCTTCTTGCCGCTGCTCCTACGTTAGGACCTACTGGAATTTCAGTTTCTGCAGTATCTCCTTCTGGAGTAGCAATGGCAGTTTCTAACGATTCTTTTGCTAGTACTGGCTTGACCAATACCCCATCGTGCAATGCTTGATTCCAAGAAGTTCCTCCTAGAACCCCTGTCCACGCACTTTTTATATAGTCATTATATGCAACTGTATTTCCTGTCCATTTTAATAATGTTTCCTGAAATTGACGGGTATCAAATAAAGGGCGAATAGTAGGCTGCATTAAACTGTAGCTTCCTTTCTTTAGTTCAACATCACCCCAAGACTCTAAATAATGCGGAGTCGTAGCCACATAATTACATTCTAAAGCAGTTTCATCATTATGCATGCTAAATGCAACTGATACATCTACTTTTTTAAGACCTTCTTTAAACTCATTGGCATTAGCAAGCGTGTATACAGGATTAACTCCCGCGATTAACAAACCTCCAACGCGTCCTGCGTTCATATCTTTTACTAACTGAGCAACAGCTTTTGCATTACCCTGACGTATTTTACGAGGCGTATTTTTATTAAAAGCTTTACTTGTAATATGCTTGTTTATTGCTAAAACTAACAACTGTGCATCTACATCCTGAATTCCCGAAACAACAACAGCGTTACTTCCAGCTTTCTGAATTTGCTTAGCAGCTTTTACCACCTCAGCATCCAATGCAGCGTCTAAAGATCCTTTTGACCCAGCTCCGGTAACATACTTATATAAAGCAGCTAACACTTGCTTCTGCTGTGTTGGAGTAGCTTTTATTCTTTTATCTGCATTTGCTCCAGAAAGAGACATGTTTGCCTCGAACTGAATATGCTTTGACATTTTACCATTTTTCGGAACACGACCTTGAGCATATCCTCCATCATATCCACCACCTTGCCAATCTCCTAAGAAATCTGCAGCAATACTTACAATGGTATTTACTTTAGAAAAGTCATAATCCGCTAAAGCTCTTTCACCATACATCATCTCATACGCATCCAATGCTTCACTAGAAGAAACCGCATCATACACTATATGAGAAACATTACTATATTTTGCTTTGAACTCTGCTATCAATTTAGAAGTCGAAGGGCTCGCAAAAGTCTGAGTCAATAAAACAATTTGTTTTCCTCCAAGACTATTAAGTTTAGCACCAACTTCTTTATCCAGATCTTCCCAGCTAATATCCTCTTCACCCTTCTTCGGACCTTGTAAACGAGAACTATCATACAAAGACAGAACCGAGGCATGAACTCGGGCATTAGCTTCTCCGTTAGAAGTAGCCAGATTATTATTCTCCACTTTGATTGGTCGACCCTCTCTTGTCTTTATTAAAACACTAGCAAAATCAAAACCATCAGCAATTGTAGTCGCATAATAATTTGCTACACCAGGAACAATTCTTTCTGGTTGCACCACATATGGTATTGATTTAATCACTGGGCCTTCACAAGCTGCTAAGGATGCAGCTGCAGTACTAAAACCTACATATTTAAGAAAATCACGACGAGAAGTCGAAGAACTTTCCAGAGATGATTTATCTCCTAAAAACTCATCCGTAGGAATCTCCTGAACGAATTCATTTTGTTGTAGCGTCTCAACAATAGAGCTATTTTCGTTTAGCTCTTCAACACTTTTCCAGTATTTCTTGTTTGATGACATATATAATTGATATTAGCTTCTTACTTATTTTCGCTTAACGAATAAATCATTTATTAATAGTGGCACTTACCACATTCCAGACCACCCATTTGAGCAGCAGTCAATTTATCCACTCCATATTTCTTAGACAATTCTTTATGAATCTTTTCATAATACTCATTGCCCTCCATTTTCACATTAGTTTCTCTGTGACAGTTAATACACCATCCCATAGTTAAAGGAGCGTGTTGGTACATAATCTCCATCTCTTCTACCGGTCCATGACATTTCTGACACTCAATACCTGCAACACTTACGTGCTGAGAGTGATTAAAATATGCAAAGTCAGGAAGATTATGAATACGTACCCATTTCACAGGTTCAGTCTCACCAGTGTACGATTGTGTATTCTCGTCCCAACCAACGGCTTTATATAATTTCTGAATTTCACCGTCATAGAATTCTTTTGAATATTCCTCTGTAGCCGTACTTTCTGCCACCTCAGCAATAGATTTGTGACAATTCATACAAACATTTAAAGAAGGGATTCCAGAATGCTTAGACACTCTTGCCGAAGAGTGACAATACTTACACTCTATCTTATTTTCGCCCGCATGAATCTTATGCGAATAATGAATTGGCTGAATCGGCATATATCCCTGATCAACTCCTACTTGCATAAAATATCCGTATACAAAGTACCCACTTCCTAACAACAAGAATACAGCAGTAACCAATACTAAAAATTGGTTCTGAACAAATGCCTTCCATATTGGAGTTCTAGCTTCTGCCTCTGGTAATTCAACACCATTAGCTTCTGCGAAACTTCTAAGTGTTTTATTCACTAGGAACAAAACAACCACTAGCATTAGGAACACTAATGCTAATGCCGCTAATACAAGGTTAGAAGAAACACCTGAACCTCCTGAAGAACCAGTAGGCAAAGCTCCAGCCGCAGCTGCAGGTGGCGGATCTGCCTTAGGCACCATTACATATGCCAAGATATTGTCGATATCAGTATTTGTTAGTTGAGGAAATGCATTCATCGAAGTCTTATTATACTCCTCCCAAATAGCAATGGCCTGTGCATCACCTGATGCAATCATTGCGGCACTATTTTTAATCCAAGAATACAACCACTCTCTCTCATACTTATCAGCTACTCCAAAAAGCGCTGGACCAACTGCTTTCTTATACCGCTTATGACAAGCAGCACAAAGCGATTTGAACAAAGCTTCTCCTTTCGCAACATCTCCACCATCAGTGGATTCTACAGCTGCAGCTTCCGTTGTTGCCGCTTCTTCCTGCGCAAAAACTGGATTCAATAAAGAGAATAAAAAAACAGTTCCTAGAAGTAGGAGTTTTGAGGCTGAATTTCGGTATTTCACCTGTTTCATATTATTAAGTAGAATTATCGTCTAAATTTTGGTATGGTTTTTTCATTATTCGTAAAAAATGACAAAAAACCAAGTCCGTTTAATTCGACAGCAAAAGTACTATAATAAGTCGATTTTAGAAATGTTAGCGAACTGTTAAGTGCTAATTTATAACAATTCTAAATAATATTTTTAAAGGATATTGAGTTATTAAACTTTACCTTTGTATCAAATCTATTTGTAATGAGAATTTTAAATAAAAAAAACAACCTTTTACTATTAGGTTTTTGTTTTTCGGGAATCACTTATTTAAGTGCACAGGATTCGACAAATTCTGACAATCCGACTGTTTTTACCACTATAGAAATGACCCCTCCAGCCGAACCCACGATTACCGTAAATCAAGATCCCAGGATTAAGCAGTTGTTGGATATCAAAACAAAAATGGATAAAGATGGGGTGTTAAGTGAGAATTATAGAATCCAGTTATATAACGGAAATATGAACGAGGCTCAAAAAGTTCTAAGAAAAGCAGAGACCACATTTCCCCAATGGAAAACAGACATTAAATGGGAAACCCCGGACTTTAAAGTTTGGATTGGCAACTACCGTAGTAAATTAGAAATGGACAGAGCTTTAAAAGATATTAAAAAAGAATTTGCAGGAGCATTTCCTTTTAAACCTGAAAAAAAATAAATCTTTTTTTATATCATCCAAATACTTGTAAATAAGAAAGCCTGATCATATGATCAGGCTTTCTTATTTACTTAATTATGTGGTATTATAATTTTTTCTTCACAGCTACTTCCTGGAAGGACTCAACTACATCACCTATCTTAATGTCATTGTAATTTTTAATCTGTAAACCACAATCATATCCTTTAGCAACTTCTTTTACATCATCTTTAAATCTCTTTAAAGAAGAAAGCTCTCCGGTATATACAACAACTCCTTCGCGGATTAATCGTATCCCTGCGTTACGGATTATTTTACCGGTTTGAACCATACAACCTGCAATGGTTCCAACTTTAGATATCTTAAATGTCTCTCTAATCTCTGCAGTACCGGTAATTTCTTCTTTCATTACTGGAGAAAGCATACCTTCCATTGCATCCTTAAGATCATTGATCGCATCATAAATAATCGAATATGTTCTGATATCGATTTCTTCTTTATCAGCTACCTGACGAGCATTACCGGCAGGCCTTACATTAAATCCAATGATGATCGCATCAGAAGCCGATGCTAGTAACACGTCACTTTCTGTAATAGCACCTACGGCTTTATGAATAATATTTACATGAATTTCTTCGGTAGATAATTTCTGGAACGAATCCGTCAAAGCTTCTACTGAACCATCCACATCACCCTTAAGAATAATATTTAATTCTTTAAAGTCTCCAAGAGCAATTCGTCGTCCAATTTCATCCAGCGTAATGTGTCTTTGTGTACGAACAGATTGTTCTCTATGTAACTGAGCTCTTTTAGACGCAATATCTTTAGCCTCTCTTTCATCCTCCAGAACACTAAATTTATCACCTGCTTGTGGCGCTCCATCCAGACCCAATATCGATACCGGTGTAGAAGGTCCAGCTTCTTTTACATTATTACCTCGTTCATCCTGCATCGCCTTCACCTTACCACTATTTTTACCAGCTAACACGTAATCACCAACTCGTAGCGTACCTGTCTGTACTAAAATTGTAGACACATACCCTCTACCTTTATCAAGGAACGCCTCTACTACTGTTCCTGAAGCCAATCTATCAGGATTAGCCTTAAGTTCTAGTATTTCAGCTTCCAAAAGTACTTTTTCTAAAAGCTCCTTAACTCCTTGCCCGGTTTTAGCAGAAATATCATGGGATTGAATTTTTCCTCCCCAATCTTCTACCAACAAGTTCATAGCTGCTAATTTCTCTTTTATCTTCTCTGGGTTTGCCTCTGGCCTATCCACTTTATTAATTGCAAAAACAATTGGTACCCCTGCAGCTTGTGCGTGACTAATGGCTTCTTTTGTTTGCGGCATCACATCATCATCTGCTGCAATTACAATAATAGCTAAATCTGTTACCTGGGCACCACGAGCACGCATCGCCGTAAAGGCTTCGTGACCCGGAGTATCAAGGAACGCTATTTTTTGTCCATTACTCAATTGCACTCCGTATGCCCCAATATGCTGAGTTATCCCACCACTTTCTCCGGCAATTACATTTTCTTCACGAATATAATCCAGTAAAGATGTTTTTCCGTGATCTACGTGACCCATTACAGTAACAATAGGAGCTCTTAACATAAGATCTTCTGGAGCATCCACAATTTCCTCTATAGATTCCTCTATATCTGATGTTACAAAATCAACTTCATAACCAAATTCATCTGCAACGATAGAAAGTGTTTCAGCATCCAAACGCTGGTTCATAGTAACCATGATACCCAATGACATACAAGCCGATATTACTTGAGTCGTAGGAACATCCATCATCGTGGCTACCTCTGAAACAGTAACGAATTCAGTTACCTTAAGTACTTTACTTTCTTGTTCTTGTTGTGCTACATCGTCCTCTACTTTCTGACGGTGTTGATCACGCTTATCTCTACGATATTTTGCTGCTTTGGATTTATTAGATTTCCCTTGAAGCTTTTCAAGAGTTTCTCTAACCTGCTTTTGTACTTCTTCTTCGCTTGGTTCTTCTTTAACAATTGCAGGTCTTTTTCCTTTTCCGGGACCACGGTTTCCGGGACCTCGATTTCCTGGACCGCGACCGCCACCTTGTCTATTACCAGGTCCTCCTGGTTTACCGCCACCGTCTTTACTTATTCTTCTACGGCGCTTCTTTGCATCTCCATCAGAAGATTTATCCGACTTATCTTCTTTCTTCTTAGGCGGCTTCTGAAATTTAGTTAAATCAATTTTCTGACCTGTAAAATTAGGACCATCCAATTTCTTGTATTGCGTTTCAACCTTTACAGATTCTGCCTGAGCTTCGGGCTCTTGAGCAACCGAAGTATCCTTTTTAGGTGTTTGCTGCTCTACCGGTTTTGAAGCTTTTTTCTGCTCTAGATCAATAGCGGCAACTTTAGCTACCTTAATACCCTTTTTTGGAGGTCTATTTGAAATAACTTCGGGTTTCTTTTCCTCTTCTTTTTTCTCCTCTTTTTTTGGAGCTTCCACTGCTTCTTTTTCTTTGGGCTGTTCGGCAGTTTCTTCTTTCTTGTCTAAATCAATCTTACCAACTTGTTTAGGTCCGGTTAATTGGGCTTTAGCTTTTACAACTTCACGGGCTTCAGCACGCTTACGTTTTTCCTCCTGCTCCGACTCAATCTGCACACGCAGCGCTTCTTTCTCTTTTCTTTTTTCCTCTCCAACCTCTTTTGAAGCCACCTTCTTACTCTTGTCTGTCTGAAATTCGTCAAACAACAGCTGATAGATCTCTGAAGAAATTTTTGTGGTAGGACGCGAGTCTATCTCATGACCTTTTGAATTCAAAAAGTCAACAGCCCGATCTAGCGAGATATTGAATTCGCGTAATACCTTATTTAATCTCATTGTTTTTGCTTCAGCCATAAATGCCTATTATTTTATGCTCAAATATAAATTAATTGAAGTTATTAATCTTCAAATTCTGATTTTAATATTCTAATAACCTCACCAACAGTCTCTTCCTCAAGATCTGTTCTTTTTACTAAATCTTTAATATCTTGTTCTAAAATACTCTTAGCTGTATCTAATCCTATTTTAGCAAACTCTTCTATAATCCAAGAATCAATCTCATCAGAGAACTCTGATAACTCTACATCTTCCTCTACACCTTCTCTAAATACATCTATCTCATAACCAGTTAATTGACCTGCTAATCGTATGTTATGACCTCCTCGTCCAATAGCCTTAGAAACCTCTTCAGGTTTTAACATAACTTCTGCACGACCTCCTTCTTCATTAAGCTTTATAGATGTTACTCTTGCAGGACTTAAAGCTCTCGTGATATATAACTGTAAGTTATTTGTATAATTAATTACATCTATATTTTCATTCCCGAGCTCTCTAACGATACCGTGAATACGTGATCCTTTCATACCAACACAAGCTCCAACGGGATCAATTCTATCATCATAAGAATCTACAGCAACTTTAGCTTTTTCACCTGGTATTCTAACTACCTTTTTCACTGTAATCAATCCGTCAAACACCTCAGGTATTTCTGACTCAAACAACTTCTCTAAAAATAAAGGAGATGTTCTGGACATTATAATAGCTGGTTTATTACCTTTTAACTCTACAGATTCGATAACTCCTCTTACATTCTCTCCTTTTCTGAAGAAATCCGAAGGTATCTGTCTGTCTTTAGGTAAAATAATCTCATTCCCTTCGTCATCTAATAAGATTATCGCTCTATGGCGAATATGATGCACTTCTGCCGTATATATCTCTCCTTCTAACTCTTTAAATTGCTTATAGATATTTGTATTGTCGTGTTCGTGTATTTTAGAAATTAGATTTTGACGTAAAGCTAAAATTGAACGTCTTCCTAAATCTATCAGTTTTACTTCTTGAGAAACATCTTCACCAATTTCAAAATCCGGTTCTATCTTCTGAGCTTCAGAAAGAGATATTTCCTGATTCCCATCTTCAACCTCTCCATCTGCAACCACCACACGGTTTCTCCAAATTTCTAAATCCCCTTTATCGGGATTTATAATGATATCGAAATTATCATCACTACCAAATTTCTTTTTTAATGCATTCCTAAATACATCTTCTAAGATCGCCATCAGCGTAACACGATCGATTAACTTATCATCCTTAAATTCTGAAAATGACTCTATTAATGCGATATTTTCCATATCAATCTATAATTAAAATGTTATTATAACTTTTGCTTCTTGTATTTCGGAATACGAAATACACTCCTCTTTAGTTACTGTTATTTTTCCTTTACCTACAGGTTTGGGTTCTCTTGTTTTCCAAACCAACGTAATGTCATCATCTGTCACAGAAGTTAATTCACCCTCAATAGTCTGATTACCCTCTGTTTTAACCTTAAGTTTTCTACCTATATTTTTTTTATATTGACGCTTATGAATAAGTCCTTCAGAAACTCCAGCCGACATTACCTGTAATGAAAAATCTTCTTCTTCTCGATCCAAATTATGTTCAATTGCCCTACTAACTGCAATACAATCTTCTACAGTTACTCCTTCATCACCATCAATGATTACCTCAATACTATTACCAGGATGTATCTTTTGTTCAATTAAAAACAACGAAGGCCTTTCTAATAGTGCCTCTTCTAACAAATTCTGAACTTTATCTTTTAACGACATAGGTAGATAAAAAGAGGGGACTTTCCGTCCCCTCCATCTGGTTTTTTAATTTCAACGGTGCAAAGATAGTAATAATATCTTATATTCAAAACCCACTTAACAATGAATTTATTCGTAATTTTAAATGACTATTAAGGAATTACCGCTTAATTAAGCTTAAATTCAGAATTAAAACCTATTTTATTAACCTACTTCTTTTAAATTATTAAGTAAATAATACAGAATCAATTAATTTTATTGACAATTATTCTAAACACACCTTAATCATGATTAAAAAAATTCTAGTACCTACAGATTTTTCCTCTCAAGCCGAAAGTGCTTTAAAAGTAGCTGCACAAATAGCTAAAAAAAATGACTGTCAGATTTATCTTTTGCACATTTTAGAAATGCCAGTTCATTTGGTTGACTTAATGTCTTCAGGAGCTTCTGCTCCGGCACCAGAAGCCATTTTTTTTATGAAGCAAACTCATAAAAAATTTGAAGAGGTCTTAGCCAGTGATTATCTGCAAGGTCTGGAAATATTTGAAACGGTGAGTTTTGAAGATGTGCTACACGGCATTATGGATTCTTGCAAAAAAAATGATATCGACATGATCATTATGGGATCTCACGGCTCCTCGGGCTTTGAAGAATTATTTATTGGATCAAACGCTGAGAAAGTAGTTAGAACTTCAGAAAAACCCGTATTAGTTATTAAAGAGGATTGTGACATATTTAGTGTTAATGATTTGGTATATGCTACAAACTTTGATGACGAAGACAAACCATCTTTAATCGCAGCCTCAGAATTTGCTAAACAACTAAACGCTAAACTACACCTAGTATGGATAAATACAGCCAATAGCTTTAAAACCACCAGTGAAACTGAAGAAAAAATGAATCTGATGATATCTGGTTTGCCTATTGAAAACTATTCTTTAAACATCTATAACGATATTAATGTAGAAAAGGGAATTCTAAATTTTGCTAATTCTGTTAATGCTGGTCTCATTGGAATTAGCACACATGGAAGAAAAGGGTTATCCCACTTTATCAACGGAAGCCTTGGAGAAGATGTAGTGAACCATGCCAAAAGGCCTGTATTGACTTTTAAGATATAGTTGCTGCAAAAGCGGTTAACCAAAAGAGCAACAATAAAATTGTTGCTCTTTTGGTTTTCCTTATGTTTATATCAATTTCTAGTTAGGACCTTTACAAATAAAAAAAAGGAACAACACTAAATTTGTTGCTCCTTTTTATGTTGGTCTACTAGGGCTCGAACCTAGACTCTTCTGGACCAAAACCAGACGTGTTGCCAGTTACACCATAGACCAATGCGTCATTGCGGGTGCAAATTTAATATATTCTTTTTGCTCTGCAAACATTTTTTACAAAAAAATATCTCTTCTCCATTTTTTAACATTTAAATTACGGATAAATTAAATGTGCACCGCAATCAAAATATAAACTTCTGTTAAGCGTTTGCTAAAAAAACCAATAGAGAAGTATTTTTATTACTAAATTCGCCACACCTTTTATAATAGATATATCTTATGAGTACATTCAACTTTAAAAAGTGGAATAAAATACTAGGATGGGTAGTTTTTACCATTGCATTATGCGTTTACTATCTTACCGTAGAACCAACTGCCAGTTTTTGGGATGCAGGTGAATATATAGCAACTTCTTCTAAGTTACAGGTTGGACATCCGCCTGGCGCACCTTTGTTTCAAATGATAGGAGCCTTTGCTTCAATATTTGCATCAGACACAACTCAGATAGCGTTTGTAGTAAATATGACCTCAGCTTTTGCCAGTGCATTTGCTATCCTTTTTATGTTTTGGTCTATCACTATTTTAGTACAAAAGCTTATTATTAAAGATGAAGAATTCACAGAAGCTAAAGCTTTCGCTACTCTTGGAAGTGGGCTGGTAGGTGCATTAGCATTTGCATTTACTGATAGTTTCTGGTTTAATGCGGTAGAAGCAGAAGTATATGCCATGGCGACCTGCATTTTATCTGTACTTTTCTATCTGGGATTACTTTGGGAAAGAGATATGCATAATCCTCGAGGAAATCGATGGTTAATTTTAATTGCATTTATTGCAGGACTTTCTTTTGGGATTCACTTTATGGGACTACTTTCCATTCCTGCTATCGGATTATTGTATTATTTTAAAAACTACAAGGTTACTGTAAAAAACTTCATTGTTGCTAACATTGTAGTGGTGGCAATTCTTTTGTTTATTTTTAAATTATTACTTCCCACTACTCTGAAATTATTTGGATGGTTTGAAGTAACTTTTGTAAACAGTCTCGGGATGCCTTTTAATTCCGGAACTATCTTCTTAGGATTAGTCATTGCTGCAGCCTTTTATTATATTCTAAAATATACCCGGAAAAAAGAATTTCCTTTGATTAATTCTGCAGTATTGTGTGTGTTATTTATTTTTATAGGGTTCTCTTGTTGGATTATGTTGCCGATTAGAGCTAACGCAGGAACCGTTATTAACGAAAATAATCCAAACAATGCTCGTGAATTACTAGCGTATTACAATCTAGAACAATATCCTGAAACACATCTGTTTTATGGTCCACAATTTACCGAAATATATGCCGGGCTAGATGAAGATAATCCATATGAGGACGACAAGCCTAAATATGAAAAGAATCTCAAAACCGGAAAATATGATATTGTAAATGACTGGAAAAATGCCCGACAGAATATCGATGATGATCATAAGGCTTTTCTTCCAAGAATGTGGAGTACCGAGCATATCGCTAATTATATGGATTTTACCGGACCTATTAAGTTTACTATAAAACCGGAATATCAGGATGAATCTGAATTGTTAGAAGCGGTAACACAATTTAGAAGAGAATACGCCGTAGGGAAACTCGATAATGATGATTACAACAAATTTTTACGTTCTTTTGGAGATTATCTTAACGTAGAAAAACCTTCCTTCAAATCTAACATTCAATATCTTATAGAATATCAAATGGGATATATGTACTGGAGATATTTTATGTGGAATTTTGTGGGTCGACAAGATGATAATCAAGGAAAATACACAAATCTAGAAGGAAACTGGCTAAGCGGTATTAAATTTATAGATGAGTTACACCTTGGATCGCAAGACAACTTACCTAGTGATGTAACCAAAAACAAAGCTCGTAACACCTATTACTTTTTACCTTTATTATTAGGGCTTATTGGTTTTGTATTCCAGATGCAACGGGATAAAAAGAATTTCTGGATTTTATTAGTCTTTTTCTTATTCACTGGTTTAGCATTAAAAATATATCTTAATGAAAGGCCTTTTGAACCTAGAGAACGTGATTATGCACTTGTTGGATCCTTTTATGTTTTTGCTATTTGGATCGGTTTTGGCGTGTATGCGCTATTTGATATTCTTAAAAATTCACTGAAACCTAAATTGTTAGCTCCAATTGTCACGGTAGTATGTTTACTTGCTGTACCTACTCTGTTAGCTGCCCAAAACTGGGATGATCACGATCGTTCTAACAGATATACTGCCCAGGCAATGGCTAAAATGTATCTACAGTCTTGTCAAGAAGATGCGATTCTATTTACCATAGGAGATAATGATACGTTTGCCTTATGGTATGCTCAGGATATAGAAGGATATCGAACAGATGTACGAACCGTGAATACTAGCTTATTTGCAACAGATTGGTATATTGATCAAATGAAGCGAGCAGCATATGACGGTAAGCCAATTCCATCGCAATTAACACACGATTTCTATCGATTTGGGAACAATGATGCGATTTACTATAAACCAATAACAAGAGATACCATTCCAATAAAGACTTGGATGGATTGGATTCAAAGTAATAAAAAAGAAACCAAAGGAGATTTACAAAACGGTAAGCAAGTCAACACTTTCCCTTCTAAACATATTAGAATCCCTGTAGATAAAGAAGCAGTTCTTAGAAACGGAATAGTTCCTCAAAAAGATGCAAATCTTATTGTTCCTTATATAGACATTCATCTTAAAGGAGATTTACTATTTAAGAACCGTCTATTAATGCTCGATATCATTGCTAATAATAATTGGGAAAGACCTATTTACTTTACCGGAGGTAGTTTTGGAGATGATGATTATTTATGGATGAAGGACTATTTACAATTAGATGGTGTTACTTATAAATTAGTTCCTATCAGAACTCCAATCGACAAACGAAATCCATATGATATGGGTCGTATTGATACAGATGTGATGTACAAAAACGTGACAAGTTGGGATTGGGGAAACAGTGAAGACCCTAATATCTATCACGACCCGGAAACACGCAAGAATGCCATAACCTATAGAAGTAATCTTGCAAGATTGGTAGAAGCTCTTATCAACGAAGGAAAAAAAGAAAAAGCCAAGGAGATTCTAAATTTAGGTATGGAGAAAATGCCCATAGAGTATTATGAGTATTACACCTTGCTAGAACCATACGTAAGCGGTTATTATGAAGTAGGAGAAAAGGAAAAAGCACGTGAGCTGTGGAACAAAATTGCAAAGAAATATCAAGAACAGCTTACCTATTTTGGTAGTCTTACATTAGAAGAACAATATAAATATGCCAGTGAAATAGTTAGTAATGTAGAAAGATATCGTAGTGTGGTGGATTTACTATTGATCAATCAAGACAGGGATATGATCGAAGAAAAAGCAGAAGAATTCAATAGATATCTTCGTCTATTCACTAGACTTTATTCTGAAGATGAAGAATATGATAATCAAGATGCATTGGAAGAGCAAGAACGAGATTTGGAAAAAGAATTTCTGGATAGCCTACAGTCACTAGATACTTTAGAAAATACATCAAATTTGTAAATTTATGGAGCCTTACCACTGTAGGGCTCTTTTTATATATTTAATTTGGATATCATCCCTACTAAAACTCCTAACAGCGTTAAGCTGCTTTTCCCTAATTACACCTGGGATTTTTATGCAAAAAAGGGAAAAAAAATATATCTCACCTTTGATGATGGACCTATTCCTGATGTTACAGAGTTTGTATTAGACCAACTTCAGTTTTTTGGAGCAAAAGCTACTTTCTTTTGCATTGGAGAAAACATAAAAAAACATCCCAATATTTTTAAAAAAATCATTGCAAATGAACATAGTATCGGTAATCATACTATGAACCATCTAAAAGCCAGAAAAAACAAGCTGGATGTGTATATAGAAAATGTTTTTGAATGTGAAAAGAAAATAGCAGAGCACTCAATAATAGAAAACAAACTATTTAGACCACCTTATGGACAACTAAGTAAATCTAAGTTGACGACACTAAAAAATGCTGGATACAAAATTATCTTATGGGATGTCTTATCCAAAGACTGGGACAAAAACACATCTCCTGAGGAATGCCTTCATAATGTAATAAGTAATTCTAAAAACGGAAGTATTGTCGTTTTTCACGATAGTATTAAAGCTTATAGAAACTTACAATACGCCTTACCAAAAGTACTCGAATATTTTACTGAAAAAGAATACACATTTGATAGTATTTAAAACGCTAGCTTTAGAATAAAAAACTATACGTATTCTTTCATAAGACCAATAAGCGTATTGGCGTCCTGCTCACCGCTTTGTCTCCACACCATTTCCCCTTCTTTATAAATCATAAGTGTGGGAAGCCCTTTAATCCTTAAGGCTGTTGCCAGTTCTTCGTTTTTGTCTACATCTATCTTTATGACTTTTGCCTTATCACCAAGAGCAGCGGCTACATCTCTTAACACCGGATGCATAGAAACAGAAGGCTCATTCCATTCGGTATAAAAATCCAGCAAAACAGGAACCTCGATACCTATTAACTCTCCAAACTTTGACATGTTTTTAAATTTTAACTTGTAATTCTGTTACAGTAACGAATAAAGCTTCAATATAATTGTAAATATAACATTTTCTACGAATTAAGTGGGTTTAGGACCTTTTCTCAACTCTATGACCGTAATTTCCGGCCATATCCCAACTCTACCAGGAAAGGCGTGAAAACCAAAACCTCTATTCACATTAAGATAACGGCCCATTTCATCATACATTCCAGCCCATTGTTTATACACATACTGAACAGGACTCCATTTCAAAAATCCAGGAATTTCTATACCAAACTGAAATCCATGCGTATGCCCACTCAGTGTGAGGTGATAATGATCTTCGTGTTTTCTCACTTCATACTCCCAATGTGAAGGATCATGACTTAATAAAATCTTAAAATCCTCTTTAGAAACACCTTCTGATGCCTTAGTTAAATCTCCTGCTTTTTTAAAATTATGCCCCCAATTTTCAACTCCTACAATAGCAATACGTTCTCCATCTTTTTCTACAAAAGCATTTTCGTTAAGTAATAATCTAAAATCTATTTTAGAATGCACCTCTTTTATCGCTTCAAAATTAGCGGCCTTTTCTTGTTCTGTATCCCAGGTTACATACTCGCCATAATCGTGATTGCCCAAAATAGAATATTTACCATAAGATGGTTTTTTCAACCCTTTAAAAGTATCGATCCAATCATCCATTTCACTAGCCATAGTATTTACTATATCTCCGGTAAAAACTAACAAATCAGTTTCTTGTTGATTAATTAAATCTACCGCATATTCAATTTTAGCTGCTTCATCAAAACTACCTGAATGAATATCCGAAATCTGAGTCAATCGAAATCCATCAAACGCTTTAGGTAAATCATCAAAAAAAAGTACATGATTAATTACTTTGAAATTATACTTCCCTCTAAATATACCATGAACCAACCCGGCAAAGGGTATTGCAGCAACACCTAAGGCTAGTTGACTAATAAATTTCCTTCGGTCGGGTAAATATTGCGTGGCATTTCCGTCAAAAAAAGTATTTGTTAGATACGTATACCCAGCAATACAAAGTCTAATAATATCTTCCCCAAACATAAACAAAACCAAAATCAATTTTGGCACCAGTGTAACTAACAACAAACCGCTAGCTCTAAGAGAATATTTTGTTGGACCAACACTTCTGTCATAATTTGCAAAAACATAGATTACATACCCTATAACGAGCAATGAAAAAACCAAATATGCAATTTGTAACCATTGATTTTTAGTAATTGTTCTCATTACTTGATAAGCATATATTTCTATTAGAATGTAGAGTATTAAAGGAATGATCCAGCGCATAAAACCAATTAATTTATTAACAAAACAAAGCTATCCTACCTTTTACCAATCCCAATTACATTTAAGTAAAAATTAACGATTCACAAATGAATCATAAGAAAATATTCTGATTACATAATCGAATGATTGGTATAACACCATAAATCTTAGAATTTTCTTTCATATGTAAATTTTTTATTCGTACCTTCGTTCTACCATTTAACTATGGGGATTTACAAAAAAAATCTACAGTATTCAGAAAATATTACTATCGTATTTATAGCAATTGATAACATTGTTATCAATTTTATTTTGGGGCGAAATGCCGTCATTCATTGACGGCATTTCTTATTTAATAGATTTTGAATCCATTTTCACTAATCTTCTTTTTATATTGCATTTCTAAAAACTAAACAGATATTATGTCACAAAAACGTCTTTTCCTTCTGGATGCTTATGCGCTGATTTTTCGAGGCTACTATGCTTTAATTAAAAATCCAAGAATTAATTCTAAGGGGCAAGACACTTCTGCAATTATGGGGTTTGTCAACTCACTTTTTGATGTAATCAAAAGAGAAAACCCAGATCATCTTGCGGTAGCATTTGATAAACAAGGCAGTAAAGATCGTCTAGAAATATTTCCAGAATATAAAGCCAACCGAGATGAAACACCTGAAGCTATAAAAATTGCAGTTCCTATTATACAGGAAATCTTAAAAGCAATGCATATTCCTATTATTGAAAAGGCTGGTGTAGAAGCAGACGACCTAATCGGAACCATAGCTAAACAGGCTGAAAAAGAAGGGTATAAAACCTACATGGTAACTCCTGATAAAGATTATGCACAGTTGGTATCTGAAAATATTTTTATGTATCGCCCTGCAAGAATGGGGAATGGCATAGAAATTTGGGGAATTCCAGAAGTACAAAAAAGATTTGAAGTTGAACGCCCTGAGCAAGTAATCGACTATTTAGGGATGATGGGGGATGCTGTAGATAATATTCCCGGACTGCCTGGCGTAGGAGACAAAACAGCTAAGAAGTTTATTGCCGCATATGGATCTATGGAAGGCCTGTTTGAAAACATAGATCAACTAAAAGGCAAAATGAAAGAAAAAATAGAAGCTAATCAAGAATTAGGTCTACTCTCTAAAAAGTTGGCTACTATTATCCTTGATTGTGATGTAACTTTTGATGCAAAAGATTATGAAATATCAACTCCTGATGCAAAAAAGGTACAAGAGATTTTTGAAGCATTAGAATTCAGAAGATTAACGGACCAATTTACCAAAATCTTTTTTCCTTCAGACACTTCATCAACCACGACTAGTAACACCTCCCCCTCTAAAAAGCAAGTTGAACAAGCTGGTGCAGGACAATTTTCATTATTTGGTGATAACCAAGAGGCTTCTGCATCAACAACCTCATTTTCCAGTAGAAAGAACATTTCTAATACAGAACATTTTTATCAGTGTATCTTACCTGGGATGGCTATGAAGTTATTTCTTCAAAATCTATTAAAACAAGAAAATGTCTGTTTTGACACAGAAACCACAGGTCTTGATGCACTTACTGCAGAATTGGTAGGTATTGCTTTTTCGTGGGAAGCCGGAAAAGGATTCTATATTCCATTTCCGGAAGACCGCAAAGAAGCCCAAGAATTAATTGAACAATTACGACCATTTTTTGAAGCTGAGCACATTACTAAAATTGGTCAGAACTTAAAATATGATATTAAAGTATTAGCCAAATATAATCTTAGCGTAAAAGGAAAACTTTTTGACACCATGTTAGCTCACTATCTTATAAATCCTGATATGAGACATAATATGGACGTACTTTCTGAAACCTATCTTAACTATACTCCGGTTTCTATAACCGAATTGATCGGGAAAAAAGGAAAAAATCAATTATCTTTTAGAGGGGTACCACAGGAGCAACAAACAGAATATGCTGTAGAGGATGCTGATATAACCTATCAACTAAAAGAGCATTTTACTCCAGAGCTTAATGATGCCAATATCCTGTCTTTATTCGAAGATATTGAAGTGCCTTTGCTTCGTGTTCTTGCAGATATGGAAATTGAGGGGATCAATTTGGATAAAAAATTTCTGCAATCGCTTTCAGAAGAACTAGATAATGATATCAAAGCATTAGAATCTAAGATTTATCGGAAAGCTGGAGAAGAATTCAACATAGCGTCACCCAAACAATTAGGCGTGATCTTGTTCGAGAAAATGAAATTGGTAGACAAACCAAAGAAAACCAAAACAGGACAATACTCTACCGCAGAAGACGTGTTGTCATATCTGGCAAAGGATCACGAAATCATCCAGAATATCTTGGATTACCGTGGATTATCCAAACTAAAAAGCACTTATGTAGATGCATTACCAAATCAGGTAAATGAAGCTACGGGTCACGTACATACAGATTACATGCAAACGGTAGCTGCTACTGGTAGATTAAGCTCTAACAACCCTAATTTACAGAATATACCTATCAGAACAGAACGTGGGCGACAAGTTAGAAAAGCATTTGTACCTAGAAGTGATGAATATACTTTACTCGCGGCCGATTATTCTCAGATAGAATTGAGAATCATTGCAGCGCTTAGTGAAGAAGAGACAATGATCAGTGCTTTTAAAAATGGAGAAGACATTCATGCTTCAACCGCTTCAAAAGTATTTAGTGTTCCAATTGAAGAAGTAACAAGAGAACAACGTGGCAATGCCAAAACTGTAAACTTTGGAATCATCTACGGGGTTTCTGCTTTTGGATTAAGCAACCAAACAGATCTTTCTAGAAGTGAAGCCAAAGAATTGATCGACACTTATTATAAAACCTATCCTAAGCTTCGTAATTATATGAGTGAACAGGTAGACTTTGCGAGAGAGAACGGATACGTGCAGACAGTTCTAGGAAGACGTCGTTACCTAAAGGATATTAATTCTGCCAATGCTGTTGTAAGGGGAGCCGCAGAACGAAATGCCGTAAATGCGCCTATACAAGGTAGTGCTGCAGATATTATCAAAATTGCTATGATAAATATCCACAAAAAACTTACCGAAGGAAATTATAAAACCAAAATGCTATTACAAGTACATGATGAATTGGTTTTTGATGTCTATAAACCTGAGTTAGAAGAAATTCAACCCCTGATAAAATCCGAAATGGAAAACGCTTATAAACTTGCCGTTCCTTTGGATGTGGATTTGGGACTAGGAAATAATTGGCTAGAAGCTCATTAAAAACTGTAACTACTTTTCATTATTATATACTGATATATAAAAATCAACTAACCAATCACTATTTACTTTATGGAACAACTTTTTACACTCGATAGCCTATTTACTTTATGTATGCTGGTTTTACTACAAGCAGTATTAGGTTTTGATAATCTATTATATATTTCTTTAGAATCTAAAAAAGCACCTGCAGACAAACAAAGTTTTGTTCGTAAGATGGGGGTTGGACTTGCTATCATTTTACGTATCGTATTGCTTTTTGTATTAATGTCATTGATACAATTTTTTCAAGATCCTTTTGTAAGCCTGCACGACAATAGCGTTATTGAATTCGAATTTAATGTACATAGTATCATAGTACTTGTCGGTGGTGTATTCATTATTTACACAGCGATTAAAGAAATCTGGCATATGATGCTTCTCAATGAACATGAGGAGAGTCATAAAGATGTGCACAAAGGCTCTACAAAGAAAATCATCTTTTGGATCGTGATTATGAACCTTGTTTTTTCTTTTGACTCTATTCTAAGTGCCATGGCATTGACTAGCCATATGGAATATGTGCCTCAATTAATATTAATGTCTATTGCTATTGTTATGGGAGGTATTTTAATGATCGTTTTAGCAGACAAGGTGTCTAATTTCCTTCAGAAAAATAGAATGTATGAAGTATTAGGACTTTTTATACTATTCATAGTTGGAATTATGTTATTATCAGAAGGTGGTCATTTGGCACATTTACATTTGTTTGGTAATGCCATTACTCCAATGAGTAAAACAACCTTCTATTTTGTTATTGTCGTATTAGTAATTGTAGATATCGTACAAGGACGTTATCAAAAGAACTTATTAGCCGAAAAGAAGCGTAAGGAAGCTTTAGTTAAAACCAAGGAGGAGAAATAATTTTTAGTAAAATAGAATTTATAAAAAAACGCTTCTTTTTTGAAAGAAGCGTTTTTTGGCACTATATTTCATTCAAAACTATTGTCGGGTAAAGATCAATGCTACTTCGCCCAAATCTTCAACTACATCAGTAAAAGAAAGTGTTGTTTCTGTTAATGTAATAGTTACTGTTTTCGCATCCATTCCACTAGGGGCGAATGTTAATTGATCTTGATCAAGATTCCAGGTTCCGGTTTCTGTAAGTGTTACACCTGTACAGCTTGCTGTTACTACTGGAGGCACTCCTATTTCTACATTTACATCAAGTTCGCTTGCAGTCTGATCATAAGTATTATCGTCATTCACTATAATGGTATCTTCAAAGCATGGTAGCTCATCCAGTAAATTAGAAGAAGCTGTTCCATTCATATCAAGATCTAAGGGCAATGCTCCTGATGCAGAAGTAAGTTCCCAAGTACCAACAAGCGAAACCGTATCAGGGTTAACATCACCTCCATCATCATCGTTACTACAAGAAGTAAAAACTAATGCAAAAGAGATTAAAAAAAGAAAAAAAATATTTTTCATAATTTGAGTTTTAATTAATAACGGTTTGTTGTGAAATTTTAGTATGTGTAAAATTACTCTATATGAGTCTAAAAAAACTAATATTTATTCTTACCTTTCTGTAGTTGCAGTAAAAAAATCATAGTAATTTAGAAATGTAGGAATAACTGGGCCATTAAAAGGGTTAGGACCATTAAACAACACACAGACACCGATTTTATTTTCAGGATCAATCATTAATTGTGTTTTATATTCATTTACATTTCCGCCGTGATAAATGATGGTTCTATCTCTATAATCTAATACTCTCCATCCTTTTGCATAATATGAATCTGTAACACCATCCCATAGATTGACATAAGTGTCCTTTTGACTCGTACAGATCATAGGGTTAAAAACTTCTGTCAAACTCTCTTGAGAAATTATATCAGGGTGATGTCCCAACAATACCTTTAGATACTCCGCCATATCAGAAATAGAGGCATTAATCCCTCCTGCCGCAGCTACATTATAATAGTTTCTATGAAGATCTGTAAGATAATATTTCTTCGAATAGTGATTCCATTTATGCGGTAAGGCAATATTAGAATTGTTCTTAATATCTTCATAGGTACTTGAAGCGTTTTTCATTCCCGCCGGCATAAATAATCGTTCTTTAAGCAAGGTATCAAAAGATTTACCTGTTGCATTTTCCATTACTTTCTCTACTACCGAAAAAACAGCATTTTGATATTCATATTCGGTTCCTTCTCTGGCAACTACTCCGTTTCTCTTAAAATTAGATATGATATTCTTTAAAGGTAAGCCTTTGTGTATAAGTTTAGAATTAGTGTATTTATACAATCCTGCAGTGTGAGATAAAAGATGATTTACTTTTAACCTACTTGCTTGTGCTTTATCTTTTAAGTCAAAATTACTAACTGACTCCTTTACTCCCTGATCCCATTCCAGCTCCTTGTTATCAACCAGATTTCCAGCCAGAACTGAAGTAACTCCTTTAGATAGGCTTGCAATCCTGAAAACGGTATTCACATCTACAGAATCAGTTGTGTGAATTTTTTTTACTCCAAACCCTTTTTTATAGATCACCGTAGAATCCTTAACAATCACTATTGCTGCACCCGGACATTCAGAAATATTAAAATTCGTAGCAAAAAACTTTTCATAATGCTCCAGAAAAAATGATAGAGAATCTTTTTTCGACACTACGGGTTCTTGGATAGTAACAACCTCTTTTTCGTTAGTTTTAGAGGTAGTACATCCTATTACAAAAAGACAAATAAAAAATCCCAAAAAGTTTTTCATACAGCAATACTCTAATCTGCTGCAAAATACATGTAAAATACTTTTATGTAAAAAAATCAGGATCCTTTTTCACACTTTATAACACAAATCTGTAGGTAGCCTTAATTAAAAAAGTGTTTTCTGGTTGTTGACCAAAAATTTGATTATCTAAACTTCTAAACAAGTGATCTCGTGGATCCCCTAAGCCATTAACTCCTTGAGACCAAACCAAGAAAATTTCTGATCCCGGAATATACTCCCAACGCACAACCAAATTAGATCTAAACTGTACAAATGCAAAATCAGGATTACCAATGGTATAATCCACTGTTCCATCTCTGTTTTCATCCACAGAATATACATCATCGGCAAATGAAATCTGATTATCGTCATATAAGGTTACTCTTTCGTTTAAATCAGAAGCAATAGGATTATTCACATAATTAAAATCTGTATAAGTACCTCTGGAAATAAAAGGTTGTCCGTAATACTGAATGGTTAGATTAGGATTGATATTATAATTTAAACGAATGCTTGCACTTAAAGTTTGTTGATCTATTCTGGCCGTAATGTAACGAGGGGTTCCATCAAAATCCGTCTCAGTCACATATTGAGTTTTATTGGGATTCCTCTCAAATTCCGGGTTTATAGACATACTAAACGAGTCGAATGGTTGATATCGCATTCTCAACACATATCGATGAAAGGTAAAATTATTCTGTCGTGCACCAGAATTCACATATCCCATCGTGAAATTAAACTTCTTTCTACTATCCGATCCAAAAAATAGAAAAGCAAAATTCTCTTCAGAAAAACGCCATCTAGGGCCTCCTCTTAAGATAGTGTTTATATAAATCCTAGGCTTATGAGCAGCTCCCACTTCTGTCCACCAATTATTCTGGTAATTGATATAGCCATTAAACTCATATTGAATTCTGTTATAATTCCCTTCAAAATCAAAAGCAGACGATTGCTCAAAATTAATATTAGCTCTTCTGTAGAATTTTGTAGGTTTTAGAAATAGATAACGAACATTCGCAAATTGCCTGATATCATCAGCTTGTCTTAAGAATCCGACATCATTTAATTCTAATTCTGGAGATCTCCAGAACACACCTGCAGTATATCTCCAGTTTCCTCCACCAGATTTACCACCTATGAGCTTTCCTCCTGTTCCGGTAAGAGATGTTCTGTTTGGATCCACTTCCACGTGGTCCGCATCTACTCTTTGAAAAAGGTGTGTTAACTCATTTTGTGTCGCTTCAATAGCCTCTTTAGATCCTTCTACGTGACTTGTTACAATATTTCCTTCAATAAAATATTTTCTTTCCTTCCAGTTATGTCTAAAATCCAAACCTCCGGTATAAGCAGATTTTCTTAAAAAGTTGAGATTATTTTCTCTTAGCCCAACCAGTTCTGAAGTCTCATCTGTATCGGGGTTATCATAATCTATATTCAATATATCACCCAGATTTCGATTTGTTGCGGTAAAAATACCTCCTATATAACTATTACGATCATTAAAATCTTTTTGAACTCTACCCACAAAATAATTGGTTAATGGCTCTACTATGGTTTCTCTCCTGTTACCATCGGCATCTTCGATTTTAGCGATTTCTCGCTCAGTAACACTTTCTAAAATTCCAATTGACCAACCGTCTTTAGTTTTTCCACTAAACTTAGCAGCACCAAGAATTGTGGTATTAGTAGGTCTATCCACAAATTCTGTATTAATTGGGCTCGAACCAATAGAGCCTTGTGGGCTTCTTCCGATTCTTCTGGAATAAAACACATTATCCTGGCCGTTAGCAAAACGATAATCAAAAATATTTTTGTTTTCAACGAAGAAAGGACGTTGTTCTCTAAAGAAAATTTGAAAGCCATCTAATGCGATGGCCGCAGGATCTGCTTCTACCTGACCAAAGTCCGGATTAACCGTTAAATCCATCGTAAGATCATTGGTAATCCCAATTTTTGCATCTAGACCACCGTTTAATTTAAATTCATCTCCATCTCTAAAAGGATTGCCATCCTCTTCGGGAAACGTATCATATTGTACAACTCCAAAAGGCTGGATTTCTAGTTGCTTCTGTGGTTCAATATCGATCAATCCTCTCAACTCTCCAAATTCACTAACCCATCCAGGAGCATCCTGCGGAACTCTTTGCCATACAGATCTTTCTTCTTTTCTAAAAAAACGTCTAGTTAACTGAAGCCCCCAAACTTGCTCTTTACTTTTACCAAACTTTAATTGACTTAAAGGAATTTTTACTTCGGCAGTCCAGCCTTCATCATCGATATTAGTAGCCGTGTACCAGATAGGGTTCCAACTACCATCCCAATTGTTTCCGTTGTCGGATATGAATTCATCTCCTTTTACACCCGCAGCAGTTATAGTAAAGGAAAAACCTGTTCGTTTATCGTGATAACTATCCAGATTAATTTCTACCCAATCCCCTGCAAATCCATCTCTTCGGGATAATCTTTTTTCTATTTTACCAGGGTCGCTATCATAACATCTGTATGCAATGTATAGGAATTTTTGGTCGTATAAAATTTTAAACTTTGTTTGCTCACTCGGTGGAGTATTTTCATCGGGTTGGTTCTCTATAAAATCTCCTGACCATTCGACCAAATCCCAGCTTGATTCTTCGATGATTCCATTAATTGTTGGTGCTTCTGATCCGTTAAGAGGTTTAGTGGTGTAGATTCTCTTTTTTACAACTGTAGAATCCTGCGCATTCATAAATAATGTAAAAAGGAATACTCCAATTACCTGGATGGTGCTCTTCATGATGATTAGTTTTGTTGATTGATGTTTAATAGAGACTTAAATTATAAATCTTTGTCACAGTTATCTTACCTATTTAGTAAAATATTAACATGAAAAAGAGATTTTGAACATCAGAATGACAAAAAAATCATCATACGATTGATCTATCTGAAAACCAACAGCTCATAGTTACAAAATAATATCAATTACCTGTTTGCTATATAAATATATAATTGTACATTTGCACCCCTATTTTATATAGGAAAGGAATGTTTAATTAGTAAAATTAGTTAGTGTGGACACATTAAGTTACAAGACAGTATCTGCCAATAAGGCAACCGTTTCTAAAGAATGGTTACATGTAGATGCTGAAGGACAGACTTTAGGACGTCTATCTTCTGTAGTAGCAATACTATTAAGAGGAAAGCATAAGCCTAACTTTACCCCACACGTTGATTGCGGTGACAATGTAATAATTACAAACGCCGAAAAAATCAACTTAACAGGAAAAAAGTGGACAGATAAATCGTATATCCGTCATACTGGTTACCCTGGAGGGCAAAGAAGTCTTACTGCTCAGGAGTTATTTGACAAGAACCCAGAGCGTTTAATCGAAAAAGCGGTAAAAGGAATGTTACCTAAAAACAAATTAGGAGCAGCTTTATTCCGTAATTTAAAGGTACATGCCGGAGCAACTCACAACCAAGAAGCTCAGCAACCTAAAACTATTAACTTAAAAGAATTTAAGTAATGGAAGTTATTCACAAAATTGGTCGTAGAAAAACGGCTGTAGCTCGAGTTTACCTTAAAGAAGGTTCTGGAAAAGTTACGATCAACAAAAAAGATCTTAACGATTACTTTCCTACTGCTACATTACAATACAAAGTGAACCAACCTTTTGCCTTAACGGACAATGAGGAGAAGTTTGATGTAAATGTAAATGTATACGGTGGTGGTATTACAGGACAAGCTGAAGCTGTTCGACTAGCAATATCAAGAGCGATGTGCGAGTTAGATCAGGAAAACAGAGCAATCCTTAAACCAGAAGGTTTATTGACTAGAGATCCAAGAATGGTAGAGCGTAAGAAATTCGGACAGAAGAAAGCTCGTAAGAAATTCCAGTTCTCTAAACGTTAATTTATTAAAACAGTATTTGTTGTTATCCCCGATAGGGAGGTTAGTTTAGCATCTAAATACTCAAGGCCGTATCAGAATGATAGCCACTTGGGTATTGCTAATTCAACAGAACGTAAACTATTACAAAAATGGCAAACAATATCGAAGTAAAAGACTTACTTGATGCAGGTGTACATTTTGGTCACCTGACAAGAAGATGGGATCCTAATATGGCACCATATATTTATATGGAGCGTAACGGAATCCACATCATCAACCTATACAAAACAGCTGCAAAGATTGACGAAGCAAGTGAAGCTTTAAAGAAAATCGCAGCATCTGGTAGAAAAATCCTTTTCGTTGCTACCAAGAAACAAGCTAAAGAAATTGTTGCTGAGAAAGCAGCAAAAGCTAACCAACCATACATCACAGAAAGATGGCCTGGTGGAATGCTTACCAACTTTGTTACTATCCGTAAAGCAGTAAAGAAAATGGCTGCAATCGATAGAATGAAGAAAGATGGTACTTTCAACACTTTATCTAAAAAAGAGCGTTTACAAGTAGACCGTTTAAGAGCGAAATTAGAAAAGAACTTAGGTTCTATATCTGATATGACTCGTTTACCTGGGGCGTTATTTGTTGTGGATATTACTCGTGAGCATATCGCGGTAAAAGAAGCTCAAAAATTAAACATTCCTATTTTCGCAATGGTAGATACTAATTCTGACCCACGTCAGGTTCAGTACGTTATCCCTGCAAATGATGATGCTTCTAAATCTATCGACAAAGTAATGACATACGTTAGTGATGCTATTATCGAAGGTTTAAGTGAGAGAAAAGCTTCTAAAGAGACACCAAAAGCAGAAGCACCTGCTAAAGCTGAAAAGGCACCTGCTAAAACTGAAGCTCCTGCAGCTCCAGTTGTAGAAGCTCCTGCTAAAACTGAAGAAGCACCGGCAGTAACTGAAGCTGCTAAGCAAGAAGAAGAATAAACATTCATTGATTGCTTTCAATCATTAAAAATTATAAAGTTAAAGTCTAAGTATCGAAACTTAACTTTACTATAAAATTAATGAGTCGTTTAGTTCTTTACTTTCGTAGTAATCATAACTAAACGACTTATTTTTTTACACAAACACATTAAATATTTAAAGATATGGTTAAGATAACCGCCGCAGAAGTTAATAAATTAAGAAAAGCTACAGGTGCAGGAATGATGGACTGCAAAAAAGCATTAGTTGAAGCTGAAGGAGATTTCGATAAAGCTATAGATGTATTACGTAAAAAAGGACAGAAGGTCGCAGCTAAAAGAGCTGACCGCGATTCATCTGAAGGAGCTGCTATTGCTAAAATTAATGCAGACAACACTGTTGGCGTATCTATAGTTCTAGGTTGCGAAACAGATTTTGTTGGTAAAAATGAAAGTTTTGTTGCACTTGCAAATGAATTAGCAGAGTCAGCATTAAATTATTCTTCTAAAGAAGAGTTTTTAGCTTCAGATTTTGGTGGAATGACTGTTGCAGAAAAATTAGTAGAACAAACTGGTGTTATTGGTGAAAAATTAGAAATCAATGCATTTGCTAAATTAGAAGCTCCTTATGTTGGTTCTTACGTTCATATCAACAAAATCGCTGCTCTAGTTGGGCTTTCTGCTAAAGTAGATAAAGTAGATGTGTTGGCAAAAGATTTGGCTATGCAGATTGCTTCTATGGGAGCTACAACGCTTTCTTATAAAGATTTTGATCCTGCTTATGTAGCTTCAGAAACTGAAGCTAGAATTGCTGTCATCGAAAAAGATAATGAAGAATTAGGTCGTTTAGGTAAAACACTTAAAAATGTACCTCAATACATATCTATGTCTCAGCTAACTCCTGAAGTTTTAGCAAAAGCAGAAGAAGATGCAAAAGCAGAACTAAAAGCAGAAGGTAAGCCAGAACAAATATGGGATAGAATTCTTCCAGGAAAAATGGAAAGATTTATTTCAGACAACACTACCCTTGACCAGGAACAATGTCTTCTGGACCAAAACTTCATCAAAGATGAAAAAATAAATGTCGCTACGTATGTTGAATCATATGGTGATGTTAAAGTAACTTCGTTTGAAAGAGTATCTTTAGGTTAATAACCGCCTGACAGGATATTACTTATCTATGAAAAATCAAAAGCCGCTTCAATTGAAGCGGCTTTTTTCGTCATTTTTCGAAATATCTTTTCATTGCATTTAAAACATTTTTCTAAACATTCTGGACCCCTCCAAAATGCTACCCCAAAAAAGACCAACTCCCCAATCAGTCTAGAATACATATTACACTTTCGCTAATATGTAAATTCTTAAAAAACATTTCAATACTAATTCAAAAATATTCCTCATCTCCCCTATTTTTGTTTTCCTTTCACAAACGTATAACATTATCCAAAGCCAATCAATAGAGGCATCAGGGGAAAAGAACCCTTTTTTAATACCAACACTTCAATTTTAACATTTCTGTCTTATTTCAGAAAGATTTACCTTTACTTAGTAAAGTATTTTCTAAATTAAGAATATCATTATATTTGCACCACAGTTCAAACAAATGATGAAATACAATAGAATATTACTGAAATTATCAGGAGAAGCCCTGATGGGAGATCGCCAATACGGTATTGACCCTAAAAGATTAGCAGAATATGCTAATGAAATCAAACAAATAACTGATAAAGGCGTTGAAGTAGCTATAGTTATAGGTGGTGGTAATATTTTTAGAGGTGTCGCCGGTGCCAGCAAAGGCATGGACAGAGTTCAGGCGGATCACATGGGTATGCTAGCTACTGTTATTAATGGATTAGCATTACAGAGCGCGTTGGAGGATGCTGAGATACCAACAAGACTGCAATCTGCTATAAAAATTAATGAAGTCGCAGAACCATTCATTAAAAGAAGAGCCATTAGACACCTGGAAAAAGGAAGAGTAGTTATTTTTGGCGGCGGAACTGGCAACCCTTATTTCACAACAGATTCTGCAGCCGTACTTCGTGCTATAGAAATTAATGCAGACGTAATCCTGAAGGGAACAAGAGTAGATGGAATTTATACCGCAGATCCGGAAAAAGATTCTCAAGCTACTAAATTTGATTTTATTACATTTGATGATGTGTTAAGCAAAGGACTTAAAGTAATGGACACAACGGCATTTACATTAAGTCAGGAAAATGAATTACCTATTATAGTTTTTGATATGAACAAAACTGGAAATCTACTAAAAGTAGTTTCTGGAGAATCTATCGGAACAAAAGTAAACCTATAACAAAGTGGCTCGTTTTTTGATCTACTGAAAAGAAAAGAATTATTTTAAGATGAACGAAGAAGTAAAATTTATTCTGGATTCAACGAAAGAATCTATGCAGGGCGCTATAGCCCATTTAGAAAAACAGTTAATTGTAATTAGAGCAGGAAAAGCATCTCCAGCCATGCTGAGCGGTGTTATGGTGGAATATTACGGAAACCCAACGCCATTAAATCAAGTTGGGAATGTAAACACTCCGGATGCTAGAACGATCACAATTCAACCTTTTGAGAAATCACTTATTCACGAAATCGAAAAAGCAATCTTAATGGCCAACCTTGGCTTTAATCCAATGAACAATGGAGAAAGCGTAATCATTAGCGTTCCTCCTTTGACAGAAGAACGTCGTAGAGAATTGGTTAAACAAGCAAAGGCAGAAGCAGAAGACTCTAAAGTTGGTGTGCGTAACGATCGTAAAAACGCCAATAATGAGATTAAGAAATTAGAAAAAGAAGGACTGTCTGAAGACATGGCGAAAAATGCTGAAACTGACATACAAGAGTTAACAGATAGTTATATCAAGAAAATTGATGAAATGTTTACTGTTAAAGAAAAAGAAATCATGACAGTCTAATATTTCAACAAATACTGATGCAGAAGTATTTATTAATAAATACTTCTGCATATCTTCAATACTTATGAATCAATTCGGATAATGCAAAACAAACTTTTCTGTTTATTATTTTTTACTCATTTTGTTTTACTATCCCAAATTAGCATTACCGGAAAAGTAATTGATCAAAGCACCAACGACCCTCTACCTTTCGCTACCGTAAAGACCGATGATAATGCTTACGCATTAACTTCTTCTAAAGGTGAGTTTGTCATAAGATGTGATAGCTATCCGGTAAATCTAACGGTTAGCTATGTCGGTTATTCGACAAAAAGCTTTTCTATTAAATCTGAAGACATCGTAAAAGTAGAAATACTCCTTACTCCAAAACAAGAAAGTTTAGAAGCAGTAACGCTAGATATTCCAGGAAGTATCGCTTCCAATATTATAAAGCAAGCCATAGCTAATAAACAAAAGAACAATCCCGACAAGTCTTTATCCAGCTATAATTATAAAACCTACAATAAATTCAAAATTACTGAAGATAATCAGGCTCGATTTGAAACACCAGATACTACTAAGGTAGACATGGAGCGGATATTTAACGACGCACATTCTTTTCTTTCTGAAAAAGTGAGTTTTCATGAGTTTAACAAAGGACGAGATGAGAAAGAAACTGTTCTGGCATCCAGAATGTCAGGATTTAACAAACCTGTTTACAACGTTTTAGGAATCAAAATACAATCCAACTCTCTATATGAAGAAAATTATGTGATCTTCAATAATCGATATGCAAGTCCTTTATCAAACAGGGCTCTCAGGAATTATTACTACAAAGTACTGGACACTACTCAAGGAAAAAGACCGGCATATGTTGTACTTTTCCAGCCACGGAGGTCCAAACGAATTGCCAGCTTAGAAGGCGTGTTATATCTAGATATGGAAACACTAGCCATCCAGAAAGCTGTTGCCGAATTAAGAGGAGAACTTAATGTTATGGTAACTCACGATTTTAAATATAATGAAGAGGAAAAATTGTGGCTACCTTTGAATCAGGAGGTTACTATAAGACCAGGGATTGGAAAACAAAAAGTTGCTTTATTTGGTGGTCAAATATCTGTTGGACGGCTAAGTACAGATAAGAAAAGCTTTACAGGTAATAATGATTTTCTTGTTTCTAAAACTGACTTTTTTGACTATGACACAAAATCAGACATCAAAATAAAGCGTCAACAATCAGCAATAGAAATAGCTCCCGAAGCTACAACCCGAAGTGAACAATACTGGAACACTTATAGAACGAGTGCGATCACCGAAAAAGATCTTAATTCTTTTCCGATTGTGGATAGTATCGTCAAAGCCCAAAACATAGAACGTAGGATAGATGTAATTCAAAGTTTTAATATCGGGTATTATCCTGTTGGTTTTTTTGATTTCGATCTTACTTATCCCATTAAATATAATAATTTTGAAGGTTTACGATTAGGGATCGGAGGCTTAACAAACCAAAAGTTATCTAAACGATTTCGGGCAGAAGGCTATCTGGTTTATGGTTTTAGGGATGGCAAATTCAAATTTGGTTTAGGAGGTGGCGTTTTGCTAAATAAAGATTCGGGATCTTGGTTAAATGTAAATTATACCGATGACCTTAGAGAAGTTGGAAGTTTTTTTTATTTAACAGACAGACGTGTATATTCTTTATTCGAACCTCGTTTGGTAAATATAGATTTCTATTACAAACACAGAACCTGGAGCACGAGTCTGCAACACAGAATTTTTCCGAAATTATTATCAGAAACTCAATTATCCGTTAGTAATATCGATCAAACGGGTGGATATACATACCTTGATGATGGTAATGTGTTTTCACAATATAAAACTGCAGAATCTACCATCGCGCTTAGATGGAGTCCATTTAGTAAATTTTTAAAAACACCTAATGGTTTTAAAGAAATACAAGATGGATACCCAAAAATTACTACTCAATATACACAAGGATATAAAGGTTTATTTGATAGTGATTTCAGCTACAGCAAAATAGGGATTAAAGCAGAATACATTATTAACCGCCTTAACCAATCCAGTACTAGTTTATTATTAGAAGCAGATATTGCAAGTGGTGATGTACCACTTACTCACTTATACCATGCATATCCAAATGCTCCAACTAAAGAAACTGTTTTCCAAAGATTTTCTGTAGCAGGACGAAGGAGTTTTGAAACCATGTATTTTAGTGAATTTTTTAGTGATCGTTTAGCAACTTTACAGATTAGACATAGACTAAGACCTTTTAACATTGCCAGTTGGCTTAAACCAGAGATGGTATTTATCACTCGATATGCCATTGGCGACGTAAGCAATCGAGATAAACACCAAGGCGTAGGTTTCAATTCTCTTCAACAGGGTTATCAGGAATCAGGTTTTGAAATCAATAAACTTTTTGCAGGTTTTGGATTGAGTTTTGCGTATAGATATGGTGCCTATCATCTGCCAAAGATTGAGGATAACATTGCCTTTAAATTCACTTTTTACTTAAAGCTATAATACCTGATTATTTATTTATTTTCTTTTAGAGATTTTTTAAATATTAAAACCTCAAATTCTTACATTTGCACAAGGAAAATAGAGAATGGCAAAGTTACTAACTTTCGGGTTTTGGAATACATTAGCTGGAATTATACTCCGCAATAGAGCAGCGATATTCATAATTATTATTGGAATTACAGTCTTTCTTGGCTTTCAGTGGAAAAATATGCGTTTTTCATTTTCTGAAGCTAATCTTCTTCCAGACGACCACGAAGTCAATATAAAATATCAGGAGTTCCTCGATAAATTTGGAGACGAAGGTAATCTTATTGTAATGGCTGTGAGCGACAGCACTCTATTTACTCCTAAAAAATTAAAAGCCTGGAACGATTTTAACGATTCTTTTAAACAGTATAGCGAAATTGATCTGGTCATTTCTGTGAGTGACTTAAAAAAACTTAAAAAGGAAGATAATCCTGCCAGATTTGAACTGGTTTCTTTCATAAAAGATACTATCTACACAGAGAAGAATGTTTCAGAATACCAAGATGAGTTATTTAACAAATTACCCTTTTATGAAGGGCTTATATACAGCAATAAATCCAACACCATACAAAGTGCTATTTATCTAAATAAAGATATTGTTAATACTATCGTTAGAAAAAAGTTTATTGAAGATGTTTTAAATCCTAAAGTAGAAGAATTTGAAAAGAAATTCGGAATGGATGTAAAAGTATCCGGAATGCCATACATAAGAACTATGAATTCTCAGAACATTATGGACGAGATTCAGATTTTTATTTTAGCCGCGTTACTAGTTACTTCATTAATTTTCTTTTTCTTTTTTAGATCTTTCAGAGCGACTTTTATTTCGATGACTGCTGTAATTATAGGTGTAATGTGGGCATTTGGTCTACTTGGGCTTCTACAATATGAAATTACGGTTCTAACCGCTATTATTCCTCCGTTGGTTATTGTTATTGGTATTCCTAACTGTATCTTTTTAATTAATAAGTATCAACAGGAAATAAAAAAACATGGTAATAAGGCAAAATCTTTACAGCGCGTTATTACTAAAGTAGGAAACGCCACATTGATGACTAACGTCACCACTGCTGCAGGTTTTGCTACTTTCGCTTTAACGGAAAGTAAATTATTGAAAGAATTTGGAATCGTAGCCGCCTTAAATATCGTAGCGCTATTTATTCTATGCTTACTGGTTATTACGATCATCTATAGCTATATGCCACAGCCTAAGGAAAGACATTTAAAACATTTAGGAAAAAGATGGGTGGAAAGACTGGTAAACTGGATGGAACACGTGGTTAAAAACCAGCGTATCACCATATACATTACTTCTGTTATCATATTAATTGTTAGTATTATTGGAATTTATACAATTAAAGTTTCTGGAAGCTTATTAGAAGACATGCCTAAATCAGCTGGTTTTTTTAAAGATATCCAGTTTTTTGAAGATGAATTTGACGGCATCATGCCATTAGAAATTTTAATTGACACCAAACGCAAACAAGGAGTTCTCAAATTACCTACCCTTAGAAGAATGGCTCAATTAGAAGAGCTGCTCGAAGAAACACCAGAGCTGTCAAAACCTATATCCATTGTTAACTTAGTAAAATATGCTAAGCAAACTTACTACAATGGAAATCCAAAATATTACCAACTACCTACAAGTCAGGAACGAAATTTTATTCTGCCCTATGCCAAAAGTTTTGAATCTGAGGCAGGTGCCATGAATAGCTATGTTGATTCTACAGGACAATATGCGCGAATCACCACATTTATGAAAGATGTAGGTACTGAAGAAATGGAACGAATAGAAGCTAATTTGGCACCAAAACTTGCAAAACTATTTCCCGAAGATCGTTACGAAGTTACTTTTACTGGAAAAGCACTAATCTTTCAGAAAGGAACTACATATTTGGTCTGGAATCTTATCTTTTCTTTAGGTCTGGCTATTATACTTATAGCATTATTTATGGCCTGGATGTTTAGATCCTTTAAAATGATTGTCATATCCTTAATACCTAATTTACTGCCTTTATTAATGACTGCAGGTTTAATGGGCTTTTTAGGAGTACCCATAAAACCATCCACGATATTGGTTTTTAGTATTGCTTTTGGTATTTCTGTGGATGATACCATTCATTTCCTAGCAAAATACAGACAAGAACTAAAATCAAATCATTGGAGAATACGTAAATCGGTTTTTGCAGCTCTAAGAGAAACCGGAGTAAGTATGTTTTACACTTCTACAGTCCTTTTCTTTGGCTTCTCTGTATTTATGATCTCTAGTTTTGGTGGGACAAAGGCATTAGGTGGATTAGTATCCGCGACACTATTATTTGCGATGTTAGCTAATTTGTTGTTGTTACCGTGTTTATTACTTTCTTTAGAAAGAAGCATTGCAAACAAAAAGACATTAAAAGAACCTGCATTAAAAATCATTGACAACGATGACGATTACGAACTTCCTGAAGAAGAAAGCAACTAACTAGTTTTCTTTCATATCGAATTCAATTTTAACTATAAAAAAAGAAGCCTCGCCGGTAAACCAGCGAGACTCCGTGTAAGATAGATTACCCCAAAACCTATCGAACTAAACTTAACGTAAACACAATCGTCATAATTGCATATGCAAGATACGCCCCCTTTTTGTATTTTGAAATACCCTTTAGGGGGGGATTTCCCCCTTTCGATAAAACAAACAAACTTTTAACATTTATTTAGTAGTCCTGAAAAAGCAAAAAATATTTCAAATATCTTAATAACAGACATTTAACTTATAAAATTGCGTAGGAATTTTTACATCATATTTTAAACAAACCCTAAAAAAAAGTGGTTTTTTCCCCAAAAAAGTAGTTTTTTATGGTTTTAACATAGAATTACTCCAGAAAAAACCGTCAGATTTTGTCTTGTTTTAAAAAAATCAGTTTTTATAGAATAACAAAGTACTTAAACACTAATTCTTTTGAATTTGATTTTTTTGAAGAGCAACATTATGCATCAATTCGATTAAAAAATTATCTTTGCTACCTTAAAATTTTATAACCTTTATCCAAGAAATTCAAAATTGGATAGATAATCTAATAAACTGATTAAATTAAAATTAGTTTTCATATTAAAAAGAAGACAATACTGATATACTAATTCCATCAGACCGATGTAAAACAAATAAAATTAAATTGATGAAACATACTAAAGTAATAGACGTATTAGAAAGTGACAAACTGTTGCAACCTGTGACGGTAAAAGGATGGGTTCGTTCTTTTCGTAACGATCGTTTTATAGCGATCAATGATGGATCTACTATCAACAATATTCAATGTGTGATTGAGGACAACACTATTGATACTACTATTACTGATAAAATAAATGTTGGAGCTGCTCTTGTAGTTACCGGTACACTGGCAGAAAGCGAAGGAAAAGGACAAAGAGTAGAGATCAAAGTTACTGCAGTCGAAATAGAAGGAGAAGCTGATCCCGAAGAATTAAAACTAACAATCCTTTCTCCTAAACGCCATAGCTTAGAAAAACTAAGAGAACAAGCTCATTTAAGAGTTCGCACTAATACTTTTGGAGCCATTATGCGTATGCGATCCAAATTATCTTTTGCGATACACGAATATTTTCAGAAGAATGACTTTTATTACGTGCACACACCTATCATCACCAAGAGTGATGCAGAAGGTGCCGGAGAAGCTTTTAAAGTGACAAACT
The DNA here is from genome assembly GCF_042684305.1 of Aquimarina rubra. Taxonomy (NCBI): domain Bacteria; kingdom Pseudomonadati; phylum Bacteroidota; class Flavobacteriia; order Flavobacteriales; family Flavobacteriaceae; genus Aquimarina; species Aquimarina rubra. The sequence continues at coordinate 1,552,246 of NZ_JBHULE010000019.1, read as the reverse complement.
TAGATCTTAATAACATCCCAAAGGATGAAAACGGCGAGGTTGACTATAAGCAGGATTTCTTTGGTGGTGAAACTAACCTAACAGTTTCTGGACAGTTAGAAGCCGAAACCTATGCAATGGGATTAGGACAGGTATATACCTTTGGACCAACGTTTAGAGCAGAAAACTCTAATACATCTCGTCATCTAGCTGAATTCTGGATGGTAGAGCCAGAAGTTGCTTTTTGTGATCTGGATGGCAATATGGATCTTGCAGAAGATTTTATAAAATATGTTATCCAGTTCGTTTTAGATAACTGCCAGGATGACCTTGAGTTTTTAGAAAACAGACTGGTTCAGGAAGACAAACAAAAACCTCAGGCAGAAAGAGCAGAGATGTTGCTTAGAGACAAGTTAAAGTTTGTTTTAGAGAACAACTTTAAGCGAGTGAGTTATACTGAAGCTATAGAAATACTTAAAAACTCTAAACCTAATAAGAAGAAGAAATTTAAATTTCCTATTAACGAATGGGGTGCTGATTTACAAAGTGAGCACGAACGCTTTTTAGTTGAAAAACATTTTAAATGTCCGGTAATATTATTTGATTATCCAGCAGATATCAAGTCTTTTTATATGAGACTTAATGAAGATGGAAAAACAGTGAGAGCAATGGATATTCTTTTTCCGGGTATTGGAGAGATTGTAGGAGGTTCTCAGCGTGAAGAACGCCTAGATGTCCTTAAACAAAAAATGGCTGCTTTAAACATACCGGAAGAAGAATTATGGTGGTATCTGGATACTCGTCGTTTTGGAACTTGTAAACATAGTGGTTTTGGATTAGGTTTTGAAAGATTGGTATTATTCGTTACCGGAATGAGTAATATCCGTGACGTAATTCCTTATCCAAGGACTCCGTTAAATGCTGAATTTTAAAAACGTAGTTTAATTTCTATGTTTCTTTAATAAAATCTCAGAAATTAGATCATCTATGACCTTTTGGTTACTATCTAATTTCTGAGATTTATTTTTTGCTTTTTGAATTTTATCATAATGTGGAAACTTGCCGGTTTCTGCCAATAACTGCATTGTGTTTTCAAAAAAAGTATTCAGTATAGGCATCACATATTGACTTTGGGTATTATTATCTCTTAAACGAAGAAACTTTTTTGCATAAGCCAAAAATAGTTGTGGATACTGGGCAAACGTTATAATCGCCTCAGCAAAACTTTTCTGCACCGCTTCTTTATCAACAGAATTTCTAAATTTCAGTTTTGTAATATCAATATGCTTTAGTATATACAAAAGAGCGCTTTCTTTTATGAAATTACTATAGTCGGTATTCGAACAGTAATAAACCTCCATTCCAATATTAGTATTTATGATGAGTACTTCATCTCCAATACTATCTTTTAAAAAAGACTGAAAAGTATCCGCAGTTGTCGAGGACATTAGTAAGCGCCTTTTGATGTCTGTAGAACGTATGTTAACAGATTTTATATCTTCTATATTATGATTTATATTCACTTGATAGCATTCATCAATTCAGCAAAATCAATACCTTGATTTTTTGCATGCATTTCTGCAGTATGTCCATTATTATCCTTTGCAGTAATATCAGCTCCATTATTTAACAGTAACCGCATAATCTCTTTCTGACCAAAAGTTGCTGCAAAAATTAATGCCGTAGCGTCATTATAGTTTTTGATATTCACATTAGCACCTTCGGAAATTAGTAATTCTGCTATTTCATAATGCCCTTTAAAACAAACACCCATTAACGCAGTATTACCGGAAGCGTCTTGTTCATTAATATCTGCGCCATGGCTAAGAAAAAGTTTTACAATATCTAAAAAACCATAATATGAAGAAAGTAAAAGCGGTGTAGAACCTCTTTGATCCTTTACATTTACCAAGTGTTTATCATTATTAAGAAAGCTTTGAACTGCTTCCGAATTTCCCGATCTGATAGCATTAAAAATAGTATCCATTAGTTTTGAAGTTGTCATAATTAAAACAAATACTTACTTATTATAAGCAAAACTTGTTGTTTGAAGATATCAAAAAAAATAATAGCAAAAATTTAATTAGCAGAAATTTATAATTTCAAAGACAAAACTACTCTTCTATCCATTTCCGGAACTCCGATGTAGTAGCAGAACTTGTCATTACTTTTTCTTTCACACCTTTCAATTTTATTAACAATCTATTTTTAAAATGATTTTCGATCGTTTCTATATATTCAATATGTATAATCTGGCTTCTATTAATCCTAAAGAACTTTTTGGGATTTAATTGCGCTATTAAGATTCCTATTTTTTCCAAAACAGGATGTGTTTTCCCAGATGAATCTGTAGCAACACAAAAATCCCCAGATGCTACGATCAAGCTTATATCGATAACATTTAACAACTGAATTCCTTTGGTTCGCTTAATTACAAATCGTTTTTTGTATTGAACCTGTTCCTCTTGCATTGCAGATTTTAGCACATTAATGGTAGTTTTATCTAAAGAGCTATAATTACCTTGCTTAAATAATGATTGGTATTTTTCTAATGCTTTTTTAAAATCGTTCTGCGAGTAAGGCTTTAAAATATAAGCTATACCATTGGTGTTAAACGCCTGGAATAAGTATTCATCATGTGCTGAGCAAAAAATTATAGGACAATCTACATTTACATTATTAAATAAATCAAATGATGTCCCATCTAACAACTGAATATCTGACAATATGAAATCGTATTTATTATTTTTTAGAAATCTGGATCCATCAGCAACAGTACGAGACCAATCGTGAGAAATAGGTTCTTCAAAAAAATCATCTAAATTTGATGTTAGTTTTTGATATGCCGGAATTTCATCCTCTAAAATTAGAATATTCATAGTCTTAAGATTCATTACTTAACTTCACAATAGGGATAGAAACTTTAAATTTTGATGCTGTATTAATAACCAGCACCTTTTGATCTGATAACAATTTGTATCGTGTCTTTAAATTCTTTAAACCAGTTCCAAAGGATTCTTCTTCAGATTGAATTTTAGATTTGGTATTAATCACCGTTAACAAATCCTCTTCTATTATTACTTCTACGTCAATACTTTTACTATTTAGTGCCTTATTATGTTTTACAACATTTTCGAGTAATGTTTGAATTGAACCTGTTGGAATAAACTTATCATCAAAATCAGTATTCTTATGTATCTGAAAATTATAATCGTCTCCAAACCTGGTTTCTATTAAAAATATATAATTCTCTGCAAAACCAACTTCCTCAGAAAGTTCCATCACCTCAGCATCCTTCGTTTGAATTAAATAACGGTAAATTAATGATAAGCGATTAATATACTCTTTGGCTTTTGTAGTGTTATGATCAATTAGCGCATCTAACGTATTCAGATTATTAAATAAAAAATGAGGATCTATCTGTGATCGTAATAGTTTTAATTCATTTTCCTTTTGTTGTCTTTGTACGTTAAAAAACTGAGCCTGACCTTCGTAGAATTTCTTAGCAAGTAAAATTCCAAAAACAAAACCGGCATCATCAGACAATCGAAAAAAACTTTTTAGCAAAAAATCATACCATTTCGGAAATTTATTCCAGTCACCGTCTCCACTCCAAAATCCAGCAACATAATCAATAGCTCCAAAAAAACACATTACAATAAGGCCAAAAAACACAAATTGAACGTATTTTTTTTCTTTTACTATATAACTAGGAATAAGCCAATACATAAAAGCTAAAATGATAATAAACGAAAGTGCGGCTGATAAAGGAATATCAACAAGGTATTCGATAAGATTGTTATCTTCTCTGTAATAATCAATACAATTAAAAAGAATTGTAACCGCATATACAATACCAATTAATGTGTAATCTGACTTGTTAAACTTAGTATTCATACTTTAAATCTTCTGATTTTTACGTTTTCTAATACGTCTAATGACCCACTTTAGAAAAAATACTACAACAAGAATAAGTAAAATCGAGAAAATACTTAAGGTGACATACAGTTTTGTTTTACTGGGATCAGCTAACAAGTAGAAAAACATATCCTGTCCTAATTGCTCTCCAAATTCAGAGTTAGTGAATAATACGTATCCCCAATCCTTTTTGGTGTCTAAAAGGAACCAACTGGTAAAGCCGATATTATTACCTCCATGACAATAAACATTAGTTAAAGGCAGTTTTATATTTGTAAAACCCAGCGTATATCTTACATCAAATTCATCATAAGGCACCTTAGAATGTGGCTTCAACAATTCTTTATAGCTTTCTTGAGATAAAATATCCTCATTCATTACGGCAATCATCCATTTAGAAAAATCAATAGGTTCCGAATGTAAAGATGCTGGTGCAGAAAAGATACTATCCTCCTTTTTAACCCAATAATTATTTTGCCAATCAACCCGATTATTATTTTCGTCATAAGGTTCTGCTTTGTGTTTTCTGGTATAATCATTCTGAATATAAATTGTATGTTCCAGTCCAATTGGCTTTCCTATTCTTTTCTGAAATTCTGCCTCCAAGCCTGCATCATCTGTATTTAAAATGTGTTTTAATACCTGCGTTACATATTGATACCCTTCTCCAGAATAAAAATAATCTGTACCTGGTTCGAATTGAATTTTTAACGTATTATCCTCATCATCTTCTCTCCAATTCTGAAAACCCGTTTGATGACTTAATGCCATTCGTGTCGTTATTTTTTTATAACGCTCATCATGAGCAATATCAGGATACTCCAAGTATTGATATAAAGGCTTATCCAGGTCAAGAACTCCTTCTTCTACAAATGTCATTACAAAAAAACCAAACACAGGTTTTGATATAGAAGCTCCTTCAAAAATAGTTTGCTTTGTGACTGGTAACTTTTCTTCTACGTTAGCATATCCATCTATTTTATGATACACCACTTCTCCATCATTAATGATGGCAATAGAAATTCCAGGAATTTTATATTCAGCCATTTTGGATGTAATAAAAGTATCTAAAGAATCCTTTGGAATATCAAATCCTAAATAACTATCTACTGAATCATTATTTGTTGAAGTACAACTGGTCATTACATAACCAATTAGTACAATGATTCTAAACTGTTTTACAAAATTTTTCATACTATGTTTTTAGTTTTTATCATCAATTCTATCCCGTTCTTCCTCTGAGACATTGCTTCTCTTTTTATTTTTACTAAACTTAGATCCAAAATTATAATTCAACTGAAGAAAAATATTTTGCCTTGGCCAATCATTAACAATTGTTGCATTTACATTATCGTAATTGATGCTTCCAAAGAATTTTCTATTCAGAATTTCTTCAAATTCGAGGCTTACCTTTAAACGATCATTCATAAACTTCTTACTGACTGCAACATCTACCCCAGCCATCCATTTGTATTCTATTTGACCCTCTAACCCACCTGTAGAATAATATCCTGAGATTTCAGAGTTTATATCCCAAGGTAATTGATATTCAGCACTTGTATACCAGGTTAGACTCCATTGTGATAAATCCAACGCTGGGGTTAATCTCTCAGATGTATATTCATTATAATTCACAATGATCCCGGTATATCCACCCAATCCTTTTATGAAATCTAACGGACCAAATAAACTAGCAGTAAAATTATTATTCTCTGCAAGATTGATGACAGAGCGAGAAGTTTCTGCAGAAGTATCATTTTGGGTGATAATTTCGAATAACGCGTCTTTTGTTTGCCCATAACTAACACTAAAAAACGGCTGATCTTCATACGTAAGGTTAAAGCGAAAGCTATTGGTAAAAGCAGGTTTCAGGTTTGGGTTTCCTTCTTCAAAAGTAAATGGATCATAATAGTACACAAAGGAATTCAGAGAACTATATGATGGTCTTTGAATTCGATAACTATACGCAACATTTACTCCGATCTCTTCAGTTATTTCCCTTCCTAAACTTAGACTGGGAAACAATTTAGAAATCTTTCTGGATCTTGTTTCATTTTGTGTCACCGAAGTACCTTCAGTATCACTTTCTTCCCAACGCAATCCTCCAGAAAATGACCATTTGTTATATTTCGCGTTAAATTTTGAATACACTGCCAAAATACTCTCATCTATCAGAAAACGATTGCTTTGATTCTCGTTATTTATAAATTCTCCTTGATCATTCTCCGTTAAGGCTTGTAAATCACTATCAGAATTCACCTGGGAATACTTTGCTCCTAATCCCCAACTAAAATTATCGTTTTGTGTTCGTTTATAATCTCCTTGATAAGTAAATATTTCAAAATCTGCATTCTGAAAGTAACGTTGATTATTATACTCTATTGGACTTTCTTCTATTTGAAATAAATTATTTTCATTTTTAAACATATAATCTATATAACTAAAATCCAATGTTATTTTATTCTTCTGATCATCATACTCGTAATATGGATTAAATGTATAGGTGATTCGATCTCGATCATAGCTATTATCGGTTAATAGTGTTGCTGATGTATTTCCGTTGCTGACAGTAGTATTATTTTTAGTAATTCGATCTGATAAAGACTGAATTCTATTAGCATTAATACCGATAGTATTTGTATTATTTACATAATAATCAACCCCACCGCTTAATCGATATGTCTCGGGATCAAAAGGTGAAATCGATGTTTGATCATAGGTTTCATCTAGAACTTGCCTCGATATGATCAAATCCTCCCTCCAAGAAGACCGATTATAACCTGCACTCGCCTGCCAGTTGAGTTTATTTCTATAACTAGCAACAGATGCACTCGTACCATAAGTAAGGTCATCGACATATCCAATAGTACTACGTATATTCCCGTGAGTCCCCAATTTTACATTTTTCTTTAAAATGATATTTACAATTGGTCCAGATCCTTCCGCATCGTATTCAGCTCCCGGTTGCTGAATCAGTTCTACTCTCACAATGTTATCTGCTGGCATTTCTCGTAACAGAGAAGCAACATCCATATAATCAGTTGTTTTGCCGTTAATAAGTATTTTAATATTGCTCTGCCCTCCATAATTTATATTTCCATTTGTAACAATAACACCTGGAACCTTTTTCATTACATCTTGTAGATTAGTATTGATCATTTCAGACTTTTCGATATCTACAATTAGTTTTTCTGCGGTTTGCTTAATAATTGGTTTTTTGTAGGTGATCAATACTTCATCTAGCTGCTCTGATTGTAACACAAAATTCATTACCAACTCACTCCCTGTATTACTAAGACTAAAAATTTCTGAGATTTTAGTATCATAACCAAGCATCGATACCTCTATCCTATAACTACCTGCTTTAATGTTTTCGAAGAAGTACTCACCTTTTTCACTTGTAGCCATCGCCGAAATTGCGGTATCTGTTTTATCTTGGTAAACAATAACATTTGCAAAAATGAGAGATTCTTGATTTTGATCCGTGACATTCCCTTTAATTGAGTTTTGTGCGCACATCGTTTTTACCACGATGAGCAAAATAATTATTAGTGTTTTTTTGAATTCCACAACTTTTCGTTTTTTGATTGATGATGGAACAAATGTAGATTCGCCCTACCCTATTTTAAAGTAGATTCTGCTCAATCGGGTCAAAATACAGTTGAATGTGTTTTTACAATAGACTAAAAAAACAAAAAAAGGAGCTACTCGCTCCTTTTTTTGTTTACTGAATATACCAATGAAACTAGCCTAACTTCTCTTTCATTCTAAGTAATTCTTGTTCTATCATTTGTAGTTTACCTTCCATACCATCTGCAAACTCAGGAATACGTTTACAAAACACATAGCGAACACGCCACATTTCTTTAATTTCGGAAATAAGATATTCTTCATCCTCAATATTTTTATGATCCGCACGTAATACCACACTATTCTTAGTAATGTAAAGCCTTCTGAAAATAAGTTTTGTATCGGTTAAAGCAACTACCAAAGTTCCATTATTTAATTTCTTAATAACATCAGAAGGTACTTTCTCACCGATAACAACATCTTTTGGATAAAAGCCTTGATCGTGATTGGTCATTTCTAAATTTAGTACGGTATATCCTCTAAACTCTTTAGCAGGATTGACAGGTAATTGAATGGTAGGCAGTTCTTTTATAAAGTTGCTTTTATCATATAAAGCTATATACTCTCCAGAAGTACTTTCAGTAATACAGGGAATTACTGCAAATTGCTCACGCTTTATATCCTGTGCATAAGTGGTAAGATCTCCCTTAAACTTCAGGAGTTCATTAACGGTTAGTTCTCCGGTTAGCAACTTATCAATTTCTATGCTAAAATAATTAGCTATTTTTATAATAGTATCAATTTTAGGCTCACTTCGTCCTTCTTCATAAGCTCCTAAAGTACCTCGTTTCAGGTCAAAAAGCTCAGCAAATGCTTGCTGACTCAAACTTTTTACACTTCTAATTTTTTTAATATTTTTTCCAAAAAATGACATTTTTGCTAATTTTATTTGCAATTATAAAAAATTATTGTACTTTTACACTAACAATATTAGCTAATATATTTAATAAATGCTAATTTTAGTAGAAATACTTTTCTAGAGTAGATTGATTTTGGGCAAAATCATTTGTGATACTAAAAATTTTAGCAAACAACTAATTCATTAACTTAAAAAACAACATACTCATGATATCCATCGTACAATATCTTGCCAATTTAGCTGTCGATATAGTAGAAAAGTTATCCTACTTTTTGTAATATTGATACTAAGTCAGAAACCATAAATAAATTACTAATAATCAATCAAAAACAACCATCACATGCAAGATCATTTTGAACAGGTGAAAGAATATTTACTGAAACTTAATTTCAATATCATTCATGAAAATAAGGGAGATGGAATTATAATGATCAGTAAAGAGAACGAAGGGATTAAAAATCTCATACTTGGTGTAGCATTACCAATTTTAATTATAGAACAACATATTTTCAATATTAAAAATAAAAATGAACTCGTATATCGAAGCTTACTTCAGAAAAACAGGGATATCGTGCACGGAGCATTTGTGCTGGACGAAACCGGAGAAAAAGTAATCTTCAGGGATACATTACAATTAGAAAACCTAGACCTAAATGAATTAGAAGGAACATTAAATTCTTTAGGCTTATTATTAAGCGAATACTCGCAACAAATTATAAATTTTTCAAAATATTAATACTATGAACTTTTTCAAAAGACTATTTAAAATAGGTGAAGCTGAGGCAAATTCTGCTATCGATAAAATGGAAGATCCTATCAAAATGACAGAACAAGGGATCCGTGATATGAAAATAGATCTCGAAAAAAGCCTGGAAGCCCTGGCGCAAGTAAAAGCATTAGCTATCAGATCCAAAAACGACACCGAAGAATTTGCTGCCAAAGCAGAAGATTATCAACAGAAAGCCATGCTGATCCTAAAAAAAGCACAAAATGGAGATCTTGATACTGCCGAAGCAGATAGGTTAGCAAAAGAAGCATTGATCAAAAAAGAAGAATCATTGCAGCACGTAACTCGTGGCAAAGGTGAAACAGAAAAGTTTGATGGTTCTGTATCTCAATTAGAAAAAAATGTAGAAGAGATCAAACAGAATATCAGCAAATGGGAGAATGAGCTTAAAACCCTGAAAGCACGTGTAAAAGTTTCTGCAGCTACTAAAAATGTAAACAAACAGATGGCAGAAATAGATAGTTCTAGTACAGTTTCTATGTTGGAGCGTATGAAAGACAAAGTAAATCAGGAAGAAGCATTGGCAGAAGCATACGGTGATATCGCAAGCGCATCAAAATCTATTGATGATCAATTAGACAAAGCGGCAGATATTACAAAGAGTAATGCAGAAGATGATTTAGCAAAGCTAAAAGAGCAACTTGGAATGAATGACGAAAAGAAGTAGAAACTACTAGTAATCAGATACTTTTAGTCCATTCAGCAAAATATTAACAAAAAAACTAATAAATCATGGTAACATCTACGACAGAAACGATACCTAATAAAGAAGTAATTCAGATTTTAGGAATAGCAAGAGGAAGCACAGTGAGAGCACGAAATATTGGTAGAGATGTTTTTGCAGGACTAAAAAATATAGTTGGTGGAGAAATAGAAGAATATACCAAATTACAAGCACAATCCAGGGAACAAGCTTTACAGCGAATGAATCAGGATGCGCAACGTTTAGGAGCAGATGCGGTTATTAATGTGAGACTCACTACCTCTATGGTGATGCAGGGAGCATCAGAAATATTGGCGTATGGAACAGCAGTAAAACTTAAATAACAAGGATATGGAATTTTTATTCGTAGGACTTTTTTGGACATTTCTTATTACCTCTCTGATCTATTTAATTATTCGAAGAATTAAAGTTTACAAAACAGAAGACTTTGAAAAGAGAGACAACTAAACAACTAGTAACTAACTAAACAACTAAAACATTGAAGGAACTTGTAGAAATAGCATTTTCACCGGTGAACGCATTTTTCTCTATAATGTGTATAGCACTAATATTATACTGGATTTTAACCATTCTAACCGGCCTGGATTTAGACTTTTTTGACGTAGAATTTGACGCTTCTACTGATCTGGATTTAGATGTGGATATGGATGCAGATATGGATAATTACAATCCAGATGTAGACCTTCCGCAAAAAAATCTAAACGCAGAAGTTCAATCAGAAAGTGTTGGTGTACAATTTTTAAGGTATTTCAATTTTGACGAACTTCCCTTGATGTTCATGTTGACTATATTATTCTTTTCAATATGGTTTATCTCAATAAATATAACTCATACGTTTGGATGGCAGTCTAATTGGATGGGATTCGTAATGTTACTACCCAATTTAATTGTGAGCCTTTTCATTACAAAACTCCTTACCAAACCTATTGCTAAAGTTTATCGCATGATTGACCATAAAGGTGAAGAAGAAATCGACTTTCTTGGACGTAGATGTATTGTAAAATCACCAGTATCTGGCGAAAAATTAGGGCAAATCGAGGTAATGGTAAAAGGTGACCCAATAAGAGTTCAAGCAAAGGGATTCAAAGGGGTTTCTATCGCTTCAGGAGAAGAAGCCTTAATCGTAAATGAATCTAAAGATAAAAAGTATTATTTAATAGAAAAATTTCAATCATAATAACCAACAAAAATTTAAATTAATATGTTAGAGAAATCGTCACTAATAATCTTAGTAGCTATAGTAATAGTTGCGTTTGGATTGATCATGTGGATCATATCCATGTACAAAAAAATTATCCAAGGAAAAGTCTTGGTAAGAACTGGAGCAGGTGGAACAAAAGTTTATTTCAATGCTGGATTAGTCGTTCCTGTGCTTCACAAAATGGAAATAATGGATATTTCCGTAAAAAAACTAGAAATAGAGAGAACAGGTATAAATGGACTTATATGTAAGGATAATATTCGAGCTGACATTAAAGTAGCATTCTTTGTAAGAGTTAATAAATCAAAAGCAGATATAATCAATGTAGCGCAAACTATTGGATGTGCAAGAGCTTCGGAAATAGATGTTCTAAGAAATTTATTTGATGCAAAATTTTCTGAAGCTTTAAAAACCGTTGGTAAAAAATTCGAATTTGTAGAATTATATGAAGCCCGACGCGAATTCAGAGATGAGATTGTAAATATTATTGGTACAGATCTTAATGGATATATTCTGGATGACTGTGCTATTGATGACCTAGAACAAACGTCTCTTAGCGTTATGAAGGCTGATAATATTCTGGATGCAGAAGGTATTAAAAAAATCACCGAATTAACTGCGGCGCAGAATGTTAAATCCAATCTTATCAAGCGTGATGAAGAAAAAATAATTCGTAAACAAGATGTAGAAGCACGTGAAGCTATTTTAGAATTAGATAAGCAATTAGCCGAAAAAGAAGAACAGCAACGAAGAGAAATAGCAAATATCAAAGCGCGTGAAGAAGCCGAAATACTAAAGGTTTCAGAAGAAGAAAGATTAAAATCAGAAACCGCACGTATCTCTACAGAAGAAAAGGTAAAAGTTGCAGAAGAAAATATGCAGCGACAAATCATTGTTGCGGAGAAAAATAAGCAACGTACAGATGCTGTAGAGACAGAAAGAGTAGAAAAAGACAGAATGTTAGAAGCTACAGAACGTGAACGTATTGTAACGCTTGCTCAAATTGAAAAAGAAAAAGTAGTAGAAGTTGAGAAGAAAAACATTCAGGATGTGATTCGTGATCGAGTAATGCTGGAAAAAGGCGTGGTGGAAGAGCAAGAGAATATGAAAGATATCGAAGCTTTTAAAACTGCAGATCGTGAGAAACAAGTAAAAATCACAATTGCAGAAGCAAATGCAGAAGAAGCTTTAATTACTACCATCAAAGCTGCTGAAGCGCAAAAAGAAGCTGCTAAGCAAAAAGCACAGGAAATCAATATCGAAGCACAAGCGCAGAAAGAAGCAAGTGAAAAAGAAGCAGAAGCTCGTAAAACTCTTGCTGAAGCAACTGCCAAAGAAGAGGCGACCATTGGTTTATCTGAAGCACAAGTAATGCACGCAAAAGCCGATGCTAATGAACGTCAGGGGTTAGTAGAAGCCAATATCATTGAAAAGAAAGCTAAAGCAGAAGCTGCTGGAATTCTTGCTAAAGCTGAAGCCATCAAAGAAGAAGGTTTAGCTGAAGCCGAAGTGATTAAAGAGAAAGCACTTGCTGATGCTGCCGGAATCGAAGAAAAAGCTGAAGCAATGAAGAAGCTTGACGGTGTTGGTAAAGAACACGAAGAGTTCAAACTACGATTAGACAAAGAATTACAAGTAGACTTAGCTCATATCAATATTCAAAAAGAGATTGCAGACGCGCAAGCAGAAGTAATCGGAGAAGCATTAAAAGCTGCTAATATCGATATTGTAGGTGGTGAAACGATGTTCTTTGATCAAATTGTAGGTCAGATTACAAAAGCTAAAGGGTTCGATCGATTAGTAAAACACTCTGATAATATTCAGGATGTAAAAGACGCTATTCTGGGTAGTGACGATGTGAAAGGAAATCTTTTAGAAAAAGTAAAAGAATTTGCCACTAAATACGGAATCTCTTCAGAGGACATAAAGAATCTAACCATTGCCAACATCCTAATGGATCTTAAACAAAAATCTACTAATGAAGAAGAAAACACTTTGTTTAGTAACCTGTTTAATCTGGCAAAAGGCCTAGGATTATCTGATAAAAAATTGAAATAATATTCAGAAAAGAGTTCTCCTCCTTATCAAGGAGGAGAATGAATTCCGCTAAGCGGAAGAAAGAGGAGGTTAAAAATCCACAAAACTTTATGAATACTATCATAAATACATTTTTAGACCCATAAAAGTCAATCCCTGAAAGTCTTGAACTCTCTTTGGGGTAGCGAGTGATTGACTAGATGGGATTTGTTTAACTTTTAAATACGGTTTACTTATGAGCATAGCAGCAATGGTCGCTTCTATTAAATTTAACGATCGAAGAAATAAAAGAGATGCTTTTAGTCATATAAATGGAGTTACAGATTCCAAAAGTGAAGGAATCAAAATAGAGCCAGTTTCTGAAGAAACATTACAAGAAATTAGAGATAAACTAAAAAAGCAAAGAAAAGCATTACTTAAACGAAGATTGATTGGTTTTGGAGTAGCGATAGGTTTGATTGTGGCAGTGATAGTGTATAGTATGTTTTGAATTATAGATTAAGGTTTCCTCTCCCTTGAGCGAGAGGATTAAGGCGAGGGTGTTCTCGTAAAACCCCTCATTTTAGCCTTCTCCCCAAGGAGAAGGAACTTCTGAGTTAACCAGGAATTTTTTTTGGTTTTAATTTTAATGGAAAGATTATGAATAGAAAATTTTTAGGACTAATAGCAGTATTACTAGTAGCAGTTGGTGTATTAGCATTCAATAATTATTACAAGAAAGAAGGATTGGTAAAAAACGGAGTCATTACAACAGCAGTCATAGAAAAAATTTCAAGGAATAAGATTGATAACGAATTCTCACCTACCGTAGAGAATATCCATGTCAAATACTCATATATTGTAGATTCGAAAAAGTATGCAAAAACACAAGAAATTTCGGAACATGAGCACGACTTATATTTTCCTAAAACAAGGAAAGTAGGTGATTCAATAAAAATCACCTATGATTCAGAAAAACCAACCAATTCTAGAATTGAGAAGATTAAATAATAGATTTTGAGTAATAATCAACTCCATAACAGAAAATATTTAGAACCCTTCAGAAAAGATCTAAGGAATAATGGAACATCTGCAGAAGCCTTTTTGTGGAAGCACCTTTCAAAAAGTCAATTAAAGGGAAGAAAATTTAGACGACAACACAGTATTGGCAATTATATTGTAGATTTCTATTGTCCTAAAGAAAAACTGATAATAGAATTGGATGGACAGATTCATAATAAACCGAAGGCTCAAGAAAAAGATCAAAAACGAACTGATTACTTAGAAAGTTTAGGATTTAGAGTGATTCGTTTTGAAAATAAAATGGTGTTTGACAATTTAGAGTCGGTATTATAAGAAGTTGAGGATAATTTTAAACCATAAAAGCTCTCCTTCTTCAAAAAAGGAGGAGAATGAATTCCGCTTAGCGGAAGAAAGAGGTGGTGGTGAATCCACCACCACCCTGAATTTGTCTTTGACAAATTCGTCCCTCCTCAAAAAGAAGGGAAACCAATTTTAACTCTGATTAAACCTAGAGTAACAACTATGGAAGAAACCAACACGAATAACATACAACTAGACGGTGGAACCTATGAGATCATCCAAAATCGTTTGCAAAAACAAAAAGGTGAACTCCAAAGCCGTCTTACCCAATTAAATGATGCACGAAAAGAAGTTTTTGGTAGTGTAGAAACCAAACTTATTGCCAATAATCGTATCAATACAGAAAATAATTGTATTGCACGAGATATTGTTACCATTGGCGATTTTTGTCTTTTTGGATATAATGTGCATTTTGGACTACGGACAGAGATAAAACTAGATGATGTATTCAGTATCTATACGTATGCTGATGATCATTTTATCAATAAAAAATTAGAGCTCATCAATGATCCGGTTTTCATTGATGACTTTACCAATCTATATAAATACTATAGAAATACCATCTTTTCTAAGTTTGCTATTGTTGGTAATTATCTACACATGGTTTTTCAGTTAAGCGAAAGTATTTCTGATATAAAAACCTTTAAATGGCTGATAAACGAAGGCACACTTACCTATGTAGACAACCGAAGTGAGCACGAGTTTAAATTCCCTGAGCAATATGAATTTGAGTGGAAGGAAGTAACACGAGATATGCACCGCTATGGAACACATCCACATATTTCTATACTGGATAAAGTTTTTGTGGAAACTGTAGGTGGTGATCTCACCATTAAAATCGAAGATAATACTGACGACGGAAAAGGGATTTACAACGAAGCTGTAGAACAAGTGGATCAGACACTTGATGATGGTCAATATCGATATGCAAACCTAGGAAATCTCATCGCTTTAGAAATAAAACCATTCCAGGAAGCGCCAAGATATTTTGTGTACAACCACAAGGTACAAGAGGTTAAAAAAATTGAGTGTATCAAAGACGCTTGTGTTCTCTTGCCAGATGATCAGGGAATCATATATCCTAACGGATATTATTTGCAATCCGGAGAAGTCAAACTATTCACCAATGAGATTTCTGATGTCAAATTCCAGGAAAAAATTAGCTCGCCTAACGGCGAAGACTTTTTGTATGTATTTTATGAAAGTGAAAAAGGGCTATACACCTTAATGTCCTACAATGTTATCGAACAAGAAGTAAAAACACCAATTATCTGTAATGGTTTTACCATTTTAGAAGGTGGTGAATTATGTTATTTCAAAACAGAAGATGAGCAAACAAAACACCATGTTATTCAGATATGGCAAACACCTTTTTTAAAAGGAAATGAAATCCCTTCTGAACATACAGATACATTATTATATAAAATCGGTAATAAAGATATCGTAAAGGCTATGGCAGAATGCCATGCACTCATCACATTACTGAACAAAGAAGACAACTACGATGGTTTATATGATGATCTTGCTAAATCCTCCAACGATATTATCGATAGCTATTATTGGATTAGAGAAGAAGATACCTGCCGGTTAGATATACCTTTAGGAGAAATTAGTAATGCGGCAAATGCAGCTATTGATGAGTTCGAAAAAGTTGTACAACTGCGAAGAACGGCTGCTAATGTAACTAAAGAAACCCAAAAAACTGCAGAAGGTATCTTTGGTAAAATAAAAAGTAGCTCTTTTCGATCTATAGATGACTTTGTACAAGTGTTATCACAACTAAGAACTTTACGTGGTGAAGTTATTGGGCTAAATGATATTAGATACGTTGACAAACAATTTATCACTGATCTCGAAGCTGAAATTGCAGAACAAACGGATAAAATCTCACAGCGTTGTGTACAATTCTTACTGGACGACAAGGCGCTACTGCCCTATCACTCGCGAGTAGAAGAAAAACAGCAAGCGCTAGAAGCAATTAAGAAAGTAATAGAAGCAAAAAAGCTAGAAGAAGAAGTAAATCAGATCGCCAAAGATCTAGAAATGTTGATTGATATTGTTTCTAATCTTCAGATTGAAGACACTTCGCATTCTACTAAAATCATTGATAACATTTCATTGATTTTTGCAACGATCAATCAGCTCAAAGCTGGTATCAAGAATAAAATAAAATCTCTTGGTAGTAAAGAAGCTAATGCAGAATTTGCTGCACAACTAAAACTGGTAGATCAAAGTATTATCAACTACCTTGATATTGCGCATACACCAGAAAAAACTGATGAGTTATTAAACAAAGTGTCTGTTCAGTTAGAAGATTTAGAGGGAAGATTTGCAGATTTTGAAGAGTTTATTACTCAGATTATCGAAAAGCGCGAGGAAGTTTACAATGCATTTGAGGCTAGAAAAAATAGCCTTATAGAAGCTAGAAACAAAAAAGCGGTTGCGTTAGAAAATGCAGCAAATCGAATTTTAAAAGGCGTTACTAAAAAAGCACTAAGTTTTGATTCTGTAGCTGATATCAATGGATACTTTGCTTCTGATCTCATGATCAATAAACTTAGGGATATCATTGCTAACTTAATGGAGCTTGATGATGCTGGCAAAGCTGAAACTATAGAAACTGCCCTAAAAGTAGCTAAAGAAGATGCCACTCGTAAATTAAAAGACAAGCAAGATCTCTATGAAGATGGCGAAAATATTATCAAACTTGGAAAACATAAGTTTGGTGTAAACAAACAGCCCTTAGATCTTACCATTGTTTACAAAGACAATACGTTACAATATCATCTTACCGGAACAGATTTCTATCAGGAAATCAAAAACGAAATATTGCTAAAATCCAAAAAATATTGGGATCAGGAATTAATTTCTGAAAACCAAGAGGTATATCGCGCAGCTTATTTGGCTTATAAACTATTTGCTACTAAAAAAGAAGAACTTGTTAACCTAGGAGAAAACGAATTACTAGAACTTATAAAATCCGAAAGCAGCAAAAACTATGCTGAAGGATACGTAAAAGGAGTCCACGATGTAGACGCAGCGAAAATTCTAAAAGTTTTAGTTAGTAAAGATCATGACCTTGGATTACTGCAATTCGATTCCTTATCCAGATCGTATGCACAATATTTCTGGAATAGCTTAAATACCGAAAAGAGAACGTATTGGAACGATACCATTAAAGCATCAGGAGAAGTTTTGGAGATCTTCTCGGATAGTACAGAATACCAAACGATACTTTCTGATTTAGAAAAAGAGGTTACTACCTTCGCCGATGAGCAAAAGCTATTCGATAAAAAACATAGCAGTGCCATTAGCAATTATCTTTTTGCCGAACTACAAACCAACAATGTATTTTGTATTAGCCAAACTGCCAATGAATTACACGATTCATTTCTGGTCGAATTAGAGAAGAAAAAAGTAGTAAGCAAATTCAAGAAATCCATAGAATTAACTAATGGAAAAAACCTGAAAGATGTAATACGTTTAACACTACAATGGGTAACTGCTTTTCTAAAATCCTATCATCCTAAACAGATTGAATATGCACATGAAATTGTTTGTGTTTTGCTGTATAAAAAAGAATCTGTTTCAGAAGTAATTCATATAAATCCTTCACAGACGATAGAAGGATTAAAAGGAAGTCATCCTACTATACATGAAAGTAATTTCGAATTTAATTATCATCAGTTTGTTGCTCAATTATCAAACTTTGCCAATGTAGAAGTACCGGCATTCGAAAGATATCGAGAAGCAAAACATGCAGTAACCGAATCCTTAAAAGATGACCTTAAACTCGAAGAATTTAAGCCTAGAGTTTTATCCTCCTTTGTTCGTAATAAACTGATTGATCAGGTTTATTTACCATTATTTGGAGATAATCTAGCCAAACAGTTGGGAAGTGTTGGCGATAACAAGCGTACTGATAGAATGGGGATGCTTTTATTAATTTCTCCGCCGGGATATGGTAAAACAACCTTGATGGAATATATGGCTAATCGTCTGGGATTGGTATTTATGAAAATCAATGGTCCGGCTATTGGTCACGAAGTTACTTCGGTAGACCCAATGGCTGCTACCAACTCTGCTGCTCGAGAAGAACTCAAAAAACTGAATCTAGCATTCGAAATGGGTAATAATGTGATGTTATACCTAGACGATATTCAACATTGTAATCCTGAGTTTTTACAGAAATTCATTTCCTTGGCAGATGGTACGCGTAAGATTGAAGGAATCTATAATGGCAATCCTAAAACCTATGATTTACGCAGTAAGAAATTCTGTGTGATTATGGCTGGAAACCCATATACCGAAAGCGGAGAAAAATTCCAGATTCCTGATATGTTAGCAAACAGGGCTGATATCTATAACTTAGGAGATATTATTGGTGATACAGCAGATTTATTTAAATTAAGTCTGATCGAAAATGCATTAACTTCTAATCCTGTTTTACATCAATTAAGTAGTAAATATTTTGAAGACATTTACGGATTGATTGAAATGGTGGAATCTGGTACTCAGGAAGGCATAGAACTAAAAGGAAATCACACCAAACAGGAAATACAAGATTACCTTGCAGTGCTAGAAAAAGTAGTGACTATTCGCAATACGGTGATGCAAGTAAATGCAACCTATATACAATCAGCAGCAATGGAAGATTCGTATCGTACAGAGCCTTCTTTTAAACTACAAGGATCTTATCGTGATATGAGTAAACTGGTAGCCAAAGTAGTTCCAATCATGAATGATAAAGAATTACAAACCCTACTCCTATCACATTATGAAAATGAGTCACAAACTTTAACCAGTGCAGCAGAAGCAAACCTTCTTAAGTACAAAGAATTGACTAGCACTATTGATAAAGAAGAGATCATTCGTTGGGAAAGTATTAAAGAAACCTTCGTTAAAAATAACAAGTTGAAGGGTTTTGGTGATAAAAATGAAATGGCGCAGGTACTTGCACAAATGATGCAATTTAGCGAACATTTATCTGGAATTCAGGAAGTTTTGAAGAAAGGACTTGAGAGTAAGTAAATATGCCATTGAAAATAAAATACGACGATTTAATATTAAATAAAAATGTTGACTATTTTCATAATCCTTTTGGGGGTATCGATGACGAAGATCTGCTAGAGGTTATAGATCCCAAATACGATTTAGAAAAGTGCATTCAACTATTGACTATGGAAAAACCTTTCATTATTCAATTTGTTGGTAAAAAAGGCAGAGGGAAAACAACACACTTGAGAGCATTGCATCAATTAATTTCAAACTCAGAAATATTCTTTTTGGATAGCAGAAACCATCAAAGTATTTCAAATACCAAAGAACGAATTACATTCATAGATAGTATACACCACATTCCGTGGAAGAAAAGACTTCAATTATGGAAGCAATCTGAAATCTCCTATGTAATTACAACACATTGGTTTCGAAATATTGAATTCATCATTTGCAATCGCAAACATAAAACTTTCCGTTTCAAAGGAGTCTCGACAGAAAAACTTGAAAGAATTTTAAAGAAAAGAATATCGCAATATTCCTCCCTGCAACAAAATGAAATTATTATTAATCCAAAGGTTTTAAAAATTTTATCCGAACATTTTAAAGACAATATCAGGAGTTTATTAAATTATTTATATGATTGTTTTAAGGTGAAATTCTATGGCTATTAAAGATTATATCAATGTATCGTACGTATTTGAAAACAATAATTGTATTTCAATAAATACTACAAACAATTTTGAAATACATATTAACCCTCAGCTTGATATGGGTTTTACTAATGTTATTTGCAGCTTGCAGTATCAAGTTTTAGGAAAAGCAATTAGTAGTAAAAACAAAATATCATCTCTAATAATTGATCAAGATAGTTTTTGGGAAAAAAAAGAACGTTACAGTTATAAAGCACAACTAGCATTAGAAGAACTACCAACATCATATAATGGCAGAAATCTACAAATAATATGGTGGTTATATTTAGAAGTAGAATTGGACCAAGAGTCCAAATCCAGTATTCGGAACTCACTTCTGAAAGATGTTTTTATTGTCAGTCTTATTAAATCATTCGACGGAAAACATCAAAATAAAAATAAAGTCTCTCTCATAAACCCAAACTATAGTTACTCAATCGATGATTTTAATAAGACACATAAGATCGATCCATATTTATATTTTATTATTGGTGTATTTATAATGGTTGTATCTTCTATATTATATTTTGGAGATATCCTGAAAAGATATTTCTGGATACCAGCACTGGCAGGAATAGGAATTGCGGGGTATGGTCAATATAAAATTAATAGTACTGGAATTCTTAAGGAGGTCAGGTTTAAAGGAACACCTATTGATAATGAAAAGTTTAACTTAGAACTAAGCATACATAGAAATGAAGCAAAGATTTCTTCTGCGATAATTCGTTATGTAATTATTGAAGAGGTGGTAGATGAACGTGGTACAACATCAACTACCTATAAGGAGAATATTTACAGTTCTGAAACTAAAATGATCAAAGCCCCTATACCCAAAATCGTAAACACTCAACTCTCCTATCCCTACAAGGATATCCCTATCGATTTCTCAAGGAAAAATATTCGTTTTTACAGTCGAATTGAAGTTGATTTCCAATTTAAAAATAAAACCAGAGGGACTATAAAGGAATATTTTCCATTAATCAAAATCTCATAAATAAGTAATAGCATCGAAACCTTTTTGTAAAAGCTATAAAAAAATACTATATTTACATAAGCACTTATATAAATACTTATGCAAGATAAATTACAGGATTTTGGTGAATTGGGATTAGGATCACGTCTAAAACGATTAAGTGATTTTATGATGAAAGAAATTCAGTTGGTATATGATGCTGCTCATATTGATTTTGACCCATATCTATTTCCAATTTTCAAAGTAATTATTGACCAAAAACAAGCCACCACTACCGATATACAAGAAGCGTTACACTACACTCAACCAGCTATTACCCAAGCATTGAAAAAATTGATGGACAAAAAACTCGTCACCTATAAAACAGATCCTATAGATAAACGAAAAAAAATATTTAAACTTTCCAAAAAAGGATCATCACTACACAAACAAATGATTCCACTTTGGGAAATTATGGATCAACAAGTCAAGTGGTTAACAGAAGGTAGCACCACTAGTCTTATAAAACACATTAACCATTTGGAAAACCAATTAAAAGAAAAATCACTACACCAACGAATCCTAGAAACCTACAACAGATAATTTATGGAAACTTTAAAGAACATTACCATCATACCTTTTGACCCTAAATACGCAAAAGATTTTGCTGATCTTAATGTAGAATGGTTAGAAAAATACTTTGTAGTTGAGCCTCATGATGTAGACTTACTACAACGGTGCGAAGAAACAATTATCAATAAAGGGGGACATATTTTCTTTGCCAAATCAGGAGATCAAATTGCCGGAACTTTTTCGTTAATTAAAGTAGAAAAAGGAGTGTTTGAACTTGGAAAAATGGCAGTATCTCCTAAATTTCAAGGGCAAAAAATAGGTCAGCAGTTAATGTCTTTCTGTCTTGATTTTGCTAAAAATCAGAACTGGATAAAACTCATCCTTTATTCAAATACCTTACTAGAAAATGCGATACATATTTACAGAAAGTATGGTTTTGTAGAAATTGAGCTAGAAAAAGACTCTCCATATCTAAGAAGCAATATAAAAATGGAGTTAATTCTATAAAGTATTAAACCGTCTTAAGCGAATATTGCGTTAAGACGGTTTTTTTTTATATGTTCTATTAAAACTCTTTAGATATACGGTAATTTCTTCCATAATTATTATCCCAATAATCAACACCATCTACCTTATAAACCACTGCATATTCAACAGCATCAACTTCCTTATCTATAAGCACAGAATTATGCCACCTTTCTATCCCAAAATAATTTGGACTAATTACATAATATCCAGGAACTGGTCCGTAATCAGATCTCGGTTCCAAAGATAAAAATTGGTAAGAAGCCCAGTTATCAGTAGTATACACCACACCCACTTCTTTGTTATCGCCAATATTACCTTTAACATCTACCAATATGTTAAATGATCGTTTCTGATTCGAATGATAATATATTTTCGAAAACTCCTGGTCCACACTTACTTTTAGGTTATCACCAAATCGATATCCTTGAGGTCGTGTAAACACCCAATAATTTTCTCCGTTGTTGTTATCCCAATAGGTTTTTCCGTTTACCTCATATTTTACAACAAATTCCTTTACATACTCAGTTCCTATAGTTTGTAAACGTGTAGTCCAAATCTCGCTTTGATCATCGATGTTAAAACTATAAGACAGTGGTATTTCTCCCCAATCGCCAGATTGTTTTTTGTGATATATGCTCACCTTTTTCTCATATCCTAGGTTTGCTACTTTTACTGTAAATTTTTTGAGAAAAAAGGTTTCACCGGAATCTAAATTCATATTATGATCCCAAGCTTTAATTAAAGTAACAGGTTTCATCGTTTTGCTAGATACTTCTTCAATAGTATCTGTTACTTCTTGCGATTCTATAAAATCATCTTCAACTGCACAAGACGAAACAACAAGGAATATTAGTAAATAAATAATTTTTTTCATTTTAAAGATTTTGATAATAGTTGATTACAAATTAAATATACATTCCAAGTACAACTTTACAACCCGTTAGTAATATCTTTAGAGTCCACCATACAAACACACATGTAAGGCGGACTCATTCATTAAATAAATGTCTCTATTTAATTAATTATACGTTTTTATTGCCACGGTATAATTTTTACCATAGTTATTATCCCAATATTCATTTCCATTAACTCGATATACTACAGCATATTCTACCTCATCCTCTGTGGCGTCTAGTCTAGCATATCCCTGCCATCTTTCCACATTATAACTGTTCGGACTTTGAATAGTAAAAAACGGTCCGTTACTCCAAATAGATCTAAACGTTAGTGGTAAATACTTTTGGGTTTGCCATCCATCAGAGGTATATATGACTCCTACTTCTTTTTCTGGTGCCAGATTTTTGACATCTACAGTCACGTTTAATGTATTTTTATCATCGTAAGGAAAATAAGATAATGACACAAAATCAGTATCTACGCTTACGGCAAGATCAGATTTGGCAAATAGAGCACCCTCACGATTTTCCATTACATAATTAGCTCCTTCATTATTGTCCCAATACGTATTACCGTTTACTACATATTTAACAACAAATTCGTCTGCGTATATCTGTGTAGCACCAAAAGCACCATTGACATACTCACCGGTCCATAATTCTGTTTGTCCATCAATGCTCGCAGTATAAGACAATGATATTTCATCCCAAGCACCATCAATTCTTTCGTGATAAATAGAAACCTCTTTGTCATATGCCAGATTTGACACCTCCACCGAAAACTTATGGTAGTACGATGTGTATCCTCTATAAGAACCAGATGATTTCCAAGCTTTTACTAATTGTACCGGATTTGAGTTTTTAGCAGCTACTGAAATTTTATTAATGTCAGTTGTTTGATTATCGATTATATCCTCTTCTGTACTACAGGACAGCACCCATAGACTCAGTAATAAATAAAAATACTTTTTCATTGTTGTTTAGTGATTTGTGATTGTTTTATAATTAATATGTTATCTTGTTTAAAGTATAATTATTGCCATAATTATTGTCCCAATATTCCTGCCCATTGACTTTATAGACGATGGCAAATTCAATAGACTTTACTTCATCGGGCACTCTAATGGTTGCAGAATAAATATCTACATCAAATTGATTAGGACTCATTATATAATGGGCATATCCAACTCTAAAATACCTTTGATAACTTAGAGGAATTGTATTCTTTGTTGCCCAACCATCTGTAGTATATATCACCTCTGCTGTTACAGCAGCTCCATAATTACGTTTCACATTAGCATTAATAGCAAAAGATAAACCCGTAGATCTTGTAAAACTTTTATTGAGTTCTATATCTATTTCTGGTGATAAATATCCTCCTACATTTACAAGCATACTGTAATTTTTACCATTATTATTATCCCAATATGTTTCGCCATTAACCGTATATTTTACTACAAATTCATCGCTATATAATTCATAATCGGGTGTCACCTCTCCTACCCAAATTTCTTCATCATTACCAATAGATTGTTCATACGTTAGTGGGATATCAACCCAATCACCACTATACGTTGCGTGATGAATAGTTACTTCTTTTTGATAAGCCAGATTTTTGACCTTTACTTTAAACTTCCTTTGATAGTTTGTATGTACCGGACTACTTCTGTTTGCTGTCCAAGCGCTCAATAACTTTACATTATCAGAACTGGCTTTTTCTGATAGTTCAATCGATTTCATTTCAGAATCCATTTGCTCTATATCCGATACACAGGAATACATTGTCAGGATCACACTAAGCACAATAAAAAAATTTCTCATGATCTTGGTTTTTAGTTTAAGATGTTGGTTGTAAAAATTACTTTTCGAAAAGTTTAGTTCTTAGCTTAAATAGCTACTATGAAGTAAGCGAATAAATAATCAGACAGCAATTTAATGAAGCATATTTAACGGCTTTTTTAACGAAAAACGTTTTCGGAAAATTTATAATTTAACATTTCTTTAGTAAAAAAAATTTGATATTATAAAGTATCGTAATCTCAGGCTTTTTTGGTGAGAAAACCCCTATTTATAACGAAAATATTTCGTGTTATTTTCCGAAAATTTTTAGTACAATATTCTGTAAATTTGGCAAATACGAAAACAAAACCATTTTTTTGTAGTAATACAAAAAAGAAATTCTACCTAAAATAATTCAATATCATTTAGTACTAAAACAGAAAAGAACGGATATATTTCTTAACAAAAAATTCTGAAAACATTGTTACCAGATTGCGCTTGATTCTCTATTTATAGTGGAAAAAAATTTCCGAGATTTAGATTCAAACTAAAATAGATCCACATTTAAATTTTCATTGCTTTTGAAGAAAGGGATTGGATATAAGTGTTGTATCCAAAAAAAATACATCCCTCTAAATTTCCTCACCACGGCAAGAAAACCTCATTTAACCCATAAAAACAAAGGAGATTGATGTTCTTCAGAACAAACACAACCGTCAATCCACTTTTTTTCATAGGGGTGTTTCCCCCTTTTTGTGAAACAGATCAAAGCTATTGCCTTTAATAAAACCCTTCGAAAACCATTGCAAACCTGAAAATTACCTTGTTCACGGAGTAATTGTTAGCTCAGTAAATTTTTTTAAACTATTTAAAATGGTATTTTTAATTCTTAAAACTTTAAGAAAACTAAGTTTTAGTTAACAATTATTTTTGGCTAGTGTCAAAAACACACAAATACTTAATAAACCTATATCAAAAATGAAACGACAAACTAACCCAATTAAACAGTATGTACTAATTGCTTTCGCATTCATTCTGATGACTTCTTGTAAGGAAGCAGCACAAACCGCTGATTCTTCAGAATTAGCAGCGTGTAAAGAGAAAATTGAAGCATATGAAAAGGAAATCGCAGCACTAAAAGAACAATTAGGAGATGTAGCCGATGGAAAGCACAGAAGAAGACCTGAAAACATCATTCAATCTGATTTTGCTAAAGAAATCTATCATCTATATGACAAAAGAGAAGAACTTATCAATGAGGTAGTAGGGCAAGATGGAGAAGGTAACGATTTTAAAGCCACCCGATCCCTTTTTTATGATATTGATGATTTACAACAATACATCAAATATGTAAAAATAAAATCACGTAAAGCCGGGGTAACGCCATCAGGATTTAGATTTTATTTTGCGCTATATCCTGACAATTATGTGCGTAATAGAGAAAATAAGAAGTACGCAAAAAGACAAACCTTTTTTCTTGCTCCGACAAAAGAAGTTAAAGATGCTGAAGGAAACATAGAACATCTAGGTTATACTTTGGATAATAAGTTTAATGTAGAGCTTTTAAAAGAAAAAATCGGATTGGATAGTAGAATTGGGAAAGATGGAAAAGTTTATCAAAAAGCTGGTTTTTTTAATTTGAATCTAAACTTAGAGGAAGAAGAAAATAGCTTAATTGCTAATGAAGTAACAGGAACGCCTCCTATGGGAAAACAATAGTATAGTAAACAATGACCTTAAGTAAAGATTTTATAAACTTATTAATAGAGTTTTGTGTTGGATTTGAAGTTTTAGCTGCCATCATTGCGACTATTTTCTATGACAAATACAAAAACACAAAATTCTTAAAGTATTTAATTTTCTTTATTTGGTATGTTGCAATTAATGAATTGGTTGGGCTTTATATTAGAGTCCATGAGGGAATAAATGCAATCATTCATAATATTTATAATGCCGTCAATTTCACGTTTTTCTTGCTATTATACCGATACTATTTTAAGAACAAAAAGAACAAGAAATTAGCACTTTATTTTTGTGTTATTTATCTCTCTGCTTTTGTAATCAACGGTTTTTTTGAAAACTATATGTTAGAATACCAAAGATTCCCATACATATTAGGAGCGTTATTTCTGGTGATTAGTATTTTACTTTACTTTTTTGAAATATTAAACTCTGAGCAGGTTCTTCATGCAAAAAAGAACCTGCTCATTTGGATAAGTTTTGGACTCTTAATTTATTTTGTCGGTAATCTACCTTTTAGGATTTTAAGAAATTACTACGAGGAATTAACAGATGCTACAGTTTTATTTTTAGTAAATATTACTCTTACAGTAATAATGAACACCTGTTTTATCATTGGATTTATATGGAGCGACAAGAAACAGCAATATTAATAGCCACTGTAGTACTCATCATATTAGTAGTGCTGATTATTACACTTTTTTGGGTATTCCAAAGAAGAAAGAACAGTCTGTTGCTACAACAAAAAGAAGCAGAAAAAAAGTTTGAAAGGGCTATTGCAGAAACGCAAATAGAAATTAGAGAAGAAACCTTACGTAATATTAGTTGGGAGTTACACGATAATATTGGACAGTTACTTACCTTAGCAAAAATACAGGTAGATGTGGCAAAAGAAGACCCGGAAAGACTTCCAGAAGTTACAGAAACGATCACTAAGAGTCTTACTGAGTTAAGAGCTTTGTCTAAGTTGATAAATCCGGATGCTATCAAAAGTCTTAGCCTAACAGAAGCTATTGCCCTGGAAGTAGAACGGTTTAATCGTTTACAATTTATAGAAGCCACTCTAAGTAGTAATACAGAAGTAAGAACTCTGGATGATAAGGCTGAAATTATCATTTTTAGAATATTACAGGAGTTTTTTAGCAATACGATTAAACATTCTAAAGCTTCTAAATTGAGTGTTAACGTTCGTTATGATCAAGAAAAATTGGTCATTCACGCAAAGGATGATGGTGTAGGTTTTGACAAGAAGGACCTTAAATCCAGACAAAATATCGGTATTGGATTATGTAATATGCAGAATAGAGGAAAATTAATAAATGCCGAGGTTAGTCTTGATTCTGCAAAGGGAAAAGGCACTTCAATTACTTTAACCTATCACTACAAAAAACTAGTGACGGAAGAGGAAGTCGATTAACATACTATAAAATAAACCTGTTGTGCATTTAGAAATAATTATGTTAAAAAAAGCGTCAATTCGAGTGTTTTGTCTAAATGAAATGAAGACAAAATGTATCGAGAACAGCTTTTTTGGGATAAAATTCTTTTCTCGATACACTTCTCTTAAAGTCGAAGCGCTCGAACTGACAAATCTTATCTCAAAAATACCTAAATGCACGACGGGTAAAATAACTAAAAGGCTATTCACACAAAATATAAACTCATGAAATATTCAGTAGTCATTGTAGAAGATCACATCCTATTATCACAGGCACTTGCGGGATTGGTAAACGGGTTTTCTAAATTTAAAATATTATACCTGTGTAAAAACGGAAGAGAACTACTCACTCGATTAAAAGATCCCAAAAACATTCCGGATATCGTTCTGATGGATATTAATATGCCAATTATGAACGGGATTGAGACAACTATCGCACTTAAAGAAGAATATCCACAGGTAAACGTTCTGGCACTTTCTGTAGAAGAAGATGAAAAAACCATCCTCAAAATGCTGAGAGCAGGTGCCAAAGGATATTTACTAAAAGACACCGAAAAAGGTATTCTCGAAAATGCATTAGTAGAAGTACAGGAAACCGGTTTCTATCACACCAAAGATGTTACTAATTTATTATTGGGTTCACTTAATCCAAAGAAAGAAAACAAGGTGCAATTAAAAGAACGAGAGATGGAATTCATCAAACACGCTTGCACCGAGAAAACATACAAAGAAATTGCAAGTGATATGTGTCTAAGTCCAAAAACAATAGAAGGTTATAGAGATTCTATTTTTGAGAAATTACATCTCAAAAATAGAACCGGATTGGTCATCTATGCAATTAAAAATAAGATTTTTATACCTTAATATTTACTATAACCGACATTCCTGTAATCTAAAAAATCTTTCTTTTCAAGGTAATAAAACGATTTTGGCGCGTTTATTGATCAATTGCAAAAAATAGTTTTGTATCACATATACAGAATTAGCACTTTTTTAATAAAACTAACCATCGATTACCTACAGGAATACGCCGTATTTTGTTTATTTTTGTGAGTATAAGAACATTGACATTTTTATGCTAAAGCAACAATTAAATTTCAAACTTTCTCAAAAACTTTCTCCACAGCAAATTCAGTTGATGAAGCTAATTCAGCTTCCGACACAGGCTTTTGAACAGCGTTTAAAGCAAGAGATGGAAGAAAATCCTGCACTGGATAGTGGAAAAGAAAAAACTGACGAGTTTGAGGACGCTTTTGGCAATGAAAGTACTGCTGAAGATGACTACGGTACAGAAAAAATAGAAACGGACATCAATGTTGATGAATATCTTAGTGATGATGAAATACCAAGTTATCGTTTAAGCTCTAATAATTATAGTGCTGATGATGAAGAAAAAAATGTTCCGTATGCTTCCGGGACATCATTTCACCAACATTTGGTCAATCAATTAAACACCTATAGGTTTGATACAGAAGAGCGAGAAATTGCAGAATTTCTGGTCGGCAGCATCGATGAAAGCGGTTATATAAGAAGATCTGTTTCAGATATTCTGGATGATCTTGCTTTTACTCAGAATGTATATACAACCGAAGATAAAATTGAAAATATTTTTAAAATCGTACACCAACTGGATCCGGCTGGTGTTGGGGCTAGAAATCTTCAGGAATGTCTCTTGATCCAACTAAACAGAAAAGAAACTACGCTACCGATTAAACTAGCCACGCAAATTTTAGAAAAATCGTTTGACCATTTTAGCAAAAAGCATTATGACAAACTTTTGGCTAAATTTGATATTACAGAAGATTTATTAAAAGAAGCTATTGAGGAAATCGAACACCTTAACCCCAAACCGGGTGGAGCTTATGCAGGAAACAATAAACTTATAGAACACGTAGTACCCGATTTTACGATCAGAATTGTAGATGGAGAACTAGAACTTACGCTGAACGGTCGTAACGCACCAGAATTACACGTTTCCAGAGAGTACAACAACATGCTTCAGGGTTACAAGGCCAGTAAAGAAAAATCTAAATCACAGAAGGATGCAGTGATGTTTATTAAACAAAAACTGGATGCTGCCAAGTGGTTTATTGAAGCTGTGAAACAAAGACAACAGACACTTTTTTTAACGATGAGTGCAATAATGCACTATCAAAAAAGTTATTTCTTAAGTGGAGATGAGCGTAATCTAAAACCTATGATCCTAAAAGATATAGCAGATGAGATCGATATGGATGTTAGTACAGTTTCTAGAGTAGCCAATAGTAAATATGTGGATACTCCTTATGGAACCAAACTAATTAAAGAGTTTTTCTCAGAATCTATGACCAATGATCAGGGTGAAGAAGTTTCTACAAGAGAGATTAAAAAAATACTGGAAATTACCATAGGAGAAGAGGATAAGAAAAAACCTCTTACCGATGAAAAGTTAGCAAAAATGCTAAAAGAAAAAGGGTATCCTATAGCCAGAAGAACTGTAGCCAAGTATAGAGAACAACTGGATATACCGGTTGCCAGGCTAAGAAAAAAGATTTAATGAACTTTTTACTAAAAAGTATTTCATATATTTTTCACCCCTTATTGATGCCTATAGCCGGCTCAGTAATTTATTTTGTCACTGCCCCTAGATTTATTCCGAAGAACATTGTTCAGGCTAAAATTCTTGGTTTAGTTGTAGTAACTATACTTATTCCTATCGTCCTTTATTTCCTTCTTAGAACTATGGGGTTGATCACCTCTATTCATCTAGAAGATGTAAAACAACGTAAAATACCATTACTATTACAATCTTTGTTATTGTTATTAGTGATTAAGATGATCATAGATGTCTATAACTATCCTGAACTGTACTTTTTCTTTCTTGGAGCATTATTATCCTCGTTAAGCGCTATTTTTATTGTGTTTTTTGATATTAAGGCAAGTCTGCACATGATGGGATCCGGAGCGGTAACTATGTTTACAATCGCTCTAAGCATCCATTTCGAAATGAACCTCATTCTACTTATTGCAGCAATGATTGCAGCCAATGGCCTTGTCGCCACATCCCGATTACATTTTAAAGCTCATACTAACTTGGAACTGATTCTGGGATTTTTAGTAGGTGTTATTCCTCAGCTTACGTTGGTTAATTTCTGGTTATAGAATATAAAACATCAATCCTATTTTAGCTACGTTTAACTCTACCTCTTCGTTACCCACAACCGCATCACTATTAAATAGTGGATTTAAGCTATAATAGAAGTGAAAATTAAATGTGTTCCACCCAAAAGTAAAAGTAGCTCCAACTCGCCAACGATTTAATTCATCGATTTTTGTTTGACCTACTTGATTGCCTGGCTGTTCAAAATTAGAATTGAAGTAATACAGATATCCCACTCTTAATCCAGTATAGATTCTCCAAAACTTATGTGTATCAGGAACCGAAGTTCTCCATCTAAATTCTAAAGGAGCTTCTACCAAATGCGTGGTAAATCTATTTCGATCGAAATCTATACCCTCCAGGCTACTAAAAATACTTTGTCCTGTATTTTCATCTTCTCCTATAAATAAATTTTGACCATACGTGTTAATAGAATATCCTAATCCCAATCCGATAGCCACATTCCGTCTTTTGTTTATTGGCATATCTCTGGTATATCCCAAATGAAATCCACCAGAGAAACCAGACTGACCAATATCTGAAGGAGTGTTCCAAAGAAGATTAAACGTAAGACCTACATAGAATTGATCTTCTCTATAACGAGAATCCAACACCTCTTCTTTTTTCAAACTTAGACTATCCGAAATAGCTCCTTGCCCAAAACCAGAACTAGTAAGGAGAAAGAGACTTAAAAACAAAAGGAATTGTTTCTTTTGGCTAATACTTTTTGACATCCATTCCATATAGGTTACTAAAATAAATTTATTTCTTTAGAAAACAGAGTTGCTTGGTAAAAAACAACAGGAATTAAGAATCCTGTGAAAGATCACAGGATTCTGTAAAATATTAAAAATTACATTATTCTAAGTTGTTTGTTGACTTTCCAGTTTTTGTGGTGTAATTAATCCTGAGCATATTCACCGTTCTTAATTCCTTTTTTATATCTCCAACAAGACCCATTTTAGTATCCTTATCTACTTTTAATGCTGTAGTTAAATAAGGCCTTAATGCTTCGGGTTTAGATTTAATTTCTTCCAGTACATACGGCTTAATCTCGTTGATATTTGCAAATTTATCATTAAGCTGAATTCTTGCCTCTGTTCCCACATTTTTATATCTGGAACTAGGCTTACCGGCATAAATATGTATCACCATATTCTTTTTATCTAACTTTTCGACCTGATCTGCGAATGGAAGTTCATTTTTAACAATCAACGTATCGTTTCGCATAACTGTTGCAACCATAAAGAAAAACAGTAGCATAAAAACGATATCAGGCAAAGATGCTGTTGAAATAGCCGGTAACTCGGCTTTTCGGTTTTTTTTAAATATAGACATACTAATTTGTTTTTAGAGATTATAATGATGCAGTAATTGGTTCGGCTTCTGAAAGTTTTTCAGGATACAAAGATTGAATTTGTTTCATCTGCTCTCGTAGTTTCGCTTTGTCCCCAGAATAATTAGCGTCTTTAAGTTGCGCTTTCATTTGATCAAATGATACTGCATAAAGCCTTAATGCTTCTCTATTCCGTAGTTCAGTATAAGCACTGACCAGTTCATTCTGAACAGCGATATAAGCCTCATAACTGGTTTCTCTACTGTTGATGAGAGATATAATAGCTTTATTAGGATTATCTGACGATTTTGGATCTCGTTTCCCTTTGCAATAATCGCAGTATTCTGCTGCCTCTCCTCCTCCATTATCTAAAAAAGCAATAGCAGCAGCTTTTAGTTCTTCTAACTGTAACGGCTTCTTTTCCACAAACAATTCATTAACCTGATTCAACTCTACCCTAAACAGGTTCTTTTCTTTAACTTGAACTTCAGGTTTGACTTCTTCCGGAGGGGGAGGCAGTCTTCTACTGATTCCGTAATCAGTTTCAATGGTTGTACTTACCAAAAAAAAGATAAGTAATAAAAAAGCGATATCCGCCATGGATCCCGCATTCACTTCTGGTGCTAATCTTCTAGCCATAATAATACATATTTAGTTAATAATTACTTACTAGATCAACGAACTGTAAATCTGTAAATAAGCAGTATTATTTAGAAGAATAGTATATATCTTAGATCCAGTTCTAAGATACATTGATTAGGATTTACATAACAAACCATAGTAGTCAACGACCTTGTTTGTTATTAAAATACAACTGTATTATTTCTATTATTTCAATACCACTCACTTTTGGAAGGTTAGATATTGATCATATTAACAGATCACAGTCGTTTAAAGAAGCACAATTGTTGTGCCAGTATATTATTTCATTAAAAATTATTAGAAGATTTGTTTTAAATATTAAGCTCAAAAAAAAAATCCCACTTATGTTTAATAAGTGGGATTTTCAGAATATAATAAAATCTTTAACCTTTACTGACGAAGATTATCAGTAGCTTCACCTTGTCTTGTGGTATAGTTAATTTTTAGCGCTTGAACTTCTCTCAATTCTTTCTTAATATCGCCAACAAGACCCATATTAGTGTCACCATCAACCTTTAATGCAGTAATAAGGAAAGGCACCTCTTCTTCTCTTTTTGCAGCTCTTTCTGCTAAAACGAAAGGTTTTATATCACTTACTTCGGCAAACTTATCATTCAACTGAATTCTAGCTTGCGTACCTGCACTTGCTGCATATCTAGAGCTAGGTTTTCCTGCGTAGATATACATCACCAGATTTTTCTTATCTAATTTTTCCGTCTGATCTGCAACAGGAAGTCTATTCTCAATCTTAAGATTATTCTCCCTCATTACAGTTGCCACCATAAAGAAAAACAGTAACATAAATACGATATCAGGTAAAGATGCTGTCGAAATAGCCGGCAAATCACCACTTTTTTTCTTTTTAAATTTAGACATAATTACGTTTTTATGTTATACTTATTTCTTAGGTTCTGCTTCTGAAAGCTTTTCCGGATACATTAATTGGATTTTTTTGATTTGATCCTTTAATCTATCCTTACTTCCTGAATAATTTACGTCCTTCAGATCCGCTTCCATTTGCGTAAATGTTTTTCCATAAAGACGTTCTGCTTCCCTATTTCGTAGCTCGGTATATGCAGCAACTAATTCGTTTTGAACTGCTATATAAGTTGCATAACTTGTTTCTCTGTTATTACGAAGAGAAATTACAGCTTTTTCAGGGTTATCAGATGAACTAGGGCTTCTTTCTCCCTTGCAATAGCTACACGCTTCATCTCCACTTCCTCCACCGTTATCTAAGAAAGCAACTGCCGCAGCACGTAAATCCTTTAACTCCATCGGAGCTTCCTCTACCAAGAGGTCATTGTTTTTATTCAATTCTACTACAAAAATATTTTTTTGTTTCAGAATTGGAGGCTCTACTGTTTCATCTAAAGGCGGTGGTAATTTACGACTAATTCCTCTATCCGTATCGATGGTTGTAGTAACCAAAAAGAATATAAGAAGTAGAAATGCAATATCCGCCATGGAACCAGCGTTTACCTCTGGTGCTGATCTTCTTGCCATAATTATTTACCTATTAATTTTTTAACTCCTGATAATACCATCAGGCCTACTGCTATTGCAGCTAAAAAGTAGAAAGCGTAAAGTCCTGTTCCTACTAGTTTAGATCCACCTTCAGAAAGTACTTCACCATCTTTCATTGGAGTTTCGACACCTTCAGCCATCGCATATCCTATACCAATAATGATTAAGAAGGCAACAATTCCTATTCCAGCCTTTTTAAGACCAGAAGGATTTTTAGCTAAAGCTGAAAAAACAGCAATCAATGTAGCTATAATAATAACCACAAAAATCACTAATGTTAGATTGTACATAGGACTTACCAATGAAGTAGCTTCAGCAAAAGCAGACGAAGACGTATCCTTCACCAAATCTTTCGCTTCTGTAATACCATAGTTATCCATAAGCGTAGTAAAATTACCGTTCATTAAGAACAACAATACTGCACCTATAGCACCTATCGCCAGTACAACGTATGATAAAATTTTTGAAATTTTCATGTGACTAATTTTTATTAGGTTGTTAACACGGTACAACCTGTATTTTAATAATAAATGATCTTAATTTTTTATAGAAGTCCTGATATTAAACAAAACTTGATTAAGTATTTATTATTTTTTGTTTTTGTAAGCTACTAACATATCGATTAAAGTAATCGATGCATCTTCCATGTCATTTACTATACTATCAATCTTAGCGATGATATAGTTATAGAAAACCTGTAATATAATTGCAACAATAAGTCCAAATACTGTAGTAAGAAGTGCTACTTTAATACCTCCCGCTACAAGTGATGGCTGCATATCTCCTGCTGCTTCAATTTTATCAAATGCGTCAATCATCCCGATTACCGTACCCATAAACCCAAGCATTGGTGCAAGAGCAATAAATAAAGATACCCAAGAAACATTCTTTTCTAATTGTCCCATCTGTACACCTCCGTAAGCAACTACAGCTTTTTCTGCTGCATCGATACTTTCATCAGCTCTATCAAGACCTTGATAGTAAATAGAAGCAACTGGTCCTTTTGTATTTCTACAAACTTCTTTTGCTGCTTCAACTCCACCACTATTCAAAGCGTCTTCTACATTTTGTTGTAGTTTCTTACTATTAGTAGTAGATAAATTTAAAAAGATAATTCTTTCAATTGCTATCGCAAGACCAAGAATCAAACATAAAAGAACGATTCCCATAAAGCTAGGACCTCCTTCTATAAAACGTTTTTTTAAGTTTTGGTGGAATGATTCCTCTGCTGCTGCAGGCTCATCTGCATCCTGAATAGTAGTTGTTATTGGAGCAATTAATAATTGCATGTTTGCCGTTAACTGGGCCGGAGCAGTGGCTGCTTGTACATTTCCAAAAGCCATTACTGTTGCGATTGCCAGAATAGAAAATAGTCTTTTCATTGCGCTGATTCTTAATTTTAATTAGTTAAAGGGTTAAAGATAAAAAAATATTACAAAATCCATTAAAAATTTAATAATAATGCAGAGAGGAAGGGATTCGAACCCTCGATACGCTTTTGACGTATACACACTTTCCAGGCGTGCGCCTTCGACCACTCGGCCACCTCTCTATTAAAATATTTGCCCAAAAATGGTTGAGCAAATAACAAAAAAAATGTTAACTACTAAAATTTGGGGCGTTAATTTTCTGACATTTCACCGCGTAATGAAGTTTCATAAATGGTTTTGAGCACTTTAAGCGGTAATTTTTCTCCCAATAAATACATCAATTTAGCCACTGCCGCTTCTGTTGTTATGTCTTTTCCTGATATAACACCTGCTTTTTTTAGCGCAACACTAGTATTATACTTACCCATTTCTACGCTTCCTCCAGCACATTGTGTTACATTTACAATAGGTATTCCTTTTCTGATTTGATCAGAAATAATATCTAAAAACCATTTTTTAGTCGTTGTATTACCCGATCCATAGGTCTCAATAATTATACCCTTTATTGTTTCTGAAGAAAAAATACTCTTTAAAATCGTTTCGTTTATTCCCGGAAACATTTTAATAATAACAATATTATTATCAAAATGAGTATGATATACCATCTTCTTTCTTCGATTTACAGTCTGCAAAAAAGAGGTGTTTACCTTCAAATGAACTCCAGACTCAACCAAAGTAGGATAATTAAGTGATTGAAAAGCCTTAAAATGTTCTGCATTAATCTTAGTAGTTCTATTTGCCCTGAGCAATTTATACTCAAAATACAATCCTACTTCTGTGATTACCGGCTTGCCCTTGTTTTGTAAAGCCGCAATCTGCACCGCGGTAATCAAGTTTTCTTTGGCATCTGTTCTTAAATCACCTATTGGTAATTGTGACCCGGTAAAAATGATTGGTTTCCCTAAATTTTCGAACATAAAACTTATCGCAGAAGCAGTATAAGACATAGTATCGCTTCCGTGCAAAACGACAAAACCATCATACATTTCATAATTGTCATTAATGATTCCACCCAATTCCTTCCATCTTTCGACATCCATATCAGAAGAATCTATTGGCTCCTTAAAACTTGTCGTCTCTATATTGCAATCCAATTGCTTTAGCTCCGGAATATTAAGCAATAACTCATCAAAATCAAAAGCAACCAAAGCTCCTGTATCAAAATTTTTGACCATCCCAATTGTACCGCCGGTATAGATCAATAATATATTAGGTGAATTTTTCATTGCAACCATATGTGTATTGGTCTCACAAATGAACAAAATTTAAATTACAATCCGCAACCTATATTCCGAATATATCTTTGGAATTTTCTGTAGTAATTCGGGCAATTTCTTCTGGTGATTTATCATAAATCTCAGATAGTTTTTCTACTACCTGAATCAAATAAGAACTCTCATTACGTTTACCGCGAAAAGGTACCGGTGCCAAATAAGGAGCATCTGTTTCTAACACTATATGTTCTAAAGAAAATTCATTTAAAAACTTATCGATTTTTCCGTTCTTAAAGGTTACTACTCCACCTATCCCCAATTTCATGTTATATCCGATCGCGCGTCGAGCATCATCTATAGTCCCGGTAAAACAATGAAATATCCCAAACAAATCTTCTCCTTTTTCAAGTTCCAAAACCTCGAATACTTCTTCAAAAGCATCTCGACAATGAATCACGATTGGTAATTTATACTTTTTAGCAAGTTGAATCTGATGTCTAAAGACTTCTTGCTGTTGTATAAGAAAAGTTTTATCCCAATATAAATCCACCCCTATCTCACCTACAGCATAGAACTTTTTACTACTATTCTGGTCAAAACGCTTTTCTAATTCCTCTTCTACGTGTTGTAACTCCTCTCTATAATTTTCCTTAACGTGGGTTGGATGTAATCCCATCATTAAATAAACATTATCAGGATATCGGGTTTCAATATCATACATAGATTGTGTATACCCAGAATCAATGGCCGGAACAAAAAAACGTTCTACTCCGGCAGAAATAGCTCTCTGCATCATCTCATCCTGATCTTCATCAAAAGATTCGCTATAAATATGCGTGTGTGTATCGGTAAGTATCATGCCGCAAAAGTAACCAAATTTTGGGCACGTGATTTGAACTTTTCAAAAATAAACATTTAAGAAAATACCTGAACTAAAAATAACAGCTTGGCCAATCGTTTTGACTTTTTTCGATCTTAACAACCTAACCGACTTTAATTATTTGTCCAAAGAATATAGAATTTAAAATATAAATAGTTAATTTGATTTATAAAATCAAGTAATTGAATCTTAATGAAAAAGTCTTGCAAATTTACCTTTTTGATGTTCACATTGTTTTTATGGACTAGCACCATTGCCCAAACTAATGAAGAAAAACAAGTCCTAGAAAATGAAATCGTTTTGGAATTTAAAAAATACGATCAATCCAAAATAGACGCTATTGCCGAGTATTTATTCGTATCAGAAGACAAAACCCACCTTGACTATTCCAAGAAGAACTCGCTTAAGAAGATAGAAGTCATAAAGACCAGTAATTATGATTTCTCCTCTACCCAGAACGACAAAAACATCCTTAAAGGTGTATATATTTATAGCATGAAAAACAATGAATACCAAGTAGTAGAAAAATTGTTTGAGTACATGCACGACACTAATAATATACTTTCCGTAAATCAATATGACATGTACGCTTTATTTGCGTACTTATATTACAAACAAGGTAAAAAAGATTTGTTGAAAAACTTTTTATCTCGTCTACTAGAAGGCAACAAAAACATAATGAAGGAATACAATGCTACGTTACCCAATTACCAAGCCATTTTGGCATATCTTCGACTATTGGATAATGACATCAATGCCTGTGAAGATTTATTAAGCATGTCAATCGCTAGTGATTCAAAAAAAATTAACCATACTATACGATTTAAAGATAATTCAAAAAGAGACTTATTATTTCCGTTTTGTAATGATTATGTAGAAAATCTTAAGCAAGGATATACTAATTCTTCAAATAATAGTAATGTAGAAATAGATGAAACATCAGCAATTTTCAATAAAGAAACAGGTAAGATCTATAAGAAAGAGATTTCAGGTACAATAATAGGAATTGTTTCTGGAGATCGATTTGTCATAAGAGAAGATCGCACAAAACAAGAACTTCCCCTTAAAATCATGTCGATTAATGCACCAAAAAACGGAGAATTTATGGCTAAAGAAGCATATGATTTTACTTCGAAAGCTATCTTTAACAAAGAAGTCGAAGTTAGTTTGGTTGTATATTCTCGAAAATTGGATCTTTTTGGTGCAATTGTAAAGTATTCGTTTGTCAAGTCCTCTAAAAAATTTGAAAATGCTCCTAATAGTACTGTGCAAATTGGTAATATGGTTATGGCTGAGGATCGCTATTTAAACATAGAAATTCTGAAAAACGGCTACGCTAAATTAAATGATCAAATTAAGACAGGGATTTTATGGGACGCTCAAGAAGAAGCTAGGAAAAATAAACTCGGAATTTGGTCTAAACCTGAAACGGACAAATAAATCTGATTATATGAAAGCATTCTGGTTGTACGGAATTATTCTGTTTCAAATGGGTGCCTTTGCGCAGCAAGATTTCGAAGGAACTATTACAGATAGATATCCTACCGGTGAAATCCTTGAAAAATCAAAGGATGCCACCGAAAACACTCCAAGAGAAATTACAAAATATTTCAAATCCGGGAAAAGAAAAAGTTATTTAAAAATAGCTAAAGATGATAAAGATTATTGGTTTCGTTATTGGGATGAACCAGGAAATGTGATCTTGGATATTATTAGAAAACCCTATAAAGAAGATCCTAATTACTGGGCTATTGCATTTAAAAGTTATCATTCTAATGGAAAACTTTATCAAAATGGGTATTTTTTGAGTGAGCTACAAGCAATTGGCAATCGACCCAAAGTAGCTGTTTGGAACACCTTTTCCAGAGATAGTATTCTTAAGGATAAAATTGAATATAATTTTTGGAATGAGGTCACCAATTATTTCGCCAAAGGCATGTCATATTATGATAGTGGCCAAAAAAAAGTGCATCTAGAATGGGATTCTAACACGCGCCTCTTTTACTATGAATCTTACTATAAAGATGGAACGCGATCCGTTGATTGTATTTTCCCATTATCGGCGTTAGTATCAAAACATAGTCCAACCTTATATGAATTGTTAAGAACAGACACAGCTATCAAAGACCTTATCAAAAACCTAAGGGAAGGAATTGGAGCAGTTAAGTACACAATATATTATACCAACGGAAAACCCTATGAGACTAAGAAAAAATTTACTAACAAAATCATAAGGCTTGACACTAATGGTAATACTTTATATGATATAGGTGGCAGTTTCCCTCCCTTACCAAAAGGCACTACTATTTGCGACCTGAGTCCAGGTAATAAGAAAAGAAGGAAATGCAATTGGCTAACTGATTCCGATTTCATCCCAAAAGATGGATACTATTGGATAATTAATCCAAGTACTAATGAAATCTCGTTATCTCAATATATGAATGGTAAAAAAAATAGAGCCTACGAACGATATTACAGAAACGGTGGGCTAAAAGAATTATATCATTATGTGAATGATCATAGAGATGGCCCCTTTGAAGAAAGATTTGAGAATGGAGCGCTTAAGAAGAGAGGAAATTATATCAATGATAAACTCAATGGTGTTTTAGAAGAATTTACAGATCACGGAATTCTTGTTTCTGAAGGCTCTTATGAAAATGGAGTAAGAACAGGAAAATGGCTACTACAATTTGACACATTTAAAAGTGCCATTGGAACTATGGTGGATGATCAATTTGAAGGTGAAACAAAAATAATAAATCCGTATACAGGTCTTTTATTAAAGGAAGGAGTGGTTAAAAATGGCTCTAAAACAGGAGAATGGACCTTATACAACCTCGATCTTGAAACAAGTTATCCGAATACCAAAGGTTCATTTGGTACTACGAAAATTCAGATGCCCAATGAACCGGTATTTTTGAAAGATGAAAAACCTCAATCTATTCATGAATTTCCTATTTTCCCCGGTTGTGAGGGTGAAAGTAATTTAAGTAGCTGTTTTAATCAAAAAATAGGATACCATATAAGTGCAAAGTTGAAATTTCCTAAAGACGCCATTGGCTATAGGTTTGATGCGCAAGTGATTGTCAAATTTATCATCGACAAAACCGGGTATCCCAAAAATATTGAAGTCCTTTCTTTACGTGGTGATTTTGATAGTTACGTTTCTACTGAAAGTAATAATAATGTCAAGATTCAAGAGTTAAAAAAAGCCTTTAAAAATGAGGCCATTCGAGTTATCTCAGAATTACCAAACATAACACCAGGAAAATCATATGGAAACCAAGTGTCCACTCCATTTGTGATTCCAATTAGCTTTTCAGAACAATAAAACCATCCGTCAACTCTCAATTAACACTGATGATTCTTTCTACAGGAATAATCGTTGATTGCTTTAAAATCACCGATTTATCAGTGATACCCCAAATGGTAGTTTCCACTTTTTTGGATCCTTCATCATCCGCAAAAATAATTTTCACCTTTAAATGTTCTAAATTACCCAAACTTAGTCCTCTCACTAATTTCAGATACCGATCCCGCTTAGCCTTTTTGTCGCTTAGAACTTCTTTGTGTGGAAAGTGCAAATGTTTAATTTGTTCTTTTTCTATGGACTGTATTCGATCATCTACCCTCATGACTTGTACTTTTTAAATTGTTGTAAAAGGTTATAGAAAACTACTAAAAGTTACACAATACAACGCTTTAATTAAAGAAATTATTGTTAATTAACAATTTACATGTCAGATACTTACATTGATCTTAAAGTTTTTTGAGTAACTTTTGTGCTTGTATATAATCTTCTGCTTCTTTAGGCAATGATTTTAATAATTCGCGACTTTGTTCCATATTTTTCTGCTTCAATTGATTCAAAGCTTCAAACCAAATAGCTCTATATCTATATACCGATGTTCCTTCTTGTAGCTTTTCAAAAACCTCAGAAGCTCTTTCATATTTATCTTGTTCGACTAAAGTAATTCCTAAGTAGAAAAGATACTCAGAGTTAGCACTGTCTTTTTTTAATAATTCAGAGATATGCTTCTCTGCTTCACCATAATTCTGAGCATTAAAAGAGGTTTCGGCCTTCTTACTAAGTTCATCCTCACTTCCTCTTTCAGTAATAGACAATTCTGGTATTGACACAAAATCATTGTATACAGGACCACTTTTAGTAAAAGTGTATATCCCTAAAATAATTGCCACACTTGCAGCTATAGCATATCCCCAAGAGGGTATTTTTATGATTTTGGTTTGTTTCTTGGATGATCTTTTCTGAAAAAAAGAATCCCCAATATTTTTTAAATTCTGCTCTAAATCCGACTGCTCTTGTTCTAAGTTGAGATTGGAAGCCAGGTGGGAGTTCCATTCTTTATATATTTTGAATTCTTCAGCAAGAGCTATATCTTCCTCTAACATTCTGGATACAATTTTTTCTTCTTCGTCGGAAAGTTCTTTGCTAATTTTTCGTTCAAAAAGCTCGTATTTTTCTTCTGGGGTCATAACAAGTTCTTTATTTGATTATACTTAGGAGAGCTCTGAACCATTTTTGTCAGCTGGCCAATACATAGTGATTTCTTTTTACGAACATATCCGTAAGATTGCCCTAATTTTGAAGCCACATCTTCCATAGATTTTATGGTAAAAGTAGCTTTCAACAACTCCTTACAAGCTTTTCCTAATTGATCAAAGACTTCGGTAAAAAGTTCATTTCTTGCTTCAAAAATTAAGGTCTCTTCTACATACTGATCACTCTCATCATTAATAGATACAATCCCCTCATTAATTGTTACCTCCTTAGTGGTGTTCTTTTTTAATTCATTTAACCATTTTCGTTTACAAAGTAAAAAGAAATAAGCATCAAACGGACAGGTAAGTACTAACTTCTTTTCTCTTGCTTGTTTATAAATTGTAATTAAAGTTTCCTGAATTATATCCTGTGCCTGAGATTCACCTCCGCTATTCTTTTTTATATACCCAACAACTTTGGGAGCAAATTTTGTGTAAATCTCTTTGAGAACTATACTGTCATTCTTTAAGAGGGCTTCAATATATTTCTGATCAGCATGCGCTTTGTTATTTCCCATAAATGATTGGTCTGAGCAACTAAATTAAAAAAGTTTTAAGAAAAAGGTAACAAAAAATTAGTGTTGTTGATATGAAG
This sequence comes from Aquimarina rubra, assembly GCF_042684305.1. NCBI lineage: Bacteria > Pseudomonadati > Bacteroidota > Flavobacteriia > Flavobacteriales > Flavobacteriaceae > Aquimarina > Aquimarina rubra. Next base: position 1,508,827 of record NZ_JBHULE010000019.1, on the reverse strand, counting down.
GTGTAAATAAGAAAATTTAGAAAGTCCAAAAAAGGGCAATTAAAACTAAAAAACATGAAAACAAATAGTACAACAATTACATTACTGAATAGTAGTAAGAATGTAAAACAAACAATGATTAACTTTTTACTTTTAGGTTTCGCTATGCTTTTTCTTGCAAGCTGTAGTAGCAATGATGATAACGATATTATTATTGAACAAGTTTTAGGTGGATTAGAATTAGAAGCTGAGATTTTAGAAAATCGCGAAGAAGCTGTACAAATCTTTACACTTAATGATGGAACTGGACAGGTATATGGTGAAGAGGGTACCATTCTATATTTTCCTCCAGGGAGTATTGTAGATCAAAACGGAGATCCGGTTACAGGTAACGTTACCGTAGAACTTATAGAAATCTATGACAAAGCAAAAATGCTACTTACAAAAATGCCAACTAACGGAAAACGCCCGAATGGAGATGTAGAAACACTGATATCTGGGGGAGAGTTTTTCATCAACGCTACTCAAAACGGAGAACAATTAGAAGTGGCAAATGGCTTCCAGTTGTTTGCACCTGCCGATGAATTTGATGAAGATATGAGATTGTTTAACGGTCTGGATAATGATTGTGATGGTGATGATTTAGAATGTGATATTGTATGGGAAGAAGATGAACAAGGAGGCTTAGAACCTATGCAAAGAGAAGGTCCAAACGGAGAAGGAGTTAGCGGATACGGAGGTTTTCTTAGCAACTTTGGATGGACAAATATTGATCGTTGGTATAACGACCCGAGACCTAAAACTGTTTTATACGTAGACGTACCAGAAGGTTTTGACAACACTAACAGTAATGTTTATGTATCGTATGATGGAGAACCTACTGCGCTAGCCTTATTAGACATTTATAATCCTGACACTGGTCTTTTCTCTGAACACTACGGATTAATCCCAATTGGATTAGAAGTACATATCATTTTTGTATCGGTACAAGATGATCAATATGTATATGCAATCCAAGGAGCTACTATAGAAGAGGATCACGTAGAAGTAATTGGAAGTACAAGCACTGGAACCGAAGCAGAATTAGTAGCATTGATAAACGGTCTCCCGTAAAAAATCTCATACTGGAATATGCATATTAGGTAATGGGGGTTACAGCAAATTTCAGCAAAAATTCCGGAAGATAAACTTCCGGAATTTTAATTCATTAAAGATAGAAATGTAGCTGATTTAACTTTTTGTTTATCTTTATTAACACTAACAACAAATCATGAATAGATTTTCGGCTTTACTGGCACTCATTTTATTCCCTTTTTTCTGCATTGCGCAAATATTGACCAATGACACTATTCCCAGAATAGCACCGATATCTTATGAAATTGAAGGTAATCAGGTCACCTATAGCGCAGAAATGCCCGTGCTTAATCAAATTGCAGGTGCTCCAAAAGCTTTTTATACCTATTATTGGGAGTTTGGTGATGGTCAATATAGTTTTAAAGAAAAACCAGCACACACCTATAAAAAGAACGGTACATATGACACTAAACTTTGGGCAACAAACAACTATGATAACGGAAAACCTCCTACATCAAGACCAAAATCTGTGACTATTAGCGATGCTTACGATGAGGCATCTACAGAGAGTAACTCTCCTTTTACAGAAGATGAAGATCTGATTTTAAAAACAAATCGGGAGCCAATTCCGGATCAGGAAATGGTATTTATCACTAGTTATAAGAACAATAATAATTATGTATCCAGCGGAAAATTATATTTATTCTATAATGACTTACGATTTAAGAATGATAATTTCACTATAGAAGATACTAGACTACATCACGACGAGCGCATAGTTCCTCTAGATGCTGTTTCTTCTGTACTTCCGGAAAATGACGATCATACTTTGTTAGCCTCTAACAGCATTTCTTTTTTGAAGTCTAAAACACTTTTTGTACAAGATTCTACCAAACGAAAAAACTTTCCACTTACGCTGGAAGAATCAAAAGCCTTATATCGAAGTTATCAAATCATAGAATTTGACGATATGAAACCCGGAGAAGAACGCAATATCTTTAGAACACTGAAAACCACTCCTGAAATGATCAAAGATACCAGTGCTATAGTCACTCTAAGAAGTGTCTATGTGCCTGACAACAATTTTGATGATCATACTGTAAAAGATACAGAAATGGAGATTGTAACTTCTCATGATCCTAACAAAATGTCTTCTAATGGATGGTTAATGAACTATCGTTTGGTAAGATTTAAAAGATTAAAATTCAAAGTACGATTTCAGAATAATGGAGAAGGTCCCGCTAACACAATTAAATTAGAAGTAGATACTCCAGAAATGTTTGATAAATCTACACTGAGAATTGATAGCATGTACCCAGAATGCCCTATTTGTCCAAAAGAGCGAGAAGTGAATTACAGTTGCCTGGATACTATTTTGCAAAAAGATAAAATCATATTTCAATTCAATAGAATTTACCTTCCCGGAAGTGAACAGAAAAATGTAGAAGAGATTGATTCTACTAAAGGTTTTGTGAAATACTCCATGAAATTCGGTAAAAACTTTCACAAAAAAAAGACGAGGAGCAGAACTGCTATTTACTTTGATAAAAACGAACCTATAATTACTAATTATGCCACTACCCGATTCTTACCGGGAATTTCGATTGGAGCTAAGGCAGGATACATTACGGTACCCGAATTAGATAATCAAAGAGAATATTTTGTTGGAGCCACATTATCACCATTTAAATCCTACAGAGGATATTATCAGGCCGAACTATTCTTTTCATCCGCTTCTTACGATGAAACCAGAAATTTTGAAACACGCAATATTAATCCAAATGGAACAGTTGATTTACTCCGTTTTTCTGAAAGTAATCAATACGATAATATCACGATATATGCCGTTCCTGGATCCTTTCGATATAATTTCAATAATTATTTTGCTATGGGGGCTGGTGTACAGTTAAAACTGGACCTTACCAGCACCAACAAACAAGAAACCACAGGCGAAGGTTTTTTTATAGATGTTGATGGAACAGAATTTCCTAATCCAGATGTAAACACATTTTCTGCTCAGGAAATAGATGATAGCTTTAGGAACCTTCAAACCGGAGTTTTTATAGGCGTGAATCTGGGAACCGTGAGGATTGGACCTAGTATTGGTGTGAGGTACGTTTATAACTTTGACACTCCAAATTCTCAAATTCAGTTCTATGGGATTTGGAAATTTTAAAGTAATCATTTTGCTTATTCTTTTCCTTAATTTAGGAAATGAACCACTTTTCTCCCAACAAAAAACAAATACTTCAGAATTTTTATATACTCAATTAGATGATTTTTTAAAACAGCCGTCAAATTCAAAATTAAACCGATTAAGCAAACTTATTGCTTCTAAAGAAAATCAACTTGTTACCAAAGAAGACAAACTTGCATGGGTAATTGTTCATAGCAATATGGGATATTATTACAATCAATTTGGAAGCCTCCCCACAGCCATTATGTATTACGAAAAGGCCTGGAAAAACTTTTATGATAACAACCTTAAGGATTATGATATCATTGAAAATTGCTTACAACCTTTGGGGAATCTATATATTAAAATTGGAGATCTCCAAAAGGCAGAAAATACAATCACTAATTACTTGTATCTGGCAGAACAATCTCAACATACTGACAAAATAATTGCTGCTATCACCAATTTATCTATTGCATATAATAATCAAAGTAATTTTCTAAAAGCAATCAAAATTCTCAAAAATGGCGAGAGATTAGCTCCAAAAAACGTAAATATCCTTACAAATTTGGCCACCAACTACTTAGATTCCGGATCAATTAAGGAAGCAGAAAGCTATGCTAACAAGGTAATTTCTATAGATGCTTCTCAGGTCAATGCTTACCAGATTCTAGCAGCGGTAGCCTTAGAAAATAAGGATCTACAAAATGCCCAAAGTTATATTCAAAAGGCAAAATATCAATTGTTGAAAAACCCAAATACCTCTTCCCGAGATTTTGCTAAATGGCAACTGGCTTATATCGACGTTTTACTTTCGAAATCTGCATATGCTGAAGCCTTGTTTAACATAAAAGAAATCTATGCCTCTCTCCTACCAGAATATTCAATGGAAATGAATCTTCCTACAATAGAAATGCTTATAGCAGATAGAATTTTACTAAAAACGCTAGATGTTCAGACTTACATTTTACAACAACTCAACGATCCAATTTCATCAATTAAAGTATATGAAGCAGCTTTTGAGGTAAATTCAAAGTTGAATCAGGCATATCCTATACAAAACACAAAGATCCTTCAGCATAGCCAAAACAGAAATCGAACCGAAAGCTATATTGATCTTTTATATACGATCTATACTAAAACCAACGATATAAAATATGTTATAAAAGCATTTGAAGCAGCAGAAAACTCTAAAGCTCCTTTTGTCAATGAAGCATTACTATCTAAACAACTACTATTACAATATAAAAACGATTCGTTAGTAAATAAGAACAAGCAACTTACTAGCGAAATGGCGAATTATGACACTTATATCCTAAAAGAAAGGCAAAAGGAAGACAAGGCTAACATCTCACAAATTCAAAAATGGATGTCGGCATATGAAATGAAATCTATAGAGTTTAAGGATGTAACTCAAGAACTTCAGAAAAAATATCCCAATCTTCTTTTTAAACAAGAAAAAATCTCAATTACTGAGCTTCAAGAAAAACTAAAACAAGATGATCTTACTCTGATCGAATATTTTTTTGGAAAGAACATTATATACCAGTTTAAAGTTGATGCTGATTCAATTGAAATACTAGAAATCAAAGATATTGAGCATTTTAGAAATATCACCCAGAACTATATACGTTATTTTAACAATGCCTCTACTATTATCAATAATGTAAAAGGTTTTTCGGAAAGTAGTTTTGACCTATATCGTACTCTAAATATACCTAACACTAAAAACCTATTAATCATTCCTGATGGACTGCTTAATTTTATTCCTTTTGAAACATTATTGACCAAAAAAAGTGATGTTTTAAGTTTTAATCAGATGCCTTTCCTTCTAAAATCAAGGATTATAAATTACGAAATTTCGGCAGGAAAATATTTAAAATCCAATTACAGCAAAAAGGAAAAAAGTATACTTGGTATATTTCCGGTTTTTGAAAATACCCAGCTAGAACTTTCCTTTTCTTTAGATGAGCAACGTTATATACAACAAAAATTTTCTGGAGTATATTTAGAAAAAGGAGAAGCTACCTACACTCGCTTTCTAAAAGAAGTAGAAAATCACTCTATTATACATTTGTCTACACACGCTGAAGCAGGTAGTTTTTCCAGACCTGCTTCTATACAATTCAGAGATCAAAATATATTGGTAAATCAGTTATACGGATTACAATTAGAAACCGACTTAGTTGTGCTGAGTGCTTGTGAAACAGGCATTGGCACTTTAGCAAAAGGAGAAGGTCCGCTTAGCATTGGCAGAGGGTTTCAATACGCAGGAGTACAAAATGTATTATTTTCTCTCTGGAAAGTAAATGACAAAACCACTTCCCAATTAATGCAGCGTTTTTACCAAAACTTACATCAAACTAACTCCTATGTTCACGGATTACATCAGGCTAAAATAGATTTCCTTGAAGCAAAAGAAATTTCCAATACACAAAAATCACCTTATTACTGGGCTTCATTTGTGTATTATGGAGTTCATCAACCTCCAACGGAATCAACATCTAATTGGATATTTATTATCGGAGGATTCTTATTAATTATGCTATTTTTGTTCGTGATTCGACAAAAATTAAAATGACAACACTTCGCCAGTTTCTAATTGAAAAAGAATATCATCGCATTAAACTTGTGTATACCAAAACCAATCATTTTGAGGTTAAAGCAATGCTTAATGGCATAGAAGGTAATTTTATTGTAGATACCGGAGCATCTAATTCGTGTGTTGGTTTTGATGCAGTAGAAAAATTCAATCTTTTTGCACAAGATAGTGATGTAAAAGCTGCCGGGGCCGGGGCCACAGATATGCTAACACAACTTTCTAAAAGAAATACACTACAATTGGGCAAGTGGTCTAAAAAAAGTATTTCACTTATTTTGTTTGATCTTAGTCACGTTAACACTGCCCTTATAGCGCATCAAGCAGAGCCTGTGGACGGGATTATTGGTGCGGATGTTTTAAAAAAGGGAAAAGCGATCATAGATTATGAGAAAAAGTGTTTGTATCTCAAGTAGATCATTTCTTGAATCATCTTTTTTTTGTTGTTATAAAAAGATTTTACAAAAGCAGTAAATCACAACAAAATAGCATCACTCCTCAAGATTATATGGGGAAAATACCTTGATATTCAGTGTATTAAACTACTCTTTTGCCGTAAAAAAACGGATTTAAAACTATAAATGTTAATTTTTTTACTTAGCTTTAAGAAAATATTAAGACTTTATTTATCCTCTTAAAACCTAATAAGCCTATTGTAGAACTTTACATACCCCTTTTTATGAACCGAAGAAATTTTCTAGCATCAGGAACACTAACTGCCGGTGCTTTATCGCTATCTCCTACCTCTATTTTTGCAAATGACAATTCTATTTCTCTTTTTTCCATAGGGAAAGGATTTAATAGAATCTCTGATCAAATTTATCTACTACCCGTTAACTCATTATCCTACCATGCATTAGAAGCACATAAACTATTGCTTCAAAAACTTGATGAAAAAGGATATAGTTATAACCCCGCTGAAATTGTTAAACTAAGCGAAAACTGTTATGCGATTCCACTCAGTAAAAACCCACTAATTGGTTTTAAAACTAAGGAACTTGCTTTATTAATAGAACATCAAGGAACATTTAAACATCATATTCTTAACGAACCAACATCTATTGCATTTAATTCTTTGATTGAAAACTTTAGTAAAAGTGCTGATGCCCTTGGATTAAATCTGGATACACTTCAGTTTATTTCCCCTAATGAAGTTATTGCTGCATCTTTTGGAAAAGAAAATACATTTACATATAAAAATGTAAGTGGAAATACGATCACCCTAAAAGGTTCTTCAAAAAAACAAATAGCAGTTATCTGCTAACGCTTTTGACAAAATTCAGGTAGTTATACGTATTTATTTTTTCTAATACTCTATTTAGCTTTGGTGAATGGGGATATTAGTAGAAATCATTCGAATATTTCAATTAGAAAAGCTGGATTCATCTCCGGTAAATTATAAAACATGAATTCATGAAAATCGTACTTATCGGAAGCTTTCCTGTTTGTCTATCTGTCTATAATTATCTATCAAAAGATAATTATTTGGACGCAGTAGGTTTTCAAGAATCCGAAGTACCTAATCCTAAAAAAAATTTCTGGTATACCGCTATCCAAAAAGAAGGTTTGGATACGTATCTTATTAATAAACAAAATATCCAGGCAGGATTCAAAACCTGGTTAGAAAACAAAACTCCTGACTTGGTATTGGTTTGTGGTTTTTCTATTAAAATTCCTAAAGAGGTGCTGACCATCCCAACTTATGGTTTTTTAAACGTACATTTTGGAAAATTACCAGAAAATAGAGGCCCAGACCCACTATTCTGGTCAATCAAACAAGGGCAAAAGCAAACTGCGATTACTATCCATCAAATGGATACCGATTGGGATACCGGGAAGATTTTAATCGAGCAACCAATTCCATTAATACCTGGTGAAACATTGGGGATGGCTAATTCTAAGATGAGCTATATGCTTGGAGAACTTATTAAAAAAGCTTTAGAATTAATAGTTGAACCTAAAAACCTAAGCCCTCAATCAGATAAAGGCATTGCATACTATGCAAGACCTACAGAAGAAGATACTACAATTTATTGGGAGACACAGACTGCAGATGAAATAGAACAATTGATCAATGCGTGTAATCCCAAGTATGGAGGAGCAACTACCTATTACCAAGGATCACCGATTAGAATTGTAGAAGTTTCACCTGTGGATAGTCAACCATTACTTGGAAAAACGGCCGGTGAAATCGTACACGCACATCCACAAGAAGGATTGTACGTCTACTGTAAATACGGAAAAATACTAAGAATAAATGCCATTAGTTCTGATGCAGGCATCTTATCAGGAACCAAATATGTGCATCTAGGAGTGCGACAAGGGCATTGTTTTACCACCAGCTTAAGGAACAAACAACAAACGGTCATATAATGGACAACATTACTAAATAACTAATTTATTAATCTTAAAAATCAGTTCAATATGGAAGGAACAATAGGAGAAGTTCGCGTGTTTGCGGGTAATTTTGCACCAAGAACCTGGGCGTTTTGCGAGGGTCAATTATTACCAATTTCGCAGTATACAGCGTTATTTTCAATTATAGGAACCATTTATGGAGGAGATGGAAGAACCACGATGGCTTTGCCGGATCTTAGAGGACGTGTGCCTATTGGGCCAGGTACTGGCCCAGGATTAAGCACTTACAGAGAAGGACAGCGAGGTGGAACCGAAACGAACACCTTAAATGTTACTCAAATTCCAGCGCATAACCATTTCGGCGCTGTAAAAGTTAGCTCTGCGAATGCATCAGAAAGCACACCATCAGCAAATGCATCGATTGCAACTCCTGGAACTGGGTCAGGAAGATCCTTTACTCCTACTTTAGGTTTTAACACTGCAACCCCAGACGTTACATTAAACAATCAATCTGTACAAACAGGAAACACTGGAGGAGGTCAATCTGTAAATAACATGCAACCTTGGTTATCTTGTTACTATATCATATGCCTACAAGGAGTTTTTCCTTCGAGAAACTAAATTTTTAATTAATTTAAAACAAAACATTATGGAAGGAACCATTGGAGAAATAAGAATGTTCGCAGGTAATTTTGCACCAAGAACTTGGGCATTTTGCGACGGTCAACTATTAGCTATTAATTCTAATCAAGCACTATTTTCAATTTTAGGAACCACTTATGGTGGTGATGGAAGAACTACCTTTGGACTACCAGATCTAAGAGGTCGTGTACCTATCAGTCCAGGTAATGGTCCAGGATTAACGCCTAGAAATTTAGGACAACGTAGTGGAACTGAAACCAATGTTCTTACTACAAATCAGCTTCCTGCACACAGTCATACTGGATCTGTAAAAGTGAGCTCGGCAAATGCCACGGAAAGTACTCCTACTGCGAATGGCTCTGTAGCAACACCAGGAACAGGATCAGGAAGATCTTTTAGTCCTACTTTAGGCTTTAATGCAGCAACACCTGATGTTACATTAAATAGTCAATCAGTTCAGACTACGAACACAGGAGGAAACCAAAGTGTTAATAATATGCAACCTTGGTTAGGAATATATTATATCATTTGTTTACAAGGTATTTTCCCTTCAAGAAATTAATAATATCAACTAAACAAAGAGAGAACGAATCAATCTCTCTTTGTTCACTATAAAAATAGTATGATAGAAACCACCAAACATCCTGTAGAAGAATTACACCGAATTGGACAGTTTTTATTGGACTCTAATGAGTCTAATGAAATAGCTAGTGTGTTAGAACTACATAATTTCTATGATCAATTTTTATACAATCATCACTATGATAAAAGTGACTCGAAGGATATATTCCTTGAGCACGGGGTAGCGCTTTCTACAGACAACGCTGCCGATTGCTTAAAAGACTATAAAAGGACTGCCCGATTTATCAAAGGAGTTCATAATGCTATCACCTATACACTATCGAAATTCTCTAAAACTAAAATAAATATCCTATACGCTGGTTGTGGCCCTTATGCTCCATTAATTTTACCATTACTTTCTTTTTTCAAGACGGAGCAAATTTCAGTCACATTACTTGACGTTAATAAAGATTCATTAAATATTGTAGGAGCAATAATTTCCGAATTAGATTATCAAAACTATATTTCTGAAATTATTACTGCGGATGCCACTAAGTACAAGTACCCCAAGGACAAACCATTGCATCTCATTATTACAGAAACAATGTTTCATGCCTTGACGAAGGAACCTCAAGTAGCTATCACAAATAATCTGGCGCCTCAGCTGATAAAAGGAGGCGTTCTGGTCCCTGAAGAAATTAAAGTATCACTGGGTTATTCTTTTTTTTCCAAAGAGCCCTATTTAAATCAATATAGCGATGAATATTATATTAGTAACACCGAAAAAGAAACAAAAAGACGAATAATTCAACCCTTATTCAATATTAGTAAAAAGGATCATAAAGATATTTCAAAGAATCAATCCTTTTATTTCGAAAGTCCTTGGCAGTCAATCCCTGAAAACTATGAAGAAACCCCAGATATATGTATCTATACACAGATTAAAGTTTTTGACAGGACAACATTAGAGAATGAAGATTCATTAATAACCAACCCTTATTGTATTGGATCTTTGCACAACATCACAGAACGCTCTAAATTTAAAATTAAATATAACATAAAGAATATCCCCAAATGGGAAATATCAACAATTTAAAATCAAAAAAATGAAACAGTTATACCTTTCTTTCTTATTAATTACAGTACTGGGAATACATTGTGCTCAAGGGCAGTTTACAGAGACTTTTGAGTCGCTTGCAGATAACCAAAACACATTCACCAGTAATGGTCAACCATTTACGACAGATGTAAACGGATTTGATGCGGAAACTAGTTTCCCTGGTTTTGGAGCAAGTGGTTCCAATGTTTTTGTAGACAATTCCAATAGCGTAGCTACTGAAGACATTAATTCAATTAAAACTACAGACGGAAGTAATTTTACACTTAAGGATGTAGACATTTTCCTTTCCGTAGATAGTGGTGTTACTGTTGGTGGATCTGGATCAATAATTATTAAAGGAAAGGAAAGTAATGTTACACAATTTACAGTTACTATAAGTTCTAGTTCTGGTAGTATCCCTACCGATTTTACTCCGGATAATGGCTTTTTTAATGTAGATTTCTCTACAGAAGGAGGTTCAGATAATAGTCTAACTAATATTGATGAAGTAGAGTTTGAACTTACAGGATCTTTTGTCTATATAGCTATTGATGAATTTACTTTTGGTCCAGAAGAGGTGGTTGCTGACACCAACCCTCCTGCAGTATCCAGCATTACTAGAAGTGGTACACCACCAACCACGGCTGATTCCGTTGATTTCATTGTAACCTTCAATGAAAATGCAAACAACGTTACTACAGATGATTTTGCTTTAGATATCACTGGTGGGGCTATGGGTACCATATCCGCAATAAGTGGTAGTGGAACAACACACACGGTTACTGTAAACGGAATTTCCGGAGAAGGTACTCTAAGCATAGATCTCAATGGTAATACAGACATAACAGATGATTTGGGTAATGGGAATGGTACTAATGGTAATTCTCCTGCTTTTACAGCTGGTGAGATCCATAACGTTTCCGTTTGTTTTTTAGAATCATTTGAAAACTTTAATGTTAATGATAGTGCTTTTGGAAGTAATGGACTTCCATTTATGACTACTGGTGGCTTAGATGTATTCAATCTTGGAGGGGCTGGTGCTAGTGGGTCCGATCAATATCTTGATAATGGAGGTATTGGTGCAGGTTCTTACACAATTGAAACAACTGGTGGAGAGTTATTCACTATGAATACTTTGGATCTGTACCTTTCTTCTAACGCTAGTGGAACACCTCCTACTAATAACGGAACATTGACAATCAACGGTAAAGTCGCTGGTGCCACGGTATACACAATAACAAAAACAACCGGATTTCCTACTTCACTAGCTAATGGTGACAATGGTTTCTTTAATATCAACTTTGCAACTGAAGGGGCATCTGATTATACAACTACCAATATTGATGAATTAGAAATTGTAATCGGAGGTTCTTTTGTATACTTAGCTGTTGATCATTTCGAATTTTGTGAAGAAGGTACTACCGATACTTTTGCACCTGAAGTACTCAGTATTGCAGTGGCAGGAAATCCAACCTCGATAGACACCTCTGTTGATTTTATAGTTACCTTTAATGAAAATGTTACTAATGTTACTACAGATGATTTTACCTTGGATACAAGTGGAACAAGTGGTTCTATTTCTAGTATAACCGGATCCAACAATATATATACAGTAACTGTAGATAATATTGCAGGACAAGGAACCATTAGTATCGATTTAAATGCTGCTACAGATATTCAGGATGCTTTAATGAATAGTGGCCCGCCAGCTTTTACCGCTGGTGAAAACCACATAGTATCCGACTGTTTTGTAGAAGATGTTGAGTCATTTACCGTGGGAGCCACCTCGATTACCAGTAACGGAGTTCCTTTTACCTTGACTAATGGTCTAGATGTATTTAACCAGAACGGAGCAGGTATCAATGGATCCGACCTATTTCTGGATAACGAAGGGAGTGGTGCAGGCGCATATTCTATAACAACTACTGACAATTCGTTATTCACAGCGAATACGATGTTTGTGTATGTATCATCCGGAGCTACTGGCCTTGCCCCTACAGATGATGGTACACTAACCATAAGAGGAAAAGTGGCTGGCGCAACAGTATTCTCATTTGATCTAAATAGCGGAAATACAGCTTTCCCTACAAATGTAAGCCAAGGCAACAATGGGTTTTTTCAAGTGGATTTTGCAACCGCAGGAGCGTCTGACTTCAGTACTGTTGACGTTGATGAAATTGAAATTGAAATTTTTACGTTCTTTGTATATTTAGCAATTGATAATTTTGAATTTTGTCAGGACACTACAGCTCCTGTTGATCCTGTTGTAACAACACCAGCAACTGCTATCACAGTAAATACAGCTACACAAACAATTGCTGGTACACATACAGAAAATGGTGTTACAGTACATGCCTATGCGGATAATGATAACGACGGAATGGCGGACAATACAACTTCCTTAGGGTCAGCAACGGTAACTGGAAATGCTTGGAGCTTTTCTGTAAACCTTACCGCTGATAGTGACAATAATTTTGTAGTACAAGCAGAAGATATTTCAGGAAATACTTCTAATGATGTAGATGTACCTACAATTATCGAAGATTCAATGACACCAAGTGGATATACCGCACTTATCGACCAAGCTCCTATTAACTCTACAAACGAAACAGCTGTAAGCTTTACATTTGCAGCCGCCGAAGTTAGCACAACGTATAATTATACTTTTACTTCTTCGGGTGGAGCAGGATCGGTTACCGGTTCTGGTGTTATCGCAACTGCTATTGATCAAATCACCGGAATTGATCTAAGTGGATTAGCTGATGGAACTATAACTCTAAGTGTTACACTTACGGATGATGCTGGAAATACAGGTGGTGCAGCAACCGATACAGAAACTAAAGATACAGGAGCACCAACAGGATACAATGTAACCATAGATCAAAGTCCTATTAATTCAGGAAGCGCAAATGTGGTAAGTTATACGTTCTCCTCAGCAGAAGTTGGAGCTACGTACAACTATACTTTTACCTCCTCTGGTGGTGCAGGATCCGTTACTGGTTCTGGAGTTATCGCAACAGCTACTGATCAAATTACAGGAATAGATCTAAGTGGATTAGCTGATGGTACCATAACTTTAAGCGTTACGCTTACGGATGTTAATGGAAATACTGGTAGTGCTGCAACGGATACAGAAACTAAAGAAACAATAAGACCTAGTGTTACAATAACTTCTACAGAAAGTCCTGGACCTACTGGAGCCGATCCAATACCTGTAACCATTACTTTTTCTGAAAGCGTTACTGGATTTGAAATAACTGACCTTATTGTTGGAAACGGAACGCCAGGTAATTTCGCCGGTTCCGGAACTACATATACTGCTGACATCACTCCCTCTGGCGCTGGACCATTAACGATAACGGTAGATATTAATGCAGATGTTGCATTAGATAGTGGTGGCAATGGAAATATAGCTGCTCCACAGTTTAGTATTGATTATGATAACTTATTAAATATTAATGATGAAATACTAGCGAATGGACTTACTATTTATCCAATTCCATCCAGTGACAATATCAATATATCAGGAGAAACTAGTTTAGGTTTACAACGAGCTGAAATTTTTGATATCCAAGGTAAATTAATTATTTCTCAGAAACTAACTGCAAGTAGTATGACACATACTATTGATATTTCTTCAATTCGTTCTGGTTTATACCTAATGACAGTATATTCTGAAAAAGGCTCTACAACAAAGAGAGTAATCAAACAATAAACTATTTTTTTATTAATAGCTAACAAGCCAAGGTTAAACCTTGGCTTGTTTATTTAATAAACTACCACGATGCAATTAGACCTGAGATTCTGCTGAAAAAGTGGGATTAGTTCAACAGTCTATTTTGAATGCATTGCTATGCAACTTTTCATCCGCCACGGCGGATCACTAATAAACACTCATTATCATAATCAAGTATTTCTACCTATTTCGTTACCCTCTGATTCCTAGTATCTTTGAACTATGATATTAGATATAATGACCCCAAATAAAAAAAGAAATATAATGATGAAAGTAATCCCCGTTGCCGTATTGGTAATCATATTGATCGCTCTAGGCATGAATATTTACCTATTATCAAGATTTATGTAATCCAAAAGGCACGTTACATACCGGTTCTGATAGCTTCTACCGGGTCAAGTTTTGCTGCCATCCACGCTGGAAAAATCCCGGCAATCAAACCTATTAAGGTAGACCAAAACATCCCCCAAAACATATTAGAAGTTGAAAGTATAAATTCGAAATCTCCAGTCATACTAGAAGCTCCTTTTGATATTAGCCAAACCAAAATCAATCCAATTAAACCTCCGAAAACCGCAAGTATCACCGCTTCAAATAAAAATTGAAGCAAAATAAATTTTCTTTTAGCTCCCAATGCTTTCTGGATTCCTATTAGATTTGTTCGTTCCTTTACACTAACAAACATGATATTAGCAATACCAAAACCTCCTACTAAAAGCGAAAACATACCGATAAATCCTCCTATTTTGGACATAGTTCCCGTGATGTTATCTATAAAATCAGTAAAACCTTGTAGTTGATTTATAAAAAAATCATCAATCTCATCAGGTTTTAGCCCTCTATAAGACCTAACTTTTTGAGTAAGTGAAGCGACAAATTCAGGAACATCACTACTAGATTCAGGTTTAATAATAATCATAGGAAATGTAAATTTATTATTATCCCCATAAATTCTTCGCACAATATTAACCGGTAATATTGCTGCAGTATCTTTAGAACCTCCGAAAAGACCACTACCTTCTTTCTTTAAAACCCCTATTACAGTAAACTTTCTGCCATAAACCCGGATTTTTTTGCCAATAGGGTCGTTTGATCCAAACAAACTATTTGCTATTTCGTCTCCAATTACAATAACCGGTGCGCCTCCAACGGATTCCTGCTCATTATAAAATCTTCCTTTAACTACCTGTAATTCTTCTATATCATAATAATCACTAGTAACAGGTATCATATCCACGTTACTAATACTTTTATCATTGTATTTCACAGTTTCCTGACCTACATTCAATAAAAAACTAGCCGCTTTTAGATCAGGCATAGTTCTTTTAACATATTGGTATTCTTCAAAAGTTACATCAGGAAATTGTTCTCTTTTCCAATCCGGAACCTGCGTAGGACCAAAAGAAATTCTAGTAAGATATATGGTACTATTATCAAGAGAACTGATACTTCCTTTTATTTCTTTCTCCAAAGAATCAACAGCGGCAAGAACCCCAATGATGGAGAAAATACCAATGGTTACTCCTAACAAAGAAAGAAAAGTTCTTAATTTATTGTTTCTAAGCGCATTAATTGCAAAATTAAAACTCTCTTTTAGTACTCTAAGATAGATAAGCATATGCTATTTTTTGAACAATATAAAGATAGGACGTTTTCCTTGTAATTTTGTTACAAAATATCTAAAACAATTACTGATAATGGGTTGTCTAATTGGTAACTAAATTGCTACTTTTGCGTTTTACTAACTAAAAACTGTCATGAGCAACACAAAAACCGCTAAATCTGCATTAATTTCTGTATTCAGTAAAGATGGATTGGCACCTATCGTAAAAAAATTAGACGAGCTTGGTATTACTATTTATTCTACAGGTGGTACTGAAAAATTTATCAAAGATCAGGGAGTCGAAGTTATTCCTGTAGAAGATGTTACTTCTTATCCTTCAATTCTTGGTGGAAGAGTAAAAACTTTACACCCAAAAGTGTTTGGTGGAATACTAAATCGTCAGAACAACGATAGTGATGTTGCAGAACTTGAACAATATGA
This sequence comes from Aquimarina rubra, assembly GCF_042684305.1. Lineage (NCBI taxonomy): Bacteria > Pseudomonadati > Bacteroidota > Flavobacteriia > Flavobacteriales > Flavobacteriaceae > Aquimarina > Aquimarina rubra. The sequence continues at coordinate 1,492,559 of NZ_JBHULE010000019.1, read as the reverse complement.
AATTCCGCAAATTGACATTGTCATTGTTGATTTATACCCTTTCGAAAAAACGGTAGCTTCTGGAGCATCTGAGCAAGATATTATCGAAAAAATAGATATAGGAGGAATTTCTCTAATTAGAGCTGCTGCTAAGAATTTTGCGGATGTTACCTGTGTTGCTTCTGTTGATGATTATGCAGAATTTTTAGAAATTATTTCGGAAGGTAATGGTAGTATCTCTCTAGCCGATCGCAAACGTTTTGCAGCCAAAGCCTTCAATGTTTCTTCTCATTATGACAGTGCGATTTTTAATTATTTCAATAGTGATCATGAAATTGCTTCACTGAAAATTAGCGAAACCAAAGGAAAAGTATTGCGTTATGGAGAAAATCCACACCAAAAAGGATTTTTCTTTGGGGATTTTGATGCAATGTTTGACAAACTACACGGTAAAGAATTATCATACAACAACCTTCTTGACGTAGATGCTGCAGTAAATTTAATGAATGAATTTAAAGGAGAAGACCCAACCTTTGCCATATTAAAACATAACAACGCTTGTGGTCTAGCACAGCGCTCAACCATTCACCAAGCCTATGTAGATGCATTAGCAGGTGATCCGGTTTCTGCTTTTGGAGGTATCTTAATTAGTAATTCTGAAATAGATGTAGCCACTGCTGAAGAAATTCACAAATTATTTTGTGAAGTAGTTATTGCTCCTTCATATACTGATGAAGCCTTAGAAATACTAAAAGGAAAGAAAAATAGAATCATGCTGATTCAAAAAAATATTGAATTACCAAAGACACAAGTTCGATCTTGTCTTAATGGAGCTTTAGTTCAGGATAAAGACCTAAAAACTGATGCCAAAGAAGATTTAAATACAGTGACTAAAGTTGCTCCAACAGATATGCAGGTTGAAGATTTATTATTTGCCTCTAAAATTTGCAAGCATACCAAATCCAATACAATTGTATTCACTAAAGGAAAACAATTATTAGCAAGTGGAACCGGACAAACGTCCAGAGTAGATGCATTAAAACAATCCGTGGAGAAAGCTAAATCATTTAATTTTGATCTTAACGGAGCGGTGATGGCAAGTGATGCGTTCTTTCCATTTCCTGATTGTGTGGAACTTGCAGACAATGCTGGAATTAAAGCTGTGATACAACCAGGTGGTTCTATAAAAGATCAATTAAGTATAGATTACTGTGATGCCAACGGAATTGCAATGGTAATGACAGGAACACGTCATTTTAAACATTAATTTTAGTACATTTACTCAATTCTAACCCTTTTTATTGTTTTATATGGGATTTTTCGACTTCTTTACTGAAGAAATTGCTATAGATTTAGGTACGGCGAATACCTTAGTTATTCATAACGATAAAGTGGTGGTCGATAGTCCATCTATTGTTGCTCGTGATATTGTTACCGGAAAAATAATTGCTGCTGGCAAAGAGGCGGCAATGATGCAAGGTAAAACACACGAAAACATAAAAACTATCCGACCCCTTAAGGATGGAGTAATTGCAGATTTTGATGCCAGTGAAAAAATGATAAGCATGTTTATCAAAGATATTCCGGCATTGAAGAAAAAAATATTTACTCCTGCACTACGCATGGTGATCTGTATTCCTTCTGGAATAACAGAAGTAGAAATGCGAGCTGTAAAAGAAAGTGCAGAGCGCGTGAATGGTAAAGAAGTATATCTTATTCACGAACCTATGGCAGCTGCTATTGGTATTGGTGTAGATATTATGCAACCTAAAGGAAATATGATCGTAGATATCGGTGGAGGAACAACTGAAATTGCTGTCATCGCCTTAGGAGGAATTGTTTGTGATAAATCTGTAAAGATTGCAGGGGACGTTTTTACAAACGACATTATCTATTACATGCGTACACAGCATAACTTATACGTAGGTGAACGTACAGCAGAAAAAATAAAAATACAGATTGGAGCAGCAACTGAAGATCTAGAATTACCTCCAGAAGAAATGAATGTTCAAGGTCGTGATTTACTCACCGGAAAACCAAAACAAGTTCAGATTTCGTTTCGTGAGATCGCAAAAGCTTTGGACAAATCGATTCTAAGAATAGAAGATGCAGTGATGGAAACACTATCCCAAACTCCACCAGAGCTGGCTGCCGACATCTACAATACAGGGATTTATCTTGCGGGTGGAGGTTCGATGCTAAGGGGACTTGATAAAAGACTGTCTCAAAAAACAGATTTACCGGTTTATATAGCAGAAGATCCGTTAAGAGCAGTAGTTAGAGGAACAGGAATTACTCTGAAAAACATCAATCGTTACAAAAGCGTATTGATTAAATAATTGTTTTCAGAAATTATAACAAGCATATACCTAAAATCTAATTTTTACGTTATGTTTCTTTGATTGTTTTTAATTGTAAATCTATCATTAAAAACAACAAAATGATTATTTTTAGAATTTAGTACCCCCATAAAGCATGCAGCAGATTATTAATTTTTTAATACGGAATAAAAACTTTCTGTTGTTTCTGCTTTTATTGTTTATATCACTCATATTAACACTACAATCCCATAGTTACCATAAAAGTAAATTTATAAGTTCCACAAATTTCTTAACAGGAGGGGTTTATGGATGGAGATATTCTATCAGTAATTATTTCGGACTTAAAAATGAAAATGAACGATTGCTTAGAGAAAATGAAGATCTACGTAATCAAATAAGTTGGCTAACTGCAGATACCATTACCACAACGTTTATAGACACAACCTCATTTAAAAAACCTTTTACTTTTATAAAAGGGAATGTATTTAAGAATGACTACAGTAAAATAGATAACTACATTCTGATCAATAAAGGAAAAAAAGACGGTATTGAACCAGACATGGGAGTTATTACCGATAAAGGAATTATTGGCATCGTAGAGAACACTTCTAATAACTATAGCCGAGTTATTTCTATTTTAAATAGCAACTCCAAAATTAATGCAGGACTAAAAAAATCAAATCAATATGGATCCTTAGTTTGGAATGGCAAGGACCCAAACATCGTACAATTAGAAACGATACCAAGACAAGCAATTTTACAAAAAGGCGATACTATTATCACCAATGGTCGTTCTACCATATTTCCGAGAGGAATAGGAATAGGAACCATATTGAACTACGAATTGGACCAAAATCAAAGCTATTTTTTAATTGATGTACAACTGTTTAATGATATGACAGATATTGGTTTTGTATACGCTATAAAAAGTAATGATGCTCCTGAAATTGAATCCCTAGAAAATCCCAAAATAGATGAATAATAGTGTTCTCTTGTATATTGGCAGATTCTTAAGCTTGGTTTTGGTTCAGGTATTCATTCTCAACCATATTAATTTTCTGGGATATTTAAACCCTTATATATATATCATTTTTATATTGTTAGCACCTATCAATATAAACAAAAGCTTATTCCTTTTTCTTAGTTTTATTCTAGGGTTGACTATAGATATGTTCGGTGATTCTGGTGGTGTACACGCAGCTGCCTCTATAGTTATAGCATACCTACGCCCAGTAGTTCTAAGATCGGTTTTTGGCTTAAGTTACGAGTTCCAAACGGTTAAGTTAAGTAAAGTTGGTTTTGGACAACGATTAGCATATGTGACATTAATGGTTTTTACTCATCATATTATACTTTTCTCACTAGAAATATTTAACTTTTCTCATATACTATTAATCGCAAAAAAATCGTTATTTTCTAGTCTATTTTCAATCATAGTCATTATGTTGGTTTTGGTATTGTTTAGAAGAAAAGATTCATGAGAAAATTATTACTATATCTTATCATTATAAGCACTGGTATCGTATTCGTTGCCAGACTCTTTTATCTGCAAATTTATAACACTTCTTTCGCAGCACTGTCAGAAGATAATGCCATCAAAGTATTATATGATTATCCACAACGTGGAGCAATATATGATAGAAACGGTAAACTTTTGGTAACCAATCAACCTTCCTACGACGTAATGGTTATACCAAGAGAACTAAAACCTTTTGACACTTTAGAATTTTGTTCTATCCTTAAAATAACGAAGGATAAACTAATCAAACAATTAGACAAAGCGAGAGTATATTCTCCTCGAGTACCTTCAGTAGTCATTCCCCAATTGACCAAAGATGAGTATGCATATTTACAAGAAAAAATGAGGAAGTTTGATGGGTTCTATATTCAAAAACGATCTCTTAGAGATTATCATACTGTAAATGCAGCTAACGTGCTTGGTTATATTGCAGAAGTAAATGACGGATTGATAAAAAAAGATCCTTACTATCTTTCTGGTGATCTTATTGGAATGCAGGGCGTAGAAAAACAATATGAAAAGGACCTTAGAGGAATAAAAGGAATTAAAAGAATACAAAAAGACCGGTTTAATCGTGATATTGGTCCATACAAAGAAGGTAAATACGATACACTTCCCGTTAATGGAAAAGATCTTACTATTACCATTGATGAAGAGCTCCAAGCATATGGACAAAAGTTAATGGAGAACAAACGAGGAGGTATTGTGGCATTAGATCCTTCAACAGGAGAGATTCTTACTTTAATTACAGCCCCAAGTTACAAGCCCGAATTGTTAGTGGGTCGCAAAAGATCCCCTAACTATACAAGATTACATTATGACTCTATTTCCAGACCATTATTTGATCGAGGCGTTAAAGGAGAATACCCTCCTGGATCTCCGTTCAAAGCAATAACTGCATTAATTGGATTACAAGAAGGCGTTGTGGACACCAAAGAAAGTTTCTCTTGTAATCACGGGTTCAGATATGGAAAAAAAGCCAAGCTTGGTTGCCACGCACACAGAAGTCCCCTAAGCATGATACCTGGAATCGCACAATCTTGTAATGCGTATTTTGCAAATGTATACCTGCGAAGCATCAATAAATATGACACTCCCCAAGAAGGTATAGACAACTGGGAAAAACATGTAGAAAGTTTCGGATTGGGTAACTATTTGGGAAATGATTTGTCAAGCGGAAGTAAAGGCTTGATTCCTAATTCTAAATTTTACAATAAACAATATAATTATCCAACATATAAATGGTACCCGACCGCCACCATATCAAATGCAATTGGACAAGGAGAAGTACTGGCTACCCCAATACAGTTGGCTAATATGACAGCAGCCATTGCTAACAGAGGATATTTTTATACCCCACATATTATCAAAGCTATTGATGGTCAACCTATAGAAATAGAAAACTTTACGAAACCAAAATACACCACTATAGACAAAGAACATTTTGAGCCGGTGATTGAAGGAATGCACCAGGTATATGTGCAAGGTACTGCAGCTTCACTGCAAGTGAAAGATATAGATATATGCGGAAAAACAGGTACCGCAGAAAATTACACTGTAATTAACGGTGAACGCGTGCAACTTACAGATCACTCTGTTTTTGTTGCATTTGCACCGAAAAATAACCCAAAAATAGCAATTACAGTATTTATTGAAAATGGATATTGGGGATCTAGATACGCCGGTAAGATTGCTAGTTTAATGATAGAACAATATATTAAACGATCTATCTCAAGAACCGATCTTGAAGATTGGGTTCTTTCTCACAGTCTGGAAGAAGAATATGCAAAGCCCTACAGTGGGGAACCGTTTAAAATTAATCAGTAATGGCTAGATCAACAATTGTTGCCATAGATTGGTTGACGGTACTTCTCTTTTTATTATTAATTGGTTTTGGATGGGGTAATATCTACTCTGCCTCTTATAGTGACGGATCTTTCTCCTTAACCGACTTTTCTCAACCCTACATAAAACAATTATATTGGATCATTCTAAGTATCATTATAATTATTATTACTCAAGCGATAGAAACTAAGTTTTATGAACGATTTGCCGGCCTGATTTTCGTCATATCTCTCGCATCACTTCTTGGTTTATTTTTATTTGGAAAGAACGTAAATGGCGCAACATCCTGGTACGCATTTGGACCCGTAGGATTACAGCCTTCTGAATTTGCAAAAGCTGCTACTGCATTAGCTCTGGCAAAGTTTTTAAGTGACATGCAAACAAATATTAAGTTGATCAATCATCAATTAAAAGCATTCTTAATTATTGCATTACCTGCTTTATTCATTATCCCTCAGCCAGATCCCGGCAGCGCGCTGGTATACGCTGCTTTTTTCTTCCCTTTATACAGAGAAGGTCTGGCGGCAATGTATTTGATTATTGGTGCTGCTGCTGCTGCTCTTTTTATATTAACCTTATTATTCACACCACTTTGGGTAGTTGTTGGCATTGCCACGGTTATGATTTTGATTCTTATCAAAAACAGGAAACAAAAACCCAAATATTCAAGATACTTACTAACCATTATAGTAATCACGGGATTTTGCTTCTCGGTTAACTATATCTTTAATAATGTTTTCGAGCAAAGACACCGAGATCGTTTCAATATTGTTTTGGGCAAGGAAGTAGATTCGAAAGGTATTGGTTATAACACAAATCAAAGCCAAATTGCTATCGGTAGTGGAGGTTGGACAGGGAAAGGATGGAAAGAAGGTACTCAAACAAAAGGCGGTTTTGTACCGGAGCAACATACGGATTATATCTTTAGTACGGTCGGAGAAGAATGGGGTTTTCTTGGAGCAACTACTGTTGTTATACTTTTTATCGCTTTACTTTTAAGACTTTTATATCTAGCAGAACGCCAAAAATCTCAATTTAGCAGAGTCTATGGATATAGTGTTGTAGGAATTCTGTTTTTACATTTTGTAGTAAACGTCGGAATGGTAACTGGTTTGCTTCCTACGGTTGGAATTCCTCTTCCATTTTTTAGCTACGGGGGATCCGGATTATGGGGTTTCACCTTATTGCTTTTTATTTTCATCAAACTTGATGCTAACAGAGTTAATGAATGGTAAATATTTAGAATTTCCAACCTTTCTTGCTAGTAGAATCTTCCAGTTGATTTTCTAGATCATCCGGTAATTTTTGAAAAAAATCGATTCCCGTTAACTTTTCAATGCTATTGGTAGTAACAATAAAATCTTCTAATGATCTATCTGTATCTTCATTGGGAATCAAAAACGCTATCATTTTCGAGCCTTTAGTGCCCTTATCCAGAATTATTTTATAAAAATATTTTGGCACAGAAACGGCTTCGTAACCAATGGTTTGTAGATCATCTGTTAAAATTCCTCCAGTTACTACATAAACTCCATCATATCTACTTACCCAATACCGAACTTTTTGTTCTAAATCGTTCCATATACCCGCATTAAACTCATGGTTCTGAGGAGAAACATTCGACGTAAGAAATGTTTCTTCAAAAGCATCATAAGTGAACTTTCTATCTGCTGCCGGACACAGATGACCTCTATCATATCCCGAGTTTTTATAATTTCTCCAATCAGCCGAAGAAGATTTTACCTTATTATCAACTTCAAAAAATGGTCTTTTGAACTCGTTTTTAGACAAATGCTCTTTTTTTAACTCATATGCTACCCATTCGGGTTGTTCGTGCTTTTCAGAATAGGATAGTGAATAATTATCGTGAGAAACTATAACACCAGTTGTGGACGTTGGAAGATAGAAAAAACTATATTCTTTATTCTCTGTATCCTCAACAGCACTCTTTTGACCAGTTTTATCAATATTCTTTTCTACATAATAAAAACCAACTGTCACTATCAATACCAATAGTGGATATATATACTTTCTTCTCAAACCTTTTAATTAAAATTATTTCCAAGCAATCCACAAAAATATCAAAATCAATAGACATTAAGCTATTGTTCAACTTTTAAAAGCGCATCGATTAAATAAGCTCATCTAAATCGAAGTATCGGATGCAAAACATAGTATTGAGTGAAACTTTAACATAAATTGAAAGTTAAATTTTTAGAGTGTTTTTAAAAAATTTAAAAAATTGAATAACAATGATTTAACCCCTAAAATTAACATAAAATAAAATTAAAATTACGGCAAATCCGTTTTTATTTTATGTCACATCCACGTCGATAATACCTTTTAAAATCTCTAATTTACAAAGCTTTTTGGGCTCAACAGAATTCTAAATATTTCTGGTATGGTTTAAAAAAGTTTTATAAGTAGATATGGGGATAATCAACTTATGCTATCTTTATCAGGAGAAAGCACACAAAACAAAAACATCTTAAAGGATTCATGAAAAATAGTATTGAAAAAATAGTTGAAACTGTTCTAATTCAAAATAGAATTAGCAACTATGACAAAAAAGATCTAGAATTACAATTACAAATACACCCTAATTATCCAAGTTTTCAATCTATTACTGATACTTTGGATTATTTTGATATTGACAATATTGCCGTAGAAGTCCCTGTAGAAGCCCTGGATCAACTTCCACAAAGCTTTGTTTCTCTGGTAAAAAAGGATAGCGCAGAGGAGATCGTTTCTGTTATTAATAAAAATGGGAGCATTGAATTAAAACATACAGATCTTGATACCAAGAAATTTACTTATGATGAATTCAAAGATATTTGGGTTCCTAAAGTAATAGCAGTAGAACATAATACCGGAAAAAGCAGTTTGTTTTCAAAAGAATCTTTAATTCAAAATATTCTTTTTGGAGCACTATTAGTAAGTTCAATTATAGCTTTAGTACTTAGGCCTTTTGATATTTTTCAGATACTGTTTTTAATAGTATCTATCTCAGGTGTGGTTTTCAGTCTTTTTGCTGTAAGAGAAAGTTTAGGTATACAATCTAATACTATGCATCAGTTTTGTACATCTGTCGGAAATTCTAATTGCGGAGACGTAATAAATAACAATACCGGAAAACTATTTAAGAATTTTTCATTAGCAGATGCTAGTATTGTATTTTTTGGTATTCTTACTGCATACCAACTATTTTATGGTTTTAATAACACCTTATTGTTACCAACGCTTATCGGAATCCCTTTTATCGGATATTCTATATATTCTCAAGCATTTATTATAAAAAAATGGTGTGCTATATGTATCGCTATTAGTGCTATATCAACCGGGTTGATTGTTATAGCATTACTTGGCCTCTCTTTTAATTTCACAATCGCTTCAATAGCAGCATTTATAATGATTTCTGCTCTAACTACATTAGGTTATATTCAGGTTAAAGAGAATATGGTAGAGAATAAAGAGTATAAAAATGATAATATAAAGCTTAATCAATTTAAGCGTGATAGACAGATATTTAATCATTTATTAAGTATATCTGATAAAATAGAGGACAATCACTCTATTACTAATGAGATTGTATTGGGTAACCCTAATGCTCCATTTAAGATTATAAGTCTAACCAATCCAATGTGCGGTTATTGTAAAGGTGCTTTTGAAGCCTATGCTCGTGTGTTAAGAACAATGAGTGAACAATTACAGATCGTTATAAGATTGAAGGTATCATTAGACGATCTTGATAATCAGGCAACCCAAATAAGTCTGAGATTAATGGAAATATATCACACTCAAGGACCTGATAGTTTTATTAAAGCTTATGGCGAATGGTTTGAAGACAGAACATTTACCAATTGGATCAAGAAATATGGTACTCCAAAAAACAATGAGCAACATATTGAAGTCCTTAAAAGCCAATCCGATTGGGCAGAAAAAAATAATCTATTTTATACTCCGGCTTCTCTAATCAATACATCGATATATCCTAAAAAATACAGCTACGATGAATTTTTTCATTTTACCAGTATGATGATCGAAACTCAAAATGAACATAATTATAACGTAGAAGAAAAGTCTGTAGGCGTTTAGAGCGATATAAAATCCAACTTAAATATATATTCATATGTTATCAAAAATTCTAAGGTTAGACAAGGTTCAAAAACTGGATAGAGAACAACAAAAATCTGTGAAAGGAGGCATCACTCTTCCTGGATCAGATGATTGTGGATGCATTGTTATGGGGCGTAACGGATATCTAGAAATCATAGCAGTATCTTGTAGCAGTACCTGCCCGGATGGCACAGATCCAATTGGTGGTTTAGGGTTTTAAATACACATTAAGGTTTACAAGAGCTAAAAGTAAACTCTTCTTTTTTTGAAGAGCATTTTTACAAAAGACGTATTAGAATACTCTTTTTCTTCACACACTCACTCAGACATTTCCCCGAATGTCTTTAAACTTTCGGGGAATATTTTAACTCTTAACAAGGCTTAAAAATTGAGTAAAACGCAACAGAAATTAATATCCTGAGGCTACATCCCGACCTTAGAACAATTTTGTTGTGAGCCTCGTTCTTTGGGATGGTGGATACAGCAATATCCATTTTTAGGAAACGACCCATATTATACATGTACCAACGATGTATGCAATGGCGGAGCCCGGTAAAAATAATTATTCACTTTTAAAACCTTTAATTATGAAACAAATTAAAAAAATTGCGGGAGCTAAAACGCTTTCCAAAGAACAACAAAAAGATGTGCACGGAGGTGTATACGTTTTTTCTAATGCCAGTAACCGTGGAAGAGGTTGTAAGCCTTTATTGAGTTGTTGCTATCATAATGGAACTTCTTGGGTACAAGGGCCTCCTTGTTTCTAAAAAGAAAACTATTTTGTTAAATCAGAATGTTTTAAAGTTATTAAGAGGATAAAACTAAAAAGTTTTATCCTCTTAATTTTATTATCGCTTACTTATCCTTTCACATCTAGCGCATCTCGCAACGCATTACCAATCAACATAAAAGCCATAACAAGACTCATAATGCCTAATCCCGGAATAATAGCTAGATATGCTTTTCCTAAAATAATATACGAGTAATGATCTTTAATCATAGCACCCCAACTTGCCATAGGTGGTTGTGCTCCAATTCCTAAAAAACTTAATCCACTTTCTATTAAAATAGCTGCCGCAAAATTAGCTGCAGAGATAACTATAACGGGAGCTAAACTGTTAGGTAGTATATGTTTTGTGATGATTCTAAAGTGATTATAACCTAACGCTTTTGCTGCTGTTACATACTGCATTTGTTTTATGCTCAATACCTGACCTCTAACAACTCGAGCCACTTCTACCCACATAGTTAGTCCAACTGCTATAAAAACCTGCCAAAAACCTTTACCTAGAGCTAATGTTATTGCGATAACCAAAAGCAAGGTTGGTATAGACCAGGTTACATTAATTAACCACATTATGAACACATCCGCTTTTCCTCCAAAATACCCTGCAATCGCTCCTAAAGATATACCTAACAGTAACGAGATAAATACCGCGACAAACCCAATCGAAAACGAAATTCGAATCCCGATTAACATTCTGCTTAACAAATCTCTTCCGTATTTATCCGTTCCTAAAATAAAAGTCCGATCTTCTATAAATTCTTGCGCTATTTCATCTTTTGTGAGCTGATCAGGGAAACTCGTTAACTCAATTCTTTTAGAAATCCCTGTTAGCTCTCCTTCCGTATATGGCGTGATTTCCAGAAATGTATCGTTGAAACTATATCCCTCAATCGGGATTTCGGTATCCATGTTTTTCGTGCCAAAAAATATCTTGTTAAGATATGATTGATCCGATAAAGTATTGGAAGGTATAGTTAACATTTTTACAGAAAACCCAGGGCTTTTAGAGTGGATGGATAAATGCATCTGATTTGCATTCTTAGAACTATCAGGTGCCAACATATAGGCGATAACCGCCATCAATGCACAAAAAACAATAAACCAAAAACTCAAAACGCCCCAAAAATTTTTCTTAAATCTTTGGAGCGCTAACTTTGATAATGAATTTGATTTTGTCTTTTGCATTAAAGCAAATTAATTCTTTAGTGTAAGTGGATTTTTGGATCTACGTATATTATTGATCTTCATGTCCTCTAAAACGCTCAATGCCTCTTCTACATATACGTCTTTGCTTAAGTTTTGATGCCATCTGCTTCTCTTTTCCTTAAGAATTGAATCCTTTTTCATAAGATCTTGCTCATATGGTAACGATTCAAAAGTTAGATTCGTTTTGTAATCATTTAGACGTTCAAAACGTTCTGCCTGCTTTTCGTTAAGCTCTATATTCGCTTTGTAGTCATTATAGTTAAGTGAATATTTATTTACATCTCTCTTTTCTCTAACCCACTTAGCATTTTCCTCAATAAGTTTCAATTGCTCATTAGTTGCCATACGGGCTTTACTTTTATTAATGGTTTGATCAAAATCTATATAACCGTCCCATAATGTATAATCTGCCGCAGGAATCTTATCCCAAGGTAATGGATTTTCCTGATCCTTCTCACCAATATCAATATAACTGTAACGATCTGGAACAACTACATCACTTTTTACTCCTTCTAATTGCGTAGAACCACCATTTACCCTATAGAATTTTTGAGTGGTTAATTTCAACGCTCCTAAATCACCAAAATCATTACTGCGCATCCATCGATTAAGATCCATTACGTTCTGTACTGTTCCCTTTCCGTAGGTTTGTTTGCTACCTATAATGATGGCTCTTTTATAATCCTGCATGGCAGCAGCTAATATCTCAGAAGCTGAAGCCGAAAGTTCATTAACTAAAATAACCAATGGACCATCCCATAAGATGTTTCGGTCTTTATCACTTAGCACTTCTGGTGATTCTCCTTTTGTTCTTACCTGAACTATAGGACCTTTATCTATAAATAGCCCTGCAATATCAACAACTGTTTGTAATGATCCACCTCCATTATCTCTCAGATCTATAACCAGTCCTTCCATATCCTGTTCTTTCAGGCGTATAATTTCTTGCTTTACATCCTTTGCTGCATTACGTTGGTTATAATCCTGCATATTAAAGTAAAACTTTGGTAAATTTATGATACCATAGTTTTTATCATTCTTCTTAACTAAAGAAGATTTCGCATACGTTTCTTCCAGTTCAACCACATCCCTAACAATTTCAACATTTTCTATGGTTCCGTCTACTTTTTTAACTGTCAATGTTACTTTAGTCCCTTTTGGCCCTTTTATAAGACTTACTGCATCATCAAGCCTCATTCCTACAATACTTACAGGCTCGATTTCATCTTCTTGCTTTACCTTCATGATGAAATCTCCTACCTCTACTTTATTACCTCTCCAAGCTGGTCCACCAGAAATAATTTCTACAATTTTTACATTGTCATTTTTTTTCTGTAGTCTAGCCCCTATTCCTTCTAACTTACCAGACATGGCAATATCAAAACGATCTTTATCCTGTGGAGCAAAATAATATGTATGAGGATCAAATTCTTCTACAATAGAATTGATATATATAGAAAACCAATCTTTTCTCTCCAAATCATCAGCAAACTCAAAATATTCTTGTAATGAAGTCTTTGTTAATTCACGAGATTCTTCTTCTAGGACAACAGCAGATTTTCTTTTAAAATTTTTATTTTTTGTAATAGAGTCGATTTGCTCATCTACCTTATCATAATAACTGGATAATGCATTAAACTTGAGTTGCAATCTCCAACGATTCTTCATTTCTTTCTTATTGCTAGCATATGCTAACTTATCGTAATCAGTGTTAATGGATTCCTTCTTTTCAAAATTAAAAGGACCTTCTAATATTTCTTTATAAAGAGATCTGGCTTCGTTCATTCTTTGTTGTAACCTCTCATAAGTAAGGTTGAAAAAATCAATCTCCTTATCTCGAATCTGATCATCGATTAAAGTTTCGAATTTTTTAAATTCTTCTATATCACTCTTATAAAAATATCGTTTTAAAGGATCCAATGCATCGATATAATCAACAAAAACATTCTTGGAGAAATCGTCATTAATATCCTTTGCATCATAATGACCTTTACTTAATACGTAACTAATTAAATCTATCAGTATACGATCTTTATCAGGATCATTTTCAATTTTTGTTGTAAAGCTGCAGGAGACAGCTGATACAATTACGGTAAGCATTAATACCAAAAAACTCTTTTTCATACGCTCATTTTTAATTTAGGGGTGTCACTGGCAAAATACATTAAAAATCGTGCCAATAACAGGTAATATTACTAAATTTTTCTTAAATGAACTAATAATGTATGCTACTGATTACGAATAATATATTTAGAATAAAAAAAATGTATTTTTACCGTTGAAAAAAATAATCCTATGCCACAAAGAAAACCGTTGATATTAGTTACCAATGATGATGGTATTACCGCCCCGGGAATAAGAACTCTAATTGGTATTATGAACGAAATCGGTGATGTTTGCGTAGTGGCTCCAGATAGTCCTCAGAGCGCTATGGGTCACGCGATTACAATTAATAGCACTTTACATTGTGACCCAATAACAATCGACAAAAACGGACCTCAGAAAGAATATAGTTGTTCCGGAACTCCAGTAGACTGTGTCAAAATGGCTACCAGAGAAATATTACAGCGAAAACCTGACTTGTGTGTCAGTGGAATTAACCACGGTTCTAATTCTGCAATAAATGTTATTTATTCTGGTACAATGAGTGCCGCTGTAGAAGCTGGTATCGAAGGAATCCCCGCCATTGGATTTTCTTTACTGGATTATAGTATGAATGCCAATTTTGAACCTTGTAAAAAGTATGTGAAAACAATTGTTGAAAATGTACTTAACCACGGATTACCAAAAGGGATCGTTCTTAATGTGAATATCCCAAAACTAGATGAAGAAGACATAAAAGGTATCAAAATCTGCCGACAAGCAAATGCACATTGGGTGGAAGAATTTGACAAAAGAACCAACCCAATGGGAAGAGATTACTACTGGCTTTCCGGAAAATTTATTAACGAAGACAAAGGTGAAGATACTGATGAATGGGCTTTGCACAACGGATATGTTTCTATTGTCCCCACTCAATTTGATCTTACTGCACATCATTTTATACAAGAACTAAACAATTGGCCGTTACATGATTAAAAAAGAGATTCTTATTGGTTTTTTTACAGGAATAGTAGCAAATAGTATCGGTATTATTTTATACATATTGTTATTTTCTGAACTAGGCATAAAAGAAACATTAAAAGCGGCACAGCAGAATAATTTTTTAGGAAGTTTAATCGCATTAGGAGCTATTCTTAATCTGATCATTTTCTTTTTATTTTTAAAACAAAATAAACCTTACAGAGCACGTGGCGTGCTTCTTGCTACACTAATTGCGGCTGTTGGTATTGCAATTAGTAAATTTATTTAACCCATGGAGAAAGTATATCTAAGATGAAATATTATCTTATAGCTGGAGAGGCATCAGGCGATTTACACGGTGCTAACCTGATGAAGTCTATTATTAAAGAAGACCCTAATGCAGAATTCAGATTCTGGGGCGGAGATTTAATGCAGAATGTTGGAGGATCTATGGTTAAACACTATAGAGAATTGGCTTTTATGGGATTTATAGAAGTTATTCTAAATTTATTTACGATACTTAAAAACATCAAACTCTGTAAAAAAGACATCATAGATTACCAACCAGATGTTATCATATTTATTGATTATCCTGGATTTAATCTTCGCATTGCAAAGTGGGCAAAAGAAAAAGGGTTTCGTACACATTACTATATATCTCCCCAAATATGGGCCTGGAAAGAAGGAAGAATCAAAAGTATCAAACAGTGCATTGATGCTATGTATGTAATCTTACCATTCGAAAAACATTTTTATGAAGACAAACACAATTTCCCGGTTAATTTTGTAGGTCATCCACTAATTGACGCCATTGCAGATCATCAACAAATTTTACCCGATGAATTTAAAACCCTTCATAATCTAGATGACAGACCGATTGTAGCCATACTTCCCGGAAGCAGAAAACAAGAAATCAGAAAGATGCTCGAGGTCATGCTAAGTGTGGTAGATGATTTTCCGGATTATCAATTTATTATTGCCGGAGCACCAAGTCAGGATCCGGAATTCTATACTCCATTTATAAAGAAAGAAGGTGTGCATTTGGTTATGAATCAAACCTACGACTTACTTAGCCTGAGTAATGCTGCTTTGGTGACTTCTGGAACAGCAACTCTAGAAACTGCCTTGTTCAAAGTTCCTGAAGTTGTCTGCTACAAAGGAAGCGCTATTTCCTATCAAATTGCAAAAAGAGTCATAAATCTGGACTATATCTCATTGGTAAATTTAATCATGGATAAACCGGTGGTTACAGAGTTAATTCAAGGTGATTTCAACACTAAAAAACTAAAAGAAGAGCTTACAAACATCTTGGATGACTATCAAAGAGCTGTCATGTTTTTAGATTATTATGATCTTGAAAAAAAGTTGGGAGGTAAAGGAGCTAGTGATAAAACGGCCCACTTAATTGTAGATGCTATAAAGTAAAAAACTATCTAAATGAATACAAACAAGTTAGTTACAATATTATTTATACTTGGCGCTATGCTTTCTTCTTGTGGAGGAGGAAAAAAGAATAGTGCTGTTTCTACTCGAAAGACCAAAAAGACAACAAAGACAAAAGTAGTAACTAACCCCAAAAACAAAAAGATAAAAAGTATAATAAACTATGCCAAAGCTTTTGAAGGAACGCGCTATAAATATGGTGGTACTACCAAAAAAGGTATGGACTGTTCTGGATTGGTATATACATCTTTTAAAAAAGGAGAAGTCGTGCTCCCAAGAACTTCCAGAGCGATGTCTACGCAAGGAGATAAAATTTCTCTTGAAAATGTTGCTATTGGTGATCTATTATTTTTTAAAACTAACAAAAATAAAAACGTTATTAATCACGTAGGACTTGTAGTTGCCACAGGAAGACGAATTGAGTTCATCCACGCCTCTACCTCAAAAGGAGTAACCATATCCAGCTTAGAGGAAAGATATTGGAATAAGTGTTTTACCCAAGCAAGAAGGATTTTGTAATCGAAAACTTCTTATTTTCTGTTCTATTTACAAGTTTTATTCCCTGAAATACATTAATTTAGTAATTCAAATCTCTTATTTAAATGGAATACTCTTTAGACCCTTTAGAAGTAAAAAAAGTCATTGACGCCAAAGTTAATGGAAAAGAATACGATGAAGAACAATTTATTTATTACCATCTGAACAGGAATCTTTTTAATGTAAAAAAAGAAGTCACTACACTTACACATTTTATGGCTAATAAATTTAGGGATAACAGAGGATATCTATGGGAAGAAGCCTCTAGATTCAAAAACTGGTTCCATACTCCTAAATCAAGATATTTTGGAAGTCTTATTGGTATGCAGCCCTATAGCAGAAAATTCTTGCGCCCAGATAATGAAACTGGTATCGGAGGTGAATTTGAGATGATTATACGTCACGATGGCAAAAGAATAGATGCATTGACTCATGAAGGATATCAAGAAACGTATAATTTTGGCCCAACGTCAAATATGAGTTTACATAAACTCCTAGACGTTGACCCGCACGGACCACACCCTGATTATACAGTAAAAATTGATACCGGAAGAGTAACCATACATGATAGAACAAATGAATCTTCTGGAACTAGAACTAGAAGAAGAAATCGTATTAGAAAGTAATTTATTCGAAATTCAATTATAATCTTTTCTAGTATCCATTATTTTAAAGTCTTTTCATTATTGAATATCCGTAATCTATAATAAATCATAATCGTCAACCTGAACTTGTTTCAGGTTCTAATTATAAATTATTGTTTATAAGCGTAATGAGATTCCGAAATAAATTCGGAATAACGCTAAATAACCTCATTATTACACAAAACGGACTGTCATTTTCATAGTAATCAATTCACTAAATCACTGATTCGCATACATCAGTTTTTAATAATTGAGGCTTAGCTATTATCAAAAAACTCAATAAGAGGATTTTTAATAGTAAAGGTAAAACACACTCATTATTCTAGAGCTGATTTACACGACAGTATGTTTTACAACTAACAAAAAGAGGATGATACAGGTAACATGTGTGTCTAATTGGACACGATTAGTTATAGGGCCTTCAATACCCTGTAATTAATCATAAAACCTGTGAATAAATTACTCAATATTCCATTTTTCATTCTAACCTTTTCTTTGATAATTGGGATTACTATCGGCTATTACATCGATATTAATTTGATGTGTATAATTATTTTTCTGACCGCAGCCATAATTGGTTTGGCTACTTCTTGGTGGTATTCAAAAAAAATATTTCATAGTGCAATTTGGTTTAGTGTATTGGTGATCATAAATTTTACTTTTTTAGGAATTACATTAGTAACTATTCATTCTCCACAAAACAATCCAAACCATTATACTCATTTTTCAGATACATTTCAAAAAGACCTTGTAACCATTCACTTTCATATCAGAGAACGTCTGAAGCCTACTAATTACTATGAAAAATATGTAATTACATTAACATCAATAGAAAACAAAAAGACTACTGGAAGATTATTACTTCAACTGCCCAAAGATAGCTTGCAGCCACCCCTTATTACCGGAACATCTTATATCTCATACTCACAAATTAAACCCATACCCAAGCCGCTTAATCCTAATCAATTTGATTATGCTTCTTATTTGGCTCAAAACTATATTTTTCATAAAACGACTACAGAATTTAGTAAATTAATCCCAACCAATTCCTCTATATTTTCTATCAACCGTTTAGCTACTTTGATCAGAACCAACATCAACCAAAAACTGAAATCCCATAATTTTAGTAAGAAACAATTATCCATTATAAATGCATTGCTTCTGGGACAAAGACAGGACATAGACAATGACACTCTAACGGATTACCGCGATGCAGGAGCTATTCATATTTTAGCGGTTTCAGGATTGCATGTTGGTATACTTTTAATGCTACTAAATTTCATACTAAAACCCTTAGACCGTTTTAAAAAGATTGGTAAGATGGCCAAAACCATTATTATCATATTACTTCTTTGGTGTTTTGCAGTTATTGCCGGCTTATCGCCCTCAGTACTTAGAGCGGTAACTATGTTTTCTTTTATTGCAATAGGGTTACATATTCGTTCCAAAACCAGTATTTACAACGCGTTGATTGTCTCTATGTTTGTTCTATTATGTTTACGTCCATTGCTATTATTTTCTGTAGGGTTTCAGTTAAGCTATTTGGCTGTTTTTGCAATTGTATGGATACAACCGTCCTTGGTCAAGTTATTAAAACCACGATTTTACATTGGTAAAGTACTATGGGAAACTTTTACGGTCACCATTGCGGCGCAACTTGGCTTATTACCTTTAACTTTATTTTACTTTCATCAATTTCCGCTTCTATTTTTTATAGCAAACCTAATGATCATTCCCATATTGGGTATAATATTAGGTTTTGGAATATTGGTAATTATATTATCCCAAATTCAACTATTGCCAGATTGGTTGGCAACTACTTTTGGAAATTGCATAGATGCGATAAATTTTATCGTACACTTAGTTTCAAAACAGGAAGCTTTTTTAATAACTGAAATTTCGTTCTCTTGGCGAATGCTTATTCTCGGGTACTTTTTTATAATTTCTCTGGTATTGGTTTTTAAAAATCGAAATGTCTTACGAATTTATCTGATAGCTATCAGTATTATTTTTCTACTGTCTAATTTGATGTATGAGAAATTACAAAATAACGAAAGAGAAGAGCTGATTCTTTTCCATAATCAGCGTAATACAACCGTCGGTATTCTACAAAACCGGTGTTTAAATATATACAGTAAGGATTCTATTTCTGAATCCACCAAAAACTACGTGTTGCAGGGATATCTTGTAGAAAACAACTCACAATTTATAGCTAACAAAAAACTACATAATGTGTATGCCTACAAAAAGAAAATTATTCTAATCATAGATAAAGTTGGTATTTATAAT
Organism: Aquimarina rubra; assembly: GCF_042684305.1. NCBI lineage: Bacteria > Pseudomonadati > Bacteroidota > Flavobacteriia > Flavobacteriales > Flavobacteriaceae > Aquimarina > Aquimarina rubra. Next base: position 1,472,810 of record NZ_JBHULE010000019.1, on the reverse strand, counting down.
CTTAAAGAATTAAAACCCGATATTATTGTTTTAACTAACTCCCCAAAAATTCATTTAAGTAGAGTCATCGAGATCCTAAAACCCAAACAGATTATTGCGGATGGTAGTAACTATAAAAGTTATCTGGATCAATGGGAGTTAACCTGTATAAAACAAAAAATCCCTTTTCATCGTACGGATAAAAAGGGAGCATATATTTTTAGATAAAATAAACTTATAATGTACTCTTCAGATCAGAAACCTCTGCAATTAATTCCTGCTCAGGCATTTCCATAACTTGCTTCACAATCTTATGAAGATCAGGAATTACGGTTCTTGCTAATTTAGTAGGGCTATTAAAAAGTATGGTAATTCCAAGGTCTTCCTGTGGAAAAATAGCAATCTCACTTCTGTAACTATTAACGTGACCTCCGTGATGTATCATTCTATTTGATTCTCCGGTATTTCTATCCTTGAAGTCGTGAATACGCCATCCATGTGCGTAGTGTGATCCTTGGTGTCCCTCCCATCTCTGGTAATACTTACTTCTACCAGGAAGATTGATTACCGGATTAAAAACATTTTTTAAACCATCGGCACTCATTACATTTGGATTATGACCTAATAAAAATCGCATCCATTTTGCCATATCCGTTACACTGGCATTTACTCCTCCGGCAGGTATGGCATTATAATATTTTTGATTTATTTTCAAAGACTTCCAGCGTCTTCCATATTTTCTATGTGGCATTGCTACGTTAGAAGATTCCTTTAGAGAATTGTAGTCTGTAGATGCAGTAGTCATTTTAAGAGGCTTAAAAATCTTTTCTGCGATTGCTTCTCCATAAGACTTTCCGGTAACTTTTTCAATCATTTCTCCGCTAAGCGCAAATACCGCGTTTTGATAACTATATATTTTACCAGGTTTATCAATAGTTGGAATACTCCTAAACTGACCTGCAATGGTATTCAAATCTACACCGTCTTCAACCAAATTAGTAAAACTATGATAAGGCAATCCTGATGAATGAGACAAAATGTGAGATAGCGTTACGCTATCGGTCCATTTCTTACTGGCTAACTGAAAAGATGGAACATACTGGTTTACTTTGTCTTCCCAATTAAGTAATCCTTCTTCTACATACATCCCTGACAATACACCTGCAAAACCTTTAGAAACAGATCCGATTCTAAAAATAGTCTCTTCATTTATTGTATCATTTAAAGAAGCATTTCTTTTTCCAAAACCTCCTAAATAAATAACAGAATCACATTTTACAATACCAACACCTGCTCCAACAATTTTATGCTGTTTTAGTGCTTTATCAAAATAAGATTCGATAGCTTCTACCAAAAGCTCTTTTTGCATATCCGAGATTGGATTTTTGAAAAAATCAGTTGATGCTTGTACTTTAGGTAACGGTTTAGATAGCTCGGGTGCTTGAATTTTATTTGCTGAAATAAGAGGAAAAAGCAATGCAATTAAAAACAACATTGAAGGGGCAATGATGAAACGTTTTTTCATAATAGGTTAAGCTCAGTTGAAATATTTAAAACCATAAAAATTTAGGGAAGGTTTTAAATACTTTTAATTAACGATTTGGTTTATTAATTATTTCAATTCTGGTCAAATATAACGATTATATGCAAATATCATCGTTGAAATGCATTTTTTTATAAAATTTAACACATTTTTGCTATAAAATTTGTTTTTTAAGGAGTTGTTTGTAAGAAATAACTTTCTTTTACGGACGCAAATGTATAATTTGAAGATTTTTATGCTAATTTAATGTCTTCTTTAAATAGCATATGAATATATTCCGCATGAATATCCGCATTATGTTTACTCTCAAGACAATGAAATAATAAATGAATCAATCCATAATCACCTAAACAATCACGATATTCATCTTGATCCTTGTTTTTAACCCAAAGAATAAAACTACATAAATGTCCGATCTCCCCGAGTTTTTCGGGATTTTTTAAACATTTTTTGAACTCATTCAAATCCATCAGCGCGTATTCATCATACTTTTGCTTACAAAAGTTATAATCGAATGTATGCTTATAGGATCTAAGCTTTCTGTTTTGTATTTCATACTTAATACCACTCATAAGGTATATTTATTCAATTAAGTATTGGTGCTGAGCATATGTTTTGTTTTATGTTATAAAAGCAAAACATACTCCATAATTGCATTTTTAAGATTCTTTTAATGAAGTTTAACGAATCTCTATAACTAGGAATATTTCCAAAACAAAGATATAAAATTAGGAATAATTCCTAGTTCATTTAAAAGTATTATTTCTCTAAATTCATGTGCGTTGGATATAAGAAAATATGACACAAACAATTTAAGCACCTGATAATTAATGCTTTTTGGTTTCCTCTCCCTGTGGGAGAGGATTAAGGTGAGGGTTTTTGATGTGAAAACCCCTCATCCTAACTCCTACGCGCAATCTCGCCCATTGCTATTACAATGTCGTCCAAGGAGAAGGGACTTTGTTAAATTTTAAAACACTGAGTAACAGTTGTTGTTATATTGAACTCACCTTAAATTAAGGCATGTTTTTAATAAGTAATAAAATGATTCATTTATATTTCAACAAAAATTCTCTTTTATCAAATGGATAAAAGAGAATTTTAAATTATTTTAAATCCGAAATTAATTATGTTTCTGACAGCTTATGTCATAAAAATCTAAAATTGAAATTAGCCCTTTTAAACTCTTTTGATATTCACCTGCTTTTATTTTGTTCTGTAGTTTCGGACAATCGTCAAAGAAATTCCCAGCTCTTTCAGGCATTTTTTTTGGTTTATCAGATAATTTCATAACAATCTGTCCAGCCTTTTCTTCTCCGTTCTTCAAAACTAAATAAGCACATTTTTTCTTATTAATAAAAGGAATACCATATACGTGACAAAATAACTTTACTGAATTGTTTTCATATATTTTATGATATAAATGTGTAGCTCCTATTCCAAAACCATTACTTTTGGGTTTAACGGGAAAAAGTTTCAATATTTTAGATTTATACTCAATTTCAACCTTAATTAAATCCTCTGCATAAAAGCTAGTCCAACTCACTTGCTCTATGATTTTTTTTGAAGGTTTGGACGGAATAAATCTAACAGCGTGCGAACTGTAGTTTATGGCACTAAGAAATCCATATCCTTTTACAATACTATCACTTTTGGTATAAATAGTAACCGGAGTAAACTCTTTGGCATCCATTCTCTTAGGTTCTGTAAAAGTGACTATAACCTGAGACTTCACCGAAACAAAAGTCAAAAGAAATAGTAATAAGCCCATTTTTCTCATAGTAATCTCTAATTATATTAAATAATTTTAAAGTGCAAGTATATAGCAACTTTTACTTAAAAAAACCCCCATTTTCAGTATTTAACAAAGAGAGTTGTTAATTTTCAACGAACTTAACCTACAATTTCTTAATTACTGATAGTGCAATTTCAATTCCAGAAGTATTCAATGTTCTTAAATGAGATGGTAATACATCAATACCATTAGAACCAAATGACTCTGCCTCTAGTTCTAATTGTCGATATCTTAATCCTGGTTCTAAGAAAAATTTATCCGACAACTTTAACCTAAGTTTTGCATCTATATGAAAGCCTACGTTTGATTTATACTTAATAGGATCTGCTGAAAAATCATTTTCAGTAATTTTAAGTCTACCAGGAATACTATAATTACCTCCTACCCCAATGACTATTCCATTCAATGTATTATCTGATAATTTAAAAAGTTTATGTATCCCTAACGTAAAAAATGTTCGGCTAAAAGTCACAGAACTTTTATTTGAACCTCCATTACCACTTTGCAGCTGAATAGCTAAATTATATTGATATCCCAAGGTTCCATATCCATATAAACCTTTAAAGATGTTATATTCTGCACCAACTTCCAGTCCCATTCCTCCACCCGGACTATACGCCATACTACCTCCATTATAGTCAATAGATTCGTAATTAAAACCTATACTTCCATTTAATCTCCCTATTAAACTTACTTCTTGAGCAAAACCGACATTAAACATTACGCAAAATACAGCTAGACTGAATATGCTTTTTTTCATTTTATACTTTCTTGTTTGATTTGTATCTATAAGTATCAAGAATGCAGCTTATGTTACCCTCTTTTTTCAGATAAGTTATGTAGCTTTTATTAGCACTCACAAAATCAGCAAATTGCAATAAAAAAAATCCCTTTTACCAAATTGATAAAAGGGATCAAGTTTATGTATTGAAGAATGTAGTTTTTAATTACTAAATGTACTTACAAATGATTGCTCATATTGCTGCCAGGCTTCTGCACTGGTTAACTTTTTATAGTCATTATTGTGAATCATCTTCAAATAAATCTCCAATTGCTGTGGTGTCTTATATCCAACCACTGGTGCAATTAAATTACCTTTTTCATCAAAGAAAACAATACTTGGGTATCCGCTTATTTTTAATGCATTTGCAAAAAAGTGTTGACTATTTCTTCCTTTTCTATCCGGATTATAATTAGGATTGGTGTAGGTGAAATCGTTGTAATGAATTTCCTCAGTTCCTTCACCATTAAACTTAACTGCGTAGTAATTAGTGTTTACGTATTCAACTACATCTTTATTGTGAAACGTTTTTTTATCGAGTAATTTACAAGGACCGCACCAATTGGTATATACATCCATAAAAATCTTCTTAGGGGCTTTCTTTTGTGCCTCCAGCGCTTCATTCATCGACATCCATTTGATCTCTTGTGCCTGGATTGGCAACACGAATAGAAATCCAATTAGAAAAAGTAGGTTTTTCATCTGTTTAAAATTTGCTTTTACATATTAGTCGAAACAAAAACTGTTCCTTATTAAAAACTTCACCCGTTTTGGGTAACGGGTAAAGTAGTGTTTTTAGTATTAACGGATTCCGTGCATTAATTTCTTTAACAATGGGTTTAAGATCATTATTAAGGCTCCAGCGGCTATTGGAACTATTGTAAATATCAAGAAAAAAGTTGATAAATTATAATTAGCTGTAACCTCATCAATCATTCCTCCTAATGTTCCCGCTGCTTTCTGACCAATCGCAATTGCCAAATACCAGATACCAAACATAAAGGCGATCATTCTACCAGGAACTAATTTACTTAGGTAAGACAATCCAACTGGTGATAAACACAACTCCCCTAAAGTATGGAATAGATATGCTAAAATCAACCAAATCATACTAACGGATGCTGTCTTTGCTCCTTGTGGTATTCCAGAAGAACCATATGCCAATAGTGCAAAACCGAAACCTAACAAAGCTAATCCAAAACCATATTTAAAAGCCGCACTAGGGTTATATTTGCTCTCCCACCATTTAGAAAATAATGGAGCCAAGGCAATTATAAAAAATGAATTTAAAATCCCAAACCAGGTAGCACTTACCTCGGTGGTATCCTTGCTAAACTCATTATTCAATTTCCAAATCACAATTCCCCAAATAATAATAAAAGATACAGATAGCACTACATTAGATATACCTATCTTAGAAAATGTCTTTTTAAATAATAAATACAAAACCCAGGAAATAATAGCTAGAGGCACTACCGTTAGGATAGCATCTATACTTTTAAAAATTAGGGCAGAAGAACCAGTAAGATCCCTTGCCGTGTAATCTCTAGCAAAAATATTCAAAGATCCAGCAGCCTGTTCAAATGCTGCCCAAAAAAATACAGTAAAGAAAGCAAAAATCGCAACTGCAATCATTCTGTCTCTAACTGTGGTACTATATCTAATAATCCTTGAAATAATTAAAAACAAAAATAATAATACTCCAAATACGATGACAACCGTAGGGCCTTCATAACCACCCATAGTGAAGTCAAACAAATTGACATTTCCAATTTTAGACATGGGATCATTAATCAACCAAGTAAATCCTATGATTGCGCTAACTGCGATTAAAATTTTATCTATAGTTGTAAAAGGATTAAGTTTATCTCCTTTTTCTAAAATTACTTCTGTTTTTGCTTCTTTCTTAGGTTTTGCTCCTATTTCGCCAAACAAAGGATTTGCCAACCAAAATTGAATCATTCCCAAAAACATAAAAATCCCTGCTAATCCGAAGCCTAATGCCCAACTAAAGTTTTCTCCCAGGTAACCACAAAGCATAATGCCAAAAAATGCTCCTGCATTTACACCCATATAAAATATGGTATATGCACCATCTTTTTTAGCGTCATTACCTTTATACATTTCTGAAATAATAGAAGTAATATTTGGTTTAAATAAACCAGTTCCTATTACCAACAATCCTAATCCAATATACAAGGTAGTTTCTGTTTCGAACGCCATAGAAACGTGTCCCAAGGTCATAATTAGACATCCAATCGTAACTGCCCAGCGATATCCAGTTATTTTATCAGCGATATATCCACCTAAAATCGGTGTTAAATATAAAAGGGACGCATATGTTCCAAATAAAGCTAATGCATGTTCACGCGGCCAATTGGCCCATCCAGGGTTTTCTCCAAACAATGGTTGAGTTAAAAATATTACCAAGAGAATTCTCATCCCGTAGAATGAAAATCGTTCCCACATTTCTGTAAAAAAGAGTACAAATAGTCCTGCGGGATGCCCTAAAACCTTATCCTTAAATAAGTTTTCTATATCAGTATTCATAGATAGAATTTTAGTTGTCTGCTAATTCGAAGCCTTCGGCTTCTTCATCTTTTGTATCTGCTTTTAAATCCTCCGCTTTGTGTGTTAATCTTTTCAATGGTTTTATTAACAAAATAACCAACAATCCAAATATCACACAAAATATGGTTATTCCTGCGAATATGGTTAACTCCCCTGCTTCCGATGCCGATTCACCGATTAGCCCTGCTACTTTGTTTCCTAATCCAGTAGCCGCAAAATAAACTCCCATCATCAAAGCTCCATATCTTACTGGAGCCAACTTAGTAATAAAAGATAATGCGACTGGAGACGCACAAAGTTCTCCGATAGTATGAAATAAGTAGGCTAACACCAACCAATACATAGCAGATTTTCCTAATTCTTCATATTGCATTGACGCAAATACCATGAACACGAATCCGAGTCCCATAATAATAACCCCAGTGGCCATTTTAAATATAGAAGACGATTCCTTATTTCTGTGTTTCCACCAAAGCCAAAAATTAGCTATGGGAACGGCAAATAATATAATGTAAAATGGGTTAAAAAATTGAAATACTGCTGCCGGTATTTCGTATCCCATAATCATTCTTCCAGTCCTGTTTTCTGCATACAAGTTCATTAATCCACCTGCTTGCTCAAAAGCTCCCCAAAAAACAATAACAATAATAAAAGATAATAATAATACAATATATCTGTCTTTTTCTACTTTGGATTTTAGATCTCCGTAAATTGTAACCATCATTCCAACGACTAATGATAAAAACAAAAAGAAAATAATATATGCGATTTTCTGTTTCTCAATGAAGAAATAAGCAATTGCTGATGAGGAAATTGCCAACCCAACGGTAGTAATTAATGGAGTTGTAGATGTAAAAAGAGTCTGGAAAATTTTACCTATCGAAACGTTATCATCATCTACCTCAACTTTTTCCGGCTTGTTACCAACATGAACTAAATATTTTTGTCCGGACATATAAACTATCTGACCTAGTACCATACCAATTGCAGCTAAACCAAAACCTGCATGCCATCCGTATTCATTTGCCACCACAGCAACAACTAAACTTGCCAATGCAGCTCCCACATTTATCCCAATATAAAAAATTGAAAAACCTTTATCTCTTCTCTCATCTCCAGGTTGATATAAACCTCCAACCAGAGTTGAAATATTTGGCTTTAACAAACCTACCCCTGAAATAATAAGCGCAAGCCCGGTATAAAATGCCCACATTTCTTCAATAGAAAGAATTCCATGACCAGCAACCAATAAAAGACCACCAATCATCACAGAACGTTTTTGACCTAAAATCTTATCCGCTATTATTCCCCCAGGAATGGAAGCCACATAAACTAACATCGTATACCATCCATACAACGACAAAGCTTCTACATCCAACCATCCTAAACCAGGATTATCTCCAACTGTTTTTGCTGTTAGATATAAAACCAATATTCCGCGCATTCCGTAATACGAAAAACGCTCCCACATTTCTGTTAGAAAAAGGATATATAATCCAATAGGATGTCCAAAAAGCTCCTTTTGATGAGCTGCTTTAACTGTATTTGCCATTATGTTAGTTTAATTAAATGAGTTGTTTAGTTATTATAAGTTCGCTTTAATAAAATTAGTCATCTTATTATACAGATGTAATCGGGTGTTACCACCATAAATACCGTGATTCTTATCTGGATAAATTGCCCAATCAAATTGTTTATTTTTCTGTACTAATGCTTCGATCAAACGCATCGTATTTTGCACGTGTACATTATCATCGGCACTACCATGTACTAATAAGAATTTACCTTTTAATCCATCTACAAAATTGATTGGTGAATTGTCATCATATCCTTTTGCATTTTCCTGTGGAGTCATCAAATATCGTTCCGTATAGATCGTATCATAAAACCTCCAACTTGTCACCGGAGCTACCGCGATAGCCATTTTAAAAGTATCCGGAGCCTTAAATAAGCAGTTGCTAGACATAAAACCTCCGTAACTCCATCCCCATATTCCAATTCTGGACGCATCAATATAGTCTAATGCCCCCAATTGTTTTGCAGCTGCTATCTGATCCTGAACTTCTAGATTCCCTAAATCATTCTGCGTAACTTTCTTAAACTTTGCTCCTTTAAAACCAGTACCTCTTCCATCTATACAAACAACAATGTATCCTTGCTGTGCCAACATCATATACCAATAATCGTTACTTCTGTTCCAGGAATTTTTAACTTGCTGAGATCCCGGGCCGGAATATTGATACATAAATAGTGGATACTTCTTAGCAGGGTCAAAATCCTTTGGCTTGATCGTCCACATATTTAATGTTTCACCATTGACATCTATAGTCGAAAATTCTTTTGGCCTCAAATCATACTGTACAAGCTTATCTTTTAACTCTTGATTGTTTTTAATCTCACGAATTACTTCTCCATTCGCAGCATTATTTAAAGTAAACTCAAAAGGAGTAGATGCACTTGAGAAATAGTTGATATATTGACTGAAATCCGCACTAAAGTCTGCATCATTGGTTCCATCTTTCGTACTTAATCTTTTTTTGTTTTTTCCATCTAAACCAATTGAATAAATATCTCTATTGATATTTTTATTCTCAACGCTTTGATAAAAGATCGTTTTATTTTTAGAGTCATACCCATAGTAATCCGTTACTTCCCAGGGACCAGTAGTTATCTGGTTAATTAGCTCTCCCGTTTCTTTATAATGATAAATGTGATTGTATCCATCTTTTTCGCTCGTCCAAATAAAACTATTATCTTCTAAAAAAGTAAGGTTATCCGTGATATCGATATAAGCTTCGTCTTTTTCATTAAGAACGATCTTAGGTGTTTTTGTTTTAGCATCTACAAAAATTAAATCCAGATTATTTTGATGTCTGTTCAACACTTGAACACTCAAAATATCTGGATTAGCAGACCATTTTATTCTTGGAATATAGAAATCCTTATAATCACCAAGATTGATTTTATCTAAAGACATACTTCCTAAATCGGCAATATACAATGAAACCTTTGCGTTTTTTTCTCCGGCTTTGGGATATTTAAACACATCTTGTTTTTGATATAACTCAGCACCATAGACATCCATAGAAAATTCGGGAACCTCCTTTTCATCAAATCTTATAAATGCTACCTTATTGCTATCTGCACTCCAATCAAAGGCTCTAACAAAGGCAAATTCTTCTTCATAAACCCAATCTGTGATCCCATTAATGATTTCGTTTTTCTTTCCATCATCGGTGAGCTGAATTTCTTCTCCGGTAACAAAGTTCAACACAAAAATATTGTTATCCATCACATAAGCCAGTTTGCTTCCATCAGGTGATAAAGCCGGCGATTGTATTTTTTTGTCACTAATCTTAAAACTACTGTTAGAAGGAACATCAAAAATATGGTAAATCCCTCGCGAAGAACGGCGATAGATTTGTTCTAATTCACTGGCAAGTAATACTCTTTTTTCATCTTTACTAAATTCATATCCCTGAATATGCTTAAGGTCTTCTATATTCGATGATTTTATTAATGTATTTGCTTTTTCTCCAGTTGCATAGTCATAGACTTCAATGGATGTATCTCCATTAGTATTGTCTCTTTCTAAAACAGAATACTCCTTACCATTATTCATAGAGTGTAAAGATTGTAACCTTTCTGTACTAAATGCCCCTCCCCATATTTCTTCCAGAGTAAAAGCTTTGTCCTGAGCTACGGTGAGAAAGCTTATAAATAATGTTATTCCAAAAAACAATCTGGTAATTCTCATATTTTACTTTTATAAAATTTGTTAACGCCAAGAATACTAAAAAATCCGTGAAAAATACAACAATTGACGTTAAATACAATAAAAAGGAATACGAGAAAGCGATATTTATTAGCATATCATCAACCAAACTATCTTAATTTATTAAATGATTTCTTGCCTAAAAACCGTAAAAAGTATTTTAAGAATTATCAAAAATCGTTTGATACCAAACAGAATAGTATCTTTGAACCTTGATAGTAAAAAAATAATATGAGTCCAGTGGTTTCCGGCTTTTCTAAGCTTTCTAAATCTGATAAAATTAAATGGTTAGTAGAGCATCATTTTAACAATGATCAAAATACGGTTGATATCCTAAAAACCTATTGGAACTCTGATGATAAGCTTCAGCAATTGCACGATGAATTTACAGAAAACACTATTTCTAACTATTATTTACCTTTTTCTGTAGCTCCTAATTTCCTGATTAATGGTGAACGATATACGATCCCAATGGCAATAGAAGAGAGTTCTGTGGTGGCTGCTGCCAGTAAGGCTGCTAAATTCTGGCAAAATAGAGGCGGATTTAAAGCAGAAGTACTATCGACCGTTAAAGTTGGGCAAGTACATTTTACGTATACAGGAGATACCGAAAAATTAAAAACATTTTTCCATAGTATTAAATCAGAACTAATTGCATCTACTTCTCATATCACTAAAAATATGGAGAAACGCGGTGGTGGTATCGTCGATATAGAACTTCGGGATAAATCTTCGGAAATTGAAAATTACTACCAGCTGCACTGTACATTTGGAACTGCTGATGCCATGGGAGCAAATTTTATCAATTCTTGTTTAGAGCAATTTGCAGATTTTTTAACCAAAGCAGCTTCTAACTATAATGACTTTTCTGAAGCGGAGAAGAACATAGAAATTATTATGAGCATTCTCTCTAATTACGTTCCGGAATGCCTGGTTAGAGCATACGTTTCTTGTCCTGTAAATGATTTACCTAAAGTAGGAGAACTATCTTCTCTTCAATACGCAGAGAAATTTGTGAGAGCAGTGCAAATTGCAAAAGTAGAGCCTTATCGTGCTGTAACACATAATAAAGGCATCATGAATGGTATCGATGCAGTTGTGTTAGCGACTGGAAATGATTTTAGAGCTATAGAAGCCGGAGCACATGCATATGCTTCCAAAGATGGGAAATATACCAGCCTAACAGATGCCAAAATTGAAGATGATATTTTTCATTTCTCAATTCAAATACCTCTAGCACTTGGAACCGTTGGAGGACTAACTTCACTTCACCCTTTGGTGAAACTTGCTTTACATCTTTTGGGAAATCCGAATGCAAAAAAACTTATGGAGATTACCGCAGTAGCAGGTCTTGCGCAGAATTTTGGTGCCATTAACTCGCTTATTACCACAGGAATCCAGCAAGGACATATGAAAATGCACCTGATGAATATCCTTAATCAGTTTCAGGCTACCAATGAAGAAAAAGAGCAATTAGTGGACTATTTTAAGACCAATACCGTAACGCATAGTGAAGTTGTGCAACAAATCGAAAAACTGAGACGTTAACAAGTTGATGAAAAAATCTTTTTACAGCCACGGTAAACTTCTTCTTACTTCAGAATATCTCGTTCTTGATGGTATTAAAGCGTTGGCATTACCCACAAAAAAGGGGCAGTGGTTATTTGTTGAAGAAAATGATTCCAATACCATTAATTGGAAAAGTCTTGATAAGGAAGGTAACTGTTGGTTTGAAACCAAAATTAAACTTCCTTTAGCGGCTTCTGCAAGCAATGATACGGCCGAAACATCAATCCTAACAGATGAAGAAGGATTAGGGATCACAGAAACGCTTTTGGAAATATTACAAGTTGCTCAAGAGTTAAATCATGAATTTCTTTCTACCGAAAAAGGATATGCTATAGAGACCCGATTAGAATTTGATCGTACATGGGGTTTAGGCTCCTCCTCTACCCTTATCAACAACATTGCGCAATGGGCAGAAGTGGATGCTTTTGTGCTGCTCAAGAAAAGTTTTGGAGGAAGTGGTTATGATATTGCAAGTGCTCAACATAAAACTCCTATACTTTATACCCGAAAAGAAGAGAAACCTATTATTAAAGAAGCACATTTCAATCCTGTTTTTAAAGATCAACTCTTTTTTGTGTATCTAAATCAAAAACAAGATAGCAAACAATCTATAAAGCATTATCAATCATTACCACTTAAGGATTTTGATAAAGCTTCAGAAACAATAGGCAAAATAACCGATGCGGTATTAAATTGTTCTTCATTGGCAGAATTCTGTGAACTCATTGATCAGCACGAAGAAGTAATTTCTAAAATTATTAAAACACCCACAGTAAAATCCAGGTTATTTCCGGATTATTCAGGCAGTATTAAAAGTTTAGGTGGATGGGGTGGTGATTTTGTATTAGCTACGGGATCAATATCTGATATGAAATATTTCGAAAATAAAGGGTACCATACGATAATCCCTTATGCCGAAATGGTTTTATAATCAACATATTTCAAATAAACTTGGGGTGCTTATCACAGTCTTTTGTTATCATTTACCTCTTATCCTTTATATAAAATATCTTTAATTTAGACATTTTATATCTCTGATATTTTTTTAGAAAACCCAAAGAAATCAGCTAATACAGTAATTTTGATAATCTTCTTTATTAAAAAACTCTATGTACATAAAATGTTAAGATATCAACGTTGACACCATACTATTCTTCTTTTTTAACTTTACTCCCTTAGCAGAAATACTAAACCTAATTTAATTGATGTACTATATAGAAGGTTAAACAGAAATTATTTTAAAAAAAGGAAAACGAAATACTAAAAAAAATTTACTTAAAATTAAATCCAATTTTTCGTCATTTTTCAAACTTTACTTTTCCAATGATTTGTTAATAGTCTAATTTTCGCGACGAAATAATCAACTAAATATTTAAACTCAACAAAAAATTTAAAACTTAAATTATTGTCCCAATGAAAAAGAGAATTTTATTCACTACTACCTTTTTGTTATTTATTATTCCGTTAGTCAACGGGCAAATTATCTATAGTGATAATTTTGATGACAGCGTATTAAATGTAGAATCATCTAGTTCTTACACATCTTCCTTGTCCGGAGGGAATTTAGTTATCGAAGGTAATGGTACCGCCGGAGATTTTGATCCGATCGTATACACCTTGCATAACTCAGGAACAGAAACATCCGTTGATATCTCTGGTAGCGAGACATTATTTATTAAGGTTTCCGGAACTTCTAATCCTAATTTAAGGATTGATATCCAAGATGAAGATGGTTTTGTGACAAATTTCAATGCCCAATCTTCAAGAATCGACAATTCGTTAACTATTTATGAATTCAATTATTCCAGCAGTTTACAAGACGGGGGATATGGAGGTTCTGATTGTACACAGGCTACCGCACCTTGCCCTGTAGATCCTTCAAAAATTCGGTTCATACAATTTTTTGTGAATCCGGGTACTAACGCAGGTCAATACAATGGTACAATTACTATAGATTGGATTTCTTTTGGAGAACCTTTGGAGACACCACCACCTCCATCTACATTTGATGTTCGTTATAACCAATTAGGATATTTAATCGGAAGAAATAAAACCATTAGTGTTGCGGCAAATGGGAGTTTTAGTAACCAGGCATTTACTATCCTAGATAATTCTGATAATGTTGTGTTAGAAGGAACTACAGGAGCATCGTCTTTATGGAGTGATTCTGGAGAACATATTGCAAACGTTGATATTTCGGAAATTGAAACAGAAGGAACATACCGTTTTCAAATCGATCAAGAAGAGATTACTTTTAAAGTAGGTACAGACGGATATGCCGAACTTAGAGAAGAAGCTTTTAAATATTATTATTATAATCGTTCTTCCACCGCACTAGAATCCACGCACGCAGGTGTATATGCAAGACCTGCTGGGACTCCGGACAATGTTGTTACAGTACATTCGTCTGCAGCTACATCAGCAAGACCCGAGGGAACAGTCATCTCTGCTCCAAAAGGTTGGTATGATGCAGGAGACTACAACAAATATGTTGTAAACAGTGGAATTAGTACGTACACCCTTTTAGCAGCTTTTGAACACTATAAAACAGAATGGGAAAGCTTACAATATAACATTCCTGAACAAGGTGGAAATCTTCCAGATATTTTAGATGAAGTTTTATGGAACTTAGATTGGATGCTAGATATGCAAGATCCTAACGATGGTGGTGTTTATCACAAGTTAACAGCAAAAAACTTTTCGGGGAGAGTTATGCCGGCTTCTTATAACTTAGAAAGGTTTGTTGTTCAGAAATCTACCGCTGCTGCTTTAAATTTTGCCGCAGTAACTGCAGTAGCATCAAGAATATTTTCTGATTACGAAAGTGTAAGACCTGGATTTAGTGCACAGTTAGAGCAAGCTGGAAAAGATGCTTATGCTTGGGCAAAAGCCAATCCTGCTATTTATTACAGACAAGGCAGCGGAACACCAGTTTCTGATATCTCTACAGGAGAATACGGAGATACTAATGTAACTGACGAATTTCAATGGGCAGCTGTTGAGTTATTTATCACTACCGGAGAAGCAACTTATCAAAATGATATAGATGTAAGTTCTATTGGCGGTGGAACTCCAAGTTGGCCATATAGTGATCCTTTGGCACTCATTTCGATTGCTCATCATAATGCAAGTTTAGCGAGCTCTATTAATGTAACTCAAGCTAATAATACTTTGATAGGTACTGCTAGCCAATTACGAGATCGTGTTAATTCTTCTGCTATGAAAATCACCATGGAAGGTAACGACTATTCCTGGGGAAGTAATGGAGCGGTTGGAAACCAATTGATTTTGTTGATAAGAGCGTATGAACTCACAGATGATGAGTCCTATCTGGAAGCGGCATATACAGCTATGGATTATATCTTCGGTAGAAACGGAACCGGATACTCTTACGTTACCGGTTTTGGTGACACACAAGTTTTCGAACCACATCACAGGATATCTGATGCAGATGGTATTTCTGCTCCTATCCCAGGTATGATTGTAGGTGGACCGCAAAACGAAAACAACCCCGATACAGGCGATTGTTCCGGTTCTGGAGTTAGTTTTCCATCTAATCAACCAGCTTCAAAATATGTAGACCATTGGTGCTCGTATTCTACAAATGAGATTACCATTAACTGGAATGCTCCTTTGGTGTATGCGATGCACGCTTTAGACTTCTATCAAAAAGAAGCGCTTACCTTATCAGTTGATACTTTTGAAGAAACACCAAAAGCTTTTAAGGTTTTTCCTAATCCTACAAATCAAATCTTAAATATTAAGTTCGCGGTTTCGGGTTCATCTTCAACTATAGACATTTATTCTATTCAAGGAAAAAAGATCTTATCTAAACAATTAGACACCACAGAATCCAGTATAGATATTGGTAATTTGACTCCAGGACTTTATATGGTAAAAGTTACAACCAATGGTCAAAGTGATACAACCAAAATTGTTAAGCAGTAAAACAATTTTAGCTGTTTTTAATTCAAACAAAAAGCCACTAAATTAATTTTTAGTGGCTTTTATATTTTAGAATAGAACCTAATTAAAGCTCCAGTGCTTTATTTACATTATTATCCATTAATAATTCTTCCGGATTTTCTAGTGCTTCTTTAACAGCCACCAAGAATCCAACAGATTCCTTACCGTCGATAATTCTATGATCATAAGATAGAGCTACGTACATGATAGGAGCTACTACTATTTGACCATCTCTTACGATCGGCCTTTCTACTATATTATGCATTCCTAAAATAGCACTCTGTGGAGGGTTTATGATCGGAGTTGATAACATACTACCAAAAACTCCACCATTGGTTATGGTAAAAGTTCCTCCTGTCATTTCATCTACAGTTATTTGTCCTTCACGAGCTCTGATTGCCAATCTTTTTACTTCAGACTCAACTCCTCTAAAGCTTAAGTTTTCAGCATTTCTGATCACAGGAACCATCAATCCTTTTGGTCCGGAAACGGCAATACTGATATCCTGAAAATCGTAAGAAATCATCTCTTTACCATCAATCATTGAGTTTACTGCAGGATACATTTTCAAAGCTCGTACACAAGCCAATGTGAAGAAAGACATAAATCCAAGACTTACTCCGTGCTTACTTTTGAATGTCTCTTTGTATTCCTTTCTTAAGTCAAAAATCGGTTGCATATCCACCTCATTAAACGTGGTTAACATAGCCGTTTCATTTTTTACAGAAACTAATCTCTCGGCTACTTTACGACGTAACATAGATAATTTTTTGCGAGATTCTCCTCTGCTTGCGGTCCCGGGAGTTCCCATAGATGGTTTTGCATCTATAGCATCGGCTTTTGTAATTCGACCATCACGTCCTGTTCCTTTTACCTGAGAAGCATCTATCCCTTTTTCTGCTAAAACTTTCTTAGCAGCTGGAGAAGCAGTTCCCGTAGCATATGTTTCTGTTTTAGCTGGAGCTGGTGTTTCTGATTTAACAGAAACAGGAGCTTCTTCCTTCTTTTCCTCTGCTTTAGGAGTTTCTGCAGTTTCAGAAGTACTACCATCTGGTTTAGCAGCATCTGTATCAATAAGACATACAACTTCTCCCACAGCTACGGCATCACCTTCTTCCGCTTTTAGCGTTATAATACCACTTGCCTCTGCCGGAAGTTCTAATGTTGCTTTATCACTATCAACCTCGGCAATTGCTTGATCTTTTTCTACATAATCACCATCTTCTACAAGCCATTGAGCAATTTCTACTTCTGTAATAGATTCTCCCGGAGAAGGGACTTTCATTTCTAAAGCCATAATTCTAAGTTTATACTTTATATCGCTCTCGCGAAAATATTCCTATTTATAGTTACTTTATCGTTTTATTTCTTTTTTCTTCTTTGATTCTCTTTTGTTTTGTCAAAAACATAATCAATCACTTCCTGATGCCTTCTTTTAGATCTTGTAGCACTACCGGCAGCTGGAGCTCCATAAGGTCTTCTACTTGCAAATCTAAAAGAACTCGCATCATCATAATGCATCAAAATATGACTTAACGCTCCCATATTACGAGGTTCTTCTTGCGCCCAAACCATATCGGTTGCCTTATACTTTTTGATAATTGAATCCATTTCTTTTACGGGAAGCGGAAACAATTGCTCTACTCTCACCAAAGCAACATCTTTTCTCTCTAATCTTTCCTTTTCTTCTAACAGATCGTAATAGAACTTACCTGTACAAAACACTAATGTTTTGGTATCTTTTGTTTTCGCATCAGGATCATCAATAACCGTCTGAAAACCACCATTAGCAAATTCTTCTACTGAAGAAACTACTTTAGGATGACGCAATAAACTTTTTGGTGTAAAAATGATTAAAGGTTTACGATAATCCGCTTTCATTTGCCTTCTCAATAAATGAAACATATTTGCTGGTGTTGTCACATCGGCAACAAACATATTATCTTTAGCACATAGCTGAAGATAACGCTCCATTCTGGCAGAAGAGTGCTCTGCCCCCTGACCTTCGTATCCATGTGGTAATAACATTACCAAACCATTCTGGAGTTTCCACTTATCCTCTGCAGAAGAAATGTATTGGTCAATCATAATTTGAGCTCCATTACTGAAGTCTCCAAATTGAGCTTCCCAAATAGCCAAGGTTTTTGGGCTGGCCATTGCATACCCGTAATCAAAACCTACAACACCATATTCTGAAAGCAAGGAATTATAAATATAAAAATCACCCTGATCGCCTTTCAGGTTATTAAGTAATAATACTTCTTCTTCACTATCTTCAACCTTTACAACCGCATGTCTGTGAGAGAATGTTCCTCTCTCAACATCTTGACCACTCATTCTAACATCATATCCCTCTTTAAGTAATGATCCGTAAGCCAGCAATTCTCCCATCGCCCAATCTAACTGATCCTTTTCGAAGAACATTTTATGTCTTTGATCAATCAATCGTTCTATTTTACGAAGAAATTTTTTATCAGTCGGTAATTTGGTAATTACTTCTGCAATCTCAGTAAGATCTTTTTTAGGATATGTTGTATCCACCGCTGCCATCATCTCATCTTCCTGAACTCTGGTGAAACCAGCCCACTCGTCTTGCATAAAAGGAGTAATGACAGTTTTTTCCTGCTTGCGAGAATCTTCTAACTCTTCTTCGAGTGAGGATTTGTATTCTTTTTCAAGCTCTGCTACGTGATCTTTATTAATGATTCCCTCAGAAATCAGCTTTTCAGCATAAATATCTCTAGGATTTTTATGCTTTGCGATGGCTTTATATAATTTAGGTTGGGTAAAACGAGGTTCATCTCCTTCATTATGACCATACTTTCTGTATCCCAATAAATCTATAAATACGTCACGCCCAAAATTCATTCTAAAATCTAGCGCGAAATTCGTTGCATGTACTACTGCTTCTGCATCATCCGCATTTACGTGAAGTACTGGTGATAATGTTACTTTACCAACATCTGTACAATAAGTAGATGAACGTGCATCCAAATAATTGGTGGTAAACCCTATTTGGTTATTCACCACAATATGTATAGTCCCGCCAGTTTTATATCCATCCAACTGTGCCATTTGCACAATTTCATATACTAATCCTTGACCTGCAATAGCGGCATCCCCGTGAACTACAATTGGTAAAACTTGTGAGATATTTTCTTTATAATATTTATCTTGTTTTGCTCTCGTAATTCCTTCAACCACTGCACCAACAGTTTCTAAATGCGATGGATTAGGAGCTATATTCATATTGATAGCTTTGCCAGAATCTGTTTTTCTTTTAGAAGTCCATCCTAAATGATATTTTACATCACCATCAAATACAGCCTCTTCATAATCTTTACCATCAAACTCACTAAATATATCTTTTGGGCTTTTTCCAAAAATATTAGTAAGTGTACTAAGACGACCACGATGTGCCATCCCCATTACAAATTCCTTAACTCCCATATCTGCTGCTTTTTCTACCAAAGCATCCAGCGCAGGAATTAATGATTCACCTCCTTCAAGGGAGAAACGTTTTTGCCCTACATATTTAGTATGCAAAAAGCTTTCAAAAGAAACTGCTTGATTGAGTTTTTTAAGAATATGTTTTTTCTGATCTGCAGAGAATTTGGTTCTGTTGGTATTAAAGTTTACCCGTTCCTGTATCCATTCTCTTTCTTCAGGATTACGAATATACATATACTCAATACCGATAGCATCGCAATAAATTTGTTCCAGATGTACAATGATATTACTTAATGTATCTGGCCCAAGCGCGATAATCTCTCCAGCATTAAATACTGTATTGAGATCTCCTTGGCTTAATCCAAAATTTTCCAATGCTAGAGAAGGATGATACTTTCTTCTTTCTCTTACCGGATTTGTTTTGGTGAATAAATGCCCACGAGTTCTGTAAGCATCAATAAGACGCACTACCTGAAATTCTTTTTGAACATTTTCGGGAACAGCGACAGCAGTACCCTCTGAATCTTTTTCTATATAAATTGTTTCCCCGGAGCCATCTGCACTTTCTAATCCAAAATCAAATCCTTGAAAAAAAGCTCTCCAACTAGGTTCTACACTATCTGGGCTTTGCAAATATTGATCATATAAATCTGCAAAAAATGCGGTATTAGCCGCATTCAAAAATGAATATTTATCCATATGTAAGTATTCAACCGTCTTTTTATTATAAAACATCACAAAAATACAATAATTACAGTATATTGAGTATCGAATTATATATATTTATTGTAACATTTTTTTAGAAATTTAACAATGAAAGTGTTTCTTATTCAGAAAATCAAATTCCTGATCTTAGTTTTCTCAATTTTTCTTTCCTATCAGCAGGGGTTTTCTCAAGATGATAATTTTTGGTCGCACGTTAGAATTGGTGGGAATATTGGGATTGGATTTACCGATGATACTTTTAATGGAATCCTGGCTCCATCTGCTGTATACGACTTCAATAATCAATTCAGTTTGGGGTTTGGGCTTAATTTTGGATATACAGATGCGCGAAATTTTACCGCTACTAATTATGGTGCTAGCATAATCACTTTATACAATCCTTTACCCGCATTACAACTATCAGCAGAGTTTGAGCAAATGGGGGTAAGTAGAAAATTTGAAATTGAAGGACTAGATATTAATGATGATTACTGGTATCCTGCCCTATTCATCGGAGCTGGATATAGAATAGGATTTGTAAGTGTAGGTCTCAGATATGACGTATTATATGATGATGATAAAAGTATTTATGCCAGTGCATATGCTCCTTTTGTTAGGGTGTTTTTCTAAAAAAATAATACTATAATCCCTAAAATTGCGTTTTTAATCCGTAAGAAACTACCAGTTATCTAATATACAGGGGAATAACTATGGATTTACGGTTTTTTCTTTATTTTTAAGTATCATTTTTTACGATTAAAACCCCAAAATACAATGAAAAAATATATTCTTATGCTATCGATAGGGATAGCCATGTCTTCATGTTCAAGTAACAAAAAGACTGTAGCCACAAAATTTGATCCATCCAACAACCCTTATTACACTAAAAAAGAAGAAAAAGGATTAAGTGAAGTTAACGACCCAAAAGTACAAGGGAAAATTAATACTATCATAGAACAACATCTTGGTATTTCTATATCTTCTATTGCAATATCTCCAATAACATTAACCGATTCTGGTTATCATTGGAAATTTATGAATGTAAGAAACGGTAAAACTTTTGTAGGATCTACCGATCTTAAATTCGAATCCATTAAAATAATAAAGAGTAATAAAAAATCAAACACCCAAGTTTCTGATTTCTAGATAAGCAATTCTATTTACCACATATGAAAAATGCAAGAAGGTTTTCGGTTGGAGTAACTTTGTAGCTTCTTTTCAGCTTTTCTGATTATTCTGTATTTATAGCGTACATCTTCCATATCTTCTATACAAACACCTTTTTCAAAAGTAAGTGTATTGAAATAGTCCTGATCCCACTCTGAAAGTTTTTCGCCATGTTTTCTTTCAAAGCAAACCTTAGTAAGATTATTTTTAAAGAACATTCTTTGCTCTGTAACTTCAATAACTTTCTCCACGCTGGTAGAAGATACTCCCTGGCTACTTTCTTTATACAGCGTATTCATATACATTTCTTCAGAAATCGAGGATTTAATTTTCAAAGTATCACGCTCTACATAGTAATTTTCTAAAAACGTATCATTACCAAAGCCCTGTTTGTAAATATGAGTCATTAATCTTAACTCATTGTTTTGATAATAAAACTCAATTCTTCCGGACAAATCATCCGAACATTTATAATATTTTGTTCTATTTTTAATTAGAGTATCCTTGTTGGAAATTCTTTCTAATAAAGTTTCATATGCGCTATTGGTTTTGTCAAAGCCTTCTTGACTAAAACTAAGATTCATAAATACTAAAAACAAAACACTGAAATATAGTTTCATAGGTTCACCAGACTTTACAATGTATTTCTAAAACATACTTTTTGCCATTCTCTTTTTAAGATCAGAAATGTAGCATATTTTGCGATAACCGTGCTTTCGTCAGACTGGCAATTTTTGATATCTCTTTCGGATACATCCACAGCATATAATAAATTTAAAAAATCATTAAATGCGTTATTTAATTTTTCTAAAAGTAATTGTTCTATTTCTACGAAAAGTTCTTTTGGATTTGCGTTTTGGTTTACTTCATAATCGATTCCTGCACGATTAAGATCTTTCTGAAGTTGCGTAATTAATTGAGGATACAGATCAGATTCTGAAACCTGTTCCATCAATTGATCAACGGATACAATATTTAAATAGCTAGACACTTCTGTTCATTAATTGTTCTCCAAAAGCTTGTAAAACTTTCTTTTTGTCTTCAGAAATAGATAAAACATCTAATACTTCAAAGGCTTTTCGGGTATATTTTTCAATCTCTAATCTTGTCTTCTCTCTGGCACCGGTAGCTTCAAAAATAGCTTTTACAGTTTGTATTTTCTCTGATGGGTTTTCAGGATTCAATGAAAACAACCCTTCTAGCTGCTTTCTTACATTACTATCCCCATCTTCAATTGCCATAAGATACAGAAAGGTCTTTTTATTTTCGATAATATCTCCACCAACCTGTTTACCAAAAGTCTCCGGATCCCCAAAGGCATCTAAATAATCATCCTGTAACTGAAATGCCAATCCTAATAATCTACCAAAATCATAAATTGCAGATTTACAAGTTTCTGAAGCATCTGCTATGATTGCTCCCATCTGCATAGCAGCTGCAACCAAAACTGCTGTTTTGTATTCGATCATTTTTAGATATTCAGGAATGGTAACATCATCCCTGGTTTCAAAATCAATATCATATTGTTGACCTTCACATACTTCTATAGCTGTTTTTGTGAACAACTTAGCTAATTGCTTAAACGTATCTCCATCATAATTTTCGAAAAGTTGGTACGCATTAATGAGCATGGCATCTCCAGAAAGAATGCCCGTATTAATATCCCACTTTTCATGAACGGTTTCTTTTCCTCTTCTTATTGGAGCATCATCCATAATATCATCATGAATTAAAGAGAAATTATGAAAAACCTCAATAGCCAATGCTGCATCCAGTGCCTTTTTATAAGAGCCACCAAAAATTTCAGAAGTCATCAAAACCAGTGTAGGTCTTAACCTTTTCCCTCCAAGATTCAGAATGTATGAAATAGGTTCATAAAGATTCTTTGGTTCTTTTTGTATTGTATTTTTTGATAGGTAGTCCAAAAAATATTCTTGATAATCAGAAATTGTATGCACTGTCAACTTTTTATGCTAAAATAAATGAATCTTTTCAAATGATATGCCCTAAAAACAAACTTACGCTTCACTTGCTTATTTACCAGGGCATTACGTCAGTGTTAAAAAATTGTGAAACTTAGGAAACTTTTAATGTTTTAAAAGTTTCCTGTCCTATATTTGCCAAAATAAAATTACCCTTAGATGAAGGAAAAAATTATTGAAAAGGCAAATGATATGTTTTTGAACCTCGGATTCAAAAGCGTCACTATGGACGATCTTGCTTCAGAAATGGGGATTTCTAAAAAAACTATTTATGCACATTTTCAGAATAAAACAAAATTAGTAGAAGCTACTACTGATCATTTGTTTTGTACAATTAGTGACGGCATAGATGCTATTTTAGAAGAAAACAAAGAACCTATTGAAGAATTATATGCGATCAAAGCTTTTGTGATGTATCACCTCAAAGATGAGAAAACATCTCCGCAATATCAGCTTCAGAAATACTACCCTAAGATACATAACACCTTAAAGGTGAAACAATTTGAAGCGATGCAAGAATGTGTTATTGAAAATTTGGAGCGAGGTATAAAAAAAGGCGTTTTTCGGGAGAATATCGATGTAGAGATTATATCACGACTCTATTTTATGGGAATGTCTGGAATAAAAGATCAGGAAATGTTTCCCAGACAGGTCTTTCCTGTTTCAAAATTGATGACGGATTATCTTGAATATCATATTAGAGGAATCGCCACAGAAAAAGGATTGGAAATTTTAAACAAGCTAATAAAAGAACAATAAATTATGAGAAACCACCTTTGGTCTTTATGTTTCTTTAGCCTATTCACACTATTTGGTTTTGCACAGGACACCCCGGTTTCCTCTCAATATTCATTTACATTGGATGAAGCTATTGAATTTGCACTAGAGAATAGTTATCAGTCGATCAACGCTAGGCGTGATGTGGCTAAAGCATTAAAACAAAAATGGGAAACCACGGCAACGGGTCTACCACAGATTAATGCTGCAATTGATTATCAAAATCAATTAAAACAACAACCTATTTTATTTCCCGAGATTGATCAATCGACTGGTCAGCCAATCGATGGACAGTTTCAAGAATTTTTCACACCTCAGCAACAAGCTTCTGCAACGGTTACGTTATCTCAACTACTTTTTGATGGATCTTATCTAGTTGGATTAGAAGCGGCTAAAAGCTTTTTACAATACAGCGATGATTCTGAAGAAAAAACACAGCTCAGAATACGCGAAAGTGTGATTAATGCCTACGGAAGTGTTTTGGTATCAGAAGAAAGTGTAAAAATTTTACAAAAGAATAAAGCCGCTTTAGATAAAAACTATGAAGAAAGAAAAAAGATTTTCGAAAATGGTTTAGCAGAAGAAGAAGATGTAGAACAATTACAAATTACTCTACTACAAATCACCAATCAATTAAACAACGCAGAACGATTAGCTAAGATCGCACTACAAATGTTTAATCTTACCATCGGAGTTGATGTTGACTCCAATACCATCTTGTCTGATGACTTAGATAACCTAACGGTTAAAAATATGGACCAATCAATAGGGAACAAACCTTTTATGATTGAAAATAATATTGATTATCGACTGGGTTATTTATTGACTGAACAAAGACGATTAGAGTTAAAGTTAGAGAAAAGTAAAGCGTTACCAAAACTATCAGCTTTTGTAAACTATGGAACGGCGGCTTTTGATAATGATTTTGTTTTTTTTGAGAGCGAAACCAGATGGTTTCAATCCTCAGTTTTAGGAGTTAGTCTTAACATTCCTATTTTTAGTTCTCTTGGGAGAAGCGCAAAAACACAACGTGCCAGAATCGCTTTTGAGCAGGCAAACACCTCTTTTATAGAAGCACAACAGCAAATTCAACTTCAATACAACTCTGCTTTGAGTGATTATCAACTTTCTTTGGAAACTTATGAAACTTCTAAACAAAATCTTTCGCTAGCAGAAAGAATAGAAAACAAAAATCAAATCAAATATACCGAGGGATTGGCTTCGAGTTTTGAATTACGACAAGCACAGCTACAATTATACAGTGTGCAGCAAGAAGTACTTCAAGCCATGTTAACGATCATAAATAACAAAGCCAAACTAGAATCAATTCTCAATACACCAAATAACTAAATAGACTCATGAAAAAGATACTTATCATATTATCCGCATTTCTTCTTATGATTTCTTGTGGACAAGAAGGCGGAAAATCTATAGAAAAAGTCATCGAAAAAGGTGATTTAACTGCAATCAGAGCCAAAAGAAGTGAGATTGTTGCAGAACAACAGGCTGTGGCAGACAAATTAAAACAATTAGATGAGGCTATCGCTTCTTTGGATACTATTAAAAAACTCCCGTTAGTAACTACCATTACAGCTAAGGACACATTATTTACTCATTACCTAGAACTACAAGGAAGTGTAGAAACCAAAAAGAATATTGTTCTGTATCCCGAAACTTCGGGAACCCTGGTAAGAGTTTTAGTAAAAGAAGGACAACGCGTTTCTAAGGGACAAACATTAGCTCGAATTGATGATGGCGGTCTTAGTCAGCAAGTAGCGCAAATGGAAGTACAGGCCGAATTAGCTAAAACCACTTTTGAACGTCAGAAAAAATTATGGGAACAAAAAATAGGGTCCGAAATACAGTATCTACAAGCTAAAACAAATTATGAGTCTACAAAAAATGGTGTTGAGCAGATGAAACGGCAGTTAGCAAAATCTATTGTTAGTGCCCCTTTTTCAGGAATTGTGGATGATGTTATGGCAGAACAAGGAAGCGTTGTAGCTCCCGGACAAACGGCATTGATACGTATTGTTAATCTGGATGAGATGTATATAGAAACAGAAGTTCCTGAAAGTTATATCGCCAGTATTGTTAAAGGAAAAGAAGCCCAAGTATACTTTCCTGTTTTAGGAAAAACAATCGACGCCAAAATTCGTCAGGTAGGAAATTATATCAACCCGAATAACCGATCGTTTACGGTAGAAGTTGCGATACCTAATAAAAACGGAATGATCAAACCGAATCTTACTGCTAAAGTAAAAATCAATGATTATACCAGTGAAAATGCCATTTTAATTCCACAAAGTATCATCTCAGAAAACTCGAATGGTGATCAATACACGTACATTGCGAATAGTAAGGATGCAAAAAACATAGCAAAAGCTAAAAGAGTTATTGTAAAAACCGGTAAAACCCAAGGAGATTATATCGAAATTCTCGATGGAATCAATAACGGCGATGCCATCATCAGTGAAGGAGCAAGAAGCGTAAAGGATGGTCAAAAAGTAGAAATCATAAACTAAATCGTATGGAAAAGAAGAAGAAAAATGTAGATAAAGAGTTTATACTATCCTCTTGGGCGATTGATAATCCAACGACTATCTATGTGATGATAGGAATTTTTCTGGTTTTAGGTTTATCAGCATACTTCTCGATGCCTAGAGAAAACTTTCCTGAGATTAATGAGACCAAAATTTATATTAGTGTCCCATATCCGGGGAATACTGCAGAAGATATAGAAAGACTTATTGTTGATCCATTAGAAGATAAATTAAAAAATGTAAGTAACGTTGTTGAAATTACATCCACTTCACAAGAAGATTATGGGATTATCACTGTAGAATTTGATGAAGATCTAACCGTTCCACAAGCAAAGCAAAAGGTAAAAGACGAAGTAGATTCTGAAACGGCTAATGAAGACTGGCCTACATTTAATGGTGCCAAAGTGGAGCCCAATGTTTTTGACCTTAGTATCTCTGAAGAGACTCCTATCATGAATATCAACATTACAGGAGACTATCCGGTTGATAAACTAAAAGAATATGGCGAATATCTTGAAGATGAAATCGAGGATCTTTTAGAAATCAAAAAAGTTGATATCAGAGGGGCACAAGAGAAAGAGGTTGAAGTTGCCGTAGATATCTACAAAATGATGGCGGCAAAGGTTAGCTTTGATGATGTCATAAATACCATAAGAAATGGTAATGTCACCATGTCCGCAGGAAACATGATTAGTAGCGGTCAGCGAAGAACGATTAGGATTCTTGGAGAAATAGATCAACCTTCAGAATTAGACGATTTTGTGGTAAAATCCCAGAATGGTGCCGTGTATTTAAGAGACATTGCCCAAATAACCTTCAAAGAAGAAGATAAAACCACCTATGCCAGAGAGTTTGGTGATAATGTGGTCATGTTAGAGGTTAAAAAACGTTCGGGTAAAAACATGGTAGAAGCTGCTGAAAAGATCAACAAAATTGTTGAAGATGCTAGAGAAAATGTTTTTCCGACAGATCTTAATATTAGTATTGCGAATGATCAATCCTCTAAAACAATCAATCAAGTAGATGATTTAGTGAACAATATTATTTTCGGTATTATACTGGTTGTAGGAGTTTTACAATTTTTTCTTGGGTTTAGAAATGCATTATTTGTTGGGTTTGCGATCCCGATGTCCATGTTCATGTCATTTATGATATTGTCCTTATTAGGCTATACGATGAATACAATGATTCTTTTCGCATTAATTATGGGATTAGGAATGTTAGTAGATAATGGTATTGTGGTCGTTGAGAACGTGTATCGTTTGATGGAGGAAGAAGGGATGTCTCGGATCGAAGCTGCTAAAAAAGGTATTGGAGAAATTGCTTTTCCCATTATTATATCAACAGCCACCACCGTAGCGGCTTTTGTTCCTCTAGGTTTATGGCCTGGCGTAATGGGGCAGTTTATGATCTACTTTCCGATAACTTTATCCGTAGTTTTAGGGTCTTCTCTATTCGTTGCTATTTTTATTAATTCTATGCTCGTATCCCGTTTTATGGAAATTGGAGAAAAGGTACTGACTGTAAAGCAACTGATTCGAATAAGTATTATTCTTGGGGGATTTGGGATTTTTATCATGATTTTTGGTGGGGCAGTTAGAGGCTTAGGTACTTTAATGATTTTTACAGCCATTATGTTTTGGTTCTATCGTTTTGCGCTTAAGAATGCCGCGCTTTTCTTTCAGAGAAGAATCTTAACTTGGTTAGAAAACAGTTATCAAAGATTTCTAAACTTCGCATTAAAAGGTTGGAGATCCTATGGATTTGTGATAGGAACGTTTCTTATTTTATTTATTGTTTTTGGAGCGTTTGGGGCTTCAGTAGACAGCCAACGTACCAAAATTGAATTTTTCCCTGACAATAAACCGAATCAAATTATTGTGTATATCGAATACCCTCAGGGAACCGATATTAAGAAAACAAATAAAATCACCAAAGAAATTGAGAATCGTGTATATGCTGTAATTAATGACGAAGAGTACATTGAAGGCAAAGATTACAACTACTTAGTAGAAGCTGCGGTATCACAGGTTGGTGAAGGAGCCGGTAATCCTCAAACAGATGGTGGTAGTAGTGCAGAAATGCCGCATCGTGCTAAGATTATAGCGGCGATGAGAGAATATAAATTTAGAAAAGGGAAAGACTCTGAAGTCCTTCGACAGAAAGTACAAGATGCTCTGAAAGGAATTTATCCGGGGGTTGCCATCTCTGTAGAAAAAGATGCGGTTGGACCTCCTGCTGGATATCCGATTAATATAGAAATCGAAGGTTCTGACTATGATCAATTGATAACCGTAGCAGAAAAAATGCGCAACTTTATCAATGAAAAAAACATCCCGGGAATCGAGGAATTAAAAATTGATGTTAATAAAGGTAAACCAGCCATGCAAGTGGTAGTAGATAGAGAAAAAGCTGGGGAATTGGGAGTGGCAGCCGGACAAGTGGGAAATCAATTAAGGCGTTCTATTTTTGGAGAAAAAGCTGGAGTCTATAAAAAAGATGGTGAGGATTATGATATTTATGTTCGTTTTGATGAAGATAATCGATATAATACCAGTGCATTATTTAATCAAAATATCACGTTTAGAGACCAAGCTTCAGGTAAGTTAAAAGAGATTCCTGTTTCTGCAGTCGCTTCTCAAAAAAACACCTCATCTTTTAGTGCTGTAAAACATAAGGATACCAAGCGTGTTGTAACGGTTTATTCAGGATTACAACCGGGTTATACCGATGCTGGTGCTATAGTATCTCAAATACAAACCGAAATGGCAAGCTTTAAAGAATTGCCTAAAGGTGTAAAAATAGATTATACAGGACAAATCGAAGAACAAAACAAACAAATGTCTTTTTTGATGGGTGCATTTTTCTCCGGACTGGGATTAATTATGTTGTTGTTGATTTTTCAATTTAGTTCAATATCCAAGCCAACTATCATTATGCTAGCTATATTTTTGAGCTTTATTGGAGTTTTTGGAGGTATTTTAATTACTGGGGCAGCTTTTGTAATTATGATGACCATGATGGGTATTATATCACTTGCAGGAATTGTGGTAAACAATGGAGTGGTATTACTAGACTATACACAATTATTGATTGATCGTAAAATGGTAGAGCTTGATCTTGAAGATGATGAATTATTGCCTAACGAAGAAGTTAGAAAATTAGTCGTACAAGGAGGTAGAGCGCGTTTACGACCCGTAATACTAACGGCAATCACCACCGTACTTGGATTAATCCCTTTAGCGGTCGGTTTCAATGTTGATTTCTTCTCGTTATTTACTGAATTTGATCCTAAGATTTATATTGGAGGAGACAACGTAATTTTTTGGGGACCATTAGCCTGGGCGGTAATCTATGGTTTGATCATCGCTACATTTTTAACACTTATCATAGTACCATGTCTATTCTTTATAGTACATAAAGTGAAAGTAAGATTTAGCAAAAAGAAAGTTGTTGAGGAACTCTCTACGCCCGATGAAGAGATCACTATAGGATCTCCTGCTACTACATAGAGTAAGCTGGATTCATTATTATAAAACGCCGCAAATTTGCGGCGTTTTATAGTACTTAAACAACTGTTAATGAATTATTTGTTATTTGGAAATTCATAAAATAATATTATTTTTGCACCCGATTTACCCAAATCTATTTTTAACCCCAAAACCTAAACTTATTTGACACACCTTTTTTCCTACTTAGCAGATCGATTACAAACAACATTGATTTTCCAACACGTCTTTGTGATTTATTTACTTTTTTGCATCACTCTTATAAAAATATAGGCAACTGATATATGCCCTGGGAAAACCTATATCATATTGCTATAATACTATAAAACAAATAACACTTTATGAAACAAAACTATTTTTACCTTGGAATACTTTTAATGCTCTTGTGCTGGAATACCACAAAAGCTCAAATCGAAAATTATTATACTTTTTCTGAAAGCACTGCTTCTTATGATCCTTTAACGGGAGCTGATGAAACCACTCTAAATCCGTTCA
Source organism: Aquimarina rubra (assembly GCF_042684305.1). NCBI lineage: Bacteria > Pseudomonadati > Bacteroidota > Flavobacteriia > Flavobacteriales > Flavobacteriaceae > Aquimarina > Aquimarina rubra. The sequence goes on along the minus strand of NZ_JBHULE010000019.1, from coordinate 1,442,203 downwards.
CTTTTAGTATAGTCACCATCCCTTTTGATTTTGAATATGCTGGCCAAAAATCAAATCGTCTTGTTTTCACAGCTAACGGTTTGGTAAATTTCGGAGGTACATCCACACCTCAACCCAATGAACTATCAGATATTGGACAAGTTTCTGATGGATCTACAGGAATTATAGCTCCTCTGTGGGATAACCGAATGAGAGTTGTAAGTGATAATACCATCGCCAAAAGAAAAATATTGCTCACCGGAACAGCGCCTTTTAGAACATTTACGATTGAATGGGAAAAAGTACTTTGGACTAGTGAATTCCCCCCAAACCCAAATTCTGAAGTAAGTTTTCGGGTAATTTTAGAAGAGACCACAAATAATATTACTTTTTTATACGGTCCAAACAATTCCGTCGAGAATCAATCTGCCAGTATTGGGCTAAATACGGAATTTGCAGATCAAATTAGTTTTATTAGTGTTACACCCGGATCGCCAAGTGCTGTAAGCTCTGCAGTTTCTAATGACAATATATCTACGTCCGAGTATCCAGGAGAAGGTACACAGTATAATTTTACCTATCAATTTCCAAACTGTAGAATCCCATCAAACTTGGCTATTGACACGAATAGCTTAACGCCATCGACGGTAGATGTAAGCTGGACCAATGCAGGTTCTGAAACCTCTTGGGATATTGTCGTTATCAATCGAGATAATTCTTCAAGAGAAGTGATATCAGCAAATTCAAATCCGTTTACACTAACAGATTTAGATCAAGACACTAATTATAGCATTGCTATTCGATCTAATTGTACCACCTCCGATAGTGACTACTCTCCTCAAGTATTTTTTAAAACACTTGAAATATGTCCTTCTCCTATAAATATCAACAGTACAGATATCACATTGGACAGTGCAGACTTCTCGTGGCAAGCTGGTGATTCCGAAACCAGCTGGGAAGCTACTGTAGTTTTATTCAACGATCCAGAACCAGTTTCTGGAGATATGGTTACTTCTACAATGTATGGTGTTAATGGACTTATTAAAGATACCGATTACACACTATACGTTAGATCTAATTGTGATGCAGATGGTTTTAGTAAATGGATTACTTTCGATTTTAGAACCTTAGCTACATGTCAGATACCAACCTCATTGACTGTTACTAATGAAACTTGTTCTTCCGGAACCATTGGATGGACCTCAAATGGTTCTGAAACTTCTTGGGAGGTTTCAGTTACTCGTGTTGGCACATCAAACGAAATTATTTATACAACAAATACGAATCCCTTTACCATAAATGATTTAAATCCCAATAACTCTTATAGATTTCTGGTAAGGGCTGTTTGTGCTCCTGATGATAAAAGTAGATATTCCTCTTTTAACTTTATCAGAACAACAGAAGACACTACCAACCCAACTCCAGTGGCTCAAGATATCACTGTACAACTAGGAACTAATGGCCTAATTGTTTTAGATCCTATCGCTATTGATAATGGGTCTACAGATGATTGTGCTATTGCCTCAATTACAGTATCCCCTAGTGTATTAACCTGTTCCGACTTAGGAGCAAACACAATAACCATGACTGTGACTGACATTGCTGGAAATAGTGATTCAACAACAGCCATTGTTACAGTAGAAGATAATACAAATCCAGTAGCTCAAGCTAAAGATATTACTGTACAACTTGATAATAATGGTACAATAAGCATCACAGGAAATGATATAAATGATGGATCTTCGGATAATTGTAATCTAAGCCTAACCGTTACTCCAAACACCTTTGATTGCTCCAATGTTGGAGAAAACACTGTTACGCTGACCGCAACAGATGGAAGTAATAATTTTAACGAAACCACTGCTATAGTTACAGTACAGGATGTTATAAATCCAATAGTAGTTACCAAAAACATTTCTGTTTCTTTAGATAATAGCGGAATGGCAAGTATAGTTGCTAGTGAAATTAATGACGGATCTTCAGATAATTGTAGCATCTCTTCCATTACAGTATCACCAGATAGTTTTAACTGTGCCGATGTAGGAGAAAACACAGTAACCTTAACAGTAACTGATGTAAATGGCAATTCTGATTCTAATACTGCAATAGTTACAGTACAGGATACTACAAATCCAACAGTATTAACCAAAGATATTACCGTCTCGTTAGATAATACTGGTATGGCAAGCATTGTAACAAGTGATATAAATAACGGATCTTCAGATAATTGTAGCATCTCTTCCATTACAGTATCACCAGATAGTTTTAACTGCACCAACATAGGAGAAAACACGGTAACCTTAACAGTAACTGATGTAAATGGAAATACTGATTCGACAACAGCTGTTGTGACAGTAGAAGATAATACAATTCCATTTGCTCAAGCAAAAGATATTACAGTACAACTTGATAATAATGGGACAATTAATATTACAGGAAATGATATTGATGATGGATCTACAGACAATTGCGACTTTAGTTTAGCTGTTACCCCAAATACTTTTGATTGTTCTAACATTGGAGATAATATAGTTACCTTAACCGTGATAGACAATACCGGAAATTCAGATATGATAACTGCAACGGTTACTGTTGCTGATGACATCCTTCCTTCTGCCAATTGTATTGCTCCTTTCAGTATTCAATTAGATGAAACCGGTTCTGCAAGCATTTCTGCACAGGATATTAATAATAATTCTACAGATAACTGCTCTATCCAAAATATAGCTATTGATAAAACAAATTTTACTAGTGCTGATATTGGAGAACAAATAGTCACCTTAACTGTTACAGATATTGCAGGTAATATAAACACTTGTAGCACTACCGTAACTGTAGAAGGTCCTACTTTTGTAATTGAGGACTATGTAACTGGGTTAAGCACACCAAGAGGTCTAGCTTTTGATGAAGATCAAAATTTATTTATCGCTGAACATACGACCGGGAAAATTTTTAAAGCTACTGATATAGAAACAATCACCGAGTTTGCCTCTACAGGTTTTAATAACAACGGAATTTCTTTTGATCAAAATAGCGACCTTTATGTGGCAGAGTCGTTCTTAAGTCAGATTTTAAAGTTTGATACCAATGTACAACAATCACAATTTCTTAGTTCTTCTGATGGAATTAGCTCTCCTTGGGATGTAAAGTTTGATACTGCTGGAAATCTATATGTAAGTAATTTTAGTGGAAATATTCTTAAAATTACACCCGCCGGATCAGTTTCAGAATACGCTACTGGATTATTCTCTCCAGAAGGAATCGCATTTGATCGTAGTGGAAACCTTTTTGTTGCGGATCGTAACGACCGTAAATTAATCAAAATCGCTCCTGATGGATCGAGCACAACATTATTAACCGGAATTGTTGGGATTCGCTCTGTAGCTGTAGATTCTAATGATTTTGTTTATTTCGACGAACAAGTTGGTAACGGACCTTCTGCCACTGTGAAAATTGTAAAATACAATCAAAATGATGGTAGTACAACAGATATTGTTGGTGGATTAGATGACTCAAACTATCTTTTGTTTAATAAAAATGGTGATTTATTTATATCACAAAGCAATAAAGTTAGTGTTGTAAGAGAGGTTGGAGAACCAGAAGTATTATCAGTAGATGAGGTAGCATTAAATACTATATTATTTTATCCTAATCCTATAATAAATAGAGTATCATTTACGACTGCTCCTTCTGGTATTAATTTATATGACGTTTCTGGAAAAATAGTTTTTAAATCTAATAATAGTCAACTACAATACGACCTATCTGGTTTACCTAGTGGTCTTTATTTTATGGAGATAGCAGATTTCTCGGGAAAGAGAACCATACAAAAGGTTAATAAAATTTAAAAAACAGAAACCAAAACACATTTTGTGACTTATAACTTATTAAAAAACGCCGCAAATTTGCGGCGTTTTTACTATTCCAAATATTAGTTTATAGATTTTCTGATAATGGTATTGGCAATACATTAAATATTTGATCTCCAGCTCTATCAATTGGCAAGGTGTCAGATAATCCATATCTTCTTAAATCAAACATTCTATGGTTCTCTGCCCATAGAGAATATCTTCTTTGATTTAGTAGTTCGGTAGTTAAATCATCCGCATTTTGTAACCCTCCATAATCCAATAAACTTGCAGAATTACGAATTACGTTTAAAGCATCTTCGGCATCTTGTAAATTATTTGCTAAAATACTTGCTTCTGCGTACACTAAAATTAACTCTTCATTTCTAATTATATCAATGTCAGATATGTTAGAATCATATAGCCTGGTCTCATGAGTTCCCGTTAATCCATCCTGAACACTAGGATCCGGTCTAACAGCAGTTTTGGTAGTTACTCTTGTATCACCAGCTTCTGCTTCGTTAATCCAGCTATCGTGTACAATAATTTGATCCCCATTATTAGGCTCTGCTGCGGAAACAGATGCAACTCTAAAAACAGGATTTGCAATATCACCACCACCTAATCCAAAAATATGCTTCGGACCTAAATCTAAATCACCTGAAAGATTAAAATATGAACCATTCAATGCCGTTAAAGCTGCAGTGCCGTCGCCATCATAAACTGCTGCTACTGCTAATATTGCTCTGTTAAATTGAGCAAAAGTGGTTGGTGTATTAAAACCATCAAAACCACTACTTAAAGGAAACACAAATGACGATCCAGAATTACCTAAATCTGTATTCGCTTCATCCAATAAATTTCTAACGAATGTTAATACTTCTCCAATGTCAAGAAGAGGCCCTAAATTATTTGGATCAGCTACATCTACTCTAGCCATTCCATAAGACTTCAAGATTTGAATTAATTCATAAGCTATTATTGTCTTAGCGTATCCTAAATAACCGTTTCTTTCAGAATCCGTAACTGAACTTGTATTGCTTACGGCTTCTATTAAAATATTAGCATTTTTAATACATCTATAGCTTCCATTCCATTGAGAAACGCTGTAAAAAGAATTATTATCAAGAGTGATTCCTTCTTTACCTAATAAATCTCCAGTATTTCTAGGATCTGCATCAAACAAATATAATTCTCTTGCCATAGTTCCACTTGCTGTGACTTCTACTCCTAAACCATTTCTGGTAGTAGACTCCACACCTACCGCTAGTTCATTTAATTGAGCGATAGAAGCATTAGTAAGAACTCCTCCAACACTAGGACCGTTAGGATCAACTACCTCATCTATCGAACAAGAAGTAGTGATAAAAGCGAAAAGGAATAATGCAATTACATACCTAGTCGCGATTTTAAATATATTTTTCATTTTCTTTCTATTAAAAATTAACATTTAAATGCAAGTAAAATTGTTGCGAACTTGGGAAAGGAGTTACCTCTATACCACTAGATAAACCAGCTCCACCATTTACCGAGACCTCTGGATCATAACTACTATAATCAGTGATCGTAAATAAATTTCTTCCAGACACCCCAAGTTTAATATCACTTACGGTATCTCCAAAAAGTGCTTTAATATTATCAGAAGAAATACGATAGTAAATTGCCGCTTCTCTTAATCTTACATATCCTGCAGGCTCAACAAAACGTTCTGCATTTGCAGGAGTTGCTAAACGAGCCTGTCCTTCTGGAGTTTCTAAATCAGGGCTTGTTCCTCCTAAATCAGTAAGAAATCTAGATAAATTTAAGTTATCTCCACCTTTTTTCCACTGTAATAAAAAGGAAACATCCCATTGCTTAAATAAGGTAAGCTGATTATTAAAAGCCATTTGAAAATCCGGCTCTACATTTCCTACCTGAGTAAGAGTTCCATCGATATTACCTACTAACTGTGTTACAGGTTGACCTTCTTCTATAAAAAATGTACCTAATCCAGTTCCAAATCCAGCACCTGGTTGTGCAAAAGCAGGTACATCTAATCTCGTAACTTCGGATCTATTTAAGTAAAATTGAATCCCAGTATTCCAATAAAAACTATCTGTATCCAATACATCTGCTCTCAACGCTAGTTCAACACCTTCATTTTTCAAGTCAGCTAAATTGGTTGTTTCCGTAGTAAAACCAGAGGATGCAGGTAAAGATCTTGATAAAATTAGATCTTCAACATTTTTATTGTAGTATGTAGCTTCAAGAGAAATTCTGCTATCTAGGAAACCAACATCAAAACCTATTTCAAATTCGCTTGCTGTTTCAGGTTCTACATCAGGGTCACCATTTAAACCAGCTACAGATGCACCTCCATTTCCTCCAATATTAGATGAACCTAAACTAGTAAAAGTAGCTCCAAAAGCTGCAGGATTTCCAGTCTCACCATATGCAGCTCTTAATTTTAATTGATTGACAGCTTCTAAGCTCCAAAATTCGAAATTCGAAATATTTATCGCCAAAGAAGCTTTAGGGAAACCATAGAATTTATTAGGATCTCCGTTTCTGGAAGATTTATCTAAACGATATCCTAAAGTTGCTATAAATTGATTCTTATAGTTACCTTCAATTTGACCAAAATATCCGAAATCCTCTTCGTTAGAAATAAATTGATCTATAACCTGATTAACAGATTGATCTACATTTGTCTGACCAACAGATAAATTAGAGCCTCTACTATTTACCAAATTGGCTTCTTGATCCAAGTAAGTTATACCTACCTGCGTGGTCAAATCCAAATCATCACCTAACATATCATGATCCCAAATGGCAATTGCTTGCGCATTAATTTGAGTAAAGTTATTCTTACCTTGCGAAATAAAACCTTCTTGCCCTCCTACTTGAGCTTGATGTTCTTTTGGAACAAAAACATATGTTTCATTAGCCAGGTAATCTATACCTCCGTTGACAAGAAACCGAACTCTATTCCTGTCATTTGTTAAAATCTTAGTATTCAATTTAAATCCCTGAATGATTCTATTGTTAGTATCCTCATTTTTCGCCTGGTCTCTTACAAATATTGGATTTCCAGGATAATTCGGGTTATTTGGATAGTTACCATTAGCATCCGGAAATAAATTATACCAAGGACGTGTAAATGCTAGTGTATACCCGAAACTTAAACCTCCTTCATTTTCATTTCCTGTAAAACTTCTACTCGAATTACTCTTTACATAATTTGTTGTTGATGTAAAATCGAAGATGTCAGAAATTTTATGATCAATATTTGCTCTTACCGAAAATCTATCAAATCCTGTATTTTTAATAATACCTTCCTCATCTCTATAAGAACCCCCTACATAAAATTGTGTTTTTTCATTACCACCTGTAGCATTTAATCTTGTATCAGTAATAAAACCAGTATTACCATAAATTTCGTCTTCATAATCGATAAGACCTCCATTCGCAACAGCATCTTCAAATCTTTGTCTTTCTGTAGCATCAAATGTATCTTCAACAGATTGTGCTGTCCAAGGCCTAAGTCCAAGTTTATTTTGAATTACATTGATACCTGTATCTTGGCTAAAACTAATTTTTGTTTTACCACCTTTTCCTCTTTTGGTTGTAATAATAACTACTCCGGCGTTACCACGTTGACCATAAATAGCTGCCGCTGAAGATCCCTTTAAAACCTCTATATTTTCAATATCATTTGGGTCTAAATCAGCTAATCTGTTCCCAGCATTTTCTTCATTTCCTCTATTTCCACCTGATGCAAAACGTAATCCCGAAGGAATCTCTACATTGTTTACATATACACCGTCTACAATAATTAATGGTTGGTTGTTTCCATTAATAGAAGATATACCTCTTAATCTCAATGCAAATCCTCCCCCTGGCGCACCAGAAGATGCAGTAATATTAACACCAGTCACTTTACCATACAAGGCCCCATCTACTGTTGTTTGACTGGTATTACCAACCAGTTCTTCAGAAGACACCGTAGAAACGGCATTTGCCAAATTTGCCCGTTTGATAGAAGTTCCTAAACCGGTAACGACTACCTCTTCAAGTGCTTCTGTGGATTCACTAATCTGAATTGTAATTGCCCCAGCCTGGGAAACATCAACCATTTTGGTTGAAAAACCAAGAGCAAATACTCTTAATCTTGCCGGCAATGAGCTTACTGTAATTGAAAAATTACCGTCGATATCACTGGCGGTACCATTATTAGTACCATTCTCTACAATGTTTACGAATGGTGCTGATTCTCCGGTACTTTCAATAACTACTTTTCCGGTAATCGTTTCCTGCGCAAAAAGAATAACAGGAAATAAAAACAAGAATAGCAAAAGCCCCTTGCTAATTTGAGTTTGTTTTTTCATAATGATTTGTTTATAAGTTTGGTTAAATCTATTAAAACATTCTTATAAAAAAAAGTTAAAGCTAACATATGTTAGTTTCTAAAATATTGATAATTAAACAATTATAAGCTAAAACCATAAAAATAATACAGTAAATCCGTACCTGTTTTTTACGCTAAAAGTTTTACTACCAGTTGTTTCATTTTCGCCAAAACTCAAGATATTTAATATTAAACTTCTTATTTTTGCAGCCTTAATAATTAGCTATGTACAGAAGTCATTCTTGCGGTGAATTACGCAACTCAGATATTAATAAAGAAGTTACCCTATCAGGTTGGGTGCAAAGAGTTAAAGATAGAGGGGTACTAAATTGGGTAGTCCTCAGAGACCGATACGGCATAACCCAATTGGTATTTGACGAAGAAAGAACAGCGAAAGAACTTTTGGATCGTTCTAAAAAGTTAGGAAGAGAGTTTGTTATTCAAGTTAAAGGAACTGTCATCGAACGAGAATCAAAAAATCCAAATACTCCAACAGGAGATATTGAAATTTTAGTTTCTGAGTTAACAGTTTTAAACGAAGCCCAAACTCCGCCATTTACTATTGAAGATGAAACTGATGGTGGCGAAGATATTAGAATGAAATATAGATACCTAGATATAAGACGTAACCCGGTAAAAAACAGTTTGATGTTTCGCCATCAGGTAGCTATGAAGGTCCGAAACTATCTGTCTCAAGAAGGTTTTATAGAAGTCGAGACACCATACCTTATCAAATCTACACCAGAAGGTGCAAGAGATTTTGTAGTGCCTTCGCGTATGAATGAAGGTCAGTTTTATGCGTTACCACAGTCTCCACAAACTTTTAAGCAATTGCTCATGGTTGGTGGAATGGATAAATATTTTCAGATTGTAAAGTGTTTTAGAGATGAAGATTTAAGAGCTGACAGACAACCTGAGTTTACTCAGATTGACTGCGAAATGGCCTTTGTGGAGCAAGAAGATATTCTGAATATCTTTGAAGGGCTTACTCGCCATTTAATAAAAGATATAAAAGGTCAGGAAATTAGCGATTTCCCAAGAATGACCTATGATGAAGCTATGCGTACCTATGGAAATGACAAGCCTGATATTCGTTTCGGGATGAAATTTGGTGAACTCAATGATGTAGCGCAACACAAAGAATTTAAAGTATTTAATGATGCTGAGTTAGTAGTAGCCATTGCTGTTCCCGGTGGTGCATCCTATACTAGAAAAGAGATAGACAAGCTGATTGACTGGGTAAAACGTCCGCAAGTTGGTGCACTCGGAATGGTATATGTAAAATGTAATGAAGACGGAAGTTTTAAATCCTCTGTAGATAAATTTTATGACCAGGAAGATCTTGCTAAATGGGCAGAAACTACCGGAGCAAAAGCAGGAGATTTAATTTGCGTATTATCTGGGCAAGCTAATAAAGTTAGAGGTCAGTTAAGTGCTTTGAGAATGGAACTTGCTGAACGATTAGGATTAAGAAACCCAGAAGAGTTTGCTCCTTTATGGGTAGTGGATTTCCCATTATTAGAATGGGATGAAGAGACAGAACGTTATCACGCTATGCACCACCCGTTTACTTCTCCAAAACCGGAAGATATTCCGCTTTTGGATTCAAAACCAGGTGAAGTGAGAGCAAACGCTTATGATCTAGTCTTAAACGGAAATGAAATCGGAGGAGGATCTATTCGTATTCACGATAAAGAAACCCAAGCATTGATGTTTGATCATTTAGGTTTTACACCGGAAGAAGCCAAAGCACAGTTTGGTTTCTTACTAGATGCATTTCAATATGGTGCGCCACCGCATGGAGGTATCGCCTTTGGATTTGATAGATTGGTTGCTATACTTGGAGGTCAGGAAACTATTAGAGATTTCATTGCATTTCCAAAAAATAACAGTGGGCGAGATGTAATGATCGATGCTCCTGCCAATATTGATCGGGAACAACTTAAGGAATTACATATCAAATTAGATTTATAAAACATAAGATCCCGCCAAAAGCGGGATTTTTTGTTACCTTTAATCTAAACCAAGACTAACCTATACATGCCAACTAAAAAAAAGACATTACTTCATAGGTTTTTAATTTGGCGATATCGTCATATTTCCACGAAAAACTTTGTTCTTATTCTAAGTATAATCGTTGGTTTTTGCGCAGGTCTTATTTCGCTTTTACTTAAGAATATTACACATTTAATTCAGGTAGTGCTGGAAAGTGATATCATATCTTGGCAAACTTCGTTTTACTTTATTATTCCTGTAATTGGACTACTTATTGTATATATCATTACCAAATTTGTTATTAAGAAAGACGTAAGATCCGCGATCCCGTTAATTTTATATTCCCTTTCCAAAAAAGATGGTAAAATAAAACCCTTAAGCGGATATTTACCTCTTCTTCTGGCTCCAATCACCGTTGGATTTGGTGGTTCTGTTGGACTACTTGGACCTGCAGTAGGTTCTGGTTCTACGCTAAGTTCTAACATTAGTACATTATTTAAATTAGATAGTAAAACTCGATTTTTATTAATTGGTTGTGCCGCAGCTGGAGCCATTTCGGCAGTTTTTAAATCTCCTCTGGCCGGTTTGGTTTTTGCTGTAGAAGTTTTTAGCCTGGATCTCACGTTAACGTCATTATTACCGTTACTTTTTGCCTCAGTGTCTTCAATTATTACATCCTATTTCTTTCTAGGAGATGAAGTCTTGTTTAGATTTGATGTCATAGAAAAATTTGATATTTATGACACTCCTTTTTATATCATTCTGGGAATAGGAACAGCTATTGCTTCTATTTATTTTACCAAAATGTACTTTGGTATCCTGCACTTTTTCGACCGCTTTCCTAAAAAAATTCATCGTTTACTAATCGGCGGTTTCGCTATTGGAGTGATGTTATATTTTATTCCTCCACTTTATGGTGAAGGTCTAGGGTTTATTAATGACCTTCTTAATGGAAATCACCTAACAGCTATAGGTAATACTCCTTTTGATCATTTGACAGGCAATATCTGGATGATTATAGGATTATTAATAGGGATTACAGTCTTTAAGGCAATTGCGATGACAGCAACCTTCGCCGCCGGAGGATCAGGAGGAATCATCATTCCAACGATGGTCATGGGTAGTGCATTGGGTAATGTGGTTTCTAAAATCATAAATAATTTAGGAATGGGATTTCAGGTATCGGAAGCTAATTTTACCTTACTTGGAATGGCTGGACTTATCGCAGGTGTGCTACACGCACCTCTTACTTCTATATTTCTTATCGCAGAAATTACCTCTAGTTATGAATTATTTGTGCCATTGATGATCACAACAGCTATTTCTTTTATTATTTCAAAAAATAGGATTGAACATAATATATATACCAGAGAGTTGGCTGAACAAGGATTATTATTGACTCACGATAAAGATCAAACGGTACTAACACTAATGAATTTAGATGACTGTATAGAAACTAATTTCATCCCTGTTCATCCTCAACATACTCTAAAGCATCTCTTAAGTGAGGCCGTTGCAAAATCTAACAGAAACTTATTTCCTGTTATAGATGAATCGAATATCCTATTGGGTATTGTGTCTCTGGATGATATCAGAGATATTATGTTTGATATTTCTTTATATCATAAGACCACTGTAGAAATGCTCCTGACACAGGTAAAAACAGTTATCATTTATGAAGATGATGACGCGAAAACAGCTATGCGTAAATTTCAGGATACAGGAGCCTGGAACCTACCTGTTATCAAAAACGGGAAGTATTGTGGTTTTATCTCTAAATCAAAGTTATTAACCGCTTATCGTAGAAAGCTAATTAACTTCACGAGATAAATTAGTTTTCTTCAAATTATTACACCCTTTACTAAAGATTATGATAAAAGAAAGCCTGCTAAAATGCTATTTTAGTAGGCTTTTCAACACTTAAAAAAACTAATTACACTTTATTTTTTAATCAACTGAACTACCTGCGTTCGATTCTTAACAGATATTTTCAATAAATACATTCCTTTAGCAAGATTAGAAGCTATTATATTCATTGAATTCTCACGAATAATTATCTGTTCATTATCCAAAACCTTTTCTCCTAATAAATTATACATTTCTACTTGAGCGTCTTGTGGTTTTAAATCTGCAATTGGAAACGAAACTTGTAGAGAATTTGTAAAAGGATTAGGCCAAGCTTTCACAAAAACTGGATCCTTAACGTCTACTTCATCAACACTTAAAATTCTTGATGTTGGCTCTCCTATTAATACTAGTCCAAAGGTTGTACCAAATGTGATTGTTCCGTTTGATACTGTTGCTAAGGTTCCAGAAAAGTAATCCTGTAGAAGCGTATCATCAGGCCAAATCCCAAATACATTTAAAGCTCCGGCAAACTCATTATCATTACCGGTATACACCAAAGTTTCGTCTTCAAAACCATTTTTATTATACTCTCGTTTAAACGTATACGGACTATCTTGTAATTTAGAATGTTTCCCTGCTCCAACAGACACGTGCTCTCTTCTGAATTTACCGATTTTCTGATAGTGTTTTAAAGTTAAAGAAGCTATAGAATTAGGATTATCTAGTTCATCAAAATTCATATTAGATCTTAAGGTAGCATCTCCTTCTGCTCCTCCTCCTGGGGTTAACGTTCTGGCAGTTTCATCTCCATAATAGATTTGTGCGGGTCCGGGAGCAAGTAATAACTTGGTGCCAGCTTCAAATGTTCTTTGTCGGTTTCTATCAAATACTTGCTCTGTATCGTGATTGGTTAAAAAATTCATGGCGCTTTTTCCTTCACCTAATTGATTTTGCAATAGATTATCATATCTACTAAAAATACTTTCTAACCCGTCATTTGCATTAAACCTAAACTCAAAATTGATTAGGTTTGCAAATCCGTTATTGTAATAATCTACATTAAAACCGTCTCCGGTAAAATTTCTTCCCATAGTAGGAGCGTTATAATTAAACACTTCTCCTGTCATCCAAAAATCCAGGTCATCTAATTTTTTATCAGGATTGTTATTTTTCCATTCTCTTAAAGCAATAATTCCTTCAGCTTCCAGCTCCTTCCAAACGGATTCCTCTACGTGTTTTACCGTATCTACCCTAAAACCGTCAACACCATATTTTCTAACATAATCCGTTAGCCATTTAATTATATAATTTCTTGGGGATCTTGGTTTCCCTGTTCGCGAGAAAAAGTTATCCAACTCGTTTTCTTGTTGTGCTCTTCTTCCCTCTTGATTCCATTTCTCTAGTAACCAATTCGGTAAACTCACATTATCATTAGAATCCGTCCTAATATCAGGTAGATTATTTACTAGTTCACAAGGTATGGTACCATTAGGTCCTTGGAAATTACAATCAGGATCTCTACGTACCCATTCGTCTGGCCAGGATTGATTTTGATCTGTACTTGTATCAGGTCCAACATGATTTAATACCACATCTAGCAGCACTCTAATCCCGTGTTCATGAGCCTTATCTACGAAAGTTCCAAAAAGCGCATTGGTTCCTAAATTTGCATCTATGTTGGTCCAATCCTTTGCCCAGTAGCCGTGAAAACCATAACCTGCTCCCGGAACAGATCCATAAATATTTTCAATAGGTGGCGTAATCCAAAGAGCATTTACTCCTAATGCATCAAAATATCCTTCTTCTATTTTATTGATCAACCCTTGTAAATCTCCTCCTTCATAATTTCTTAGTGGAGGACCATCTTGTGGTCTGCCATAAGAAATATCATTAGAAGAATCGCCATTTTCAAAACGATCGGTAAGCACAAAATATACTGTTGCATTCTCCCAAACAAATGGTAAATTTTTATCAGATTGTGAATAGCTGTGCTTGGATAAGCAAAAGGTAATCATAGCCCATAATAGTAGGTTCTTTTTCATTGTGTGAGTTTTTTGATTTTAGTTTGTGTTTGATTTATGTATAAAGTTTAATTAGTTTAGATTTGAGCCCTATTATAGAGGTTGTAATACCACTTGGAGAAACGTATTATTTATAAATCTATTAGATCAACTTTTTACGAAAACCTTTGATTGTTAATAAATTATTCTAAAATCATTAAAAAATTAAATCCTACATCATGAAATACCTTATTCGAATCTTATTTATTGCTGTAGTCATACTTGTTGCTGTTGGTTATTATTTTAAAAATTCTGGTGATCATCCCACTGGTGACAAATGGGTTGGTATTGGAATATTGGCTGCTTCTTTTATCCTAATGCCACTGTTTATCTATCATAGATGGAAAAATAAAAAGGTAAAAGATTATATGTTAACCGAAGAAAATCTTAAAAAAATGAGAGATTTTAAACCCGAAGAAAAAACTGACAAAAACTAAAATTATGTAAATATTTACATTTTGATAACAAATCTTGTTGTATTAAAAGTTACCTTTATGTCTCATATTTTTATTTTATTACAATGGAAGGAACAGTAAAATTTTTCAATGAATCCAAAGGCTACGGGTTCATTACCAACGACGAAACAGGAAAAGACATCTTTGTGCATGCTTCAGGATTAAACGGAGAAGCACTTAATGAAGGTGACAAAGTAGAGTACCAAGAAGAAGAAGGAAGAAAAGGAATTATCGCGGCTCAGGTTCGCGTGATTCACGATTAAGATAAAAATCTCTAAGTTTCACCGGCGCTATTTATTAGCGCCTTTTTTATTCTTTAATATTATATTTCTCTCTAAATTTCTCACTCTGATGTATTAAAAGCTCCAATATCTTGAGGCGATCTTTTCTTCTTAGCAAAGATTGTATCCTTGTTTCCTCTTTTAAAAAATCTAAGAAATTATAAAATTCGGTCTCTGGAATTTTCAATTCGTTGATAAAAATTTCTTCCTTATAAATATTTGTGATTTTAGTTTTAAAGTCAACATCTCTTGATTTACCTTTAAGAAACCCTAAATTAACGGATACACTGGCCATGCTATTACCACTGGGCAAAACTAAATTCTGTACAGGCGACTGTTCATCATTTGGTCTGGCTACACCCATCTCCTTTAGTTGCTGAGCGTTCCACAACGGAAAGTTTTTTTCATACGTTGGAATTTCTTCAATATCCTTCTGCACATCTCCAGATAAGGAATATTGAGAGATTCTTACTTCGTCCAATTCATTAACCGCAGCTTCCAAAACCACCTTAAAATTATTGGATTCTAAATCTTCTTCTTTAACTACATACTTTTTTAATTGGAATTGCACCGAAGAAAACACAATCTCATCACCTGGATTTGCCTTTATTTGAAAATATCCAGATGCATTATTAATCGTGCCTATTTCCTGGGTAAGATTTACAATATTGATAGCTTCTAATGCTAGCGTATCCACCATAATTCTTCCTTTAAGCCAAGAAGTTTTTTGACTAAAGCTTGAAAAAGTAATTAATAATAAAGAAAAATAAGTAATTTTTTGCATTGATTAAATACTAGAGTTCTTTACATCCGTTTTTAATTTTTCAAGGCATTAGTAGTATTAAAGATTTTACTTTGATTGATAAGATATTCAAGTATTCTTAACCTATCTCCCGACTTTAGTACTTTCCTTGTTTCTAACTTTTGATTCAAATAATCCAAAAAATCATACAATTCTGTTTCAGGTATTTTTAATTCGCTGACCAAAAAATCACTATTATAAAAATCTGACACTTCAGGAATTCGAACTTCTTTTGATTGTCGTGCATCTTTTTTCTTAAACAGACTCGCGATCATTCTACCCACTGCAATAATATTAATTGGTGTTGCATCCATTTCATCAGTTACAACCCTATTTTTAACCGTTTTCGCTCCCTTTTCGTGAATAAATTGGGTTTCATCAAGCATTTTTGCATTAAACATGGGCAAGTTCTTCTCGTATGTTTTTATTTTTTTTACATCTTCTTTTGCCTCACCGGTTAAATCGTATTGTGAAACCATAACCTCCTCTAATTCGTTTACCTTAACTTGTAATTGAATAGAAAGATTTGCCTGTTTCAGATCTTTTTTAGTTACAATATGTGTTTTTTGTTGATACTGAACAGAAGAAAAAACAATGGTATCGCCCTGAGTTGCTCTGATTTGAAAAAACCCGACACGATCATTAATAGTTCCAATGCCTTTTGTGATATTTATAATATTTATTGATTTAGACTGCAGCGTATCTGTAACTATTTTACCGCGCAGTATGTCGGCATCTTGAGAAAACCCAACAAAACTGGTTAAAGAAATAATGAAGTATAATGCCCTTTGCATTCAAGTTGATTATACAAAAGAGACGCTAACCTACAGATAACGTTGCAAATCAGGTTTTATCTATTATGGTATCAGAAAAGAGTAGATGCTTTATCCTCTTTATCAATTTTTAATTTTGAAACGATTTTTAGAAAAGCCATTGCAGTTATGAAGGCATCCCCGGATGCAGTATGTCTGTCACTTTTAGAAATCTTAAGATCATCGCATAGTTCGTCTAAGGTATAATGATTGGAACCTCTTTGATTTCGATATACTAAGTGTTTGGTTTTTCTAAAAAGCACTCCTGTATCCAGAAATCTATTTTTTAGTTTTCCTAACCCTTGTCTTTGTAAAGCACTATTTATCATTCTTCTATCAAAATCTGCGTGATGCGCTATCAAAATAGAGTTTCCTATATATTTAATAAACATCTCAATAGCCTTAGACTCTGTAACAGTTTCGAAATTATTATTTCTTCGAATGCCATGAATCTTTACAGTTGCAGAATTGAATACGTCTTGCTCTAGATATAATTCCAACTGATCTGAAACATCTATAGCTATATAATTAATAGCAATTGCTCCAATTGATAAAACTCTATCATTTACATAATCAAATCCTGTTGTCTCTGTATCAAAAGCAACAAACCGAATCTCCTCGATAGGAACCTTATCATAAGTTTTATCGAAAAGAGCCAAATAGTCTTTCCAGAAATCAGGAAACTCTTTATTGTTTTTTCGCGACCAGAAACTCATTTACATTAATGTTTTAAGCTGAAAACGAACTCTTAATACTTCTTGTATATCTCTTATTGGTCTGAAACACCGCTTAAGCCTGAGCTTATCATTTTTGCTGAGTGTGTTTAGTTTTATAAATCTACCAGAATCTTTATGGATCAATCCTTGACGTGCTCGGAATTTAAGTAAAACCCTGAAGGCTTTGGCACAACTCTCAAAAAGCTCTTTATTATTTGGCTCAAGTTCTGCTAGTTTTTCATAACGAAGTAATGTATTATTAATCCCCTTCAGATTATGATATAAAGTCAAGATCCTAGCACTATCTATTAATACCATCATCGCCCTGGTCTTTATGTCAAATGTATCTTTGTGTTCGCCATTTTGTTCTACCAAAAACTGCTTAAAAAATCCTAAAGGAGACGGTTTTTGCAATGCACTCACACCTAATAAAGCTAAAAATCTATTACTTTTATTTACTCCGTCAAAAACTACATCAGATAACTCATTAACCATACTTTCATCTCCATAAACCGATTGAAAATCAAAAAATATAGACGATAATAGTGTACTTTCTTCTGTTGGAGTAGTCATCCAGTCGGTAAATTGAGTTTTCCATTCTGAAACCGACATACACCATCTTGGATTGCTCGCCATCATCTCTGCTGGACAATATTCGAAACCTATGGTATGCAAACTTTTGGTAATTTTTCTTGCTAGTTCTAAAAAATAAGCTTGAGTACTTTGATACTCTTCTTTACCCACATCTTCGAATACAATAGCATTATCTTGATCTGTTATCAATAGTTGCTCCCTTCTTCCCTGACTCCCCAATACCAAAAAACTAAACTTTACAGGTGGTGGTGAAGGCATTTCTTCTAACGATATTTCTATAGTTCGTACCACTAACGCATCATTAATTTCTGAAATAAGATTTAAGATATGCATCGTCGGAATGTCCTGTTCTAAATACGTTTGTAGTAGTCTCTCTACTTGTTTTCTTATATATCGAAGTCGTTGAATTTTTTTTACTCTCTTAATTTCCTTAATTAAAACAGAAGGATTATTTCCAAAAGACACCAACAAGTCGTGATTAGAAAAAACACCTGCTAATTTAGAATTGCGAGTACCATCTTTGGTAATGCATAGATGACTGATATTATTTTTGATCAAAGCAATCTGCGCCTCTGCAACTGTCAGTTTTTTAGAATACGTTTTTACAGGCGCTGTCATTATCTCTGTGACTAAAGATGTAGCCGGAAATAAACCCGTAGCAATTTTTGCCCTGAGATCGCTATCCGTTATGATACCCAAAGGATACTTATTTTCATCTGTCACCACTATGGAGTTTGCCTTGTGGGCATTCATTTGTAATGCTATATCCTTTACTATAGCAGTTGGCTTGCAAATAAGTGGTTTTTTACGATAAGAAATAGTTCGTAAAGTCGAAAGATCTCTTGCGGTGTCAATAGAAATGGTATTATCTATTCTATTCCCTTTTTCTGTTTCTGTGTAATAGTTTCTTGCGTGAGCCGCAAACGTTTCTAATAAGAATTTGTTTACTTCTTTATTTTCATCAATAAAAGGTTTAAAAATTGATGATGGAATTGCGTACACAATAGATTCTTCATCCGCCTTGGCAGACATTCTATAATCTTTTTTAATAATCATAATCCGCAATCCAAACAAATCTCCAGCATCACAGATGTCTACCAGATTCTGTTCATTGTCAGTAGTACGATATAATCCGATTGCTCCTTCTCTTACGATATAAAATTCATCATGACATTTCTGATCTTGTTTAAAAACAACGGTTCCTTTTTCTAAATACAATACTCGAATTTGAGCAGAAATCATCAATAGCTCCTCCTTTTTCAGCATACTAAAAGGAGGAAACTCCTTTAAAAAATCCTGAATCCTTTCTGCAATCGTATTTTTCATAGTAGTAAACTAAGGTCAATTTAGATTACGCTTTTCTACAAAAAAGCGCTTCAATAATGTACTACATTCTTCTTCCAAAACCCCTCCCATCATTTTGGTTTTAGGGTGTAGTTTGGTTCCCATATTGATACAACCGCGTTGCTCATCTCTAGCTCCGTATACAATTTTCCCTATCTGACTCCAGAACAAGGCTCCGGCGCACATCTGGCAGGGTTCTATCGTTACATAGAGTGTACATTCTTTGAGATATTTACCTCCTAAAAAATTCGCCGCCGCAGTAATTGCCTGCATTTCTGCGTGTGCAGTTACATCATTTAATAGTTCTGTTAGATTATGGGCTCTGGCAATAACCCTATCGGCAACTACCACAACCGCTCCAATTGGTATTTCTCCTTTATCGTATGCTGCTTCAGCTTCCTGAAGTGCTTTTCTCATAAAATGCGAATCGTCATATGGATCAAACATATAGTATTGAATTTTAAGTAAAACTACTAAATATAATGCTTCCTATTTTGATTGTATTTAAGTTTATAGATAATATCAGTTATATAAACTTAATTGTTACAGCTCATTTCAAAATAGTACTTTTACAGTATGAAAGACACTCTACTTTCAAAAATAAAGTATCCCGAGGATCTGCGTAAACTTTCTGCTGATCAGTTACCCGTTCTGGCAAAAGAACTACGTGATTTTGTTATTAATATTGTCGCAACTAAAGAAGGCCATCTGGGAGCAAGTCTTGGCGTTATAGAACTTACAATTGCTTTGCACTATATTTTTGACACACCTAATGACTTATTAGTTTGGGATGTTGGGCATCAGGCATATCCTCATAAAATTCTTACAGGCAGGAAAAACCTATTTCATACCAATCGCCAACTAGGTGGCATTAGCGGTTTCCCTAAAAGAAGTGAAAGTGAGTATGACACTTTTGGGGTTGGACATTCATCTACTTCCGTTTCTGCAACCTTGGGAATGGCAATTGCATCAAAATTGAAAGGCGATACAAAAAAACAACATATTGCAGTTATTGGAGATGCTTCTATCGCAAGCGGAATGGCATTTGAAGGATTGAATCACGCCGGAGTTACAGATGCAAATATGCTGATCATTCTTAATGATAATTCGATAGGAATCGATCCTAGTGTTGGTGCGTTAAAAGAATATTTAACCAAAGCCAAAGTTGGGTATAAGCCGAAAACCGATAATATTATAGAAGCATTGAATTTTGGGTATTTTGGACCTATTGATGGTCATGATCTACCCAAACTATTAGAAACGCTAGAGAAGCTAAAGTCCACCAAAGGGCCTAAACTTTTGCATATCATAACTACCAAAGGTAAGGGGTTAAAACAAGCCGAAGAAAATCAAGTAGCGTATCACGCACCCGGAAAATTTGATGCAGCTACTGGAGATTTACTTCCAAAAAACGATACACAACAACCTCCTAAGTTTCAGGATGTATTTGGACATACTATTTTAGAATTAGCCAGAGAGAATGAAAAGATTATTGGTATCACTCCTGCTATGCCAACCGGTAGTTCCTTAAAATATATGATGGAAGAAATGCCGGACAGAGCTTTTGATGTAGGTATAGCCGAACAACACGCGGTTACCTTAGCAGCAGGGATGGCAACACAAGGATTGATACCCTTTTGCACTATTTACTCTACATTTTTACAACGTGCGTATGATCAAGTTATACACGATGTTGCGTTACAAAACTTGCCCGTTATCTTTTGTATAGATCGTGCGGGATTAGTTGGGGCAGATGGAGCTACACACCACGGTGTTTTTGACATTGCATACCTAAATTGTATTCCAAATATGATTCTAGCTGCGCCAATTAACGAAATTGAATTGAGAAATCTTCTATACACCGCTTCTTTGGGATTAGAACATCCAATAGCCATCAGATATCCCAGGGGAAGAGGTACTATTATAAACTGGAAAACAACTTTCGCAAAAGTTCAGATTGGTAAAGGAAAGTGTCTTACTGAAGAAGCTTCAGAAATAGCTGTCATATCAACAGGAGCGATCGCTAACAATGTAATCAATGCTTTAGAAACTATCGACGAAAAATTAAGTCACTATCATTTTTGCTTCATTAAGCCTTTGGATTCAGAATTATTAAAGAAAATATTACAGAAGTACAAAACGATCATAACCGTAGAAGACGGAACAATTATAGGAGGTTTTGGAAGTGTTATAACAGATTTTGCCAATAAAAATGAGCTCGCTCCAACCATTAAAATTCTTGGAATTCCTGATCAATTTATACACCATGGAACCACAGAAGAATTACACGAAATTTGTGGTATTTCTGCTCATAAAATTAGAGAAACCATTCGAGAAATAATTTTACCTATTGAATCGCAATCTTAGTGGTATATCTACTTCCTTCTTTAGTCAATATTTGTAACAAATAAATTCCTGTTCCTAAATTCTGCGCATTAATACTATACGAGCTATTCAATAGAATATCTTGTTCAAAAACAATTCGGCCATTAATATCCACAATTCTCAAATTACTTTCACCAAAACCTTTGGACACATTAATTACAAAATTACCCCGAGAAGGATTTGGCGTAATCCTAAAAATATTTTCTTCAAAATCTTCCACATCTAACAAACAGGATACTTCTGAAGAAGGGGGGATATCAAAAGCTTCGGTTTGATCTGTCCTTCTTAGAGAGTCTCCTTGCGCAGCACTCCAGCCCAAACCTCTTCTAGCAAAAACTTCCCATATCAAACAGGCGTTTACACTGGCATTTGCTATTTCGTCTGCCATAAGAATAGCATCACGTCCATCAATAAAACCAGGATTACAAGATTGTAATTTTAACCCATCTATTACCAACTGCATTGCAAGATTATTCCCGCCGGTTCCGTTATATAAATCCGGATCAAAACCGTCTCTTTCTATCAAGGCCCAAGAAAGGTCCCAAAGCATGGAAGCCCAAACAGATCCGACTCCGTGTGGGGCAGAGAAATTAGATGTATTATTGGTATCTGCATAGGTAACCGGATTAATGCTCATATTCGTGCTATACGGAAAAGGTCTGATACCGCCTCCTGTTGTTGGTTGACCTACAGAATAAGTTCCAATACCTCTGCTATCTGCCCCTGCATCTCCAGACTCAATAGTCATCATCAATGCAAACCAATCAGACCAACCTTCACCCATTTGCTCTGTTGCCTGGATACAATTTCCATTTGGATCAAACTGAACACAAGAAGTTAGACAACCTGAATTATCAGCTCCACCAGTCAAACGGTTCGAAATACCGTGACCATATTCGTGAACAACAATTCCATTATCAAAACTGCTATCCTCTGCAAAAAAGTTTCTGCCTACATCTGATAGTGTAATGTTTATAGTACTTGAGGTCATTTCAGTTATTAACGCTTCACCATCATCTCTTCCTATCATAATTGCAGGAATAGTTATACTGCCATTATCTCCTCCCATCGCAATAGGATCTCCCGCAACGTTATTCACAACTAAAACAGCAACAGCTCCAGCTGTCTGACATCTAAATACTTTATCATCAAAATTGCAACTACCTCTTCTCACCACAGCGATATTTCCATTTAATACAGCTGGGTTGATAATATTCGAACAAATATCATTAGCATCTATTGAAGCATCATCATCTATTGCAAGTGCAAGATTTGCCGTAAGTCCATCCGGAAATACAGGAGCATCCACATGCCCTGGATTAAATGAGTTGTCTACTGTGATATAGGCTCCCGATAAACTCCCATTATTCACTACAAAAGTATCTACAGCCGGATCTGGTGTTGGATTCCATAAGAACATCTGCATTCTTGGATTTGCACCATCAGGAGGAGTACCGAAATTAGCATTATTAAACCCTGAACCATCCTGAGCATCGGCAAACACTTCATCGCTACCTAATCCACCTTTGCCATAATTATTAAACTGAAAATTACCCGCGGTTTCATCAAAGCCATATTGATACCATACATCGTGAACCACGTTATTAGCATAAAAAAGGTTTGTTATAGCAGCTTCTTCAAAGTTTTCTACAGATTCATTTGGATCAAAAGGAAAATCAAATATTAAATTAGCACCTCCATCAGCCAAGTTTCCTATACCATTATTAGCATTCACATCTTCAGACGCTAACACATTATTTCCTCTTGTGGTTGTAAAATCGGCTCCTGCCATACCGTTTGTATCATGCCACCCAAAAGGAGATGCTGTTGCATCCGCCGGGTTAGAAACAAGCACTCTATTGCCATGATTAGGGCTTTCTACAGCAGGTATTGGATATACATTATAACTTCCTTCCATTAAAAAATTGTATTCATTTTTAAATCCAAAAGAAGGTTGAAGTACATTACTTTTCGTTTTATTTCTATACTGATGATTCCCAAATGAACATTCGAACATCCAATCCGTTTTATCAATAACTTCACCGGTTATAGCATCTACTCTTACACTATGCCAGTTCTGACCATCTAATGTATAAATACTAACATCCCAACAAAGTACTAATGCATCATCTTTAGATACATACATTGGCTCAACAGGTATCTGTTCCTGAGATATATTGTTATCAGAGTATACTGTTTTTCCTTCGTCTGTTTTAGTAATCGTTTTTAAATCAATAGGAATATCAATACCAATATCAGAAGCAACATACCGGACTGCATCTGTGGCCAAAATAGCAGCCGTTGTTGTATTTATTTTTTGGGAAAGATTGTGATGAAATTTCCCGGAAAAAGAAATTACTTTTCCATTTTTGATAACAAAACTTCCTATTGCATTATAGATGGGAATCTCTTTATATTCTTGAAGAACATACACATTAGAAGCTTTCATGCTCTTGGAAAACGATTCTCTTTGAATCTGAAGTCCAGCGATATCATCTTTGGACATTCCTTCTTCCATCAAATATTCTTTGATCAACTGAAGATATGTTGATTGAGCGTTCATTTCCGAAGAACAGAAAATTAGTACGAAAAACAAAATACTCCAGTAAAATCTCTTCATTCTAAAACTAAATTTACCTTAAACTTATTGTTCATTAAAACATTAAGAAGCCTAAAAATAAGGAAAAAAGAAGCTCTAAATACAAAATATCAGATTTCCAACCCCTTGATTTTCTGAAATTTTAGCAGTGCATTACCATCCGTAAGACTGGCAACATAATTACTAATACTTATTAATCTAGTATATAGATCGTCATTTTTATAGTCGAAATTGTTTCCTTCAGCTTTCAGAATTAATTTATCATAATTAGAAGGTTGTCCATTATTATAGTGATCTGTAGCCGTACAATACCTATCTAACAACGTAGCAAGGATCTCATATCCCGCAATCTCTTTTTCTACTACTTCAGAACTTTGGTATATCTTATCAATACTAATTTTAATAATATCATCAATTTGTGCCTGGTACTTACTTTTATCAATTAAAGCGGTATCAAAGCTACCTGATA
The DNA here is from genome assembly GCF_042684305.1 of Aquimarina rubra. Classification (NCBI taxonomy): domain Bacteria; kingdom Pseudomonadati; phylum Bacteroidota; class Flavobacteriia; order Flavobacteriales; family Flavobacteriaceae; genus Aquimarina; species Aquimarina rubra. The sequence continues at coordinate 1,417,629 of NZ_JBHULE010000019.1, read as the reverse complement.
AGATTTCTTCTTCATACTGTACAAAAGTTCTAGCCGCTTCTTGTATCAAGGTATTAATTGCCAATGCCCGTAGATAACTCAAACGATCCGCAGTAGTAGTTAGGCTGTTATATTTTGAAGTATTAATCGTATCCTTTACCAACTTGATCAGATATTCTAAAGCGTATTCCTCTTGTATCAACCCTAAGTTAATACCATCTTCAAAATCTATAATCGTATAACAAATATCATCCGCAGCTTCTACCAAAAATGTTAGCGGATGTCTACTATAAGTAGTTTCATCCCCAATCCTGTGCGACAGTAACCCTACTTCCTCTGCTACTTCTTTAAAGAAAGTATTTTCATTCTGAAAATATCCAAATTTCTTATGTGCAATATGAGACGTTGGTTTTTTAGGCAAGGATTCCTTTGGGTATTTCATAAAAGCACCGAGCGTAGCATAAGATAATCGTAATCCTCCTTCTATTCCTTGTCTGGACTCGGTTAAGATCTTAAATCCATTGGCATTTCCTTCAAAATCTATCAGATCCTGGTATTGCTTCGGAGTTAAGGACTCTTTATACTTCTTACCGTTTCCAGTAGCAAAATATTCTCCGATAGCTTTTTCTCCAGAATGCCCAAAAGGTGGATTACCGATATCATGTGATAATGCAGCAGCAGCCACGATGGCTCCAAAATCATTAAACTGATATCCGTGAATGGTAGAAAGATGTGGATGCTTTTCTAAAATCTTCTTTCCTACTACTCTACCAAGAGAACGCCCCACTACAGAAACCTCTAAACTATGGGTTAATCGGGTGTGTACAAAACTGGTTTTGGATAATGGAATTACTTGAGTTTTATCCTGTAAACTTCTAAATGCCGAAGAGAATATAATTCTGTCATAATCTACCTCAAAACCCAACCGGGTTTCGTCTTGTTCTTTACGCAATCTTTTATTCGTATCTCCCTGTCTTTTTAAGGATAGGAGCTGTTCCCAGTTCATCATATTTTAAAAAATTCGAATATACAAAAAAGGGAAGTATTCTAAGAAAACTTCCCTTTTGCCCTATATAAATTGAGTCTTTAAGACCCACACATTAAACAATCATCTCCTTCAGCTTCTTTGGATTGTGCGATAATTGCACGAAGTTCTTCCGGAGTTAATGCTGTACCTTCTGCAGAAACTTGTACCGCTTCTGGTTGTGGTTGTGTTTTGGAAGCAGATTGTGCTTCCATCACTTGTGCCGCTGCAACCGCTACTTTTTCAGGTTGTGGCTGTTCTTTCTTTTCGGTTTTAAGTGTAAACTTAATCGCATCAACCGCAGACTTAGTTCTTAGATAATACATCCCTGTTTTTAATCCACTCTTCCACGCATAAAAATGCATCGAAGTAAGTTTTGCCATTGTCGCACCTTCCATAAATAGGTTTAGTGACTGAGACTGATCTATAAAATATCCTCTATGACGAGACATATCAATAATATCCTTCATACTCAACTCCCAAACCGTTTTATACAATTCTTTAAGATCCTGAGGAATAATATCTATATTTTGGATAGATCCATTAGCACGCATAATCGCATCCTTCAAATCATCACTCCATAGATTTAATTGCACAAGATCTTCTAACAGGTGTTTGTTTACTACAATAAACTCTCCTGATAAAACACGTCTTGTATATATATTACTCGTGTATGGCTCAAAAGCTTCATTATTTCCTAAGATCTGAGACGTTGATGCTGTTGGCATTGGCGCTACCAACAATGAGTTACGCACTCCGTTTTTTAATACTTTTTTACGAAGACCTGCCCAGTCCCAACGACCGCTTAATTCTTCATCTTTAATTCCCCATAAATTATGCTGGAATTCTCCTTTAGAAATAGGAGATCCTTCATAGGTTTGGTATGGTCCATCAGCAGTAGCTTCTTCCATAGATGCTGTAACTGCTGCAAAATATAAAGTTTCAAAAATCTCTTGGTTTAGTTTTTTAGCTTCATCACTGGTAAAAGGCATACGTAACTGAATAAAAGTGTCTGCAAGCCCTTGTACACCTAATCCAATTGGACGATGACGCATATTAGAATTTTCAGCTTCTTTTACCGGATAATAGTTACGATCTATTACTTTATTTAAGTTTTTAGTTACTCGTTTTGTGATTTTGAAAAGCTCTTTATGATCAAATGCTCCATTTTTCACGAACATTGGTAATGCAATAGATGCCAGATTACAAACTGCTACTTCATCGGGGCTTGTGTACTCCATGATCTCAGTACATAAGTTAGAAGAACGGATCGTACCTAGATTCTGTTGATTAGACTTACGATTTGCTGCATCTTTATATAACATATAAGGAGTTCCTGTCTCGATTTGAGACTCCAGGATTTTCTCCCAAAGCTCACGTGCTTTTATCGTTCTACGGCCTTTTCCTTCTGCTTCAAAACGTAGATATTCTTTTTCGAATTCATCACTATGAATATCAAATAATCCAGGACATTCATTAGGACACATTAGCGTCCACTCTGCATCTTCCTGTACACGTTTCATAAATAGATCCGGAATCCACATCGCGTAGAATAAATCACGTGCTCGCATTTCTTCCTTACCATGATTTTTCTTAAGATCTAAAAAGTCAAAAATATCTGCATGCCAAGGCTCTACATAAATAGCAAAAGAACCTTTACGTTTGCCTCCTCCTTGATCCACGTAACGTGCGGTGTCATTGAATACACGTAGCATTGGAACGATACCGTTTGATGTACCATTAGTACCTGCTATATACGAGCCTGTAGCTCTTACATTATGAATAGACAATCCTATTCCCCCAGCAGATTGTGAAATCTTAGCCGTTTGCTTTAATGTGTCATATATTCCATCAATACTATCATCTTTTGTTGCCAACAAGAAACAAGATGACATTTGTGGTTTTGGTGTTCCGGAATTAAATAAGGTAGGTGTAGCGTGCGTAAAATATTTCTTAGACATTAACTCATACGTCTCTATAGCTGCATCCAGATCATTAAGATGAATACCTATAGAAACTCTCATAAGCATGTGCTGAGGACGTTCTGCAATCTTACCATTAATTTTTAGTAAGTATGAACGTTCTAATGTTTTGAAACCAAAATAATCGTAACCAAAATCACGATTGTAAATAATCGTAGAGTCTAACTTTTCTTTGTTAGCCATAATCACCTCATATACCTCATCCGAGATCAATGGTGCTTTTTTATCTGTTCTAGGATTTACATACTCATACAAGTCTGTAACTACTTCAGAAAAAGTCTTTTTGGTGTTTTTATGTAGGTTAGAAACCGAAATACGTGCAGCTAGTTTAGCGTAATCAGGATGCGCAATTGTCATCGTAGCAGCGATTTCTGCAGCCAAATTGTCCAGTTCACTAGTAGTTACCCCATCATACAATCCTTCTATCACTCGCATTGCCACTTTCACTGGATCGACAAGAGCGTTTAATCCATAACATAGTTTTCTTACCCGTGCGGTAATTTTGTCAAACATAATTGGCTCCTTGTGACCGTCTCTTTTTACTACATACATACGCTTTTGGTTTTTATAAAATTCTTCTTCAGAAGAACGTGATATTAATCTGTGTTACTATTCCTTTTATTTACTGTAAACTAAAATTTACAGATGATTTCTCCCCCGAAATCGGATACTAAAAAGAAACCTCCGGTTCGTTGTAATCAGAGTGTTTCTACAAGTAAAATTCCATTATATGACTATCGTCTTTTCTCTGTTTTTGTGCAAAGCTTACAGCAAGCTTTATCAAACTGAGCTAATCGCTATTTAAATAGAAGTCCTATTCTTGACTAGCTCAGAATGAATGTATCTTTATTCTGAAAATGATTTTTAAGGCTTAAAAATCAGCATCAAAACTTATCTTATTTTCTTCGGTATCTTTATTAAGAACTCCCGCTTTTTGATATTCTGAAACTCGTTTTTCGAAGAAATTGGTCTTCCCCTGTAACGAGATCATATCCATAAAATCAAACGGATTCGCAGTTCCATATTCTTTCTCGCACTCTAGTTCTACTAATAATCTATCGGTAACAAACTCTAAGTACTGCGTCATTAATTTAGAATTCATCCCTATCAAACTTACAGGAAGTGATTCTGTAACGAATTCTCTTTCTATATTAAGAGCATCCACTATAATTTCACGAATTCTTTCTTTTGGCACTTTATTTACCAAATGTTTATTATGTAAATGAACTGCAAAATCACAATGCACTCCCTCATCTCTAGAAATTAATTCATTAGAAAAAGTAAGCCCTGGCATTAATCCACGTTTCTTTAACCAGAAAATAGAACAAAACGCTCCCGAGAAGAAAATACCTTCTACTGCGGCAAAGGCAATTAGGCGTTCTGCAAAAGAATCAGATTCGATCCATTTTAGGGCCCAATCTGCTTTTTTCTTAATTGCAGGAAAATTATCAATTGCTTTGAATAAAATATCTTTCTCTTTTTCGTCTTTTACATAGGTGTCGATCAATAAAGAATAAGTTTCAGAATGAATATTCTCCATCATAATCTGAAAACCGTAAAAGAATTTTGCTTCACTATACTGAACTTCATTAACAAAGTTCTCTGCTAAATTTTCATTTACAATCCCATCCGAAGCTGCGAAAAATGCCAAAATATGTTTGATGAAATATCTTTCGTCATTTGTCAATTTTGTTGCCCAATCAGTAATATCCTGATGTAAATCGATTTCTTCAGCCGTCCAGAAACTAGCTTCAGATTTTTTATACCAATCCCAAATATCATGATGTTTGATAGGAAAAATTACGAATCTGTCTTTATTTTCTTGTAAGATTGGCTCTACTGCATTCATCTTTTTTCTTTTAGCTAGTTTTTATTTTTTTGTTTCCGCTATGGACTAACAAAGATCAAAAAATGCTTAGGAAGTTTCACAAAAAGTTAGCAAACGTTTTCAACAAAGTTTTCAACACGACGGGAATTAACCATTAAAACTCCATATTTTTTAAATCAAACACAAAACACTGATTACCAATATTTTATGTAAGCAAAAAAAGATATAAACAACGCTGTTAGTAACTTCAAAAAGCACTTATTTTTCACTTACTAACAAGGTTTTTTACTTAAAAAAAACAAAACCTAAAAACCATACATTTTACGGCAAAACCACATGTTGAAAATTATAAAAAAAAGCTACTTTTTTTCTTTTTCAGCTTCTAAAAATCAAAAAAGTCATGTGCAGTTACACACATGACTCTCTTTAAAAATATTTTTTGCTTCGTTTTAAATCCTATGGCCAAGAAAAAGTTTCACCTGTCCTATGATCTGTATATAAACCGGTTCCATTAGATGACCATACAAAGCTTTCATTTAGTATTCCTGACTCAAATACTTTAATGGACCCGGATTGATCCGCTTCATTAAAGACAAGTTCTATTTTATCATTGTCGTTATTCTCTATAGTAAAATTGATAATATTACCAGTTTTCGTATACGTCATTAAGATAAATTCACCATTTTCTCCATTAAATTTTACTTCATAGAAAGTTCCATCTTTTCTAACTCTACCTTCATAAAAGTTTCTACGAACACCGTTTTCTTCAATATCATACGTAAAATAATCAAAAACAGTATCTGATGTTATCGTATAATACAAGGTAACACCGCCATAACTCCAAACCCAAGTATTTGCGTTTCTTCCACTTTTACCTATTGTACCTTGTGGTTCTGCATCATCCGGGATTGATAAAAATATTGAAGAGTATGTTAAAGCCTGTACCTGTAATGAGGTCAAAGATAAAACTGCGGCAGAAGCATACGTATTTTGACTAGCATATTCCTGCATCTGGTCAGGAGCTTGTATATTTTCTATAGCTGTTTGATACTGTTCTATTCGACCTTGAATATCTTCTAATTGATTTTCATTTTCAATTAATATACCATCATCTTCGCTACTACAGGATTGAAAGATTGTAGCGACCGCTACCATAATTAGCATACTTACTCTTCTAAATTTTGTGTTCATTGTTTCTTTTTTTAATTGTTAGATAATTCACTTCTTAGTTTACCTAAAAATCAATAGGTAAACATTTTTAATTATTTTTTTTATATTTTTTGAAATTCTACTCTTCTATTTTTCGCTTTAGCTTCAGGTGTGTTTTCTTTGGCAATCGGTTCACTTTCTCCTTTACCGCTAGTTTTTAATCTAGAAGCATCAATACCAAATTCGTCCACAAGTAAGTTTTTAACGGAAATGGCTCTTCTTTCTGAAAGTTTTTGATTGGAAACATCATCTCCGTCAGCATCTGTATGCCCGGTAATTAAAACATTTACTTGAGTATTGTCAGAAAGCACATTGGCAATCTTTTTAATCGTACCATACGATTCTGATTTTACGGTTGCCTTTCCGGTATCGAAAGTAATTCCATAGGTAACTAATTTTCCTTCTGTAATTAGTTTATTGCGCATATCCGGTTTCCCTACGGCATATCTTATATTACCCAAATAGTAGAATGTATTTTCTGGTGTTGTTTGAGAGTAAAATTTTAAATTCCTAATTACCGTGGCTTTTTCGAATGCTCTGGGAATATCAAACACTTTTTGCTCATCAATGTAAACCCTAAGTCGCTGTTTTTGTTTCCAAATAGAAATATGCATTTTTTGACCTCTACCACTGTTATCTTTTTTCAATTGACCTATCTGCTTGTCAGAGCGCAAATTCAAATTACGATCTGCACAATACTTATGAATATCTACTTTTCCTCCACCACTAATACCACCACGAATGGCAAAAACAAAACCGTTTTTACCAGGAGTACTTTTTTGTAGTTCATATCCTGCATTTTGAACATCAGAAAAAACTACCATTAAATCTCTCTGATAAGCATATTCTGAGACATCAAAATCAAATACCACATCATATTCTAGCGTAAAGTTTTCAGGAAACTCGTTTATAAACTCTGGCACATAGGACCCCTTCCCGGTACCGATTTGTATAAACCGTCCTTCTGTATTGTTAAGTGTAACAACTTCTGCCGAGTTAGAAGAATTCCAACGCGCTGGTAAATCCCCTATCTCATCTTGACTAAAATCCTCGAATGCTATTATATTTTCTCCTGGAACAAAATCAAACTTAGAATATGCTGCAAAAGAAGGCTTCGAGTCTTCAGCAGCATCTGTTGAGTTGTTTTCTTCATTATCCGAAGAAATAACAGCTCCTTTTTTCTTTTTACTCTTGCTCTTTCTTTTTTTCTTTTTTTTCGGCTTTCCATCCACAGCATCATCAATGGTTTTTCCTGTTTTTTTAGATACTTTTTCTTCAGTTTTTTTCAGAATCGTTTTCTCTGCTGCCTTTTCTGCTGTTTTCGCCACTTTCTCCCAAAATTGGGCTTGTGTGTTTTGAGGCATTAACATCAAAAAAAACAATACGGCTACTCCTAGGATTTGCTTAATAGTTTTCATAATTAATTTGTTTGGTTTTAAACCTTAGTGGGCTTTTTATAAAAAAGGTTAACTTTATCTTCGGAAAATAAGATGAACCTATTACCCTATGTCAGGTTATAAAGTATGAAGGAAGAACTCTTAACGCTAAAAAAAGGTCATAATCAAGCTTTAGAAAAGATTTACAATGAGTATCGTAATGCTTTTCTGCAATTTGCTAAAAAATATGACCTAGATCATGATGCTCTTATTGATGTATACCAGGAAGCTTTCATTGCACTTCGGGAACACGCTATCAATGGAAAACTGGACGATATAAAAAGCTCTGTCAAGACTTATTTATTTAGCATTGGAAAATATATGATCTATGATCAACTCAAAAAACAGAAAAAAACAGTTTCATATGAAAACAGTGTAGAATTTAAAGAAACATCGGAAACAGAAGATATTTTTGAAGAACCACAATTAACTCCAGAGCAGCAATTATTACGTCAGCATTTCAAAAATCTGGGGAAACGTTGTCAAGAAATGTTAACCTTATTCTATTATCGGGGACTAACCATTGACGAGATTACTGAAAGTTTGGGCTACGAAAGTAAAAATGTAGTAAAAAGTCAGAAATCACGTTGTTTGAAATCCCTAAAAGAATTAATTAAAACCCCCGCTTAAATGGAACGAGAAGAGTTAATAGACAAATACTTACAATCAGAGCTGACTTCTTCTGAAAAAGACCAGTTTGATAGCTTACTAGAAAATGATGCCACGTTTAGAGACGAAGTTGAACTTTTTAAAAACTTAAAAGTAGTCACCGGTACTGAAGACAGAGACAAACTGAGAAAAAGCATGGCTGATTTTGAGGCTAAAATTGCGGCAAACGAAACTAAAGTAATACCTTTATTTAACTATAAAAAGTTATTGGTTGCAGCTTCGATACTACTTGTAGTTGCAATTGGTGGAATAACATTCCTTAATCCTTTTGGTGTTGACACCAACCAATTATATGCAGATAATTTTGAACCATACAAAAATGTAGTAACTCCTATCGTTCGTGGAGAAAACGATAAGGACGATGAAGTCATAGCTTTTACTTCTTATGAAAGTAAAGATTATAATTTAGCTGCAGATCAGTTCGAAACGTTATACGAGACTACAAAAAGACCTTATTTCTTATTATATCAGGCAAACTCCTTATTGGCATCTGATAAAGTAAAAGAAGCAATTCCATTATTAGAAAAACATATTACTTTACAAGATGAATTATCAGAAAGGAGCAAATGGTATTTATCACTAGCATATCTGAAAGAAAACAGAAAAGACGAAGCTATTGTTTTATTAGAAGAGATATTGGAAAAAGGAACTTTTAAAAAAGGTGATGTTGAAAGATTACTCAAACAACTAAAATAAAACATTTACAGTAAGCTCTTTACTTTTCTAATACCTACAAAAAGTATGGGAATACCCAGCAATAATAGCCACCAAAGATAAGAAGTATCTGTTTGGAGTGGTGTAACATCGCCAGAAATCATAAATCCAGACCAATAATAAGGATGCGTTAAAAATTCATCTTCTGCTATGTTTAGATAGGTTAGCTTGGCTTCTCTTAAGGCCTTGTCTTTTGGCAAGGAAGCATCCAGGTTTTTATAAAAATCCTGCATTAATTCTGAAGTAGTCTGATCGTTAATCTTCCATAAGGTAGTGACTAAAGATTTGGCACCTGCATAACTAAATCCTCTTGCCAAACTCAGCATTCCTTCACCTTTTTGAAGCTTTCCTAATCCTGTCTGACATGCACTTAAGGCTACCAGATCTGCATTTATCTTGAAACCATACAGATCTTTAACATATAATAAATTAGCTGCTCCATCTTTGTTTGGAGTAAATGCGAGGTATGAATAATCGGGATGTTCATCATTAGTTGCCGCGTGCGTAGCAAAATGAAGTATATTATAATTTTGCGAGTTTTCTGAAAAAGATGCTAGCGAAGCTTCAGTGCCTGTAATTGCTTTTCCATTAAAATATTTTGCGATGTGATTTACCTCTGTGGTATTGTGTAATAACGGTCCAAAATCAGATCGATCCTTTTGACTATCTTCATCGGCAGAACCAAAACTTGGAGCATAAGCTAATAATAGATTCTTTTTTGCTTCTGGTTTGAGTTGCTGTTCTCTAAGTAATGTAGCAGAATTGGCATACGATATCTGGTACTCTTCAATTAAATATTTTCCCGAGGTTTCAGAAGTTAACAATGCATCAAATGGTAAATAATTTAATATATCATCCGGTATAATAATCAATTCATTAGATTGAATTTCTTGCAATGGTTCCTTTAGAAGTTTTTCATAGATCAAATATCCCTGCTTATAAATGTCGGGTAAATCTTTATGATCTACTTTGGATAATAACGAATAAAAATTTGTGATGCGTTCTCGATCTTCCTTTTCTAAAGGTATTTTGTAAAAGTTTTTCTTATCATTTTCTGCTGTTATCAAAAACAAGTTTGTATTTGTTGAAAAATAACTTAATAATGCTTTATCCTTGATAATCTCAGAAGTAGTTTCAGCTAAACTAGTAACTTCTGAGTTATACTTTAAATCATAATACTTTGGGTAATCACGTTCAATATCTGAGATAAAATTGTAATACCTGTTTTTAAGTTGAAATAAGGAATCAAAAACCACCATATTAGACTTTTGATCAAAAAACTTCTTTTCTAAGTGAATAATATTTGCCCTAAACTGCTGCTCTTTATCTATAATTTTTTCGGGTACACCGCCATAAGAATTGGCCTGTGAGTTTCTGGCCGCTTCCAACAACAAAACACTTTTACTTTTTTCCATGAAATAAAATGAATTGTCAATATATTTTGGCTCTTTGGTTGTTTGATATAGTTTATAAGCTACTTCTACCATGCTATGAAAAGCAGGATACATTTCTGATATCAAAAACTGTTTATCCACCTTACTTTCAAATTCTGGTTTTAATAAATCTAACGTTTTTATAATATCATGAGACGTATTAAACGCTATTTTCAGATCCTGTACATTGTTGCTTTTAGTGTATAATAAGCGTAATGTTTTTAATTTTTCTTTTAACACCTTGACTAATTCTAATTTTGACAACACTTTTTTAGGATCAGGATTATCTTCTATGTTTTCACTGTCAAAATTTGGTGTTAGCTGCACAAGAGATTTTTGATAAAATTTTAATGCTTGTTCAGGATCTTTTTTTTCAATATACAATCTACCCAATCTGGAATAAGCATCTGCTATATCTTGGTGTTTTTTGTTCTCTCTATATGTTGTAGTTTTAGTAAGATAAGATTGATAAAATGCTTCTGCTTTATCGAATTGTTCATTAGCGGCATAGATATCTCCATAGATAAGCTCTGCTATTCTTTCAAACGCATCGTTATCTACATAATACTTTTCACTCTTTTTAAGTGCTTGAAGTGCTGCTTCGGCATCCTTAAGCTGAATATAATTATCAGCTAGTTTTTGATAAGTTGCAATGATATTATTCCTAAACTGATTAGCGTTTTCGGCATAAGCTTTCTCGTAAAAGGTTAATGTTTTTAAAATAAGAGCATTCGATTCTTGATAATTTTTCTCATCCAAGTATACTTTTGACAATAACATGTTCGTACTTGCAATGAAGCCTTTATTACTACTTTTTAAATTCTTATTGTAATACTGTTTTGACAGCTCATTTTTTCCTTGTCTATAATAAATATCCCCTTTATAATTATTTAACGTATGTTCTAAATCATTTCTATCTAACCCCAACAAAGAATCGGGAGTTTTACTAACAATCTCGAAAAGATCTTCGATAGTCTGCAGCGATTTAGTATCATTTCTTATTTTGTAATAATAATTTGCTTTATCTAAAACTAGCCTGATTTTATAAGCCAGTTTATCATCTACAGTGTCATACAAACTATCTGAATTTATTAGAGAATCAGTTCTTTTAATATGGTATACTACTTTATTAAGATTGTTATGATAGTCGTTAGCAAAAACTAGATATGATAAAATTGTAAGCTTTGCTTTAATGTCGTTTTCTTTTTGCGCTATCTTATAACCTTTTTCAAAATAGTATTCTAAACTATCTGAGTTTGTGTATAAAAACTGAAAACCCTTGTCCAATAAGTTGTCTAATTCTGGGTTGGTCTCTTGACTTTGTGCATTGACCGAGGTCAAAACAATCAACATAAAGAGTATGATGAGTTTATATTTTTTCATAAAAAAAAGCTTCATTTCTGAAGCTAATTTAATCATTATGAAATAAATAAATATTTAAAAAGTTCCTTCTACTGTAATCGATTCCTGAAGATTCTCAATCTGAAAATTAAGTTCTAAAATAGCAGAATTGCTTGACTGATTGAATGATTCAAAACTAATACTTTGAAAAGGGCCGTCTTGATACGTCTCCAAATCTCCAAATGCTCCTAAAGGTTCTTGATTATTGTTATTTAAACTAGCTGAAAGTTCCAACAATGTTCTGATAAAAATTATCGTATTCAAATTTTCGAATTTAGGAGGACAATTTGCTGTACCACAAGGACCAGGCAAAGGAGGACGAGGAGGTATTCTTATAAAAACTATGCCCTCATCTTCCTGAGCTTGAGCGATAATCCCTTCAAAACTGGCTATATCTTCATTATTTGAAGTCAGATTCATTTCTATTTCTGCAATTTGCTCTTCTAGACTAGCTATTTCATCAGGATCATCAGTCTGCCCCAGTAAGGTTTCTAAAGCATCTTTTTCTAAATTCAAAAGATTATTCTCTCCTTGTAGATTAAAGATTATTAAATCCTCTGCTAAGAACACTCCGGTGTCCTCAGAATTTAGGACAATGGTATTATCATCGTCCTCTGCGCAGGAGTATACAGCCAAAAAGCTGCATATCAATGCAAATACTTTAATTGTTTTCATGTGAATTATTGTTTTGGTTTTTTTGTTAGTGGCAATCAATACCAAAAGGTAAACATCGTATCCTATAAAAATAAGGAAATTTTATTTTCTAAGATCTTCTGCTACTTTTTCTAACTCCATATACCAGTCTTCTCCAAACTTACGGATCAATGCTTGTTTTACGAATTTATATACCGGTACTTGCAATTCTTTTCCAAGTGTGCAGGCATCATCACATATTTCCCATTTATGATAATTAACTGCAGAAAACTCTGTATAATCCTGCACTCTAACGGGGTATAAATGGCAGGATATTGGTTTTTTCCAATCTACTTCTCCTTGATTATATGCCTCTTCTATTGCACAAAGCGCTGTTCCTTTTTCATCAAAGATAACATACGCACAATCAGCTCCATCAATGAGCGGGGTTTCTAATTCACCATGAGGTGTTTTAATGTAAGTGCCTTGTTTTTCTATGGCTTCGATTCCTTCCTTTCTAAGATACGGCTTTACTATAGGATAGATTTCTTGCAGTTTTAGAGTTTCTGATTCTTCTAAAGGTGCTCCTGCTTCACCATCGATACAACACGCTCCCTTGCAAGCAGAAAGATTACAAACAAAATCTTTTTCTATAATATCTTCTGAGACTATGGTTTTTCCTAATTGAAACATATTGCGAAGATAGAATTTATGAAAGATAAATTTTACTGATTATTTATCTTTTTATGCTACTTTTACTATGCTAAGTCTGTGTACTTTTGCGCCAACCTTAAAAAATCTACTAAAATGAATTTTGACTTAAAAGAGATACTAACAGCCAGTATGATCCTTTTTGCAGTAATTGATATTGTAGGCAGTATCCCTATTATTATCGACCTAAGAAAAAAAGTGGGACATATCCAAAGTGAAAAAGCTTCTATTGTCGCAGCTATATTGATGATCCTCTTTTTGTTTGTTGGTAAAGAGATTCTGAATCTGATAGGTATTGATGTTAATTCATTTGCTGTGGCCGGCGCCTTTATTATATTCTTTTTGGCTCTGGAAATGATTTTAGGAATTCAGTTATATAAAGACGACGAGCCAGAAACTGCTGCTGTTGTTCCTTTAGCATTTCCTCTGATTGCAGGTGCAGGAACCATGACTTCTATCTTATCCCTTAGAGCTGAATACCAGCCTATTAACATTGTAATCGCTATTGTTATCAATATTATTTTTGTCTATATTGTTTTAAAGTCTTCAGGGAAAATTGAAAAAGTATTGGGTAAACAAGGAATTAATGTTATTCGTAAGATATTTGGTGTAATTTTGCTTGCTATAGCTGTAAAATTATTTGCAACTAATATAAAAGGATTATTCTAAATGAAATATTTTATCTACCTCCTGATTGCAGTAGCATGTTCTTTGGTTATTTACAATGCCACAGTTTTGGATTTTAACAATATCCTGCAAGGTGATAGCCGAACTGCGCTTATTAGTATTCTGGCCTCTGCCTGTGTTATTATTTTACTGTTGATTTTATTGGTTTCCAGAGCGATTCAGAAAAAACGAGGGAACAGATAATTTTAGAATATTTAAGCAATAAATGGTATTAAGAAACAGGCTATGATGACCGGCGGTAGTGATATGACTGCAAGAATCATAAAAAGATTATGCAACTTTCTAAAAACAAGTGCCTTTTTCAAGGATTTTTTTAGCTTCATATCTTCAGTACCTTCTATGTGCTCTCTTATTAAATCTCCAGAAACATAAGATGAATCCACCAAAATTTCGTTATCTAAAAACAAAGAGGCACTATTATCCAATAACCTAAATGCAACTGCCACTATAAAGAAAAAAAGTGGGGAACAAATTGCTATTGCTATTAGATACTCTGTTAATTCTGACATACTTTGGGGTTTGGCGTTATATTCTTCTATTCACTTAAATTCATCTAAAGAAAATATTTCTTACAATAACCCAGCTAAAAGACACCAAAGCCATTATTTGATAAAAATTATGAATATTTCTGATAACAAGGATTTTTCTCAGCTTGCTTTTTAAAATTACTGAATTTTCGTTAGACATATAATTTTTAAGAAACGATCGTGATGGATACGAAGACTCTATATATATTCCGTGTTTCAATAAAACAGATCCACTATTATCGAATAGTCTACATACAACTGCCGTCATAAAAAAGACAAAAGATATTACTATTAAAAAATCATCAGAAATAATCATAGTTTTATTTTATTCTTAAATTCTATTGAGATATTGACAGAACCTTTTGAATCATTTTATCATCTTTATTAATGATCTTTTCAAAAGCATTTGTTCCAAATAATTGCTGAGCCATAATAGCTTTCAGATACTTCTTTAATTGATCTCTATAGTTTTTTAGGTTAATATCGATTCCCCTTTTTCGGGTATAGACCAGAAACCCATCTGCAAAATCATCATCAATCTCTATTTCTTGTTTAAACTGCTCTTCGGTTAATTGATTATAAAAATCTCTTTTCTTATCCAGCTCTTCAAATATATATCCACCCATTCTTCCGGAGCGAAGCATGTAATCAAGTGTCTCTCCCACTCTGGTAGTATCTTTGCTCACAAAAATATCGGGTATGATACCTCCACCACCATAAACAGTCTTGCCGCCCGGAGTTTTAAACTTTAAAGAATCTGCAACCTGAATACTATCTACATTTTGCAATTCACCATTTTTATACCGCTCTAGATATTCATTAAAATACTCTTTATTACCATTTTCATATGGTTTCTGTATAGACCTACCTGTTGGCGTATAATATCTGGAAATTGTTAACCTTATAGCACTGCCATCTCCTAGTGCCATCTCTCTCTGAACCAATCCTTTTCCATAAGACCTTCGCCCTACAATAGTTCCTCTGTCATTATCTTGTATGGCTCCGGCAAAAATTTCACTAGCGGATGCAGAATTTTCGTTAATTAAAACATATACATCGCCTTTTTCGAAACCTCCATTACGGGTAGCATAGTTGTTTTCAATAGCACCTTTTTTGTTTTTGGTAAACATAATCAGTTTATCATTTTTCAAGAACTCATCTGCCATCTTTAAAGCTGGAGCGATAAATCCTCCTCCATTATCCCGAAGATCAACAACTATGTTCTCAGCTCCCATATCCTGTAGAGAATCTAAGGCCTTCTTAAATTCCTTGAAGGTAGTTTCGGCAAAACGATTTACTTTTATATAGCCAAGGTTTTCTTTGAGCATATAACTCGCATCAACACTTCTTAATGGCACTCTACCTCTTTTTACAACCACATCAAATATGCCTTTGCCTTTTCTATAGACTTTTAATTGAACCTGGCTATTTAATTCTCCTTTTAGCTTATCAGCTAATCCATCTCTTCTTAGACGTTCTCCGTAGAGTGTATCCTGATCTGCCATTAATATTCGATCACCGGCCATAATCCCCGATTGCTCACTTGGTCCTCCTTTGATTGTTTGAATAACTGAAATTGTATCTCTATAAGGGTAATAACTAACACCAATACCAATAAAATCGCCTTGCATGCTCTCTGTAATCCCTTCTAGTTCTTCGGGTGGGATGTATACGGAGTGTGGATCGAGATTTTCAAGAATTCTATTTACAGTTACATCTACTATACTATCTGTATTGATTTCATCGACATATTCGTAGTCTATATAGTCGATGAGACGATTTAATTTTTCTTTTTTTGCATTGTATGAAAATAACTTTGCCGATGGATTACTAAAATCGAGTTTACTTCCTAAAAAAACTCCTGCTCCCATCGCCAAACCAATAAATAATGGTAAATATTTTTTTGAATAACCCATTAATCGTCGTCTAATTCTGTAATCTTTTCTATTTCTACTCCGGCCCTTTCTAAAAATGAAAGCCCAGAATTATCCTTATATCCTATTTGATATACTATTCTCTTAATTCCCGCCTGATGAATCAATTTACTACATTCCTTACAAGGTGATAGTGTAATATATAACGTAGCTCCTTTGCAAGATTGTGTAGAAGAAGCTACTTTAGAAATTGCATTCGCTTCTGCATGTAGCACATACCATTTTGTATATCCTTCTTCATCCTCACATGGGTTTTCAAATCCCGTGGGAGTTCCATTAAATCCATCAGAAATAATCATTCTATCCTTAACAATAACCGCACCAACTTTTTTCCTGTCACAATGGGAAAGCTTTCCCCATTCTCTTGCTATCCTAAGGTATGCTTTATCATATTTTAACTGTTTTTTTTTTGGCATATTGAAAATTTGGATAGTGCTTTTATTTAATAGAATACGAATATATTATGACTATGTTTTAAATACAACCCTAATTGACAATAAATTACCATATTTTGTTTGAAATTAACATTGGGATCACCATCCCTATCACTATTGAAGAAACGACTAGTACCCAATCCCTTTTAGAGAATCTAAAAATCGTTTGAATCACAAAACTGATAATAAGAACTATCACCACCACAGTAAGTTGTGCTAATTCTATTCCCAAAGCAAATTCAATCAATGGTAAAATTTTGGAACTAACATTACTGCTAACTGCATTGAAAAAACTAGAAAAGCCTAATCCATGAATTAACCCAAAGAATATGGTTGTGGCATACAAAACTCCAATTTTATTCTTACCGGCAGCTTTTCCAGCAGTGAATACATTAAATATTGCCGCCGCTAAAATTGTTAATGGGATTAAAAACTCTACTAGTTTAGAATTTACAGAAACCACATCATACGCAGCCAAAAAGAGCGAAGTAGTGTGACCTAAAGTAAATAATGTAACTAGTAAAAGAATTCTTTTCCAGTTATCGAAGGTATAAGCAATGGTAAGTATAATTAAAAAAAGGATATGATCGTAAGCCTGCCAATCTAATACGTGATATAAGCCCAGCTTTACATATAACCAAAATTCTGACATGTTTATGTTTTTTGAGGTTGTCTAAAGTACAATTAAAAAGAATAATCTAGAAGTTTTGTAAGAAGTCTTATAAAAATTTTAGGAATATTAACCATTTAATGGAATTGAATGGTCATTTATCGAATTTATATTATTCTCAAAGCGCGTATTGGCCTTTCGAAAACATAAATCATTAATTTTAAGATTCACAAATCATAAATTTAAAAACACTTGCATATGAATATTCAAAAATGGTTGGATGAAGGTATTAAGTTCATCTTAGACTTCGGTCCAAAAATAATAGGAGCTTTACTTATTTGGTTTATTGGTTCCTGGATTATTAAAAAACTGATGAAAGGTACTTCTAAACTTATGAAGGCCAGAAAATATGACGAAAGTCTTCAAAAATTTCTGGTAAATTTAGTAGGATGGATTTTAAAAATACTATTAATTCTAGCCGTACTAGGGACTGTTGGGGTAGAAACCACCTCTTTTGCAGCGATATTAGCCGCTGCTGGTTTAGCCATAGGTTTAGCTTTACAAGGGTCTTTAGGTAATTTTGCCGGAGGCGTGCTTATAATGATTTTTAAACCTTTTAAAATTGGAGACTTAATAGAAGCTCAAGGAGTTTTAGGTGTTGTAAAAGAAATTGAAATTTTTACTACAAAATTGTCTACTCCAGAAAACAAAGAAGCTATTATTCCTAATGGAAGTCTATCTAATGGAAACATTATTAATTATTCCTCTCAGGGAACACTGAGAGTAGATTTAAATATTGGTATCGGCTATGGAGATGACATCAAAAAAGCCAAAGATGTAATTATGAAAGTCCTTACAGACAATCCTAAAGTTCTAAAAGACCCGGCTCCAACAGTTGCCGTTAGTGAGCTTGGGGATAATGCAATAAATCTAGTAGTGAGACCCAATGTCAACGTTGCAGATTATTGGGATGTTTACTTTGGAGCATTAGAAGATTCTAAAAATGCATTGGATGCAGCTGGGATTTCAATCCCATATCCACAAAGAGATGTGCATATTCATAATGTCAAATAACACTATACATTAAAAAAGACTTCATCAAAAGAAGTCTTTTTTTTTAGGTAGTCCAAAAAAGTATCATGTTTTTAAGGTACTGAACAATTCTCTACCAAAAAATACATCTTTAGATACTACGCTGTGGGTATATTGCAAGTATCTAATAAACCTAACTTTTTAGCAATATGAAAGCCAAGCTCTCTTTCATCGATGATGACTTTTTACTACAAAATGAATTCTCTAAAATACTATATCATAATCATGCCAAACATCTACCTATTATAGATTATCATAATCATCTATCTCCTGAAGATATTTGTAGCAACAGAAAATTTAACACCATTACTGAAGCTTGGCTGCAAGGAGATCATTATAAATGGCGCGCTATGCGTACCTTAGGTATTAGCGAAGATTTTATTACCGGAAAATCTACAGATAAAGAAAAATTCATGAAATGGGCAGAAACTGTTCCGTATACAGTAAGAAACCCCTTGTTTCACTGGTCACATATGGAACTTAAAAAACACTTTTCTATTGATGAATTGTTATCGCCGGATACCGCAGAAAAAATTTATACTGAAAGTAATGAATTACTTCAAAACTCTGATCATTCTACTTTGGGATTGCTTGGCATGAATAATGTGACTTTGGTCTGTACCACAGATGATCCGATTGATACACTGAAGTACCATACCAGTTACGCTACTCAAAAAAAATCACTGAAGCTATTGCCCACTTTTAGGCCAGATAAATCCTATGCCATAGAGGATTCTTCTTCTTACCTGAAATATCTAGAAAAACTGGGTGAAAAATCAAATATCCAAATCAAGAATTTTGACGACCTTCTTGCTGCGTTAGAAAACAGAATCGATTACTTTCACGATATCGGTTGCAGGTTATCGGATCACGGTTTGGAACATTTATATTATTTTTCTGAAGAAACTTATACCATTGACCTGATTTTCAATAAAATAAAATCGAAAAAAGCTCTTGAGGTCGATGAAATTAACTACTACAAATTCAAGGTTTTATTCTTTTTAAGCACCTGTTATCACAAAAGAGGATGGGTGCAACAATTTCATCTTGGAGCCATTCGAAACAATAACGACAGACTATTGCAAAAGCTGGGACCTGATACAGGATTTGATTCTATTGGCGATTATTCTCAGGCAAAAAATTTAAGTGGATTTTTAAATTCTTTAGACAAAACAGATCAATTACCTAAAACCATTCTATACAACTTAAACCCTTCAGACAATGAAGTTTTTGCTTCTATGGTTGGTAATTTTAATGACGGAACGGTTAAAGGAAAGGTTCAATATGGTGCTGCGTGGTGGTTCTTGGATCAAAAAGACGGAATGGAAAAACATTTAAACACACTCTCTAATCTAGGTATGCTAAGCTGTTTTGTAGGGATGTTAACCGATTCAAGAAGTTTCTTGTCTTTTCCCAGACATGAGTACTTCCGTCGCATTCTATGCAATTTACTGGGCGACGATGTTAAAAATGGAATGTTACCAGCTGATGAAAAGTGGTTAGGGAAAATCGTTTCTGATATTTGTTATCATAACGCTAAAGAATATTTCCCTTTTTAAAAAAATAATAGGGAAGATATCTGAAGACATCTTCCCTAAAAACAATTCAAAAACTAACAAAATGTGAACTCTCATTTATGTTTTAGGTATGGTTAAATAGGTTCCTTTAAAACTTTGGTTTAGCACCGTCATTTCTATAGTATCGCCTGTATTGTTAGGAACAACTTCAATTTGCGCTCTTCCATTAGACATTTTTATAGCCTCGCTACCCATCGGGGTACCTAAATGTTTCTTTGTTTCTCCTCCGGACAGGCATTGAAAATATACTCTTTCTTCATAGTCTAAACATCGTAATCCGGTCTTATCCTTTGCGGTGGCAACAATTAAATAATTTCCATTCTCTAATTTTTTATGTGAAAGCGAAAGTGAATTTGCCACATCATTTTTCTTATATCTGTAGCTAACAGTAAGACTATCTGTTACTTTTTTTCCATCTTTAAAACCAACGGCTTTCAGTTTATTGATCCCTTCATTAAAAAGCACATCCCAGGTAAGTCCAGACGCGGGGAATACGTTGATGTCTTTTTTCTTTGTTCCTAAGGGCTTTCCATCAAAATACAACGCTACTTTATCACAATTGCTGTATACATTTACTAATCTCGGTGTATTCTCTAGTCCTTGCCTTTCTGTCCAGGTATGCGATTCTATATAAACAAAAGGATTCTTAGCCCAATAACTCTTAAAAACATAGTAGGCATCTTTAGGATTTCCTTCTCTATCCATGATCCCTTTTTGATTCACATACGGAATATCATTTTCTGGTCTTAAAGGAGTACCAAAATCTTTAAATGCCCACTGTACATTTCCTACAAAAGAATCATTGGTTTCTGCAATTTTTAGGTGCCAGTCAAAAAGATCCACTATATAATTTTCACTCCAGTCGCCAATTTTTGCGATGTTAGTAACAGCAGTCTGTGTTATGGCCTCTGTCCAACCATCGGGATCCATCGCTCCTCTGCCATCTATAGGATTTTCGGTATGTCTTCCATAATGACTAGAACCTCCATACTCTGCGTGAATAAAATGAGGATATTCTTTCAAATATTTATCTATCGCCTTTTGGTACGTTGTATAACTACCCGAATACCAACCTGACCAAATTGAAGGAGAAAAGACATCTACGATATCCGAACCCGCATAATATTTTCTGATAGCTGTCTTTCTTGTTGGATCTAAGGTATGAGACAAAGTATTTATTTCTTTTAAGAAATCATTTAATTTATCTACATTATCTCCGTCTTCAAAATCCGGTAACCAATAAATTTCATTACCCAAAGACCATATTATAATGCTGGGGTGATTGAAGTTTTGGTTGATGATCTCGGACAACATATTTTTGGTATTTGTTTTCCATTTTTCATTCCCTATTCCTCCTCTACACCAAGGGAGTTCATCCCATACTAGAATTCCTAATTCATCACACATTTTGTACACCTCAGGATCTTGTGGATAATGAGCTAACCTTATAAAATTAGCTCCCATTTCTTTAATTGCCTCAATATCTTTGCGATGCAACGAATTAGGCATAGCCGCACCATATCCTGCATGTTCTTCATGACGATGGGTCCCTCGCAATAATACTCTTTTACCGTTAAGATAGAAAGGACCGTTCTTTTTAAATTCGAACCACCTGAAACCAATTTTTTCAGTTACATTATCCACTTGCTGGTCAGATTTTAATAATACAACTTCTACTTTATAGAGATTAGGAGTATCAATGTCCCATAGTAAAGGTTTACTGATATTTTTGAAATCTATTTTTAATTGGCCATTAGTTCCTTTTTTTGAAAGAGTTTGAACTTTTTTTCCATCCGGTTCAAATAGTTCCACCCTTATTTCAAACTTTTCTTTTGCTTCTAATCCTTCTATTTCTAAATCTAACCTCAGCGATGCTTTTTCTTTAGAAACATCAGGAGTAGTAATTTTTAAATCAGAGATATGGGATATATGTTTTTTTATAAGCCATACGTCTCTTGTAATTCCTCCGTATATAAAAAAATCACTTTTCTGAGAAGGTATTATTTCTCGATCATAACTATTATCTACACGTACCAATATTTCATTCTTTCCTGCTTTTAGCTGATTCGAAATATCAAAAGTGAAACCTATATAACCTCCGATATGCTCTCCAGATAATTTACCATTTACATAAACCTGAGTAGTAATATTTGCTCCTTCAAAATATAGTTGATATACCAAGTCTTTATCTATAGTTTCTATGTCCAAATATTTTCTATACCAGCTGGCACTTCTTCTATAACCTGGTTTTAGATCCATCGTATCATAATTATTCCAGGTATGTGGTAAATTAATAGAAGTCCAACCAGTTTGATTATTTAGCTGATCTATACTCTCTAAATTCAATTCCAGATACTCCCAATCATTATTTATGTTCTCTTTAGATCTTTGTATTTGAGCTGAACAATAGGTAGATAAAAACACACATAGTACAATTCGTATACAGAAAGAAAGACTAGTATTATTCATAAGTTAGGGCTTTATTTAAGATTAATTCTTCTTAGAGTTGCCTCTAAAAAATAATAATCTGCATAACTAATCGGACCATTAATTTCATCCTTTTTTGGCCAGTTTCCGGTGCTGTGATTTAGTATGAATGGAATTTTCGATTCATTTTGAATCACATATTTTTCTGATGATAAACTGCTCATAATTCGATCAGAAAAACTCAGGTATTTGTTATCTGTTGTATATCCATATAGCTCTATTAAAGCTGAAGCGATAATTGCCGCTGCTGAAGCGTCTCTGGGTTCACTAGGAATATTGGGAGCATTAAAGTCCCAATATGGGATAGCATCCTGAGGTAAATTTTTATGCTCCATAATAAAACCAGCAATCCTTTTTGCTTTTTCCAAAAATTCGGTATTCTTTGTGTATCGATATGCCATGGTATACCCATAAAGACCCCAAGCTTGTCCACGAGCCCAAGAAGATTCATTACCAAAGCCTTGATGTGTTACTTTAGATCTTACACCGCCTGTTATGGTATCATAATCCACCACGTGATAACTACTATTATCGTCTCTAAAATGATTTTTTAGTGTCGTTTTTGCGTGTTGATCTGCGATTTTATAATATGTTGCATCTTCTGAGTAATTCGAAGCTTCAAACAGTAATTCAAGATTCATCATGTTATCTATGATCACTGGAAATTGCCATTCTTCTTTATTAAAATCCCAAGAACGAATTGCTCCAACTGTTTTATTATATCGGGTAGATAGTGTCTGAGCACTCTCTATAATAATGGTCTTGTAAGATTCATTATTTGTACTCTGATATCCGTTACCAAAACTACAGAACACTTTAAAACCCATATCGTGGGTTCGATCATTATACTTCTCTTTTTCTATATATTTTGTCCACTCTTTGGCTCTTTCACCATATCTCTTATCACCAGTAATTTTAGATATGAGCCACAAACTTCCCGGAAAAAAACCACTAGTCCAATCTTTTGACGGAACTTTTTTGATGATCCCATCTTCATCGGCGCTTCTTGGAAACGCTAATGAATCTATTGGGTACTCCAATAAGTATGAAAATCTATCAGAATATTTGACAACAGTATTTTGCTGTATGACCTCTTCTTGTTTTTTATCTGATGATCCATCTTTACATGTCGTAAAACATACTAACGCGATAATAACGAAGACTGGAATTATAAATCTTTTTTCTTTAATCATAGGTAGATATCAATTAATATCCCGGGTTTTGCGGTAACAAGTTCGGATTTCTTCCTAACTCGTCATTGGGAAGCGGAAATAAATAATCTCGGGTTGCATCAAAGTTAGGCTGTGGTTCTAGAGATGTTGGTCCAAAAACTTCCATTCCTAAATTTAACCTTTTAATATCGTACCATCTTTTAAACTCAAAGGCCAATTCAATTCTTCTTTCTTCAAGAATTACATCTCTAAACGCATCTTTTGATAATCCCGCATTTATATCCTCGGGAAAGCTGTTCATTGTTCCGGCTGCATTTCTAGCTCTAGCTCTAATTTGATTCACATAGTCAACGGCTTCTCCGGTTGGTCCAGAAAGTTCGTTAGAAGCTTCTGCCGCTATCAGCAATACTTCTGCATAACGCATGGCTCCGTAGTTATGATCAGAATCCCTATTATTATTCCCTGCAGTTCCAGGAAAACGATAATATTTTGCAATATGTGGTCTGGAAACTCCCCTATTTGCTGTTCCAAAGTCTTGCCAAGGAACTAGAACTCCATCAAAAACGGCTTCTGTATCAAAGCTTACAGCTTTTCTATAATCGCTATCATCAAAAGAATCAAAAACCGCTACAGTAGGTACTGCCACACTCCATCCTTCGTTAGCAGGACCTCTCATACCCGTTACAGAAGCTAAATAATCACGGCTGATGTTACTGGTAGCATCTGCTCCTTTAAAATCAATCGCAAAAATGTGTTCTACTAATCCATCTGCTTTAGTTGCATCAAATAAATCCTGAAAATCAGCTTCTAAATCATATCCAAACCTTCCTTTGTTATTGATTACAAAAGTAGCTTCATCATATGCATCTTGCCAATTACCTATGGTTAAATGAACCGATGCCAAATAGGAAGCCGCAGTTCCTTTTGATGGCATAGAACGAAATGGTTGTTGATCAGGAAGCCAGGTTTTGGCATATTCAAGATCTTCAATGATATTCTGATAAATTTCATCTACAGGAGTCTTACTAATACTGGATAAAGTTTCGGCTTCTCTTACCGCAAAATCGATATACGGAATCTCTCCAAAAGTTCTAACTAAATGATAATATGTAAATGCTCTCACAAATCTTGCTTGTGCAACTATTGCATTTTTCACCTCGTTAGATGCCTGCACTGACGCGGCGCCTTCGATTGCATAATTTGCAGATCCGATGATCGCATAACTTCTGGGCCAAAAATTGGTTATCATACCATTATCTCCATTCAAACGAAACTCATCTACTTCGATCCTTCTACCAGAGGTAGTCATATCTCCGATAGTAACCATATCTCCTCTGAGCAATAAACTCAAAGTAAGTTTTCTTCCCCAGAATTCTTCTGAAGCGATATAGCTGTATGATCCATTAACTGCTGCTTGCAGATCATCTGTAGTGTTAAAAAAAGATTCTGGAGCCAGTACTCCTATTGGTTCTTCTTCTAAATCCGTGCAACCTATCATTATGGTTGCGATAACTAATGTGAAAATTATCTTTTTCATTTGTCAGATTTTAAATTGTTTACAATTACTGCTTGTTCTTTTCTTAGAAAGAAACATTTACACCTAAAGTATAGGCTCTTGTATTAGGGTAGCTTCCGTAATCTAAACCTAAGTTTACATTACCTCTACTGTTATTATCAGATCGATATAAAACCTCTGGATCTAAGCCTGAATAATCAGTAAAAGTCAATAAGTTTTGACCACTTATATAAACCCTTAATTTAGACATCTTTAATCTATCCAAAAGTTGATTGTCAAAGTTATAACCTAAAGTTACATTCTTCAGTCTCACATAGGATCCATCTTCAACCCATCTTGAAGAGATTCTTCTGGTTCTTGATGCTGCACTTGGAACATCGGTATTAGGATTTATTGGTGTCCATCTATTCAAAGCTTCTGTAGTAGCATTGCTGGATCCTGTTAATGTATTTAATTCTAGTGCTGTAAAATTAAACATGTCTCCACCTACAGATCCTTGAAAAAAGACATTTAAGTCAAATCCTTCATATGTAAAGGTATTATTGATTCCAAAGACAAAATCTGGATGAGGATTCCCTATAATAGTTTGATCTTCATTGTTTAATTCTCCATCTCCGTTTATGTCTCTAAATCTTTCTCCACCAGCTTGTTGTTCGAAACCTGAACCTGGTATAGGGGTATCTGCAAATTGGTATACTCCATCATACACATAACCAAAATATACACCAACAGGCTCGCCTTCTCTTAATAATGGCACATTTGGTAATAATAAATGACCTGGACTAGAGCTAGATCCTAAGTCTCTAATATCTTCTCCATCAGGTAGTTCTAAAATTTTATTTCTATTTCTCGAAAAGTTGATATCAGTACTCCAGGTAAACTTACCTACCAGATTTTTTGTCGATAGTTCTAATTCAAAACCTTTGTTTTCCAAGCTACCTACATTTTGAGTCTGAACAGGATTACTTAATCCAGAAGTCTCTGGAAGAGGTCTATCCAAAATTAGATCCTCGGTTACCATATCATAGTAATCTGCAGTGATATTAATTCTATTATTGAACAATCCGATGTCAATACCAAAATTTATTTGTTTCGTAGTTTCCCATTTTAGATTATCATTAGCTAATCTATCAATAGCTACTGCGTTTACCAGCTCACCTCCTTGAATAGAATAGATGCTTCTGTAATTGGCTAATGTTCCGTAGGGTTCTATGGCTCTATTTCCTGTAATACCATAACTCACTCTCCATTTCCATTGTGATATTAAATTTGACTCTGCCAAAAAACTCTCATCACCCATATTCCAAGCAACAGCACCAGAAGGAAAGAAACTCCATTTATTATTAGAACTAAATGTAGAAGAACCATCTCTTCTGGCAGAAAATGTGATCAAATACTTTTCAGCAATATCCAGGTTAACTCTACCAAAATAAGAGGCCAATTCTGACTCGGCTAATCTTGATTCTGCAGGCAATAAATTTGCTGCTCCATCTAAATCCCAAAAGCTCACAGCATCTGTTACAAATTCACTTCCTGCTGCAGTAAATCTTTCTGATCTTTCTTTTTGATACGAATATCCAAGTGTTGTTGTTAATGCGCCAAAACTAAAGTCTTTTTTATATGTCAGATAGTTTTCTGAAAGAATATTGGTTCTTTTTGAAGTCCCCAATCTTCCTTCTCCTCCAATGCCTGCTCCTCTTACCGTTGTGGTAGGATAAAAAATTCCTTCTCTATCATTTCTTACGTTATAACCTAAAGTTGTTTTAAACGACAATCCTTCAAATAAAGTAAGATCAGCATATATATTAGTTTGGAAAAGATCGTTTACACGTTCATTAAATATTTGAGTAGTGGTGGCAAAAGGGTTATCAATATCATCCCCCACACTTGGTAGTGTAAAATCTCCGTTGGCATCAAAAATTCCTCTGTCGGGACTAAACCTGAAAGCAGAAGATATTGCTCCTGCACTTCCACTACCCCCTGAATCTTCTTGAGTTCTAACTCCTTCTCTGGTCGATCTTCTTCCAAAGGTACTCATACCCACCTTCAGTCTATCTGAAAAGTTAACGTTTATATTACTGGTAAACGAGAAACGTTCTAATCCAGAACCGATCACAACACCTTCCTGATCAAAAAAAGTTCCGGAAAGGTAATAATCTACATTATCCGCACCTCCTGATAGTGCGAGCTGATGGTTAGAAATTTGACCGGTTTTAAAGATTACATCCTGCCAATCGGTATTTGCGGAACCTCTAACATACGAAGGATTGATTTCTTCTATATAATCCCCGAATTGATCCGCATTTAATAAATCTAAGGTATTATTGACTGTTTGCGTAGAATATGAAGTATTAAAATCAATTCTCATCTTCCCTTTCTTCCCTTTTTTTGTGGTAATTATAACTACTCCATTTGCTCCTCTCGACCCATATATGGCAGTTGCCGATGCATCTTTTAGTATTTGTAAAGACTCTATATCTTCTGGAGGAGGCAATGCCCCACCTACAAATCCATCGACTACAAAAACAGCATCACTACTTGCATTTATAGAGGTTGCTCCACGAACTCGAATTCTAATATCAGCTCCCGGTTCTCCACCATTTTCTGATTGTACTGCTACACCAGCAGCTCTACCTTGTAATGTTTGTTCTGTCGAAGCAGCAGGATATGCCGTAATATCTTCTGTTTCTACAGAAACTACAGATCCTGTAAGATCCTTTTTCCTTCTTGATCCATATCCAACCACTACAATTTGCTCCAGAGATTCTACAGAAGCAGATAAAGTAACATTAATCGTTTTTTGACTGCCTACTTCTATTTTTTGGTCGGCAAACCCAACATAAGAAAATATCAAAATTGAATTCTCATCAGGAACACTTATCCTATACAGACCATCAAAATCTGTGGTAGTCCCTATAGTTGTATTCTGGACCGTAACATTAGCTCCAAGAATAGGCACTCCATCTTCTGAGGTAACAGCTCCGCTAATATCAATTTGCGCTGATAAACCTGACCCTATCATTAGTAATAGAATTGGAATACACTTTCTTAGTAATTTTAAGTATGTATACTTTTCATTCATGAGTATTGATTTATGTTAGTGAGTATTTTTTAATAGAGGTATATGATCAGAAGACAAAAAAATATAATGCATACTGAAAAAAAGAGCTGCAGAAAAAAATATCTATTTCGTTTCCAATTCATACTCAAACCTAAATAAAAGACTATATCTAAAAGTTCAAAAAAGGGTGTATTTCTGTACTAAACACTGATTATGAATGGATAAGACGAGATGTTCTCACAAAAATCGTCTTTTTTACGAATAGAATTTTGATGCGTACTCTGAAGGTGTTTGATCAAAATGCTTTTTAAAGCATTTTGTAAAGTATTTTGGGTTTCTGAAACCGACTTTGTAACAAACTTCTGATATATTTATCTGACCTAATTCTAATAACTGAGAAGCTCTTTTCATTCTTATGGAATGAATAAATTCATTAGGCGTTAAATTTGTCCATCCTTTAATTTTGGAAAATAACATCGTTCTGCTTACCCCTAACTCTGAGCTAAAGTATGGAATATCAAAAGAGGTATTACTAATATTTTCTTCAACAATTTTCACCGCTTTTTTGAGTAATTCTTCATCAATAGAAGTTACAGTAATATCAGAAGATGTAAAGTCATTGGATGAAAACTTTTCCTTTTGCTTTTCTATAGAAGAAAGCAAGTTTCTTATGGTTAACAAAAATTCTTTAACATTAAAAGGCTTATTAATATACGCATCTGCTCCGGACTCTAATCCATCAAATTTGTAGATAAGGGAAGTTCGTGACGTTAATAAAATAAGAGGAATATGGCTTGTTCGAATATCATTTTTAATTTTAGAACAGAGCTCTGTTCCTTCCATTTTCGGCATAATCACATCACTTATGATCAAATCAGGTATCTTTTGCAACGCTTTTTTGAAAGCCACCTGCCCATTCTCTGCCTTAATTACTTGATAATAGTCCTTAAGCATATCACCGATAAAATTTCTTAATTCGTCATTATCTTCAGCAATTAGAACCAATGGTTTTTGATCTTCCTTAAATACCATTTCCACATCTAGTTCTTTACTTTTCTTAACCGCAGCGATTTGATTTTTATACTGACTGATATCGTCACTTATTTTGAAATCTTTTATGATATCGGATTCATCAAGATGTTCCTTTCCTGTTTTTAGTCTAACTCTGAAAATAGTACCTTTTTCTGCATTTGAATCTACTACTTCAATTACTCCTTTGTGCAAATCCACAGCTTTCTTAGCAATAGATAACCCGATACCACTGGCTTGATTAAATTGTTTCTGATAATCTTTATCACCTGCTACTTCATAAAAACGATCAAATACTTTATCTACAAACTCTTTATCGATACCTTTACCTGTGTCTTGTATTTCAATTATGGCCTCTTTGCCTTCCTGAAAAATTCTAATGTTAATTTCTCCGCCTTCTGTTGTATATTTAAACGCATTAGAAATTAAATTATAAAAAACTCTTTCTAATTTATATCGATCAAAATATACTTTTATAATCTCTGAAGACGCATCGAAAGTATATGTATAAGATCCTGCTTTGGCAAATTCATTAAAAGACAAATAAATTTCTTTTAAGTACTTGACCAGATTACCCTCTGCAACTTCTAACTTAGAATGTTTATTTTCAAATTTTCTAAAATCCAGTAGCTGATTTATTAATTTCAATAATTGATCTGCATTGCGTTCTATAACCAATAGACGCTTATACATTTTGTTACTTCCTTGATAATTTTCTATTAATTGTTGTAAAGGCGCTATGATCAGGGCAAGCGGTGTTCTGAATTCGTGAGAGATATTCGTAAAAAACTCTAATTTGGAACGATTCATCTCTTCTTTTTTAATATTTTCCAGATGTTCCAAGTCCAGTTTATGCTTCAACCTTGTTTTTGCTTTGTTAATTTGATTCAGCCCAAATAATGCACCAGCTATAATCAAGGCATATCCCAAAAAAGCCATTGGACTTCTCCACGGTGCCGGTTCTAAAGAAACCCTTAATTTGGTAGAAGTATTATTCCAAATATTATCATTATTGGCACCTTTAACCTCAAAAATATAGGTCCCGGCTTTTTGAATGGTATAATTTACCTCAGTATTTTTGGTATACTGCCACTGATCATCCAATCCTACTAACCGATATGCATATTGATTATTGGACGCATTGATAAAATTAGGGATAGCAAAACTAATCCCAAAAGAAGATTGATCGTGTGACAAGATCAATTTATCTACATAAGAAATGCTTGTTTTGAGTATTTCTTCATCTCCATATTTCTCTATTTTTTTTCCTTGAACTTTTAGATCAGTTAGAATTACCTGCGGTACAAATGTGTTCTTTTCGATTCGATTTGGATTTAGAAAAGACACTCCTGATGGGCCACCAAAATAGAGATCTCCGTTATTGGATTTCAAACAAGAGTTGTTGTTAAATTCGTTCCCGATCAGACCGTCAGTTTGGTTATATAAGATGGATGTTTTCTCATCTGGATTATATGCCACAATACCTTTGTTAGAACTTATCCATATCGAGTTATTATTATCTTCAACAATACCAAACACTGTATTGACTTTTGTGCTCAGGACATTCAGTTCAATTCTGGTGAATTTATTATTATCATATTTATAGATACCATTTGCTTTAGTCCCGATGTATAGAATTCCTTCTGTGTCCTGATAAATTGCTAATATATCATCTCCGGACAATTGTTCTTCATTAAAGAAAAAGCGCTTTACAGCTACATTTTCATTCTGTAACTCATTATTTTTTATATAATTCAATCCATTTTGGGTACCTATCCATAAATTTGAATCTTTATCTACAAACAGCACACGTATTCTGTCATTAGAAAGAGTATTTTTATCCATATCATCGTGTAGGATAAATTTGAATTCTCCATTTTCTAAATCATACTGAATAAGGCCACTTCCAAACGTTCCGAAATACATAAACTTTTCGGATTTTTTAATACTATAAACCCCGACACCTTTCAGAATTGATTGTAATTCGTTACTTATTTCATTAGTAATGAATTTTTTGGAAGCTATGTCATATAATGCCACTCCCGCATTGTAGGTTCCAATCCATAATTTTTGTTCTTCAAGAAATAAAGATTTTATATTTAGACTTGGAAGTCCTTTTTCTGAAACATTTTGAATACTACTGGATTCATTTCTTCTAACATCCAATATTGAAATACCTTTCCCCTCAGTACCAAAATAGATTTTGTCATTGTGATCTTGTATAATACTACTTACCACACCATACGCAATATCTTCACTATTATTTTTTCGTAGCGATATAAAATTAGAATTAGATTCATCCCAGATATTAATACCGCCATAATACGTTCCAATCCAAGCAGAACCTTTTTTATCAATAAAAATTGTTTTTAGCGTATTTCTGCTTAAACTTTTTGGATTATTTTGTTGATGCTTTACAGCAACAATCGTATTATCCTTATTTTTTATGTATAACCCGTCGTATGTAGCTATCCACAGCACTCCTCTTTTATCTATGGATAAACTTCTGACATCCGTATTAATCAAATGATTCTTACTAGTTTTGCTAACTTTCCGAAATGATCCAGTTGATTGATTGTATACATTAAGCCCTCCGTATTTAGTGCCAATCCATAAATTATTCTTTTCATCTTCTACGATGGACTGAATGTAGGAGTCACTTAAACTATTCAACCCATCATTACTATAAAATCTATCAAAACTAAAATTATCTTTACTCCTCAACTGCAACTTATTGAGCCCATTAGCCGTACCAATCCATATACCCTGTTTTTTATCTTCATAAATACTTAAAACATAGTTGTTAGAAAGGCTTGAGCTATCCGCCGGATCATTCTTGATTGTTATAAATGAATCAGAATCTCTATTATAAACCATAAGCCCATTAGAAGAACCTAACCAAAGTTCTCCGTTATCCAATAATTTTATAGACCAGATTGTATTGTCAGAAAGACTTCCTTCCTGACTCGAATGAAAATAGGATTTAAATACATTTAATCTTGGATCATATCGGTTGAGCCCGTTGTATGTTCCTATCCAAATATAGCCGTCCTGATCTTCTTGTATCGATAAAATATCGTTATTACTAATCGAGGTTGAGTCATTAGGCAGATTTCTATATACTGTAAATTTATTCCCATCATATTTATTCAAACCATCTCTGGTTCCAATCCACATACGTCCCAACTGATCCTGGTGTATTGCTATTACAGAGCTTTGGGATAATCCATCAGAAGTAAAAAGATGTAAAAATTTATTATAGAAATTATCTTGAGCTATGGATATGGTAGAAATAAAGAATAAAAGTACTACATATATATTTTTCATCAATTCCCCTAAAATTTTCTCTTAATAACGTTTAAAACCCCAAAATATTAAAAAAATGTTAATAGTTTAGCCAAAATATACTCTTTCGTATTCAGGTTTTTCTTTAACGATTTAATCGTTCCGAAAGTTGATAATTATATAATGAAGGTATCAACTCCATAGGTGTATTAGTGAAATTTATATAAGCATCTGGCTTATAGTCAATTTCAATTTTTTTATTCCCCCAAACACCTATCACTCTAGCGTTAGGGCCGTCATTCATTCCATCCAATTTTATAAATCCTTCCGGCTCCAGTTTACTTAGAAAATTCACTTTTATGTTCCAAAAAGTACTATATGATCCGTGAGAAGGTTTCCAATATCCTGCTCCTCCTCCAGCGAAAAGTGGATATGAATTATTTTCTAAAGGATCTAGATGTACTATTATTTCATCAAAAAGATTTTGATGATTGACTCCAGAATGTTGATCAAGAATGGGATTTTTAAAAACTTCACAGTCGCTGTACACACTTTTTGTAGAAAATGTATTAAAACTCAACGGATGCATTGTATCATTATAAACCGATAAGTTCTTTACCAAAACATTATGAACACCTCCCATCTGTACCGTGTAATGTCCTTTTTTTTCACCAAGAGTTACAATGTCTTTTATGGTTACATTGGCAATTGCCTCTGTTAAAATACCACTATCCGCATTTTCTACAACTACATTTTGAACCCAACTATTGAAAACTCTAGTAAGATAAATACCATTATATCCTTGCTCTACATGATGAGCAATACGATTAGAAAAAGGAAACGTGATTTTGAAATTTTGAATTCCTACTTCTTCTAAATGCTTCCATTCTATTATCCTTACATCATACTCAGGAATAACATCTAATAATAATGGGGATTTTATTGTAATGGAATTTTTTGATGTTTTTTCAATTTTGACCTGCTGGCGAACCAGCGGTAGATCAGGGTAATTCCAATGGTGAGATCCAATTTTTAAGTCGCGATCTCCATACAACTCACTGAGTATTTTACCTTCTTTCCCCTTTTTATTAAACCATTGTATTTCTACGACATCACCTTCTTTCAATCCTGTATTTTTAGTTACAGAAAACATAATTGATCCTCGTTGTGCTTTATGTATTGTTGCCAAAACTTTTGGTAGCACATCATATTCTTTGAGGTAGGATTTTACTCTAGCGCCTTTTACTCTGGTCCAGAACATACCACCAGACCACGCATATTGGGAAAAAGGAAGAAAAATATTATTTTCTTTCTCTTTTTGAACTTTATCCAGTTTCACCAAATACTCTCTGAGTTCTTTTAAGTCGTCTGGATTCTTTAGATACATCATAGGCCTGGGACAAAAAATTTCTGTTCCTTTTTCTCCTACTCCGTATCCATTGAGTACTATATTACTGCGCTCGAAATACAGGATTTCGCTTAAAATGATTCTTCCGGGCGGTAATTGAATGACTACCGGCTCCTTTAATTCATGTGCCTTTTTAAAAATAGTTAGTAGAGCTTTAGAATCGTCCTTTCCATCATCCGCAATTACCCCATAATCAATCGCGTTCAACGTAATACTATTTTCTGAGATTGCGATCTCTTTTTCACCAAATTGATATCCTGCGTAACTAAAATCCGGAATAAATAGTCCTTTATTATTTGCCAAATCGAATAATGATTGTTTCTGCTGAGCCGAAAGCCCGGCAATACAGCATAATAAAAGCAGCCAAAAAATAATCTTAAGACTATATATATCCTTTTTCCACATACCTCCCTATTTATTGTTTTACAATCTTATAAATAGATGTATTAGAGGAGCTAGAGGTTTTTAGGATATATATACCTGTATTCAAATGGCTAACATCAATTTCTTTATCATTATTGGAAGCTAATAGTTTTCCTTTAAGATCATAAAGATCAAATGTTACCTCGGGATTCTCATTTTTAAGAAATATCTTATCCGAAACAGGATTAGGGTAGAAAGTAAAATCGTTTTCATCAAACTCTCCCACACTAAGAGATTGATCTTTTTCTATAATGGTAAAATCTGCGAAGTATACCGTTTCATCTCTCAAGGGTAATGAAGATTCAATGCTTCGATATATTCCCCATTTAGGACGTAAAAATACGCCAGTTCCTTCTCTCAACATATCAATATCCAAATCTTCATAGTTCAACAGTTCTGTACCGGATGTTACATCCTTTAATGTTAATTTTATGAATCCGGGTATTTCATCAGACGGTATCGTTGTACTGTCTTCGTTTACATATACCTCACAAGTAGCTTCTACCCAATTGCCTAAAAATGGAGCGAGTTCAATTTCTCTCACCGTTACGTACTCCGGTCCCGATGGTGGATTATCGCCTTGGCTATATCTCACTCTTAACTTTCGGAGCGGGGAAGAACTTGACCTATAAGGAGAAATCGTGAGTACGGGATTAGAGTCATCACTACCTCCCTTTGCTTTGATCTGAAAAATATGAGTAAATCTGTTGGTCGGAAGAAAATCAGCATCTAGCTTAAACTTCCAGTTATAAACAACTAATTCTCCTTTGACTGCTTTCAATTTATTAGGAGACGGATCATATGTTTTAATTTCATTTCGCTGTCTATCAATATTGATACGACATCTATCGGTATCGACATCTGTATGGATATCAAATTGAAATACATTTTTGTTCAGATCGGTATCAAATACTTCTGTAATATGATCGATTCTCGGGTTGTGATCACAATCCGGAACTTCATATGGTGTGCCACTGTAAGCATCTTCAATAAGTTGATAGGTATCACCAGGACCATCAGCCTCTAAAAGAGTAACTACATCTTGAGCATAACTATTTGTTGATAAAATTAAAAGTAAGCTTAGCAAAAAGATTCTTAGGGGTGCATTATCAATCATAATTATAAATTTTGAAATACGTTCCTTCAAAACTATTAAAACTTACTCTTGTGCTAGTTCGGTTTAAGGGTGTCAATTGTTCAAATTACAGAAAAAACTCTCAAAAAGTACTGTATTAATATATTTCTGATTTAAAAACCATTAGATAATCAAACTTTTAAGAAAAATACAGATTTGTACGTTAATTTCGTAAAAAACTAACAATCAGATTGTTGTACTTTTTTGTACTACTTTCTGTATGATCCTTTTTCATAAATTCATTTGTAATTGTCGTAAAAGCTTCAAATTTGAGATAGTTGAATATTTTTCTCTTTTTCATATGAATAACAAAGTAGTAGTACTAACCGGCGGAGGTGGAGTTTTGGGTAAAACAATGGCACTAGCCTTAGCTAAAAAAGGGGCAAAACTTGCCATTTTGGATTTAAGAAAAGATGCTGCAGAAAAGGTGGCAGAAGAAATTAATCAACAGGGAGGAATTGCAATCGGAGTTAGCGCAAACGTTCTTAAAAAAGAATCTTTATTAAAAGCACGAACCGAAATTAACTCCGAACTGGGAAGCTGTGATATATTAATCAATGGTGCTGGAGGTAATCATCCTAAAGGAACTACATCCAATACTCATTTGTTGTTAGAAGATCTTGAAAATAAAGATAACGACTTTAAAACCTTCTTCGATTTAGATTCAGACGGAATTCAGTTTGTTTTTAATCTTAATTTTATAGGCACCTTATTACCTACGCAGGTTTTTGCTCAGGATATGGTCGGAAAAGAAGGGTGTTGTATTCTTAATATCTCATCCATGAATGCTTTTACACCTTTAACTAAAATCCCAGCCTATAGTGGTGCAAAAGCAGCTATATCCAACTTTACACAGTGGCTTGCTGTTCATTTTGCTAAAGTAGGTATTAGAGTGAACGCATTAGCGCCCGGGTTTTTTCTAACAGATCAAAACAGATCTCTCTTAACGGATTCCGAAGGAAATCCAACACAACGAGGCAAAACAATCATAGAACACACTCCAATGGGTAGATACGGTGAGCCCGAAGATCTTATCGGAACGACAGAATGGTTATGCGGAGAAGGTTCCAAATTCGTAACTGGTATCGTAGTACCAATTGATGGAGGTTTTAGTGCATTTAGTGGTGTTTAATTAATAAAATATGAATTTAGAACAAACATGGCGATGGTACGGACCCAACGATCCGGTCTCATTATCAGATATAAAACAAGCTGGAGCAAAGGGTATTGTGTCAGCATTACACCATATTCCTAATGGAGAAGTTTGGACCATAGAGGAAATATTAAAAAGAAAGAATGTTATAGAAGCTTCCGGGCTTAGATGGTCCGTTGTAGAAAGTGTACCCATACACGAGAATATCAAAACCAAGTCTGGTAATTATCAAGCGTATACTGAAAATTACAAAACCACTATCCAAAACTTAAGTGCTTGTAAAATCAATATCATCTGCTATAATTTCATGCCTGTTCTAGACTGGACCAGAACTAATTTGGAATATGAAGTCTCTGACGGATCTACAGCCTTGCGTTTTGATGCTACAGAATTTTCTGTTTTTGATTTGTTGCTACTAAAAAGACCAGATGCAGAAAAAGAATATACGGATACTCAAATAAAAGCAGCAAAAACTTTAGAAAAACAAATGTCTGAAAACCAAAAGAAACTGTTGGTGAATAATATTATCGCAGGTTTGCCTGGTGCAGAAGAAGGTTATTCTTTAAAAGACTTTAATGCAATTTTAGACACTTATAAAGATATTGGACCTCAACAATTAAAAGAGAATTTATATTCATTTTTAAGAGAGGTTATTCCTGTTGCAGAAGAATCGGGAGTGCGCATGTGTATCCATCCCGATGATCCTCCTTATCCAATTCTAGGTTTGCCTAGAGTCGTTAGTACAGAACAGGATATTCTCGATTTATATAAGGCTGTAGATTCTCCTAATAATGGCCTTACTTTTTGCACAGGGTCTTTTGGATTACGAGCAGATAATGATTTGCCTGCAATGGTAAAGCGGCTTGGAAATCGCATACATTTCATCCATCTAAGAAGTACGACAAGAGACGAGAATGGCAACTTTTATGAAGCCAATCATCTAGAAGGTGATGTGGATATGTATGAAGTGATGAAAGCTTTAATCAACGAACAAAACAAAAGACAAAAAACTGGCCGTTCTGACTTAAATATTCCTATGCGACCGGATCATGGTCACAAAATGTTAGATGATCAACATAAGAAAACAAATCCCGGTTACTCCGGAATTGGAAGACTAAGAGGTTTAGCCGAGCTAAGAGGTCTCGAGCTGGGAATTAGAAAATCACTACAATAAAAAATTAAAATATATAATTATGGCTACTGCTTACGAATCCAGATATGCTTCCCATCCAAAAGCCGTCAAAGCGATGGATACAACAGAACTAAGAGATGAATTTTTAATAGAAAACCTTATGCAACCGGGACAAATCAATCTGACGTATTCTCATTACGACAGGTACATTGCGGGATCTGCAGTACCAAAAGATACTTTAAAGCTAGAGCCGATTGATCCTCTAAAAGCAGAGTACTTTTTAGAACGAAGAGAGCTTGGAATCATTAACGTTGGTGGAAAAGGAGAAGTTGTCGTAGACGGAACTTCTTATGATCTGGAATATAAAGAAGCCTTATACGTAGGAAAAGGAAATAAAGATATTTTATTTAAAAGCCAGAGCCCATCTGATCCGGCAAAATTTTATATCAACTCCGCTCCGGCGCACCATAGTTATCCAACAGTTAAAGTAACCAAAGAAAAAGCTAACAAAATAGAGTTAGGTTCTTTAGAAACGTCTAATCACAGAACAGTATTACAATTGATTGTTGGTGGCATCGTAGATACTTGCCAGTTACAAATGGGAATGACAGAATTGAAAAAGGGAAGTGTTTGGAACACAATGCCTGCTCATTCTCACGACAGAAGAATGGAGGTATATTTCTATTTTGAGGTACCAAAAGATCAGTCTGTTTGTCACTTTATGGGGCAAACTCACGAAACCAGACATATTTGGATGCAAAACGAGCAAGCGGTCATTTCTCCACCTTGGTCTATTCATGCTGGCTCAGGAACTTCTAATTATACCTTTATCTGGGGAATGGCAGGAGAGAATTTGGATTATGGAGATATGGACAAATGCGAAATAACTGCTCTTAAATAAATAAACCTATGTCATTAGCTCTATTTAATTTAAAAGGTAAAAATGCATTAATAACAGGTGCAACGCACGGTTTAGGAATGGCTATGGCAAAAGGATTGGGACTTGCTGGAGCTACCATCATTGTAAATGGTAATTCTTCTCAAGAAAAAATCGATCTCGCTTTAGAAACTTATAACAATTTAGGAATACACGCTAAAGGTTATAAATTCGACGTGACCAATGAAAACGAAGTAATACAAGCTGTACAGCAAATTGAAAATGAAATTGGAACCATCGATATCTTAATCAATAATGCCGGAATCATAAAACGTGTTCCTCTAGAAGAAATGGAAGTAGCCGATTTCAAACAAGTGATTGATGTCGATCTGGTGAGCCCTTTTATAGTTTCCAAACATGTGGTAAAAGGAATGATTGATCGAAAATCTGGAAAGATTATCAACATTTGTTCTATGATGAGTGAGCTGGGCCGCAATACCGTTGGAGCGTACGCCGCCGCCAAAGGTGGATTAAAAATGCTTACTCAGAATATGGCAACTGAATGGGCAAAACACAATATACAAGTCAATGGTATTGGTCCTGGATATTTTGCAACAGAACAAACAGCTCCCATCAGAGTGGATGGACATCCATTTAATGAGTTTATCATCAATCGCACACCCGCTGCAAAGTGGGGAGATCCCAATGACTTGGCTGGCACAGCTATCTTTTTAGCGTCAAAAGCAAGTGATTTTGTAAACGGTCATATTCTTTATGTTGATGGTGGTATCCTAGCTACCATTGGTAAACCTGCAAATGAAAAGTAATGAAACATTTATTTATTATTATCTCCGTATTAATCCTGATTGTTTCAAGCTGTAAAAAAGCCGAAAAGCATACTATCGAACCAAAGTATGTTAGTTTTAAGAATACTTTAGACAATAAAAGAATCGATGAAAGTGTTGTGCTATCCAGAGATAAAATACTATCAATATTAGATAGTATTCCCGAGAATAGCATTCCTGCATTCAAAGATTCTACAGGAAAAACAATCCCATTTCAATTAGATGATTTAGAAAAAGATGGTATTTGGGATGAACTTAGCTTAGCTCTTGACTTTACACCAAATCAAACAATCGATTTAGAATTAACTACTATCACTAAAGAAAGTATTCCTTCCTTCACTCCAAGAACAAATATTAGATTCGGAATCGGAACCAACAAAACCAATGTAAAAGAAGTTTTAGAGCAAAAACGTACAGGAGATCCAAGAGCAAATGATAGTATTTTTTATCAAATGGAAGGTCCTGCGTGGGAGAACGATAAAGTTGGATTTAGATTTTATTTTGATCCTCGCAATGGTATAGACATTTTTGGAAAAACTACTTCAGAACTAGTTCTAGACAGGGTTGGTCTGGGAGATGGAAATTATCACGAATTAGATGATTGGGGTATGGATATTCTCAAAGTTGGAAACTCCCTGGGTGCCGGATCTTTAGCCATAAAACATAATGATTCTCTTATCCGAATCACCGGAAAAGATCAAGCAGAATTTAAAGTCATTACCGAAGGACCGATACGATCCATTTTTGAAATGATCTATAAAAACTCGAAAATTGGAGAACAAAACGTTGATATAACTCATAGGGTAACGATATGGAAAGGGCAATGGGGATACCAAAGTAAAGTCTTTTTTAAAGGCATAACAGATCAAATGAAATTGGTGAGTGGTATCGTAAACCTAAAACCCAATGAATCTCATTCAAAAGCACTGAAAAACTATTATTGCCTAGACTCCTTTGGTCAGCAATCAGAGAATAATGATTCACTAGGGATGGCAATTGTTGTTCCAACAAAAGAATTTATAACTCACGATGAAGCTCCAAAGGAAAAAGCAGATATCGTACAAACGTATTACACAGTTATGAATGCTTCAAATAAAGAACCAACCACCTTTTATTTCCTTTCCGGTTGGGAGCAATCTGATCAACAGTTTAAAACGTATAACGGGTTTGAAAAAATGATTGCCGACAAGATTAAAAGACTATCAAATCCAATATTGATACAGTAAAATGAAGAAAAGAGTTGTCACTTTAGGCGAAGTATTAATGCGTCTTACCACAGCATCTAATGAGCGTTTCGAGCAATCGGATAGCTATGCTGTACATTTCGGTGGAGCAGAAGCTAATGTTGCAATCTCTTTAGCAAAATGGAATGTTTCTACTGCTAATATTACGGCATTTCCAGATCATACCATAGGAAAGGCAGCGTTTAATTATTTACGAAAGTATGGCGTAAATACAGATTATATAAAGTTCAGTGATGGTAGAATGGGGCTATATTTTCTCGAAAACGGAGTGATGCAAAGATCTTCGAAGATTATTTATGATCGTTTTGACTCAGCATTCTCGAAATTAGATCCTACAGCATTTAATTGGGATGAAATTCTGGAAAACGCAGATTGGTTTCATTGGACCGGAATTACTCCCGCTATCTCAGCTTCAGCTTCTCAGATATGTCTGGATGCGTTAACCGCCGCTCAAAAATTAGGAATTACCGTAAGCGGTGATATTAACTATAGAAGAAATCTCTGGCAGTACGGAAAATCTCCTTTAGAAATTATGCCAGATCTTATTAGCAAAAGTAACGTAATCGTAGGAGGATTGACGGATTTCGAAAACTGTTTGGATATTAGAGCCAATAGCTACGAGGAAGGATGTCGAAAAGTACAACAGAAATTCCCTACCGCACACACTTTTTCCACCACGCAAAGAAAAATTATTTCTGCGTCTCATAACAAATTATCCGCAGTACTCTATAAAAATGAATCCCTACACGTATCCAAATCGTACGATATGGAAAATATTGTAGATCGCATTGGTGGTGGAGATGCTTTTATGGCTGGATTAATTTATGGAATACTACATAAAGGTGATCAAGGTGCCTTAGAATTTGCAGTAGCTTCCTCTGTTTTGAAACATGGAATTCCCGGAGATGCAAATTTAGTTTCTTTAGAAGAAGTAGAACAGTTACTAAAAGGAAATGATATAGGACGATTATTACGATAAATGAAATATACAAATCAATATATCATAAATGCGATGGAATCTACGGGATTGATACCTGTTTTTAACCATCAAGATATTAGCATAGCAAAGGAAGTATTAGACGCTTCCTATAAGGCAGGTGTTAGAGTATTTGAATTCACCGATAGAGATGAAAAAGCATTAGCTGTATTTACTGAATTACACAAATATGCATCTAAATACGATGATTTGACTCTTGGAATCGGTACAATTTTTACTAAAACGCAAGCCATGCAATTTCTGGATGCTGGCGCAGATTTCATCGTTTCTCCAGCTTTGATTCCTGAAATAGCTGATTTCTGCAACGAAAAAAAAATCGTATGGATACCTGGATGTGCTACCATTACAGAAGTATATACCGCTCATCAACTAGGTGCGCAACTTATCAAAGCATTTCCTGGTAATGTTCTTGGACCGGATTTTATCAAAGCAATTAAAACAGTATTACCACAGTTAAAAATAATGCCAACAGGTGGCGTAAAACCCAGTTTGGAAAATCTGAAACTTTGGTTTGATGCAGGCGTGAGTTGTGTTGGAATAGGATCACAGCTTTTTAACAAAGATGATGTGAAAAATGGAAAGTTTTATAAGCTAACTGATGACATCAAAGAAGCACTACAACATGTTCAAAAAATAAAAACAAATAATCCATGAGGCTCAAAAAACTAATATTATTATTGACAGGATTATTTTTAATAGGGTCTTGTGCTACAAAAAAGGAAACCAAAATACTTAGACTCGCACATACGTTGGACACCAAACACCCAGTGCATAAAGCAATGGTAATTTTGGGTAAAAAACTAGAAAAAAAATCTAATGGCACTCTAAAAGTAAAATTATATCCAAGTGGTCAATTAGGTGCTGAACGCGAATGCCTGGAATTACTACAAATAGGAAGCCTAGATATTAC
Source organism: Aquimarina rubra (assembly GCF_042684305.1). Lineage (NCBI taxonomy): Bacteria > Pseudomonadati > Bacteroidota > Flavobacteriia > Flavobacteriales > Flavobacteriaceae > Aquimarina > Aquimarina rubra. The sequence continues at coordinate 1,375,075 of NZ_JBHULE010000019.1, read as the reverse complement.
CAAGGTTTCAGCTGCAGTATTAGAAAATTTTATTACAGAGTACAAAGTTTTCAGTATTCCTTATTTATTCAGAGACAGGCAGCACGCATTTCAGGTGTTTGATGGCACTATTGGAGATGAGATGCTTACTAAGGGCGATAAGTATCGATTAAGAGGTCTCACCTTTTATGATGCGGGAAGTCGAAGTTTTTATACTAAAGAAAAACCTATTAAAACTCCGGAAGACTTGAATGGCCTCAAAATAAGAGTCCAAAAAAGTAATATGGCAGTAGCGATGGTAAACTCTCTAGGAGGTTCTCCTACTCCAATCTCTTGGGGAGAACTGTATACTGCATTACAGCAAGGTGTTGTAGATGGTGCAGAGAATAATCTTCCTAGTTTTTATACCTCTAAGCATTATGAAATCTGTAAGTATTTCAGCTTGGATCAGCACACTTCTGTACCGGATGTTCTACTAATTGGTTTGGATACCTGGGAAAGATTATCCAAACAAGAACAAATCTGGCTAAAAGAGGCTGCCAGAGAATCTACTATTGAGCAACGTAGATTATGGGCAGATTCTGAAAAAGAGTCTCTGGATGCAATAACAGCATCTGGAGTTGAAATTATAACACCGGATAAAGTTTTATTTGAAAAACAAACAGAAAGCATCCAAACGATGTTTCAGGAGCAGCCTGAAATGTTAGCACTCATTAAGAACATTAAAAACACGAATCAATGAGGAAGGCAATCGATACATTTTTAGAAAAAGCACTGATATTCATATTCTCTTTGATGTTATTAAGTGTGATATGGCAAGTATTTTCAAGGTTTTTATTAAAATCGCCCAGTACTATTACTGACGAAATTTCGAGCTTTTCTTTAATCTGGTTAGGACTTTTAGGAGCAGCGTATGCAACCGGTAAACGCTTACATCTTGCTATAGACCTCATACCCTCTCATATCGTGGCAAACAGACAAAAACTTTATGATGGTATTGTTCACGGATCCATATTAATTTTTGGTTTTTTAGTTATGGTGATTGGTGGTGCAAGATTGTGCTGGCTAACTTTTGTGTTTCAGCAAAAATCTGCTACACTGGAGATTCCTTTAGGTTTCATTTATTTGGTGATTCCTATTAGTGGTTTATTGATCTGCTACTATTCTTTAGAAACTTTACTTCGAAAAAAGAGATTTTAAAAATATACTTTATGAACTATACTGAAGTTTTAATCCTCACTCTCAGCTTTCTGGTATTACTTTCCATCCGTGTTCCTGTTGCTTATGCAATCGGACTTTCAGGATTGTTTACCTTAATGGTGGCTATGCCTTTTTTACCCTCGGTAACTACATTGGCTCAACGAATGGCTACTTCTTTAGATAGTTTTACGCTTTCAGCGATTCCCTTTTTTATTCTGGCGGGTCAGATTATGAACAGAGGAGGGATCGCGGTGCGGCTTATCAATTTCGCCAAAGCCATTGTCGGACCTTTACCGGGTGGTCTAGCTTTTGTAAATATATTTGCTTGTATGCTTTTTGGTGCTATATCTGGTTCTGCAGTTGCTGCGGCCTCAGCGATTGGAGGATTTATGAATCCGATGATGGAAAAAGAAGGGTACGACAAGTCTTTTAGTGCTGCGGTTAATATCACAAGTTCTACCACAGGATTATTGATTCCGCCAAGCAACGTTTTAATTATCTATTCTCTAGCCAGTGGTGGTGTTTCTATTGCCGCTTTGTTTGTCGCAGGGTATATGCCAGGTATCCTCATCGGACTCGCTTTAATGTTAGTCGCTGGGATTTACTCTGTTATTAAAAAGTATCCTACAGAAAAATTGGTCAGCTTCAAAGTGTTTTTCAAAAGGTTTTTAGATGCATTACCTAGCTTACTTTTGCTAGTGGTAGTTATTGGAGGTATCGTAGCAGGGATTTTCACCGCTACAGAAGCTTCTGCGATTGCTGTGATTTACACTTTTGTTTTGGCAATGGTATACAAAGAAATATCATTAAAAAGTATTAGCCCTATTCTTATTGAAACGGTAAAAACCTCATCAATTGTATTATTACTGATCGCTACCTCTATCGCCATGTCTTGGGTAATGTCTTATGAAAATATTCCGCAAGAAATTAGCAATGCCTTACTTTCTGTTAGCGAAAATCCAATAGTAATCTTGATTCTTATCAATCTGATTTTACTATTCGTTGGTGTTTTCATGGATATGACTCCGGCGATACTGATCTTTACTCCTATATTTTTACCGATAGTTACGGATTTAGGTATGAATCCTATTCATTTTGGTATTGTGATGATTTTAAATCTTTGTATTGGATTATGCACTCCTCCGGTAGGTTCTGTGCTTTTTGTGGGATGTAGTGTAGCTGAATTAAGTATTCAAAAAGTGATCCGACCTTTAATGCCTTTGTTTTTAATTATGATTCTGGTGTTGGTTTTAATTACCTATATCCCGGAACTTAGTTTATGGTTGCCAAGGATGTTTGATTTATAATAATGATTAACTAAGCCACAAAAAAGGCTTCCGAAATAGTATTCCGAAAACCTTGATGATATTTTTTTAATTAAAACTTTTAGATTAAATATTAGTTATCGTAATCGACGGTATAAAATCTAACCTTGGCCGTACCATCCTTTTGACCCGATCCACTAGTATTATTCAAAATATAAATTCCGGACTTAAAATGAGCTGTAGAAGAATCTTCGAGTGTTGGATCATTGTATAAGGTATAAAAGTTACCACTACTATTTTTTGTCTGTACTTTTATCCTATTGTTTCCTGATTGAATTTTAAATTCATAAGCCGTATTCATATTGAACTTTAAACGACTTCCGCTGCTATTAGTTAGAAAACCATCACTATTTAATCTGTCTGCGCCTCTTTTTACGGCATCTCCTCTCATTTTTAAGTAGAATTGGTTACTAGAGGTACTTATACGTTGTGCATACAATAACATTAGGTCATCACTACCTGTATGAATTTGGGCAAAACCTAATTGCCCGGAATCTGAAAACTGAGTAATACGAAGTTTCAATTTCAAAGTTCTGGTATTATTACCATTGGTATTCCATTCAGTGTTTTGGCGCAACTCTGTTCGAGGTCCTCTTGTTCCGCAGGAAGTAGTCGGACCTTTTCCGGGAGTAACAAATTCTACACTGTACTGATCATATACATCAAAATAAGTGCTATGACTATATCCGTTTTGCAAGCTGGAATTAGAAACATTAAGCACTCCATAATTATAGGTTTTTCCGCTACATGATTTAGGATTTTTTTCAATCGGGAGTTGGATTTTCCAATCAGAATCGGATAATTCCAACTTATCATATGGACTGTCTGCTGCTTTAGAGATGGATTCGGTGTGTGTTTCTGTATCTTCTGCAATGATTTGTAGATCATCATTTACACAAGAAATCATTAAGATCGTTGACAGAACTAAAATAAAAGGCTTTTTAGTTCGATTACAAATAATTTGGTAAGAACGTTTCATAAGTTATGATTTATGTTATTGTTCTTAAGTTATTATTAAATAATCAAAATTAATATACTGAAAATGAATGACGTACAATTAAAACCCCTTATTTGTATGATATCGGTAATATTAGAAATGTTTTTATAGCAAATAGGTTTATGTTTAACAACCTCAAGAAAATTTTGTCTTGAGGTTGTTTTATGTATTGTGCTCTAATTGGTTTTAACAATTTTAAAAACTTTGGGACTTATACGTCTGTTTTCCTTATTGATTACTTTAACCATATAAATTCCATTAGACAATCTGCTAAAATCAATTTCATTTTCATTATCATTCAATAATTTACTAATTCTAACAGCACCCAGAAGATCATATATTTTAATCATCTTACCAGAAATATTATTTCCTGATACAAATAGAGAATTTCGAACTGGATTAGGGTAAATGGATACAGCATCCTGCTCTTCAATATCATCAATAGACAAGGTGCTTTCTGCTACGGTAATCATCATAGTTCGAGTGGTAACAGCACCAAGATTATCAGTAGCTTCGGCCTTTAATTCATAAGTTCCAACTGCAAGGTTTAATAATGCTGCATCATTTTGACCCGGGTTTGCTGCACCCCATTCGTATGGAGCAGCATTTTCTTGTCTTACCATCACATTATCAACGTAGAGTTTCACATTTGCCACATTTCCATCACTATCGGATGCATCCACAACAACTCCTAAATCATCTCCTTCTTCATATTCTGTATTGCCAGGAACCTGAAAACTAACATCTGGAGGAATATTATTACTACCACCGATAGGATCCAAATCATTGGTTGTGCAGGGCAAAGCTTGAGGCTGAAAGCTTCCATTATTGTCCCAATCAAAGAAAACATTAGTTCTACTATCTCCACCTCTGTTTCTCAACATTAAGTAAACATCACCATTTCCTGCAATGAAATATGCGTTGTCTGTTGCATTTTCCACCGCCGTTATAGAGTTTAGCCGGGTTGCTCCGTTAACTCTAAAATTTCCAAGTTTACCAAAGTCCTTAAAGCGAGTCAATGTCAAATCCCCAACTTCTCCTCTATTCCATATAAGATGGATACTTTTATTCTCTGGAGCCTTCCCAAAATGAAAAGTATACAAAAAGTCCTGGTTTACAATCAATGGGAATTTATAGGTACCCGAAGCGTTGTTTCCTGACTCATAAAAACAGGCATCCTCAGTTCCCGGTTTTGATCGAACCACTGATATGGGAGTTTGCGTATTGTTGATTCGATGCAACCATAATCCCGCAAAGAAATAATCCGATCGTGCTGCATTTCTCCAGGAAGGGTGTCTATACTCATGTCCATCTCTTAGAAATGCAATATCCCGAATTATAGTCGTATTAGCTTTACCAGTTAGCCCTCCGTCATAATCCTTAAAAAACTGCCCCACCTTTCTCGCTCTTGTGTCGTCATTATTGGGTAACGGAAAAAACCTAAATGGGAATGGCTCCGAGAAACCTTTGGTAGTACCCGTAAAACTAGGATTAAAGTTTTCTGTAGCTCCTCCTCCTGTAATCTGTTTTATCATTTCTGAATTTGAACGATCCCATCCTTCAAAATGGCAATCTATGTGCCTACCTGGTCCGTCATAAAATCTAAAAAATTCACGTACTCCACTGAAAACCCCAAGATCCGTATGTGCATTAAAAAGACTATTCTCGATCGTAAGATCTCCTGCCAGCATCGTAATTGTTTTATTATCACTAAAAACACAGTCATTAAAAACCGTGTATTCATTAGTCCCTCCAACACCCAAGCCGCAGTATATGGCTTGGTCATTTCCATAAAACATTCCTTTACTGATATTTTGTGGGGCGCCTACATCCCAACCAAAATTCTTTTTTATCGAGTGATCAGGATTTAAACGGTCGAACACATCCCAACCATTCATACAAGTATGTGCCACAAAACCTTCAAAACTTCCTAATGGTTCTTTGCTGGGATTTAAACCCTGATAATATGGCAGATCTCCTGAGGCAAACAATGGAGCTTCTGGAAACGCAAACCAAAAACCTGTTCCCTCTGTTCCTGCTGCCACATTATTTTCAAAATAATTGTTTGGATTCGTGATCCAATAGGAGGCTGGTGTCCTATTTTGAGGAGCATTATCCGAATTATCAGAAGGTGTTAATTCTTCACCGGGTTTTGGTCGTCTGGTTACAAATACCACATTATTTTTAATGGTATTAAAACGTTCTGCGCCGTCCTCTAAAAAGATCCCATGCCCAATATGGTCATAGGCAAATACTCCATCCACCGTTACATAATCAGTACCGTGGATAGTTACTGCACGATTAAAAGACTTATGGACACTACTGTTTCTTAGATAGCTACCTTGAGCCTTATCTTCATTTAAGTGCCAGTGGAATGGGTATCTTCCTAAAATTGCTTTCTGACCCATTTTAAATAACTCTATATTTTCTGCGTGAGCGGTAGAGTTTTTCATTAACATAATATGTCCTCCAAAACCGTCAGCCTCATTAGTACCACTCATATCACCCTGAATTTTGATATAGTGCGATAATAAACCTACTTCTCCCTCAATATTTGCTATCCAGGTTTTCCCATCTCGAGGTCTTGTATAGGATTTTGATCCCCCAATATGTTTGAACTGTAAAGGAGAAGCTAATGTAAGAATTCTCCCATTATCACTTATGGCAGTAATTTCTACTTCATCCACATCGTTCCAGGCTTTTCCACTGTTGGTAGCCAAACCTGTTGCTGTCAATGCAATTTTATCTCCTATTTCCCAATCTACGGCTTCTTTAAGGGAGATTTGACTAGCCCCTGCGTTAGCAGTAGCAGAAAGGTTTGTCCAACTCATTCGTTTCTTACCGTGCAGTTCTAATCGACCTCCGCCCATCACCATAATAGCTTTGTGAGATGCGGGGGCATTATTAATTTTATTTCCGGTAAGTGTGATTTGACATCGTATGCCTTCAGGTCCTTTATCGGCGTGATAAGGTTGGCTCTCGGTTCCGATTTCCATAAATCCACCATTGCCTACCACGATACTCTCGGTTTCCAGATCAATCCAAGCACCCTGAGGTTGATCATTCACTGCGCTCAGTTTTCCATTTACCGTGATACTTTTTGCCCTACAAGTGCCTACCATAATTAGATCAATTCCTTGTGGAATTATAACATCGTCATTTGCCGTTGGTAAATTGCCATTAGGCCACGTTGATGTTTCAGACCATAAACCCGATTGAATCGGCTGGATGGTTGCCAAACTGGTCGGCGGAATACAATCGTAGGAAGCAGTGATTTTTGGTGATGGATTAACTTCTGTAGCAAAAAGTTTACTTCCTGAAGATAAAAGTAATACGATTAAAAAAAGACTTATCAAATATCTATGATCTTTGATGACTCTATTATTACTATTGCTTACTCGTTTTTTCATAATTATAGGTTTGGGGTTAAAAGTTTTTGTATGAATACTTGCTTTTCGATATTTGAAATTTTAAGAAATACACTTAAGTGCATTCAAATTGTACTTAAAGAACCAAATCTGAGTTTATCAAAGACACCTTTGATTTATACAAAATTCTTTGATAAACCCAGCTTAGCTATTTGTACTACTTTTACGGCAGTTTTTTATGTTCTTATTAATTAGACTTTACTATTTTATAAATCATTGGATCTACTCGTCGGTTTTCGTGATCAATAATTCTAACCATGTAGACTCCTTTAGACAACGCACTAAAATCAACTTCGTTATTGTCTTCGTCTAAAAGCATATTTATCTTTTCTGCTCCAAGAAGGTCGTATACCTTGATCACTTTTTTATAATTAGCATTAGAAATATATAATACATTTCTTACCGGATTTGGATATAAAACCGGAGTTTCAAACTCCTTATTAGGATCTTTGGTTCCTAGATGATTTACAATCAATTTAGCAGCACCGGTTGTTTGATTTTCTTTAGAACCAAATGCAAAGTCATTTCCTCCGGTCATTTCCAGAATAAGGCTCAGTCTATTGCCAGATGCCTTAGCTACATCTAAAGGTATTCGTACTTTGGAACCTATGGCAAACACTCCTATTACAGAACCTATAGCCTGTGCTTTTCCGGCAGGTCTGTTTTGGATAGAGAGATTAGTCTCGGTCCAACCATTATGTGTTCCTTCCTTAACAATTACTTCTCCGTTTCCGGCATCTCCAAATACTTCAAACTCTAAAGTAGCGTCTTTTATCTCGCCATTGATATTAGATATATCGAACATTAAATATGCAGTACGTCTTCCACTTTCTAATCTTACCATCGCATTGTTGTATCTCGTATTGTTATCTAAATATGCATCGTGGATAGCAGAAAGTGTTGTTGTACTTTCAACAAGCGCAGGTTTAGTTACCTCAACCCTATCTACATTGAATAAATAGCCGCCTCCACCTGTATAGGCCAATCTTAATGTTTGGTTTCCTGCAGATAAAGAAACTGTACCAGTGTATTGTTGGTAAGAATGCCAGTTATTGTTTCCGGCAATTTGTATAGAACCTTTTAATGCATTATTTGTATAAATCTCAACTGTTCCACCAGCAGTATTACTGGAAGCAAACACAGTCACTTCATAGGAACCTGAATCTGCAACATCAATCTCATATTCTGAATAATTCCCATTCTGAATAAAACCAAGGTTTTCTCCTCCTCCGGGTGTGTTTTCCGTACGAACCGTTCCTGATATTGCAGTATAATCTTCTGCTTCAAAATTACCCGGAATAGCAATACTGTTTCCGACACTCTGAATATTCAAAGTAAATGTTTTAGAAGCCGTACATCCATTAGCATCTGTATTGGTAACCGTATAGACACCTGCCTGATTTACTTGTAGGTTGGATAACAACAATCCTCTATCATTGTGAGTAAAATTATTAGGACCTGTCCAGAACCATCCGTTAGTAGTTGGTCCGAATTCCTGAGATTGAGGCCCAAACCAAACTGTATCTCCTTCATTTACATTAGCTACATCTACAGATTGCCATCCTGCATTGTTGATGTTTGTATATGGCACCACATTACAGCTCAGATCACGCACATTAATAGTCATCGTCTCTGTGGTACTTGTTCCATTAGGAGATGTAGCAACTGCTTTTAAGGTATAGGTTCCCGGTGATAGGTTCAACAGTGCAGCATCTTCTTGATTTACGTTTTCGGTACCCCACTCATACGGGGCTCCTCCTTCTTGTCTTACAAAAGTATCATTGATATATAATCTAATGTTTGCAACGCTTCCACTGATTACCCCCACTTCTACACCCAAATCATCACCTGCTTCGAGCTGTGTGTTTGTGGGACTGGTAAAAGCAATTTTTGGTGTATTATCACAAGGAACATCTGATGCATTAGGACCGTGAATATAATCAATGAATGTATGCTTATTTGCATTAGGATCTGGAGGAAAATCGAGACGAATTTGTGTAATCGTTTTACCCATCCACGTATTAAGATTGCTCATATCGAATACCATCTCTTCAAAAACATTGGTAGCAGCTGGCGTTACAGTCACTGACCTGCTTGCCGAGAAACCAGGTTGATCTGTAGTTGTCCAGAATAACTGAAATGCTCCAGCAGCTTCAGACCTTGCTCTTATTCTTAATTGAGGTACTTGGCTACCTTGAAATTTCAAGCTATTTCTTACGATATAAGGATCATTAGAATTATCTGCTCTGATTAACCAATATTCCTCACTACTTGTGTTTGCTGCCGCAGTGTTGAAACGTTGAAAGTTTTCTGAGCTTCGGTTGAAACCAAAATTTAAATCAGATGCGTTGTTAGGATTTCCACAAGTTTCGGTTTCAACAATATCCGGTCTCCCGTCACCATCATTGTCTGCAGCGGTTTCTCCTTCGAGATCATTGCTGGTACAAGGAAGTGCCGAAGGTTGAAAGCTTCCATTATTGTCCCAATTGAAGAATATATTTACCCTGTCATCACCGCCAATAGCTCTGAATTTTACATATACATCTCCGTTACCGGCAATAAAATATGCGTTATCTGTCGCATTTTCTACGGCTGCTACAGAGTTTACTCTTGGCAGGTTAAAATTATGTCCTCTTGCTCTGAAATTACCCAGTTTACCTAGACCTTTGAAGCGTGCATATCCCATATCTCCCGCATCTCCTCGATTCCAGATTAGATGTATGCTTTTGTTAGAAGGAGCTCTATCCATATAATATGTATACATAAAGCCTTCGTTTACAATCATTGGAAACTTATAGGTTCCGGATGAGCTGCTTCCGGATTCATAAAAACAAACGTCCTCGGTTCCGGGCTTAGAACGAACTATAGATAAACGAACCCCGCTAGAGTTAATCCCGGCAAACCACAATCCTGCAAAATAATAATCTGAACGAGCTGCATTTCTCCATGAAGAATGCCTGTACTCGTGACCATCTGTCAAAAACGGAATATCTCTGATTATTGTGGTATGTGCTTTACCGGTCAATCCTCCATCATAGTCCTTAAAGAACTGCCCTATTTTTCTTGCACGTGTAGCATCTGTATTAGGTAAAGGAAAAAATCTAAACGGAAAAGGTTCAGAAAAACCTTTGGTTGTTCCACGGAATGTAGGATTAAAATTCTCTGTTGCACCACCACCAGTAATTTGTTTGATCATTTCCGAATTAGAACGGTTCCATCCTTCAAAATGACAATTTATGTGTCTACCTGGCCCGTCATAAAACCTAAAAAATTCGCGTACTCCATTAAAAACGCCTAGATCCGAGTCTGTGTTAAAAACACTATTCTCGATCGTAAGATCTCCCGCTAACATAGTCACTGTTTTATTATCACTAAATACACAGTCGTAGAATACAGTGTTCTCATTTTTTCCTCCTACTCCTAAACCACAATACAATGCCTGGTCATTTCCGTAAAACAAACCTCCTTTAATGAGTTGTCTACCATTAACATCCCAACCCCAATTTGCTTTAATAGAATGATCCGGGTTCAAACGGTCAAAAACATCCCATCCTGTCATACATGTATGCGCTACAAAACCTTCAAATCTCCCTAATGGTTCACGATGAGGATTGATACCTTGATAATAAGGTATATCGCCTGATACAAATAAAGGTGATTCTGGAAAAGCGAACCAAAAACCAGTTCCTTCAGTCCCTGCTGCTACATTATTTTCGAAATAATTATTTGGATTTGTGATCCAATAAGAGGCCGGTGTTCTATTTTGTGGAGCATTAAACTGATTATCAGAAGGTGTTAATTCTTCTCCTGCTCTTGGTCGTCTTGTTACGGCCATTACGTTATTCTTTATCGAATTAAAACGTTCACCACCATCTTCCAGAAATATACCGTGGCCAATATGATCATATGCAAAAACACCATCCACAGTAATATAATCAGTTCCATGAATGGTTACTGCACGATTAAAAGATTTATGAATACTTGTATTTCTTAAATAACTTCCTTGGGCTTTATCCTCATTTAAGTGCCAATGAAAAGGGTAACGCCCTTGAATAGATTTTTGTCCCATTTTGAACAATTCAATATTTTCTACGTGTGCGGTAGAATTTTTCATCATCATCATATGACCACCATAACCACGGTTGTTGTCATTTTCATCTCCCTGAATTTTAATATAGTGAGATAATAAACCTACTTCTCCTTGTATATTAGCAGTCCAGGTCTTTCCGTCACGAGCTCTTGTAAAGGATTTAGAACCTCCGATATGGGTGTATTGCAAAGGGCTTGTCAAAGTAATAGTTCTTCTATCTCCACTAATAGACTGAATTTCTACTTGGTCAACTTGTTCCCATTGTTTTCCATTATTAGTCGCTAATCCGGTTGCGGTCAATGCTATAAAATCACCCACTTCCCAATTCACTGCTTCTTTTAATGTAATTTGTCTACTTCCTGCATTGGCGGTCTGGGATAGATTTGTCCAGCTCATCTTTTTCTTTCCGTGCATTTCGAGACGGCCACCGCCCATTACCATAATTCCTTTTCGAGAAGAAGGAGCATTGGCAATTTTGCTTCCCGTAAGTGTGATTTGGCATCTTACGCCACCAGGTCCTTTGTCAGCAACATAAGGCTGATTTTCTGTGCCGATTTCCATCAGTCCTCCATTGGTGACTACAATGCTTCTTGCCCTCAGCTCGATCCAAGCGCCTTCCGGCTGCCAATTAACAGCACTAAGTTTTCCTTCTACACGAATATCACGTGCTCGACACGTACCGAGCATGATAAGATCGATACCTTGAGGAATGATCACATCATCATTTGCCGTAGGTAATGTACCATTTGGCCAAAGGGATGGACTATTCCATTGGCCTGATCTTGTGGGTCTTATAGTAGCTAAACTTGTAGGAGGAACACAATCATAAGATGATGTTACAATAGGTTTTGTTTTCTTTCTGTCTAATGCAAAGAGATCATTAGCAGAAAATAAGAGAAATACAGTTAAAACCAGAGTGACTAAATACTTAAGTCGTTCCCGATAATTTGACTTGTTGAGTTTTGTTAGTTTTTTCATAATTGAGTTCGATTTGGTTTGAATACTAGGTTTGTAAAAGAGTATAATCTCCATAGCTGTCTTAAAGACTGTTTATATCTTGAGATTATACCATACTGGAAAGCTTTGCAGCCTATTTTAGTCCTTTTTTAAAATCATATTTTAATATTTAAATTCAGCATAAAACATCTTTATGACGATGAAAATCGCCAAAAAGCGCAAACACAATAGTTGCTTTTTAAACATTAAAGACTAAGGGAAGAAATATTTTTAATGTAGTAAACGAATATGATCATTTACCTTTTTTGCACAACATTTTTAAAACAAATACTATCATATGTTATATCATAAAGCTATACATATATCCCAATATTATTTGTTTAGTACATTGTAAAAATTCATATTAAAGAAATGTCTGGATCTTCTTAAAATATGACTTAGCAATATTAACGAAATTATTGATTTTGCACATATTGAATTAATGAATAATATATATAATTATATGATAATCAATATTTTAAAATATATTTTTTAAGATTTTTTATAGATTATTTTAAAATCTATTCTCACAAAATTTTGCAATTGGATAATATAGTATTATCAGAAACAATTAAAAACTTCTTTTATATCTACCATTGTTATTTATTGAAATTTTAAAACCAGGATACTTAATTAATTTATTAAGACATCCTGGTCTGTATTATGTGAATTCTACTTCTTTACAAATAGTAAAGATTCCTTAAATCTTACTGATTTTATTAATAAAATATAAGATCCGGATGGTAGCTCTGAAACCTCTAAAGTTTCTGATTCATTTTTGGTACTTATCTCTTTTACTATGCGACCGTCAATACTTACTATTTGCAATGTTTTCAATTCTGAAGACATTCCGGAGATTGTCAATGACGATTGTAAAACCGGATTTGGAAATGCTTTGATTTGTAGCAAATCGTTTTCCGGTCTCTGGCGATTACAATTTGGTGCAGATGCAGAATTACTAAAGTAAATAGTGAAATCTTTTGTTTTAGAAACCAACACTAAGTTATCGCCATCTCTTGCTACCCAATACGATCCGTCTAAACCTTCAAAACCAGTATTGTTTAGTGTAACTTCTGGTTGCGCATTCTGTAACTGGAAGGTCATTGTATCACTAAAATCAACATACCAGGAAGGAGATCCGTTATTAGTATTGATTGCGAATTGATATAAGCCATTGTACTGCGGAGCCCAATTAATGGTAAACTTCCTGAAGTTCCCTAATTTAGGTCCGTCATTTCCCAAAACGTGTACATTATTATACTCTACCTTATCCATCGCAACCAATCCTGTGTTTGCAGGCGTTCCGAAACCACAATTATTACCTCCACCAGTATCCTGACTCTTAACTGTTAACGTAAAAGTTGTCTGTTTAGTAGCACCCTCGTTATCTGTTGCAACCGCTTTAAACGTATGCACTCCGACAGCTAACCCATTAACCTCTTGTGGATTAGGCGAGGTATCGTGTCCCCATTCGTATGGTGCAAAATTTTCCTGACGCACTAAAGCATTATCGATATACAGTTTTACGTTTTCTATAGTTCCATCTACATCACTGGCATTTACAACTACTGTAAGATCATATCCTTCATTCACCATTAGATTACCGGAAGGATTAGCGAATGAGACTTGTGGTGATTGATTGCCAGTTTCTTCCTTAATGATTACGGTTCTGGATACTTCTGTAGAAAGCCCTTCCTGTCCATCTTCAAAAGCTCTAGCTCCAACCGTATACGTTCCTGCAACTGTTGGTGTCCAAGATACTCCATAAGGCGCAGTTTGGTCCTGCTTAAAAAATGATCCATTAATTTTAAAGTTCACTTTTTCAATACTTCCCTCAGCATCTGATGCATTAGCACTTAAGGAAATGGTTTCTCCAAGTGTGTACTCTTGGTTATTTTGGGAGGGATTAGTCAATGATACTGTTGGAGGTGTATTTTCAGTTGGATTAGATCCATTTTTAGTAATCACAATTACCCAATCCTGACCTCCATTACTAGGAGCGTTTCCTAAAGACCTATTTCCTCCACCATTTACACTGGTTACAGAACCATTTTTCAAGTTACCACCATTACGAGGATCATACCACTTTACGGTATACGCACCACTTTGACCATTAAGATTCAGATTTGTTGATCCCCCATTTTTAAGATATATTACATAAGCTTCACCTTGTTTTGCATAGCAATAATCATTATTATTCGATGATAGCGAGTTGTTATTTCTCATTTGGGTTAATGGAAGGTCTATAAGATCAAAGAATCGAATTGCATGACGACCATAATCCCACCACTTATCACGACTTCTAAAATCCTGTAGTGATAAATCCGAATGTGCATTCTGATATCCAAAATACCATTCGTTACCCCATCCGCCAGCAAGTAGGGTTGCCCATAGTGCATTTTTTCTTCCGTCTGTGTGAGAATTTGCAGCATTATTATCTGGTCGTATTGCATGCTGTGCATCACCGGGTTCATCACAGGCAATTGCCCATTTTTTACCGGAATTTCTGGATTTATCGATTCCTTCTTTTACTCTACTGAAAACATTGGTGAAATCGGATTTATTAGTTTGCAGTGAGAAACCAGTAAGTCTCGATTGGTTACCGGTAAGGTAATCAGGAAAATCATTTGGATGCTTATGGATCACTACGTGATGACGATATGGATCATTTTTGTAAAAATATTCTGCCATGGCTCTTTCCTGTGCAGGTGATTGATCCACAGATTGTGGTCCACCACCATTTTCTTCTCCTAAGTTCCAGTTTAGCGCCAGATTATGGCCAAATCTTGCTATCAGTTCGCGATAATATAATTTACGTTGTGTTCCTGTATTTCCGTTATCTAATAATGTTTCATTTTCGGTTTCTTGTGTTTTGAAATGTGCAAAAATTCCATTATTCTGCATATGCTCGATCACGATTGCCCATTGTGCCATTTTGGAAACATCCATTCGTGTTCTTTGATTGTCTGAGATATATGGATAAACGTTTTTATCATCTCCATTAATATTCATCGTGAGAAAAGACATCGAATTTAACCCTTCGCTAGCAATATAATTTACTGCTCCAATCAACCCTTTACCTTTACCACTTTTCCAGGTTGGGTCTCCACTGTTCCAATCATTTTTGTGAGGATTAAAGTTTTTTCTTCTATTGCCTGCATTGGGTGTATTATCAAAATCATCATATGCAAATAAATTCTCTGGAGAATCAGGTCCTTGTTTGATCATATACTCTCCAGTTTCTGCAAAACGCAAATAATGTTCTCCAACATACTGCAGGCGACCTTTTGCTCTAAAATCTCTACCTGATTTATTCGATGTACTTACATTGAATGAACCCGTTTCACCATTCATAAACCCGGCAGCGGTTCCCGCATTCGTTCCATCATTAACGGCTACGTTACTACCTTTTCTGAAAGAAACACTATAATTCCAGGTACCGGTTTTATCAGGAGCAAAATGAGCCCTCCATTTGTTTCCACTTGATGCAGAGGTTTGCGCTGCATTTCCATCTGCCGCATAATAACCAGGAACCACGTAAGACGGGGAACCACTTTGATGGGTAAAGGTCACATTCAACCTATAATTTAAAAAAGGATTATCTCCGGCAGTTTCCGAAGTATTAGGTCCATCAAATGTTAATGTGATATTATGCCATTTTCTCAGTTCGCCTGTGATCGAAGCACTGCCGTTATTACCTCCACCACCATCTCCATCACAGGTGGTTTCTTGTAGAGACAAGTTTGTAGCATTCGCGCTTGTACGATTTAGTGTAACTCTATCTACAATATGATGTTTTGATCGACCCGATATTAACATTGTATAGACACCCGGTGTATCAAACTCTACAAAGATATCGTGAGGATCGTTATCACTTGTTTTTGTGGCCCAGGTCCAATTTGTAGTTCCTGTAGAATATACCTTAAGATATCCTTCACCACTTGCTCCTTCAGGGTTAGGAGTTTGACCAGATCCTTTGGGGTATACCCTTTCACTACCTTTTTGCCCATAAAATTCACTAGCGTCTGGGAATTTTAACCAAGTGTCATTTGCTTCAGTTGGACTATCTCCTTCGCCAACTTTTGATCTCCAAAGAAACTCATATCGTCCTGCGGTATTGATCTTAATCTTTGTGTTAATTACTCCGTTACCAGGGTCATTAAAATGATCGGGGCCTGTCCACTCTAGGTAACCACTTCCTGTAAAGCCGGAAATCGCACTCTTTTTTTGCCAATTCCCCGAAGCAGATAGATTTTCTGCTTCAATGATAACCAACCCGTTTTTCTCTTCATAGGCAACATCGCAATTATCTCCGCCACCCCCAGAACCGTTTACTGTAAAACTTTTAGTATCTTCATCTGTTGCACCATCATTATCAGTTACTATTACTTTGACAGTGTAATTTCCTGCTTGCACGTTTGATATTTGATGAGGTGTGTAATTTGCCCCATCAGTATCTACTAAGGTTCCGTTAACAAAAACCTGGTGTTGGGTAACAGTTCCATCAGAATCATTTGCATTAATATTGACACTAATATTAGCTCCTACAGAATAGGAATTATTAATTCCCGTTATGGATACAGAAGGACTATTGTTAACGAAGTTATTAAAATATAATTCAGTTTTAAAAATATCGGTTTCTCCATTTAATTTTTCTCCTGCAAGACCAGTAAAACAGGACCAGAAGACTAATAGATTGAACACAAGGAACGCTTTCATTCCGTTTGTGTATTTGAATTGATTTTTCATAATTGTGTGTGATATAAATGGTTAATAATTATTGTTTTGTAAAAAGTATAGCCTTCCTTGATTTTAAACTTTTGACGATAAGTATGTATGATCCTGAAGGTAAATTAGACACGTTTACTTGTGCGTTATTTGATGTTTCTGTTTGATGATAAATCACTTTTCCAAACATATCAGCGATCTCGATTGTTGAAAGTCCCTCTTTCATACCTGAAATATTCAGAATTTCATCATTTACAGGATTAGGAAATGCCACGATGGTAGCTTCTTTTGATACCTCTGCATCGTTGCTTCTATCACTACAAGATGCTGGTTGCGATGAGTTACTGAAATACAATGCAAAATCTTTAGTTTTAGAAACCAATACAAAATTAGCTCCATCCCTAGCAACCCAATAGGATCCATCTAATCCAGTAAAACCTGTATTGTTTAAAGTAACTTCTGGTTTAGCATTGTTAAGCTGATATGTCATGGTGTTTTTAAAATCGACATACCAATCCGGTGAACCATTCGTAGTATTGATTGCAAATTGATATAAACCATTATGTTGTGGGTTCCAGTTGATCGAAAGCTCCTTGAAGTTATCCAGACTTGGACCACCATTCCCCAAAATGTATACCTTAGAGTAAGAGATATTATCCATCGCACTAAGACCCGTATTTATTGGAGTACCAAACGAACAATTATTTACACTGTTCATATTTGTACCATTAACTGTTAAGGTAAATGTGGCTTGACCTTGTTTTCCTTCATTATCCGTAGCTACTGCCTTAAAGGTATGTACCCCGGCAGAACGATTATTTACTTCTTGTGGATTGGGTGAACGATCGTGTCCCCACTCGTAAGGAGCAAAACTCTCTTGTCGGATCAACTCATTATTGATATACAATTTTACATTCGAAATACTACCATCTGGATCTGAAGCATTGACTCTTACCACAAGATCATATCCTTCTTGAGCGGTAATATTTCCGGAAGGAGTAGCAAATGAGATTTGTGGAGCTTGATTATTTGTTTCCTCATTAATAATTACCGTCCTAGATACTTCGGTAGAAAGTCCTTCTTGACCCTCTTCAAAAGCTCTTGCCCCTATGGTATAAGTTCCTGCCGCTGTAGGTGTCCAGGTTACACTATAAGGAGCTGTACGATCTAGTCTGAAGAAACTTCCATTGATTTTAAAGTTTACTCTGTCTACGTTGCCTTCTTGATCAGAAGCAGTTGCTCTTAGCGTAATAGTTTCGCCTAAAGTAAACTCTTGATTATTTTCAGATGGATTCGTCAAAGAAACAACAGGTGGCTGATTATTTATTTCTTCCTTAATAATTACTGTTCTGGATACCTCTGTAGAAAGTCCTTCCTGACCCTCTTCAAAAGTTCTTGCCCCTATGGTATAAGTTCCTGCCGCTGTAGGTGTCCAGGTTACACTATAGGGAGCTGTACGGTCTTGTCTGAAGAAACTACCATTGATTTTGAAATTTACTCTGTCTACACTACCTTCTTGATCAGAAGCATTTGCACGAAGTGTAATAGTTTCACCTAAAGTATACTCTTGATTGTTTTCTGACGGGTTTGTCAAAGAAACCGTTGGAGGATTATTTTCAGAATTAATACCCAGATCGTATATCTGAAGATAAATAGGCTGTGCGCTTCCTGTTTTGTTCTCCATTAAATAATAGTACAATCTACCGTCTTTTATATGAACTACCCCGTGTTTAAAAGTTCTCCCGGAATTCGTAGTATATAAGGTTTCCCAATTATTGGTTCCGGCGTCAGCCCTATAAATAACCGGCCGCCCTGATCTTAGTCCAACCATGTAAACATCGTTTTCTATACTATGAAAATCTCCTCCTGGAAAGTTGGTAGTAGTTCTAAAATTAGCTTCTCCAGCCTTCTTGTAGGTATGGACATTTCTGGACCCGTTGCTTCCTGTAACGGTTGTTCTAAAGTGGATACTTCCGTCTTTGGTCACTGTCCAATCGGCTCCGCTTGTTATTCTAACAGAATTCGCTCCGGAAGAATTGACTTCATTACCTGGTTCAGAAATAAATATCTCTTCCGGATCAATTAATGGAGTAGCCACTCTTCTATTCTTATGATCTCTCCAATCGGATATATCCGTTGAATTATTTGCGTATGCATAATAAAATCCGCTATTTAGAGAGAATTTATCGTTGTTAATACTTTTTCTTGTATGAAAACCAACGTGCATTTTACCATTGATAAACTTAAAATCTCCATAAAGTCCCCAATTATAATTTATGCCTTTGTTTCTGGCATCCAATACATTAAAATCTTTAAAACTACTCCAGGATGTACCATTATATTTGGCGGTCATATATTTTCCATTGGTATGTCCTCCTTCGCGCATGGATACGAAAAGATCCCCTGCTTCATTATTAAAAAATTTTGGATACGTTAATCCTTCATAGTTATCTCCACTTTTTAGATATAACCGTTTTGGGAAGAATTTATCTAACGTAAATTCACTATCCGGTAAGGTCGCCACGTTTTTCTTTGAGTAACTATATCTGAAATAATCATTACTTAAACTCCCATTAGATGGTCGATTTCTTGAATATGCGTGCATATCATACAATAAATGTACGGTTCCGTCTACTGGAGCAACACCAACGGCTATCGTGTTATGTGATTCTCCTATATGAGGTCGATTCTGAAAGCCTGTATGCCTATGTGGAAACTGAATAGTTACTGTTTTTTTGGTTATTGTATTGTATCTTGAAAGCATCACATGTCTATCGCTTTCTCCTCCTTTATACCAAGTCATAAACACATATTCGTTATGTTTATAAATACAATCGCCGTGCGGAGTAATTTTTCTTCCAAATGCATAATCATATTTTGCTCTATTAGGAAATGTTAGTCTTTCACTTTCCGGAACTTTTGACCCGTCAAAATATAGGCCACTATCCGAAATTTTTACCTCTTCAATTAATTCTACCTGCGCCGTCCCTGAGAGGCCAAAAAAGAATAATGACATACATAAAAGGAGCCTTGAGATCTTTATGTTTTCTATAATATAATTTTTCATTAGTTTGTTGAGTTTGTTGGTTAGATATGTGATTATTGTTTCGTAAACAACATTGCCTTTCTGGATTTTAAACTTTTTACAATAAGTATGTAAGATCCTGTAGATAGGTTAGATAGGTTTATTTGAGCACTATTAGATGTTTCTGTTTGATGATAAATCACTTTTCCAAACATATCTGCGATCTCGATAGTTGTAAGCCCATTTTTCAGACCTGAAACATTTAAAATATTATCATTTACCGGATTAGGAAAAGCAATTATATTACGTTCTTTTGTGACCTCTGCTTCATTGCTTCTGTCGCTACAAGATGCTGGTTGCGATGAGTTACTGAAATACAAGGTGAAATCTTTTGTTTTGGAAACCATTACAAAATCATCTCCATTTCTGGTAACCCAATAGGATCCATCCAGTCCTGCAAAACCAGTATTATTTAGAGTTACTTCAGGGTTTGCATTTCTTAGCTGAAAAGTCATTGTGTTTTTAAAATCAACATACCAATTAGGGGATCCGTTAGACGTATTAAAAGCAAATTGATATAAACCGTTGTATTGCGGATCCCAATTAATCGTCAATTTCCTAAAATTGCTTAGGCTTGGACCTCCGTTACCTAAAATGTAAACATTAGAATATGTTACTTTATCCATTGCAGGTATACCGTTATTTACCGGAGTGCCAAATGAGCAATCATTTCCTCCTCCTGTATCCGAATTTTGCACTGTTAGGGTAAATTTCGCTTCGGTCTGTAATCCTTTATCATCTGTAGCTACCGCCTTAAAAGTATATACTCCGACGCTACGACCGTTGACTTCTTGTGGATTAGGAGATCCATCGTGACCCCATTCATAAGGCGCTAAAATTTCTTGTCGGATTAATTCGTTATTGATATATAGTTTTACATTAGAAATACTTCCGTCAGGATCACTAGCATTTGCTCTCACTACAAGGTCATACCCTTCTTGCACGGTAATATTACCAGAAGGATTTGCAAATGAGATTTGCGGAGCTTGATTGTTATTTTCTCCAGTAACAGATAGTATAAAGGTTTTGCTTGTTTTTGCTCCTTCATTATCTGTCGCTTCGGCTTTAATTGTGTGTTGTCCTACAGAAAGACCTAAAAGTTCTGCACTATTATTACCGATTCCCCATTCATAAGGGGCAAGATTTTCCTGGCGAATTAAATTTTCGTCTACATATAGCTTTACATCACTTATAGAACCATCATTATCTGAAGCATTTACTGTTACTTCAAAATTTGTATATCCTTCTGGTATTGAAGTATTTCCTGTTGGTGAGGCAAAAGATACTAAAGGAGGTTGATTGTCCGGGATATTTCCACGTACCGTTAAGGTAAATGATTTTTCTGCTGTTTTTCCCTTATTATCGGTTGCGATTGCCTTTACGATATAAGTCCCTTGTGTTCTACCATTAAGTTCATCCGGATTAGGTGAGCTATCCTGTCCCCATTCGTAAGGAGCTCCATTTTCTTGTCTTATAAGCTCATTGTCTATATATAATTTTACGTTAGAGACACTACCGTCAGGATCGCTGGCATCTACCTCAACGCTCAAATCATAACCTTCATCAACCGTAAGATCATCTACTGGGTTTTTAAAAGAAACCAACGGTCCTTGATTCGATACAGGAGTAAACCCAAGGTCTATTACAATATGATGTAATGGTCTTTTATCGGTCTCCTTTTTTTCGTTAGCCACAATATATATTTTTCCTTCGTAATATGCATGTTCCATAATATCAAAGGTTTCTTGCGCATCGTAAACATAATCTGTGCGCCAATTACTTGCGTTCTCCGGGGTACTTCTTACTCTTATATTACCACCAGACATCTCTACGCCATATACTCTGCCACCTGCTGCAAAACTTACCCTTGTGCCGTTATTTCCTTTTTTAAAGGTATTTGATCCGGCTGATTTATAGTAATGTACCGTACCTTGTCCAGAAACCCTGTTTGCAAAATGCACCGCCCCACTTTCTGTTACTGCAAAACTTGGTGCAGATGTCATACCATTAGAATTGTTAGGTAAAGGTTCTGCTACCTTATAATCATTCATAGATGTAAGTGGTATAGGATTACTTTTATTATCTATAGCCATCCAGTTTTCATTTCCTCTTTGCCCTCCTTCAGCAAAATAAAAGCCTTGATTAAATTCTATCGGGTTATTTTGTATTCGTAAAGAACCTCCTAGGTACATTTTACCATATTGGTATTTAAGACCTCCGTAAAGATTGAATGTAGGATTTGGATCTCTGCCGTTTATGATTTTATAACTTTTAGACCAGGTATTACCATTATAATAGGCCATCATCAAATTTCCTCTCCTAGTTCCACCAATCCTATAATTAAGCATCAGTTCTCCGGCATCATTCATACTAAAATTAGGGTAGGTAAAACTGTTGATTACCTCATCCGATCTTAGGTAATTTGTTCGTGGGTTGAAATTGCTAAGTTTAAATTCTGAATCCGGTCCAAAAGCTATATTTTTTTTAGACATTCTAAAATTCAATTCCCCAGCATGTGTGTCGTAAGCTAAATGTATGGTTCCATCTTTCTCTGAAACTCCGACGGAGGTAGTTCTATGCGAATTTCCTCCTGGACTATTGGCATAATTAACCCCTTGGTATGTGCCGCTATATAAAGTGTTTTTGTCGGGAAACTGAATTGTCACCCAATTATTTGATCCAATTTTCCTTCTGGAGAGCATTAGATTTCGGTCTTGCATTCCTCCTTTGTACCAAGTAAAGAAAACGTATCCATTTACAACTTTTATACAATCGCCTTTTGGAGTTATATTTCGATTAAAAAGAGCCACAGGCTTACTAGGATCACTATACCAGAAATGAAGCCCGTTCATATTCATTTTTTGATGTGATTCTAGTTTTACCTGTTGAGCAAAACTGAAGTTCAAAGTCAAGAATAATAGAATCAATAATGATTTGAGTATTCTTTTTGTTTGTAGTGTTTTTGTTGTTTTCATCTTTCGAACATTAATAAGCCTTAAGGCTTTATTGTTTTAGTGCTTCAAAAACTTTAAAGTGGTAGTCTGTTTGTTAAAAGTTCTGATTTTCAGGAAATATATCCCTGTAGGAATATGATTAAGAGATAACACCATACTTGTATTTTTAGAATCATTGTTTTTCTCCATTATCTTTTTCCCTTGAAAATCGTAAATATCAATGCTATAAGTTCCTTTGGGAAGCTGAGATAAATTTAGATCGCCTATCACTGGGTTTGGAAAAGCAACTATATAAGCTTCTTTTAGCACCTCTGTATCATTGCTTCTGTTGCTACAAGATGCTTGTTGTGATGAATTATTGAAATACAAAGTGAAATCTTTTGTTTTAGAAACCAATACAAAATTAGCTCCATCCCTAGCAACCCAGTAAGATCCATCTAATCCCGTAAAACCTGTATTGTTCAGTGTTACTTCAGGATTTGCATTTTTAAGCTGATATGTCATATTATTTTTGAAATCAACATACCAATTCGGAGATCCATTAGAAGTATTAAAAGCAAACTGATACAAACCGTTATATTGGGGACTCCAATTAATAGTAAATTTTCTAAAATTACTTAAGCTTGGACCACCGCTGCCTAAAACGTGAACGTTAGAATACGTCACTTTATCCATTGCAGGGATTCCGCTATTTACAGGAGTTCCAAAAGAACAATTATTTCCGTTACCTCCGCCGCCTGTATCTGTACTCTGTACTGTTAGTGTGAAAGTTGCCTGACCGGTCTTCCCTTCATTATCCGTGGCCACCGCTTTTACAGTATATGTTCCTGCCGAACGTCCGTTCACTTCCTCTGGGTTTGGCGAACCCTCATGTCCCCACTCATAAGGTGCATAACTTTCTTGTCGAATCAGCTCGTTATTGATATATAATTTTACGTTAGAAATACTACCATCCGAGTCGCTCGCATTAACCTCAACATTAAGATCGTAACCTTCATCTACCGTAAGGTCTCCAGTAGGAGTCTTAAATGAAATTATAGGTTTACTATTTTCATTGTTTGATGGTCTGGTCGTAAATGTAATTAGTTGTAAACCACTATTATTATTTACTGCTAGAGTATAGATTTTGTTACCTATTAGCATACTGTTTGTAACGTTAATATACCCACCTGAAATATTAGCGACTTCTTTCCACGAAGTCCACTGATTATTATTTAAGCTTGAAGAAATTACTACAATATTTCCTCCTTTTCTTCGGAAAAGGTATAGGGTGTTGGTGGTACGATCACAGTACAGTTTTGGTCTGGATCCATTGTTAGCAATAATTTCGGTAGTCCAATTAGAAGCTCCTTTTGTATTATGCAACCAATAGTAATTTTTGTTATTCCTATTATAATAAACAATATGAGAGTTACCTTTTCCATCAATAGCCATGGCGTTTTGATTAATCAATCCCTGACCCGTATTGATCGTCTTTATCTTCACGGGACTGTTCAGATTTATTTTTGAGCTATTAGCACCTGAGGTTCCAACTACATTATTCTTATCATTTTTCCAGGTTAAACCATTATCATCAGAATATGCAAACATGATATCATGATTGGATTGCAATGTTGTGTTTTCTCTCCAGTTCCAACTAATGAATAATCTTCCATTATGAGATTGAATGTCATTGAAATAAGCATTTCTATTCTGGTCTCCTTCATAAACACCAGTTTTTCCGTCAATAACTTTTATTTGATCACTCCATGTTTGATTTGAAGCATTATAGCGATGTACGAAGGTATCTCCATTACCGCTTCCACCTGTTCTGTAAAAAAATAGTAATTGATCATTTTTACCCAGTATTAACCTTGGGTATGTTACTCTTGGAATACTTTTATTAGTTTTGAGGTAATTTCTATTGGTACTAAAGAGATCCTTAGACCATTGAGCATTAGAAACGGTTGCAGCATTGGGGACAGAGATTCTATACTGCAATTTGTCGGCGTGCATATCAAAAGCTAAGTGCACCGTTTTATCTATAGGAGATACTTGTACATTCGGAGTATTGTGGGTATCCCAAGTGCCCTGCCAAGTGCTATCCAGAATATCATTAAACGTGATAATTTTCCATCCATCGATTCCGTAATTATTACTTCTTGCCAGTCTTAGTTTTCTAGTATTTTTATCATAAAATGCCATAAAAACAAAGTTTTCGTAAATAGCGATAGCATTTTGTTGTGTAGCTTCCCCAACGACTGCAACTTCAGCGAGACAGCTATTGGTAACATTTTTGATAGTATGAGTAAGCGTCTGACCGGTAGAAAAAAAACTGATCAAATACAGTAATGGTATAATGATTTTTTTCATTATGTGGTGAGTTTGTTAGTTAGTTTAGAATAGTAAAAAGTGTTCGTAATCCTAAATATAGAACTACGTTCAATGAGATTTCTATTTTACACATAGATCGATAGTCGTTTGTTATCGATCTATGTGTAATAGTTCGGTTCTCTTTTTTTGACCTACAATCCTTACTTTCTATTTAATAAATAGTAAGGATTGTTTAGCGTTCTTACTTCTGCTAATCAATAGATATGGACCAGAGGGAAGTTCGGAGATGTCCATAGATTCTGTAGCATTATTAGTATTTAGTTCTTTTATAACTCTTCCTTGAAGATCTAATACTTGTAACACTTTTTGTTTTGCAGATAATCCAACGATATTAAGAACATTTCCTTGTACCGGATTTGGATATACCAACATAGTGTCATCACCTTTTTCAATCTCTGGTGCCCGATTACATCCAGGAGCGGAAGATGAATTACTAAAATATAGTGTGAAATCTTTAGTTTTAGATACCATTACAAAATTTGCACCGTCTCTGGCAACCCAGTAAGATCCATCTAATCCCCCAAAACCTGTATTGTTCAGTGTTACTTCAGGATTTGCATTTTTAAGCTGATATGTCATATTATTTTTGAAATCAACATACCAATTCGGAGATCCATTAGAAGTATTAAAAGCAAACTGATACAAACCGTTATATTGGGGACTCCAATTAATAGTAAATTTTCTAAAATTACTTAAGCTTGGACCACCGCTGCCTAAAACGTGAACGTTAGAATACGTCACTTTATCCATTGCAGGGATTCCGCTATTTACCGGAGTTCCATAAGAACAATTATTTCCGTTACCTCCGCCGCCTGTATCTGTACTCTGTACTGTTAGTGTAAAAGTTGCCTGACCGGTCTTCCCTTCATTATCCGTGGCCACCGCTTTTACAGTATATGTTCCTGCCGAACGTCCGTTCACTTCCTGTGGATTCGGAGAACCCTCATGTCCCCACTCATAAGGTGCATAACTTTCTTGTCGAATAAGCTCGTTATTGATATATAATTTTACGTTAGAAATACTTCCGTCAGAATCCGAAGCATTTGCTCTTACCACAAGGTCATACCCCTCTTGAACTGTTATATTACCAGACGGAGTCGCAAAAGAGACGTTTGGAGATTGATTACTTGTTTGTGAACTTACCGTAAAATTCCTGGTGGCTGATGCTGTAGCATTATCATTATCTGTTACAGTAACTTTTACCTGATAGTTACCGGGTTGTGCATTCTGAATAATATGTGCAGAATAATTACTTCCATCCGTATCCACTAAAGATCCGTTGACATATACTTCATGCTTGGTAATACTGCCATCCGAGTCATTGGCATTGATATTTACAGGAATGTCATCTCCTTGTGTATAATTGCCATTAGCATTGGGACTAGTAATCGCTACAGAAGGAGGTGTATTGCTACCGCCACCTGTATTAACACCTGATGGTGTGGCAGACGCCAAATCCTTGGCAATTCTCATTTCGTCATAATACGTAGTCACATCAAAGTTGCACGCATTAGAGTTATAAGCCCCCCATTTTGGATACACTACACTACCATCAAAAGTCTTATGATATGCTCTTTTTTTATCTGAAGATAAATTTACCTGATAATCCTGAAATCCTGAATTGGACAAGGTTTGTTTTGTTCCGTTATACCACAATTCTACATATCCTACATCTTTATTCCTGGACATTTTGATTTTAAGCACAAAGCTTACCCAAGTATTTTCAGGTATAGATTTCGTCCATAAAGTAGTTTTGCGCTTGCTAATAGATCCGCTACAAGAATTCCAGCTTGGATAACAAGGTCCCCATGCACTTAAGGTTAGTTTTCCATTGCCATACCCCATATTAAGAGGATAATTTTGCGTATTGTTTTGGTTACCGGCATCTGTTTTCCACTGCCATACAGCAATCCCACCTGTAATATTAGGAGTTGATTCAATTTTCCATCGCCATCCGTAGTATACGATATCGCCATCCTTTGGAATGTAATTATTTACTGTACCGGTTGTCCTTGCAAATTCTCCTCGTTTTTGTCCCTTAGGCTTACGAATCTTCCATACTTTTCCGTATTGCGAATCGTTTGTAGTTGTGGCTGTAGATGCATTATTTGATTGATTACTACAGTTATCTCCGGCGTTGCCAGAATCAAATCTTCTAAAACTGCTGTTAACACTTTTATTAGGGTCCCCGTACCAAAGAATTTGGCTCTGGGCATAAACTCCAACTAATAAAAATACTACCAGAAAAGTAATATTTCTAATTTCATATCTTTTCATAATTCATGGTAATGTAGTTATACATAGGTTGATTTATCAATCAACCTATGTATAACAGATTAGATTATTGTGGCATACACAATCCCTACTTCACAAACAATAAGGATTGTTTAGAGTTCCTACTTCTGTTAATCAGTAAATATGGACCTGAGGGAAGTTCGGAGATATCCATAGTTTCTGTCGTATTGTTAGAGTTAAACTCTTTGATAATTCGTCCTTGAAGATCTACCACTTGTAACACTTTTTGTTTTGCAGATAATCCTATAATATTAAGAACATTGCCTTGTACCGGGTTAGGATACACTAACATAGTGTCATCACCCTTTTCAACCTCTGGTGCCCGATTACATCCAGGAGCTGAAGATGAATTACTAAAATATAATGTGAAATCTTTTGTTTTAGACACCAATACAAAATTTGCACCGTCTCTGGCAACCCAATAAGCTCCATCTAATCCGTCAAAACCTGTATTATTTAGAGTTACCTCCGGATTTGCGTTTTTAAGCTGATATGTCATGGTATTTTTAAAGTCTACATACCAATCTGGAGATCCATTATTCGTATTAATAGCAAATTGATATAACCCATTATTAGCAGGCACCCAATTAATAGTAAACTTTCGGAAGTTACCTAATTTAGGTCCATCAGTTCCTAAAACATGAACATTAGAATAAGATATTTTGTCCATAGCGCTTAAACCATTATTTACCGGAGTTCCAAATGAACAATTGTCACCTCCACCACCAGTGTCGGTACTTTGAACTGTTAAAGTAAACGTTGCTTCAGCTGTTTTGCCTTCATTATCAGTAGCAACTGCTTTTACCGTATAGACTCCCGCAGAACGTCCGTTCACCTCTTGCGGATTCGGAGAACCATCGTGACCCCACTCATAAGGAGCATAACTTTCCTGACGTATTAAACTATTATTGATATACAGTTTTACGTTAGCAATACTACCATCAGAATCTGAAGCATTCACAACAATAGTAAGGTCATATCCTTCTTGTACCGTTATGTTACCTGATGGAGAAGCAAAGGAAACATTTGGAGCTTGATTACTAGTTGCTGCTTTAATAATTACTGTTCTGGTAACTTCTGTAGAAAGCCCTTCTTGTCCTGCTTCAAAAGCTCTTGCACCTATTGTATATGTTCCTGCCGAAGTTGGTGTCCAGGTAACACTATACGGAGCTATTTTATCCTGATCATAATATCCGCCGTTTACTTTAAAATTAACTCGGTCTACATCTCCATCAGGATCAGAAGCATTTGCTCTTAATGTAATCGTTTCGCCTAATGTGAATTCCTGATTATTTGATGATGGATTTGTTAATGCAACTTGGGGTGGTTTATTATCTCCTCCTGGTGGATTACCACATCCTGTCCAAACTTTAAAATCATCGAAAAAAGTATATTCTGTTCTGGGAGAATGCCAAACAGGATCTGTTCTTTTTCCTCCTCTATAGGTATTCATAATAAGGGCATTTATTTTTAGGCTATTTTTACCCGAGTTACGAATTTTAGCATTATTATCACGATACGTTTCTTGTCCATCAATCCACATGATCACTGTCCCGTTGCTTTGCCCCGGAGTATTCATTTTGATATATTGGCGGATGGTATACCACTTGTTATCTTTAAGGTCAGAATAAATTCTTTTTGCATCTCCACAGTCTCCATCCTGTCTAGGTTGTCCATTTGTTTTGTCGGCAAAATAGCTATAAAGAATAAGATAAGGCTTTGTTGTTTGCGCTCTATTTCTTCTCCACATCAACCGTGCGGACCATCCATCTGAATTATATTTACACCCGGACGGAATGGCACCTCTACCCGTGGTTTCGCTATTTACTCCTCTAGTAGATCCTCCTAACCCAGGTAATTTACCACCTGTAGCCCAAAAGAAATTATCATCGAATTTTACTTTGTACTCTAAATAGGCTTCATCTACAGCATCAAAATAAGGATCAAAGAGAAAACCTCCAGATCGACCTGAAGCATCATTTTTTAAATACTGCGCTCGCAAAGTCCCATCGACAATTCTAGTTTCTTGTGGAGTGTTTTCTATCAAATTACTAGCAGCACCAGGTCCTTCTACTCCTCTGTAGGTAGATGCAGTCCATGGCTTTACCTTGTTATTAAAATCGCTCTTTATATCTGCTATAGAGTATCGCCTGTTATTCCAATTATCAAAATCGACATCAATTATAGTATTGCAGTTTTGCGCTGTTGCATTTCCAAGTACGAATAAAACGCATAGTAGGAAAAATCCGTTAGTAGTTTTAAGTGTTCTCATTGTGTGTGTGAGTTTTTGTTAGTTAATTCTTTGTAATAGTCTTTTTTAGTTTTTAATTATTTTATATCTCTTTATTTCTTTATTTAATGACCTTAACTCAATAAAATAAAGACCTTGACTTAGTGATTCAACATCTACAGATATTGAATTTTCTTTACCTGGTTTAACAGACCGAACTATCTGGCTGTTCATACTATAAATCACTATTTCGTAAACAGACACATCTAAACCATTCATAATAATAGAGTTATTAACAGGGTTTGGATAATAGGAAAATGAATCTTTATTTACGGTATCTGGTCTCGCTCTTTCAGCACAAGCAGGGGCTTGATCATCATTACTAAAGTATAATGTGAATCCTTCAGTTTTTGATACCATGACAAAACTATCTCCATCTCTGGTTACCCAATAAGAACCATCTAACCCGGATATTCCTGAATTATTGATGGTTATGGAAGGATTTGATTGTCCAAGTGTATGAGTTAGTTTATTTTTTAGATCTACGTAATAAGAAGGAACTCCATTATTAGTATTAATTGCGAATTGATACAATCCATTGTTACCAGCGCTCCAGTTAATAGTGAATTTTCTAAAATTATTCAGTGAAGGACCATTATCTCCCAGTACGTAAACTTCTGTGAAAGAAATTTTATCAATACTGGAAATACTATTAGCACTCGGTGTATTGAAAGAACAATTGTTACCACCTCCTGAATCTGTATCTTCTTCATTCACGGTAAGCGTAAAGGTAGTTTCAGAAGTTGCACCTTGATTATCTGTAGCTACTGCTTTAAAGATATGTGTGCCGACTGATAAATTATTTAATTCATCCGGATTTGGAGAATTAGCGTGACCCCACTCAAAAGGAGCTGCACTTTCTTGCCTAATTAGATTATTATCTACAAACAGTTTTACATTACTAATATTTCCGTCAGCATCTGATGCATTTACTTTTACATAAAGACTATATCCTTCGTCTACTGTAATATTATTTGATGGTGTTGCAAAGGATACTGTTGGAGTTTGGTTAGTATCACCTCCGTTTCCTCCATCACCACCATTGTTTCCTGAATCACCAATTCTGTTCTTCGACACCTTGAAATCGTCAAAGTATGCATAAACATCTTTAGTAGGCTGAAAAGTCTCATCACTACCTCCAAAAAAAGTGGATAGATAGATAGAGTTAAGATGAATATCACCTTCGCCTGGTTGTCTATAGTCACCATTATTTGTAATATTAAGAGCTAATTGACCATCCAACCAGCCTTTCATAATACCATTATTCTGTCCCGGAGTATTTAATTTATGATACATCTCTACTTGATGCCATTTACCCTTGGTAAACTTTACCTGATCTGGCATAGGTTGCCCATTTGGTTCTGAGTATGGATCGGTAAGGCTCCAGTTTATGGATGATTTATAATCGGGTCGACTAGGTTTTGTATTGTAATGTACATAAGTTTCTACAAGTCCATCGTATCTCCACATTAATCGCAATGACATATTTCGATCTGAAGTCTGATAAGATAAGCCTGGTAATTTTCCACCAGCTCTGAACTCAAAATCATCTGGAAAATAAACGAAGTAACTGATATAAAGCTCATCTTGGTTTTCTCCTGTTTCTTCCCAGAAAACCTTGGTGTGCATTCCACTGTCGTTTGTTTTTACTTTGCCTTTAGGATATTTAACTTTAAGAACTTTTCCTTTATTCTCAAAAGCCTCGATAAAAACCCTTCCTTCATCTGCACCTTTGCAAAAAGAGACATTTAAGGCATCTCTAATCATATCTCTATCATACTGCCCGGATGGTAAATGATCAAAATCATATTGATATATCAAACCCTGTTGTGCTATTGCCACAGCATTTAATAATAGTATCAATACTATACTGAGTAAATTGTATTTTGTCTTCATAGGATTATTTTTTAACCTTTGGTATAACCATCAGAAGTTTTGATTTTAAACTTCTGATGGTTTTTTGGCTAAGACTAATTACTGCTTCGTGAACAGTATAGATTTTCTAAATTTCAGCCCTTTGATAATCAAGACATACATTCCAGATTTAAGATTGGAAACATCCAAGCCTGCTTCTGAGTTTTCGATAGATTTCTGAAGCACCACTTTTCCTTGCATATCTGCAACTTCTAGTGTTGATTTTTCCTGAGCAATACCTGTTACATTCAATATGTTATCGATAACTGGATTTGGGAATAACTTAATGCTTGTTAACTTATCCTCCTCTACAGGATCTTTATTATCGTCACAGCTAGGAGGTGTGGTAGAATTGCTGAAATAAATAGTAAATCCTCCATTTTTAGATACCATAACAAAATTAGCTCCATCTTTTGCAACCCAATAAGAGCCATCCAAGCCGGCAAATCCAGTGTTGTTTAATGTTACTTCCGGTTGTGCAGTATTAAGTTGATAGGACATTGTATTTTTAAAATCTACATACCAATTCGGAGAACCATTGTTCGTATTAATTGCAAACTGATATAATCCGTTATATTGTGGAGCCCAATTAATTGTGAATTTTCTAAAGTTGTTCAATGACGGCCCTCCATTTCCTAAAACGTGCACTTCAGAAAAAGACACCTTATCAAACGCTGGTAAAGCACTACTTATAGGTGCACCAAAAGAACAATCATTTCCTCCACCTGTATTTTCACTTTTAACAGTAAGCGTAAAAGAAGTTTCAGCAGTTGCTCCGTCATTATCAGTAGCTATAGCTCTAAATATATGATTACCAACAGGCAAATTAGTTGTTTCAGCAGGATTAGGCGATGTACTGTGTCCCCATTCGTAAGGATCGAAATTTTCTTGTCTTATAAAATTCCCATTGATATACAGTTTTACATTACTTATAGATCCATCACTATCTGAAGCATTTACTTTGATGTAAAGACTACTATACCCCTCATCTACAGTCAAGTTACCTGAAGGAGTTTGAAGGGAAATAGCAGGAGGTGTATTACCACCTGTATCACTGGTTACAGAAACGCTTACATTACTAGAGGTTTTGGTTGCTCCGTCATTATCTATAGCTCTGGCAGTTAAATTGTAATTCCCGGCTTGCGCATTATTAATAGTATAAGAATAAGGAGCGCTGTTGTCTTCACCTAGCTTAGAGCTTCCTCTATAAAACTCTACTTTGGTTACCGATCCATCAGGGTCACTTGCATTAGCTTTGATCTGAATGTTAGCTCCTACGTTAAAACTTGCTCCATTAGAAGGTGATGTAATACTTACGTTAGGACTTTGATTTCCACCTCCTGAACACGGAACAATATTCCAGCTTGGGCAAGACTCTGTAACAAAATTTGTTGTCCCATCGCTTATTGGAAAATCTGGTGAATTCGGATTACGGGTATTATTCCATACGTGAATCTCAGACGGATCTCCTTGTTTTTTTCTAGCAGTCGGAATTTCACCTGCTCTACTACCTAAATTAAAAGTGTTGTTAAAAATAGCATTTCTATAACCGGTATTAAAACCAGTTCCTCGATCTAAGAAATCAACCCCGGCATTAAGAATATTAGATCCATCTCGATTAAAAGTATTATTATACACGAACCCATAAGCTCCCTTTAAGTCAATAAAGGCATCGGCACTGTTTTCTCCAGATAATCCTTGTGCAGAGAAAGTACAATTACGAATAATCGTATTCTTAGTACCTTCTTTTACATCTACTCCTTCTGCAGTAACATTAGGACCAACAATACAACCATCAATCGTATTATTATTACATTCTCTTTCATATTGATCGTGTTGACCCTTATCCGATCCTACGTATAAACCTTCACCAATTCCTGGCTTTTTAATACCAACATTATATACCTTACAGTCTTTGACCAAATTAAAACTAGATCCATCTCTTAGATGAATTCCCTCTTCTCCCAGTTCACGAACGGTAACATTATCTAAGAGTCCATTATTAGCATTATCAAATACGATTCCTTTAGAACCTTCTTCAAAAATTATGTCTTTTATTTCCCAATAATCTCCTGTTATGTGTAACACATATCCATCATATTTACCATTCTCTCCTTTTAATATTGGAGGATTTGATGGATTTTTTGCTCTCATCACGATAGGTTTAGCCGCAGTACCATTCTTAGTTGAAGCAAATCTTGAAGCTCTTCCTGTTATGTTAATTTTATTCGTGGCCAGATAGGTTCCGGGAGCAATTATAATTTCATCACCAGGCTGAGCATTTTGCATAGCATCTCTAATACAGCTTACAGAATTACACTCAATAGTTCCGCTTGGCCCATCAGGTCCTCCATCATCTTCAGACCAATTCTTGATAATGTCTTTTATAAAAATCCCTGTTTCAGTTAATTGATTATTTTTTAATCCATTAATTCCTTTTCCTAATTGAACCACTGAAGACGATTCTGCTCTGCTTGGATCATTGTTACTTGGTTTATCACTTACAGACCAGTTAACATGGCTGATACCGTTTTCTTTAAAAAACTGCATCCATTTCTCGGTTTCTTGCGTATCCATAGCTCCATCTCCACTTGCATCTACTGCTCCCCATTCTGTAGCAAATAATGCAATACCATTATTCATTGCTGTTCTTGCCTTGTTTCGTAGACCTTCTCTATGTGTTCCTGCATAGAAATGTAAGGTATATGCAGTATTATTATCGTTAATAGGATCATTTGACGCTATATCTACATCTTGAGACCAGGTTGGAGACCCCACAATGACCAAATTATCAGGATCTTCTGATCGAATAGCAGCGATTACAGTATTGGCATAACTTTTTACTTGAGACCAAGACTGATTGATAGGCTCATTATAAATCTCATAGATTACATTTGGTTGGTTACCATAAAGCGATGCCATTTCCTTAAAAAAGTCAGCCGCTTGAGAGGTATAAGCTTCTGCTTCGTGCGTATGCCAATCAATAATTACATAAATACCTGTTGCAATTGCCTGATCAATCACCTTTCGGATTTTTTGCTTTTGGGCAGTTGGACTATCAATATAACCGTTTCCGCTATCCCAACTTTCTTTTACGCCCATAGCAACACGAATGATTGAACTATTCCAATCACTGGCTAGATGTGATACTGTCTCACCATCATAGAAGTCTGAAGTATCTCCTGCATTACTCCAAAAGAGACTATTACCTGCGAGGCTGACTTCTTCATTATTCTTGTCGACAATCCTATTGCCTTGAACTTTTAATCTTCCGTGTTTCTGGACAATGGTTTGAGCCGTTCCCCCGACCCAAATAAATAAAAGCATTACTAACCAGAATAACCGATTAGTGGAAAAATGTTTTGTGTGTGTGTAGTACATTTCCATAATTAAGTTTAATTGTGTGTGTTAATCAATTATTTTTAAAATGATATGACATATAAAAACCTATGGTCATTAGGTTTCTATACATCTTATTACCCAAAGAAGATGTAGGCCAATTAGTTGGTACTGGAAATGGCTAGCCTCATTCTGACAACTTATAGATGTTTTTATAGAAAAAACATCCAAAGCAGACGAATAACTCTCAGCTGGTCCATAACCATTACTAACGAGCCAGAAATTCTTCTGGTACGATCCAATATTTAAAAATGATATATCTTAATTCCGGAAGGGTGGGAGATAGAATTTAGATATCGATACTTACTTGCTATTCTCTTTAATACAGATTCTTAGTGTTAAGAATAATTCATAAAATAGGTTCTTTTTAATTTTTACTTAATAAACAATTCCCAATTTCTGTATAAAGCCTTTTATTCACATCTTCCGTTTTTAAAGGAAAATAAATTCAAATCTAATTATTTAACGTCTAAAAAGGGTAGAGATTTAGACGACCTTTTATTAACTCTTATTATTTACTTTTAGTATACCATCCATTAAAAAAGTCTAAAATAAATGGTATACTAAGATTTTTATTATTCAGCTACATTTAAAGGACCTCCTTTAGTAATGTAAACATTATCTATACTTAATGAGTATTCGCCATCGTGCTCTCTTCTGGAGGCTATAGCATATCTCGTCAATGTTTCTACAGCATATACATCCCAGGATCCTGCGCCTCCTCTGGGCCCTGAATTTACAAACTGATCAAAAGTGATAGAAAGTGTATACCAACCATCTGCATTCGCTACATACCCCATATCTTCAAGATTTTGTAGCGTTGGTCTGAATTCAAGGTATTCATCACTTGTTGATCCATCAGTATCCGCATCATATCCTTCATCAAATCGTAATCTAAAACCTGCCAGAGCTCCTGTATAATCGTCAGGGATACCTTGAAAATTAATTTGAATATTAAAATATAGCTGTGTCAAATCTCTACTATCCTCATTAAAAAAATCTGCAAAGAAACCTGCTGCTTCTCGAGAATGTCCAATTTGACCAGTATATGAACCTGAATCACCTGTATTACTAACACCTCCTATGTAGTAGAAGTTATTATCCACTGGATTTGGTACCAGTGCAGCCTCTGTAGGTAATGTATTATTAACACCAAAATAATCTATCTCGGCATCTCCACCAGAGCTGAATAATAATGTTTCACTATCAAAAGTATCCGAATACGGAGTAAGTAATTCAATCACATAAAATACGTTCGTATCAGGAGTAGTAGAGGATGTACCACCTTCGCTTGTCAGTTCGATAGCACTTAATCCTACTGGTGAAGCTCCTAGGGTAAACACAACTTCTGTATCTGAAGTACTGATAATTGTTCCTTCTACTCCACCTACGCTCACCACATTGGTAGTGATCATATTAGTTCCTGAAAGCGTAATTTCTTCTCCTGCTTGAGCAGATCTTGGTGAAATATTATCTACTTCGGGAGCTCCAATGACTCTCACTCGAAAATTATCAATACTAATCGTTAAACCTCCTGCTGTTGTTGCTGATATTTTTCCTGTGGTAGCACCTTCCGGCACAGTGGTTGTAATCAATCTACCAGTGTTTTCAGTTATTGCAGATGTTATCCCGTTAAAGGACACTGAGGTTGCGTTGGCAAGATCGGTACCTACGATCACTACTTCATCTCCGGGTTCACCTATTTCTGGAGAAAAAGATACTATCGCAGGAATTCTTATTCCTCCGGAGTCATCATCACCACTACAACCTATACTAGTTAAAAGTATTACTAAAACGATTGAGTAAGAAAAAGTATGAACCTTATTAAGATATTTGTGAGTCATAGTAAAAGTGTTAATATTTAGCCAACGTAATATTAGTACTAAATAAGATTTCTATAATACACTTTTAGGGGTAAATAAATACAGATAATTGATTTTCAGTAAATTATAATACAAATAGAAAATAAAAAGTACGGTAAAAATCTATAAGTTTTACTTGTATCAAATATGAAATAGATGATATTTAGGAAAACGATAACCGTCAAAAATTGAATAAAATTACAACGATGTAGTGGCTCAGATCAGATTAATAATACCAAAAAACTCGTGTCGTTTAGTTTAAAGTTACCAATTTTTAAAAACCTTCTCCCCCTTTATAAGTAAGAATAAAACCGTTAGTATTACTAAAAGGAGTACCGCTACCAAATGCGGTGTAGCTATATGCAAAACGCCAGTTCTTTAAAAAATAAAGCCCAATAAGTCCATTAAAAGATGAGCTACTTCTATATCCTCCTCCAATTTCTATCCTGTTCTTATAATTAGCAGAAACATTAAAGTCAAATTGCGCAGGTGCATCCTCCTCAAACTTAATCAACATACTTGGTTGTATTCGTATTTCTTCAAATCTACTTAGATACAATCTATAACCTCCATACAAATAATAGGGTGTCTGAATATTAACATTTTGGTCAGTAGCAATGCTATTCGAAAATAAATTTTGTACCGAAAATCCGATGTAGAGTTTATTGTGATTATACAAAACTCCAAAACCAAACGTTGGTACCGTTACATTGACATCATTTTCAAAATTTGGATCTCCTTGTATGTTTAAACTGGTTAAATCTTCATTAAAAAACAACACTCCCGTGGTTAAGCCAAAGGATAATACGTTAGGATTGTAGTTCCACCATCGTGCTCTATTATAATTCTCATCCAACAATATTTTATAAGCATAGGATCCAAAAATGGTTGTGGCCGAAGTGACACCAATCTGATCACTTATAAATCCTCCACTAATCCCAACATTGTCGTCAAAAACGCTGGTGTTGAGAATTCCGGAAAATGTTCTCGGGTTTCCTTCAAAATCATTAAGAAATCCAAAATTACTCAAACTTACCTCTGTTTCTGGATTGTATCCTGAATGGGCAGGGTTAATTAAAACCGGATTATAATAATAGTCAGAAAACACTGGTGTTTGCTGAGCTTGCACAGAAATTTTACATAATGACAAAATAAGGATTGCCGTGATCTGATATGTATATTTTATCATATGATTATCGTTTTAAAACTAAAAACCCTTTTAGTTTCTTCAGGGAATTACTTCCGGGTACATTAATAGTGAAGAAATAAGTACCTTCAGGTAATTCTCCTCCTCCCAGATTGGTTAAACGGTTGGCATCTCCTCTAAAAACCCTTGATGTATTATTGTAGCCAGAGATTTCAAACACCATATCTCCCCAGCGATTGTAAATTGAAACCGTATTTTGAGGATAATCTTCTATACCATCAATTTCCCAAAATTCATTGATTCCATCACCATCGGGAGAAAATCCATATTTAGTATCATCATCTATAACAATAATCGGTTCTTCAGTCCTAAAACTCTCTTCCATACATCCGATAGCATCCCCAACCGCATTGTATGGAATAACGGTTACAAAAATCTCAGTATTCTCAGGTAAATCAGTCGGCAAATCAAAAGTAGTTACATTGTTTACATCCTTATTATTGATAATATCTGTACCTCCAGAACTTGTACCAATCGTTAATCTATATCCTGTAGCATCAGAAATGCCATTCCAACTAATATCTGTATCTATAACTACATCGGTAGCACCGTCTAACGGAACTGATAAGGTAGTACATCCAGGAATAGTGGCTAAGGTTTCTGTGGTAAAACTTTCTTCTACACAACCTGTGGCATCCCCAACCGCATTGTATGGAATAACGATTACAAAAATCTCGGTATTCTCAGGTAAATCAGTCGGCAAATTAAAAGTAGTTACATTGTTTACATCCTGATTATTGATAATATCTGTACCTCCAGAACTTGTACCAATTGTTAATCGATATCCCGTAGCATCAGAAACAGAATTCCAAGCTACATCTATACCAACAGAAATATCCGTAGCACCATCCAAAGGAATCGATAAGGTAGTACAACTGGGAATTATTGCTATAGTTTCGGTAGTAAAGCTCTCTTCTGTACAGCCTGTGGCATCCCCAACCGCATTATAAGGAATGACGGTTACAAAAATCTCAGTATTCTCAGGTAAGTCAGTCGGTAAATTAAAAGTAGTAACATTGTTTACATCCTGATTATTGATAATATCTGTACCTCCAGAACTTGTACCAACTGTTAATCGATATCCCGTAGCATCAGAAACAGAATTCCAAGTTATATCGGTATCAACAGAAATATCCGTAGCGCCATCCAAAGGAATCGATAAGGTAGTACAATTAGGAATAGTGGCTAACGTTTCTG
This sequence comes from Aquimarina rubra, assembly GCF_042684305.1. NCBI lineage: Bacteria > Pseudomonadati > Bacteroidota > Flavobacteriia > Flavobacteriales > Flavobacteriaceae > Aquimarina > Aquimarina rubra. Next base: position 1,335,756 of record NZ_JBHULE010000019.1, on the reverse strand, counting down.
TAGTAAAGCTCTCTTCTGTACAGCCTGTCGCATCTCCAACCGCATTATAAGGAATAACGGTTACAAAAATCTCAGTATTCTCAGGTAAATCAGTCGGTAAATTAAAAGTAGTAACATTGTTTACATCTTGATTATTGATAATATCTGTACCTCCAGAACTTGTACCAACTGTTAATCGATATCCTGTCGCATCAGAAACAGAATTCCAAGTTATATCGGTATCAACAGAAATATCCGTAGCGCCATCCAAAGGAATCGATAAAATGGTACAACTTGGAATTGTGGCTATGGTTTCGGTAGTAAAACTTTCTTCTCTACAGCCTGTCGCATCTCCAAAACTATTATAAGGAATTATGGTAACAAAAATCTCAGTATTCCCAGGTAAATCAGTCGGTAAATCAAAAGTAGTTACATTGTTTACATCCTGATTATTTATAATATCTGTAGCACCAGAACTCGTGCCAACTGTTAACCTATATCCATCAGCATTAAAACTACTATTCCAAGTTAAATTAGTTCCTATAGCTACATTTAAATCTCCATTTAAAGGAGTTAAAAGTGTTGTACAAGCTGGTGGATCGTTTAAAGTAGAATCGCCGGTTCTAAAACTTTCTTCTGTACATCCAATAGCATCCCCAACATCATTATAGGGTATAATTGTTACGTAGAATGTTCTGTTCTCAATAAGATCGGTGGGAAAATCATAGGTAGTTACATTTTCCACATCAATACTATTGGCTATTTCAATACCTCCTTGGGTAGTTCCAACAGAAACTAAATAACCAGTTGCCCCATCAACACTATTCCAGCTTAAATTTGTATCTATCGCTACATTAATTGCTCCGTTCAAAGGATCCGAAATCGTAGTACAAGAAGGCACTACAGGAATAAGCTCTGTAGTAAAACTTTCTTCTGAACATCCAGTAGCATTTCCCTCTTCGTTGTAAGGAGTTATAGTAACAAAGATTTCGGTGTCTTCCGGTAAATCATTTGTGAAATCATATGTAGTGACATTACTAACATCTTCATTATTCAAAATATCGCTTCCTCCAGAAGAGGTGCCAACTGTTAACCGATAACCGTCTGCATCAGCAATGGCTTCCCAAGATAGATCAATATCTATGGCAACCTCAGTTGCACTATTAAGAGGGTTGGTTAACACAGTGCACTCCGGTACCGTCGCCGTATCAGTTGATAAGCTAAAAGTTTCTGATGTACATCCAGTAGCGATACCTATAGCATTTCTTGGTTCAATAAGTACTGTTACGCCTGTAGAACCAACTAAGGCATTGGCAGCAAATTCGTATGTTTCTGTAGTCACCGTTTCATTAATTATTGTTCCGCTAGGTTGCAATGTGATGGTAAGCACATATTCGGTTGCGTATAAAACTGGTTCCCAAACAAGGTTTGTATTTATCGGCACGTCTACTTCACCATTTTCAGGAGATGTTAGTTGAGTACATACCGGAATCGGACAGTCTCTAATATCGCCTGTAAATGTCCATCCGTATGTATCAATCATAGATTGTCTTTCGTCTATACTTTCGCAATATAGAAGGGTTTCGGCTCCAAGGTCAATATCAGGTGTAAGTGATTGTTCTGACCAAGAAATAAGCGTATTGTCATAATTTTCGCGGGTAAGTGCAGTATTATCCAGCATATCACGCATATCACTAACATTACTTATGTTCCAATCTCCTAAAAATTGATCAAAAACTGTTGCGCTTTGGAACATGGATCGCATACTCACACTTCCAATATTCCACATATCTAACGTTTGATTAAAACTAGTTGCGTTTCTAAACATATAATTCATGTTTTGAACACCATTGACTCTCCAATTATTAATATTTTGGTTAAATGCGCTAGCGTCATCAAACATGGATTCCATTGTTCTTACACCTCTTACATTCCAACTACTTATGTTTTGATTGAAAGAAGTTGCACTTCGAAACATTCCTTCCATCGTAGTAACCGAAGCAACATTCCACGAATCCATTGATTGATTGTATGCAGTAGCATCTCTGAACATTTCTTCCATGGTAGTAACAAAAGAAACATTCCACGAATCGATATTTTGATTAAATACGGTAGCTCCACTAAACATCTCCTTTGTATTCTGTAGTTCTAAAGTATTCCAAGTATCGAGAGGTTGATCAAAAACAATTGCTTCTTTAAACATAGCCTCCATATTGGTGACTACTCCGACATCCCATGAATTCAAATTTTGGTTGAAAACAGACGCTCCTTCAAACATGGAAGGCATTAGAGTAACTGAACTTACATCCCAGTTCTCTAAAGGCTGATTGAAAATGATGGTATCTTCAAACATCGATGTCATATTAGCAACCGCACTTACATTCCAAGAATTTAATGGTTGGTTAAAGCTATCTGCACTTTGAAACATACTTGACATATCAACAACAGAATCAACATTCCAATTATCCAATGGCTCATTAAACACATCTGCATTGTTGAACATCCCTCGCATAGTAATTACATTAGTAACATTCCAGCTATTTATATCTTGATTGAAACTAGTTGCAGATGAAAACATTGATGTCATGGTGGTTACGTTTGAAACGTTCCATTGATCCAATGGTTGATCAAAAGCAGATGCAGATGAAAACATGCTTTGCATTCTAGTCACATTAGAAACGTCCCATGAATTCATAGGTTGATTATAGACCACAGCGCTGCTAAACATACTTGTCATATCGGTAACATTGCTCACAGCCCAACTATCAAGATTCTGATTAAAAGCTTGGGCACGATCAAACATTTCTCCCATGGTAGTGACACTACTCACATCCCAATTATTTAAAGGTTGATCAAATACTCCGGTACTTTGAAACATTTCAGACATATCTGTCACATTACTTACATTCCAATTATTTAGAGGTTGATTAAATGCTTCGGCATCCTCAAACATTCTTGACATCGAGGTAACATTGGCAGTATTCCAATTACTTATATTTTGGTTAAAAGCATCTGTTCTAAAAAACATCAATCTCATATTCGTCACATTGCTTACATCCCAATTATCCAATGGTTGATCAAAAATTGTCGCCACACCAAACATAGCAGACATATTGGTTACATTACTTACATCCCAATTATTTATGTTTCCATTAAAATTTCGGCATACAATAAACATACTACCCATATCAGTAACACCACTTAAATCTGGAATGTCCGTAGCATTATACTCCATATTCTCGCAACCAGAGAATCCATTACGCATACTTTCCCAGGGTTGAGTCCCCCATTGATCTATAGAAAGAAGCTTAAAAGAATCACTATTAAACTCATTATGCCTTGGCGCCGGAAAAGCACCAATAATACTAACTGTATATATTTCGGGCACTAAATAGGTATGTGTAATTTCTCCAGTTACATTATTGTCATATTGTCCATCTCCCCAATCAATAGAATAATTATAATTTAAACCAGAAGTAGTTTGAATTTTCAACTGGTTGACCGGTGTGGTTTGATTTGTTCTCTGAAGTCTTGTATCATAGGTGAGTTTAAAAGCTTCAGGACTATTAACCCAACTCTCTATTACTGTAAAACTGATCTCAGGACAACCTGTAGCAGGCCCCTCGTCATTATATGGAACAACTGTTACATAAACCGTGTCTCCCGGAGTAAATTCATTTGTAAAATCTAATCCAACAACATTACCAAAATCCTGATTATCGTATATTATTTGAGTAGTTCCTCCATTTTCTCTTCGGATGCTTACTCTATACCCTGTAGCATTTGGTGCCGGAACCCATCTAATATCAGAATTAGCTGGCACATTCGTATCTCCATCAACAGGTGAGGTTATCTGAGTACAGAAAACAAAGGAGCAATTAACAATATCACCTGTTATACTCCAATTGTGATTGTCGATTAAATCTTGTCTAGCATCTCTCCCATCACAGTAGTTAAGGTTTGTAGCTCCTAAGTTTACATTATCCGTTACGGTTTGAGCAGCCCAACCGATTAATATATTATCATAATTTTCTTGAGAAATTCCACTATTAGATAACATATTTGTCATATTAGTGACATTGGTAATATTCCAGATCCCTAGGTTTTGATCAAATACTGAAGCGTTAGAGAACATTAGACTCATGTTGGAAACAGCACTCACATCCCAAGCATCCAATGATTGATTAAAAGCAATCGCCTGCTGAAACATTGCGCTCATGTTAGAAACAGCAGAGATATTCCAGCTATTTAGTGGTTGATTAAATTCGGCAAATCGGAACATACTACTTGTGTTTGTTACACTTGAAACATCCCAATTATCGATGGGTTGATTAAAAGGATTTAATACATCTAATCTCGCACCACTAAACATTCCAGACATATTAGTAACATTACTAACGTTCCAATTATTCAAAGGTTGATTATAATTGGAAGACCTGAACATTTGAGACATATCTGTCACAGAACTTACATCCCAACCGTTTAATTGTCCTTGGAACGAGGTTGCTTCTTCAAACATACTGCTCATGTCCGTAACACCACTTACATCCCAATTATCTATAGGTTGATTAAATGCACGTGCTCTTTCAAACATCTCACTCATATCTGTTACATTAGATACGTTCCAAGTATTTAATAACTGATCAAAAGAATTACAGTTCCGAAACATCCCACGCATATTCGTAACGTTGCTTACATTCCAATTACCTAAAGGTTGATTAAAGCCTCTGCTAATAAATCCATAAAACATTCGAGACATATCTGTTACGTTGCTAACATCCCAATTATTTAACGGTTGATTAAAATCCCGAGCATCATCAAACATTTGAGCCATATTCGTAACGTTAGATACATTCCAATTGTTAAGTGGTTGATTAAAATCATCCGCATTGTTAAATGTACTTTCCATAGTGGTTACCTGACTTACATCCCAGTTATTGATATTTTGATTAAATCTATTGGTATTGGTAAATGTTCTAAATAGTGTGGTTACCGAGGCTGTGTTCCAGTTGTCCAAAGGTTCATTAAAATTTGATGCGCCACTAAAAGTCTCTGATAGATCTGTAACCGATATGGTATTCCAGTTATCCAATGGTCTGTTAAAAACCTGAGCTCTGGAAAAAAGTCCAGACATGTCTGTGATTGTACTCACATCCCAATTATTTACAATTCCGTTAAAAACAAAACAATCACGAAACATATTTCGCAAGCTTGTCACCCGAGATAAATCGGGAGAATCGATGGCATCAAAGTTTAAATTCTCACATCCATGAAATGCATCTTCCATAGTTTGCCACTCGATAACTCCCCATTCCAAAATCTCTATAATCTTGCGTCTATCTCCAGAATCATTAAAATAAATAGCAGGAAAATCACCGCTTATTTTCACAGTATAAGTACCCGGAGTGGCGTAAGTGTGCGTTATATCTCCTGTGACAGCCGTATCTGTAGATCCATCTCCCCAATCTACTATATAGTTATAAGTAAATGCTGGATTGGTAGGAATAGAAATTTCGTTATCCGCAGAACTTCCTGGTTGCGTTGTATCCCAAATTGTTGTAAATTCTCCAACATAATTGGAATATCCTAATTTTTCTGCCGTGTTATCTTCTGAAAATCCGTAACCCACAGAAGTGCTTAAAAAGCTATATATCGCAAGAAGGGAAATAGTAGCAAAGCGTATCTTTTTTCTCATATATGATTGCTAGAGTTCAATTTTTTCGATTCATTTGACAACTACAACCATATTCGGCTGTAACTTAATTCTTACAAAAACAAAACTAGGGAGCATAAATATCCTAGACAACCCTGAAAACCGTTGTTTTTGATTTCTTTAACAAAATAGCTTACTATTAAGTCTTTATTTCAAAACTAGAGATAAATGTTAGTGAAGACGTTTCAAATTATAATTTGAAACATATAAATCGATCTTAAGCACTCTTTTTCCTATATTCTGAAGGTGTTACTCCTACCAAGTTTTTAAATGCTCTGTTAAAAGAAGTCTTACTTTTAAAACCTGCTTCATATCCAATAGCTACTATTTTATATTCCTCGTAACTTGGATTTTTCATTAATTTTTTAACCTCATTAATCCTGTATAAGTTTAAAAAATTATTAAAATTCTTTCGAAAGCAGGCATTTAAAACTTCCGAAACCTGTGGTACACTCATATCCAATGCCTCGGCGAAATCGGATTGTTTTAGATCTTCGTTCAAGTATGGCTTTTCATCTTCCATATATTTCAAAATTCTCTCTGCATATTCATCTCTATCCTGATAACTTAGTGATGAATTTTGATATTTGTTAGAAGAATTGGATAAACTTATTGTAGGCTCTTGCACTGGTTCTCTTCTCATGATTTCATTCAGCTTATCCTTAAGGCTCCTGTTTTCATTTTCTAGGAGTTCCTTGTCTAGAGCTAAACTTTCTGATTGCTTTCTTAATGCTTTTCTCCGATTGAAAAAATAAACCAATAACCCCAAAACAACAAAAGTGATAAGAAGAGAACCAAAAAGAATTATTTTTTTGTTCCTACTTTCTAACAGATCCTTTTCTTCTGTAAAAAATATTTCCTGTTCTTTTAACTCTCTTTCGGCAATTATACGTTTCCCTTCAGAAAGGCTATTTAGATAGGCATCTTTGACCTCTACATACTGTTTGTGTTCATTTAAACTCTTCTTCAGGTTTCCGTTTAGTTCATAAGCCTTCGCAAGATATTTGTGACTTTGCATTTTCAATTTCAAAAAACTATTGGATGCTGAAATATCTTTCACAATTAATAGATTATCAATTGCATTTATAGGTTCGTTAAGTCCCAAGTATGCCACACCAAGATGTAAATGTGAATTTGCCTTACTTTCTACAGACTCTTCTTTGGTTATTAGGTCTAAAGCCTGTTCAGCTCTTTGTAATGCCTTTTGATATTTTTCTAGTTTTATATAAGAATCCGCAATATTATTGAGCGCAACAATTTTTATATCATTTCTAGCCAAAGCCGTTGCAAAACTGTCTACTTTTTCTGCATACAACAAAGACTCTTCATGTTTATTTTGATGTCCTGCTGTAATTCCTAAAGCATTGTACGAAGCGATCAATACACGCTCTGGATTTTCGTGTTGTTTTGCTAATCGTATTACCTTTTTAAAAGTTTCAGAGGCTCTGTCATACTGTGAAAGATTATTGTACAAATTACCTAAATTTACCAAAACAATAATTTTCGTTTTTGAATTCTCTGGCAACTCTTCTGTTCTATCTAAAGCTTTCAGGTACTTTTCTAATGATTCATTATATATATTTAGATTGCTGTAATAAATTCCTTGTCCTACTACAGCTAATATCTCATCTTCTAGAAAACCATAATCTTTTGCTATTACCTGTAATGAATCGACATACTTTTTATACAATTCGAAATCACCCTTCCTGTAAGTTACTTCAGCTATGTTTTGTAACTCTTTTATTTTTATCATCGCATCAGAATCACTTAAAGAAAAAGAAGTCTGTGATTGCATCACATTGTGAAGGAATATAATTGGTGTCAAAAAAAGTAATAAACTCTTAAACATTCGAATTATTGATATAAATGATTTGTAATATAATATACTTATACTTGGTTTAACAAAGAATACCTAAAATAATTGTTGTTTACTCAAGAACCTTACATTTCGTCAATTCATTTCATTAGAAAATTACGTATAACTAAATTTCCTAGCTACAAATTACACTAACAAGTTTAAATAAAAGAAGAACTAATACATATACAACAAAAACATTAAAATCCTTTACCGAAACAAAACACCTAAACAAAATAGATCCAATCTATAACAACATTAAATTAGTAGAAGGTACTTATTATCCAATCAAATCCGTTGATGTACTTTTATCACTAATCGCTGACAAAATCAAGTTCCATAACTTACAAATATTAAGTGCAAAAGATAAAAATGATCCTCCGATAATCCACACTGAAATAAGAATTGCAGAACTGAAAGTATCAAGAGAGTAAGGAACAAAATTAATTATACAAGCTCGTAACCAAGAGCTTCATATGAAAAATGATCCTCTTCTTTGGAAACATTCGTAAAAAAAACCTAACTACCTAAATCAGATAGTTAGGGGTTTTATATACTTAAACTAAAGTATACTATTAAGAGGTCACATTTGTTTTGAATTACTGAGAATTTTGTTGATCCAGAGTTCTGAGTGATAACGCAAATTGCATAAGATCTATATCTGCATGTATTCCATAATTACTGCTTAAACAACCTTTAATTCCATCATTACATTCTATCAAGAATAAGATAGAAGCATCACTAGGATCACTTAACCCTTCATGTCTACAATACTCTATCAAAATACAGTCATTTTTTCTGTATCCCTTATTTGTTTTTCGATCAAATATTACATTATCCTTGAATAAAAAATCAGTTGTAAACCCATTATCCCTAGCAATTTGAATGTCTTCTAGGAGTGTTTTATGTGATGATAATATCATAATTTCTGTATTTAAAAGTCCTATAAATTTGAAAATCTTTTGTGATAGCCGTTTTGATTATGACTTATATAAAAACTTGTACAGAACAAAACGGGTCTAGGATTGGGGTAATGATTTCGTTATCTAAAAACTGTGATTACGATTTTTTAATTCAAAATCGGAGATATGTAGTCTCAGGGTCTTCTGTTTTCAAGACCAAAGACAATTCTTCCAATGGTATTTCCAGAAAATAGTTCCCAGAATAGGTTGGACAAACTGTACAGTCATCAAAATAAAACTTGATATATTCTGAATTAATTACAAAGTTATTTTTAAACAATTCGAACTTGTCCTTAGTTAGTTTCCAACAGTCATTAAACGAATCTTGACCTTCAATACGTGCCTCCAACTCCTGATTTAGTTTAAATAGTAGAATCGTCTCGCTATTATTCATAAATAAATCTTCATAACCAATAAACCTACCTTGGTTTAAATCATAATTTAAACCTTTAAACATAAAAGAATTATGATGCTCAGAATCATAATAATTGGTTTTATACAAGAGAACACTTAAAAGTCGATCGTTTTTAGAATAAACTTTATAGTCGATATTCCTTCTTTTTCTTTCTACGTTTTCATATAAAGAATCACAAGATAAATCGCTATTCTGAAGAACATCGCGTATGGACTGTTCGTTAAGCAAGTAATTTACTTCTACAAATGTATTAAAACTACCGAATAAAGGATTGTATTCTTCATTTAGATAAGGGTATTTATAATCAAGAATTAATGAATCTTCTTCTTTATAAAAACTTCTGGTACTAATTAAACTATTGGATAAAGATTTTTTGTTGACACCTAATAAAGAATTTGATTTCTTCAATAATAAATCGTGTGATGTTGATTGCGGTTTTGAACTTTCATTTATTGTATCAAAATTATTCTCATTGTTTACAGTACTGCATGACATTAAACTGAATACCAGTGAAATATAAATTATTTTTTTCATCTTATGTAAATATTTGTTGTTGTTATTCACAAACAAATTTCTACATAAAATTTCATATATTTTTATTTATACTTATAATGTTTTACATAAGTAATTTTTATGTTTAAATCACAAAAAACACCTATTAATCATTAACTAAATTAATACTATACATAATAAACATAAATAAAAATATATGAAATAGGTTTATTAATTTAGTAAAGCAAAATATAGTTTTAAGCAAATTAAAAACGTTCCAGATGAGAAAATTAAGAAATTTACCTATACTCTTTGTATTCATATCCATGATCACTTATGGCAACATATATGATGTTTATTCTAACAGTATCTATCATAAATATTCTGATAGTATAAAACAATGTTGTTTACACGAATATGCAATTTATGAAGGATTAGACGTAGAGTCTACAAGTAATTCTGAAAACTACCTCTACTTAGATTATACTGATGTTAATTATTTGAGTCCAGTTCTTTTCAACCTTCTAAAAAATAAAGAAATGCTTAAAATAACAGCACAAGCGATTCATATAAATAAGCTATTAGAAAGAAAACGTTCACAATATCAATTATACCAGGTAAACCTCTTTGGGCAATTAACAAGCCCCGTAAATAATGAAATAAACCATCAAAAAGCCCAAACACCAAGAATGGAAGGTTTTGGAATACGATTTCGATTCTAAAAAAATAAACTACTTATGATGATTAATTAAACTTAATAAAATAAAACTTATGAAAACTATTTTTTTCTTGATTGGGGTGCTAATCCTATGCACCAATTGCGCAGTAATAAGACCAGGTGAAGCTGGCGTAAAACAGACATTAGGTAAGTTTTCGGATAAAGTATCTACTCAAGGCACCGTATTTTATAATCCTTTGGTGAGTAAAGTTATAAAGGAATCGACACAAACAAATAATATAAAGCTTATTCTTAGTCTGCCTAGTAAAGAAGGCTTAAGTGTTAACTCTGAAATCTCGATTCTATATCGTTTGGAACAAAATAAAATACCTTCTGTTCTAGAAAATTTAGGACAAGGATATGAATCAATAATTACCAGTGTTTTCAGATCTGCTTCTTCAGATGTTTGTGCTCAATTTTTTGCCAAAGATATGCACTCTGGAATGAGAGCAAAGATAGAAGAGGAAATCAAAGCCAAAATGGAGGTAAATCTCAAAAAACAAGCTGATGGAATTGAACTTATAGCTGTATTGATGAAGCGTATTCAATTACCCAATGGATTGGCCAGTTCTATTGAACGGAAATTACAAGCTGAGCAAGACGCAATGCGAATGGAATTTGTTCTACAACAAGCTAAATTAGAGGCAGAAAGAAAAGTAATAGATGCTGAAGGAGAGAGAGACGCACAAAAAATACTTTCTGAGGGATTAACACAAGAAATTATTAAAATCCGTAGTATAGAAGCTTTCAACAAATTATCTGACTCTCCCAATAGTAAAATAATTATTACAGATGGAAAAACTCCTCTATTGATTGATTCAAATGATTAAATCTTCAGGAAAGATTTCGACGAGAACGATTCTAGATTCAAAAAGCCTTATCTAAAAAACAAAACCTCAACTATTTTGAATAGTTGAGGTTTTTATCCGTACTCAAGGTGGGAATCGAACCCACACTCCCGAAAGAACTGGATTTTGAATCCAGCGCGTCTACCAATTCCGCCACTTGAGCATTTTCAATTGAATTGGACGGCAAAATTAAAAAAATATTTCATCACATCCATTAAATAAGTAATAAAATAAGGGTAAGAGTAGAAATAAATTTTTAAATTTGCACCTTGTTTTTAAAAAATAAGTTTTAACTCATTACAAAACAACAATTTACCCTATGCCTAATTCAATTACAGAAGCAAAATTTTTTGCGTGTACCCAGAGTACAGAACTAGCAGAAAAAATCGTACAAGCGTATGGGGCAAAATTAGGTAAGGTAATTACATCTACATATAGTGATGGTGAGTTTCAACCTTCTTTTGAAGAGTCTGTAAGAGGATCAAGAGTATTTATTATTGGGTCTACACATCCAAGTTCTGACCATTTAATGGAAATGTTATTAATGTTGGATGCCGCTAAAAGAGCATCAGCAAGACATATCACAGCAGTATTGCCTTATTATGGATGGGCACGTCAGGATAGAAAAGATAAACCAAGAGTTCCGATTGCCGCAAAATTGATTGCTAAAATGCTGGAAACTGCTGGAGCTACCAGAATTATCACTATGGACTTGCATGCAGATCAAATCCAAGGTTTTTTCGAAAAACCTGTAGACCATTTATTTGCATCTACTATATTTTTACCTTATTTACAATCATTGAATCTAGAGGATCTTACCGTAGCTTCTCCAGACATGGGTGGTTCTAAAAGAGCATATGCATATTCTAAAGCATTGCAAAGTGATGTGGTTATATGCTACAAACAACGTGCTAAAGCAAATGTGATTTCTCATATGGAATTGATTGGAGATGTAACAGGAAAAAACGTTGTGTTGGTAGATGATATGGTTGATACAGCTGGCACCCTTACTAAAGCAGCTGACTTGATGATGGAACGAGGTGCAAAAAGTGTTAGAGCAATTTGTACACATCCAATTCTATCAGGCAATGCTTACGAAAAGCTAGAAAACTCAAAACTAGAAGAATTAATCGTTACCGATTCCATTCCTCTAAAACAACAAAGCGATAAGATTAGAGTGATTACTTGTGCAAATTTATTTGCAGATGTAATGAATAGGGTTCATAATAATGAGTCCATTAGCTCTAAATTTATAATGTAAATTAATAACTATTAATATATTTTAAAATGAAGTCATTAACAATCAATGCATCTCAAAGAGAAAGCGTAGGCAAGAAAGCGACAAAAGCCTTACGTAATGCTGGACAGGTACCTTGTGTAATTTACGGTGGAGACACTATTGTACACTTTGCAGCGCCAGAAATTGCTTTCAAAAACTTAGTGTACACTCCAGACGTTCATACCGTGGTAATAGCGTTGGATAATGGCACAAAGATAAATGCTATCTTACAGGACATTCAGTTTCACCCTGTAACAGATAGAATCTTACACATCGATTTTATTCAAATTTTTGATGACAAACCAATCACCATTGCTCTTCCTTTCAAAACGACAGGAAACTCTAAAGGTGTTCGTAATGGTGGTGTGTTACGTTTCAACTTAAGACGTATCACTGTAAAAGGACTAGCTTCTAAATTACCAGACGTATTAGAAGGAGACATTACCAACCTTAAAATAGGAAACAAATTATATGTTACGGATGTAGCTAGTGAGGATTTTACCATTCTGCACCCTGATAATACTGTAATTTGTATGGTTAAAACGTCTCGTACAGCTGTTGCTGACGATGATGATGATGAAGAAACTGAAGGAGAAGCGCCAGCTGCAGAAGCACCAGCTGCTGAGGCTTAATCTTTTTTTAGAGATAAAACAACCAAAAGCATTCTGAAAATACTTTCAGAATGCTTTTTTTGTACTCCCCTTTCATCACAAGTTGGTATAAAATCAACTTGTAAATATCTAATTTCAGATACACTAAAAAAATCCAATTGAAACCACTGCTAAGAATTAAAATAACCTGTTGAACCCTAGCAATATTTTTTTTAGATGATTCAAACAAATAAATTTTGTAATTTACTATTCAATAAACATATATCATACAAATTATGAGTGAAGAAAAAGACAGTTTAGGTGACGACATCAAAAAAGGAGCCGAAGAAGCTTTAGATAACGCTAAGGAAGCTGCAAAGAAGGCAAAAGAAAAAGCCGGTGAATTTGCAGAAGAAGCAAAAGAGACCGCGGAAGAATTTGTTGAAGAAGCCAAAGAGACATTTGGTAGCAATAATAGCGAAAATAAGAAAGTGCTTACAGGCATCTTAGCTATAGTTCTGGGATGGACAGGTGCTCATAAATTTATTCTGGGTTATAATAAAGAAGGGTTTATTTTACTCGGAATAACCTTGATCTCCATTCCTTTAGTTTGTTTAGCAATTGGTGCATTAACTATATATATCCCTGGAATAATAGGATTAATTGAAGGAATTATATACCTCACTAAATCTGACGAAGAGTTTTATCAAACCTATCAGGTAGGTAAAAAAGCGTGGTTCTAAAAAACATATAAAAAGCTAGAAAATAACAATCTAGCTTTTTTATTTAATTTTATTATCGTAATATTGCGATATCATAATATAAACTATGGGTATTACTAAAACTCAAATTTTTGATCAAAGACAGAATGAGCTCGCTCAACTCTTTAAAATACTTGGCCATCCTGCCCGAATTGCCATACTGCAATACATAAGCAAACAAGATGCTTGTATATGTAATGATCTGGTAGAAGAAATTGGGTTAGCACAAGCCACTATATCTCAACATCTTAAAGAACTAAAAAGTATTGGATTGCTAAAAGGAGAAATCGAAGGAAAAAGCATGTGCTACTGTATTAATATTGATCGATGGAATGAATTACAACAAAACCTAAACTCATTTTTTAATACCACAAAACAAAATTGTTGTTAGAAGTAATAAGGAATTAATTATAAAACAAACGTTATGAATACATCAGAGTTTATCTCATTATTAGGAGAACATCAAGATAAATCATTATTATTTGAATATGCTCCGGGTATGCTGGTAGGTGCAAATTATCATATTACCGAAGTAAAACATGTTACAGTAGATTCTGTAGATTGTGGAGCAGGCACGGATTCCTGGAAAGAAACAATCATTCAATTATGGGAAAGCCCAAGTGAATTAGGAAAGCGAGACTATCTAACGACCTACAAAGCGCTGGGAATCCTAAGAAAGGTTGGAAAAATGAAAACATATGTCATGGAAGCTCCAGTAAAAATTGAATATGGCAATGCTATGTTTCATACCGCCCATTTACATATTACGGGATTCAGCTCTAAAGAAGGGCAACTCATCATTAAACTAGCGGTTCAGCCAACAGATTGCAAAGCAAAAGAAACCTGTGGTGTGCCCGAAACATCTGTAGCAGAAGAAACCTCTTGTGCACCAGGAAGTGGTTGTTGCTAAATGAAATCTCAAGTGAAAATACTATCATTTGATCAATCAGACTGGACAGATGTTTCTAGAATTTATAAAGAAGGTATTAACACCGGTATTGCCACTTTCGAAACAAAGGTACCAGTTTGGGAGCAATGGAATCAAACACATATACAATCCTGCAGGTTAAAAGCTGTCCTGAATAATGAAATTGTTGGTTGGGCAGCTCTAGCACCAACTTCGAAAAGAGAGGTATACAAGGGGGTTGCCGAAGTTAGCATTTACATAACGTCAAAATATCGAAATTTAGGTATAGGAAAACTACTTTTGACAAAACTTATTGAAGATAGTGAGCAAGAAGGATTTTGGACATTGCAGGCAGGAATTTTCAGTAATAATACAGCCAGTATCCAATTGCACACCTCATTAGGGTTCAGAATTATTGGATATCGGGAAAAAGTAGGCAAATTACAAGAAACCTGGTATGACAACACCATCTTAGAAAGAAGAAGTAAAAAAATAATGTAACCATAAAAAAACACTACAGTAATGAACATTTTAGTACTATGTACAGGAAACTCTTGCAGAAGCCAAATGGCAGAAGGCTATCTAAAGTATTTTGCAAAAAACAATGCGACTATTTTTAGTGCTGGTGTAGAAACGCACGGAGTAAACCCCAAAGCCATTGCGATAATGAAAGAGGATAACATTGATATTTCAAATCACACTTCTAACAATCTTGAAGAATATTTAGATATAGAATTTGATTACATTCTTACAGTATGTGACAATGCAAAAGAAAGATGTCCTTTCTTTCCCGGAAAGGCAGAACGCTTACATTATAACTTTTTTGATCCTTCAAAAGTAGAGGGAAGCAAAGAGGAAATTCATGCTGCTTTCACCAAAACAAGAAATCAGATTAAAGAATATTGCAAGGATTTTGTAGAGAATTCTGTAGTAAAGAGTATTTCTTAATCAAACTATTATAAACCTTCGGGGAATAAAAAACCCCGAAGGTTTATAATGGCTCCATTTTTTTATTTATCTCCATTCTTAAAGTATTTCTGCTCCAATTCAGCCTGAAACTCTTCCATAACAGGTTTTACTGTACTATCAGGAAGATCTGCTATACGAATATACATCAGACCATCCACTGCATTATTAAATAATGGATCTACATTAAATGCCACCACTTTTGCATTTTGCTTAATATACTTCTTGATCAACACTGGTATACGTAAACTTCCCGGTTCAATTTCATCAATAATTTTGTCGAATTTATTCAGATCGCTCCTACTTTCATCAAATACAAAATCTTTATCAGCATCCTTCAGCTTTACTTTAAATTCCTTTTTAGGCCTAACATATTGAGCCACGTATGGATCGTAATAATGAGATTTCATAAACTCAATCATTAATGATTTAGAGAAATTACTAAACTTATTACTAATGCTTACTCCACCAATTAAGTATTTGTGATCAGGAAAACGGAGTGTACAATGCACAATACCTTTCCAAAGTAAAAATAAAGGCATCGGACGTTGCTGATATTCTTTAATAATAAAAGCTCGACCCATCTCTATAGATTGGCTCATCATTTTATGTAGTTCCGGTTCAAACCTAAAAAGATCCTGTAAATAAAACCCATCAATACCAAAATTAGTATAGATTTCATTACCCATTCCCATACGATAGGCACCTGCTATCTTTTTAGCTCCGATATCCCATAAAAACATGTGATGATAATAATCATCAAAAGGATCTAAATCTATAGATTGATTGGTTCCTTCTCCAATTTCACGAAAAGTGATTTCCCGAAGTCTACCTATCTCGTGGACAACGTTTGGAATACACTCCTTTTTAGCCAAAAAAACCTCATAATTTTTACTAGCTAATAGACGCTTATCATTTTCACGACAATATTCTAATTCTGATTCAATAGAATTAATGCTGCCGCCAGATGCTATCTCTTTAGGGGACTTAGGTAATTTTAAATTTTGTGGAATAGATTCCATCAATGTTTTTTTCTCATAGGGATTGGCCAACATATAGGTTTTTTTACGTAAAAAATTCGTAAAATCCTCTATATTCACATACTCTTCCTGATCTTTTACAGAAACCGGATTACCTATTCTAACCTTTATCACCCTATTTTCTTGAGAAAAAAGTTCACTTGGTAGTTTTGCTGTCCTTAATGTATCATTTATGGAGGCAAGTTTGTAAAACAGTCTACTATTCCTTGCGTGAAAATAAATCGGGATTACTGGAACTTTTGCTTTCTTTACTAATCGCATTGCCCCTGGTTCCCATGGTTTATCTACGTAATGTTTACCGTCTTTAAACGTGGACACTTCTCCTGCGGGAAAAATACCTAACGGTTGTCCTTCTTTTAAGTGTAAAACTGCTTCTTTTATTCCTCTTAGACTAGACTTAGCTTCCTTTCGGTTTTCGAAAGGATTGACCGGCATAATATACTGCTTTAGTGGAGTGAAGTTATGTAACAGGAAATTTGCAATGATTTTATAATCCGAGCGATGTTCCAGCATCAGTTTAAGAAGTAAAACACCATCCAATCCTCCTAAAGGATGATTAGAAAGAGTGATAAAAGCTCCTTCTTTTGGCAGTCTTCTCAGATCTTCCGGAGGAATCTCAAAAGTAACGCCATACATATCCAAAACACTTTTTACAAAATCTTCACCATTAAGATGACTAATACTGTCATATTGGCGATTTATCTTTGATAACCGGGTGATCTTTAGAATCATCCAGCCAACAAAAGTGCCAATAAAGCCAAGTTTATCTAATTTAAGCCCTTTGGCTACTTCTTTTGAGGTGACTACCGCCATTAAATACGTTTTGTGCTAACTACAAATATAACAAAATCATTGAATAGCGTATCTTATTGTTTAGCAACTATTTGATACGTTTCTTTTGTGCTTTGTTTAAGTAAAATATCCTTGTTTTCTTCTAAAGATTGTATTGCCTCTTCATCAAAGTGTCTAATGGTATATAATGAGACATTCTTTTCATATACCACGCTAAATTTCGCCTTTAAATGGGACAACAATTGATCAAAATGATTGAATTTATCATCAAGGCACACAGAAAAACTGATGGCAGAGTTCTGTATCAAATCTACTTTTAGGTGATACTTATGAAAAAGACTAAAAATTTCACTGATATTATCTTCTACAATAAAAGAAAAGTCTAAAGAAGAAAGTGACAACAAAATCTGATCTTTCTTTACTATAAAGCATGGTATATTAGGA
The DNA here is from genome assembly GCF_042684305.1 of Aquimarina rubra. Taxonomy (NCBI): domain Bacteria; kingdom Pseudomonadati; phylum Bacteroidota; class Flavobacteriia; order Flavobacteriales; family Flavobacteriaceae; genus Aquimarina; species Aquimarina rubra. Next base: position 1,317,995 of record NZ_JBHULE010000019.1, on the reverse strand, counting down.
AGTAGTCGCTGTCCTTTTTTAACAGAAGTACCATCGTCTAGAGGGTTCACAAATGACTTTACATAAAGCGGAATTTCTTTCCGCTGTAATGGTTGTAATGTTTTGGGATGAATCACTGAAGCTCCATAAAAAGCTAATTCTATAGCTTCTTCATATGAAATTTGTGACAACAATTTCACATTTTCGAAAACCCTGGGATCACCATTCAGAACTCCTGGCACATCTTTCCAGATTGATACACTATTTGCATTTGTACAATACGCAAAAATTCCAGCTGTGTAATCACTACCTTCTCTACCTAAAGTTGTGGTGAAATTATTAGCATCAGACGCAATAAAACCTTGTGTAACCGTCAATCCTTTTTTATCGACGTTCTTTGCAATGTTTTGTTGAGTAATTTCCCAATTAACAGATGCATCCCGATAATCATCATCGGTTTTAATTACATCCCTTGCATCTAACCAATTATTTTTATAGCCTTCTGAATTCAAATACTCACTAACGATGGTAGTAGCAATTAATTCTCCGTAACAAACGATTTGATCATACACATAATCGTACTGTATAGACTTATTCCGTTTTAGTGTAGTTTCTAAATCTGAGATGAGTGAATTGATCCTCTCAAATATTGGGTTGTGTTTATTTTCAAAAAGATCTTCAAGTATTTCGATATGATATTTCTTTATAAAATCTATAGAATTACCGAGTTCTTTACTCTCGTTCAAGTAATGATCTACTACCTTTTCTAAAGCATTGGTCGTTTTACCCATTGCAGAAACGACTATAATTATATTAGAATTACCTACTTTTTCTAATACATTGATCACATTTTTTACTCCCTTAGCATTCTTTACCGATGCTCCGCCAAACTTAAAAACTTTCATTAATGTAATAGTTTAATGACTCACTCTAATTAACGAGATTCATATTAAATTTTAGAAACGAATGTGTTTAGACCTTTTTCATCCATTTGTACAACTTGCCAACCTTCTAGAATTTTGGCTCCACTCTTTAGATAAAAATCAACTGCTGGTTTGTTCCAATCCAAAACATTCCATTCTACTCTTTTCACTCCTTGTTCTTTTCCATACAGCATCACTCTTTTATACAGCGCCATCCCTATACCAGTTCCTCTCTTGGACTCTCTAACAATAAGATCTTCGAGATGTACTGTTTTTCCTTTCCAAGTAGAAAATCTAAAATACACCAATGCTAACCCTACAATCTCATCCTTTACCTCTGCAACAAAACAATGAAACAAGGGCTGTTCTCCAAAACCATCCCTAACCAGTTCTTCTGCCGTTACTTCTACAGCATCGGGTTCATTTTCAAAAATAGCAAGTTCCTCTATCAGCGAAAGAACTTGTGGCATATCATTAGCCACCGCATCTCTAATTATATAGTCCATAGGTCAAAAGTTTGTCAAAACTATAAAATATGTATCAGAAACCAGACAATTTTACAATGTTATGCTTCACTAATTTATGTTTTTATAATTCTTAAGAAAGTTTAACAAATTACCGTTACGAAAACGTTGTAGTTATCTAAAAAATAATACTTTTGCACAAAATCAACAAAACCAAAATGGCTAGAAAAAACCAAACCTTAGGAGAATTTATTATTGAAAACCAAAAAGATTTTCCTTACGCTAGCGGAGAACTTTCTCGATTAATCAATTCTATTCGCTTAGCGGCAAAAATGGTAAATCATGAGGTAAACAAAGCCGGTTTAGTTGATATTACAGGAGCGATTGGAGAGACCAATGTACAAGGAGAAGACCAACAAAAATTAGATGTTCTTGCCAACGAAACCTTCATAAATACAATGACCAACAGAGAAATTGTTTGTGGCATCGCTTCTGAAGAAAATGATGATTTCATTACTATAAAAGGTCAAAAAAGTGATCACAGGAATAATTATGTTGTTCTTATGGATCCGTTAGATGGTAGTTCTAATATTGATGTGAATGTTTCAGTAGGAACTATCTTTTCTATTTACCGAAGAGTTACTCCAACCGGAACACCTTGTACTATCGATGATTTCCTTCAGCCAGGTAATTTACAAGTGGCTGCTGGCTATATCATATATGGAACTTCTACCATGTTAGTATATACCACAGGACACGGCGTTAATGGTTTTACGCTAAACCCTGCCTTAGGAACCTATTACTTATCACATCCTAACATGAAATTTCCTGAAGATGGAAACATTTATTCCGTGAATGAAGGCAATTATATTCATTTTCCACAAGGAATCAAGGACTATATAAAATACTGTCAGGAAGAAAAAGAAGATCGCCCATATACTTCCAGGTATATTGGATCACTAGTTAGCGACATACACCGTAATATGATAAAAGGTGGAATTTATATGTATCCAAGTACATCTACATCTCCTAACGGAAAACTACGTTTATTGTACGAATGTAATCCGATGGCTTTTATTGCAGAACAAGCCGGAGGATCTGCCAGTGACGGATTCAGAAGAATTTTAGAGATCAAGCCTACCGAATTGCACGAGCGTACTCCTTTTATCTGCGGAAGCAAAAATATGGTAGATAAGGTAGAGTCCTTTATGAAGAAATCAAATTCATAGAATAAACGCAATTGCCAAAAAACCAAACTTTTAGTTTGATGATTATCTTCTTTTCGAATAAATAACGAAAAAAGGATTTACAATTTAATTGAATACTCTCTTATTTTTACTATTCTTGTAATACTAAAGATAAACTTCTAAGAGCTCCTACCCTCATCACCCTAAACTCTTAGATTGATTAAACGTATCACATTCGAAGTAAAAGCAGGTAACATTTAACATTATCAGTCCATAAACCTTGTTTTTAATGTTTTTATGTTAAATTTACGTAGAGCTCATAGAACAACAACATAAATTAACCAAAATGGCGAAAGAAAATAAGGCTGCTGAAGAACAAGTCGTAAATGATCCTTCTTCAAAAATAGAAGCAATAAAAAACCTAATCTTCGGAGAGAATATTGCTGCTTATAATTCTGAATTTGATGCAGTAAAAAAAGATATTGCCGCAAAACGACAAGAATTAAGAGACTTCATAGAAGAGACAAGCAAAGAATTAAATCAGGCAATTGATAACCTTAGTACTGATATAAACATTAGAATTACAGAATTGGAAGATAATCTGGCAGATAAAGTAGAAATGCTGGATGATAAAAAAGTTGACAGAAAAACATTGGGTGATCTTTTGATCGCTATGGGAGAAAAAATCAATAAGAAGTAATCCGTCTATCCTAGATTATGGAAGAGCAGGATAAACTTAAGATTCTTAAAGAACTTCTTCTTACTGAAGAGAAGGAGTACACAGATTCCATTGCTAAAAAAGTTGATGAACTGAGTAAAATAGTTCATCAAAAACAGGAACTTTCGCATAAGGTTGATCCTATCATCGATGACAAATTAGAAGAATTTGTTCAGGAAATCCCTAAAACCTTAGGGCCTACAATCACAGAAGCTTTAAAAGAAGAAATCAAAAACTCTCAGGATGCAGTCGTAGAAGCATTGTTTCCAATCATTGGTAAAATGATCAAGAAATATATTGCTCACGAGATGAAACTGTTAAGTGAAAATATCAACAAAAAAACCAGGCAAGCTTTCTCGTTTAAAAATTGGTTTAAAAGAACCAAAGCGAGAGCACAAGGAATCAGTGATGGAGATTTAGCCATCTCTGATTATGCAAAACCAAGATTAATCCAAATGTTCGTCATTGAAAAAGACTCTGGATTATTGATTGCAGATTATAGCCCTTTATCGGATAACACAATAGATAAAGATATGGTAGCAGGTATGCTAACCGCCATAAAAAGTTTTGTAGAAGACGCGTTTCAAGGAGGTAATCAAAACCTGGAAACCATTGAATACGAACTATACACTATACACTTACAAAATTTTTATTCTTATTATATTGCCGCTGTTATTTCAGGCGCATATAATATGATGTTCAAAGAAGTGCTGGAAGATCAAATTATAGATTTTGCTCAGCACCATATTTCTAAAAGAGATTTAGATAACAGCGAGCTTTTTACTAAAAAATTAAAAAAACATTTTGAAGATGAAATTGTCTAAAAAAGTAGTGCTTTTAGGACACTTTGGAGTTGGAAAAACGTCTCTGTTTAGACGTTTTGTTGACAACGAATTTTCTGAAGATTATAAAGTAACACTTGGTGTTCAAATAAAAAAGAAAGTAATTGAAATGCCCGACGGGCGAGAACTTTCTATGATCATTTGGGATACTGAAGGTCATGCCGATATAGAAGACACCAGAAAATCATATTTATTGGGGTCCAGCGCATTTATCTATGTATTTGATCTAACCAGAATTGACACCTACAAAGATCTTAATGAAGACCTCGCTTATTTGTCTAAAAACCACCCTAAAGTAAAGACTAAGGTTATAGGGAATAAATTAGATTTGGTAAATGAAAAAGAAACCATAAAAAAATTAGATGAGCAAAACATTGCATTTGATTGTTTAACCAGTGCAAAAACAAATAAAAATGTGCAGGATTTCTTCTTGAATCTTGCTAAGGAAATAACTGCATAATGTTATGACATATCAGGAAGAGAAGCTGCTATTTAACCAAAAAACACAATGTATTGTTGTTGATCATGATGGAACAATCGAAGAAACTGATGCTGTAATATTTGAATGGAAAGTCGGAACCTCTATTTACAATGCGCATCCCTTTTTTGAAATCATAAAAGATTTTATTGAAGTTTTTGAAAAAGAAGAAACCATCTATAATTTTCCTTGCATCCATCTTGAAGATGGAGAAATTCAGAAAATCTGTGACGTAACTATTAAGATAAACTCAGAGAAGGTGGTCATTCTCTTATTTGATTATACCACAAAATACTATGAGCTCAATAAAATTGCTCAACAAAAAAACGAATCCATTCTTAAGGCTAAAGAATTAGAACTTAAAAATCAATACCTACTCGAAAAAGAGAAATTTAAAAATAGTTTTATCTCTAACATAAATCACGAGATCAGAACGCCACTAACCGGAATTTTAGGGTTTATAGAAGTATTAGAAAAGACAAACTTAAATTTTGAACAAGAAGAACTAGCAAGAATTATAAAACGACAAAGCCTACATCTCAATAGCTTGATTGAGGATATGGTGGACATTTCTAAGATAGAATCAGGCAAAATTAAAATTATCGAAGAAAGATTTCTGTTTGTTAACCTTGTAGAAGGTTTTAAAGAAACGTATACTAAACTAGCAGAAGATAAAGAGATAGCATTCGAAACCTATATCGATCCTAATATCCAGGAATATCTTATCGGAGATAGAACTCGTGTATTTCAGATCTTAAACAATATCCTTAACAATGCTTTTAAGTTTACAGAAGAAGGTAAAATAAGTCTTTCGGTTACTAAAAACTATCAACGTACTAATAAATTGAGTATTAGTTTTAAGATTGAAGACACCGGATTAGGGATCCAAAAAGAAAATCTAGACACTATTTTTGACAGATTTACGCGTTTTAATGAGGACAGACAGATTTCTGGTACCGGATTAGGGTTGGCCATAGTCAAAGATTTAGTCGATCTATTAGGTGGAGAAATTAAAGTGACAAGCGAACCCGAAAAAGGTACAACGTTTGATGTCAAACTGCCTTTTAAATTTGAAATCACAAAATCTACTCCCGAAAAGAAAAAGAAAAAATATAGTCTACCAGAATCTAAAAAGAAGTTCAGAATACTTGTGGTAGAAGACGAAGAGGCGACTCAGTTTTTGATTATGAAAATACTAATTAGTCACGGCAGCTTTTTTGTAGATGTCGCTATTAATGGAGAAGAGGCTATTAGTTATATAGAACGAAGAAACTACGATCTGGTTTTAATGGATCTAAAACTGTCTAAAATCGACGGGTATAAAGCTACTCATATGATACGAAACAATTATGGAGATAAGGTAATTTCCGAAGTTCCTATCATTGGTTTCACGGCAAAATCTGGTGAAATTGAAAGAGAAAAATGCTTACGCGCAGGAATGGATGATTTTATTGCAAAACCATTTGAACAGGAAGATTTAATCTACAAAATTGTAAAACAAATAGCTAAAAAAGCCGCTTCATAAAGCGGCTTTTTTATAGTATGACGATTGAATTTTTAATAAAATTATCTATTCATGTTTTTAATCTCCTCTGCAAAAGTATCTCCATCTGCGTTCTGATCTACTAAAGAAAGAGCTTTGTCCACGACATATTTTGCATTATCAGCTCTAAAACCTAGTCCAACACATAACTTTTCTAATAGCACAACTTGATCATCTCCTTTTATATTGTCAGCATATACCATTCTCGCCAAATCAAAAAGTCTTTCCAACCTTGCATCATAGCTAGTCGGAGGATTAATTGGACGCGAAGCATAATCTTTTAATATTTCCTTGTAATCGTTCTCAGAAATATTAAGATTTCGAGCTAATCGATCTAAGAAAGCTCTTTCTTCATCCGTTATTACTCCATCACTCATAGCCACTCTAACGATCGCGGCAAAATGATCTTGATTTCGCTTTTGAAAACCACTATCAAATAAATCAGATATTGACATCATGTACTTTTGTTTAATTTGCCGCAAATATAACTAAACTCTTCACCTTTTAAAATTTAAAATACCAGATTTTTAAAATCAAAGTGTATTCTATATATGTAACCTTCGACACTCGCATGTTATTGAAGTATCTTAATCATAAGTTCAGAGAGAATACCTTTTTATTTTAATTCAAAAAAGTAGAACAATTACTAATACTTTCAAAAAAGCACCATAAGAAGATTACTAATTATTAACTTTCCTATAATTTTCAATCTTTATTATCGAAAATGAGTAAAATCCCCTTGCTTCAATTTACAGATAAAGGAATTTACTGTGCTGCCGCAAAAGTATATCTGGATCCGTGGAAACCTGTCGATAAAGCAATTATTACGCACGGTCATGCAGACCATAGTCGCTGGGGTCACAAACAATATATTACGCACCACACTAACATCCCTATAATTAAACATCGATTAGGAGATATTAAAGTTTCCGGGAAGGAATACGGAGAGACATTTATAATCAACAATGTGAAATTTAGCTTTCATCCGGCTGGACATATTATCGGTAGTTCGCAAATAAGAGTTGAACATAATGATGAAATATGGGTATTCACCGGAGATTATAAAATTGAAGATGACGGAATATCTGTCCCTTATGAACCTGTTACATGCCATACTTTTATCACTGAATGTACTTTTGGATTACCTGCATTTAAATGGACACCTCAAAAAGAGGTTTTTAGTGATATTAATCAATGGTGGGAAGAAAATAAAAATGAAGGGAAAACCTCTATCCTCTTTGGATATTCTCTGGGAAAAGCGCAGCGGCTTTTGAAATATTTAAATCCTGAAATTGGTAAAATTTATACGCACGGTGCTATAGAGAACATGACCAATGTGATTAGACCTATGATAGATTTTCCAGAAACTACCTTAATCACAAAAGAAACTAAAAAAGAAGAACTTATCGGAAATATGGTTATAGCCCCACCAAGTGCTCATGGATCTACCTGGATTCGAAAAATGGTTCCTTATGTTACTGCATCAGCAAGTGGCTGGATGACTTTTAGAGGAGCGAGAAGAAGAAGAGCAATCGATAAAGGGTTTGTACTTTCAGATCATTGCGATTGGGATGGATTACTAACTGCGATCAAAGAAACCGGAGCTACAAAAATCATAAGTACGCACGGATATACAGAAATATTCTCTAAATATCTTCGGGAACTTGGATACGATGCTCGTACAGAAAAAACTCAGTACGAGGGTGAACTTGCTGAGATAGAAACCCAAAAAGAAGAAAGTGAGGTGAGTACTTGAAACTTTTTGCTGATTTAATCAAAACGCTGGATAGCACCAATAAAACCAATGTAAAAGTCGAGGCGCTAACTTCCTATTTTAAACAAGCACCAGAAAAAGAAAAAGTTTGGACGATAGCTATTCTCTCCCACCGCAGACCGCCAAGACCGGTGAACACCACACTGCTAAGAACCTGGGCTTCAGAATTAGCAAATATCCCGCTTTGGCTATTTGAAGAATCGTATCATATTGTTGGAGATCTTGCAGAAACTATCGCTTTAGTGATTCCTGCTTCAAAACAAAGTTCTGAAAAGACACTCACTCAATTTTTAGAAGAAATGATTTTCCTTAAAAAGAAGTCTGATGAAGAAAAACGAATGTATCTTCTAGAAAATTGGGAAGTACTCAACTACTATGAAAGATTCGTCTTCACAAAGTTAATTACTGGAGGATTTCGGATTGGAGTTAGTCAAAAATTAATGACCCGCGCCTTATCCAAAGCGACACAAATTGATGAAGATATCCTAGCTTATAAATTAATGGGCAATTGGGATCCAAATACGATTACGTTTCAAGATTTGATTTTAGAAGAGAAAGAGTCTGATTTTCTTTCAAAACCATATCCCTTTTATCTTGCATATGCCATCGAAAACAAGGCTTCAGACTTAGGCAACGTAAAAGATTGGTATGCAGAACACAAATGGGATGGAATCAGAGCACAGGTCATTATAAGAAATAATGAGATTTTTGTTTGGAGCAGAGGAGAAGAACTGGTGACGGATAAGTATCCAGAATTTCAAAAATTTTTAGACTTTATCCCTAATGGAACTGTCTTAGACGGAGAAATCCTGCCATATCCAAATGGACAAATCGGAACCTTTAATGATTTACAAACTAGAATAGGGAGAAAAACTGTTTCTAAAGCTTTACTCCAAAAAACCCCTGTAATCTTAAAAGCTTATGACATCTTGGAATGGCAAGGAAAAGATATCAGGAATCTTCCCTTTGCTGAACGAAGAGAAATTCTGGAAAGTTTATATAAATCTCTGTCAACTAGAGCGGAGTCTAGAGATATTGAAAAAGTACCTTTGCACCTTTCAGAAAAAATGGTCTTCAATTCCTGGGAAGAAGTAGCAGAAGAAAGGGAAAGATCCAGAGAACTCCATTCTGAAGGTTTAATGTTGAAAAGAAAAGATTCGCCTTATTTAGTCGGACGTAAAAAAGGAGATTGGTGGAAATGGAAAGTTGATCCATTAACCATTGATGCAGTCTTAACTTATGCTATGCGAGGACATGGTCGTAGATCTAACCTTTTTACAGACTATACCTTTGGTCTATGGAACGAAGATCAAACAGAATTGGTAACCTTTGCAAAAGCATATTCTGGTCTTACCGATTCCGAATTTAGAGAAGTCGATAAGTTTATAAAAGCACATACATTAGAACGTTTCGGACCTGTACGAAGTGTAACTCCAGAATTAGTTTTCGAAATTGCTTTTGAGGGGATAGCTTTATCTAAAAGACATAAAAGCGGGATCGCTACAAGATTTCCTAGAATTCTACGATGGAGACGAGATAAAAAAATAAAAGAAGCGAATACTCTGGAGGATTTGAAAGCACTAATTCCGAACACAGTGAAGGAATCATGACCCAAAAAGAACTTTTTAATATTGCCGAATCTTGGTTCCAACAACAGCACTGGAAATCCTTTCCTTTCCAAAAACAAAGTTGGAAAGCATTTCTACAGGGTAAACATGGATTACTGAATGCTCCAACCGGAAGCGGAAAAACCTACTCACTTTGGGTTCCTATTGTTTTGAACTACATCAAAAATAATCCTGATTACCAAACCAAACATAAAAAAGGCCTTAAAGCCATTTGGATCACCCCACTTCGCGCATTATCACAAGAAATTAAGCAAGCAACAGAACGGTTTGCAGATGATCTAAATACGCAACTTACCGTCGGAATCCGAACAGGGGACACTTCCCAAAAAGAACGAGCAGCTCAAAGACGTTCTATGCCAGACCTTCTGATTACGACACCTGAAAGTTTACAGCTACTATTAGCTTCAAAAGGTTATGACAAAACTTTTAAAGATTGCTCTGCCATTATTATTGACGAGTGGCACGAACTGCTGGGAACGAAACGTGGTGTACAAATAGAACTAGCCTTATCAAGACTAAAAACTGTTTCAAAAGACCTTCGGATTTGGGGGATTTCGGCAACCATCGGCAACCTCGAACAAGCACGAGAAGTATTATTAGGACATCAATCAGAAGCCTTACAAAATTCTGTGCTGATCAAAGCAAATATTAAAAAGAAAATCAAAGTAAAAAGCATCATTCCTGATGAAATGGAAACCTTTCCTTGGCGAGGACATCTGGGTATTCATTTATTGGATGAAGTTATACCAATAATAAAAAACAGTAAAACAACATTACTTTTTACGAATACGAGAAGTCAATGCGAAATCTGGTTTCAGAAAATACTACAAAAATATCCAGAATTTGCAGGCGAAATGGCCATGCATCATGGTAGTATCAATAAAGAAACACGGCTTTGGGTAGAGCAAGCTATTCGCAATGAATCACTAAAAGCAGTGGTATGCACTTCTAGCCTGGATCTTGGTGTAGATTTTGCTCCTGTAGAAACCATTATTCAGATCGGAGGGCCCAAAGGAGTAGCACGTTTTCTGCAACGAGCAGGTCGTAGTGGCCATCAACCCGGAAAAACCAGTGTTATCTATTTTTTGCCAACACACGCCATCGAATTGATTGAAGCTTCAGCGTTACAACAAGCCGTAAAACATAATACCGTAGAAGATCGTATTCCATATCTTGATAGTTTTGATGTTTTGGTTCAGTATCTCACTACACTAGCGGTTTCTGATGGATTTTATCCAAAAGATATTTATCCTGAAATTAAAAGCACATTCTGTTACCAAGCAATTTCTGAAGATGATTGGAGATGGATACTAAATTTTATTACTATTGGCAGTCAAAGTCTACAAAGTTATGATGAATATAAGAAAGTGGAAATCCTTGAAGATGGATTATTCAAAGTGGATAACAGAGGTATTGCGATGCGGCATCGTCTTCAGATTGGAACTATTGTTAGTGATGCTGTTTTGACCGTCAAATATCTCAAAGGAGGATATATTGGTAGTATCGAAGAGTGGTTTATTTCAAAATTAAAACCAGGAGATGTTTTTACTTTCGCAGGAAGAAATCTGGAACTCGTGCGGATAAAAGAAATGCAGGTTTTAGTGAGGAAATCTTCTAAAAAAACTTCAAAAGTTCCGAGTTGGATGGGTGGTAGGTTGACGCTCACATCACAAATGTCCGAATTACTGCGTAACGAAATGTATAAAGCCTCTTCTGACAAAATGGAAGACAAGTCTCCCGAATTAAAAGCGCTTTCGCATATATTTCAAAGGCAACTGCAAGAAAGTATTATTCCCGCGGCTAACGAATTTCTGATTGAAACCTTTAAAACACGTGAAGGGTTTCATGCTATTTTCTATCCTTTTGAGGGTAGATTTGTTCACGAAGCTCTTGGTAGTTTATTGGCATATAGAATAAGTCTTTTATCCCCAATTTCTTTTTCTATAGCATTTAATGACTATGGTTTTGAACTGCTATCCGATCAAGAAATTGATATGCAACAGGTAATAGATAACGATCTATTTACCAAAGATCATATGCATAGTGATCTTCAAAAAAGTCTGAATGCCACAGAAATGGCGAGACGCAAGTTTAGAGATATAGCCGTGATATCCGGAATGGTTTTTACAGGTTATCCTGATAAAATGCTAAAAAGTAAACATCTGCAATCAAGCTCACAGTTATTATTTAATGTTTTTCGAGATTTTGAACCAGAAAATCTACTTTATCAACAAGCCTTTATTGAAACGTTTGAACATCAATTAGAAGAAGGGCGATTACAAAAAGCATTAGAAAGAATAGAAAATCAAACAATCGTTTGGAAACCTTGTAAAAAAGCTACTCCTTTTTCATTTCCAATTATTACAGATCGATTAAGAGAGAAATTATCGAGCGAAAAACTAGAAGATCGTATTAAAAAGATGGTAGCTTTACTTACAAAAAAATAGAATCACTTTAGTATCTTTACAAAAAGGCAATAGATGAATATCTCTGAACTTCAAAACGATATTATTAAAAAAGTTCTTTCCATTGGAGACAAAGATTTTCTTGAGTCTTTTAAAGAAATGCTTTCTATTAAATCGGAAACTAACTTGTATGAATTGTCTGATTTTGAAAAAAAAATGGTTTCAGAAAGTCAATCAGATTATGAAAACGGTAATATCATAAATCATGAGTCAGTTTTTAATAAGAATAAAAAATGGCTAGAAGAATAATCTGGACTTCAAAAGCTGACCTCGTTTTTACTGAAATTTTGGAATTTTATTATAACAGGAATAAATCCAAAACATACAGTCGCAAACTTAATCAAGAAATTAATTCCATTATAAAATTACTCCCTAAATATCCTTTGTTGGGAATAAAAACTGATGTAAAAGATATTAGAGTAATAATTAAGGGTGATTATAAAATATTCTATCAAATTGAGTCATCAGAGATTATCATTCATTAGGTCTGGGATACAAGACAAAATCCTAAAAAATTTCCTTTATAAAATTGTCTAAAACCACTCAAATACAAAATCAATCCTTTATTCTTCACCCAACGGGTGTTATATTTTGGGAAGAAAAAAGCATGTTGTTAATTGCTGATGTTCATTTTGGTAAAGTTTCTCATTTTAGAAAACACGGTAGTGCAGTTCCAAATGAAGCCATCTATGAAAATTTTAAACAATTAGATACCATTATTCAGGTTTTTAATCCTGTAAAAATATGTTTCTTGGGAGATCTATTTCACAGTTATATCAATAATGAATGGCTGCTTTTTTCGGATTGGATTTCCAAAACAAATGCTGAGTTTATTCTTATCGTAGGCAATCATGATATTATTTCTCCGGATAAGTATGAAGATCTCGGAATTAAGGTAGGCTCTGAATTAATTTTAGACAACTTCTTACTTAGTCATCATCCTGAAGAACGAGAACATCTTTTTAATTTTTGCGGTCATATTCATCCGGGAGTACTCTTAAAAGGATTAGGAAAACAACGTCTGCGTCTGCCATGTTTTTATCAAACCGAAAATCAAATGATTCTTCCTGCTTTTGGAGAATTTACCGGTAATCATACCTTAGAACCCACAGAAAAAGTTAAAATATATGCCATCACAAAAAAGGAAGTTATTTTAGTGCATCAATAATTGAGCAGCATGCAAAACAAAAAACATTTATTTGATCTATCCGAAGGAATTACCTATTTAAATGGAGCCTATATGTCTCCCCAATTAAAATCAGTTACCAAAATAGGTTTACAATCCGTGCAAAGAAAAGCACGCCCTAATGAAGTTTTACCGGAGGATTTCTTTAATCAAAAAGAAATTCTAAAACAGCGTTTTGCAACACTCATTGATGCTCCAGATTATAAGAATGTAGCTATTATTCCTTCTGTATCATACGGAATTGCTAATGCTGCCAATAACGTTCCTATTAAAAAAGGTGATGAAATCATTTTGGTGGATGAGCAGTTCCCTAGTAATGTATATATCTGGCAAGAAGTTGCAAAGAAAAACAACGCAATCATCAAGATTGTATATCCTCCTAAAAGTTTTGAAAACCGGGGAAAAGTATGGAATGAAAATATTCTAAAAGCAATTTCAATAAACACTGCAGTCATTGCTTTACCACATGTTCATTGGGCGGATGGAACTTTATTTGATCTGAAGGCTATTCGAGAAAAAACCAAAGCGGTAGATGCGATGCTAGTCATTGATGGAACTCAGAGTGTTGGTGCATTGCCATTTTCTGTTCAAAACCTTGAACCTGACGCTTTGGTTTGTGGAGGATATAAATGGTTATTAGGTCCCTACTCTATTGGAATGGCATATTATAGTGATGCTTTTAATAATGGCACACCAATCGAACATAATTGGATGAATAGACATAATAGCGAAGACTTTTCTGGACTCACAAACTATGAAGATCGATATAAAGAAAAAGCAGCTCGATATTCTGTAGGAGAATCGAGTAATTTTGTGCTAACTCCTATGATGAATAAGGCCATAGAACAATTAATTGAATGGCAGCCAGAAAACATTCAGGAGTATGGTAAAAGTATTTCCAAAAATGCTATACAAAAGCTTAAAACATTGGGTTGTTTTATCGAAGATGATAACTACAGAGCACATCATCTTTTTGGGATTTATCTTCCTAAAAATATCAATTTAGAAGACTTAAAAGCTACCCTAAAAAAAGAACAAATCTTTGTCTCCTATCGAGGGAATGCCATAAGAATATCTTGTAATGTGTATAATACTGAAGAAGATTTTGAAAAATTAGTCAATTGTTTTTCGAAATAGTTAACGATTGTAGTATTTGAATCAATCAGAACTTGACTCTACTATTAACTTGTTGTTTTAATTAGAAACGTATGAAAAAAACATTATCTATCCTCAACCTTATATCTGTAATCTTCTTGATAGGAATTAATTACATTGCTGAAGCTGTTCGGTTTAATGATACTACGGTAGGTGAACTAAGCCGAAAATATGACAATTTATTTACTCCATCCGGTTATGCTTTTGCCATATGGATTCTAATATTTTTAGGTCTGATTTTGTATGGCATTTATCAAATCAGAAATACATTTTTTAAACCTGAAAAGGCAGATCACATATCTCAAACGGGATACTGGTTTTTAATCGCTAATTTATTAACCAGTTCTTGGGTTATTGTATTTACCTATGAGTATATTGGTCTATCTACAATTATTATGCTTGGTATTCTCTTCTGTTTAAGTAAAGTTGTTATTAATACCAAAATGGAATTGTGGGATGCACCGACAGACATTATTGCATTTACTTGGTGGCCCATTTGCCTGTATATTGGGTGGATTTCGGTAGCAACTATCGCAAATGTCACCATCTATCTAACAAAAATAAATTGGCAAGGATTTGGTCTGGATGATGTTACTTGGACTGTAATTATGGTGGTAGTAGCTGTACTGCTTAATTTATTTATGATTGTAAAGAGAAACATGAGAGAATTTGCGATGGTTGGAGCTTGGGCATTGTTTGCTATTTATGTAAGACATAATGGAGATTACGATTCTATTGCTTATACTGCATTATCAGGAGCTATTATATTAGTACTCGCTGCCGGTATTCACGGGTTTTTGAATAGAGCCTCTAACCCAGTAAAAAATTGATCGAACTATTTAGTTAAGTTCTTAATCACAAAAAATAGGTTTGTCATAACTAAAAGATTGATAGTATATTTGTCTAAAATTATTGCTACGTGAGTAAAACCTTAATCACGCAAACTTTTGCACAGTCTCCGCAATTGCAGAAACTGGGGAATGCCATTGCCCAATCCCAAAGTAAAACACATCTGCAAGGTCTTATCGGATCATCATTATCTTTTGCTATCGAACACACTTTTAAACAAGCAGACAAACCGTTCCTATGTGTTTTTAATGATAAAGAAGAAGCAGCTTATTATCTTAATGACCTTGAACAATTATTAGGTGATAAAAATGTATTGTTTTATCCCGGCAGCTATCGTAGGCCTTATCAGATTGAAGAAACCGACAATGCTAATGTGTTATTGCGTGCCGAAGTATTAAACAGAATCAACTCTCGTAAAAAGCCAGCACTAATTATTACGTATCCGGATGCTTTATTCGAAAAAGTAGTGACCAGAAAAGAACTGGAAAAAAATACGTTAAAGATTGCTATAAATGATACCCTATCTCTGGATTTTGTAAATGAAGTTCTGTTCGAATATCAGTTTCAAAGAGTAGATTTTGTAACCGAGCCTGGTGAGTTTTCGGTTCGTGGTGGTATTGTAGATGTATTTTCATTTAGTAATGATGAACCGTATCGTATAGAGTTTTTTGGGGACGAAGTAGACAGTATCAGGACTTTTGATGTAGAAACTCAATTATCAACTGATCAGATAAAAAAAATTACAATCATTCCTAATGTTGAAAACAAAGCAATGCAGGAAACTCGAGAAAGTTTCTTAAAGTACATTGCTTCTAAAACTGTGGTTTTTGCAAAAGATATTGATCTGCTATCTACAAGAATTGATAAAAACTTTGAAAAAGCTAAGGAAGCTTTCAAAACACTTTCTAAAGATATCAAGCATGGAACTCCAGAAGAACTTTTTGCTTCTTCAGAATTAATCAAAAAGCAATTATTGGATTTCACTCTGGTGGAAATTGGTAACCGACCACTCACCAAAGCTGATTATTCGATTAAATTTGATACAAAACCTCAACCATCCTTCAATAAACAATTTGATTTATTAATTCAAAACCTTAACGAAAATTATGAAGAAGGATACAAAAATTACATCTTCTGTGTAAGTGAACAACAGGCCAAACGTTTTCATGATATTTTTGATGACGCAGATTTAGATGTAAAGCAATATGAGACCATTGTATTCTCAGCATTCCAGGGATTTATTGACCGTGATCGTAAAATAGCCTGTTATACCGACCATCAAATTTTTGAAAGGTATCATAAATTTAGTTTGAAAAGTGGCTATGCCAAAAAACAAGCAATCACCCTAAAAGAATTGACCAATCTCGAAGTCGGAGATTATGTAACTCACATCGATCACGGTATTGGTAAATTTGGAGGGCTTCAAAAAATCGATGTAGAAGGTAAAAAGCAAGAAGCCATTAAATTGATTTACGGAGAAAGAGATGTTCTATACTTAAGTATTCACTCTCTTCATAAGATTTCGAAATTTAATGGTAAAGATGGTAAACCACCTCAGATTTATAAATTAGGTTCAAAAGCCTGGAAAACCTTAAAGCAGAAAACCAAAGCAAGAGTAAAACACATTGCTTTCAATTTGATTCAGTTGTATGCAAAGCGAAAATTACAAAAGGGATTTCAATACAATCCGGACAGTTATTTACAACATGAATTAGAAGCTTCTTTTATATATGAAGACACTCCAGATCAAAGTACCGCAACAGAAGCTGTTAAGGCTGACATGGAAAGCGAAAGACCGATGGATCGCTTGATTTGTGGTGATGTTGGATTTGGTAAAACCGAAGTTGCTATCAGAGCGGCATTTAAAGCAGTTGATAATGGAAAACAAGTTGCCATACTTGTTCCTACAACGATTCTTGCTTTTCAACATGCAAAAACATTTAGAGAACGTCTTAAGGATTTTCCGGTAGTGGTTGATTATGTAAATCGTTTTAGAACAGCCAAACAAAAAAGAGAAACCTTAGAAGATCTTGCCGCCGGTAAAGTTGATATTATTATAGGAACGCACCAATTGGTGAATAAAAATGTAAAATTTAAAGATCTTGGACTCCTGATTATTGATGAAGAACAAAAATTTGGTGTATCGGTAAAAGATAAGTTGAAGACGATCAAAGAAAATGTAGATACACTTACTTTAACTGCTACACCCATTCCAAGAACACTACAATTTAGTTTAATGGCAGCTCGGGATTTATCTACTATTACCACTCCTCCACCGAATCGATACCCAATTGAAACCCATGTGATTCGATTTACTGAAGAGACTATTAGAGATGCCGTAAGCTATGAGATACAACGAGGTGGACAAGTATATTTTATCCATAACCGTATAGAGAATATCAAAGAAGTTGCCGGAATGGTACAACGTCTGGTTCCTGATGCCAAAGTTGCGGTAGGTCATGGACAAATGGAGGGTAAAAAACTAGAAAGCCTTATGCTTTCTTTTATGAATGGAGAATTTGATGTATTGATTTCTACCACTATTGTAGAAAGCGGATTGGATGTCCCGAATGCTAATACCATTTTTATTAATAACGCCAATAACTTTGGACTATCCGATCTACACCAAATGCGTGGTCGTGTAGGTAGAAGTAACAAAAAAGCCTTTTGTTATTTCATTACACCTCCATATTCTGCTATGACCGAAGATGCCAGAAAACGTATAACCGCATTAGAAATGCATTCTGACTTAGGTAGCGGATTTAATATTGCCATGAAAGATCTGGAAATTAGAGGTGCAGGAGATTTATTAGGAGGAGAACAAAGTGGTTTTATCAATGAAATTGGTTTTGATACTTATCAAAAAATACTCAATGAAGCTATTGAAGAACTAAAAGAAAATGAGTTTGCAGATTTATATGAGGATGATCAAAAAGAAAAAGTATATCTCAAAGACACCCAAATCGATACCGATTTTGAATTGCTTTTCCCTGATAGTTACATTAACAATATTACAGAACGTTTAAATCTTTATACAGAGCTTAATGCTATTAAAGATGAAGAGGGGTTACAAGCATATGAAAAACGATTAATCGATCGTTTTGGAGAATTACCTGATCAAGCTGTTGATCTAATGAATTCTGTTCGAATCAAATGGATTGCCACATCTATCGGAATAGAAAAGGTCATTATGAAACAAAACAAATTGATTGGATATTTTATCAGTGATCAACAATCTAATTTTTATCAAAGCCCTGCTTTTACCAAAGTATTACAATTTGTACAGAAAAATCCTGGTAAATGTAAAATGAAAGAAAAAAACACCAGAAATGGATTGAGATTATTACTAACTTTCGAAAACATAGATACTATTCAAAAAGCATTAAAAGCACTACAACCTTTAGCACCTGCTAAAGAAATTATTGAAAATTGATAGTATTTACCCGAAATTTATAACTTATTCAAAAATACTAAAGCCCATTAAAACTATTGATATTACTGGTTTGTCGGGTAAATGTCGGGGTAAATACGATCCGAAAAATTTGAAAAATTAACATTGACACCTAATATTGCTGAAGAAAATGAAACAAAGTTCTAGTCATCAAGAAACAATCACTAAAAACTTAAAGATCATGGAGCAGCCAGCATTAGGAATAAAAATTTCAGAATTAAGAAAATCCAAAGGACTTACTCAGGAAGAATTGGTAGAGCAGTGTAATATCAGTGTAAGAACCATACAGAGAATTGAAGCGGGAGAAGTCATGCCAAGAAGCTATACGATAAAGACAATTCTATCGGCTTTGGATTATGATCTTGAAAAAATACAAACTGAAGATTCTAAAGTGACCAAAGAGTTTAAAAAACTTTTCCTGCTAGAAATAGACGATGAAAAGGAAGCAAGTTTTTTAACAAAACAACTTAACATTGCCTGGATTAGTGGCATTGTTTACTTCATCTTAGGTTTTGGAGAATTTGCGCTAGATTATTATAGGCATCAGGAAGGTGAAATGATCATTAATGAAATAGCGTATATTCTATTGAAAATCGTTTTATTGATTTCCATAGTTCTTTTTACTCGAGGTTTTGTGCTTACGGGAAAAATCTTCAAGAACTACCTCCTAAGAATAACTGCCTTTATGTTCATTTTTATCGCAGTTGTATTCTATGGATTCGATATCATTTCCTTATATATTGTTGAGATTAATTACCCAATTGTTATTGGGGCTGAAGCAATGACTTATGGCATTATCGGAATCTTATTCGGAATATCAATTTATAGGCTTCAGGGTTCATTAGGTACAATTGCAAAAGTCACTGCGATTTTTGAAATTATTACCTATGCGTTCATGACCACCATACTATTGTCTTTTGTTGGTTTGGTATTTCTTACACCAACCATTTTGTTAGAAATCATTCTACTTTTTAAAGTATGTGAGATGATTAAGGCTAAAGAAAAAACGCTGGCCGTCGAATAATCCAACTGGTATTTATTCATATTAAAATATCATTGAATTCGTCTTCAATGAAAGGAAACCCCTTGTCAAATTTCAAACCAACAGTATCATGAAAAAATGTATCATCATTACTTCTATAATCTTACCAATATTAATCATAGGTTTCTTTCTTTTTGAACCTATTATGACCTATAAATCAGGGTGGCATTCTTTTCCAAACATCCAAAATTTAGAACCAATCACACATCATAATGATGAGGCATCAAAAAAAGCCGATAGCATTTTAACCGAAATGTTTACTCATCTTAAAGCTCCAGGATTATCGGTCGCTGCTGGAAAAAAAGGAAAAGTAATTTGGTCTAATGCTATTGGATACCAAGATGTTAAAAAAGGTAAAGGAATAAGTCTAGACACAAAATTCAGGATAGGAAGTACATCCAAAGCAGTAACCTCATTAGGACTCGGTGTACTTCTACAAAATGGTAAATTAAATCCGAATTCTAAAGTCAAAGAATTTGTTCCATACGCAACCGAAACACTATCTGAAATCACACTAAAACAATTAGCATCACATACTTCAGGAATACGAAACTATGGAACTTGTTTATGCTTTCCTATCTGGGAACACCTAAATAATGATGAATATACAACCGTGCAAAAAAGTGTTGGAATCTTTAGTGATTCTCCATTATTATTCCCTTCCGGAACTAACTTTAGCTACAGTTCGTATAATTATACTTTGTTAAGTGCAATGCTAGAAGGTGCTTCAGGAAAAGACTTTCTCAATTTTATGAAAGATGAAATTTTTACTCCTTTAGGTCTTGATAATATACATGGGGAAACATCTTCGTTGTTGACAGAAAATATTTCTACGTTTTATGAAGTTGATGAAAACATGTACAAAGAGGTATTTAAGGTCAATAATAGCAATAAATGGGCCGGGGGCGGATTTGTTGCTACACCAACAGATCTTGTAAAACTTGGAAACGCATTTCTAAACTATCAAATTTTGGATAAAAAAATTACAGAATCACTTATACAACCAGTTAGCTTGGATAACGGAGAGGTGAATGATCAAAACTATGCCATGGGATGGCGTAACAGCTTTACGGAGAAAATTTTTGACCAAAACCACAAAGTACAGATCATTCATCACGCCGGAACTGCTGCAGGATCTACTTCTGTCTTTATTCTATTTCCAGAATATAATATATCCATATCCATACTGATGAATCGAAGTGGTTCTGTATCTGATTTATTTACTTATTCGTATGACCTAGCCAAAACATTTATTACTAAATAATAAGACCTATTATCTAATAACAAATTCACTCATAAAAAAGATCGAAAATCATAGGATTCCGATCTTTTTAATATTTGAATTAGCCTTATGTATTATAAGTCGAGAACTAAAATGGTCCCCCAACCGGTCTGCAAAAACATCCGGCGCAAATTAATGGATAATTGCATTCACTATCAGAATGGCAAAAATCATTCAATTCACCACCTCCACCATTTATAGTTTGTTGTTGCTTCTTGTTTAATTGTTGAACTCCATGCTGGATTAAAATTGATTTTAACATAATAATTTGGTTTTAAGATTAATTTGTATTGTGCGAGTAAGTTACAAAATAAAAAAGAGGAAAATTCCCCTTTTTATTAATAACTTTAAATTAATGTTCAATGTTGCTTTCTATAATCCTTAGATTACGGGTTCCTGCATCTGACACATATAAAACTTTGCCGTTTGGACTAGCTAAAATACCATTTGGGAAATTAAAAGTAGCTTCAGAAATATCTCCATCATTATTACCTAATATACTACCTGCAAATACCTCGACTTCGTTTTCTTTGTTAGGATTAATTTTATAAATCTTGTGCTCTCCAAGTTGAGTTGCAAACAAAAAACCTTTAGCATATGTCAAAAACCCTAAGAAATTAGCATTTGGCGCTACAGCAGGAAGTTCTGCAACAAAAGACAGACTTCCATCTTTATATTTATAAATTTTTCTATCGTTAAAATTTCCTATATAGGTATTCCCTCTTCTATCAAAAGCAATTCCAGCAGGCCCATTTATCGGTGTACCTTCATGTAATTTAGTTATCGTATTATCTTCTGATAATACATTAATCGTATTCGTGTTGTACTCTACAAATAACATATTACTAGTCCCTGGAATTCGTTTTATACCAGCAGGAGAAACTGCAGGAATGCTATCTAATTGTATACCTTCTTGCGAATACTTATAAATGGTATTTCCAAAATGATCGCAAACATATACTCCTCCATCTTTATTTATTCCTATTCCATTCGGAGATACTAAGCCATTTGCAAAAACTGTTACTTCTTTGGATGGACTCATTTTATAAACTGTGTTTCCATAAAAATCAGACCCATACAAATTTCCTTTTCGATCTAAAGCTAACCCGTCGGAAAATAAACCTTCGGTTACGGTCTCTACGTTCGTTGTAATATTAGGCACCTCTCCGGGTCTGCAAGAAACAAGGAATAAAGATAAAATAAGAGCCGGCACTAGAAGTAAAGAGTACGTTCCTTTCTTAATGATAAAAAAATAATTAACTGTTCGTTTCATTTGATTTAATTTTAAAGTTATACTCAAAATTGAATCAAAAACATCGAATAATCGACCGAATGTACACGGCGAAACGTTTTTTTAGGTAGTATTTAATTTTTTAATATAATTACTTGGTGTATCATTTTTAATCATTTTGAAAGCTTTGTTAAAAGTAGATTTAGAATTAAACCCTGAATCTAAAGAAAGTGCTAAAATAGTATGCTGAAAGTGTTCTCCTTTTTGAATCTTAGAAATAAATTCCTGAACCCTATACGTATTTACATAATCATAAAAACTACACTTATGAATATTATTAAGCAACCAGGACACATTATTCGTAGAGGTATTAAGCTCTTCAGAAAGATCTTTTAAGGTGAGTTCATTGTTAAGATATATTTTTTTCTGAACCATAAGGTCTTCTAGCCCTTTCTTCAATATCTCTAATTCTTTTCCATCCAATCGCTCTTTCTGAACTTTCTGTTTCTTTACAACCGGAATTCTAAAAATTTCCGGTTGTCTCAGACTAAAAAAACCAACAATATAAATGAATATCGGTACTGAAATCCAAATTAGATGATAACTGATAAAACGTAATTCTCTTAATCTTAAAAAATAGTTAGCATATCCTATAATCCATAGAATTAAGAATACCGAAACTCCTAATAACAAAAACCATAAGAAAGTTTGTACATTCTGTGCATATGATAGATTATTTTTCTCTTCTATCTTATAAACTCTAATTAATTGATATGATAAAAAAACATATAAGATATTAGATAGTAAACCACTAGTCTCCACAATAAAATAGATGACATTAAAATCACCATTATTGATCATTGTTTTTATGTCATCAGAGGAATAAAACAAGGTCCAACTAAAAAAACATAGGTGAAGAGCAGCTGGAATAAAATGATACTTTGAGATTTTATAATTAGGAGATTCATAAAAAGTCAATCTTCGTATATACGTATACAACATTGGACCAAATACAAAAATAAGTGTGTCTACAAAACCTGCAATTCTAAAAAATAAAACATCCTGAAATCTTGGATAAAATATTCTGCCAACAAGCATCAGGGAAGCTATCATCAACATAAAAGATAAAATTCTATTAGCTGGTCTGTTATTATTGTGCAACAGAGAAAGCGTTATAGCAAGAAAAACACCTTGACTAATTCCTAAAAATAATACGAGATCTGCTATTCCAAAAGAATTCATATATGTTGTTAAAAGTTATGCTCAAATCTAATTCTATTGAAAAAAACGAGCGACCGATTGGGTACATTCGTACTTTTTAACCAATAAGAAGGTAAAATGGAAAACAATATGTTTTTAGTAAACAACATTTATCGGTGGTTCTCATAAAAAGCAGGTTTATTGCTTTTTTTAAGCAATCCATACTCCTCATCACCTAATACTTTTAATTTAGAGGTTGCGATAGTCTCTAGCAAATGTTGTTCTGTCCTGATTCCAATTACCGTAGAAGTAATTGATGGATGTTTCAATACATATTGAATTGCTGTTTGACCAATTGATTTATCTTCTCTAGACACATTTTTTAATACCTCAATAGTTTTTTTCACTTCTGAAGTCGTATAATTTAAATAGTCAGTTACTGGTTTTCCTGATAACAATCCTTTGGCAACAGATCCTCTCGCGAGAACTCCAATAGTATGCTCTTGTAATAAATTTAAGCAAAACTCTTCCGGTCTACGATCCAAAAGACTATACTGCATCATAACGCTTACTATATTAGAACGTTTTACATATTCTCTAATCACATTAGGTCTTATAGAAGAAATACCATAATACCTAATCTTCCCTTCTTCTTTCAATTGTTCAAACGCCTCAATAGTTTCATCAATGGCATCATCAATTGTTCCACCGTGTAATTGATATAAATCAATATAATCTGTTTGTAGTCTTCTCAGGCTTTCTTCAACTGATTGTATGATATATTTCTTACTGGGGTTCCAATCCCAACCATTACCATCTTCCCTAAGTTGATTTCCCACCTTTGTCCCCACAATTACTTTATCCCTAAAGCCTTTTAGTGCATTGCCCAGCATTACCTCGTTTTGACCTTGTTGATATAAATCAGCAGTATCAAAATAATTAATTCCATTATCGATAGCCAGGTGAATTAATTGCTTCACATTATCAACTTCTTCTTTTAGCGACATACATCCAAAAGAAACCTCACTAATTTTTAATTCTGAATTACCAAGTTTACAATAGTTCATTTCTTTTATCTTATGATGATTAAAATAGTATCAAAAATGATAAAAAGCATCCTCGAGATGTTCAATTCTGGTTCCTAGTTTATTTTTTATAATAGCCACGATATCAAAACGGACTTCGACATCCAGATCGTGCTCCACTACATAGTGATCAATTGCTTTTACCAATAATTGAATCTGTTTAGGTTTCACAAAATCCTGAGGATCTCCAAATTCAGGAGTACTTCTGGTTTTTACTTCCACAACTATAATGATATCGCCTTTTTGGGCAATGATATCAATTTCAGCTTTTAGATATCTGTAATTTTTTTCTAAAACAATATATCCATGTTTCTCCAAAAACTCGACGGCTAATTTTTCTCCTTCTTTACCAAGCTTATGATGCTCTGCCATTTTTACGAATATTTTAAGGTTGTTACATCGTCGGAAACATTTAACAAAACTTCTGCTCCTAAAACCAATGCTCTGTTGTCTTCTATATGCCCCATAGGGAAATCAAATGCTACAGGAAAATCATACCCCTTTACCACATCCAAAATAATTTCTTCAGCATTTTTTCCAAACAAAACATTATTGTCATGCATTTTAGTCATTCCACCTACAATCAATCCTGATAATTCATCAAAATATCCGTTGCGTTTTAAATTCTGAAGCATTCTGTCTATATGATATAAATATTCATCCAAATCCTCGATGCATAGTATTTTACCTCTACAATCAACGGAGGACTTAGAGCCACAAAGGGCATATAAAATAGACAAATTACCTCCTATAAGTTTCCCTTTACAATTTCCTAGTTTATTCTTTTGGTTATAATTAATAGTGTAATTTTCTTTTGCACCAAATAAGGTGTTATAGAGAGATTGTCTTGACGCCTCGGTCCCTTTATGGATATCAATAGGCATCGCTGCATGCACTGTTGCAATACCTAAATTATGAATATGAGAATGTAATACTGTAATATCAGAATATCCAATAATCCACTTAGGATGCTTAATAAAATCAGAAAAATCCAGTTGATCTATGATGCGTACAGTACCATAACCTCCACGAGCACACCAAATTGCCTTAATTTCTGTATCATCTAGCATTTTCTGAAAATCTAATCTCCTTTCTTCATCTGTTCCCGCAAATTGATTGTTCTCCAATCCAATTGTGGTACCAACAACAGGATGCAAACCCCAATTTTTCAAAATGTTAGTTGCTTCATCAATTTCTTTCTGAGTAATTTTTCTTGCTGTAGCAACTATTGCTATTTTATCTCCTTTTTGTAAAGAATCAGGCTTCAACATTTCTTAAAATTTCAATTTAAGATACTAATTAACAAATGTTTTCGTTCTAAACTATTATATTACAGTGAAAATCGTCCCTTAACACTAATAAACCTATTTGCCTATGATCTCTGATACTTCTTGTAACTTAGCATCTTTGGATCCTTACGTGCCTACTACAGAGAACCCCTGGAACGTAAGTAAAATAAATCATTTATACCGGCGAGTCGCCTTTGGAGCCACTAAAACCCAGGTAATTGATGCTTTGAACCAAAACAACCCATCAGCTTTAGTAGACTCATTAATAGATGAAGCTATTGCATTAGCTCCTAACCCTGCGCCAGAATGGGGTTTCTGGAACCGTGATCAATTTGAAGCCGCCGAAATGGCGAATGAAGATAATGATACCAGATTTTACCGTAATGAAGGTAAAAGACAAATGATTTATGACTTCTTGCAAAATGGATTGCGGGATCGATTAACATTATTTTGGAGTAATCATTTTGTCACCGAAGATCAAGTATATAGAAGTCCCGCATACCAATATCAGTACTACAATCTCCTGCAACTTCATGCACTAGGAGATTTTAGACAATTTGTATATGACATTGGAATTTGCTCCGCCATGTTAGTGTATCTTAACGGTGATGAAAACACCAATGATAGACCTAACGAAAATTATGCACGTGAGCTTTATGAGTTATTTACACTCGGTGTGGATAACGGATACAACGAAAATGATATTCTTGAAACCGCTAAAGCCATAACAGGTTGGGTAGAAACCAATGATATTCCCTGGGGACCTATCACTTTTAATCCAGGACGTTTTAGCAATGACACCAAAGATATTTTTGGGCAATCAGCTAATTTTGGATACTATGGTTTGGGCAGTCCTGATGATGTAATTGCTCATTTATTTGTACAGCGAGAAACTCTTATCGCTAATTTTATCTGTGGTAAATTATACACCTATTTTGTAAGTCCTACATGTAATGAAGCCATTGTGGCTCAAATGGCACAGACGTTTATTACTAATAACTGGCAGATTGCTCCGGTATTGCGACAACTTTTTAAAAGTGAGCACTTCTTTGATCTTCAAGCAATAGGAGCTATTATTAAAAGTCCTATTGATTTATTTGTTAACTTTTTTAAGCAATTGAATTTTGAATCGCCTCCTACGCTTGATTCTTTGAACTTTTTATTGGGTACAACTTCAACTATGGGACAAGAAGTTTTAAATCCTGTTGATGTAGAAGGTTGGCAAGGAGATGAAGACTGGATCAGCCCTGATTACTTAATAGGAAGATGGGTAGAACTTCAAAACCTTCTGGATGCTTTTTACTCACAAAATCAAACACAATTTGGTACTTTTTTAAATGGTCTCCCAATAGGAACATTGGCAGATGGTTTTGTGAATAATAGTTTACAAGGAGAACAGGTAACTATCGTTGTAAAAGCGATTCTAGATTATTTCCTTCCGCGAGGGTTAGAGGATCAAACCTTATTTGATGAAGCCTTGGCTATTTTCAAAGAGTTCTATCCTGACAATTATTATGACCCGGATGCAGTAGCTCCTAATCTTTGGACATTAGATTTATCAGGAGTTCCTGATCAATTCTATGCATTGCTTAGCCATATTGATGAATTGCCCGAATTCCAACTTAAATAAAAAGCTTATGTGTAATACACACCACCATAAAAATATAAAAGAAACGAAAAACGCTACAAAAGAAGGTGTTTGTAATACCGATGATCACAAAAAATGGAACCGTAGATCTTTTTTACAAGCCTTAGGGCTGGTAGGAGGAGGATCCATGATGCTAGCGAACACCAATCTTACAGTTTCCAGGCCCTCTCCTCTATCATTAGCGTTAAGCCAGGCTGAGTCTGATAAAATACTAATCATTTGCAGATTAGGAGGAGGAAATGATGGCTATAATACAATCATACCTGTAAATCAATATGAAAGTTATGCAAGAGCCAGACCTTTAATCAAAATTCCTCCTAGTGAATTCATTAATCTGGAAGAAAATGAATATGCGATGCCAAAACCTATGAATAAATTAGAAAATTTATGGGGTGATGGGATGA
Source organism: Aquimarina rubra (assembly GCF_042684305.1). NCBI lineage: Bacteria > Pseudomonadati > Bacteroidota > Flavobacteriia > Flavobacteriales > Flavobacteriaceae > Aquimarina > Aquimarina rubra. Next base: position 1,290,172 of record NZ_JBHULE010000019.1, on the reverse strand, counting down.
TGAAAGTGGCTCACGGCGTGGGTTATGAAGATCAAACTTTATCGCATTTTAGAGGAACTGATATCTGGGCCAATACCAATTTAGTAGAAGAAGAACAATCCGGATTTATGGGAAGGTATTTTCAGCAGTTATATCCTAGTTATATCACTAGTCCACCACCAAGCCCACCATCTATTCAGATTGGAAGTATTGGGAACTTGATTTTTAAAGGTCCTGACAATGATTTCTCTTTTGCCATTTCTGATCCTGGAAGATTAGAGGATTATATTGAAAACCAAGGATATAGTTTAGATCCTTCACCAGATTGCACATATGGGGATCGTCTTAATTTTATTAGAGAAAGTACCAATGTGACCTACACCTATGCTGAAGCAATTTATGACGCTTTTGAAAGATCTACAGATTTTGCAGGGTATTTAGAAAATGATAATTTTGCCAGGCAAATGCGCATTGTAGCCCGTTTAATCAAAGGAAACCTGGGCACCAAAGTATATATGGTTACCCTTGGTGGTTTTGATACTCATAATAATCAAATACAAAGACATCAGCAATTACTGAATTCTTTTTCTGAAGGTATCAGTAATTTTTATGCAGATTTACAAGCTTCCGGATGGGATGATAAAGTATTAACCATGACGATTTCAGAATTTGGGAGAAGACTAGTGGAAAATGGTTCTCTAGGAACTGACCACGGTACAGTTGCACCGATGATGTTTTTTGGAACAGGATTGAACGGTAATGGTTTTATAGGAGATCATCCTGAACTTCCACCAAACCCAACGGTTGGATTTAATGCAGAGCAAACCAACGACTTCAGACAAATCTATTCTACCATTATGAAAGAATGGTTATGTATTCCGGAAAATATCGTGAGCGAAGCACTACTTGGTGCAGAATTCGAATCATTGGATTTAGGCTTTACTTGTGGCGGGGTGAGTCCCAATATACCTGGAGATGGAGAAACACTATCACATATTGTGACTTATGATGGAGGACAAACCTTTATTAATATCAATAACCCTGAAACAACTCACGTAGATATTACTTTGTTTAATATTATTGGACAGAAAGTAGCAACATTAAGAAATGAAATGCTTCTGGAAGGTCAGCATATAATTGATGTCAAAGAATCTGCAGGGACCAGATTAAGTACTGGTCAATATGTGTACAGAATTGAAACCGGGACCGGTGAATTCAGTAAGTCTCTGTTGATTTCCTAACAACATAATAATATTTTAAATATAGAAAGCTCTGATTTTTTACAATCAGAGCTTTTTTCGTTTCAAAACAAATGCTACCACAGAACAACAAGCTGTTTTTAAGAAGATTATAACTTATTTTAACGTGTTTTAACAATCTTTTAAAGCGTTAAAAAACAAATACTCACTGATCCACACCGAATACTAAAAACATTATCACCTCTGATTACTAAATCCCTATGTTTATATACGTTATGTCGAATAGTTGAATGGCTTCAGAGGAAAAGACAACAAAACCAAAAAAATTCCTAATAAGAGCTAAACGTTTCTTAACAAGAAACTAACTATCAAATAATTACGTTCAAAAATCTAACTAACATAAATTCTTAACTAACACAAACTTCTATGATGACAACAAGTACTTCTTGTAATGTTGCTTCATTAAATGTCTATTCCCCAACGAATACAAATCCCTGGAATAGACAAAAGGTTAATCATTTGTATAGAAGACTTGGTTTTGGTGCAACTCCTGAGATGGTGGATATTGCTCTTAACCAAAACCCTTCTACTTTAATTGATAACTTAATTGATGAAGCCCTGAATCTAAACCCAACTCCCTCGCCAGAATGGGGTTATTGGATAAAAGATGACTTTGACGCTACACCAGAAAATCCTTCTGCATACAGAAGAGAATGGAAAAATCAAATGGTAGCAGATATGTTTCAAAACAACCTAAGGGATCGTTTGACTTTATTTTGGAGTAATCATTTTGTAACAGAAGACAATGTATACAGCAGCCCTGCTTACATGTTTCAATATTATAATTTATTACAACTCCACGCATTAGGTAATTTTAAAGACTTTACGAGCGATATCGGACTTTCTTCAGCGATGTTAATTTACCTTAATGGGAACGAAAACACCAAAAATAGACCCAACGAAAATTACGGAAGAGAACTTTATGAGCTTTTCACACTGGGTGTAGATAACGGATACACCCAAAATGATATCGTTGAAACAGCCAGAGCGCTAACCGGCTGGAATGAAAGACAGGTGCGTTGGGGTCCTATCACCTTTGATGAAAACAAATTTGACAATGAAGAAAAAATCATTTTTGGTCAAACTGGTAACTGGGATTATTATGACGTAATTAGAATTCTTTTTGAACAAAGACCGCAACAGATAGCCAAGTTTATATGTGGTAAATTCTATCGATACTTTGTTAGTCCGGTTGTTAATGAAGATATTGTAAATCAACTTGCGCAGACCTTTCTCGATAATAACTTTGAAATTGCACCGGTACTAAGGCAATTATTCAAAAGTGAGCATTTCTTTGACCAAAGAAGTCTTGGAGTCTGCATTAAAAGTCCAGTCGACATACAGATCAATTTCTTTAAAGATCTAAATTTCGAATTACCGGCAGATTTTGCATTTAACAACAAAATACGCGCTGGATGCCAAGAACTAGGACAAGATCTACTGAAACCAGTGGATGTTGCTGGCTGGCAGGGAGATAAGGATTGGATAGACTCCAGTACCTTAACCACTAGATGGGACAGGATAGGCTGGTATCTTTGGAGATCATGGAGACATAATGAAGAACAGTTTAAAACACTTGCGATTAATATTATGGGAGGTAATTCTAGCGATGTGGAACTTGTGTCCAGATCGATTTTAGATAATTTTCTTTCTAAAGAGTTACTAAGTGCCACAGAATATAGCCAAGGATTAGAAATTTTTAAAGATCAGGTTCCCGAAAATTATTTTGAAGACGGTACCTGGAGTCTTAATTGGGATACAACTCCCAGACAAGTCTACAGGCTTTTACGATTTCTCATAACAATTCCTGAATTCCAACTTAAATAGAAAAACCATGTGCGATACTCATTATAAAAACTTGACTCCAAAACCTGGTAGTTGTAATAATCAGGAACATAAAAAATGGAACAGACGTTCTTTTCTACAAGCTTTAGGTATTGTTGGTGGTGGTACCGTTGCGTTTGCCAACACCGCACTATCTGTATCAAAACCTTCACCCCTATCAGCAGCTCTTAACGAATCAGAGACAGATAGAGTACTTATAATTGTAAGGCTGAAAGGCGGAAACGATGGATTAAACACTGTGATCCCAATTAACCAATATGACACCTATGCGAATGCGCGTCCTAATATAAGGATACCGCAAAATCAGTTATTTAAGCTTAACGACGATTATGGCATGCCTAACTACGCTAATAAATTTGAACGATTGTGGGGCGACGGTCAGATGAAAATAGTACACGGCGTTGGGTATGAACAAAGTGCCTTATCTCATTTTACAGGTTCTGATATTTGGGCAACATCCGATGTAACTGATCAAGAAGATACAGGATGGATGGGAAGATATTTTGAAAACCTATATCCAGATTATTTACTAGACCCTCCAGAACGTCCAGCAGCGATCCAAATAGGAAGTAGTGGCAATCTGATATTTAATGGTGACCAAAACAATTTTGCTTTTTCTGTAGCTGATCCCAGAAAGCTTTATGAAATTGCTCAAAATGGATCTCTTTATGACCTTACCAATCTTCCTGATTGTACTCACGGAGAAAAAGTAGGATATCTAAAAGGTGTTGCCAATACCACTTTTACCTATGCTGGTGTTATCAATGATGCGTATGAAAGTACTTCTGACTTTGGAAATTATCCGGACAATAAGCTATCACAACAATTAAGCGTTGTATCAAGGCTTATAAAAGGGAATTTAGGAACCAAAGTATATTTTGTAACCTTAGGTGGTTTCGATACTCATAATGATCAATTAAACAGACAGGAAGAATTGATAACTCAGCTATCAGAAACGATGTCTCATTTTTATGATGATCTAAAAGATGCCGGATGGGACGATAAGGTTGTTTCTATGACAATTTCAGAATTTGGAAGAAGAGTCAAAGAAAATGGATCTCGCGGAACAGATCACGGTACTGCGGCACCAATGATGCTTTTTGGAACTGGATTGGATGGTAATGGTTTTATTGGAGAACATCCAGATCTTTCGAATTTAAACAGAAATGGAAACCTTTACAATACAAATGATTTTAGACAAGTATATGCCTCAATAATGAAAGAATGGTTGTGTATTGACGCCAATATCGTGGATCAGGTTCTTTTGGATGAACAATATAATTCACTCGATTTAGGTTTCGACTGTAATAGTCTCAGTACAGGTGAAGAAATACCGGATCCTAAAAACTTCAACCATGTAGTTACCTATTCTGAAAATCAATCTTTCATTCACCTCACAAATGCTCAGGCTGGTCATATAAGTGTAGATTTATTCAGTATGACAGGACAAAAAGTAGCGAATTTAAAAAATGAAATGCTTTTGGAAGGAGAATACGTTATTAACGTGAAAGAAGCTGCTAAGACAACACTATCCGAAGGGTTTTATGCATATAGAATAACAAAGGGCAAACAACGGTATAGTAAATCCGTAATGATCTTGTAACTAAGATTTATAATCCTATTATACACTAAGCAGTATTAGTTTTATTTCTAATACTGCTTTTTTAATCCGTATCGGGGTATTTTTTATTTCTAAAAAATCTTCAAAACACTTTTAACAACAGTGCAGTAAATAAGATCTTCATTAATTAGCTAAAGCCTGTATATTTTATCTTAGTTTATTACCTTTGTGCCTCATTTTTACAAGCATTATGAGCGCACCTAAAAGATATACAATTACATCAGCTTTACCATATACAAATGGACCTATTCATATCGGACATCTAGCCGGAGTTTACGTTCCTGCCGATATTTATTCCAGATATCTTAGAATGACCGGAAACGATGTGGCTTTTATTTGTGGTAGTGATGAACACGGTGCTGCCATACCTATGCGTGCAAAAAAAGAAGGAGTTTCTCCGCAGGTGATTATAGATAAATACCACACCATCATCAAAAAATCTTTTGAGGACTTCGGAATTACCTTCGATAACTATTCCAGAACCTCTGCTCCTATTCATCATGAAACCGCTTCAGAATTTTTCAAGAAATTATATGAAGATGGAAAATTTATTGAGGAAACCTCAGAACAATTATATGATGCAGAAGCAGATCAGTTTCTTGCAGATAGATTTGTAACTGGTACTTGTCCAAAGTGCGGAAACGAAGAAGCGTATGGTGATCAGTGTGAAAATTGTGGTAGTTCATTAAATGCTACAGATCTTATAAATCCAAAATCAACTATTTCAGGAGCAAAACCAACACTAAAACAAACCAAACACTGGTTTTTACCATTAGATCAATATGAAGATTTTCTGAGAGAATGGGTATTGGTTGGTCATAAGAAAGACTGGAAAACCAATGTCTATGGTCAGATCAAATCCTGGGTGGATGATGGTCTAAGACCCAGAGCAGTTACTCGTGATTTAGATTGGGGAATCCCTGTTCCTGTAGAAGGAGCCGAAGGAAAAGTATTGTATGTATGGTTTGACGCTCCAATTGGCTATATATCTTCTACCAAAGAATGGGCTGCAAGAGAAGGAAAAGATTGGGAACCTTATTGGAAAGATAAAGACACTAAGCTTGTACACTTTATTGGTAAAGATAATATCGTATTTCATTGTATTATTTTTCCTAGCATGCTAAAAGCTGAAGGAAGTTATATTTTACCTGAAAATGTTCCTGCTAACGAGTTCTTAAATCTGGAAGGAAACAAACTCTCTACGTCCAAAAACTGGGCAGTTTGGTTACACGAATATTTAGAAGATTTTCCGGGTAAACAAGATGTATTGCGATATGCCTTAACAGCAAATGCTCCTGAAACTAAGGATAATGATTTTACCTGGAAAGATTTTCAAGATAGAAATAATAATGAATTAGTAGGTAATTTTGGGAATTTCATCAATCGAATTGTCGTATTGACAAATAAATACTACGATGGTGTAGTTCCTACCCCAAATGAATTTTCTGAAATAGATCTGCAAACCTTGACCGAGCTAAGAGCATATCCAAGTGTGATTAGTAGTTCTATAGAAAGATATCGTTTTAGAGAAGGCTCACAAGAGTTATTAAATGTTTCCCGATTGGGAAATAAATATCTGGCGGATGAAGAACCTTGGAAACTTATTAAAACAGATCCGGAACGTGTAAAAACCATTATGTATGTTGGTTTACAAGTTGCGGCGGCTTTAGCCACCTTATCAGAACCTTTTTTACCATTTACTTCTGAGAAACTAAAGAATATTCTAGCTGTTAATTCTGATGACTTAAAAACAAATTGGAACGAAATTGCAACCAAAGAAATATTACTTCCCGCTGATCACAAAATAGAAAAAGGAGAGTTATTATTCTCTAAAATCGAAGATGCAGACATCCAAAAGCAGTTAGATAAACTAGAAGCTACTAAAAAAGTCAACGAAGCTGAAAATAAAACAATAGAGCCACAAAAGGACACAGCAACTTTTGAGGATTTTACTAAAATGGATCTAAGAGTTGGCACCATTGTGGAAGCGGAGAAAATGCCGAAAGCTAAAAAGTTATTGGTGCTTAAAGTAGATACAGGAATTAACACTAGAACGATCGTTTCAGGTATTGCAGAACACTTTAAACCAGAAGATCTTATTGGTAAAAAGGTGACGGTGTTGGTAAATCTTGCTCCACGCGCATTGCGAGGAGTAGAGAGCGAAGGAATGATCCTTATGACAGAAACTCCTAATGGAAAACTAGTATTTCTAAATCCGGATGAAGATGGAGTCAATCCTGGAGCAGTGATTAGTTAATCATTATTTTACAAAGCAAAAATGCAATGATAAAAAAAATTCTTTTTGTATTCTTTTTCAGTCTATTAATTCAAAAAGTAGCTGGCCAAAAAACAGTCTTTGAATTTGAACCTAATTTTGATAAGGAAATATATGCTACCTATCCTATAGTAAACAATGAAAATAATGAACTATTAATTCTGTTTGACACCAAGAACAAATACCATACTTTTCTTTTTAATTCTGATTTCGAAGAGATTTCTAAAATTAATTTTGACAGACTACCAAAGAGAATTAACATCTTCCTTGGATATACAATTCAAGCAGATAATTATTTTATTATTTTCAAAAATTCTTCAAGCACCAAATTTGCGGTTGTTTCTATTAATTTCAAAGATAAAACTTCTAGTCATGAGATTATTGATTTTAGTTTAAATTCAGAGAAATTATTGGATGTATTTAATTTTAAAAACAAACTACATCTTATCTCTACCAAATTTGATTCCAAAAGTTTTAATATTTACGTTTACGAAGATGGTAATTTTAAAAAAAATCCTATAAGTATAAATGGTGAGAACGAAGACAAACCTTATGCTGGCACTGCATATGACCTATTGGTAGATCAAAAGTTTACTAATACTGGGGATAATATGAAAATTATAGATAACAAGATTCCCAATTCAATAGCTGGAAGTAATTATAAAGCCAAGTTTTATATTAATGAAGAGTCTTTTACAATTACATTTGACAAAGAGAAGGACATTACTCGAGTAATTTCTATTGATCCAAATAGCTTTGAGGTTAGTAGAAGCATTTTTTATCATTCAAAAAATAGAACGCAAAAAATAAAAAACAGTAACTCATACATTTTTGGAGATAAATTATTTCAATCGGCCAGTTCCTATGATTTTCTTAAACTTACAATTACGGATATAAATACTAAGAAGGTTATAAAGGAATTTCTTGGTAATAATTTACAAGATATTTATTTTAAAAATGGTTCAATTAATCAATATAAAACAGATCTTTTAGGAGGTAAGAGAGAGCTTACCACTTCCAAAAAATTTCTTCGAAAAATATCTAAAGGAATGCAAGGAATATCAGTTTTCAATGTTAAAGGAAATTATAAAGTTTCTATTGGAAGTGTTAAACCTGTCACTTTTAGTGGAGGTGGTAGTGGTTGGAGTACAAGTTATAATGGTTCTGGAGTTCCTACGATGCAATATAATCCATCATTACAAGGTAGTTCAGATCAAAAAACTGTCTGGATCAATTGTATTTTTGATAAAGATTTTAATCACCAAGAAGGAGAAGTTAAAGATTTTATACCGAAGCGTATTTTGAATTTTGAAAAAAACACAACTATAAAAAGAAAATCAATCTTCAAATTCCAAAATAAAATGTATCGTGGTGTATTTATCCTTTCCCTAAACAGATACCGAATTAGTCATTTTTTGTAGGTAAAAATAATACCCAAAACAGTATATTATCCTTTATAAAAACATTAGTTAATAGTATGATCTTCGATGATTAATGGAATATTGCCTAAACCATTTACATGTAAAAGGAACTTATTTATAAAAAAATGAAACGATATTTAATACTTTTTAGCTTACTATCTATATGCTTTTTCACCAGTGCTCAAGAGAAAGTATTAGAGCTAGAAGATGGTTTTGTAAAATTCCAATCTAAAAAAGAGTCTTATGCATTACCAAATCAGCTTACCGGTGATCTTATGCTTTTACTAGAAGAGGGTAGGCAATTCCACGCGCATTTACTAGATAGTAATTATAATACAACATCTAAAATTTCTACCAAAACGATTCCTTCTAAATACAAATATATCTTAGGATATAATGTGGTAGGTAATACATATTCCATTTTCTTTAGTGATAGTTGGAGTACTAAATTTGGAGTTCAAACTTTTGATTTTGACACAAAAACCGCTAAAAACACGTTTTTAGACTTTAAGATTAAAGGCGAAAAATATGTAGAAAGCGTCGTTTACAATAATAAAATTTATTTAATCACTATTACAAAAAGGTCATCAGACCTAAATATCTATACCTTTGACAAACAATTTACACCTACCAAAAACACGGTTTCTTTAAAAGAATTAGAATATCCAAATCCTGGAAGCAGAAATCATACTATAACAGCCTATTATTTAATGCTTTCTGATGCTGGTGGAATGTCACGCTCGGTGATAGATATTGAAAAAATAGAAGGAAGTAATCCTAATGTTATTGAAACTACTTCAAAAGAAAACAAACTATATCAGTTTAGTAATCAATTGGTCTTCAGTTTTGATTATAATCACAAAAAAACTCAACTGTGTTTTATAGATTTAGAAACATTTGAAGCTGTAGTAAAATCCTATGATAAGCCATCTAAAACCGAAGAAGGATATCGTAAAAGTAATTCGTATATATTCGATAATAAGCTTTTTCAGATCGCAAGTTCTAACCAAAAAATGAAATTTACTGTTCTAGATTTGGAGACTGAAAAAATCATTAAAGAATATAAAGTAACGAAAGAAGATACCATTCGATTTAAAAACTCACCTATCATTCAGGAAGGTGGAGGCATACTTCCTGGTTTTTCTGAAAATCGAGTTAGAGAAATGGAAAAAACATCCAAATATCTTAGAAAAATCTCTTCCTCTGATTTAGGAATATCAGTATATAAAGTAGATAATGAATATAATATCGTGCTTGGAGGCACAAAAGAAATTACTACCAGCAATGGGTATGCCGGAATGAATGGTTTTAGTGGTGGATTTGGTATGGGAGGGACTGTTGGCGGTTCTACTGGTGTATGGATAGGTTTTAATCCGACGTTCTATAACTATGGTAGTTATACGACTACAAAGTCTACATATATCAACTGTCTGTTTGACAACAACTTTAATCATATACAAGGCGATATTCAAAAGAATGGTTATGATCGATTATTTGAATTTGAAGACAATTTAGATATCAAAACGAAAGCGGTTAATATCTTTTTACATAAGGACAGATTACATTACGGTTTCTTTGATCCCAAAAAAAGAACCTATGAATTATATAGCTTCAAAGAATAGTTCTCTATGCTTAAGATAGCACACCATCCTATATACAAACATCCATTGCCAGAAGGGCATCGTTTTCCGATGATCAAATATGAGTTGTTACCTAAACAACTGCTTCATGAAGGTACTTGTACAGAAGAGAACTTTTTTAAACCTCAAATACCCGATTCTAAGCCTATTTTGGCTGTCCATACGCAAGAATACTATGAAGAGCTTACAAAACTTACATTAGATCGAAAAGCGGTTCGTAAAATTGGTTTTCCATTATCACAAGAATTGGTAGATCGAGAAGTCATAATTGCGGATGGCACTATGAAGGCTTCAGAATATGCGCTGAAATATGGAGTCTCTATGAATATCGCAGGCGGAACACATCACGCCTATACTGATCGTGGTGAGGCTTTTTGCTTATTAAATGACCAAGCCATTGGAGCCAGGTATTTACAGCACAAAGGCTTGACTAAAAAAATATTAATCGTTGATCTGGATGTACATCAAGGCAACGGAACTGCAGAGATATTTGAGAATGACACTGATGTTTATACATTCTCAATGCACGGAGCTAGTAATTATCCTTTTAAAAAGGAACAATCTGACTTAGATATCCCTCTTGATAATGGAATAAGGGATGAAGATTACTTAAAAATCTTAAAAGAAACCCTTCCTCCGCTTATTGAAAACCAAAAACCGGATTTTATCTATTATCTCTGCGGTGTAGATATTTTGGCTTCAGACAAACTTGGTAAGCTGAGTTGTTCTATTAATGGCTGCAAAGAAAGAGATCGATTCGTATTACAAACCTGCAAGGATCTCTCGATCCCGGTAATGTGTTCTATGGGTGGTGGATATTCCCCAGATATAAAAATTATTATTGATGCACATGCTAATACTTTTAGACTGGCACAAGACATTTTCTTTTGACATGTAATCGTTTGTAAATGGATAAATAATGTATCTTAGAGATAAAATTAGCTCTCTATGCAAAAAGACTGTCCGGAATGTGGTGAAAAAATTATCGGAAGAGCCGATAAAAAGTTCTGCAGTGATTACTGCAGAAATTCTTTTAACAATAAAATCAATAAGGATAGTAAAAACCTGGTAAGAAATATCAATAATCGTCTCAGAAAAAACTACAGGATACTAGAAGAACTTAATCCAAATGAAAAAACAAAGACTACCAAATCAAAACTAATCGCTAAAGGATTTGATTTTCAACATTTCACCAGTATTTATACAACAAAAGTCGGTACGGTCTATTATTTTGTGTATGATCAAGGATATCTTCCTTTAGAGAATGAATACTATGCGTTGGTAAAAAGAAACAGTTAATATGTCTGATTTTATAATCCCTTTTCAAATAACTTCGAACGGGTATTTAGTGATCATCGTCTTTATTCTAATCATCGCCCTATTTGCTTTTATTGGATATTATTTTAGCCATAAAAACAGAATACTTAGAAAAATAAGCCAAATAGGATCAAAAAGAATTCAACTCGTCAAAGATCAGGAATACATTAAAATTATTGGAAAAGTAAGTACTATAGACAATCCACTCGTATCGCCTATAGGAAAAAGAAAATGTGTTTATTATCAGGTTCGTGTTCAAGAAAAACGCGGTGGCAAAAACAAATCCTGGCATACTATTATAAAAGAAGATAAAGGAATTGATTTTATAGTAGAATCCTCTGGAGAAAAAACTATAGTGCAAGCCAGCACATCTGCTAAGACTAAAATGGTGTATTTAGTTAAGGATATAAAACACTCATCAGGAACTTGGAACGATCCTTCCAAACACTTAGAAACATATCTTCAATCCCATGGTAAAGATAGCACCGGATTATTTGGTTTCAACAAAAGCATACGCTATCGAGAAGGGGTGATCGAAATAGGAGAAAAAATCACACTATTGGGCACAGGGAGCTGGAAAGAGTCTGATCATAATCTCGATCGATACTCTTCTAAAAGTTTATACATATCAGGTGATAGTGAAAACAAACTAATCATTACAGATGATCCTAAAGCACAAGAATCAAAGAAGAAATAGATCTACTTATCTCTCCAATTTTGGCTATTCATTTTTAGTGCTGCTTTCATAACATCTTTCTGGCTAATTTGCCCAACTAATTTACCATCCTCAAGAATTGGAAAACGTCTTCTTTTTGTTTCTAAAAACTTATTTGCAGCATCAAAAATACTAATGTTACCATCTATGGTTTCCACATTTTTAACCATAAACCTTTCTACATTGGCATCGTCAATAGGCATGTTATAGTAACGACTTTCATTTAATTGTTTAATGCAATCTCCTTCAGAAATAATTCCTAATAATTCATTTTGCTCGTTGACAACTGGACCACCAGAAATTTTATGTTTTATTAAACTCTCCATAACTTCCATAACAGACTGTTTTGGAGAAAAAGTGATCAAATTTCTGGTCATATAATCCGAAACTTTAATCGGTGTATTATCCTGCTTTTTTACCTTGGTTCTAGCGCCCTGAAAACTTATAATTCCCATAATAATAGTGATTTAGTGAATCTTAAATATAGTCATTTTGCGTTACTTATTCAACGACTTTTTAACATTTATAATGATAAAATCTTATTTTATTACCTTTATCGCAACCAATAAAATAGATAAATATTAGTTATTGTTAAAAAAAACTAATACTCACAACACTTATCTTAGTAGATATTAAATAAATGAGGCAAATAAGAATCAAATTGATAAAAGTGAGTTTACTACCATTTCTTTTTTCATATTTCCAGTTCTATCCTAAAATCTTACCATACATCTCTTCGCGAAAACTAACACAAACAATCAATAACTGATGAAAAAAGTTCTTTCAGTACTTACACTTGTATTTATTATTTTATCTGTTTGGTATACTTTTTATAGTAGTATGCCTCAACAAATTTCTGGTTTAGATACTCCAAAGCAAGAATTTTCTACTTTGAGAGCATTAGAACATGTTAAGAAAATCTCTGAGAAACCGCATTATATTGGTAGTCCAGCACACGATGAAGCCAAAAACTACATCATAGAAGAGCTCAAAAAACTAGGATTATCGCCAGAAATTCAGGAAGGTTTTTCTCTCGGTGATAAAGGTAGTATGAGCAAACCTCAAAATATTATCGCACAAATTAAAGGTACATCAGAAGAAAGTAAAGCATTACTCCTTCTCTCACATTATGATAGTAGTCAACACTCCTCTTACGGAGCAAGTGATGCAGGAAGTGGAGTTGCAACTATTTTAGAAGGTATTAGAGCGTTTTTAGCTCAAAATAAAACTCCTAAAAATGATATTATCATGTGTATTACAGATGGAGAAGAACTGGGTTTAAATGGAGCTGATTTATTCGTGTCAGAACACCCAAGAGCTAAGGATATTGGACTAGTATTAAATTTTGAAGCTAGAGGAAGCGGTGGGAACTCCTATATGTTGATGGAAACCAATAGTAAGAATGGAAAAATGATTGAAGAATTCATAAAAGCCGACCCACAATTTCCGGTTACTAATTCTTTAGCGTATAGTATTTATAAATTGTTACCCAATGATACTGATTTAACTGTTTTTAGAAAACACGGTGATATGCAAGGATATAACTTCGCTTTTATTGATGACCATTTTGATTATCATACAGCTAACGATACCTGGCAAAACCTAGATTTAAATACCTTGCAACATCAGGGAAGTTATTTAATGCCTCTGCTTAGCTACTTTTCTAATTCTGATATTACCAATTTAAAATCAGAAGAAGACTTCTTATATTTTAATACTCCAGTATTTAAAGTAATCAAATATCCTTTTAGCTGGATTTATCCTTTATTGGGATTGGCCATTTTTCTTTTTATCACATTGTTAGTCATCGGAAAATCCAAATCTCGTATTAATGCAGGTGAAGTAGGGAGTGGTTTTTTGGCATTTATTATTTCTGTAGGTCTAGCCGGAGTTCTTGGCTTTGGACTATGGAAGTTGGTTTTGATCATATATCCTCAATACAATGACATATTGCACGGTTTCCCGTATAATGGCTATTATTACATCGCAGCCGCCGTATTACTAGCCATTGCCGCTTTCTTTAAAGTATACAGTATTTTTGATAATACCGAGCAATTACCGAGCATTTTGGTAGCACCTTTATTTTTCTGGATTGTAATTTGCGGAGCAGCTGCAGTTTATTTAGAAGGCGCTAGCTATTTTATCATACCAGTACTCCTATGTCTTTTATGTCAATTTGTTTTGATCAATCAAAAAAGACCTTTTCCGCTGTTAATGCTCATTTTATGTTTACCCTCGATTTTTATGATCGCGCCGTTTATTGCAAGCTTTCCAGTTGCTTTGGGGCTAAAAATAGCCTTTGCATCCTCTGTACTTACGGTTTTGCTTTGCACATTATTGTTACCTGTCATTGGTTTTTATACTAAAAAAAGCATGTTAGGAACTATTACTTTTATACTAGCTTTGGTATGCTTAGGATTATCTCATTTTAAGTCTGATTTTACTGAAGAAAGACAAAAACCCAATAGTCTGGTATACATTTTACACGAGGATGAAAATAAAGCATACTGGACATCCTATGATCATACACTAGATTCTTGGACCAAAAAATATATTGATCGACTTAAGAATATTGCAGAAAATTGGAATCAAAATACTATTGAAAGTAAGTACAGTAATTCTTTTAATTATGTAAATAATGCTCCTTTAAAGAAAATTAAATCTTCAAAAATAGAAGTATCTTTCGACAGTATTAATGGAGATAAACGAATGTTGGATATATGCATTAGTCCACAACGAAATATCAACAGAATGGATTTATTTGTTCGCAAATCCTTCAAGTTTGAAAGTCTATTTGCTAATGGAGCCACTGCAAAAGGCATTACCGGAAAAGATCGTTTTGTACGAGGTTCATTTACGGAACGTAGCAGTAATCGGTTATTAACATATCATTTAAGGGATAATGAACCTTTAGAATTAAGAATGCAATTTCATAAAGATTCTGTTCCAGAAATTGTTTTGTATGAATCCTCCTATGATTTATTAGAAAATGAACTGTTTTCTGTACCAAAAAGATCTGAAACGATGATTCCAAAACCATTTGTACTTAATGATGCGATTACCATTAAGAAAACTTTGAGATTCGAGTATATAGAAAGACCTAAAGATTCCACATCTTTGCAAACAGATCAATCTCAAAATTTATCAGAAGGTAATGAGCAAACAGATTAGTATCCTGGGTACGGGATGGTTAGGACTACCATTGTCCACAACTCTACTTACGAAAAAATACGTTGTTAAAGGTTCCACAACTTCAGAAAGTAAATTAGATACTCTAAAAAACGAAGGTATTGACCCTTACCTAATAGAAATCACTGAAGCGGGTCCTAAAGGCCCTGTAGATTCTTTTTTAGACGGAAGCGAAATTCTAATTATCAATATCCCTCCTGGGTTAAGAAGAAATCCAGAAAGTAACTTTGTGAGCAAAATCAAGAGTCTTATTCCGTCAATCGAGCAATCTTCTGTCCAGAAAGTACTTTTTATTAGTTCTACTTCGGTTTTTGACGATCTTGAAGAGTTTCCTTTGATTACTTCAGAAAACGCTCCTAACGCTTCTTCAAATGCTGGAAAACAATTAATAGAAACAGAACAACTTTTACTAAATAATCAAAGATTTAGAACTACCATTCTTCGTTTTGCAGGTTTATTTGATGAAAGAAGACATCCCGCGACCATGCTTTCCAAAAGAAAGAATATTAAAAATCCACTAGCTCCTGTAAATCTGATTCATAGAGAGGATTGTATTGGTATTATTGAAAAAGTAATAGAAACTGATAGTTGGAACATAACTTTTAACGCATCCTATCCTCATCATCCTGAGAAAGCTGAATATTACTCTTCTATTTGTAGACAAATGGATTTACCTATTCCAGATTATGATTTTGAAACTACTTCTAAAGGAAAAATTATTAGTTCGGATAAGATTTCAGGGGCATTAAACTATACGTTTCACAGAAATCTGTATTTATTCGGAAGGTAATCCTAAATTCAGTCGTTTAATCAAGGAATCAATCAATTGTTCTTCTCGATACGGATTAGGAAGTGTAAATCGTTTACCAAATTTCATTCGATGTAATCTTTCCAGATAAAAAGAAAAACTACCAGGATTCAGATCACCACTTTTATACGCTTTGTATAAATAATCAAAATATTTATTCTTTGTTTCTATAGTACCAGAATGATGGATTACAATATAAGGAGCTCTAGTTGCACGTTCCCCGTGTTTAGCGATAGAAGGATAACCGTATTTTTCCAGATATAATTCGATTTTTTTAAGATTGCTTGCGTCGTCTTTCATTGCCTTAAGCATGGCCTCTTTTCCTTCTTTACTATCATATCCATATTTTACTTCTATTGCCGTAACATCTTTACGAGTCTGTTGATCTTTTTTATAAATCTCTTCCAGAAAAAATCTTTTTTGCTCATCCGTTTTTAATGAGGCTATTTCTTGAATAACTTCTTCCTTTATTTCGTATTTCTGATTACAGCTTGTTATCATTAATATAATAATCAAGCCCAATAAAATTTTATTCATATTTTCTAAAATAAAAAACTTCAAACCAAGAGTAATTTGAAGTTTTTCTGTTTAACAAAAAAGTAGTTTCTATAGCGTATCGTAATACGCCACTAATCTTACCAAATCCACTTCCTTTTTAAAGTCTAGCCCTTTGTCGTTTATATAGCTTTTTAACTCTGCTTGCTTATCAGGAAAGGATTTTACAATCTTTCTTTTATTCATTTTAAGAGGTGCCAGCTTTCCGTCAATTTCGATATAGTACTTTTCCGTATCCATAAATTTTGCCGGTTCATTTTTATGATATGATGTCTTTGCCACTTTTGGAAGTTTAAATGTCTTTGTAAGCTCTTTGTATACATTAATATCAGCATTACATCTTAGTTTTATTAAATACCCCTTCTTAGGTTCCCCATAAGCATCAGTGTATTCTTTATAATGATACTCTTTATTACCAATACGAACAAAAACCTGATCTGATTTTACTACAGCACTGATGTTTTCACTCTCTGGATGTTCTCTAATTTCTATTTGGTTATTGTATACATTATATCTAAAGGACATTCCCACGATTTTTTTATCAAAACTTAAATCTATCAATTCTCCTTTTTTAAATTCTTTTTGCTCATATGGAGACCCTATTGCTCCAGAAAGATCTACTCCTTCAAGTTCTGATGAACGAGTGTAATCTGGTTTAAACAACTCTTCAATTGGTGTTAATATACTTCTGTTTATACGACTTTGTGCCTCAACATTACAGTTTAATAATACGACAACAATAAATAAAATAGTACCTCTCATTTTACACGGTTTTGATATTTATAAATAAAAATAGATAATAAAAAGCTCTTTTAATAACCTTTTAACTTAGTTCGATTAAAACACAAACTTTCCTTTCTCTATATATTAATGTCATTCTTGTACAAAATGTTACCAAAAAGTATTCCTTTTTTACAAAAAAACTCCAAATCTTGTGATTTGGAGTTTTTAAATAAGTTTATAGTATGCTTCTAAATGAGCATCATAGAATCATTTTATCCCTTAAGACTTGCTTTAAGATATTCACGATTCAAGCGCGCAATATTCTCTAAAGAAATCCCTTTAGGACATTCAATTTCGCAAGCTCCGGTATTCGTACAATTACCAAAGCCTTCTGCGTCCATTTGATTTACCATTGCCATAACACGCTCTGTAGCTTCTACTTGTCCTTGTGGAAGCAATGAAAACTGTGAAACTTTTGCCGAAGTAAATAACATTGCTGATGCATTTTTACAAGCTGCTACACAAGCTCCACAACCAATACAGGTAGCGGCATCCATTGCCTCATCTGCATCCTCTTTACGAATAGGGATTGCATTAGCATCAATCGTATTACCCGAAGTATTTACAGAAATAAATCCTCCTGCCTGCTGGATGCGATCAAAAGAACTACGATCGATCATCAAATCCTTTATTACCGGAAATGCTTTTGCTCTAAACGGCTCAATATAAATTGTATCACCATCATTAAACTTTCGCATGTGTAATTGACAAGTAGTCACCAAACGGTCTGGACCGTGTGGTTCCCCATTGATCTGCAAAGAACAAGATCCACATATTCCTTCTCTACAGTCGTGATCAAATACAACCGGTTCTTCGCCCTTTTCAATTAAACCTTCGTTTAACACGTCTAACATTTCTAAAAAAGACATATCTCCCTCAACTCCGGATATTGGATAATCTACTATCTTTCCTTTGGATTGAGCGTCTTTTTGACGCCATATTTTTAATGTAAGATTCATATTATTTTAGCTTTTGGTTGTCAGTTGTTTGCTGTTAGTTTCAAAACATATATTATCTATAAACTAACAACTAGCAACCATCAACTATTTATAACTACGTGTTTTTAATTCAATATTTTCATATACCAATTCTTCTTTATGAAGAACGGCATCTTTAGGTTCGCCTTTATATTCCCAGGCAGACACAAACTTGAAGTTTTTATCATCTCTCAATGCTTCTCCTTCTTCAGTCTGATATTCTTCTCTAAAGTGTCCTCCACAAGATTCATTTCTCGTTAAAGCATCTTTAGCAAAAAGCTCTCCTAATTCTAAGAAATCAGCAACTCTGCCTGCTTTTTCCAATTCAGGATTCATACTGTCTGCTGTACCAAGAACTTTTACATTCTTCCAGAAATCTTCTCTCAAAGCTGCAATTTCTTCAATTGCTTCTTTTAATTCTTTCTCATTACGAGACATTCCACACTTATTCCACATGATCTTACCTAATTTCTTATGGTAATAATCAACAGAATTCGTTCCAGAAGTGTTCATTAACTTTTCAATACGATCCTTTACATCTTTTTCTGCCTGATCGAACTCTGGTGTGTCTGTTGGAATTTCTCCCGTACGAATATCTTTCGACAAATAATCTCCGATGGTATATGGTAAAACGAAATATCCATCAGCCAAACCTTGCATTAATGCTGATGCTCCTAATCTGTTAGCACCGTGATCAGAGAAATTAGCTTCTCCAGCGGCGTAACATCCGGGAACAGTAGTTTGTAGGTTATAATCTACCCAAAGACCACCCATGGTGTAATGCACTGCTGGGTAAATCATCATTGGAGTTTTGTATGGATTCTCATCAACGATTTTCTCATACATCTGGAACAAGTTACCATACTTGGCTTCAATGACTTCCTCTCCCAATTTGGTGATTTGCTCTTTTGAAGGGTTATGAATTCCTGTTGTTAGTGCTTTTTCTTTTCCATAACGCTCGATCGCCGCAGCAAAATCAAGATAAACAGCCTCTCCGGTTTTATTTACCCCAAATCCAGCATCACAACGTTCTTTCGCAGCTCTGGATGCCACATCACGTGGTACAAGGTTTCCAAATGCTGGATATCTGCGTTCCAGATAATAATCTCTATCTTCTTCTGCTAATTGTGTTGGCTTCAGTTTACCGGTGCGAATCGCTTCAGCATCTTCCTTTTTCTTAGGCACCCAAATACGACCATCATTTCTTAAAGATTCAGACATTAATGTTAATTTTGACTGATTTTCTCCAGAAACAGGAATACAAGTTGGGTGAATTTGAGTAAAGCAAGGATTTGCAAAGAAAGCTCCTCTTCTGTGAGCTCTCCAGGCTGCCATTACATTACTTCCCATTGCATTGGTGCTTAAGAAAAATACGTTTCCATATCCTCCCGTTGCCAATACCACCGCATGTGCTGAATGTCTTTCTATTTCTCCTGTTACAAGATTACGAGCTATGATTCCTCTAGCTTTTCCCTCGATCTTCACTAAATCTAACATTTCGTGACGGTTAAAAGCCTCGATTTTTCCACGATTGATCTGACGGTTCATCGCAGAATACGCTCCTAACAATAACTGCTGACCTGTTTGTCCTTTTGCATAAAAAGTTCTGGATACCAAAACTCCTCCAAAAGAACGATTGTCTAGTAGTCCACCGTACTCACGAGCAAATGGAACTCCTTGTGCTACACATTGGTCAATAATATTACCAGAAACCTCAGCTAACCGGTATACATTTGCTTCACGTGATCTATAATCACCTCCTTTTACTGTATCATAGAAAAGACGATAATCAGAATCCCCATCTCCTTGATAATTTTTAGAAGCATTGATCCCTCCTTGTGCTGCAATAGAGTGTGCACGACGCGGAGAATCCTGATAACAGAATGTTTTTACATTATATCCCAACTCAGCTAAAGTAGCAGCTGCACTTCCTCCTGCTAATCCTGTACCAACAACGATCACATCAATGTTACGCTTGTTGGCAGGATTTACCAGATCAATAGTATTTTTATGTTTTGTCCACTTATCTGCCAGTGGACCTTCAGGTATTTTAGAATCTAAAATTGACATAATAGTGGTGTTTTTAATGATTAAAATGATGAACGATTGCTATTACTACGAAACCTAGCGGAATAACTATTGCAAAAGCTTTTGCAAACTTAGTAGCACCTACAGCATATTTATTATTAAAACCTACTGATTGAAATGACGATGCAAAACCATGCCACAAGTGCAATGCTAAAAACACAAAGGAAAGCACATACAATCCTGTACGGATTGGACTTTCGAACTTGTGCACCAGTTCTTCATAATATCTCGTAGGAACCTCTGGGTTTACTTCTACATACTTGTAAACGATTTCAGGAACCCAGAAATCATAGAAATGTAATCCCAAAAAAGCTAATACTACTAATCCTGAATAAATCATGTTTCGAGATACCCAAGACGCATTCGCGCCTCCATTATACTTAGCATATTTTACAGCACGTGCCTTATTGTTTTGTATTTCTAATACAAATCCCATTACAAAGTGAAAAATCACCGCAAAAATCAGTACCGGCTGTAGCGCAAACTGAACTACCGGATTCGTTCCCATAAAATGAGAAATCTCATTAAATGTATCCGGACTAAAAACCGATGTAAAATTGATACTGAAATGCTGAAGTAAGAAGAATACTAAGAAAAGTCCCGAAAGTGCCATCGCTACTTTTCTAGCTATTGAAGATTTTATCAATCCACCCATTTTTTAAAATGTTTAAAATTTCGATAGCAAAAGTAAGGCTCATAGGTCTTTTTAACAACATTTATAGTAGCTTTATATCGTATTTATAATGAATTTAAAATATAACATTCCTTTTGTTTAAGCTTTACTTCGAAATCGTTTGAGTAACCCTTTTCAAGATTCAACAAAAAAAACATTCGTTTTTTTGTAAATATCTTACTTTTGCTTCGTAAAAAAGCGTAATTCATGTGTACAACAAACTTTTCGAAAATAGCTTTCTATTAAATAATTCTATTACCTGCGCTTCACAGAAATTATTCTTTTAGTAAGATTTTATAAAAGCTGTTATATTCAAAAAAGTTTAAAGAAGTAAAAACATTACTTTTGATCAATCTAGATTTTTTAAGAAAATGACTTTTTTTGTGAAACAATTTCTATCAATTGGCTTCTTGATGATAGCCATTTTCTTAAACAAAAGCGTATTGGCTAGTGAAATTCAATCAATTATTCCTGATAGCCTAACAACGAAATCACCCCAAGAAATAATATCATATCTAAAGTATTCTAAACAAAAGGATAGTGATGTCTACGAAATTGCTCTATCAGCCCTTTCTAAGGATGACTTAATTCTTGCTCAGCAATATTACACTGTGGCCTTATTCTTCTATGAAACCGAACAATACGAACGTGCTCTTTATTATTTGAACAAATCCATTACCCTTGTAAAAGAACTAAACGACTCCAAATTTTTATGCACTCTTTATTTAAAATCAGCGAATGCTTATTTAAAAGATTGGCAGAATCAAAAATCTCTTGACTATTACAATAAAGCACTTTTTATTGCTCAAAAAAAAGGAAGCATTAAACATGAACTCATTGCCAATTCAGGACTAGCCATCATTCTCAGAAGAATGGGACAGCTTGATAAGGCCTTAAAGGTTTGCAAAAACTCATTAGTGCTTACGGAAAAATCGAGCGATAACAATACAGCAAACCATGTGAGACTTCTCACGATCATTAGTGAAATTTATCTGGACCAAACAAAATACGATTCGGTTTTACATTATGCTGATATAGGTTTAGCAATCTCTAAACCACTCGATTATTCTATTGGATCTATTGATTTACTTACCAAAAAAGGGATCGTTGCTTTAAACAATAAGGAACAAACTAAAGCTCTGCAATATTTTTATGAAGCCAAAGAAATCATTGATCAAAAAGGGATAAAACAAAAGAAATCTATATTAAACCTCAATTACTTTCTTGCTAATTACTTTTATCAGGAAAAACAATACAACAAAGCAATTTCCTATTTAAACAACAGTGTATCCATACTAGAAGAAAAAGATGCTAGAAACATTAGGGTTTTGGAGACATATTTACTCCTAGCCAATTGTTATACTGAAATTGGCCAAACCAAAGAGTCCATGTTTTGGTTCCAAAAACTCATTACTTTACAAGATGAATTTCAGGATGCTAAAAATAAAACTATAACTAAACTGTATAATCAAGATATTAATAAACTAGAAAACCAAATAGAAGCGCTTAAAAATGAAGAAATGAAAGAAGAGCGGTATAAGGAATACATCTTCGTTATTTTATTATCCGTCTGTTTTGTGCTAGTTTTCTTTATTTTTAAATACTATCAAAAGCAAAAAAACAATACTGCTCGTTTTGATCAATTAATAGAAAAAATAAACTCTTTACAGTCAAAAGAAAAAAACATCTTACAGCCTGTTGTAATTAATGATGAAAAAGTTAAAGCTGTCCTGGATGGTTTAGACAAACTCGAAAATCAAGAATATTTCTTACATACTGACTGCGATCTTAGATCTATGTCCAAAAAGGTGAAAACGAACACTACATATTTATCTAAAATTATTAAAACACATAAAGCCAATAGTTTTAATGACTATATCAATGATTTAAGAATTGAATATGCCTTAAAAAGATTAAAAAATGACAAAAAATTTAGGTCATTTTCTGTTAAATCGATTGCCTTGGAAATTGGATATAAAACTGACAACTCTTTTACAAAACATTTTAAATCAAAGACCGGGTTGAATCCTTCGTATTATATTAGAAAAATAAATAGTCAGGATAATGATTCGTAAAATATTCTTAAAGTTAAGTAGAATTACGGTAAAAAACCCAGTACATAATTTATTGGTATAAACCTTACCTTAATTTCTTTAAAATACGGTTGCATATTTATGATTTGACAGGTATTAAAAGTACCTTGATTGCATCTTCATCCAGATCATAAAAAAACAAAAATTCAATTTAAATACAACAATCATGAAAACAAAGCAAAAAAACACGATCACCCTAAAAAAACTTACTATAGCAAAGATTAATCAAAATACAATGACAAAAATAAAAGGTGGAGATTGTGATGTTACAGAACCTGATACAGGAACACACTGGAGTCATTGTGATTGTCCAAATATGTTTTAGATACAACACAAAATAAACTACTACAGTTTATAGGTGTTTTTGCATCCGTATTTTTTGAAAAATACGGATGTTTCGTTTTTTTGAGCATTCATTTCGATATACCTTGAGTAGAAAATCGGTGTATGATACGCACTTGATTTTAACAAGGGTAAACCGAAAACCTTTCAATAGAGTAGGTATACAATATCAATAATTTAAAACACAAAATTATGTTATCTAAAATTCTAAAGTTAAAAGATGTTGAGCAGTTAAACAAAAAACAACAACAAGGTATTAATGGAGGTGGTTTACAATTTCCTATTGGATGTCAAACAAG
The DNA here is from genome assembly GCF_042684305.1 of Aquimarina rubra. NCBI lineage: Bacteria > Pseudomonadati > Bacteroidota > Flavobacteriia > Flavobacteriales > Flavobacteriaceae > Aquimarina > Aquimarina rubra. The sequence goes on along the minus strand of NZ_JBHULE010000019.1, from coordinate 1,266,293 downwards.
AAGAGATTGTTTTATAGCTACCGGTGAAAGGGATTGGATATGTGCCATTGCATATCCCTATGCAACACATAAGATATGCAAACCCGTTTAAAATAGTATTTATTAAATAAACCCTGATATTTTCAGGGTTTTTTTATACCTTCTTTTTTTGATTAGAATTATGAAGAACATCCACACAAAATTGCCAAACGTCTCCACCACCATTTTTAGCGTTATGAGTAAACTGGCTACAGAGCACAAAGCCATCAATCTGTCTCAAGGTTTTCCAAATTTTGAAACCGATAAAAAATTAATTGATTTGGTTACTATAGCTATGCAAAAAGGATATAACCAATATGCTCCTATGCCTGGTTTACTATCGCTGAGAGAAACAATTGCCGAAAAAACGAATAATTTATACGGAAGCAATTATCATCCTGAAACTGATGTTACTGTAACTTCTGGAGCGACCCAAGCTATTTTTACAATTATTTCGGCATTTATTCAACCAGGAGATGAAGTGATTATTTTTAAGCCTGCTTATGATTCATATGAGCCATCCATAGAGCTCTTTAATGGAACAATCGTTCCAATACAGCTGTCAGCACCCAGTTTTACGGTAGATTGGAAGGAAGTAGCGAATAAAATTACTTCCAAAACCAAAATGATGATTATCAATACTCCTCATAACCCAACAGGAACTGTTTTATCAAAAAACGATATGCTTCAGTTAGAAGCTTTATTAAAAAGCACCAATATTATTTTGTTAAGCGATGAAGTCTATGAACATATTATTTTTGATGGTCGTGAACATCAAAGCATCGCCAAATATCCCGGATTAGCAGAAAGAGCTTTTATTACTGCTTCTTTTGGAAAAACGTTTCATACAACAGGCTGGAAAATGGGATACTGTATCGCTCCAAAAGATCTGATGACAGAATTCAGAAAAGTGCATCAGTTTAATGTGTTCTGCAGCAATCACCCTATGCAATATGCGTTGGCTGAGTATCTAAAGACTCGTGATCACTATATATCTTTGTCTGCTTTTTATCAAGAAAAAAGAGATGTATTCTTATCGTTAATCAAAGATTCCAGATTTTCATGCACTCCTGCTGCTGGAACTTATTTTCAATTATTGGATTATTCCACTATTACTGATGACGGTGATGTGGCTTTCGCCGAAAGGTTAACAAAAGAACACAAAATTGCGTCTATACCTGTTTCTGTCTTCAACCTTAATCAACAGGATGATAAAGTATTACGATTTTGTTTTGCCAAAACAGAAGATACTTTAAAAAGGGCAGCCGAAGTTTTATGTGGGATATAAGAATCGTTTTGATTTCCACTAAAAATCAAACCTCAACTGAATAATCTCCACTTCTTCCTTTTCTTTCTTCTTTGAATCTTTTTTCGCTGTATTTAAATTAGAAAGTGAAATCCCCAATAATCGAACTGAGTTTTTCATTTCGGATTGGTATAACAACTCCCTTGCAGTTTCCAGCAATATTGCTGAATCACTTACATAATAAGGTAGCGTTTTACTTCGAGTCTGAAGGGTAAAATCACTGTATTTGATCTTTAGTGTTACTGTTCTTCCAGCAACTTTGCTTCTCTTTAAACGTTTTTGTAATTCTTCAGCAATACTTTCCAAACGTTCTAACATATAAATCTCTGATGAGATATTTTCACTAAACGTTCTTTCTGCAGCCAGTGATTTTCGTTCTCGATTAGGTTTTACCTCACTTAAATGAATTCCTCTTACTATTCGATAATAATGTCCTCCTGATTTACCAAAATGCTCAGTTAAAAACGCTTCGGATTTCGATTTTAAATCCTTTCCTGTATAAATACCCATCTGATACATTTTAGCTTGTGTCACCTTTCCTACTCCGTAGAATTTTTTAACATCCAAATCTTCCAAGAATTCTATTACTTCTTCAGGATTTACAGTTTTTTGTCCATTTGGCTTGTTATAATCACTAGCGACTTTGGCCACAAACTTATTGATAGATATACCTGCGGAAGCAGTAAGTCCTACCTCCTCAAAAATTTGCTGTCTAATTTCCTGAGCAATCAATGAAGCACTCGGATTTCCTTTTTTGTTTTTGGTAACATCCAGATATGCTTCATCGAGTGATAGAGGCTCTACCAGATCGGTATATTCAAAGAATATTTTTCGAATTTGTTTTGAAATCTCCTGATAACGATCAAATCGTGGTCTGACAAATAGTAAATCGGGACATAGTTTTCTTGCCGTAAATCCCGGCATGGCAGAACGAACCCCAAATTTTCTGGCTTCGTAACTTGCAGCACTTACCACTCCGCGCTTTCCACCACCACCCACAGCCAATGGTTTCCCTCTAAGTTCAGGGTTATCCATTTGCTCTACAGAAGCATAAAATGCATCCATATCTACGTGTATGATTTTTCTGTTGCTCTCCATGTGATCTATCCAACAAAAATAAGAGATATTACGTATCCAAACTGATTCATATTTCTTTACATTTCAATTTAAGAAGTAAATATGTCAATGCTAATCTCCTCTAAAAAATGATATTATTATATTTGTATAGTATTTATCAGATAAAAATAATATCTTGCTTTGTTGATCCCAATCAATTTGAACTAAATTATATTAAAAAATGAAAAATTACGCCCTACTTTTAGTCTTTGCTTTGATTTGTTGTAAATCAGAAAGCAAACCTTCTAATGACCCTAATAAAATAAGCGAAACCAACTCTATAGAAACTGTTGACAACACAAATGAAGACAATGGTGCTATAGTTGCTATTCAAAAAACATACACGGCTTCTCAAAAAGATGCGAATGGTACTTTTAGCCAGACATTATCTGTTTCTTGGTTATCAGAGGATACTATACAATATACGCTTGTATTTGAGAATCAGTCCTGTAAAAAAAGTGCTATCGGTGGAAAAGCTACAGCGTTAAAACCTGGTAAAGAACCTTTTATGAATAGCTATAATGGAACTTCTTTTGAAGTTAAGAGATACCAGGAAAGCAAACAAGGTTATAAAATTCTATTACACATAGATTCTACAAATAAAGATAAGGCTGTTGTTGATTTCTCGTTTACTGAAGATGGTGAAAATGAAAACTGCAAACCAAGTATTGTTGTGATGGTTGAGCAGAAATAGTACTAAAACCGTTTCTATTCTTCAATAAAAGAAAATAAACTACGATTCTTCTTGTTACCTTTGTAATATGGCTAAAACAGCAATCATATTAGGAGCAACAGGATTAACCGGAGGCATTCTTTTGAAAACATTACTTGATGACGATAGATACGCTACCATCAAATTATTTTCCAGAAAAACTGTAGGAATATCGCATCCAAAAATCGAAGAACATTTGATCAATATGCTACAATTAAAAACTGTGGCTACTGATTTTATCGCCGATGATGTCTACTGTTGCATTGGAACAACAAATGCCAAAACTCCGGATAAAGGATTATACCGCACCATTGATTATGGAATTCCGGTTACAGCAGCCCAACTTTGTCAACAAAATGGTATTAAAACGTTTATCGTCATCTCTGCATTAGGTGCAAATCCAAAAAGCCGTGTTTTTTACAATCGTACCAAAGGTGAAATGGAAGAAGCAGTTTTAGAATTGCAAATTACCAAAACGCATATATTACAGCCTTCATTAATTGGAGGTAAAAGAAATGAAAAAAGAGCAGGAGAATATTTCTTTAAGCAATTAATGAGGGTCATAGATCCCTTGTTAATTGGTTCTTTAAAAAAATACCGATCTATTAATCCTGAAACTATTGTTACCGCTATGATATGGCTAGCAAATAATCAATTTAACCAGAAGAGAATCGTTTCTGATGAAATAGAGGCAATACATGCTAAAAAAATGACTTAATTGGTTCATATACCGTATCCGTATCTTTCTGAACCTCTATTATTACTGAATATCAAGAACAGCTTCTACATTTGTTTGAAAATTATAAATTATTAAAAAAACAAATAATGAAGTTATTAAAAATTCTCACTTTAGCCTTTTTGACTTGTCTATTGACAACAAATCTCGTTGCTCAATCTGATGTAAAATCCTTTAACTTTAAAAAAGGGGAAATTCTAGATATTCTTTTACTAACCAATAAACCAGATATCGAAAAAGACTTTGAAAAATATAAAAAGACTGCCTTCCCCATAGCTTTTAAAAGAACCTATCAACCACAACCTTCATTTAGGATCAAAGAAACAACTCAGGGAAACATTCAACCTACTACTTTCATTTTTGGTAAATGGAATGACTTAAAAAATCGCGAACAATTTATTTCAGAAATTGGAGATATAGTTCCGGATTTTCATGTACAGCGCAGAAATATGTGGTCTATATTTAATTTAACCTACTATGAAATGCCAAGAGACATTTCTTTCAAAATAGACAAGAGTAAATATATTGTAGCCACATCTTACTGGAAAGAAGATACCGAATCTTTCAAAAAATTCATAGAACTTTGGTCCCAAAAATCAAAAGCAAAAGGAGGAAAAAAAATTCTTCAATTAACCAATGGAAAATCACCCATAGGATATTATCACAATCCTGATTTGTTAGTTATCACTCAATGGAAAAACAAACAAGAATTTGATACTTTTTACGAAGAAAACCTTAAAATGGATCACAAAGGTGTGTTACACGTTAATCAATTTGTATTAAACTAGTACATTAAAGCCAGTTATGTTTTAGAATTTTTTAAACATAAACGGGATAAACAAAAAAACCAGATTATTATCAGTATGCAATCATTCTTAAATCAATTAGTTTATTTCGGCTATTTTCAAAGTTTGTTTTTACTGTTTATTTATGTTTTTTCTCCTAAAAAAAGAAAAAGTATCAATAGATACATTGCATTCTTAGTACTGGTTTTAGCTATAGGGTTAAGTGGTCGCATACTATATATCTCTGGGTTCTTCGGAGATAATTACCGATGGGTTATTTTTTCTGAATTTGCAACATTATTATTTGGTGCCACGATCTACCTATTTACCCGATCCAGTTTGTTAAATAAACCTTTTTCTTATAAAGAATTACTACATTATGTACCTGCTTTGGTATACAATATATTTGTAACTGTTGCTTTTATCCTGCCATCCGACGCAGTATTACAAGAAAGACTAGAAAGCGGAGAGCAATTTCGATTTACCTTATTTTTTATTGCCATTGGATTATTATTTAATATCTCATACTGGGTCTTAAGTTTTAGGGTCTTTTTAAAATTTAGAAAAGACATCCAGAACGAATTAAGTTATACCGTAAAATCTCAGTTTTTCATGAATTTCCTGATAGCAGTAGGAATCTGTATGCTTTGCTGGTTTAGTATGTTTATCTACTGGCTCTTGGGATACCAGTTCTTAGATAAATCTGCTTGGCAAATAATATGGATTAGCATAGCTCTTATTATTCTGTTTATTACATTTTATAATATAAAAGAACCTCAATTATTCAGAGTTAATGAGCTAGTAACTCCAAAAAAATACGCACAATCCAAATTATCGAACCAACAATTGGATAGTTTAAAATCTCGATTAGAGCATTTAATGGAGGAAAGAAAACCATATTTAAACAGAAAGCTTCTAAAATCAGAATTGGCAGAAATGCTAGGAGTAAGTAATCCCGAAATTGCTCGATTACTCAATGAACGAATAGGCATGAACTTTTTTGAGTATGTAAACTATTATAGAATCAAAGAATTTATCGTCTTGGCAAAAACAGATCAAGCCAAAAACATGACTTTCTTTGGCCTTGCCCAGGAAGCCGGTTTTAACTCTAAAACTACATTTAACAAAGCGTTCAAAGATTTAATGGGAACTACTCCAAAAGAGTACTTTTCTAATCTTTAATCATATCAAAATTTCGACAACTATGTTCAAAATATTTTTCATTAGTATTATTACTGTAGCAACAGTTAATGCACAACTTACCGTTCCTGCACTTAGTCCAACTTCAAAGACGACGCAAACCGTCGGATTGACTGAAATCGAAATCGAATATTCCAGACCCAGTAAAAGGGATAGAACTATTTTTGGAGAAAATGGTATCATCCCTTATAATGAACTATGGAGAACCGGTGCCAATGCAGCAACAAAAATCACTTTTACAGATGATGTTACAGTTTTTGAAACACCCATAAAAAAAGGTTCATATGCCATTCTTACCAAACCAGGAAAAAACACTTGGGGAGTATACTTTTACACCTATAAATCTGGCAATTGGAATACGTATATAGATCAAACACCTATTGCCAGTTTTACTACTAAGCATATCGAACTAAAGGAAGTTTTAGAGACCTTTTTGATCTATATGGATCAAATCACTTTGGACAGCTCTCAATTGGTATTTACTTGGGATAAAGCCAAAATAGTATTGCCATTAAAATTTAAAACACATGAAAAAACAATGGTTAATATCGAAAAAGCATTTTCCGGGCCAACTGAATTTGATTATTTCCAGGCAGCGTTATACCTGCACGAAGCACAAAAAGATTTGGATCAAGCTTTGACCTATATTCAAAAAGCTACAAAAGGTAAGAATCCACTATTTTTTCAAGTGTACAGAGAAGCCTTAATCCTCGCCGATTTAGATAGAAAAACAGAAGCTATAATAGTTGCCAAAAAATCTTTAGAATTATCCAAAAAAGCCAAAAACAAAGACTTTATCAGATTAAATGAGAAAAACATCAAAAAATGGTCTAGATAAAATCATTTTGTAGATTCAAGATATTAGTTTTGAAAAATACAATATCTTGAATCTATATTTAAAAAATATCAAGTATCATAAATGATAGAAATAGAACGTAAATTCTTAGTTACATCAGAGATGTATAAGCAAGAGGCTAAAAAAAGTACCCTTATTGTACAAGGATTTCTGAATACGGATCCTGAGAGAACGGTTAGAATTCGAATTAAAGGAAAACAAGGTTTTATCACGGTGAAAGGTATTGGAAATACATCCGGCACAACACGCTTTGAATGGGAAAAAGAAATTCCTGTGAATGAAGCTGAAGCATTAATAAAAATTTGCGAGCCAGGAGTCATCGAGAAAATCAGATATGAGGTTTCATCAGGGAATCATATCATAGAAGTGGATGAGTTTTTAGAAGATAACAAAGGATTAACTATCGCAGAAATCGAATTAAGCGATGAAAACGAAACTTTTATAAAACCTGATTGGCTGGGTGAAGAAGTAACAGGTAATCCAAGATATTATAATTCTCAAATAAGTAAAAATCCATTTACAGAATGGTAGTTTGCGTAACCTATTCCTTGATCTCTATTCTGCGTTTTAATTCATTGCCTTTTTCGTCGAGAACAGTTATTAAATGCACTCCCGGATTAGGTTTTACAGGCATTTCATGAAACTGTTTGGTAACCCCAACAAACAGATCATCGATATACCAGAACACTCTTGTTTCTGGTTGTGTGTGTGCTATTTTCAACACTACTTCATTCGTTATGCCATCAAAACCTTTGGGTAAATAAACGCTGTTATTACCTTTTGGAAAAATAAAGTCCATACTAGCTAATGATTCTTTTGTACAATCGGTTCGATAAGGAGGTAACGATCGATAATCTGCGTTTTTAGTTTTAAAATAATATGCCTGCAAAGGAGGTAATACAAACCAAGGTTCATGAATCATCGTGCCTACAGATTCGCAAGAAGAATTGACACGATATCGACCAGTAGCATCCAAATGAATCAATTGATGATAGGGACAAGGTTTCGTTTTGATTCCCAAAATAGGAATAAATGCTTCGTGACTAAGACATTGTTCTCCCGCCAAAAAACCACTTTTGGAGCAAATATTTGCCTTTACTAAATCATCATATGGAGTTGGAAACCATTTAGAATTAGGCAACAAATTAACCACATCAAACAAAACAGGTGCTGCAGAATTTAATCCGGTCAACTCTGGCCTTCCTTCACCATCAGCATTGCCAATCCAAACACCCACAACATAATCCTTACTAGCTCCAATCGCCCAGGCATCTCTGTTACCAAAACTGGTTCCGGTTTTCCAGGCAATTTCTCTGGAAGAATCATAAAACTCCCAAGCTTCATCTCCTTGTGGGCGATTCACTTTTTTCATCGCCTCAAAAGTTAACCAAATACTACCTGCACCAAAAACTGGTTTTTGTTTTGCCTTTTCACCAAAATCCACTTTTTGACCAGCTATAAGTATAGGTTCTGTAAATTCATTTGTAAAATATTCACTGGAGGACTCTTCGTAGTGGTTAAGCGTTCCTGCTAGTCCTGCATAGGTTTTACATAAATCCCAAAGATTTCCTTCGGCACCACCCACAATCAGTGATAATCCATAGTGATCTGCACTATAGCGAAGGTTTTTTATGCTAAAAGCGTGTAATTCGTCTCGAAATCGCTGTAATCCATATTGCTGCAATAGCCTAACAGCTGGAATATTTAATGATCTTGCCAATGCTCTATTAGCAGGAACAGCTCCACTAAAAGTTTCATCATAGTTCTTAGGGGTATATCCCGCAATAACTGTAGGTACATCAGAAACCAGCTGGCTTGGTAACAGTTCACCTTTATCCATCATAGCAGCATATAATAAGGGTTTTAATGTGCTACCGGTACTTCTTCCTGCCTGTATGATGTCTACATCCTTTTGGTGTGCATTGTCCGTTGGTGCATTGCCCACATAACTCAAAACTTCTCTGGTATTGATATCTAGTACTAAAACGGCCATATTATGCACTTCATTTTGCCGTAATGACTGATAGTGCTGCTTTACTTGCTGATTAACCTGTCGTTGTAATGAAGCATTTATCGTTGTTTGTATGCGTTTTCCTTTATGTTCTTTTGTTAATTGATCTAACAAATGAGGTGCCGTCTGAGGAAGTCTATATGGTTTTTGTGGTAAGGATTCACTAATGGATAATTCATATGTTAAGGAATCTATTGTATGCTGTTCTAACAATGTCTTAAGCAATCGATTCCTTTTTTTCAACAGTTTTATCTGGTTCTTACCGGGATAAATTAATGAAGGAGCATTGGGTAAAACCGCCAGCGTTGCGCTTTCTGACCAGGATAGTTGATCTGTAGACAATCCAAAATATCGCCAAGCCGCCATATCAACACCAACTACATTTCCCCCAAAAGGAGCATGAGAAGCATATAATCTTAAGATTTCTTCTTTAGAAGCACCTAATTCTAAACGTGTAGATAAAATTAGTTCGATAAATTTTTCGAAATAGGTACGTTTTTGACCTTTTCGCGCTAATCGTATGACTTGTTGTGTAATGGTACTACCACCCCTAACTACTTTGCCAGCTTTTATGTTTTGGATTATAGCCTCTGTCATTGCAACAGGATTGAAGCCTACATGCCTATAAAATTGCTGATCCTCGAAAGCAAGAATACAGGATTTAAATTTCTCAGGAACACTATCTGTTTCGGGAAATCTCCATTGTCCGTCTTCAGCAATTTTAGCGCCCAATAATTCACCGCTTTTGGTTTCTATAACAGTCGCAGTAGGATCACTAAATAATGGCTTTGGCAATGAGAAATAATACCAAATCATCAATACAAGTATAATGATGAATCTTTTGGGGTGTTTTCTGATGTATTTTTTGATTCTATTAAACACAACAACTTATGATTTGTATATACTAAAAGTCAGATTAAACAATGGTACTGAATTTTATGTAAATGTCCAGATATATTCTATAAAACTCTAATTGAATTTTAAAATTCTTGTATCCGAATCTTATCATCCACAACATTATCGAACACTATCAATGGAGAAATATTCCCTCATTTCGGGAAACAAGCCATCTATAATTGCAGCTTTTTCCTATTCATTATACGCGATAACCGCCATAATTTTAGTAAATTATAACACTCTTAAGAACAATTTGGCTAGAAAAATGCGCTCAAATCTATTTCAAAATACTGTGGCTTAGAATATAAAATGGAACATTAGATTATTTAATTTAGCATATCCATTTTTGATTAAAAAAATTGTTTTGCATTGAAAAAAATTACCCCTTACATATTTGTCTTTATTCTTTCGATGATCTCTTTTTCCCAAGAAAAACCTTCTTTTGAGAGAATTGATAGTTTGGAAGTTCTATTAAGAACTTCTGAAGAATTACGTCGTGATAATGATATGTATCAAGCCCTAGAATATGCCTTCAAGGCTGTCAACTCTGCACGTGAGCTTCAAAATAATCATTATTTATCACACGGATATTTATTAATGGGAACAGTTCAATACGAACTTATTGATTATGAAAATGCTACAAAAAATCTTTTGAAATCTTTAGAGCATACCGAAAAGACAAAAGATAAAATTCTTCTACCCTACGTTTTACATAGCTTGGCTAATATCTATTACGATGGTAACAACGATCTCGAAAGCGCATTAAAATACTACAAAAGAGCTGTAGTACTAGGAAAAAACAACCCCCATATTCAGCAATATCAAGTACCATTACATAATATGATCTGGACTTACATGGATCTGGGTAGGTTTGATGAAGCAGCAATATATCTAAAAGAAGCAGATAGTATTGATAGTACCATTGCTGATAGCGTGCAGATAGATAGAAGCTCTCTCTATCTTTTAAGAGCCAGAAATTATGCTCACAAAAAAGATATTGAAAAGGCAGAAGAAAACTTCGACAAATCATTTGAGTATCTCAAAGATGAAACATACTGGCCCAAAGGAAAAAGTTATTTTTATCAATACAGATCGCAGATGTATGAAGATATCGGTGATTACCCTAAAGCTATTGCTGATCTAAAAGCTCTAAACAAAAATGATCGTAAGGTTTTTGAAAATGCCCGATCCAAAAGCGATGAGACCACAAAAATAAGGTTTAAGGTAGATCAATATGAAGAAGAATTAGAAGTTGCCAAAAGAGAAAAGGCACTACTGATGGATATTGATAAGAACAATAAAACCATTATTTTTATTTCTTCTGCAGCGTTGTTATTATTGGCAGGAATAGTTTTCTTTTATTACAGAGGGTATAAGTCTAAGAAAAAAATAAGTCAAATCCTCGAAGTAAAAAATGCCGAACTCTATGAAGCAAAATCTCAAGCAGAGCAATTGAGTAAAATTAAATCACAATTTATCTCTACCATAAGTCATGAGCTAAGAACTCCTTTATATGGTGTCGTAGGAATCTCCTCCATCCTGCTGGAGAATGAATCCAAGACAGAAAAAGATAAAAAACTATTGAATTCATTAAAATTTTCTGCAGATTATCTTTTGGATCTAGTTAATAAGGTACTGAAAGTTAGCAAAATAGATTCTGAGAAAAAAGAGCTTGTCAAAACACCTACAGATTTGTTTTCACTATCGCAAAATATCCTGCAGTCATTTGAATATCAAGCACAAAAAAAGGGCAACGAATTGATTCTGGAGCATACCCATAGCATTCCTAAACTAGTCAATATTGATGCATTGAGGATCTCTGAAGTTTTGATCAATTTAATCGGGAACGCCAATAAGTTTACGGACAAAGGAACTGTTTCGCTTCGAATCAAACAGCTGTCTGCGGATACTAAAACTATCAAAATTCGCTTTGAAGTAGAGGATACAGGTGTAGGAGTTCCTGAAGATCAAAAAGAATACATATTTGAGGAATTTTCACAAGTAGGCAGTGTTTACGACAATAAACAAGGTACAGGCTTGGGGCTATCTATTGTAAAAAACCTAGTCCAGGTAATGGGCAGTCAGATTCATTTCGAAAGTAAAAAAGATATTGGATCCATATTTTATTTTGATTTGGATGTAGAAGTTGCAGAAAGTTTAAATGATAAAGAAAACCAATTGGAAAACCTGGAAAAAGGAGACACTGTCTCTGCTAAAATTCTGGTGGCCGAAGACAATAAGATTAATCAATTGGTAACTAAAAACTTATTGAAAAATATTGGCTGCGAATGCAGCATGGTCGAAAATGGCATAGAAGCGGTCAGAATATTAAAAAAAGAATCTTTTGATTTAGTACTGATGGATATTAATATGCCGGTGCTAGATGGTATGCAGGCCACCATAGAAATCAGGAAGTTTGATATAACTACACCTATCATTGCGCTAACTGCTTCAGAACTCAGCGAAGTTGCGGATGATTGCAAAAAAGCAGGAATGAACGACCTCATCAACAAACCGCTCAATAAAAAAGACCTTAGATATGCAATACAAAGAAATTTAATAGTTAATAGTCCTGAAACCAATACCTAACCGATCCAAGTTTACTATATCAAAACCTGTTCTTAACCCCGAAAATAAAGTACAAAACAACTTATCCATATCGATCTTATTTTGTGATGTAGGGAATTTTACGTTACTTTCTAAGCGGATACTAAAAATTAGCCGAAATTAAACGGTTACTACATATCTGTAATCGTTTATAATTGAATATATACAAGAAATATGAGCACTAGTACGTATTTAACCTTGTTAGCGTTCATTTTACAATTCTAAACTATTGAAAATTAAATTTAATGGCAATAAGTAAAAAAGGGAAAAGAAAAATAACTGTAAACTCTGAAAATTACTTATGGTGGATTTTTACCGAATTTGACCAAACCGAATTTGATGGTGTACAAATAAAAATAGTAGCTGAAAATCAATCTGGATATCTCAAATACGGACTTGAACAAATAGATAAGAAAAGATATATTTCGATTGGATTAAATCAGAACAAATACAAAGTTCATATCCTTTGTCCTAAATTCGAGAATGATGATGGAATAATTACACCTTCAGGAATAGAGACCTTAATAAAGTGGTCTTTAAGCGTATCGGAAATTAAATCAAAAGAAAACCAGATTACTCACGGATATAGCATGCAAATAGGTCTGATTGACAAAAATGAATATCTAAAAACTTATGAAAAAATATTGAACGGATTTATAAGTTTATAAAAACAACAACAAAATGAAAAAACCTGACAACAAATCCATAATTGTACTCTTGCTTGTTATTTTGCTCATTACCCCATTTTTTTTCTCTTGTTCTAATTCTGAGACCTCAGAAGATATCCAGTTTTCCTTTCCAACGGAACATTACGATGAAGCATTAGATGGAAGATTAATTGTCTTGATTTCAAAACAAATCGAAAAAGAACCTCGATTTCAGCTTAGGGACGATTCCAAAACTTGTCAAGCATTTGGAATGGATATTAACGATTGGAAACCTGAAGAATCCCAACATTTTGACAAGGAAGCATTTGGATATCCGATTCGTAGCTTTAAAGAGTTACCATCAGGTGAGTTCTTTGTACAAGTTTTATTTCACAAATACGAAACCTTTCAACGGGCAGATGGGCATATAGTAAAATTACCCATGGATAGAGGCGAAGGACAACAATGGAATAAAGCACCGGGCAATCTATATTCTACTCCTCAAAAAATTACGATCAAAAATGGGCAATTTCCTTCTATCGCCATAAAATTAGATCAGAAAATACCTCCAATCCCCGAACCCGAGGATACAAAGTATGTAAAGCATATAAAAATTAAAAGCAAGTTGTTGAGTGATTTTTGGGGAAGAGATATGTATTTGGGAGCCCATATATTGTTGCCTGAAGGATGGGAAACGCACCCCAATGTAAAATATCCTCTGGCCATTATGCACGGGCATTTTCCTAATGATTTTGGCGGATTTCGTGCGACTCCACCGGATCCAGACCTGAAACCTGAATATAGTGAGCGTTTTAATGTTGAAGGATACAACTTGATGGTCCAGCAGGAAGCGTATGATTTTTATAAAACCTGGACAGGTCCTGATTTCCCAAGAGTTATTGCTATTAAAATCCAACACCCAACACCATACTATGATGATTCATATGCTGTCAATAGTGCCGCACAAGGACCTTATGGAGATGCGATTACTTATGAACTAATTCCGCACATCGAGCAACAATTTAGGGGAATAGGAGAGGGTTGGTCACGATTTGTTTACGGAGGAAGTACAGGTGGATGGGAGTCTCTTGCTGTTCAAGTAAAATATCCCAAAGAGTACGGAATGTGTTTTGCTGCTTGTCCAGACCCAATTGACTTTAGAGCGTATTGTTTGGTGAATATATATGAGGACAAAAATGCGTACTACAAGGAAGGTCCGTTCAAAAAAACACTGGTTCCCGGCCATCGAGATTATTTAGGAAATGTAGATGCTAGTTTAAGAGATATGAATTATCGAGAATTAATACTGGGTACAAAAGGTCGGTCAGGACAACAATGGGATATTTGGGAAGCAACCTATTCGCCAGTAAATGAAGAGGGGTATCCTAAAAGAATCTGGGATCGCCTAACCGGAGAAATAGATAAAGAAGTAGCTTCATACTGGAAAGAAAACTACGACCTCTCATATATTTTGAAACGAGACTGGGCAAAAAATGGTAAGGATTGGGAAAATAAAATTCACTTGTATTGTGGTGATATGGACAATTATTATCTCAACAATGCAGTGTATCTTGCTGAAGAAATCCTATCAGAAACTAATGCTCCCTATTATAATGGTGAAGTAGATTATGGTGACAGAGCAGAACATTGTTGGAACGGCGATCACGATAACGGAAATCATATTAGTAGGTTACGATATCACCGCATGTTTATCAAAAAATATGTAGATAAAGTTCATAAGGTTGCTCCTAAAGATGCCGACTTGAAAAGTTGGAGGTATTAATTTTTTTTGATGGAAAATGTCAGTTAGAAGATAGCATTTTGCTCTCCTATAGCACAAGTATTAAAGGTGAGGTTCTAAAAACGAATCTTAGATCCGGTTCTTATCAAACAACCGATTTATATTAATGTTTATCTACTGGAAATGAATCATAGAAATGATGCAATAATCCTTTTCTACAGTAATAATAACGGGTATCAATCTGTCTGTTCTATACATTTTAGTAAGTCTAACTAAATATCCGTTTTATAGAAGAAACAATTTTTTGAGCTTTGCTAAAGGTTTTTTTAAACAATTCTAATGCTCTCTCAGCTTTATATATAGTATTGTTTTTTCTAATATCATTTCACAAACTATATAATCATAGACTCATGGTTAATACCTCTGATTTAGCAAAGCCAAATTGATTATAAAAAGCTGCCAGATCGGGTTTAGTATTTAAAAATATCTGCTCGACTCCTAATAATTGATCCAGTAGCTCTTTAACAATACGTTTTCCTAAACCTTGTTTTCGATATACTGTATCAACTACAATATCATCCAGCAATGCACGATAAACTCCATCAGATAGCGCTCTACCAAATCCTATAAGCTGTTCGGTGTTCGTATCTCTCATTACTATGAATACCGTTGTATTTTGCAACAAAAGTCTTATATCATTTAGTGATCTCTCTTTTGCCCAACTCGTTTGTAAAAAAAGGTTTCTTAATTCTTCTGCTATCGGAAGTTCATTTCTAGTTATTATGTATTCCATGATAACAAATTCGCTTTTTATATCGATTACTCAATTGATTCGAGCAGCTACCAAATTCATATTTAGTCAGACTCGTATGAAAAAATAACAAAACTCATCACTACTACCTTAATCCTCGTACCTATTTTATCACCTCAACCCATTTGCCTGCAGAACGTACAAGATAATCGTTATCATACATCGCTTCGCATTGAATACCGGGCAGATAATACTTCCCTAAATAAGAAGCATTGAGTAATAATGTTACCGTTTTACTTTCTTTTGGTTTTAAATCAAAATAGAAATTAACACGATCATCTCGTATATCCGTGTAGGTAACTTTATTCGCACTGAAAGATCCAAAATCCGTAAAGCGCGTATTGACAACTTCCCATCCGGATGGAAAGATTTCTGTTAAAGCAATATCCTTTACCTTGCTTCCGGTGGTATTAGTTATAGTTACCTCTGCCACAAAATCCGTTCCTTGTTGTAATTGGGTTACATCAATTATTTTTCCTTCTCTACTTTTATAATCTATAATCGCTTTGAAATTACTTTGTATCACTTTTTCCTCACCAACTGGCAGAATTCCACTAGTAGCTAATTGCACAAAAATGGTGTTATCCTTATTATTTTTGAGCATTAATTTATTGTTTTTAGCAATAGATAACTCACCTGAAGATGCGAAGGTTTTAGTAGTACTTGCACTATTGGATTTTCCATTAAGTGCGTAATTTACCTCTACTCCTTTTCCACCAACATACGCAGCGTATTTAGCCATTGCCATCAAAGCGTAAGAGGTAGTTTGCGTACTCATCCATTTCTTAGAGGATAATTCTTTAGCTAATTCCTCTGCGATCTTTTGTGCTTTTACCTTTTCATCCAATAGCACTAACGTTTCTAGCGCCATCGCTCGATTACGATTTGTTGATCCATAGGTGTAATAATAATTTCTCCTTGGCTGGAAATCAATATTGGCACTAGTAAGTAATTTGTTTGCTGCACTCTTCTGACCGACTAATCCATAAGCAGCGGCCAATCTTAATTTAGCATCATTAGAAAGATCTGATGTCTCTCTTAATCGATTCATAGAAGAAAGATCAGGACTTCCTGCCAAAGCTAGCGTGTATAGTCGATACGCTTGTGCTAAATCACTACCGCCACTTCTCCATCGTTTTGACTGTTGTTGCTGATAGTTAATCCAACTGCTTTTAAAACCGATTGGTAAAACATATCCTTTTTTATTTGCTTCTAACAAGAAATGACCCGCATAACTTGTTCCCCAGTCATCTGCACTTCTATATCCCGGCCAATAAGACATTCCACCATTTGGTTGAATAAACCTTTTGAGCCTATAAATAGCTGCTTCCATATGACGTTGGATTTTCTTCTGCTTATCAGAAGATAATGTAAACACATCACTTAAGTATAATTGAGGAAAGGCAGCCGATGTGGTTTGCTCTACACATCCGTGAGGATATCTAATCAGGTATTTCAATCTCCCTTCAAAATTCATCGGTGGTAACGAAGACAGTTCGATGATAGCACTATTGCTGCCATCGACTCCAAATGATGCAAAATCAATTTCCTGTTGACTATTAGGTTCCAGAACAATAGAGGTGATCTCTGTAGTCATTGGATTTGGGTTAATAACATCTATTGGAACACTGTAAGAAGCTTTTTCACCATTTCCGCTGGCCACAACTTCAATATCCGTAATTGTAGCTCCTTCTATCACTTCAATATCAAAATACACCATTTTTTCATCAGGCTGCGAGAACGTAAGGTTTTGACTAGTTTCTCCTACTACAGTGAATCCTTTATTAGGTTTTAATGTCACTTGTACGTTCTTTACTTTATTTTCCATGGCAAAAACCGTCACCGGAATGGTTACTTTTTCACCAGGGGTAATTTTTCTAGGAATCGAAGTCAATACCATCAATGGTTTTCTAACCGGTGTAGTCTTTTCTACACTTCCGTAAGCGGCTTCCGTGGCATCAGAAGCTACAATCATAGTTCTAACGGAACCAATATATTTAGGAATTTTGATTTGATGAGATTTGGTTTCTCCTTTTTTAAGTTCAAAAGGTCCTTTGTACACTACCATCGGCTTAAATCGATTCGCTTTTTTGGCTTTACCTCCACCAGCTTCAGCATCACCTCCAATACTAAAAATTTGATTAATACTTCCACCATAAGCTCCGATCACATCATCATATACATCCCAAGTTTTTACTCCCAGCGCTTCTCTGGCATAAAATGTGTTCCAGGGATTTGGTGTTTTATATCTAGTAAGATCCAGTAGGCCTTCATCTACTATAGCTATGGAATAGGTCATTGCCTTGCCATTGGTTTCACTAATTTTTATATCAATCATTTCTTCCGGTCGCAAGACATCCGGCATCTTTACGATAGGTGTAATTCTTGTTGCAGGATTTTCTACCGAAATCGGAATTACACCATACAACCGTATCGGCAAGTCATTTGCTGTAGAACTATGTGGTTGTAATAGTGTAATATGAATATACACATTAGGCGTATATATGTCTTCTATTGGTAATTCGAATTTGGTTTCTCCTTTTTTTGAAGTTACCCATAACGATGATAACACTTCTGTACCATTTTCTACAGTCACCAAGGCTCTTCCTCCTTCACTAGACGGGAATGTTATGGTTGCTGTTTCTCCTACATCATAGGTATTTTTATCAGCAGAAAACAATAACATCGTAGCAGCAGAAGGGTCATTTTTATTAGCTCTTCCTGCCCAACCAGGCCAATCTACATAAATTGCTTTTCCGGTGGCGTGTCCACCATTTGGATCCACAACTCGTACCAGGAATCTTCCCCATTCGGGATGTTTTATCTCGAAATTAAAATTGGCTTTACCGCTACTATTGGTTGTAACTTTTGTTTTAAATATTTCATTGCGATAAGATCCTCGATTATAAGAAGAAAGATTATCTTCAGAAGTATCCCACCACCATCTCCAGTTTACTTTGTATACATAAACTTCTAAATCTTTGACTGATTTTGGTTTTCCTTCTTTGTCTACAGAAACAACTTCAAAGTTATGTTGCGTATCGGTAAGTAACATTCCGCGTGCCTTGTCACCTTTTGGAACGTTTAATCCAATATAGGTTTCATAAGGTGAAAAATCCTTTGAAATTACATCTGTACTAAAATCTCCACCGTTTTCATATACTTTGGTTATGAAGGATGCTCTTAACATTCCGGCAGCTTTATTCTCCAGCTTTGGTTTCATAGAAAAGTTTACTTTCCCTTCTGAAGAAAGTTTACCACTGAATACTTCTTGTTCCTCTGTTCCAAATCTTCTTGATGGATCATCAAAAATATATCCCGGAAATGTTTTAAAACTTGTTCTTTTCGAACTAAAGCGAACATTGATGTCGGTTTGAAGATTCTTTGCCACTGCTCCGTGCAGCCATAAAACTTCTAAATCTCCCGTAATGCTTTTGTTAGCTCCCAATACTTCATCTGCAAAATTTGTTTTAACCTTTAGACGATTAGGTTTAATGGTTTCGATTTTTAAGGACTTTGTAAAACTGGCTCCTCCCACATTTACTTTTGCCTGCCAATTTCCTGTGGGTGCTTCATCTGATGTTTCTGTAATAAACTTATAGAAATTTCCTGTTCCTTCTGTTTTCGTTTCCTGATGAACTACTTTTCCGTAAGGATCCTTTAATTCAAATTTTACTGGATGTCCTTTTGGTAATTTATTTGCATTGTCATTTAACATAAACGAAAGAAACAACGTGTCTCCAGGACGCCATACTCCTCGTTCTCCATAAATATACCCTTTAATTCCTTTTTGTAGACGCACTCCCGAAACATCAAACTTACTTACTGACAATGCATTTCCGTCATTTAGTTTTACATAGGTTTGTTGCTTTCCAGAACTGGCTATGGCAAAAAATGCAGGTTTATCTGCGTCAAATCCAGACATTCCTTCTGCATCTGTAGTTGCTACTCCAATTTCTTGTTGTTGATAGTTATAAAAAGTAACTTTTGCATTAGGCACCGGATTTGTGGTCACAATATCATTCACTGTAACCGAATATGAATTGTTCAGCCCTTTTTTGATAACTACTCCCAGGTTAGACGCCAACACATTAGCTGCTACCTTCTTATTTCTGTAAAATGAATTGTCGCAAGGGTTATCTCTTTCATTCCAATCATAATCATAATAATAATCATCGTAATAATATTGTGAGCTATCCCAAAAACTAGATTCTTCCTCATCATCATAATTATCCACAAGTTGCTCTATCGGAGTATCATCCGTAGCAGCTCCATCACATTTATAAATAGAATATGCTTTTTTATAGCTAAGTTCTACTCTATAAATTGCTCCTGGATCGGGTGAAATCAATTCTTTTAAATCAATAGCAAATGCATTCCATTTACTTAAATTTAAGGAGGCATTTTCCTGAAGATTGATCAATTTTTTGGCTATCGGTCTGGCAACGCTTCTTAGATTACTCGAACCATTGAGATTGTTATTTTGTAAGAATTGTAGAATGTTATTCTCAAAAACTTTTACTACCTGAACTTCAACAGCTCTTAGATTGATGGCTTCAAAATTAAATTTCAAATTTTCTGAAGTTGGCAAGATAACACCGCTTTGCAACAACTTTATTTCAGGTTTTGGTTGTTGAAATGAAATATTCTCAGAATAAGTATTCTTTAGTTTATAATTATCTACACTCTTAATTCCCTCAAAAACAGTTACTTCTAAAGTTCCCTTCAGTTCTTGTTTTGGGTACACCTTTAAGTCTTGACCTTTTACCGTATATTTTAGGTCTTTTGCTCCGGCAATAACCACTAAACCATCAAAATTCTGATTTTTCTTTAGCGGATCCGAAAAATTAATCTCTACATATTGATCCTCAAAATTAGATACAGAAACACTAATTACCGAAAAATTATTCTTTCCGGGTATCTGCAAAACGTCTTCTCCTTCAGTATCTATATCAAATGATTTCCCAGACCATTTTATAGCTACTTCCGAATCATCTTCAAAACGTTGGATACTGTCAATTCTAAAACTAAACTGACGGCTTTTGTCCAATGCTTCTCCAAAAGTAACTGGAACATTTTTACCTTTTTGGGTTGCCTTAATTAACTGCTTTGCAGTATCAAAACTCAATTGGTCGCTGGCGGTAATCGTACCATTAACATATTGCCAATCTTTATTATACGACTGAAGATTATCTGTAATGACAGAAAACTGCTGTTTTAATGTCTTCACACTGAAAACAAATTCTTCATCCAGATCTTTGTTTAAGTCTTTTACCAGATTCTCTAAATTAAGTGTAAAAGTATATTCTGTATCCTCTTTAAAACCTGATTCAGGTTGAAAAGAAATGGTTTGATTGTTTACTACAAACACTTTACCTTTAACTTTTGGAGATATAGAAAGTACATCAGCCGAAAGTTCCTGGTTATCATCCCATCCTTCTACCGGTGTTTGGAGCACTACATACACATTATCTAAAACCGAAATCACACCTGTAGAAACATCCGAAATATAATCTTGATATTTATTAAGTTCTGAAGCATTTGCTTCTGCCATAGCTTTGGCATCTTTCTTTTTACATGAAAATATGATTGCTGAACACAAGAATAAACACAGGATACGTGATAATCGCATATTAAATGATTTTAGTTGACCATATAAATGTAAGACATTTTTAAACGCGGTTATGCCCTGGAAATAGTGAATTTTAAATTTTAATGGATAAATATTATTAATTACACTTGGATTTAGTGCAACACTGTTTCTGAACGAGACAGTTTTTTATTTGATATAAATCGGACTTGTCAGATTTAGTTATAGCTAATTTATGATGTTATTTATTACCCCCAAATCAAATAATCGTCTTCCTAAACTAGTGAATTCTTCTTTGGAACTATAGGAAATGATACCTGTAATGGGATTCATTTTGTTGGTCATAGAAGTTACAACTTCATACCGCCAATACATTAAATGTGATAACGGTTTATTATCTAGATTAATTTGTCTATTTTTCACATCAACCTCATCAATACCTATCAATGTATTAGATATCGTATTTTCCTGAAACAAAAGGAATTTACTATTAATACTTGATTCTACATCAGGATTATTGTCCAAAATCTCTATAGATTGTGCACTTAAAATATGTGGTAATCCAATTACAAAAAATACAGCGAATATCACTTTCATAGAAATATAACGTGATTCATACACTTAGCATTATTAAAAATATGTTAAAATTACGGTTTTAACGCATTATAGTTCTTCTTAACAATTCATTAACGAATAAGATGAAGTGCATCTCATCTGATACTTATCTTATGGATTTCATCACGCTGATCTAATTCAAAAAAAACAGTTTTAGATAAGCTATCTGATATCTTTATAAAAATCAATCAAGGCAATTCTACCCTGAAAGAATCTAAACGTAACGTGTGCACGATTTCCTTCATTGTCCTCTAAAGAAATAGCAGTATCCAATGCAAAATCATAGGGTTGATGTTTCCCGCCATCTACAGCGATATTATCAGCATACAAGCTCAATCCTTTATCAGGCTTTAGTACTGGTTCAATTTTTCCTGAAATTCCAGGAATATGACCTGATTTATTTATAATTACCGAACCTGAATTGTTGGATTTTTCAATAGTTACCTCAATATCTTCTTTAGGATTGATATGATGAAAAACAACAGCTGGATATGAAGTGTGTGCTATTAGAACTGTGTACATCTTTCTTGTTCTAATCACAAAATGCACCAATCCATGCTCATCCGTAAACCCTTCTAAATATGTAGAATTGTTTGCTATTAAAACCACCTTTGCGTGTTTAACCAATTGCTTCTTTTCATCTATCAGTTTGATCGTAAACACAAAAGGCTTTGGGTTGATCATAGTAGAGAGTTTCGACCATCGGTTTCTGATAAATGTCTGATCCTTCTTCAACTTATTTTCAATCAGAATGGCTAATTCTTCAGGAGTCTTATTTTCCAGATTGATATAACCGATTGTTTTAAGGATTCCTGGAATCTCTGTATTATCAAATCTAGCAGGCAATATATATTCTCTACTTTCCTGAAATGCTCTCGCTTGCATCGAAACTCTCTCATGATTTGTCCATAATTTTTTATTGTAAAAGCTGGATACAAACAACACTGTGTATCTTGCTTTATTTTGATAAATTTCTGATAGATATTCATATAAGTTTTTTCCCCATAAATTAGCTTCCTCAAATAAATCATAAAAAACTTTAATTCCCTTAAGTTTTAAGCTATTCGCCACCTTCTCCACATATGCCCTATTCTCTCCTGCAAAAGATAAAGCAACATCATATTCATAACTTCTATTCTTCATCACTGACTATTTTTTTAACCTAAATCTGACTAATTGAGTTCTTCTAGACTTCATAATTTCCTACAAAATCATCTTTCACATTTACATTTCGCCTTTTTTTCTAAATGATAAATCTTGCTTTTTCGGTAGCATTAAGAAATCCAGATGAATCCATTACAAAATTACTTTCTTTATTTGGAATTATTCCATTTTTTATTGGAAATATTCCAACAAAAGTTTTACTTTTAAACCGTAAAATCTCAGCTTTTGGAACCGAAAAAATTTATAAAAGGAAGAGGTGCGCAAGAAAAAGTGCATAATCGTTTCTCTGCCAATCAGTATGAACTACGAGATGATTTTCTTAATTATCTACAAAAAGAAGGAGAATCTATTGAATATAAAACCACGTTTATTGAGACTTTTCCTAAAACCATAGTAAACAAGGTGTCAAGTCCGGATGTAGGTATGATGTATTCGCTCAATCCCTATCAAGGTTGTGAACACGGCTGCGTATATTGTTACGCACGAAACTCTCACGAATATTGGGGGTACGGAGCAGGATTAGATTTTGAGAGTAAAATTTTAGTAAAGAAAAATGCTCCTGAATTATTAGAAAAAAAGTTAAAAAGTAAACATTGGAAAGCATATCCCATTGCTCTTTCAGGAAATACAGATTGTTATCAACCTATAGAGAAAAAGCTTAAAATTACCCGAAGGCTACTCCAAACATTTCTAAAATACAAGCACCCTGTTGGTATCATTACCAAAAATGCGCTCATACAAAGAGATATCGACATTCTTTCAGAATTAGCAGAAGACAACTTGGTCTCGGTGTTTTTGTCTATAACTTCGCTCAATGAGGAAACCAGGAGAATATTAGAACCAAGAACAGCCAGTATTAAAAAAAGATTAGAAACACTAGAAAAACTAAATTCATTTGGGATTCCTACAAGTGTAATGATGGCTCCGATTATTCCGTCTATTAATAGTCACGAAATACTCTCGCTTTCTAAAGAAGTTTCGAAAAGAGGGGCAAAAAGCCTGGGATATACCATTGTGAGATTAAATGGAGCTATTGGACAAATATTTATTTCCTGGTTAGAAAATACACTTCCTGATCGTAAGGATAAAATCCTGCACCAGATTATGGAATGTCGCGACGGAAACCTAAATGATAGTGTGTTTGGCAGAAGAATGAAAGGATCAGGAAACATTGCGGATCAGATTCACCAAATGTTTGCTATCGCCAAACAAAAATACTTCCGGAATGAAGAAAAAATCTCTTTAAACTGCGATTTGCACGAATCTTATAAAGATGGTCAATTAAGGCTGTTTTGATGCTTTTTTGGTTATTTTTGGAGCTGCACTTAAGGTTATAGCCATTCTTTATGAGATTGCATCGTCTATTTATCTTTTTTACACTATTATTTTCCAACAGTCTTATCGCTCAGATTGACAATATACTAGTTACTAAAAACGTGGAAGATATACGTCTTCAAATAGAGGCATTGGATGACAGCAAAGTAGAGGAAATTATTTCTTTAAGTAACATCCTGTATAAAATCGCTTTTGAGAATGAGGATCCGAAAGGTATGATCGATGCATTAACATATCTCAGCATCGCTAATCTCAATTCAGGTAATAATAATCTTGCTATTGAATATCTTCAGAATGCTTCGGACATAGCATTCAAAGGAAAGCTAAAGGATGAAAACATCTTAATCACTAATCTTATAGGAAATCACTATTTCGATATTGAAGAATACGACAAATCAAGCGCCGCTTATTCTAAAGCCCTTTCGATGGCAGAAGCTATTAATAAACCATCATATGTGTCAGTAATTAAAACCAATCTAGCCTTTATAAAACTAAGAACCGGTGATTATAGAACAGCGTTAAAAGAACTAAAAGCTAGTGAAGATGAATTACTAACGAATCCATATGGCCGGACTCCAAAAAGAGTGAATACAGGAATAATGCTTTTTAATGCTAGAATCTCTGAAGCTTATATTAAACTTAATCTACTTGATTCTGCATTGTATGCCAATGATAAAGGTTTATCGTATACAAAAAAGATAAAAGTAGATAATGTCCACATTGATTTATTGATGCATCGAGGTATTATTTTTAAAAATAAGAAGGATTATGCCAATGCACTTCTATTTTTGAATCAAGCGAAAGATTTATGTTATGAAGCAAACGATATTATTTTTCTGGGAAAAATTTTAAACCTAATTGGAGAATGTAAATTAGAACTGGAAAAATACACAGAGGCTATAGATATTCTTTCTGAATCTCAGGAAATCCTTACAAAAAAATACAGCAATTCTGATGAAATCAGCAAGTGTTATAAGTTACTCGGTCAAGCATATAAAAAGAATGGCGATCTGGAAAAATCCAATCTATACTATGAAAAACATATACTAAGCCTTAGTAAGCTAAATAATAAAAAATCATTAGCCTCCAGAAAAGTTCAGGATATCACACTGAGTGATTTCAAAAATGAAATTAATACACTCGAAAACCAGAAACAACAACAAAAAAATAGACTCACATATTCTCAAATTGGCCTATTGATTGTTGGCATCGGATTAATTATGGTCGTATTGTTCTTCCAGAAAGCCAAAAAGAAAAATAAAACCAAATTCGAAGCCTTACTTGCTAAAATAGAAATACAGGAAAATGAGAATGCCGCTTCAATCCAAGTTAATGACAAAGTAATTAATAGTTCTATTATTGATACTAAAGATGTCGTATTAGAATCACAATCCAAAGAATTAGAAATAAGTGACGAATTGTATGAACAAATCCTTATTGGTTTAGAAAAGATAGAATCACAAGAGTACTATTTGAAAACTGAATGCAACCTTTATAATGTAGCCAAAAAAATCAACACCAATACTTCTTACTTATCCAAAGTAATTAATGCTCATTTTGGGAAAAACTTTAATACGTACATCAATGACTTAAGAATAAACTATGCGATTGTTAGGTTAAAAAATGAATCAAAATTCAGATCATATTCCATAAAATCAATTGCCGAAGAGGTTGGATATAAAAGTGCAGATTCTTTTACTAAGTACTTTAAAATTCATACAGGATTACTTCCGTCATTTTATATTAAACAGTTAAAATCAAAAAGTCCTTCCTAAATTATTACAAAAAAAACGCTACAAAAACACCCGAAATTAATAAATATAGGGTGATTTCTATTTTTAGCTCACAAATTTTATTTTTAAATATAACATACTGAAAATGAAATTTTTACAAACACAAAAGCAACCCGTTTTTCTTTAAAATAGGTTTGCTTCTCTTGTTTTTACTGTTTTTTTAAAGGTACTTTGACTAGATAATTATTGAAACAGTTATTACGTAAAAAACATTACTAATGAAAAAGCAATTTATTTTATTTTCTATAGGAATTGTTGCCGGGCTTTTGACCTATGCTATCATAGTTGGTCATAAAGTAGAAGATAAATCAAATGCTATTCTAAAGGTTCTACAATCAAATTGTGATTGTGATGAAATAAGACAGTTTTTATATGTAAAAGGTTTAGCAGTATCAGAAAAAGGAATCTCTACAGAAACTGCGGAGTACGAATTAAAAAACTGTAAGTATTCTGATCTGTATACTGAGGCCAATAGAATCAATCAATTATTACTAAAAAAAGTAGATGGATATCAAGAGATTGATCGCTTTACTCTAGAGTTTGTAAATCGAAATTCGTCAAAATTAGTAACCATTAATAACGGAACCATAAATCACTAATCATGATCACACTTACAAAATTATTAATAGACTTTATTCTTAGCTATTTTCTTATTGTAGTAGAATTTACAATCAGCATTTTTGCATAATCAAAAAACGAACCTTTATCAATCAAAAAATGGGAGTTGGAATACAAGAACAGGTAGACATCTCATCAATGTCTACCTTCCCATTCCTTATAAAATTGTTCTAGAAAGCTTTCCATAAAAAGATGTCTATCCTCTGCCATCCTTTTACCTGTTGCGGTATTCATTCGGTCTTTAAGAAGTAACAATTTTTCATAGAAATGATTAATTGTTGGAGCAGCAGAGTTTTTATACTCTTCTTTAGTCATTTGTAAATTAGGTACTATTTCCGGATCATACAAAGCCCTGTTCTTATAACCTCCGTAGTTAAAGCATCTGGCAATTCCTATTGCTCCAATAGCATCCAGACGATCAGCGTCTTGTATAACATCCAGTTCTGTAGAAGAAAACTTCTGTTCGGTATTTCCTCCTTTAAAAGAAATGTTTTCGATAATTAGCACTACGTGATCTATGATCTTCTTTTCTACCGTTAGACTTTCCAAAAAATCTCTAGCAATTTTAGGACCGATCGTTTCATCTCCATTATGAAACTTAGAATCAGCAATATCGTGAAGTAATGCTCCAAGAGAAACTACCAAAACATCTACTTCTTCATCTTTAGCAATGGTCTGTGAGGTTTTAAACACTCTATGAATGTGAAACCAATCGTGTCCTCCTTCAGCTCCTTTAAGTGTGTTTTTTACGAAGTCTACAGTTTTATGTATAATCTGATCTTCTGTAGTATGCATTCGTGGTTTATTTAATCAAAGCAGGTTGTACCCATTTAAACTCAAAAACTTCTTCGGGAACTACCAGTCTTTCACTAATACGTTGCATTCTAGCCGGTAATTTCATTACAAAATCCCGTGCTTTTTCAGCTTCATCATTAAGATCTACTAATTGGTCTATTTCCCATTTGTCAATTAGTCGCTGCATAATATCTATATAATCTTGAGCTGTATAGACTCCTAAGCGTTGAGCAGCATTAGAAAACTCCTCAAAGGCTGTACCGATTGCGTTTCCGGATTCTCTTAAAAAAACCGCCGGCATCACAATTTTATGTTTCATCATATCACTAAATGCAACCATCATCTGGCTTGGATCCACTTCGAAAATGTTTTTGACAAAATCACTATAGGCATTGAAATGACGCATTTCGTCACCAGCGATAATTTTGCACATTTTAGCTAGCGATTTATTTGAATAACCTTTTGCCAACTTAGCAACCCTACTATGAGAAATATTAGTAGCTAGTTCCTGAAAACTTGTGTATATGAAGTTTTTATATGGATCTCTATCTGTTCCAATATCAAAACCATCATTAATCAAATGTTGCGTCGTACGCTCCACCTCTATCATATTTACTCTTCCTGACAGATACAAATATTTATTTAAAACATCTCCATGTCGGTTCTCTTCGCTAGTCCAATAACGCACCCATCTAGACCAACCGTTTCCTCCTTCTCCTTCATGCTGATTAATTCCTTCTACGTCCATTAACCACGATTCATACGTAGGAAGCGCTTCTTCAGTAATAGTATCTCCTACCAAAACTACCCAAAAATCGTATGGAAGTTCTTTAGCTAACTCTCTTAACTCTTTTACCTCATCAAAGAACGTATCTTCATTTTGTGAATCTGGCAAAAAGTCGGTTGGTTGCCATACCTTGTCTATTGGAATTAAAAATTTATCTATGAAAGATTCTATCTTCTTTTCCAATAACTGCATTACCTCTAATCTAATATTGTCTATCGCCATGACTATTTTATTTACGTTTTTATGGTAGAGATCACTCTCTTTTCTGTGATATCGAGTATTTCTTCTGTGGTTAAACTTTCTCCATCAACAGGCTCTTTTACTTCCAATGTAAGGTGCAACCCAATTCCCATTGGGAAATTACCAAATCTCACAAGTTTCCAACTATTATTAATAGTAACAGGTACTACTAAGGCTTCCGGGGCATTTTTAAATAATATTTTTAGTCCTGTAGGAGCAAATTGTTTTGGTTCACCATTTCTGCTTCTGGTTCCTTCTGGAAAAATTACGGCCGAAAACTTATTTTTTGCAATAAACTTTCCAAATCTAGAAATTTCGGGTATCGATTGTTTTGAATTCTTTCGGTCTATTAACGCATGTCCACCGTGCCTCAAATTAAAAGAAATACTAGGTATTCCTGAACCCAGCTCAATTTTTGAAATAAATTTAGGTTTGTGCCGACGCAAATACCAAGATATCAAAGGAATATCAAACATACTTTGATGATTAGAAACAATAATCAAAGAACGATCTTTAGGCAACTTATGTTCATTCTTAAAACTAAAAGTCACTCCCAAAAAATGTAAACAACGTAACAAACAAAGGTTCATTAAATTGATCATTCCTCTATGACCTTTTGCTCCTCCTAATTTGACTCCTAGCCACTGCAGTGGATGAAAAATTAACAGTGTTAATCCAAAAAACAAATAGAAAACTATTGAAAGCGGATACGAAACGATCCTTTTTAAAGCCCCCATACCTTCTCTTAGCAATTAATAATTTTGACTTGTGTTACTGTAGTGCAAGGTCTGATATTATTTTTAGTTAGCCAATTGTTTAGCACATAAAATTACAATCTATAAAACATTAATAGACCATTCTTAACTCATTTATCCTCTAAAACAAAAACCGTCTGCAATTGCAGACGGTTTTAATATTTTTTACCCGAAATCAGGAAACTCTTAACAATGCTGGTTATAAGCGTCTTTAAGGTTTTCTGCGATCATATCTGCCGGTCTTCCCTCTATATGGTGACGCTCTAACATATGAACTAATTCTCCGTTTTTAAACAACGCCATCGATGGTGAAGAAGGAGGAAATGGGATCATATATCCTCTTGCTTTATCGGTAGCTTCTCTGTCTACACCTGCAAACACAGTTACTAAATTGTCAGGTTTTTTATCATTCGTCAAAGAAGCTTTTGCGCCCGGTCTTGCGTTAGCTGCAGCACATCCACAAACTGAATTTACAACCACCAACGTGGTTCCTTCTTTTGCTATAGCCGCTTCTACATCTGCTGCTGTCTGTAATTCATCAAAGCCTATACTAGTTAGGTCCTCGCGCATTGGTTTTACTAAATCTGCTGGATACATATTTCTTAACTATTTTTTATTTAAAATTTCAATGTAAAGATACAAATAATGTACCACATCGGTGTTACTGCCAACTAGTCGTAAAAGGTTTCAAAAACCTTACTTAATTATTTTTAGTAACAAAACTATCTAGAGTCTTACTAATCTAATATAAACGAAATCGTGTAAATAATTCAATTATCTTTACACCCTCAAAATTGACGATGAATGATTAAATGGATTGCCGCATTAGTTGGAGGTATATTTTTTAGATTCCCCGGAGCCATATTGGGTTTTATACTCGGCAGTCTACTGGATGCCACAAGAACTAAAGGTAGTGGTGGATTTACCCAAGTATTTACTCAGGAAAAACAGGTAAGTCCTGGGGATTTTGAACTGAATTTGCTTTCGCTTTCATCGATTGTTATAAAAGCCGATGGTCGTGTAAATCAAACTGAGTTGGACTATGTTCGCCAATATTTTGTAAGTGCTTATGGAAAAGAACGTGCCAATGCTACTTTTAGAACATTTAATGAGATTATAAAAAATCGAGAGATTTCTGCTCAGCGCATATGCATGTTTCTTACCCAACGTACTCGATATGCAGCAAGGTTGCAAATTCTTCATTTTTTGTTTGGAATCGCCAATGCAGACGGAAGCGTTAGTGAAGCTGAGGCAAGAGAAATTCAAAAAATGGCTGGTTTTATGCGCGTCAATTTTAGTGATTTTGAAAGTATCAAGGCTATGTTTTTTAAAACAGGTGGTCACGCATACAAAATATTAGAGATTGAAAAAACCGCTACTGATGCCGAAGTAAAAAAGGCCTATAGAACAATGGTCAAAAAATATCATCCCGATAAAGTACAGCATATGGATCCGGTGCACATTAAAGGCGCCGAAGAAAAATTCAAAGAAGTACAGAAAGCTTATGAGCAAATCCAAAAAGAACGCGGCTTGATATAATTTATAGATCTCTTTCAGAATACAAGTATTAGTTGTAACTTATTTGGTTCAATAATTGATGCTAAAACAACCTATGCATAAGCTAGTATTTTTTGTTTTTATAAGCCTACTATTGATTTGTAGCTCTTATAGTCAGGATTTTGACAGCATTGACGCTATTGTAGATCGATATCCCAAAAAATTTAAAACTTCTAAAAAGCTCGCGGATCAAATTGCCAAAGATTTTGATTCTGAGTTAGATAAAGCCAAAGCATTATTTTCATGGATCACAAAAAATATATCTTATGATTATAAAGAATCCGGAAAATATTATACCGATTACGCCAACTCTTATAAATCAGTACAGCATAATCCTTTTCCTAGTTTTAGATCCGCAAATTATATGGATTACGATAAATCAAAATCCGGGTCGAAGAAACATTTAAAAACCGAAAAAAAATATAGAGAGAAAATTTCTAAACGAGTGATCTCTAACGGCACCGCTGTTTGCGAGGGATACACACAACTATTTAAAGAAGTGTGTGATCACCTAGGCATCACCTGCTTTTATGTTTTAGGGAAAGCTAAAAATCAAATTAGTCACATAGGAAAAGACTATCGTATTGACCATGCCTGGAACATTATTGAAATTGACTTTAAAAAATATCTAATAGATGTTACCTGGGGAAGCACAGGATATTATGATATCAAAACCAAACAGTTTGTTGAACAGCCTAATTATTTCTATTTTGGAACGGATCCAGAGGATTTTATAAAAGAGCACTATCCGGATTTTTATGAGAACAGTTTGTTAAAAGAACAAATTAGTAAAGAAACATTCTCTAATGCTCCTTTGTTCTTTAATCACGAAAAATCTCAGGATTTTTCTTTAATACGTCCCTTAGAAGGAATTCTAATAAAAGAAGACGATACTATAAAGGAGTTTGTTGTCGAGTATGATCAACCTATTTTTTCGATTATATATTTAATTAATAATAGACAATTCAGTTATCGTGGAGAATTAGAATATCAAGAGGGAAAAGTTGGGTTTAAGATTGATTTATCTGCAGTTCCTAATGCCAAAGAACTCACGATAGTAATTAATGAAATCCCAATGGTTGGTTTTAAAATAGAATAGCTTTATTATTTTTTGAATAATCTGTCCCAAACCATCTTCACAAATTTACCTGAAGGCATTGTAGACATAATCTTGAGATCTTCCAGGAATGAAGTTTCTTCATCTAAGAATTTTAATATTTGGGTGGTTTTATTTCTCTTAAATAATCTTGAGAACAAAGCAGCTCCATTTTGATTTTCTTTCGATAAAAGATCCAGAAACAACAAATCATAATACCAAAATTTAGTTCGCTTATCAAACCTTGATAGATCATCATTTTTTTTAAGAAACTTGATAAGCTCCCCGACTTTCTTTTCGGTATTCCTAAATGTAAACCCGGTACTTGCTTTTGTCCATCCACCAGCTGTTCCTATATGCAGTATGTTTTTAGAATTTTGTTTTCTAAACTCGTAACAAGTCATAGGGATACATCCTTTTTCTTTTTCTATAACTTGGTACTCTTTAATTCCCTTGGAACTTAAATAAATTTCAATTTCTTTTTCATATTCTTCCTCTTCTAGGAGGTCTTTAGAAAACAAAGTGTACTCAAACAAGGCTTCAGTTTTAGAAAATGGCAATACATACATAAAACGAGTATTCCCTTTCTGATCTAAATCAAAATCCATAAAAGTAGCCGTTTCTTCATCAAAAGCAGGAGTTTTGGTCTTTATAAACCATCCTATAAAATGCTGATTTAAAAGCGGATATTTTTTCTGGTTCTTAAACTCTCGAGACAACAATACACTATTAAATACTTTATTACCTAAATACTTTCTTTGATCCGTTTCTACCTCCACAATATTTCCTTCATCCACAAATCCTATCAAAGTTTCCTGAACTATTGTGATATTAGGTTTCTGATGCAAAAACTCAAAAATAAAATTATAAAAATCCCCACTGCGTATGAGTTTATATTGATACGGCAGAATGTTTCCCGTATCCGAAAAATGTTTACTTCCAAAGAAAATATGATTCCATTTTTTAGAGACAATGGTATCCCAACTTCCTTTCTCTTCTTCCCAAAAACACCAGGTTCTATCATTCTGATTCTTTACTTCTTTATCAATTAACAGGACTTGTTTTTCATCAAAATAAGAATCTATCATCATGAGATACGCCAGCATCAAACCTGATGCTCCTGTGCCTATAATGATATAATCATATTTCTGCATCTAAAAGAATAAAAAAGTCGTAAAAAAGATAAAAATAGCTATGAAAATATGAATAGACACAGCGTATTGCAAGGTTTTATGGATTTTTTGAAACAAAATGAGGGCAATGAACGCAGTGGCCAGCCATCCGATATAATTCTGTAAAGGAGCCGTACCATCCTTAAATTCCCAAAAATCAAATCTAGGAGCACAAACTTCAATAATGACATCCAGCGCCACCATCAACACAGCTCCAATGAATGAGGATACTATAATATTATGATGTATTTTCTTTGAAATAGCTGCTGTACAATACACCAATAAAGTCCAATTTACTCCGATAATCCAAGGTACTCCCCAAATTTTAATCCCTAAATTTTCACCATATTGATAATCTCCAAAAATCAATCCGTGGTTTACACCCAAGTATTCTGTAATCATTCCGATACTAAAAGGAATAAGCAATGCCAAAATTAGAGTTAAATTAATTTTGGAATTCCAAAGGATCAGTGCCAAATACAATAACAAATTAAGTGGTGTCAATGACAGGAACCAATCCTGATAGCCAATTAAAATTCCGATAATTCCAGATATATTGAATAACCAGATGAGTATGATCGATATAAGTAACTTTCTTTCTGGACGCATTCTTTTTTAGGGTTTAAAATCTTTCTGTATTAATTCTGAAACTATTTTACCGGAAAGCAAACATAACGGAATTCCACCACCTGGATGTACGCTGCCTCCGCAGAAATAAAGATTCTTAATACTTTTTGAAAAATTTGGATGTCGCAAAAAAGCTGCGTATTTATTATTGCTACTGGAACCATACAACGATCCTTGGTAGGATTGGGTGTTACTTTCGATACTTCTTGGATCCAGAATCTCTTCAGTTTCGATCAATTCTTCAATATCCATTTTTAATAATTTTGACAGTTTATTGAGAATATTTTTCCTGGATTTGTCTATTATTTTGTCCCAATCTTGTCCTTCATTACCCGGAACGTTGATCATCACAAACCAGTTCTCGCAACCACGAGGAGCATCATTTGATTCATTTTTTACGGTAATATTGATATATACCGTTGGATCATCAAAAACCTGTTTCTTTTCAAAAATATATTCAAATTCTTCTTTGTAGTTTTTCGAGAAAAAGATATTATGTAAATCTAGTTCCGGAAACTCTTTTTTAATTCCCCAATAAAAAATCAATGCAGAACTTGATCTTGGTTGTTTTAGGGTTTTTTCGGGCGATTTTTGATTAGATAACAACTTTCGGTATGTAGGCACCACATCCATATTTGATATTACTAAATCTGCTCCTTTCTTTACGCCATCCACAATAACTGCTGTTGCCTTTTTATTGTTTGTGACTATTTCATCCACTTTGGATTTAAAATGAAAGGTAACACCTAAATCCGTTGCTAATTTGTATAAACTTTTAGTGATGCTATGCATCCCTCCCTTTGGAAAAAAAGTTCCATAGTATTGTTCTAAATGTGGAATCATTGACATGATACCAGGAGTAAGGTATGGAGAAGAACCATTATAAGTAGCAAAACGATCAAAAAACTGAACTAGCCTAGGATCCTTAAACTGCTTTGCATTCAAGCCGTGTAAATTTTTATTAATTCCCAGACTGTTGATTCTTGTAATAGCTCTTATGGTATCTAGAGATAAATAGGTTGATAATTTATGTAGTGATTTATTGAGAAACAAGGAGGATGTTAGATCATATTTGAGTTTACTGTTTTCGAAGTATTGCAAAATCTGAGCATTCTCTACATCAAATGTCTTTTCGGCTTCTTTTGCAAATTTTTCAGTATTTGCCAATGCCTTAAATTTAGTCCCATCTTCATAGAAATAGTTACAAACCACCTCTTTTTTTTCATACTCAAAGTAATCTTTAACATTCTTATCTGAAATAGTGAATAATTCCTCCACAAACTGCGGCATTGTAAATAACGAAGGCCCACAATCAAAACGATAACCTTTGGTACGAATTTCGGTTAATTTACCTCCCGGATAGGAATTTGATTCGTACACCTCAACCTCAAAATTTTGGTTACGTAAACGAATTGCCACAGCCAATCCCGCAATACCGGATCCTATAATTACAACTTTCTTATTTGACATATTCTGAGCATAAAGATATTCGGAAAAATTAGAAAGTGATCATATTTTCGATAATTTGGTATGGTTTTTTATATACCTTTAACATAAACTTAATCGTATACTTGATATTTATAAAAATTTGAAGCATC
This sequence comes from Aquimarina rubra, assembly GCF_042684305.1. NCBI lineage: Bacteria > Pseudomonadati > Bacteroidota > Flavobacteriia > Flavobacteriales > Flavobacteriaceae > Aquimarina > Aquimarina rubra. The sequence goes on along the minus strand of NZ_JBHULE010000019.1, from coordinate 1,231,108 downwards.
AAGAAATTAAAATAAGAGAATTAAAATTATCAGACACTTCAAGACTGGCCGAACTTGCTAATAACAGTAACATTTGGAATAATTTGAGGGATTATTTTCCGTATCCATATAAAGAAAGTGATGCAGAGCTCTTTATCAATCATGTACAAACACAAAATCCACAACAAAGTTTTGGAATTGAGTATAATAATGACATTTGTGGTGTAATCAGCTTGATCATACAAAGTGACGTTTATCGCAGATCCGCTGAAATAGGCTATTGGATTGGTGAACCTTATTGGGGAAAAGGAATTGCTACAAAAGCTGTAGAATTAATAACCAGATATGGGTTTGAAAAACTAAATTTAATTCGAATCTATGCAGGTATATTCGAAAACAACATCGCATCCATGAAAATACTGGAAAAAAATGGATATATAAATGAAGGTATTTCTCTAAAAGCTGTTGTAAAAAACAGTGTCCTACTAAATGAACATAGGTATTTTATAGTAAACAAAAACTATCAATAAAATAAATAACAAAAAACTATGAAAAGATTAATTTACATACTTCTATTGCTTAGCCCACTATATATAAAGGCTCAAGATAAATCAGAAAAAGTAAAGCCTCCTCAAATAATTACCAAACTTAAACCCGGTAAGACAATCAATTTTAAAGATTCAAGTGTTAAATTCTTGAAAGTACTTGAAGACTCTCGTTGTCCAACTGATGTAAACTGTGTTTGGGCAGGACAGGCAAAAGTCCTAATTGGCATCTATGAAAATAATACACTTTTAGAAGAAAAAGAAATCATTATAGGAGCAAAAGGGATTAGACCAACTAGTCCAAAAGAAATTTTAAAATCCGGTGATAAGTTTGTTTATGGATATAACCTCAGCCCATATCCTTCAGGTTCTAAAAAAACAGATCCCACAGATTACTATCTAGAGTTGCTCGTTAAATAAATGTTACAACCGCTATCGGTCTTTCTTTATTTAGTTTATTTGCTAGATGATTTCTAACCAAGCCAGAGCACATATTGCATTATTAAGTGTGAATATGATCTATGGTGCAAATTATCTTATTGCCAAAGGATTAATGCCTGATAAAATCGGCCCTTCTGCTTTGGTTTTCCTTAGAATCAGTGGAGCCGGACTCTTATTTTTTATACTTAGATTCTTTGTTAAAGAACAAGTACAAAAAAAAGACATTCCTCGATTGCTTCTTTGCGGACTTCTAGGAGTCGCCACAAATCAGTTCTTTTCTATGAACGGTTTAAGTTTAACTTCTCCTGTAGATGCTGCTATTATTGTTACAGCAATGCCCATCTTTACGGTAATTATTAGTTATTTTCTATTAAAAGAGCCCTTAACACTAACCAGAATTCTGGGTATATGTATTGGCGGCAGTGGTGCCGTTTTATTAATTTATTTAGGGAACTCTGGTTTAGGAACAGGATCATTAAAAGGAAATATATTTATCGGAATTAATGCTTTAGCCTTTGCATTCTATTTGGTTATTGTAAAACCAATGATGGTAAAATATAAACCTATCACTGTTATTGTTTGGACTTTCTTCTTTGGATTTATCTTTATGTTCCCTTTTTGTATCGGACAATTACTGGAGACCAATTTTGACACTTATCAAACTTCTAATTGGATATCTCTGTTATATGTGGTTATGGGCCCAACATTTTTGGCATATTTATTAAATATGTTTGCATTACAATATGTAAAACCTACCGTTTCCAGCAGTTATATCTACGTACAACCTGCAGTAGCCATGTTATTAGTAGCTGGTATGGCATATTTTGTGATAAATAGTCAATATAAAGGAGATATTACCGTTGTAAAACTACTATGCTGTATTTTAATTTTTGTGGGGGTGTATTTGATTAGCAGCAATCGTTCCTTACGAAGAATACCAAGAAAATAGATTACATCTTCAAAAGATGTTTTGTAAATAAACTAAGAGGCAACACAACTCCGATTCCTAAAACTGAATAGAGAATTCCAAGATTCAGAAAAAAATATGAAGCTACAAAAACAAGAAGAAGAAACAGTACAAATAACAACCCGCCTTTAAGGTCCGAAACAAATTGCTTTCTGTTTACTTTATAATCAAACCAATACGCTGTTAGGATAATAACAGTAGTCATAGTTCACTGTTAATGGCAACCACAATCATTTTTACCACAAGAGCCAGGTAATTTTTTATTTGCAGAAGAAACCTGAGGCTTCCAAAAGAATTTTTTAATCAAAAATCCTATTGCTAAGGCAAATACTATAAGTACTAATATGTTTTGGATAAGAATATTCATATTTAATCAGTCGATGAAAGATACAAAAACTTATTTTTTATTTTAAAATTTGATATGCTACGAGCGCCACACTATATGCTAAAATACTCATAAACACAAGCTGTACCATTGGCCATTTCCAGCTATTGGTTTCTCGCTTAACAATAGCCAATGTACTCATACATTGCATCGCAAAGGCATAAAATAATAATAAAGATATACCACTAGCCAAATTAAATAGAGGCGCACCAGTTACCGGATTTACCTCAGCGGCCATTCTGTTTTTTATGGTTTCCTCTTCATCACTACCAACACTATAAATTGTTGCCAGTGTTCCCACAAAAACTTCTCTTGCCGCAAAAGAGCTTATAATTCCGATTCCTATTTTCCAATCATATCCCAGAGGAGCCACAACTGGTTCTATAGCCTTACCTGCATAGCCGATAAATGAATACTCTAATTTGTAAGAAGCTATCTTCTGATCTAATTCTTCTTGAGAAAGATCAGCATATTGAGAGGTCACTATTTCTTTAGCGTTGCTAAAATTTTCATTTGGTCCAAAACTCGCCAAAACCCATAAAACTATAGAAATCGCTAAAATTATTTTACCTGCACCAAAAACAAATGCTTTTGTCTTTTCTACCACATTAATAACCACATTTTTAAATAAAGGTATTTTATAACCCGGCATTTCAATAACAAAGTAGTTTTTGCTTTTGATTTTAAGCATCTTATTAAGCAGCCACGCAGATCCTACAGCTGCTCCAAAACCTATGAAATATAGCAACATGAGTGTAAGACTTTGGTAACTAAATATCCACCCAACTTTTTCATCCGGTATTACTAATGCAATGATAATTAAATACACCGGTAACCTTGCAGAACAGGTTGTAAAAGGCACAACTAAAATAGTAATAAGACGTTCTTTCCAATTTTCTATATTTCGGGTAGCCATCACTGCTGGAATTGCACAGGCAGTTCCTGAGACTAACGGAACAACACTTTTTCCGCTTAAGCCAAATCGACGCATTACCCGATCCATTAAGAACACTACACGACTCATATAGCCACTTTCTTCTAGTATGGAAATAAAAAGAAATAAAAATGCTATCTGGGGTATAAATATGACGATGCCTCCTAGTCCCGGTATGATACCATCCGTAATCAAATCTACAAAAGGTCCGGATGGTAAAATTGATTTGGTGGTTTCACTTAGCCAGGCAAATCCTTCATCAATTAGATCCATTGGATAAGATGACCAGTCATAAATCGCCTGAAAAATTAATAGTAATATGGCAAAGAAAATAAAATATCCCCAGAACTTATGAGTCAAAACTCTGTCCAATCTCGCTCGCATTCCTGTTGCCGCTCGTTCATCCACAACCAATCCTTTTTTAAGTACGGTATTAATGAACTGATATCTTTTGATCGTTTCTTTTTGTTGAAATCGCTTCAATTCACTTTCGGATTTAATCTCAAAATCGGGTGTTATTGAAGGTTTCTTTTTGTCAACTTTTCTGAAGTTGACATCTTGGGTAATTACTAGCCAAAGTTTATAAATCGATTGATTAGGAAATGCTTTCTTCAGCCTTTCAAAATATTCTGGAGCAAAAGTCAAGGCATCAACACACGATTTGGTTGGTAAAGAAGTATGAGAAAGAATTAGTTTTTTAAGTTCATCAATACCTTGATTTTTTCTGGCACTTACCAAGGCTATTTTGGTGTTTAATTCTTTCTCGAGTAAAGGAATATCTAATGAAATCCCCTTTCTCTTCATACGATCCGCCATATTAATAACTAAAATCGTAGGGATCTCTAAATCCTTTATTTGAGTAAAAAGGAGTAAATTTCTTTTAAGATTTTCTACATCACTCACTACAATCGCTACATCCGGAAAGTCTTTATCTTTTTTATTAAGTAAGATTTCTATGACTACATTTTCATCTAATGACGATGCATTAAGACTATACGTTCCCGGTAAATCCAGTATATGTGCTTTTACACCACGAGGTAGTTTACAAATGCCTTCTTTCTTCTCTACAGTAATACCCGGATAGTTACCGACTTGTTGGTTTAATCCTGTTAGCAAATTAAAAACAGATGTTTTACCTGTATTTGGGTTTCCGATAAGTGAAACTTTAATCTGCTTGGCCATAAAAAATAATTCGGTTAAATGATTTCAATCTCAATCTGTGAAGCAATTTCTTTACGTATGGCAAGATGACTACCATTAATTGTTAGGTACATAGGGCATTGGAATGGTGCAGTCTGCAACAACTGAACTTCATTACCCGGCAGACATCCCATTTCTAATAACTTAAGTGGAATGATATCTGAGGTTATTTCCTTAATCAACCCTCGCTGACCGCGTTTGAGATTTGCAATAGTTGTCTTCAAGTGCTTATTTAGATTAATTTTAAACAAGGCAAAAGTAGTGGAAAAATATGTATTGGGAAAGCTATCTTTTAGAAAAACCTTTTACAAATAGTTAAAAAAATCACCAGAACTACTTCCTTTTTAATCGTGCTTCTTTAAAACAACCGTTTTTAACCCTACACCTAATAGGGCAAATAACCCAAAATGCGTCCGGAATCTTTGAATTTCAAAATTTTCGGATATCCAGACGCCACCCTCCTTGTAATTTCATCCTGTCTAAATTTAGCAAAGGCGGAAACTGAAAAGCCTTGAAACAGAGTAGGTATCGTAACTCATAAAACCTTACAATAATGAGAAAATTAAATATCAATATATGGATGTATTCATTTATATTACTTCTGATCTCCTGTGAGAAAACAGATATACATGAATCGAAAATCAATAATTCAGAACAGCTTACTAAAACTTCAGATACCGAAGCTAAGATTACCTTGTCTAACGGAAATACTATTCGTTTTCATAAAATTGATGATGGAGAGCTTCAAGGCGCTTTTATTCTGGAAGAAAGTGATTGTAATGAATGTTCTGTACTGAACAATATTACCAAAATCGCCGGAAAAGAATTATCTGAGCAAGAAGCCTTCTGGGCACTTTCAGAACCAGGAACTGAGATTCCAACTTTTCTGCAACTAAAAAAAGATGTGATCGCTGCTAAAAATATTGAACTACAAGACCAAGGATGGGCAAGAGGTGTTGCAGTAGAGTTCCCTATTGGAAATGAAGGAATTCCCCGTAGAGTAATTGCTTGCAAGAATAGTGATTTTACCAGCTCTATTGCATATGGGTTTTTAGGAACTCCGGAATTTGTGGAACTGGATAAAACTCCAAACAATTATAACGGATTTGTAAACGATTGTGCCAGCGTGCCCGCATCTTACTGCAGTAAAGGTCCCAGATATAAGCTACATGCCGTGATGAATAAAATCAATAAGTGGAAAGGTAAAATCTGTGCAAAATCTGTGCAAAACAGTTCTAATGACCATTATTCATCAAATATTTCGGGTGGGTATTGCCAAAGCCCTCCTTGTAGTTCCTATGTGGGTCCTGAACTGTATTTTGAATACTATGCCAACGGAAAATGGAAGTCCATGAAAAATCCTAATGGGGCATATCCTGAAGGTTTTGAGGTTCCGGCCAACGCAACTAAAGTATATACATATTCTTGGAAAACCACAAAAGATACCTCATTTCGTCTACGTGTAAAAAATGCTATGGGTCAGGATCAATTTGATTTTATGATGGATCGAGAAGATGTGGTTATCGAAGATGATGACGATGATAATGGTGGTGGAGGAAATGATGGAGGTAACGGAAATGATGGTTCTGTGATTCCAAACTATATAAGCTTAAGTAGCGGGGATAAGATGATTGTTGATTTTACTTCTTTGGCAGACGATCAACCGAATCCAGAAATTACCATTCCTACTTTTGCGTTAGAAACTTATTTTAATAACGAAGGTGGTATTGTGATACCCGATACTTTTTGCGAAATTAAAATTGTAGAAGCTAGTAGTTTCGAATGGATGAATAGCAGCAACCAGGTTGTAGCAGATAATATGTTTAATCAGGTTCCTGATTTATACAATTATGAAGAATATGATGAATTTTATGCTCTGGGTGGAATTCAATTTACCGGACCTTTGGACAATTGTGATGATAATCCTGTGAATTGGGATTTTCAATTTCCATTATCCAATAACAGTCCAACCATATTTACTGAATCTCTTAAACTGGTAATTCAATTAAATTCTAATTCAGAAGTGACTTTTTTAGAATAAATATTTAAGTTTTTTACTAAAACCTAAACATTGTTCTCTGCAGTGTTTAGGTTTTTTTAATTCAGAATTGAAGACTCTTGTTTTAAAACCTTAATATCCTCCAGCAAACGTTCCATTTCTTCTTCTTTGGTACCATCATAAAAACCACGTATCCGTTTCTTTTTATCAACTAGCACAAAGTTTTCGGTATGGATCATATCATAGGGACCTCCATCCCCATCAGATTTTGCAACCAAATATGATTTTCTTGCTAAATCATATATATGTTTTTTGTCACCGGTTACTAGATTCCATTTTGCATCATCCACTCCTTTTTCTAAAGCATACTTTTTTAGCTGTGGTACACTATCCGTTTCAGGAATAACGGTATGAGATAACAACAAAACCTCAGGGTCATTTTTTAATGCTGACTGTATAGTTTTCATATTACCCGTCATTATCGGACAAATCGTCTGACAAGTGGTAAAGAAAAAATCAGCGACGTAAATTTTATCTTTGTAATCCGCTTGGGTTACCTCTTCTCCATTCTGATTCTTTAGATTGAAATCAGCTATTTTATGGTATTTTCGAATATGTTGTACAGTGCTATCTACCAGCTCCAAACTAACCATATCCGGTTCGTATACATTCAGCACACGTTTTGGCTTTAAAATAGAATATATGATAGAAATTATAATTGCTGATAAAATAAACAGCACTATGGCAAAGAATTTGTACTTAGCAAAAAATCGAAGCATACTTACATTTTAGAGTTGCAAAATTACAAGGATTATCTTTTATAGAATTACGGTTTTCGCTAAAAAAATATTAAAACCCGAATCTGTATACCTGATTTCTTTCATAAACTACTCTAAAAGGTTACTTTTGCGTGATTTAATTTTGAATAAGGCCATATGAGTCCCATTATTGTAAAAGCATTACAGCTGTTATTAAGTTTGTCTATACTGATCGTTTTACACGAGTTAGGACACTTTATTCCTGCTAAGTTATTTAAAACCCGAGTAGAGAAATTCTATTTATTTTTCGATGTAAAATATTCATTATTTAAGAAAAAAATTGGCGAAACGGTTTATGGTATCGGATGGTTACCACTTGGTGGATATGTCAAAATTTCCGGAATGATTGATGAGAGCATGGACAAAGAACAAATGGCCGGACCACCTCAACCATGGGAATTTAGATCTAAACCAGCCTGGCAACGTTTGATTATTATGCTTGGTGGTGTGACTGTAAACATCATTCTTGGGTTTTTAATCTACATGATTATCATTTTTACCTGGGGAATTACCTATGTTTCTATAGAAGATATTCCTGATGGATATGAAGTAGCAGAAATTTTTGAAAAATATGGATTTCAGGATGGTGATAGAATATTAAAGGTAAATGGAGAAGATTTTAAAGACGCATCGGATATCAATATGTATCTTTTCTTAAGAGATGTACAGAATATTACTGTTTTGTCTGCCGATGGAAACACCAAAACCATAGATATCCCAGAAGATATTGGTACTACCATGTTCGAAGAAGGTGTTATGGAACCTTTTGGTATCAGAATAAAACCTGTTTTAGATACAGTTGTGGCTGATAGGCCTGCTTATGCTGCCGGACTTAGGAATGGTGATGAAATTCTATCTGTGAATGGAAAAAAGATCGACTGGTGGCACGAGTTTAAGAAGGAGGTAAATTCTGAAAAAGAAAAAGACGTTGCTATTACCTATCTAAGAAACGGGACTGAGAACACCATTACCGTAAAAACTGATGAAGAAGGTACTGTAGGTGTGTTACCTGTTTTTTATAAAATCAACAGAGATGAGTATTCTTTTGGCGAAAGTATTAGTAAAGGATTTGATTATAGCTATTGGAAGCTCCACGATTATGTAGCACAGTTTAAATATGTGTTTACCAAAAAAGGAGCTACACAAATTGGTGGTTTTGCGGCTATCGGTAATTTGTTTCCACCTGTGTGGGATTGGGCGGCTTTTTGGAGCACTACTGCCTTTATCTCTATTATTTTAGCTTTTATGAACATATTACCGATTCCTGCTTTGGATGGTGGGCATGTAATGTTTTTGTTATATGAAATCATCGCTGGTAGAAAACCTAATGATAAGTTTATGGAATACGCACAACTGGTTGGTTTTGTGATCCTAATCGCTTTACTTCTTTTCGCAAATGGTAACGATATTTACCGTGCAATTTTCGGAAAGTGATAAAAAATTAAAAAAATCTTTTTGAGTATCAAAAATTAGTATATATTTGCACTCGCAAAAGAGAAAAACACTCTATATTTGCAAAAGCAATAGTCCTCCTTAGCTCAGTTGGTTAGAGCATTTGACTGTTAATCAAAGGGTCCTTGGTTCGAGCCCAAGAGGGGGAGCAAAAGTTCAGCAGCAATGCTGGACTTTTTTGTTTTATATCCTTCTATCAAAGCATACTTGAAAAAAAATTTCAAACAGGATATTTTGTAAAAAACAGTAGAACTAAAAAAGATTGTTGTGCTATAAGAACATTCTTTTTTCATGATTTGGCTCGATAATCTTTAGGCGTTTTACTGGTGTGTTTTCTAAAAGCTCTATGAAAAGATGATTTAGAATTAAAGCCAACTTCATAAAGAATCTCCAAAATATGACTAGACTTCCTGTTAGGATCTTTAAGAATTTTGATGGCCATCTCTACCCTATACTCATTAATGAAATCAAAAAAATGCTTCCCTATATACCGATTGATTAAAACTGACAGCTCTTGGGTTTCCATTCCAACATCATTAGCAAGTTCTTTTAAACTCAATGAAGAATTGAGAAAAGGTCGATTAGTTTCAATATGTTGTTTCAATTTTGCTATTTTTTCTTGAATTCGTTTTTTATCATTTACTATACTCGGATTTATCTTCTTAGAGTTATCTGTATACAGATCCTTTACCAATTTATGTTTAGTATCAACCGCACGGAAAATTTCTGGCGAATACAAACTTTTAAGTATTAACCACGATACAAACATTAATAAATAAATAGTGTGAAAAATTCTAATATTTAGTATTTCCTCATTACTCCCAAAATAAATAATAGCTGTTCTAAAGAATGAAAAAACAAATAATACGATCAACAAAAAAGTTAGTTGATTTAGCCATTTATAATTAAAATATCTTTTGTCTGAATAATTCTCCGCTAGTATCGATTTATACTTTTTTAGCTCTACATACATAAGTATTAAGTAGAAACTAATAGTAACTATATTTAACACAGCATATAATTTTGCTTCTAAATGAGAATGATATGACTGATAAAAAATGATTCGCTCTGGTTCACTCACGATAAAAAATCTTGGAATGAAAATAATAGTTACCAAAAAAAAAGGTGTCAGATGTAATAGATGTTTTCTACTTAACTTAAAATCAAGATATGTAGATGAAATTAAATGTAAATAAAGTAAAGGTCCGGAAAAGAGTATTAACTGATCTCTTACCTGCTCAAAAATCAAAGGTGTTCTGAAGTAATCTGAATAAAGAAAAACACTAATATGAATTGCTAATACCAACAAAAACAACCCCATTGATCTATTACTAACTTTATTGTGTTTTTTACTTTTAACAGTAAACAAAAAAAAAGCTAAAACCGATGCAATGAAAACTACAATTATTGTGGCTTTTTCCAAAATAAAATCTTGACTCATAAAAAAACAGTAATATAAATACTAAAATAAGCATGTTCAAACAACTACTGTTTAAAAAGTATTACAAATACAAACTTGATTAATTGTTCTTTAGCTCTTTTATTTTGACTTCCATTTGTTGATTATAACCCCACTCATTATCAACATTCAGCATAATTGCTTCTTGGTAAGAAGCTATAGCTTGTAAAGTATCACCTTGTTTTTCGTATGTTTCTGCCAAACCTGCTTTAGGAACCCACCATTTTGTAAATGTTTCGTGAAGAATATTATAAACATCAAACGCTTCTACATCATTATTGTAATTTAGTGTATTTCCTATCCCGTTTATGTTCCACTTCAAATTGTCAAACTCACTTTCTAGATTTTCTGACACCAGTCTTTTAAATGCTAATTCTGCTTTTTTATACTTTTTGTTCACCACTAGATTCATAATATCTTCTTCTAAAGTCAAATCTTTAGCTTTTAATTCTGGAATTATCATCCTGGAAATATCATTTATCATGATATCATACGCTGGATGTAAATAACCATTTGAAAGTAAAATAATAGTCGTATTACTGTTTAAAAATTTTCTAAATCCTACACAATTCCCTCCAGAAAAACCAATGGATTTTATGTCATTTACCGGATATACTCCCCATCCGTGCAAAAACTTATCCCTTTTATTTTTAAAATTAAAAGGTGCCCATAATCTCTTTTTTGATTCATTACTAAGCAATTCATTATTGTCTAGTTTTGTATTCCATTTAACAAACTCATTGAGAGTAATATTTAATCCATTTCCAGAAAAGCCTCTTGTCCCACTGTTGTTCTTATCTTTATTAAACTCCTTTGTTTCATAATTATAGAAATACCTTGTTGCTCTTTTAGGAATATCATCTGTAGCATTAGACGAAAACAATACATTATCGTAAGCATCATTAAATTGATTTTTCAATACAAATTCTGAGAAAGACAATCCCGAAACTTTTTCAATGATCTGAGAAAGAAGCCAATAATTAGTTTGATTGTATTGGAATTGACTTCCTTTTTCGAAATCCATATCATCGTTGGATAGTTTCTCCATTAATTGATCATCAGTTAAATCCCATTTATATTTAATCATATCAGGCAGACCTGATGAATGACTTAATAAATTATTGATCCTAATATCACCCCATTTCATCGGTAAATTATCAAGGTATTTTGAAATTTCATCTTTCAAGCCAATTTTCCCATTTTCAACAAGCTGAAAAACGGCTATAGATGTCATTAGCTTCGTAGCAGAAAACATTCTAAACAATGTATGTTCATCAACATTTTTATTTTGCTCCAATGAAGATTTTCCTAAATAATTTTGATAGATCACACTATCATTCTGCATAACGGCAATAGCGACACCCGGTATATTATGCAACTTCATTACATTAGTAATATAAGTATCGATATTGTTTTCTAAATCATAAGTTTTGTCTACACTTTTCCTATCGGCACAGGAGATATTGATAATTACTAATATTAAAACGTACAATAGGTCTTTTTTCATTTTTTTACTTTTGATTGATGATGATATACTAATAAAAAAGAATTTGTATCCTTCATTTATCGTACAAAACTAGTTCTAAGAAATTAATTAAAAGTCCCACTTAAAAAAAGCGAACTTATTATTTTCCAAAAATTCGATTATCAATTTGTTTAGATTTGATTGTATTATTACCGTTTTGAGCAAGAAGTTTGAAGATCAAAACCAATCGTTATGTTTATACAAATACTTTGATTCCTTTAAAAAGGAAGAATTAAACATTCTTGAGACCTCTAAACCAAGCTCTATGAGCTTTGGATATAACATTAAAGGATTTTGCTGAAACACAAATAATGATCGGCATACCCTATGAATCTATCAATCCGACCAGAAAAAGTATGAATTATTCATATTTATCTTTGAATATTAAATGAACTGCCATATTTTAAAGGGAAAATTAAAATTTAAGTAACGATGAACGTAGTTGCAGGAATTGATATTGGTGGTACAAAGACCAAGATAGGTTTGGTAAATCAACAAGGAGAAAGTTTGGTTCAAACCTTTTTTAGAACCAAAGATTATCCAGATCTAGATCTGTTTTTGGAGAAGATAAATAGTACGATTTCAGAACTTAAAAATCAAACGTCTAGGGATACGAATTTACTTGGTGTCGGCATTGGCGCTCCAAATGCCTCCAGCAAAAGAGGAACCATAGAAAATGCCTCAAATCTTGTCTGGAAAGGTTCTGTACCTCTACTTGAAAAACTGAAAGAGAAAATCAATCTACCTGCAAAACTGATGAACGATGCTAGTGCCGCTGCACTTGGCGAGATGCTTTTTGGCGATGCCAAGGGAATGAAAGATTTTATTGTGGTCACCTTAGGTACCGGTTTTGGAGGCGGAATTGTTGCAAACGGGCAGCTAATTGATGGTTATGATGGTTTTGCCGGAGAATTAGGACATATTGATCTCACTCTAGGCGATGGTCGTTTAACAGGTCTTGGTGTGCGAGGCGGATTAGAAGCTTATGTTTCTGCCACGGGATTAAAACGTACGATTTTATATATGCTATGTAAATACAATGAAGAAAGTAGATTTAGAAGTATCGCATACAATGATTTACATGGCGAAGAAATAACCAAGGCCGCAGAAGAAGGTGATCCCATTGCAATCAAAGCTTTCGAATATACAGGAAAAATTCTAGGTTTTGCCCTTGCTAATTTTACCGCTTTTACCCAGCCGGAAGCTTTTTTCTTACTCGGAGGCTTGGCAGGAAGTGACAAATGGATATTCGAACCTACAAAAAAGTATATGGACACCTATCTTTTGGATATTTATAAAGGAAAAGTAAAACTATTACCTTCTGGATTACAAGATAAAAACGCCGCCATTTCGGGAGCAGCAGCTTTGATTTGGTCAGAATTTAAAAATTAGTTGGCATGTATCCTCCATAACAATAAAATCTTGAGACGATCTAAATAGTAGTATCTAATCACCAATTACCTCATTGAAAAAACTCTATAAACCTTCGGAAACAAGAAAAATTAAAAACATAGATTAGTTAAACTCTAAAATTTCATAAACATACTCCGCTCTTAAAAACTGTACATTCCGTAAACTATCCACCCGGTAACTTTTGCGTTCCGCATTTAGAAATAGCCCTGTTTTATTTTCATATTTGATGTTTTTTATGAAACTATAGGTTGGTGCGTGATATACCATATTACCGATCAGTTTATTAGTTTTTTCATCAAAATAATACCACCAAGTATTTGCAGGAGACCCATCTTTATTAACATAATTGGCTCTGATTACGTTTACCGATGCTCCGTCTATAACCTCTTTACCGCTATAAGAAAGTGTTACATCCTCCTTTAACAGCTTATAAGGTTGCCAAAAAACATAATTAGCCGCAATAATAGAGTTGTAATAGTTTTGTTCTAGTTGTGGATTCGTTTGAAGCTCATTATCAAAAAAAACAGAAACCTCATCGTTCTTTAGTACAGCTCTTTTTTGAATAGAATCTTCTATCCATTTTATTTCTGCAGAAAATGTTGGGTACAATCTATTTTTATGCGTCTGAATCATTTTGTTTTCGATATTCCCAACACTATCGTACAAAACGGTTGTTTTACGATAGGTAATTTCTTTGATGCTTTCCCACTTTTGGATACCGCCGTGTGATTGTAAAGAAGATTTTATAATATTTATTGGATCTGTACTGTTATTACACCCTAGAAACAGTAGACAAAATCCTAAGCGCAGCATATTTTTCAGGTCATTCATAATTATATTTATCATAGAGTATTAAAAATAACGATAACTTTTGAAAAGAATGGATTCGTCACATTTTCACCCCTTCTAAGTTTAAAATATTTTTAAGCATAATTTTAAATCTTAGAAATCTGCTATATTTTAAGAGTTTCGGTTTTTCCTCTATCTTCTTATAAGTGTTAATACCTGTATTTATAAAACGAAGTATACAGTTCTCTAGAATCTAAAAATAAATCACCTCCTGTAGAACAAATTAGGGGGCACAAAAAAGCCCTGCATTGCAGGGCGATGTCCTTAACTTAAATTAGTATATATAATTGCAAGGGTTTGCTTGGTGTTGTTGGTTCATCAAGGTAGCTTGACCTTCTCCGGGTGGAATGCTGGTTCCTCCTTTTATTTTATTTAGTGCTGAAGTGTCAATCTTAGCAACGGTAAGTTTTTTAAAATTTAATTTCTGTAATTTGTCTTCTTTCATTTTAAGCTTTAATTAAATTAATTTATTGTGATTTATAAACAATATTATTTGACAATAATTGTATTTCTGGTAAGAAATATAATTGTTTTTAAACCAGTATCAAACGAACTACTTCCCTAAATCTCACAATTTAGGGAAGTGTTATGCTGTGTTTTTTTCAATTTTTTCCTGTTTTTCTATGTTCTTAATATAGTAGGATGGATTTAAACCGGTTTTAGCTTTAAAGTGTTTCGCAAAAGAGTAATCACTTTTGTATCCTATTTCGTTTGCAATAGATGTGATAGAAAACGACCTAAACTTTTTATCCTGTTTTAGACGTTTTACTGCATACTCAATTCTAAGGTCGTTAATATAATCTGTAAAGCTTTTCTCTTTGTAGGTGCGCACGATCTTAGATAAATAGGTATGATTTGTCTTTAACTTTTTTGCGATATCTCTTTGGTTACAATCCAATCGCAAGAAATACTCTTCGCTTTCTAATTTAGCTAACCTTTTAAGAATTTCATTTATTTTTTTCTCATCAATCCCTAAGTCTTTAGGTATTACTTTTTGACTATCTGCTTTTGTCACTTTTTTGGACTCTAATTGATTCACCTTTATCATCAAATCGTCAAAAACCTTCTTATTATTTATTTGTTTTCTCCTGTAGTTAAAAACAATGACCATTAAAATCACCAGTAAAAGAACCAATACCATTATAACAACCTGTTTCTTTAGTTCACTAGTTTCATTTTTCTCCGTTATTATGTTTATTTTCTGTTCGAGTTTTTCGGCTTCCTTTTTATAAATAGTATTAACAATTTCATCTCTATTTTCCTGAAAGTCTTTATGAATTCTTAAATACTCATTGTTATAATACAATGCTTTTTCAAAGTCCTTTTTTTCTCCGTAACAATTAGCTAACAATAGATATGACTGCACTACCAACGGTTTTATAAGATCTTCTTCTTTTAAAGATTTGGTTGTTTTTTCTAACTGATTGATGGCTTTATCATAATTACCTTGCTCATAATAACAACTTGCCAAAAAATAATTGATATTTATAAAAGGGAAGAAACTGTTGGTAATTTCATTTTGTTCTAAGATATTCTTTGCATCAAGCAAATACTTAAATGAATCTTCATACTTTTTTTGGTAATAGAAGATCATTCCCTTTTTTATATAGAAATCAATCAAACCTTCTTTATAGTCAATGGATTTACTGATATCTATTCCTTTTTCTGCAAAGGATAATACTTCCTGATAATATTCTAAAGCTAAGTATATATCACATATAGTGGTAAGAATATTTACGTGTGTTTTGGTATTGCTATAGGAAGTCTTGTCTATTGTTCGAAGAATTTCTGAAGCAATGGCATAGGCTTTGTCCAGCTGGTTCATCCCTTTTAAAACCAAAATCAGCCCAGATTTAGCTCTAACTTGCTGGTCTAAATCTCCCGTTTTTTCTGTAATAGCTAATGCACTATAATAGGCTTCTACAGCTTCTTCGTTTTTACCACTTAGTAAAAACGAATGCCCCTTTCTTATATCTATGATACCAATTAACGAATCATTCTCTAAGGCTACCGAAATTGTCCTTGCTTTATCGAAAAAATCCAGGCTTTTGATATATTCGCCAGAATTATATAACGTCTTCCCTTTTTCTATATATTCCAAAGCATCTTTCAAGGCATATTGAGTGAAAGAAAACGTAACTATTCCAACTAGTAAAAACAGAAATAATATCCAAATCCTTTGTAAGTAAGAAACCATTCTAATTTGATATCAGCTTTGTTTTCAAAAGTAAGGATTTAGTTCTAATAACAAATTGAGAAGAATAGAATCTACGAAATAAGAGTATTATTTTTTCTTGAATTTTCTAATTCCCCATTCTACCTTATAAGTTCTATACAGCAAATCATAGATGACCATTTCGTGTAAACGGTTTTTTGACCTAAACAACCTATTCATAAGCATATGGATATAACTACTCATCATATCATCCAATTCAGCCTTCCTAACAACAGGTATGATGCTTTTAATCAAAGCTTTACTGTTTTTACTCTTTTCTGCCAAGACATCAATTATAGGAGCATAATCCGCATCCATTTCTCTTTTGAAATTCAAAAAATTCTTAATCTTATCATGTTCATTTCTGAACTTTTTATCCATTTGTTTCTTCAGGTGTTTGTTCATTCCAAACTCCGCCCCAAACCCTAACTTTAATCGTTCCATCAAAGCCAATTTCTGATCCTCATCATAGCCAAAATCCTTAAGTTTTTGATCAATCGCCCTTGCTCCAAACAACCATCTTAGTTCTTCTCCTTCATCCCCATCGATCATGTCTAAAAAATCTACGATCATTTTACTGTCCAAAAAGAATAGTTCCTCTGCCTGATCCATGGTTTGTATTCCATAGCGCTCTATCTCTCTTTGGTAGGTATCCAGTTGTATTTTCCAGATCAAATCTTCTTCAGAAAATTCTTTGAGAGATGTATATAAAGAGTTAATAATTCCGGCTACGTTTTCTGGATTTTGGTAATGAAATCGTACCCTAATATGGTGTTTTGGGTCGTTATATCTTATAAAAAACCACTTATCAATGATTTTATTTTCCAATAAATGGGTTGTAGTCGGCTTTATAATATCTGTTAAAATCAAATCCGATGTTTTAGGACCGGTATATATTTTATAATACAACCATTCGCTACCCACTATAAAAGATCTTTGTACGTCAACCATCAATTCTGTAAGTTTTTCAGTTTCTTTTCGTTATAAAACGATACCACAATTTGATTCGTAAATGTATTTACTCCTTCTTTCGCAATACTTTCTTCAGTATGCAAAAATTCCTTTAATTTAAATCTACTTCTCTTCTTTACCGTATTCAATAACATTTTCATTGAAGTGTTATTTTTAGTGTTGATCAATAATTCATTGTCCCCATCAACCAAAAGAACGAACTGAGGTAAATTTTTATGCTCAGTAATTTTTTTCAGTTCATTTGTGAAAATATTTTCATCATTCATATTCTTTAATAGAGGTTCTATTTCTGATGAAGAAATATTCCAAACAGCACTAGAAAATATAATATCCCTATATTCTACTCTTGGTAAAAAATCATATTCCTCGGCAAACGGTCCCCAGTCAAAAGCTATGCCTCCTCTAAGGTTTTGAGTTTGCATATTGGCTAAAAATTGATAAATGGGTAATGCATTACTAGAAAAATTATGTGCATTGGTTAAATGCGGAACTACTTCTTTGTCGAATTTTTTAGATCGTAACTTTACTTTCCCATTAGTGCTGGCAGAGATCATTAAGTCATCTAACAACAATTGATTTTCTTCATTCAGGATAGATTTTGCCAGATAAGGAATTTCATATTTCCTAAAAGCAGGTCTCATCAAAATATTACCCACTCTTGATTCTGGAAGATGCACAATTTCCGCAAGAATTTTATCCGAATTTATTTTTGTCTCTACATCAATTATTTCCTTAGTGTATGTGTTCAATGCTTCATCCCCGTGACAAAAACGCCCTAAAAGATTTGCTGCACTTGATCCACCACAACTGGACATTACTATTTTTTCGGTATTATCAATCTGCACTAATTCTATCATAGAAGAAATAGTATCCGGTAAATCTTCCCAATTCTCCTCTAATTCCCTAAAATCGTTGTCCTCAAGAATCAGGATTTTCTGCTGATGTTTGATACATTCTACTAATTTTTTGTGTAAAAGAGAATGTATAGAAGACCATTTTACGTCTCTTACTCCTACTTTTCCTTGTTGAAATGGTAGAACAAGATCGTCTACTATCTGACTTACATCTCCTGAATCTTTATCCTGTAAAAAACCTATTCCTAGTTCTACATCCAGTGCTTTTGATAATGGAACTTCTCGGCTTTCGTACCGCTCATAAAAAGCTGTCCTAAATCGGGAAATCAATGTATCTTTTGGTGGTAGAGTCAATTTGTTAAGTACTGTAAGTCCTTTTTTTATCTTCTTTAAGGTATCATAACCGATAGTATTGGCCTCTAAAGATAAATTCATATCGGTCTGAAACATATACTTTAATTCAAAACCTGTTCCTAATTTTTTTAATGATTCACTCAGCTCAATATATGCATTAGCTGAGTTCCCCATATTCTTGTCAATAGTATGAAGTACTAGCTTTACATTTTCCAGTTCTGAAATCACCTGCTCAGTTCCGGATAATTTTTTCAGAACCGGTATGATTTGATCTAAAAATTCAGGTCCGGAAACAGAGGGTTCCAATTCACTAATCAACAATTGACTTTCTACTAACTGATCGATAAACCCACTTGCCTCTTCATTGGTAATTTCATCATCTACCAGCAGCGTAGCTAAGTCATTTAGATAAGCTCCCATTCTTGCTTTCGTTAAAACCTTTTGTAAATATTCTGAGTTCTCTACTGCAACAATATGATGTACTCTTCTACTTTCTACGTAGGTGTATTCTACATAACGAAGTTGTTTTCCGGCTTTATATATACTGGTATTAGGATAAAACAATAGTTGATTCCTCACATTTTTATCCTTAACAATATCCTGAGATAAGGCCACCAGATAGTTCATGTCTAACCGAGTATGGCGATCATTTTTTGATTTATCCGAAAGTTGGATAGTTGTAGTATCAGAAAATTGTCCAACGGCTGTTCCTGCAAAAAGACCAAATGGCGTACATCGTGAAGACATTCGACTGATGTATTTCAATACCGAATACATCATTCTATCCGAAGCCGTTTTTTCTTTAATATCTCCTTTTAACCATTTTTCAAACTCTTGATGTAAGGAAGGCGATGCTAAAAAGATAGCTTCTTTGATGATTTCGTTAGTACATATTTGCTTAAGTTGATCTTCTTCTATAACTACATTGTGGGTTAAATCTTTGTAAAACGAAAACGGAAATAGTGGAGTACGTAAAACGTATTTTGGAAAATTTTTATAACTCATGATTTTTTTGCTGTTGTATAGGATTAGCTAATCATTAAACATTCTGCCCATTTATTTTCTGATGGCATCAGATAGGAAATCATTGACAATCCTATTCCGGCAATACCTTCTAATAAATTAGTTTCATTTTTCCATTGTTCCAAATCACCTCTCCATTGCTTGTAACCAATATAACTATCTTTATGTATATCCATTTTTAGTGCTTCGTTGATCCAAAAATCTGCTGTTTCTTTAAATATTGTTTCCTTGGTTTCTTTATGCATATAATCAAAAATAGAAATGATCCCAAACATTCCATGGCATAAACCTGTGTCGTTTATTCTAGCTTCTTCTGCATTTCTTCTTTTAGCAGCATGTTTTAATGTATGTATTGCTAAATCGCAATATTCCTGATTTTTCAAGGCTTTACCAACCTTCCAAAGAGAAATTCCTATTCCTAAATCTCCGTAACACCAAGCTAATCTACTATTTGTATATTCCTCCATTTCTGGATATACCCAACTTGGAAAAAGAGAACTTTGAGTTTCATCCGGATATTTACAATTGACCACAAATGTTGTTGCGTTGATTAATAAATCTCTTACTACTTCTTGGAAATCCTGATATGGATACAATCTACTTAAAAAATTAATGACACTTGCCATTCCGTGTGACAAACTTAAATTAGCGCCATGAAGATTATCTTTTTTGTGTAGTTCATACATCCAAAAAACACCTCTTTCATCTTCATGCGCACTATTTTTTAGTGCATTGATAAGCTTCAAAATATACTCCTTATACCGCTGTTTTAATGATTCTGATCCTGTGTTTTGATATCGTTTTAAAAAATAATAACCATACCCAAGTGCTCCGTGTAGAAAATCAAAATATTCGTTTTTGATATCGGTATTCATGGACTCGAAAAGAAAGGTATCAAGGTCGGATAAAAGTTGATCGTTATCAATATCAATAAACTCTTCTTCATTTAACAATTCTAATACCCAACCAGCTCCTGCAATACCAGTACAAAAGGTCGGAAAAGAATACCCATCATTCATTCGCTGTATGGTTTCTGATATAGTATCTACTCCAATATCTGCAATCTTTTCATCCTCTACAAACCGTGCATAATAGAACTGAAATAGCGAAATACCCGAAATCCCGGATAAAACACCTATATGCTCTTTGTGATTTTGATTTTCTTTTAAAATATTTTGTATTTCCTTTAATTTCTCCCTAAAAATTTCAGTGGTATTCATTGAAGATCAATTAGCATTGTTTTATTGGCCGTCTAATGTAGTATCTTAAAGGTGAAATGAAAAATTATACACCCTTATATTAGACAAAACGAGGAAAAAGGCGCTGAAAAGGAGTATTTTTTTTTATTTTTTGATACTATTATAATAAGAAGATAAACTTCAGATCAGCTTAGCGTTAAAAACCAAAAAAAAGCTGTCCAAATCCGGACAGCTTCTATAGTTTATTAAATATACTATTAAGGGAAACTATTAATAGCAATATGCGTGTCCTCCATTCGGTAAATCAATACAAGTAAGGCAAATTTCTGGATCAGACAGTAATCTTGTATCCACTCCTCCTTTTATCTTGTTGAGATTTAAATCACTAATAGTTTGTTTTTTAAGCTCCAGTTTTTTCAATGATTTTTTCATGATAATAACAGTATTTAAGTTACCTACTCTATTAAAGGTTTTCGGTTTCCCCTTATCAAAATCGCTTGTTAACAATATTCAGATTTTGACACTAATGTAGGAAGGAGAATGAGTGAAGAAAAACAAAGTCTCCGCAGATTAGACAAAATAAGGCATAAAAAAAGCCCTATATTAAAATACAGGGCTTTTTGGTAATCTTCTAAATTTTACGGCACATAGCTATCGTTACAATACCAATCAGATTCGTGTTCTGTGGGCAAACAATCTCCACCTTGTACTTGTCTCATTACATTATCGCTAATTATAGCTATAGTAAGTTTTTTTAGGCTGATCGTTTTCTTTGTTTGTTTTTTCATTTGTGTGATAATTTAAGTGAATTTGTATTCTTTCTACAATAAAAATAGTATCGTACTGTATCATTGAAATATACCTTTTATAAGGGTCAAATCATAATTCACAAACCGCATTTTGAACAAAATGCGGAGTTGATTGAACGTTTTTAAATATCTTGTGACTGTCGATTCAGTTTTTCAATATTTTTAATGTAATATGAAGGATTTATCCCTGTTTTTGCTTTAAAATGTTTTGTAAATGAATTATCGCTTTTGTATCCTATTTCAGAAGCAATTGATTTTATTGAGAACGATCTAAATTTTCTATCATTCTTTAACTTTTGAAGCACATACTCGATTCTTAAGTCATTTATATAGTCGTTAAAACTTTTTCCTTTATAAGTATTAATAATCTTAGAAAGATAGGTAGCATTTGTCTTTACCTTTTTTGCAATAGATCTTAGATTACAATCAAGGCTTAAGAAATATTCTTGTTGCTCAATTTTATCTAATCCTTTTAAAACCTCGTTGATTTTTTCATCATCAATAGTTATTTCCTTGGTAGCATCTTTTATCTCAATTTCTTCGATGTCTTTTTTCGACTCTAAGTCAGATATTTTTTTTATTAAATCATCAAAAATCGTTTTGTTTGCTTTTTGTTTTCTGAAATAAGTAACTACTAGGATAATCATCCCAAAAAAAACAATTAGAAAAGCACCAAATATATAATTCCTATATTTTTGATCCTCTTGTTGTTTATTCTCTAACCGTTTAATTTTGCTATCTAATTTTCGGGTACTCTGATCGTATATTTTATTTACTGTTTCGTCTTTTTCTTGCTGAAACTGATCCTGTAATTCCTGATGTTTAGTAAACCAAAATACAGAAGCGTCAATATCCCCGATTTCTTTATAACTTTTGGCAAGTAATATATGGGTCTCTATCACTCTGTTTTTTCTTAAATCATTATTTTCTAATGCATGGATTGTTTGCAACAAATACTCAATTGCCTTGTCGTAATTCTTATTTTCAAAAAAATAACTTGCCAAAAAATAATTAACATTAATTGATTGATTAGACCTTTCATTGAATTTTAATCTAGTCAAAATGTCTTCAGCTTTGTATAAAAACTCTAGTGCCTGATCATAGTTTTTCCTTTGATAAAAAACAATACCTTTTTTGATATACAAGTCCGCAATCCCAATCTCATAGTCTAAAGATTCACTTATTTTTATTCCTTTGTCAGCGTATTTTAAAACCGAATCAAATTTTTGCAAATCCAGATATACCTCACTAATGATGGTTAGAATATTGACGTGATTTTTACCATTTTTAAAAGATGTTTTATCAACATATCTGAGTAACTCATTACAGTCCTTAAGTGCTTTGTCAAGCTGATTCATTCTTCGAAGTACGATAGCTATGTTTGATTTAGCTACAATTTCATTTCTTAAATCTCCTTTTTTTTGCGCCATCTCTAACACCTTGTGATACGCGTCTAAGGCTTTTTGATTTTTCCAATCCTGCAGATAAGAATTTCCTTGTCTTAAATACGCTTTGCATAAAATCTCGTCTTGTTCAGTTTTTTTAGCAATTTCGATTGCTTTATTTAAATATGAGATACTTCGTTCAGATGCTTCTTTTTTATAGAAATAATACCCTATTTCAGAGTATATCTTGGCAAGATTTATATCGGGGTTTTGAGAATTTTCTAATGCAGTTTCGAAGGTAAAACTATGATCTGATGATGAGCTTTTTATCAGACTGATTAATTCATCAACGGTTTTATTCTGTATACTATCCGGTACACTTATTTGAGGTTCCTGTCCATAACTTTTGATTACCAAAAAAACAGATATCAATACGTAAGAAAGTAAATACTTTGATATACCGCTGTAAACAGAAAAAAACATGTTGGATCAATATTGTGTGATGATCCAAATGTAATGATTCTTTTTAAACCACTTTTTTAATGTACTACTTTACTAGGAGAAGAAAGTTCTCCTAAAAATTAATGGTACAGCTCTGCGATTGTCCAAACCATTTTACTCTGTTACGTGAAGCGAGTTTGTAGATTCCATCGCGAATCATTCTGGGAACAAACGCTAATAATGCAGCTACTCGTTTCCATTTTGGAATTTTAGATACGATTCTTAAGAAACCATCAGAGTGTGTATGTGAGCCATTTTCGTCGATCAGAATCACTGTATCTAATTGCTGCGTAGGAAATCCATACTTTTCAAGTAATTGTTGTCCTTGAGGAGATTGAAAAGGTATAAAATGAAAAAGATTTTTTGGAGTAAATTTCATCAACCAACCAACAACACCATTACATAGATTACATTCACCATCAAAAATAATAATACTTTTATTTAAAGAAGTTTCCATTTTATTGATTTTTAAGTTTTTACAACTCTATAGTCGTACAGAACCGTCAATCATTTCAATATTTCGATGAGAATTATCATAAATTTTAGAATCATGGGTTGCAATAATAACCGTTTTGTTTCTTTGTTCTGTTATTTCTTTAAGCAAGTGGAATATTAATTCAGAGTTTTTTTGATCCAGATTTCCGGTTGGTTCATCCGCCACAATCAAAGAAGGGTTATTAATTAGAGCTCTAGCAATAGCTACTCGCTGTTGTTGACCGCCTGAAAGTTGATACGAAGGCCGTTTAGCAAAAGCTTTCATACCAACTTCATCCAATAAATCCAGGGCATTTTCTTTAATCTCCTCTTTGCCTTTTTGAGATAATTTCATTGCAGGTAACATCACATTTTGCAACACATTAAATTCTGGTAGTAGATAATGGAACTGATATACAAATCCGATGTGTTTATTTCTAAAATCTGTAAGCTCAGCGGATGTTAAATTTTTTATATCCTGATTACATATCTTCAAGCTCCCGTCAAAATCGGTATCCAAAGTTGATAGAATATACAACAAAGTCGATTTCCCGCTTCCGGATTCTCCAAATACCGAAACCAGTTCTCCTTCAGAAATTGAAAAAGAAATATCTCTTAATATCTGATGCTTTTCCGGTTCCAGAAAATATTTATCTATTTGTTGTGCTTCTAAAATCATATTCCTCTGATAATGGTTACCGGATCCACTTTACTTGCCTTTTTAGAAGGAAAATATCCCGCAAAAATGGTGGTCAACACTCCAAATAAGAATCCCAAAACATAATATGACATTTTAAAATTAATTGGATAAGTATCTACAATAATAAAATCTGATGTGTCCAAAGGTGTAGTTGAAATAAAATAACTAATTAAGTATCCGAACAATCCTCCAAAAATCGCTCCTAATACTCCAATAATCAGTGATTGTATAAGAAAAATAAAGACAATATCATTACTAGAATATCCAATCGTTTTAAGTACTGCGATATCCTTTCTCTTTTGGATTACGGTAACATTTAGAATATTATAAATCCCAAATCCCGCTACTAACAGCAATGCAAAAGAAACTGACCAGGTAAGAATATCACGTACCTTATTTCCTATCGCAATGGTCTTATTACTATCTTTCCAATCTTCTGTTATGATGCCATCAATACTTTTAACGAGATCACTTTTAAGACTGACATCATCTCTATCTTTTAGTTTGATATGAATATTAGTAATACTATTTTTTTGGTCTAATAAATTCTGTAAAGTGTTACCTGAAATATAAGTTCTAACATTATCAATCGTGGTAATCCCAAAACTAAATATCCCAGAAACTCTTAGCTCTTGATTCTTTCCGTTGGGAAGTATCATTTTGAGCTGATCTCCAACTGAAACGTCTAATCGTCTGGCCAGACTTATTCCCAGAAGAATATTATTATCATTTTGTAAACTCTCAAAACCTTCGCCTGCTATCAATCTCCTGTTAAGATCTACCATTTTACTTTCCTGAGAAGAAAACACTCCATTCATACTACCGGGAAATTGTTTAGTATCACTAATCAAAATTACAGGGGAAATGATTTGATGAGCAAAAGATTGGACGTTTTTATCTTCTGTCAAAATAGTATCAATTTTGTATATGTTTTCTATATAGTTTGTGTCTATATTAACAGCTTTGGTTGAGTGTTTATTTGCTTTTGCACTAACGATTATATCGGGGCTTCCATTAAAAACTGCGTCATCCAGAAAATCGTTGACACCTGTCATAAAATTGATCATGACAATAAAGGTTGTCACACCTAGTAGCACTCCAATCATTGCCAAAAAGCTTTGCTTTTTTCTGGCGGATAGGTATTGTAATGCAATGAATATGTTTGTTTTATTAAAAACTTGCTTTAACATACCTCATAGGTCGTGAAAGGAAGAGAGAGATTACAACCTTAAGATAATAGCATGAAAATACAGCTATCAAAAAATCTTTAATCTCAGAAAATTCATTTTCTTTTCTTACTGCTTTTTGCCATAGGATTAAAATCCAAACATAATTGTATCCAATACTCCAGATCTTTATCCAGATCAAACCCTTCTGGCGTTACAAAAACATATCCTTTCATAGGTCTGCCTGTAAAATCCATAGGATGACAACCCTCTCTTTTTATGGCGTCTGTATATGCTTCTTCTCCAATACGAGCCATCAAAAGATCAGTTTCTTTCTTTTTGTCATAATGGATGCCGCAACACATTTTATCATCTACCATAAAACAAAGACCTCCCATCATTTTCTTAGCATAAAAATTAGTCTTTTTCTCATTGAGAATCTGATGAATTCTATCCGAAATATATTCACTATATGCCATAAAGTTATTGCATTGCTTTCGTCAAATAATCATTAACCGGTTGCATTGTTTTCCAATACACCATCAATTTTGGAATCAAATCCTCACTGGTTATAAGATCAGTCGCTTCTTCTGCTACAAAATAAAATTGTTTATTGGCTATCAAAGGTTCTCTTTCATAAGCTTCTTTCCATTCTTTTGGAATTCGCTTTAAAGCCCTGCCTTTGATTTCTCCAAATTTTTGAACAAAATCTTTATCTTCTATTAATTTTCTAAATCCTGAGGGATCTAAGTGTATTTTAGTTCTTAGATTATGTAATTGCTCTTTCGAAACACCAAAACATCCTCCCATAACACCCACCATCCGTGGAGAAAATCGTAAAAACATTCCCGGAACACTCTTGTCTTTACGACCACCTCTAGATATAAATGCAGTATAGTGTAAATTATATGGTGATTTATCTTTAGAAAAACGAATATCCTTATGAATACGAAGTATACAATCCTTAGGATCAATCTCCAACTTAGGATCATATTTTTGTATTTCCTGAATCATTTTACCGATAAAAATCTCAAAAGGTTTCTTAACACTCTCTTCATATCTCTTTTTATGATCATGAAACCATTCTTTATGATTATTCTTTGATAGTTCTTCAAAAAAGTCGACAAAATCCTCGGTGAAATATTGCATAAGCCCAATTATTAATATTTAAATATAATCAAACTGTTAGTTAGAGTGAAATCAAAACTTGTGCGTTATTGTTTATATTAGAATTCCAATATTATTTCTTCTCGACTTCACTCTAGATAACGACTCAAAAAGTGTTAGGACATAGAATGAAACGCTACTCGATTTCCTTCTGTATCCAAAAATATAGCCATAAAACCATTTTCTCCAATAGAAGTTTTTGGCATTAAAACTTTTCCTCCTGCTTTCTCTACACGCCCTAATGGAATGGATAAATCTTCTCCTCCATTAAGATATGCAAAAGTTCCCTCTTGAGATGGTTTATTACCGTTTCCGTGAGTTACACAACCTCCTACTCCACCATCGTTATACGGGAAAAAGGCCATTTTAAACTCCATTTCCATAGGTTGCAGTTGTGTATCTAAAAGTTCGTTGTAAAACTTGACTGCTCTTTCAAAATTAGTACTTGGTATTTCAAACCAGTTAATTGCATTTGACATAGTGATATGATTTATTGATTAAGAATATCTCAAAGGTAGGTGATCGCAATCATTCAAAAAAGTGTTATTTTTGAAAAAACATAGGTTTCTAAAATGAAAAAAAATGAAGAATTATTCTTTCTGATTAAGTCATTGACCAAGAGCGAAAAACGCTATTTCAAAGTAAATGCAAAAGGAAACGAAACATCAGAATATATCACGCTATTTGATGCAATTGATGCTCAAAAAAAATACAATGAAACCGAAATAAAAGAACTTTTTAAAAACAAAGCGTTCACTAATCAATTAACTACTATAAAAAATTACTTAAAGCAACGGATTTTACAGTCTTTAAGAAATTATCACTCTAGGATTTCTATCCAGGCAGAGTTAACAAATATTCTGCGTAATGTGGAAGTTTTATTTCATAAAGGCTTATATGTAATTTGCGAAAGTGAGCTAAAGCGGGCGGAAAAAAAAGCAATACATTTTCAACAGGATTTGCTGCTATTTCAGCTTCAGGATTGGAAAAGAAAAGTTCATCAGGCGTTGTACCCTCAGGATTTTGATACGTTGAAAAACATTATTACAAAACAGAAGGATTCACTAAACTCAACTGTAGAATACATCAATCTTTTATTAGCCAACACAGATCCGATAAATTTTTCATTATCACACAAAAAAACACATCGATTGCAGAATAAAACTCTTAAAACACTTCACTTATATCGTAAACAGCTAGCAGCAAAAAATAATGAAAAAGCAAAACAAACCATAGAAAATCTGTTGAAACAATGGGAACAACAGCCGAAATTACTTGATGAATATTTTACCACCTATTTCTCTGTGTACAACAATTATCTTGGGTTTCTGGTTTTTAACAGTTTATATAAAGAAGCTTTCATCAGAATTTTATTATTAAAACAAAAAGCAAAAAGGATTGATAATTCATCTGCTGCTATGATTAAAGAAACTTTACGTCTTTATAACATTGAACTAGAGATTCATCGCAATCTCCGGGACCTTCATAATACCCAAGAGGTTATCGGAAACATTCAAGAATTTATAGAGGAGAACAAAACAATGATTCCAAGTAATTATAGACTTTCTTTCCGTTTTCAGTTTGCCAATATTTACTTCCAGAAAAAAGATTATAAAAAAGCATTGCAATGGATTAATGACATCCTGAATCATCAAACAAAAAAAGACCGAAAAGACTTAATCACCTATACCTACTGGCTTAATCTTTTGACTCATTATGAGCTCGAAAATGGATTCACATTAAGATACTTGATCAATGCAATTAAGAAACATATCAAAAAACAAAAAAACATAGATTTCTATGAAAAAATATTATTAAAGTTTTTAGCCAAAACAGTTGGCCATTCTGAAAAAGAAAAGAAAAAAGCAGTTCAGCAACTTTCAGAAGAATTAAAGGAACATCCAGTTCCTAAACACATTTTAGGATATATAGATTTTACTGGATGGATCGATAGAAAATATTAATTCTACTGAACTTTTACAGTTGCATTTTTAACCGGAGACTAGTCACTATATTTCGAATTTTTTAAATACGGAAAAACACTTTTGAAAAGTATTATATTCCTTTATTTACAGGCAAAATTAGCATCTTTAAATACCAAAACCCATAGTGTAAAACTACGGGTTTATCTTGATGATATCAGCGATATATATTAATCAGATTCATAAGGTTTAGAATTACCATACATTGGTAATCCACCTATTGGATATAATATGTCTTTATTAAAACCATCGAACTTATAATCGGATAGTGTAAAATAATAGACATAACTATCTTCTTTCTTAGGCGAAAGCAATTGTATACTTATTTTATTAGGTAAATACGTTCCAATATTTGTTTTCTTTAGATCAAATCTAACAGTACCGTGTTGTAGTCCTTTTGGCATTTTGATAAAAAAATCATTAATCGTAACTTCTGTAAGATCAATGAAACCGGTTTCTTTATTTATGTAAATTAACCAACGATCATATTGATTATTGGGCTCTTCCGATCCCCAGGTGGCATAAACCAAATCGTACTGCTGATTTTCAAATTCTCTTTCTCCTGCATATCTTATAATAGTTGCATCCAGCATTCTAAAAGGGGCTTCCAATATGTAATGATAGGTAGCTAAACCCCAAATATATCTATCATGTTTATGCTGTTTTAGCTCATCATTTTCATTTTTGATTTTATATCCTTGCCACGATTGTAAACCTTGTATTACTCCTTTCTTTCTACCTTCAAGATATTCTAACTGCCCATCAAAGGTATTGGTAGCAAAACGAAACTGGAGATCGTTTTTATTATTACCAGGAAAGGCATTCATAGGCATTATAAGCCAACCTTTTTTCCAATTAAATTGTGCTGTAACTTCATACACATCAGTTTTAGAGAATTTATCATACCCCATCTTTTTCATAGAGGTTTCCAAAAGCTCTCTTCCTTTAATATCAGTTTGATTCGGATTACTTAGTAGATAATCACTACGTAAATCCACAGAGCCACAAGATTGTATTATTAAAAGGAGAGTAGGTAAAACGAGTAGTTTGATAAACGATTTCATAGTACTATGGGTTAAAATTAGACTGTTGTTTTCTTTTCTAAATTTTTAAGCGCTTTTTTCATTACGGATGGTAACATAATATTTTTGGCCATCCACTTTTTAATCATATTCCCATTAGGGTGATAATATTGAGTCCATATAACTTCTGTCCCTTCCATTTTCTCAACAAGTTTAAAATACCCCAAATGGTTCTTAACAATATGCATATCAGCAATCATATAGGCATATCCGTATGGTGGATCCCAGTGCACTATTTTCTCTTCCAGTAGATCAGAACCAAATTGGCAATTACGCTCAGACCCTTCGCCCCATTCACCCACCGAGTTCGCTTTGATGAGATCCACCTCCTTGATCATAGGCATCCAGACCGTCATTCCTTTATGATCAGACACTATCTCCCATACTTTATCGATAGACGCGTTTATAAATCGTTGTTTCTGTATCTGTTTCGGAGCATTCGTAAATTGTATTGCATTAAGTGTTTTCATTTTACTTATTTTAATTAGACCGTTCTACTTATTTTAATTTTAAAAAAATATTAAGCTTTAATAAATTCAAATGTCATTGTTAACCAAGTATCCATATCCTTTCTCGACCTTTCCACTTTCATTTTAAAAAAGGTTCCGTAAAAACCTGAATGTAAATAATTTGCAATTTCCTTAGCGGTAAACCTATCAGTAATTTCTCCTACTTCTTGTCCTTTTCTTACCACATCAGCAATCAGGTCCAGCCACTGATCAAACTGCTCTTTTGTTTCTTCAGCTAAAACATCATATAATCTTCCAATCTCATTTCCCATGTTATTAATTAAACATCCGCTACAGAAATTGTCATCTTCATTATAACCAATTAATATTTTATAAAAAGATTTCAGGGTATTTATTGGGCTTTCCTTTGATTCTTTAAATATATCGTCTAGCCATTTTCTATTTCTTTCTCCATAATATTGGATTACTTCTCTGGCAAAATCTTCTTTAGATTCAAAAAAATTATAAAAAGATCCTTTTGGAATACCGGCTTCTTTTAATATTTGATTGATTCCTACGTGATGATATCCATTTTTTCGAATCAACTGATAACCTACTTCTAAAATATCTTCTTTATTATGCTTATATCCCATTTCGGAGGTAAATATAGAAAAAAAATCCAAAATAGACCAATCGGTTTAATTGTTTCTTAATTATCTCATGCTTCAAAAAAGTACCCTGCCTCCTTACTTACCACAAGTTTGTAGGTTTTTTATTTCTTCTGTTATAGAATTTAACGATTCACTATTATCTTTAAGTAAAACGTTAATTGTTTATCAAAGCATATACTAATTAAAATCATTTTTTGTTGTAGCAATAGTATCATTAGGGTAAAGAAAAGTCCCTTATTTTCGACACCATCCGATACTAAACGTAAAATACAATTTAATAGAGTGATTAATTGTTAAAGCCTTTGGTGAACATACCAAAGGCTTTTAGTTTTTAGTTGCAACGAGATTCCCTATTTTTGGTCTATTATTGAAAATCTTATGATGAGATCTCTATTATCCATATTATTTATAATCTCTATCATCTTTATTGGATGTAAAAAAGAGAATACTTCTGTTGTAAGTGAGGAAAATAAAATTGTGAAACTTGACAGTTTATCACAAGAAAAAGCTGATATAGAATTACTAAAACTTTCTTCCAAGGCTTCTAAGGAGCTAGAAAGCTTTGAAGACTTTCAGAATCTTAAAAATTTAATATCCTCTCTTCGCGAATCAAATCCTTTTCATATTAAAAAATATGCGGATAGTGTTGATTTGTTGGTGCAAAGTTTCAAAGAGAACTTATCCGAAGATTTAAAAGTGAACAACATAAAGTCTAGAATTGCTGTTATGGCTACAGAATCAGGGCTATTAATGCAACTTACACAAAAGAAAAATCAAGATCCTCAGCAACTCATGGACGCCAATATAAGATTGCTAACTTCTTACAATAGTTTAGTTATTCAACTAAATGAATTATCATTAGCCATACCGGAAGATATCGAAAAAGAATTGCTTAAAGAACGGGATATCCTGAGAGATTCTATTTTGAACCCGGAAGAAAAAAACATAGAAATTGAAGAGTAAATTACTTATGAAAAATATTATTGTTTTATTATGCTTTATGGTCACGATTATCTGCAATTCTCAGACCGATAGCACATCAATTACAGATGCTAAACAGAACATCAACCGGGTTTTAGAGCAATGGCATAAAGCAGCTGCGGATGCATCTTTTGATTCTTATTTTGGGCTTATGACAGAAGACGCTATTTTTATTGGTACGGATGCTACTGAAAACTGGGATTTAAAATCTTTTAAGGCATTTTCTAAACCTTATTTTGACAAAGGAAAAGCCTGGAGTTTTAGCACATTGGAAAGAAATATTTTTGTCAAACCCGAAACTAACTTTGCTTGGTTCGATGAATTGTTAGACACACAAATGGGGATCTGTAGAGGAAGTGGAGTGTTAGCAAAAACCACTAAGGGTTGGAAAGTAAAACACTATGTCTTGTCTATTGCTATCCCCAATGAGAATGTAAAAGAAATTACTGCTCTAAAAAAAGCCTTTGACACTAATTTAATGAAGGAATTAAGAAGTAAACCAAACTAAAACAAGGTTTTTCTAAACTCTTCAAGATCTTCGTAACATCTCATAGCGCCATTATCTAATAACTTTTTTCGATTCTTACCTCCAATCCCAACAAAATCTAAGGATAAGCTCTGGGCTGTTTTAAGATCCCAAAGTCCATCTCCTACAGAAACAATATTGGTAAATTCTGATCTATTATAAAAAGCTTTTGCTCTTTCTATAGCTTCCAAGACGAACCCTTCTCTTGGCTCATGCGTTTTGGAGGTTGCTAATAATGACTCATCATACCAAATATCACATTGTTTCAATTTCAAAATTGCTGGCTTTGGTAATGCTCCGGTAGCAAAACAAAACGGAATCGATTTCTCCTTAAAAAGTTGAATTAAAGATTTAGCTCCATTAATCTCTTTTACAGGATCAAATAAGAGCATCTGTTCAACCAAAGTACTCTCGAAATCTTCTATTAGATCATCCGAAAACTGTTTATCAAAATTACGCTCAAAGTTATAGCGTAATGCATAACTATCTGTATGATGTTTATAGTTATTATAGTCTGTATCAATATCCTTAATTCCTAAGCTTCTCATTGCTTTGGTCACAGATATTAAATACATAGGAACACTATCTGTTAGAGTTCCATCAATATCAAATATGTATAATGTATCTTCCAGAAGTATCGTTTTTGTTTATAAGGAATACTTTAATGACAAGATGAAGTTTCTTCCGGCTCCAGAAATACCAGAAGAATAAGGCCTGTAACGCTGATCTGTAATATTTTCAACGGTTAAGGTAGCCTCTAAACTTTTAGTAAAGTTATATCTTGATCTTATATTAAGTATATACCAAGAAGGAGAATATGGATTCCCATTTTCATCAAGAGCATATAAGAAGTCATTATTTTGTTGTGATGGTGCTAATTCTTCAAAATCAAACTGACCGTTGTAAATGGCAGAGAAATCAATCATCCACTTAGTATTGGTATACGTAAGGTTTACACTACCAAACTGTGGAGCCACATGTCTTGATGGTGAAACAGATCCATCATCAAGTTCTTCCTCTCCACCCGTAAAAGTATATTTTGAAGAAAAATTAAAATTCTTCGCAAAATCATAACTCATTCCGGCCTCAAATCCATAAATCTGAGCATTCGCTGCATTTTGAATAGCTTGTACATTGCTTAATTCACCACCAAAAAGAATCTCTGTTTCACCATTCAATGCAAAATCTCTGCGCACCAATGCGTTATCCAGTTGAGTATAATAAGTCGCTAAATCAATCTTAAAACCTTTACCCATGTTTGCCGTTACACCGATTTCGCCATTGTATGCATATTCTGGTTCTAAATCAGGATTAGGCACTACTACAGAACCTGGCTCTGAGTCAAATATTTTGCCAACATCATCGATATTTGGTGCTCTAAAAGCTGTTGAAAAATTTAGTTTCCATTGCAGAATATCATTTGGCAACCAACTGATTCCGGCAGTTCCGGTAAAGGCTTCTGTGTCCAAGTTTGCTTCCGTAAATGGAAAGTCAAAAAATGCATCATCAAACTCTGAATAAAGAATGATTCTATTGTACCGTATACCTCCCTGAAATCTTAATTTTTCACTTAATTTACTTTTCAAACTCGCATATGCTGCTATAGATTGCCAGGTGGATCCATCTGGATATCTAGATGGGGCAGCCACCATTTCGTTAGTAGAAATATTTAATTCAGACCCATCAGAAGACACTTGATTTAAGATATACTCTAAACCATAATATACTGTTGTTTTATCATCAAATTTTTTTTCGAAATCAAGATTAGCAGAATACGCATCCACATCTTCTTTTGTTTTTGATAATATATCATCACCAAAATCACGATCATTTCTACTTTCCTGAAAATTTTGATACGCAGCTGTAAATTTTACTTTATCATATAAGCGGTTTTTCCACTTGTTTGTTAGTTGAATATTTCCCATTAACCACTTTTGAGGGCCATAATACCACTCTGCATATCTTAAATTACCATCTGTACGACGAATCAAACGATCATATCTGGGATAATCTGATGTTTTTGTATAAATAAACCCGGCATTAATATCCCATCTTTCGTTAGGGATAAAATGTATCTTCTGCAAAAAATTAACTTGATTATATCCTGTGAAAACCTGGGTTTCCGGATCATCATTCTCAAGTACTGTATCGACACCATCAACAATCTCCACATATTCATTCCGCAAATAATCATCCGGGCCATGACTTCCCATTTTAAGATCATCAAAATCGGTATAGCTTACACTTGTTAAAAATGCCCATTTCTCCAGCCCAATATTAAAATCGATATGACCTGTTTTTTCGTTACTTGCACTTGCATATCTTGCTATTGCATTTCCGCTTAATTTATTTTTACCGCTAATAGCAAATTTAGGTTGAGCAGTATAAAAATTCATTACTCCTCCTATTGCATCACTCCCATACACCACTGACCCTGGGCCCAATATTACTTCAGTTCTATCAATAGTAAAGGGATCTATAGATATTACATTTTGCACATTTCCTCCTCTAAAAATAGCATTATTCATTCGGACTCCGTCTACCGTCAGTAACAATCTGTTGGTAGAAAAACCTCTAATAATCGGGCTTCCTCCTCCTAGCTGACTCTTCTGTATAAATACCTGACCACTACTCTGTAAAAGATCCGCAGAAGTTTGCGGTGTAGAAAAAGCAATCTCATCTGAAGTGATACTAACAATTTTCTGGGTAACATCTTTTTTGTCTTGCTCCCATTTAGAAACAGAAATAACGACTTCTGACAATTGATTTTCATCAATTTCCAGATATACTATATTTCGGGATGCAACAATCTGAGATTTGGTAAAAGTAGCTGTAATGTGAGAAATGTGTTCAAAATATAATGTTTCAGACTCAGAAAACCCAGAAATATCAGCTACTCCGTCAAAATCGGTAAGTACTGTGAGTGATTTTGTTTCGTTATAGATTGTAACACTTGGAATAGTTTGACTATTTGATCTACTGAGTACTGTTATACTCTGTGCAGTAGTATCAGTGATAAAAAATAAAGTGAATACAACAACTATAAATAAGCGCATTACCTAACTAAAAATTTCGTTCAAAATCGAAAATGACTTCGGCTTTTTAAAACCGTGCAAATGTAGCTCAAAATATACTAATAACATGGTAAGTATGTCATTTCTTAATGTTCTGGACATTTTAATATTCATACTCTCTTCAAATGTCGTGCCCAAAAATTCCTTGAATACTAAAACGCTAGATCCTTCAATGCAATAAATATTGGAAGTATCGTCCTGAAAACACCCCTCCTGCATGTTGAAAATAGATAAAGATATATCAGAAACATCTGGATAAAAACCCAAATACTGTGTAAGTTTTATTAAAAATGCAATATGAAAATTACTGATATTATTATGCGTGTCCAACCATAAAAAGGTAGTTTCTAAATAATGAAAAAGTTCTTCATTTGTTTCTTCTTCCTGAATTGTATTCTTCAATACTTCTGATAGAAAAAAAACCAATGAACTTTTTACAAAGTCAGTATGTAGAGATTGATAAGGAATCAGGACTTTAGCTTCTTTTATTCTTTCTAAAGTACCTTTGTTTTTATGGTTAGCTTCAATTTCCAGTAAAGTCAACGGTTGAAATAAAGATGATCTGATTTTTCCTCTTTTAGACTTTAATATACCTTTTAACAAATAAGAGCGTAACCCACTTGTTTTTGTTAATAATGAAACTATAAGATCACTTTCTCCGTAACGCAAAGAATGAATCACTATAGCCGAAGTATGAACAATCATTACCTAACAATCAATAGCTTAGAAACCGTCGTTTCGGCCTGATCTTCACCGGTTATAAGAATCAGATAAACTCCAGAGGCTACTTTGTGTCTTCCGAAAGCAGTTGTATCCCACTGGATACTTCCGCCTTCACTAATCTCTTCATATACTAAATTACCTTCGATATCAGTAATTTTAACATTAGCTCTGCTGGTCAATCCTTTTATGGTGACTCTACCACTAAACCCAGGTCTAACTGGATTAGGGAATGCCACTACACTATCTAGGTTACTTTCTGGTCCGGTTGCTGTTCCTTTAAATTCAAGTATTCCTTTCCCGGTAGCAAAATAAACAGAACCTGTAGAGTCGTCAACAGAAATATCCCTAACATTGTTTGTGGGTAATGGAGAATTATCTGCAGTGAAGTGAGCCAATGTCTCTTGCCCGTCAGGAGAGAAATGAAATACTCCCGATGATTCAGTCGCAACCCATTTATTATTAGATCCATCCACCTCTATATCGTTAATTGCTTGCTCAAACAAAAGTTCTTGAGGAACTCCTTCGTCATCAAGAATAATAATCTGACTGGTTCTAGGGTTATTCTGCTGAAATACTCCTGGGGTGTTAAACAACACTCTGATCCCTCTTAAAGTACCTATCCAAAGTTGATTATTCCTATCCACTTCTAAAGCCGTAATATAGTCTCCAGGAAGATTAGCCTGCGCAGCTCCAACTAGTTTAACTAAATTTCCTGTATTAGAATTATATCCTATTACTCCAGAGTTGAAACTTCCTAAAAACAAATTTCCATCTCTGTCAATCACAGTATCTGAAAATCCCAAATTACTTAGAGGATCTGATATCAAACTACTTAAATCTACATCAAAAGTTTGTGTTGACCCTGGAGTAAATCTCTTTAGACCATTATCAACCCTAGAATTACTGATCCATAAATTTCCTTCATTATCAAACACAGAACCGTTAAGAAAGACCGCAATATTACCGTCAACAAACGTTTCAAATCCACTATTAGAATTGTCATATAAATTCGTTGCTTGATTATCATTGATTTCTAATAAGCCATCTTTAAAGCTACTTATAAAAACCTGATTTTCATCATTAGGATTTACGGTAATATGGGTTAAAGAGGTTGCTCCTAACACTTCATCCTTAGAAATATTTAACCATCCATCCGCAGACAGTTTGCTTATTCCTCGCTCTCTAAGAGGAAATGGGTTGAAAGTTGAATTATACTCACCAAAAACCACCCACAGATTATTATTAAATGCCTCTATTCTAAAGGCAAAATTATTCAAAGGCCCCCCTGGTGATACCGGTGTTTTAACATTTGAGTTCCCCAAATCAACTTCTAGTAAACCTCTACTCGCTGTACCTAAATATACACGATTGCTTAATGTTGATGCCGCATTAAGCAGAAAAGGATCTTCTACACTAGTTGTAATTGAAGTTACCTCTTGAAAGCTTGGGTTAAAAATGGAAACCCTATCTGAAGTAACCACCGTTAAACCGTCTGAGCTTGCAGATGCATCTAGTATATTAGAAGAGGCTGTAACAACAGTAGTTAATAACGCACCATCCAATCTTCTGACTAAGTTATTATTTTCCCATACCAAAATTTGATCATTGAAGAAAGTAATTCCATTATAACCGCCTGGAACAACCGTTGTCCATTGGTTGAAATCAACCAAATTGGGATTATTAACATCTGCACTCAATATCCCATTACCAGTTGTGGTTGCATATATAGAATTATTGGATACCACAGTACCTGTGATGTTTATTTGTGATCCTGCTGGTCCAACAAAAAATGTATCCCCAAATTCAATTCTTTCTAAATTAAATTCCACGATTCCAAATCCTGTAGAAATATACAATTTATCCTCATTCTCAAAAAAGTTATTAATTCTCTTTTGAGTTGGTGGTATGGTCGGCTTATCTACAATATCGATAAACGTTCTTACCTCATCATCTATTACTAATTCTAACAATCCATTTTCATAGCCAATTGCTGTTATCTCGTATATCGAACTGTGATAAATAGTGCTTATAGTCTCTCCTGATAATCCATTTACGGTAGAAACGGGTTCTGAGGTTCTTGTATCTATGTCGTAAATAAAAACTGCATTTTCAGAGGCAGCATAAACTTTATTTTCGATTGCATAGGTATCACTAATTTGAAAATAGGAATAATGCCCAGTCCATTGATTACTAAAATCCTGTGAAAAAAGACATAATGGGAAAAAAAGAAGTAATAATAGTCTGAAGTATCGCATAATTTTTTGAGTGATATTAACTCCGCTTTGATAACACGCTAAAATACTAATTATTGCCTTTAAATAATGAAAAAAGCCGTTCTATTATAGTAAGAACGGCTTTCAATATTATTCCTTATTATTTTTAAATAACTCCTTGTGCTAACATAGCATCAGCCACTTTTACAAAGCCAGCAATGTTTGCGCCTTTCACATAGTCGATATAACCATCATCATCTGTTCCATATTCAACACATTTTTCGTGAATATCGTTCATTATCTGTTTTAGCTTGTCATCCACCTCTTTTCTTGTCCATTTAAAACGCAATGAGTTTTGAGTCATTTCTAATCCTGAAGTAGCAACTCCTCCTGCGTTAGAAGCTTTACCAGGAGCAAAAAATATTTTTGCTTTATGAAAAACTGCTACCGCATCAGCATCGCAAGGCATATTGGCTCCTTCACTAACACATTTGCAGCCGTTATCTATTAACATCTTAGCATCGTCGCCATTTAATTCATTTTGAGTAGCACAAGGCAATGCAATATCACATTTCTCGCCCCAAGGTGTTTTTCCTTTATGAAACTTAGCAGAACTATATTCATCCGCGTACTCACTTATACGACCTCTCTTTTCGTTTTTAAGTTTCATTACAAACTTAAGTTTCTCTTGGTCGATTCCATCTTCGTCATAAATATATCCGGATGAATCCGACAGCGTAACCACCTTAGCCCCTAATTGGATAGCTTTTTCTGTGGCATATTGTGCCACATTACCTGATCCAGAAACTAAGACAGTTTTTCCTTTAAAAGAATCATTTTTAGTCTTTAGCATATTTTCTGCGAAATATACTGTACCATAACCCGTCGCTTCTGGACGAATCTCAGATCCACCCCAACTTAATCCTTTTCCCGTTAAAACTCCGGTAAATTCGTTACGCATTTTACGATACATTCCAAATAAGAATCCTATCTCACGAGCGCCAACTCCGATATCACCAGCGGGTACATCCGTATTAGGGCCTATATGTCTAAAAAGCTCACTCATAAAACTGTGACAGAAACGCATGATTTCATCATCGGACTTACCTTTTGGATCAAAATCAGATCCACCTTTACCACCTCCCATAGGAAGCGTAGTCAAACTGTTTTTAAACACCTGCTCAAAAGCAAGGAATTTTAGAATACTCAAATTTACTGAAGGATGAAAACGTAATCCTCCTTTATAAGGACCGATTGCAGAATTCATCTGAATTCTATATCCTCTATTTACGTGTATTTCTCCTTTATCATCCACCCAGGGCACACGAAACATTATGGCTCTTTCTGGTTCTACCATTCTCAATAGAATGTTTTTTCCATTATATATTTCTTGTGTAGCTATATACGGGATTACAGTTTCCGCAACTTCCTGTACCGCCTGTAAGAACTCTGGCTCATGGGCATTACGAGCTCTTACTTCTTCCATAAATGCATCTATTTTTGCTTGCATATGTTAATAGGATTAAAAGATTCTTATTCAAAGGTTAATTTAACGTGTCAAATATATGATATTATCAAAAATATATATTCATTTTTTTGAATATAATAATCTATCCGATAGCTTGTTCTAAATCTGCTATCAAATCATCCTCATCCTCAATCCCTACGCTTAATCTAATTAAAGAATCAACCACTCCTGTTTTCTCGCGTTCTTCCTTTGGGATAGAAGCATGTGTCATACTTGCCGGATGCCCTGCCAAACTTTCTACACCTCCTAATGATTCTGCTAATGTGAAAATTTTTAAATTTTCCACAATTCTTATTGCCTCATCAAAATTACTACCTTTTGTTACAAACGATATCATACCGCCAAATCCATCCATTTGTGCTTTGGCAACATCATGATTAGGATGATCTTCGAATCCTGGCCAATACACTTTTTCAATCTTTGGGTGGTTTTTTAGGTATTTAGCAATTGCTTCTCCATTTTCACAATGACGCTGCATACGAACATGTAATGTTTTAATACCTCTTAACGCTAAGAAACTATCCTGAGGTCCACAAACGGCTCCGCTTGCATTCTGAATAAAATATAATCGTTCTGCAATCTCATCATCTTTAACAATCAAGGCTCCCATGACCAAGTCACTATGTCCTCCTATATATTTTGTAGCACTATGCATTACTATATCGGCACCAAGATCCAAAGGTCTTTGTAAATAAGGAGTTGCAAAGGTATTATCAACAGCCAACAAAAGGCTATGTTTTTTTGACACCTCAGCTATTGCCTTGATATCAATGATATTCATCATTGGATTTGTCGGAGTTTCTACCCAAATCAATTTGGTATTCTTATTTACATATGCTTCAACTTTATTAGCGTTTTCCATTCCTATAAAATGAAACTTGATTCCGAAATCCTCAAATATTTTGGTGAATAGTCGATATGTTCCTCCATATAGATCATTTGTAGAAATCACCTCATCACCTGGTTTCAGTAATTTAATAACAGCATCAATGGCAGCCAATCCAGACCCAAAAGCTAATCCGTGCTTTCCATTTTCTATACTAGCAAAAGCATTTTCCAATGCTTTTCTTGTTGGATTGTGTGTTCTACTATATTCAAATCCTTTATGTCCTCCCGGTGTTGTCTGAGCATACGTAGAAGTCTGATATATTGGAGGCATTACCGCTCCATAAGCAGGATCGTGTTCCTGCCCTCCGTGTATTGTCTTTGTATTAAATTTCACTATTTTAAACTTTCATAATAATTCTTAATTTTTTAACGTTCTTCTAACCAAGTTTAATTTTTTCTATTTGCAAAAATGAACTTATACATTATTATGTTAAAAAACTGAACAAATGTATGATTTAATTCGTTCTAATCATATTTCAATGAATACCTTTAGTAGATGATTAACACAAAACCTAACAACGGACTAAAGTTTCTTTTTTGCCTAATCATACTGGTGTGTTTTTATGGCTGTCAAAAGAATGAACCTCTGACCTTTAAGAAGCGTACTATAGCCATCGATGACTTTTATGACTGCCTCGCTGTAGATTGCGCAATTACTGAAATCTTTCTGGTAGAATGTTTAGGTGAAAGCGAAATTTCAAACAGTGTTAATAAGGAAATTGAAAAAGCTGCTTGCGCAGCATTACATTTAGATGAGGACTCCTCCTTGAACACTATAGAGGAGGCTCTTAAAAGTTTTAATACATCATATCAAGAAATGAAAAAGGAATTCCCTGAAGAAACTATTCCTTATGAAGCCAGCATAAATAGTGACATCAGTTTTAGAAATACAAATCTATTATCAATATTAGTGGATTCGTATATTTTTACCGGAGGAGCTCACGGAAGCGGAAATTCAAATTTCGTAAACATAGACTTGGAATCCGGTAAAATCGTAGATAACAAAAAGCTATTAAAAGATTACAGAGATTTTTCAAATTTCGTAGAAAAAATATTTAGAAAAACTCATTCAATCCCTGAAAATCAATCTATCAATAGTTCCGGATTCTTTTTTGAAAATGATATTTTTAGCCTTCCTATTAATATTGGCCTAACAGATACCCATATCATTCTTTTATACAATCAGTATGAAATTAGTTCATATGCGGAAGGACCGATTGAATTGAAACTTGATAAGCAGGAAGTTAAAGACTATTTTGCAGTAAATATACTACAGTGACTTTTTAAGTGCTAAGACATAACCAAGATGGATTCCTTCGTGAAAGTTATTGAAGTTAACCGCATCTTTTACAGATCTTATTACAAATCCTGTACTTGTTGGATATTCTTGATACTCTTTAAAAACATTAGCTTCTATATCTTTTTCGGTTTGATCCACTGTAGTAAAAAGAAGCTCTTTCACCTTTTCTACGTCTTCTGCGCTTGCAAATCCTTCAGCTTTTGTACCCTTGCGATATGTATTGACCATTTCATCATCAACCATTAAGGATAATCCACTTAACTTATACACAAGCAACTGTTGGGTTACAATCACATGAGCAATATTCCAAATAAGATTATTATTAAATCCTTCAGGAACTTTATTAAGATCCTCTAATGAATAATTATCCATTATTTTAAGCATTAGCCTTCTATTAGTTCGGGTAATTTCTAACTGATCTTTCATATGTATATAGTGAATGTTCTTAATTTTTAGCCAAAAATATGAGTTTTCATTGTGAAATGAATTTCCTTTGTGTTGATTTTTGACATTTAAATAACCATCAGTGAAAAAAATATACCATCTATCCACTTGTGATACTTGTAAGCGAATTTTAAATGAACTGAATCCTTCTTCGGATTTTGTTTTGCAAGACATTAAATCAGAAGCAATTGCACCTGAGCAATTAGAAGAAATGAAATCTATGGCAGGTTCCTATGAATCTCTTTTCAGCAAAAGAGCTAGACTTTATAAAGAACGAGATCTAAAAAACAAATCTCTTACCGAAGAGGATTATAAGAATTTAATCCTTGAGCATTACACATTCTTAAAGCGTCCGGTAATCTTGTACAATAACCAAATATTTATTGGGAATAGTAAAAAAGTAGTAGAGGCTGCAAACACAGCAATTAATGGATAAAAGAACGGTAGCATTATTAGCAGCTTTTGGCGCCAGTTTGATATATGCAATCAATCATACCTTGGCAAAAGGCGTAATGCCTACTTATATCAAACCTTTTGGTTTTATCCTTCTTAGAGTTATTGGTGCCGCAGCACTTTTCTGGCTTGCTTCTATCTGGGCACCAAAACAAAAAATTGATCGCAGTGATTGGTTAAGAATATTTGGGTGTGCCGTATTTGGAATGGTGATTAATATGCTTATGTTTTTTAAAGGACTTCAATTATCAACTCCAATAAATAGCTCGGTAATGATTACCATCTCTCCTATTTTGGTATTCATTTTATCTGCAATTTTTTTGAGTGAGAAGATCACTTTTTTAAGAACTATTGGTATTTTACTAGGTTTTTCCGGTGCATTAGGGCTTATTCTTTTTGGAGCAGAAGTCAGACAAGATGCCCCTAACATCCCTTTAGGAAATATTCTTTTTATTATTAATGCTGCTTCTTATGCTATTTATCTGGTATTAGTAAAACCATTAACCGCAAAATATCATTCTTTTACCTTGATGAAATGGTTTTTTCTGATTGGTGTTATCATCAATTTCCCTATTACAATTTCAGAATTTATTGAAGTACAATGGACTACACTTCCTTACGACGTCGTATGGAAAATGGTTTTCGTAGTTGTCGGAACTACTTTCTTTACCTATTTATTAAATGTATTTGCATTAAGAACTCTAAAAGCTTCAACCATTGGAGCGTTCATTTATCTCCAACCACTATTAGCTATAAGCTTTGCGATGGCTATGGGTGCAGATTCATTGAGTTTGGTTAAAATAGTATCTGCACTATTGGTGTTCTTAGGTGTATATCTTGTTACTAAAACGCCAAAAAAATTAACTTAAATCCTGAGGAACCTTTGCAAACTTCCTTGTGTCTTCTTTAGTAAGTACTTTAAAGTTCTCAGGTCGCTCTACTTTATCCATAAACTGAAGCATTTCTTCAGGAAGAGGTATTAATTTTCGAGTTTTTAAATCTAACCATGCTCCCATCATCTCACAACGCGCAAAATTTCTCCCTTTATGATCATAAAAATTATGCACGAATTCGAAAAACTTTCCATCTTCACTCATTCCAGCTAATTCCAAAGAAACTTTGACCGGTTTGCCATAAAAAACTTCTTTAAAATAATAGATATGTTCATAAAATGTAATGGGGCCAATGTTAAACTTAGCCAGAAGTCTTTGATCAAAACCCATATCGAATAAAAATGACATACGTGTATGAGCTGCATACTCTATATATGTTTTGTTTCCTAAATGGCGGTTGGCATCAATATCATTCCATCTAATTTCAAATTCTTTTAAGTACATATCCATTAATTTTAAACCGTAAAAATAAAAAACACTTACGATGCAAGCATAATAAATCTCTTATAAAAACTTAATCTTTAGTTTGATTTATTAAATCAATACAAAAGAAAATAAGACCTCTCAGGTTTTGAAAACCTGCGGGGTCTTCTTATTTTAGAACAAAAATTAGCCGATGTATATTAAAAGAAACATTAGTTGGGGGATTATTCTTCGCTATGCCTGGAAAAATTTAATCTTCTTTACCTTTTACACCGCCATTATTTTTTCACTATATCACTTCTTAAACTTAAAATTTATAGACATTCCTTTTCAGCCGCTATCTGTAATTGGTATTGCGGTTGCATTCTACATCGGCTTTAAAAACAGTCAGAGTTATGATCGTTTCTGGGAAGGGCGAAAAATATGGGGTGGTATTGTAAATTATAGCAGAACTTGGGCGAACCAAGTTTTAAGCCTTGTCGATGATAACCACGAAACCAAAAAG
Source organism: Aquimarina rubra (assembly GCF_042684305.1). Lineage (NCBI taxonomy): Bacteria > Pseudomonadati > Bacteroidota > Flavobacteriia > Flavobacteriales > Flavobacteriaceae > Aquimarina > Aquimarina rubra. Next base: position 1,186,188 of record NZ_JBHULE010000019.1, on the reverse strand, counting down.
ATATTAATTCACCGACATATTGCCTGGATTAATGCACTACGAATTCAATTGAGACAACCTACTTCTTTTTCTATTAAAGAAAACTCATCTGTAGAACGCCTATTTCATAAACACGGAGAACGCAATCCAGCTTGTGATGCTACTAAGACCTTCGTTTCGGATCAAGAGTATAATGACTTACTCCAACGAAAAAACGCAGCTACTCATTTGGTGAAAAATCAGGGATTACATATTAAAGAGTTATTGAAAGCAGGAAAAATTACAGAATTCGACAAACAACTTCTACACTCAGTTTTAGAAGAGCTATACAATCTTCAGGGAAAATGTGAACGTATAAAAAACACTCCTTTTCCACGTCAATATGCATATTTCAGTACAGTTTTTACATGGATATTTGTATTGTTACTGCCGTTTGGATTATTGAGCGTTTTTGAAAACGAACTTAGTGATATGTCTCAGCACTTACGCCCTTGGTTTATCTTTTTAATGATTCCACTTTCTGTATTGATCTCTTGGATATTCACCACTATGGAAAAAGTTGGGAGCAATAGCGAAGATCCTTTTGAAGGAAGAATTAATGATGTTCCGATGACGGCATTATGTAGAACTATTGAAATTGATTTAAGAGATATGTTAGACGAAAAAGATCTTCCTGAAAAAGTAAAACCAAAAGATAATATCTTGTACTAATGCCAGTAGTAGAATCCAAATATATTCCGCCTTATATTTTTAGAAATGGTCATTTTTCTACAATCTATCCTAATTTACTGAGAAAAGTAACAGGAATTCATCAAACAAGAGAAAGGGTAGAATTACAAGATGGAGATTTTATTGATATAGATTGGAGCTATGGATCTGATACTAAATCTGTGAAAAAAGTTGCTGTCTTAATTCACGGATTGGAAGGCAATGCCCAACGCCAATATATCACGGGTCTTGCCAGACACTTAAATAACAACCATTGGGATGTAGCTGCAGTAAATCTGCGAAATTGCAGCGGAGAAGTTAATCGGTTATATAGATCTTATAATGCCGGAGTTAGTGATGATTTGAGCTCGATTATCGAACACATCATCGAAAAAGACTATGATAATATATCTATATGTGGATTCAGTCTTGGTGGGAATATTACATTAAAATATTTGGGAGAAAGAACAACTCCAGCACAAATTAAATCCGCTGTAGCGGTATCCGTTCCGTGTGATCTGTATGACTCTTTAACAGAAATCAATAAACCTAAAAACTTCATTTACCAACAACGTTTCATTAAAAGTTTAAAAGAAAAATTATACGAAAGGCAGACTGTTTTTCCTAATGAGATCAGTAAATCTGATATAAACGCCTGCAAATCTTTAATTGACATCGATAATCTTTACACAAGTAAAGCACATGGTTATGCGGATGCAATCGATTACTACAAAAAATGTAGTAGCAAACAATTTTTAAACGGTATTCAAATTCCAACCCTTATTATCAATGCTAAGAATGATACTTTTCTCGGAAATGCTTGTTATCCAATTAAGGAAGCCCGAGAGAACTCTAAATTATTTTTAGAAACTCCCGATTTTGGAGGTCACGTAGGATTTTATTTATTTGGAGGGACTTACTATAACGAACTCAAAACCGTAGCCTTTTTACAGAAATGGTAACATGCTGCAACGTTTTAACCGTATTTTGTAATATATTTCCTACAACTATTGGTATGTAAAACAATTGTTAAGCCAATGTTAAGGTTTTGTGTAGCAATTTTCCGTCTCTTTATCGAAAATCTTTTTTTTATTAGGAATATTTTAAGAGTTTTGGTCGTTTCCTTAAAGAATCATCAAGGAAACTAAATTATTGCTAACTCAAACTCAATAAAAATGAAAAAAAGTTACAAAAACCTTACTGGGGTATTTGGCTTTATGCCAAAAAGGTTTGGAAAACTACACTCACTAGTTTTTTCTACTATATTCCTTCTTTCTGCTGGAGTATTCGCTCAGGATGCAAATCAGAAGAAAAATATTATGGCAAAAAGTAATATTTCTAAACTTAGCCAACTACAAGTTCAGAATGCTGAGAAAGCTGCGCTTCAGAAAAAAGAAGCAATCGCAGCTGCTAGAAGAAATGGATGGCCAATTAAAACCCGTCTTAAAGACGGTACTTATTCTGAATTACAAAGACTTGCTGCTGATGGAAGTCCTGTTTATTATACAACCTTTAATGTAGATGCTGCAAGATCTACAAGAACAAATCACTTGAACAACGGAGGATCTCTTGGACTTAATCTAGACGGTCAAAACATGACCGCTCACGTATGGGATGGTGGTCACGCAAGAGCATCTCACCAGGAATATGACGGTCCTGGAGGGAATAATCGAGTAACTATTCAAGATGTTACAGCAGAAGGTGGTGTTCAACTTAATTTTCACGCAGGTCACGTAACCGGAACGATTATGGCTTCTGGTGTGCAAGCTAGTGCAAAAGGAATGGCTTCTCAAGCAAAAGTAAATGGATATATGTGGAATGATGATGTAGCCGAGGCAACCGCTGCTGCTGCAAATGGTATGTTAGTATCGAATCACTCCTATGGTTTTAGAAGCGATTTAGTTCCTGATCAATATTTTGGAGCGTATATTGATACTTCTAGAGATTGGGATGAAGTAATGTTTAATGCACCTTATTATCTTATGGTAGTTGCAGCAGGAAACGACGGAAATCAAAACAGCTACAATGCACAACCACTTGATGGTAACTCTTCTTATGATAAATTAACAGGACATTCTACTTCTAAAAACAATATGGTTGTTGCTAATGCCCAAGATGCTAATGTAAATAACGATGGTTCTCTAGTGAGCGTTTCTATTAATAGCTCAAGTAGTGAAGGACCTACCGATGATTATAGAATTAAGCCGGATATTACAGGTAACGGTACTGGTGTATATTCCACGTATGCAAGTAGTGATACTGCATACAATAGTATCACTGGAACATCTATGGCATCTCCAAATGTTACAGGGTCTTTATTGTTATTACAGCAACATTACAACAACTTAAACGGAAATTTCATGAGAGCTGCTACCTTAAAAGGAATTGCGCTTCATACTGCTAATGATGCAGGACCTTCTGGGCCTGATGCTGTTTATGGATGGGGATTAATGAATGCAAAAGCTGCTGCAGAAGCAATTTCTGCTAATGGAAACGAGTCAAAAATAGAAGAACTTACATTAAGTAGTGGTCAAACGTACTCAATCACTGTAGATTCTGATGGAGTGAATCCTTTATTAGCATCTATTTCCTGGACAGATCGTGCTGGTAATGCAGTAACAGCTACAAATTCCAACGCAGCTGTTTTAGTAAATGATTTAGATATTAGAGTTACACAAAACTCTACAACATATAATCCTTACAGATTAACAGGTGTAACTACAAATGGAACTGGTGACAACACCGTAGATCCATATGAAAGAATTGACGTAGCAAATGCTTCTGGTTCTTATACTATTACGGTTACTAACAAAGGATCTCTAGTTGGAGGAAGTCAAAACTTTTCTCTTATTGTTACCGGATTAACAGGAACACCAGTTGTTTGTAACGCTACAGTACCTGCAGGGGTTGGATCTTCTAATGTAGGTTCTGATACTGCTACCATCAACTGGACTGCAATTCCAGGAGCATCTTTTGATGTAAGATATCGTCAAACAGGTACTTCAACCTGGACTACACAAACAGCAAGCGGAACTTCATCTGTAATTTCAGGATTAGCTGCTACTACATCATATGAAGCACAAGTAAGAAGTAACTGTTCTGATGGATCAACTTCTTCTTATAGCGCATCTACAACCTTTACTACTACTGAAATTCAGTTAAACTATTGTGCATCTAATGGAAATAGTACGGCTGATGAATATATTGGTAATGTTCAGTTAGGAACTATTAACAATGCATCTGGTGCAGGAAGTGGAGGTTATACAGATTTCACCTCTATTTCTACATCTATTGCAAAAGGTGACTCTTATACAATCACTGTTACACCAACCTGGACAGGAACTGTTTATAGCGAAGGCTATAGTGTATGGATTGACTATAATCAAAATGGTGACTTTACCGATGCAGGAGAGCAAGTATGGACTCAGGCAGCTACCCAAACTACACCGGTTAGTGGAACTTTTACAGTTCCTGCAAGTGCAACAAACGGGGATACAAGAATGCGTGTTTCTATGAAATATAATGGAGTACCTACTTCTTGCGAATCCTTCCAATATGGAGAAGTAGAGGATTACACCGTAACAATTGGAGCTTCAACAGGTGATACGCAAGCACCAACAGCACCAACTGGATTGGCTGCATCTAATGTTGCAGAAACTACGTTGACCCTAACCTGGAATGCTGCTACAGATAATGTAGGCGTAACTGCTTATGATGTATATCAAGGAAGTACACTTTTAGGAGAAGCTACGGGAACTACTGCAAATGTAACAGGATTAACCGCTAGTACTGCATATCAATTTAGCGTAAAAGCGAAAGATGCTGCCGGAAACGAATCAGCGTTTAGTAATACTGTTGATGTAACTACTGCAACTCCTCCTGACACACAGGCGCCAACAGCTCCAACAGGATTAGCTGCTTCAAATGTTGCAGAAACAACATTGACTTTATCATGGAATGCTGCTACTGATAATGTAGGTGTAACAGGATATGATGTTTACCAAGGAAGTACTAATCTAGGAGAAGTTACAGGTACCTCTACAAATGTAACTGGATTGACTGCAGATACAGCATATCAATTTAGTGTAAAAGCAAAAGATGCTGCCGGAAACGAATCAGCTTTTAGTAACACCGTAAATGTAACTACTACTGGTGGATCTACTGGAGGTGGTTGTACATCAGGAATTTCTTCTTTCCCTTATAATGAAGGATTCGAAAATACGCTTGGCGCATGGACACAGTCTACTGCTGATGATATTAACTGGTCTGTTGATGCTAGTGGAACACCTTCTAGTGGTACAGGGCCATCTTCTGCAACTCAAGGGTCTTATTACATTTTTGTAGAAGCTTCTGGTAACGGAGCTGGATATCCTAACAAGCAAGCTATTCTAAACTCGCCTTGTTTTGACCTATCTGGTCTATCTGAAGCTAGTTTATCTTTTAGCTACCATATGTATGGTGCAACAGATATGGGTAGCATAGCTGTAGATGCTAGTACAGATAATGGTGCAACCTGGACAAATCTTTGGAGTGAGTCTGGAAATAAAGGAAATTCCTGGTTAACTGCTAGTATTGATCTTGCTGCATATGTAGGAGGAAGTGTTCAACTTAGACTTAATAGAATTACAGGATCTACTTGGCAAGCTGATATTGCCATCGATAATTTATCATTAACCAACACTTCTGGTGGCGGTGGATCAACAGATATTTGTGAAGGAGTATCAGCATGGTCAAGTTCTCAGTCGTACCAACCAGGTGATAGAGTAACGTATCAAGGAAACTTATATGAAAGAACTACTACCGGATGGATAAATCTTGGGGCTTGCGGAACTACAACATCATTTGCTACAACATCTGATGACCCTCTAGGACCTCCAACCGAATTATTATCTGTGTATCCTAATCCTTTAAAAGGAGCAATTCTTAATGTACGTGCAGGAAACTCAAGTGCTCAACAATATTCAATTTACAATATGTTAGGTCAAACAGTTCTAAAAGGAACTTTCTCTAACACTATCAATGTTCAAGCATTAGAAGCCGGAGTATATATGTTAAGAGTAAATGAAGAAACAGCTCGTTTTATTAAAGAATAAAATTATAGATAGATAACCTTAATTTTAGTAAAGCCCTGAAGCAATATGTTTCAGGGCTTTTTGTATACTTGTATTTTTATAAACCTAAGAAGAATCAAAAAAAATACCTCTAAAAAATAGCCAATAAAAACATCATATTTGAGTCTTACACAGAAAACACCTAATTTTATACCTCATAAAAATCTTGTGAAATCTGTTTCGCAAAACTTGAGTAATTTGATATCAACCGTCATGATATTTTAGGACAATTAAAATTATTTGAAATATTGAAAAGCCTTTACTATAGACTATTTCCAAAAAAAAATCAAAAAACTAAAGAAGAAACTCATTCAGCTCTCATGAAAAAATTTCTTGTAGTAGGTCTCGGTAATATTGGACCTAAATATCATAACACCCGTCATAACATTGGCTTTAGAATTCTCGATACTCTGGCAAAAGAAGAAAGCTTAACTTTCGAAACGGAAAAATTGGGTGATCTAACAACCTATAAACATAAGGGTCGTACTATTCTTTTACTAAAACCAAACACTTATATGAACCTTAGCGGAAAAGCAGTTAGGTATTGGTTAACAAAAGAAAAAGTTCCTATAGAAAACCTACTCATCATTACAGATGATATTAATCTGCCTTTTGGCACTATTAGAGTAAAGGCAAAAGGTAGTGCCGGCGGTCATAATGGGCTCAAGGATATTGAAGCCCAACTAAACACATCAAAATACTGCAGATTCCGATTTGGAGTTGGGGCAGAATTTAGCAAAGGAAGACAGGTTGACTATGTTTTGGGAGAATGGGGTCCAGAAGAAGAAGCTGCTATGCCAGAACGATTAGACAAAGCTATAGCTTTAATAAAATCCTTTACAACTGCGGGACTAGCCAATACTATGAATACCTTTAACGGAAAATAAGTAGTACATCTCACAACATTTCCTTAATTTTATAACTTACAATTACTGCTTAATAACCACTATAGCAGATCTTATGTAAACCTGGATTACAAAGTATGATTTTACTAAAATTAATCTTTTTGAAACGAAAAACCACATCCGAATTGACAATAATTTCTGCGCCTTATAGCCTATCTCATCAAATACAGAAAACCAATAATAACTTAGGATGAAACGCTATACAGACGCTAAGACATATGACAACCATACACCATCTGTAGTTACTATAGGAACTTTTGATGGAGTACACATTGGGCACAAAAAGATAATTGAACGATTGGTGGAAGCCGCTAAACGAAATAATCTTGAATCAGTTATTCTTACCTTTTTCCCTCATCCAAGAATGGTTTTGCAAAAAGACACAAATATTAAACTGATTAACACCATAGAAGAACGTATTCAGATTTTAGAAAAAACAGGATTAGACAGCTTAGTGATCCACCCTTTTACCAAAGAATTTTCTCGCCTCTCTGCCAAAGAATATGTCGAAGAGATGTTAATAGAAAAACTAAATGTACGCCACGTCATTATTGGATATGATCATCGCTTCGGAAGGAATCGAAATTCTAACATCACGGATCTTGCTTCTTTTGGAATTCAAAATGATTTTACGGTAGAAGAAATTTCTAAACAGGATATTGATGATGTAGCCGTAAGTTCTACAAAAATTCGTGAAGCGTTGCTGGATGGAGATATTATCAGAGCCAATAAATATTTAGGTTATAACTTTATGCTTACTGGTAAGATTATCAAAGGAAAGGAACTAGGCCGCAAACTAGAGTACCCTACCGCAAACCTATACATAGAAGAAGATTACAAACTCATCCCGAAAAAGGGAGTATATATCGTAAAATCTCAGATCAACAATAAAACGTATTTTGGGATGATGAATATTGGTAACAACCCTACAGTAAATGGAAAACATCAAACTATTGAAACTCATTTCTTTGATGCTTCATTTAATTTATACGAAAAAAAGATTCAAATAGAAATGCTAAAACGTATTAGAGATGAGAAAAAATTTGATTCTATTGAAGCATTAAAAGCTGCCATGCAAGATGATGAAGACTTTTCTAGAGATTTTATAAATTCTATGGTATGATAAATCGTTGGCTATTTACACAAATAGATAACAGTGCGCTCATAATATTTAGAGTTTTTTTTGGATTTCTGATTGCCGCAGAATCCTTTGGGGCTATTCTTACCGGTTGGGTAAGGCGAACTTTGGTAGAACCTCAATTTACATTTAACTTTATAGGTTTAGATTTTTTACAACCACTTCCCGGAAATGGTATGTATTTCTATTTCGCACTGATGGGTATACTCGGTGTTTTTGTAATGATCGGTTTTAAATACCGATGGAGCATGATAGGATATACTATTCTTTGGGCTGGTGTCTATTATATGCAAAAGTCGTCCTATAACAATCATTATTACCTGTTATTGTTACTGTGTATTTTGATGAGCACACTTCCTGCAAGTAATTATTTCTCAATTGATGTAAAGCGAAATCCGGCTTTAAAAAAAATATCCATGCCGAGATGGTGCGTCTTGTTTATTATCATACAACTCTGGATTGTATATACCTATGCATCCGTTGCAAAGTTATATCCGGACTGGTTAGATTATACAGTTGCTAAAAACTTGATGCTTTCTCGGGCTAACTACCCAATTGTAGGAGATATTCTACAGCAACATTGGACCCATGTTTCTATTACTTATTTTGGAATTTTATTTGATCTTTTGATTATTCCTTTATTACTGTGGAGAAAAACCCGCCTTCCTGCATTTATCATTAGTATCTTTTTCCACTTATTTAATTCGATTGTATTTCAAATCGGAATATTTCCGTATTTATCGTTAGCCTTTAGTGTGTTTTTCTTTTCCAAAGAACGCATTCATCGCATATTCATGCGTAAAAAAGAGTTTTACAGTGCAAATGAGGTGATTATCCCTTCATACAAAGGATTTTTAATTCCGGCATTAGCAATATGGTTTGTTATTCAACTTGCTTTACCTGTACGACATTGGTTTATACCAGGTGATGTATTATGGACAGAAGAAGGACATAAATTAAGTTGGAGAATGATGCTACGAGGTAGATCAGGATTTACCAATTTTTATATTGAATTTAAGGATAACAATTGCCGACGGGTAAAAATTGACAAGAATCAATACCTGACTGTAAAACAGCGTCGACTGGTAAACACCAAACCGGATGCTATCTGGCAGTTTGCACAATTTCTTAGAAAAGAACATCTAAAAGAAGGAAGAGATATAGCGGTTTATGCCAGCAGTAAAGTTTCTGTGAATGGCAAAAAACTAAGAATGTTAATTGATCCCGATGTAGATTTAACAAGTGTAGACTGGAATTACTTTACTACAAATCCTTGGGTAATTAAATATGATAAGTAATAAACATATCCGACTTACAAGAATGAATAGGACTGTATTATGATACGTATAATTTCTGCTACCTATTGTTATCTATTTATTATACTTATTTCATTTTCTGTGAAATCTCAGGAAAAGAAAGACTGGTATTCTTCTTTTGGTGAAATCCCTAATACAGTAGACAGACACTTTTATAAAGACCTAAAGACAACAACTAATCTTCTTAAGCGAATAAAAATCATAGATACTATTGCAACGATTCATATCCAGTCAGGGAACACAGATTCTATAGTATACTATGGAAACCTATTGCAAAATGAGATTCGGGGTAGAGAAAATGAACTTTCAGATTATGATCTCTATCTTTCAAAATCTTATAATATTCTGGGAAAAGGAAAGTTAGAGAAAGGACTTTTTGATGACGCTATGAAACATCATCTTGATGGGATTGCAGTTTCACCCGTTGTCAAAATGAGTAAAATGCACTACACTCATCAAATAGGGCTTGGTATTGTTTACCTTAACCAGAAGGAATATGATACTGCTCTAACTATCTTTCAAACTTGTTTAAAAAACAGCACAGATACTGAAGTTTTAATTTTAGCCAAAAAACATCTGGCAGATACTTATTTTTTAAAAAAAGACTTTTCAAAAGCAAAATCCAATTATCTGCAGGTACTGGACGACCTACGTCTTTATGAAAATAACAAAATCAGATTAGAAACTCAGCTGAAACTGGGTAGGATAGATATCTTCGAAAATAACCTTAACCATGCGTTAGCATATTTTCGATCTGTAAAAGAGATTGCGTTGCAAAGCAAATTTTATGACCTTTATATCAACGCTGTCATCCAAATGGGCATTGTATACTATAATCAAGGACATTTACAAGATGCCGAAATCATCCTATCCTCTGCCTATGTAAATACTGTACAGTGGAACAAGCTTGAGTTACAGAGAGATGTTATTATGGTACTTAGGAATATAAAAGTAGCTGAAAAAGATTATGAAAATGCTTATAATCTAATGACTCAATACCTCGGTGTTTCTAATGAAATTCTAACTAATCAGAACAAAGAGATTGTAAAAGATATGGAGGTAAAATACCAAACTCTACAAAAAGAAAAAGAAATACTAGCGCTTAAAGAAGAGCAACTATTAAAAGAAAGTGAAATTGAAAGACAGCGCACCATCAAAAAAGCATTTCTTATTGGCTTTCTTGTAGTATTACTTCCCGTAATAGCGCTGTTATTTGTATACTTCCAGAAATTAAAAACGCAAATAGAGCTTAACAAATCTCAGAAAGAGGTAAATTCTCAAAAGGTACATGGATTGATGAAAGATCAGGAACTTAATCTGGTCAAGGCAACCATGGACGGACAAAATAAAGAACGCATGCGCCTTGCCAGAGAATTACACGATAGTATTGGTGGAAATCTGGCAAGTATAAAACTACAACTTTCTGGCAATAGCCATAACGGAACTCAACAATCAAATATTATTCAACAAGTAGATGAAACCTACCATCAGGTACGCGATTTATCTCATAACCTTGCTTCCAAAAAGTTTCAGAACAACGGGATTTCTACCTTGATAAAAGAATACGTAAATAACATTGAAGAAGGAAGTCATCAAAAAATTTCTTTCAATCCTCATCCAGAAGAAAAGATTAACGAAATCGAAAATCCTTTAAAAGAAGAGCTTTTTAAAATCATTCAGGAATTATTAACCAATACTTTAAAACACGCCAAAGCAGATCAAATTGACATTTACCTCAATCAATATCAAACTATTTTACAACTACTTTTTGAAGATAATGGTATTGGATTTGAAGCAGATAAGGTAGCTGATGGGATCGGTTTTAAGAATATCAGAAATCGATTACACTCCTTATCAGGAAATATGGTTATTGATTCTACAATTAACAGAGGTACCGTTATTAACATTGAAATTCCCGTATCTATCTAAGACATAAAACGGTTGAGAATTAGAACTCTATTTTTATTCTCTTAACCATGTATCAGGATCTAAATAGAACATTTTTCGATTTCCTTGTATAGCCTCTGTATCTCGCAACCACCAGTATGGAAAAGGTGTTGTGATCGAATAATGTAGATGCGGTGGTTTATCTACTGCATTACCTGTATTACCAACCGTTCCTAATTTGGTTCCTTGTTTTATCGGCAGCAACGGAAAAGCTTCTACTTCATCCAGATGTGCATAATAATGAAATCTCCATTTGGGACCTAAAACCGTAACAGTCTTCCCTCCTTTTCCTCCTTCATAGGTATACATCACAATACCGTATGTAGATGAAATCACATCCGTGCCTTTTTCTTCAAAAATATCAATCCCCTTATGCGTAATAGAACTTCCCCAAGGATGCGCCCAAAACGAATCATCATCCCAGTTTTTAGTTGTAGCACCTTTTACAGGGATCACCATTTCCTGTGGTAGCAAAAAACCTAAGCCAATAACTACTAAAGGTATCAATGTAAATCTTCGGGTTCTATTGTTGCGATATAAGGAACCTATTAAGATTAAAAATGAAGCTAAAAAACGTCTTGTTGTATTTGTAATCACAGGTTAAATATACGACATCCACAATGTTTGTTTACAACATCAAGCTAAAGAAAAAGGGTTCTGAAAAAGAACCCTTGCCATTAGATATTAATTCTAATATACGTAATATACTCACCTAATTCAACCTTGGAATTAAGTCGCTACACAAACTTCACCTTGACATATTCCAGAAACTGGCACCCCACGCTCATAATTCACTGTCATACAAGCTGAACCCTGAACACAAGGACAACCAGGTCTAATCTGCCCCTCGTATAAGTCACAATTAGGATCATAATGTGTTATGGCTATTCCTCCTACGACATGTTTTTGTTCTGATTTACTAAGCAATTTTCCCAAACTTAACAACGATTTTTTCATAAGTACTAATTTTAAAATAATGAAGCCTTGAACATTTTATGACACTCAAGGTTTGTGTCAGTGATTTATCCCGTCATTTTTAAAGATCAAATTCAGAATGTTTTCAATGCAGGGACTGTAGAGATCATTAAATTCTACTTCGCTAATTAAGAAGAAAGTTTCTTTAATTTCGTGCCAAAAGAAGATACGGCACCTTTTTATGCGTTAAATTAAATTTACCTCGTAAAAGTTTATCGGGCTTACATCTAAAAAATAAATGTTTCTTAAATTAAGCAATAAGAACTCTGCAACCTACGACTGTTATCTTCGTCTTATTAAACAAACCAAGCTTTACACATACCAATCATCAACTATATCTTTTATGGATTTCACTCTTCACTTAGGTATACTCGCAAACATTCTATTACTTTATATTTTATGGAAAAATGGACTAAAAGAATTTCATTTTAAAATACTCTTTATCATTTTTTCCTGGATTCTATTAACCCAAATTTCGTTTTTCGGCTTTATCAATAAGAGTCGTATGATCTTTTTTTCGGCTTTTCTATTTCAAGATACAATCCCTATTAGTATTGGCCCAATTCTTTTTCTATATGTAAAATCCATTTTCTTTTCGAGTAAAAATGTTATTAAGAAAAACTACAAACACATTCTTATACCAGTATTATATCTCCTTTTTGCAAGTATCCCTAAATTAATTTGTTTGATTAAGAGTCCTGACACTTTTGGTCATTTACGGGTAGGCTTAGAGAACTTATGGGCTCTAAGTAATATCAATTCCTTATTATACTGCATCGTTACCTTAAAACTACTCAACAGGGCAAAAAAAATAGTAAAGCTTTATTATGCGAACATAGACTCTGCAGATTTAAATTGGTTACAGAATTTCTTGTATGGCACTATCATTATCATCGGCATAGATATATCCATTACCCTATTTGAAGTTTTATATGGTGATATCAATTCTGCAGTTGGGATCATTGCGATTTTTGTTGTTTTTTTGATTGTATATCTGGCATATAAAGGAATTTCTCAAACCAGAGTGTTACTACCGGAGTTTTTATTAAAAGAAGGAAAGACTCAGAAAAAGGGTGAACAAGAAGTCAATCCCACTACAAATCCTAAAAAACAGATTTATGATCCAAAAGAGATGCATTTATTGCAGAAAAATCTTGAAGATCTAATTTATAACACCAAGTTGTACCTAAATCCTGAGTTATCCCTAAAGTCTATTGCTAAAGAACTACTTATATCAGAAAAAAAACTTTCGTATTTATTAAATCAACATATGAAAGTGAGTTTCTACGATTATATCAATTATTTCAGGGTTGAGGAAGTAAAGCAAAAAATATTAGACCCATCCTATGCCCAGTATACTTTATTAGGGATTGCCCTAGAATGTGGATTTAATTCAAAAACTAGCTTTAACAGAACGTTTCAAAGATTTGAAGGAGTTACACCGTCAAATTTCAAAAAAAATCAAGCTATTGCATAAATTCATATTGCTTAGTACTAAATCATAGTTTATTCAAAATTCTATTCCTACGCATCAATCTTATGTAAGAAATATGCTTTTAAATAGAAGTAAAAATCGGATCTAAATCCAGTTAAGTTATTTTATTATTTTAAAGCTTTCAAAACCCACACTTTTCTTTAAATTTGCTGCTTTAACGCGAAAGGGATAGCAGCGGCATCCTTTTTTAATCCGTGCTCTGAGCGAAGTCGAAGAGTAGGGATTAAAAAAGATATAGCGGATAGCCCGACCATTTTGTAAAAATGGGATCGCTCAAAAATAGAATCATGTTAGTAGTACAGGACATCATAGCAAATAAAGAGGAGTATATCAAAGCGTTGACAAAAAGAAGTTTTGACGCTGCTCCTATTCTCGAAAAAGTAATTCATCTGGATGAAGAAAGACGTGCTACTCAGGCAAAACTGGATAACACGCTTGCCGACTCCAATAAATTATCAAAAGAAATCGGGATGCTATTTAAAAATGGCGAAGCCCAAAAAGCTGCTATTTTAAAAGAAAAAACAAGTCAACTAAAAGAGAGTTCTAAAAGTTTATCTGCCAGATTAACAGAAATACAAGAAGAGCTTAAAGAATTGTTGTATACTATTCCTAACGTTCCGCATGCTTCTGTTCCTGACGGACAAAGTGATGAAGATAATGAAGAAGTATTTAGAGAAGGAGATATTCCTGTTCTAGAAGATGGTGCTTTACCACATTGGGAATTAGCAAAAAAATACGATATCATCGATTTTGAGCTTGGTGTAAAAATTTCTGGTGCAGGATTCCCTGTTTATAAAGGAAAAGGTGCCAAACTACAACGTGCATTAATTAGTTATTTTCTGGATAAAAATACCGAAGCAGGCTATACCGAGTATCAGGTTCCACATTTAGTGAATGAGGCTTCCGGTTATGGAACAGGGCAGTTACCTGATAAAGAAGGACAAATGTATCACATTACTGCAGATGACCTGTATTTGATTCCTACTGCAGAAGTGCCGGTAACGAATATGTTTAGAGATGATTTAGTAAATGAAAGTGATCTACCCATTTGTTGTACAGGATATACTCCTTGTTTTAGAAGAGAAGCCGGTTCTTATGGAGCACATGTGCGTGGATTAAATCGTTTACACCAATTTGATAAAGTAGAAATCGTACGTATCGAAAAACCTGAAAATTCATACGAAGCCCTAGACGGAATGGTGGATCATGTAAAAGAGATTCTTAAAGAATTAAAGTTACCATACCGTATCTTACGTCTTTGTGGAGGTGATATTGGGTTTACTTCTGCACTCACTTACGATTTTGAAGTGTTTTCTACAGCTCAGGATCGCTGGTTAGAGATCAGCTCTGTTTCTAATTTTGAATCTTATCAGGCTAATCGCCTTAAATTACGATACAAAGATACTAACGGTAAAAATCAACTGGCTCATACGCTTAATGGAAGTTCGCTTGCATTACCAAGAGTGCTTGCGGGTATTTTAGAAAACTATCAAACTCCAAACGGTATCAAAATTCCGGATGTTTTGGTTCCTTACTGTGGATTCGAGTACATTGACTAATCTGACTACTTCTAATCGAAGTAAATATCCTCGGGGTAAACCCACAAGGCATTCAAAGGAAAATAATCTTTAAAATTTCGAAGCAAGCTTCAAGGTATTAGACCTAAGATCCCGCTAAAAAAGCGGGATTAACCTGCCGGCCGTCCACCAGGCAGGCAGGTTCGTCTATTTATTTTGAATACGCTGCTTCGCAACTTTTCATCCGCCACGGCGGATCACTAATAAAAACAAAGAAGCACTTGTCATTCTGGCGTAGGCCAGAATCCAAAATAACATTATAATGTTTAAAGAAGATTGCCTTGTTTAACATTCTTCATAACAGAATATCAAAGTGCATTTTGCTATATTTACAAAAAAACTTGCAGAATGCGCTTTATCTTTCTTTATATAGCTTTTCTTTTTGCTATACCAATGTTTGGTCAATCTGAGCAGTTGGCTAAAAATTATATGCAACAAGGTCAATATGAAAAAGCACTTTCTGTATATCAAAAGTTATATACCAAAAACTCTAATCGTATCAACTATCTTTTAGGACTTGTAGAATCGTATCAGCAACTGGAACAATTTGACAAGGCCGAGGAAATTTTACAGAAACGAATAGAAAAGAGTCCTAATAATTCACAGCTACTCGTAGAACTCGGACATCATTTTGAAGTTCAGGGAGATGCTACTAAGGCAAAGACATATTATGATAAAGCAGTTAGAAATTTTAATCATAATAACGTAAATGCTGCTTATACACTAGCCCAGACATTTGAAAAGTATAACCTGCTTGATCAGGCAGCTATAATTTATGAAAAAGGAATGGCGTCGAATCCCGGTGCTAATTTTAATGTTCAACTTGCTAAAATATACGGCGAACAAGGTAAGCTAGAGAAAATGTTTGATAGTTATCTGTCATTACTACAACTACAACCTAACTACAAGAATATTGTTCAAAGAAACTTCAATCAATATATCACAGATGATCCATTAAATGAAGCCAATGTAATTTTCAGAAAATTATTGATTAAAAAACTTCAGCAAAATCCCGACATTATTTTTAACGAGATGTTAAGCTGGCTTTTTGTACAGCAAAAGGATTTCAAAAAAGCTTTTATACAAGAAAAAGCAATTTACAAACGTAAAGATCAGGGTCTACAAGGTATTCTGGATCTTGCACGTATTGCTATTGGAGCTAAAGACATAAAATCTGCAACCTATATTTTGGATTATCTCTTAGAAACCCCAGCCGGAAACGATATCAAACTCAAAGCACATAAAATCATTTTAAAAGCCAAAACAGATCTTGCTGATAAAAAGGAGTATAAGAATATAAATGAACAATATGAAGCTATATTCGAAACCTACGGAAAATCAAGAGAAACCATTGGCCTCCAAATTGACTATGCACATTTCTTAGCTTTTAATCAAGATAGAAAAAAAGAAGCTATCAGTTTTCTTAAGCAGTTATTAAGTAGAGAAAAACTCTCTAGATTTCAATCCTCTCGTGCTAAAATGAAAATTGCAGACATTCTTGTGTTGGATCAAAAGTTCAACCAGGCGCTTATATATTATACTCAAGTACAAAATGCCTTAAAAAATAATTTCTTAGCTCAGGACGCAAGGTTTAAAGTGGCAAAAACCAGTTATTATAAAGGAGATTTTGCCTGGGCACAGACACAATTAGATGTTCTAAAATCATCCACTTCACAATTAATTGCTAATGACGCAATGGAGCTAAGTCTTATCATAAGTGATAATTCTTTGGAAGATTCTACGCAAACTGCACTAAAGATTTTTGCTAAAGGTGATTTACTGGCTTTCCAAAATAAAAATCTAGAAGCTATTGCTAAATATGAAGAAATTTTAGTTAATCACAAAGGCGAAAAAATTGAGGATGAAACATTTTTAAGACAAGCCAAATTATTCGAAAAAGAAAAAGAATTTGAAAAAGCAAAAGTCAACTATCTCAAAATTATAGAATTTTATCCTGATGACATTCTTGTAGATGATGCTTATTACTGGCTTGCAGAATTATATGTAAATGTTCTGGGAGAACCTGAAAAAGCTAAAGAGTTATACGAAAAATTGATCTTTAATCACGCAGATAGTATTTATTTTGTGGATGCCAGAAAAAAATATCGAACGCTGCGAGGTGACGCTATTAATTAGTTGAGAGTTGAGCAATCTATGCTTCTATTAATATATTGTAATTAAGAGAAAATATCTTCTCAAAAACATACCATAAAAACAGCGCTCATATTTCCTAAAAAATAAGTCGTTTACTCCTATCAGTTTAATTAGGATGATAACCATTATAATTTCGTTTCTTTGCATTATTCAAAACTATCAACAATACACTATAAATGTACATTTACAACGTTACCATCAACATAGAAGAAACCAAACATAATGAATGGTTAGATTGGATGAAAAACAAACACATTCCTGATATGTTAGCTACAGGAAAATTTAGTAGAGCCCTAATGAGCAAAGTACTGGTTGAAGAAGAAATGGGCGGTATCACTTATTCTGTGCAATATACTACGGATAGTAAAAGTACATTAGAACGTTATTATACAGAAGACGCAGAACGTCTTCGTTCAGAAACAAACAAGTTTGCAGGTCATTTTGTAGCGTTTAGAACTGAGCTGGAAATCATTAGTGAACAGCAATAAAATCAGCACGAATAAAAACACTTATAAATAGATGAAAAAATACCGCCCCACACTACTTTATATTATTAAGATTTTTGGTCTTGTAGTTGGTGCTGCATTTTGTGTTTTTATAATTAGTTTATTTACAAATATTATTTCTTTTTTTGTAGAAAGTTCTTTTTTTGAAAAAGTAATATTTATACTCTTAATCGCAGTGTTGGTTCTCGCAGCATTTCAAATAATAAGGTCTAACAACCCAACGATTATCCTCGATAACAATCACATGATGATAGGTCGACAAAAACTGAATTATGATCAAATAAAAAAGTTCTATCCTGCCAAAGGTGGTTCTGAACCTTACTTAGTAACTAAAGCCGGGCATAAAATTGACCTTGAAATTTCGTGGTTTGGAAAAAATGATCGTGCTGAAATAGAAAATATTATTTTAGAGAAGGTTCAATCACTTACAAAAAAACTATAGGATGTCCTCCAAATTCAAAAAAAACAAAAACGAATTATCACACCATAAAGGTTGGCAGGAAAAAACTGCCGTCCGAGCGAAAAAACATCTGGGTCAACATTTTCTTAAAGATGAAAACATTGCAAAAAAAATTGGAGATACACTTACACTCAACAACTATAGAAATGTAATCGAAATTGGTCCCGGAATGGGTGTGCTTACTAAATACATTCTACAAAAAGATGTGGATTTAATAGCTATGGATCTGGATACTGAATCTATTGAGTATCTAAATACCAGTTTTCCATTGGAACATCCGGAAATTAGAGAGGGCAAAGGAGTCTTTAAAGTAATCGAAGCCGACTTTCTTAAATATGATCTCGATTCACTATTTAATAACGAACCGTTTGCTATTACAGGAAATTTCCCATACAATATTTCATCACAGATTGTTTTTAAAACCTTAGAAAATCGGCAAAGAATACCAGAATTCACCGGAATGTTCCAGAAAGAGGTTGCCCAACGCATTTGTGAAAAACCAGGAAGCAAGACGTATGGTATTTTATCCGTGTTGACTCAGGCATTTTATGATGCAGAGTATTTATTTACAGTTCCTCCATCTGTTTTTAATCCTCCTCCCAAAGTAGATAGTGGTGTCTTGCGATTAATCCGAAAACCAATAGAAGTACTTCCCTGCGATGAGAAGTTCTTTTACAAAGTTGTTAAAACAGCATTTGGACAACGAAGAAAAACTCTAAGAAACAGCCTAAAAACTTTCCAGTTAAGTGATGAAATCAAAGAGCTGGATATTCTGACTAAGAGACCTGAGCAATTAAGTGTCGATCAGTTTATAGAACTCACATTACTTATCCAAAAATCGGTAAACTAATTTCATTTAACACCAATCTCAACTGCAATTGAATTCTTTGGTTATCTTTGTGAGCATTTGTAAAGAAATCCAAAAATAAGTATTCTATGTCATTCGAGATTTCCAATGAGCTTATCGACCAAGTGAAGCACCTCATTCAGGATGAAGGTGATACTCATTTGGAAGAAATGCTTGGTGAAATCCATTTTGCTGATATTGCCGAGATTATCGGAGAATTAAATCTATATCAAGCAACCTACCTTATTAAATTATTAGATAGCGAAAAGACCTCTGAGGCTCTTATGGAGTTAGAAGAGGATTTTAGAGAACGTATTTTAGAGAACTTATCTGTAAAAGAAATTGCAGAGGAGTTAGAAGAAATGGATACCGATGACGCTGCTGATATTATTGCAGAGCTTCCTGAAGATCGTGCAGAAGAAGTAATTGCAGAGATAGAAGACGAGAAACATGCCGAAGATATAAAGGAACTACTGTTGTATGAAGAAGATACCGCAGGAGGACTCATGGCAAAAGAACTCGTAAAGGTAAAAGAAACCTGGACAGTCGCAGGATGTGTTCGCGAAATGCGACGCCAGGCAGAAAAAGTTACCAGAGTACACTCCATTTATGTAGTTGATAAAGATGGAAGACTAAAAGGAAGATTATCCCTCAAGGATTTACTTACCGCTTCCGCCAAAGCATATATTAGTGATGTATACATCCCAAAAGTAGACTATGTAAATGTAGAAACTGAAGGTGAAGAAGTCGCCAGAATTATGCAAAAATATGACTTAGAAGCTATCCCTGTTGTAGATAATGAAACCGTTCTGGTTGGTCGCATCACGATTGATGACATGGTAGATTTCATAAAGGATGAAGCCGAAAAAGATTATCAGATGGCAGCGGGTATATCACAGGATGTAGAGGCTGATGATAATGTCTGGGAACTTACCAGAGCTCGATTGCCATGGTTAATCTTAGGGTTATTTGGAGGATTGGGGAGTGTCTTTATTATGCAGGATTTTGAGGATGTTATGACCAACCCAAGGATACGGGATTTATTTTTCTACACTCCACTTATTGCGGCGATGGCTGGTAATGTAGGAGTACAATCATCGGCAATTATTGTACAAGGTTTAGCCAATGATAACGTAAAAGGAAGTCTTCTAAAACGACTATTAAAGGAAATTGGACTTAGCTTAATCAATGGAGCTGCACTTGCCCTTTTGGTAATCCTATTTGGGCTCATTATGAATTATGAGATTTCTTTTAGTTTAACCATTGCAGCGGCATTGATGAGTGTTATTATTGTAGCTGCACTAATTGGCACCTTTGTACCAATAATTCTTGATAAAAGAGGTATCGATCCGGCGATTGCAACAGGCCCGTTTATTACTACCAGCAATGATATTTTTGGGATTTTCCTGTTCTTTTATATCGCCAAATTGATTCTTGATTTTTGATAAAAAAGCTAGCAAGAATATTTCATCTGTACACTTCTAATACTTTCAATTAGTATTGATATGGTTAAAATTTTTAGAAGTATTACCAACTTTTTTAGCACGCATATATCTGTGGACAAATAATAAATTTACCGCAATACGATGGGCTTGAGACACCACCACTACAAGAACATCCACACAAAGATAAATCTATACCCGCTTGTCCTTTAATCATACGTTGACTTTCTTGTGAGAGTATCGCAACTCTGTCGATTTTCAAAAGATTTGTTTTCATGGAATACATATTTTAAGTTAGTTTTTTAAATTTATAGCATCTCGTTATGGTTTAAAATGTTTTTACAAAATCATTTCGAGTATATTATCATAAATGAATTTAGCATAACTTCACAATGAACTCTGAAATATTCGAATCCTATATAACAGTCCCAAAGTCGGCAATTGATGATATGAATCATGTGAATAATGTTACCTATCTACAATGGGTACAGGATATTGCTAAAAAACATTGGGAAGCTAAAACTGATCAGGAAATAAGGGATACTTATGTTTGGGTAGTATTAAATCATTATATAGAATATCATCATCCTGCTTTGGAAAATGATGAACTAACCATTCAAACCTGGATTGATCATCATCACGGAGCAAAAAGTGAACGACATACAAAAATCATAAAGACTTCTACCCAAAAAGTTATCGTTACAGCCAAAACAATGTGGTGTTTGCTACATAAAGAAACGTTAAGACCTACTAGAATCAATCAAGAAATAAGTAACTTGTTTTCATCTATATAAAATTAGTGAATACGTAAAAAGCAAATTTGTTTATGCTTATTTCATAAATTAAGTTGAAAAACATGATAGCAATTAATATAAAGGATAAACTTTCAAAATTCGATAAACAATGGCATCCACATCGCATTGCAATGGTAGATGACAATCAAGTGTATCTGTCAAAAATATGCGGTGATTTTGTATGGCATAAACATGACCATGAGGATGAATTGTTTCAGGTAATAAAAGGAACTCTTTACATGAAATTCAGAGATAAAACCGTAAAGGTTGAAGCTGGCGAAATTATTGTCGTTCCAAAAGGTGTTGAACATTGTCCTTCTACGAAGAATAATGAGGAGGTACACCTTCTTTTATTTGAAAAAACAAGTACTAAACATACAGGAGAAATAGAAAACGAGAAAACAGTTACCAAGTACGTAGAAATATAGATTTCATTACCTTTTTCAATAGCTTTTTTAATGAGAAACGTAGTAAAATAGATATTATGAATTTAGACAGAAGATCATTTATTCGTAACATAGGGCTTGTAGCAGGGTATAGCCTTATTCCATCAATTAATTTATTTTCTAATACTTCTAATAAAAAACTGGGAGTTTGTCTGGTAGCATTAGGAAACTACAGTACCAACATACTAGCTCCAGCATTACAATTAACCAAATATTGCCGATTAACCGGTATCGTTACCGGCACTCCTTCTAAGATCCCGATTTGGCAAAAAAAATATAATATCCCTGATAACAATGTTTACAATTATGAGACTATGGATCGTATTGCAAATAATCCTGATATAGATATCGTTTACATTGTTTTACCTACAGGTTTACACGCTAAATATGCGATCAAAGCAGCCAATACCGGAAAACACGTTTGGTGTGAAAAACCAATGGCCAAAACTGAAAAAGAGTGTCTTTCTATTATAAATGCTTGTCAAAAAAACAAGGTAAAACTGTCCATTGGATACAGAATGCAACACGAACCCAATACACAGCAGGTCATACAATGGGCTACAACCAAACCATATGGAAATATCAATACAGTATATGCCGAAATTGGTTATAACGTAACAAATCCAGAAAAAAGCTGGAGACTGAACGCTAAATTAGGCGGTGGTACCATGTATGATTTAGGTGTGTATTCTCTAAATGCCGCGAGATATGCAACCAATGAGGAACCTATCTCTGTTACCGCAGAGCAAATGACTACCCGACCTCATATCTTTACTGAGACTGATGAGACCACACATTTTACATTAGAATTTCCTTCGGGAGCCATCGCCCATGGAAAAACCAGCGTTGGCAAGGATATGCATAGACTACGCATTGATGCAGATAAAGGGTGGTATCAGTTACAACCTTTCTCTATGTATTCTGGTGTACAAGGAAATACCAGTGATGGAAAATTACTTAATGTCTACATAGAAAATCAACAAGCCAAACAAATGGATGATGATGCGTTATCTATACTTAATAACACGAATCCCCTTGTTCCTGGTGAAGAAGGTATGAAAGATATCAGAATTGTCGAAGCTATCTACAAATCCGCCAAAGAAAATCGCAAAATCAGTTTGATCTGACTTTATATAATCAGGTTAAAACAAAGCACTGTATATTTTCAAATAACTTATAGTTCGTCCTTGCAGGATCGTATATCTTCATAAAAAATACGATAATCCGTAGTAGTTACTACATCTCCTTTTATACTAAGAGTAACTGTTCCATTTTTAGTGATTTCACTATAAGGAACTTGTTTTTTAGCATATCCTTTGTAAACAAATTCAAAATAACTCTCAGCTTTCATTTTACTAGGATTGATCAAGAAATCGTATAATCCATCCTTATCGGTATAAGCCTTCATACAAGTATTTTCGTCCACTACCAGCTTTACGGCTACATATTCCATTTTCTTTTTTCTCTTTCCAAGAACTTTACCTGTTAGTAATTCATCCTCGGTAATTGCCTGAATATCTTCACTTTCATTTAAAGGCTCTCCTTTTTGTTGAGACTTGCAAGAAGCAAGAAGGGTAATAACAAATAATGATAGTAAAATTGATCTCATAGTATCTAAATTTTGGGTGTTTGATGATGAAATGATATTGTTTTCCTATTTCTTGATCAATTTACAAAATAAAACTACTTGTTTCACATAACCAGTGGAGTGTTTTTTTATAATTCTACGACTCCTTATCCAATTGTAAGATAAAATTTAAAGCAAATAGCTATCATATTCACACTGATTAAAATAATAATCGTTCCATTTTCTACCTAAAAACAGGTATAAATACTATGGTTTTTACTGGTATTAATTTTATAGTTTTAATGCACTAAACAATTCGTTTCAAAATCCAAAATTATGGCTACTGCAACCGATACAAGTAAAACCACGGTCAAGACAACTAAAACAATTTCCCCTAAACCAGAAATTGTTCCGGGTATTTCTAAAGAGATTATTGATGAACTGAGCAAAGAGATAAACAATATGTTATCGTTTGCCGTATATAATGGCATTATTATTAATACTGAAGTAAATAGCCTCATTCAGAAAAGTTCTGTAGATGATCTCATCAATGCACATAATTTGTTATGTAAGAATATCGCTCCGGCGACTCCTAAATCTATTCATTATACAAAACAATTGAATCAACAAGGAAAGGGTAAAACCTTATTTGGCAAACTTCCTCTTGTTAGGAACTTAATCATATTAGCGCTCTTTTTTCTGGCAACATTTATTATATCCAGTTTATCTCCCGAAGTAAATGATGCTTCTCTGGATAAAGGAGTTTTAAATAATAATGGAATGTCGCTGCTACTAAACCTTAGTTTCTTAGCCTCTGTCTCAGGCTTAGGTGTGCTCTTCTATTTATTAAAAAGCGTTAGTACCTCAGCAAAAAACAGTACCCTAGTTCCAGAAGACACCATATACTATATCGCGATGATTATACTGGGTGTTATTGCAGGTTTAATTTCTTCAGAGATCATCTCATTTTACAGAACAGATCCAAACGATATCAATCTATTTAACAAAAGTGTATTAGCTCTTATTGGTGGATTTTCATCAGATGCTATCTTCAGCATTTTACAAGGTATTATTGATAGAATCAAAGCCATTTTCATTCCTTCAAGCTCAGCATCATGATTACAGAACAAAATTTTAAACAACTAATTCCGGATGTAAATTGGAATTATGCCAGTAAATATGTGTCTTTATTTGACACCATTTTACCCAAATACAATATCAATACTCCTTTAAGAAAAGCACATTTTCTGGCACAGGTCGCTCATGAAAGTGGTGGATTTAAGTTCGTAACAGAAAATCTTAACTATTCTGCAAAAGCACTATAGGGAGTTTTCAGAAAATACTTCCCTACTTTAGAAGATGCCACTACATATGCCAGAAAGCCCGAAAAAATAGCGAATAAGGTATATGCTAACAGAATGGGCAATGGAACAGAATCCAGTGGAGATGGATAGAAATACAAAGGAAGAGGCCTGATACAGTTAACCGGAAAATCAAACTATCAAGCTCTTTCTGACACTATCAAACAGGATTTTATATCAAATCCTGATAAGGTCTCTAACCCAGAATGGGCATTAACTTCTGCCTGCTGGTATTGGCAAAAAAGAAACGTCAATAAGTATGCGGATGCAGATGATATTCATATGGTCACTAAACTAATTAATGGTGGATACAACGGATTGCAAAACCGACAACATTTCTTAGAAGAGTTTAAAAAGCTTTATAAAATATAATTCTGAGTTTATAATCTTGTGACAGAAAATAATTCATCTTTTATTGAGTATTTTTGAAGTATTAATAGGATACTCCAATGAAAATACTTCACATAGATTCTAATCATCCACTATTATTGCAACAACTTAACGATTTAGGATTTGAAAACGAAGAAGATTACACTTCTACTAAATCTGAAGTTGAAGTAAAAATAAAAGAATATGATGGTGTTATCATCCGAAGTCGTTTTAAGATTGACAAAGATTTTCTAGATCAAGCAATAAACCTAAAGTTCATCGGTCGTGTTGGTGCAGGATTGGAAAGTATAGATGTCGAATATGCCGAAAAAAAAGGAATCAAGCTTTTCTCTGCTCCAGAAGGGAATCGCAATGCTGTGGGAGAACACGCACTGGGCATGATATTGTCTTTATTTAACAAACTAAAC
The DNA here is from genome assembly GCF_042684305.1 of Aquimarina rubra. Classification (NCBI taxonomy): domain Bacteria; kingdom Pseudomonadati; phylum Bacteroidota; class Flavobacteriia; order Flavobacteriales; family Flavobacteriaceae; genus Aquimarina; species Aquimarina rubra. The sequence continues at coordinate 1,160,663 of NZ_JBHULE010000019.1, read as the reverse complement.
ACAGCAGACCAACAAGTAAGAAATGGTCGATGGAATCGTGAACAAAACAGAGGTATAGAACTTGATCTAAAAACTGTTGGCATCATCGGTTATGGTAATATGGGAAAAGCTTTTGCTCGCAAATTAAGAGGTTTTGATGTAGAAGTGATCTGTTATGATATAAAACCAGATATAAAGAATAGCGACGCTACACAGGTAACAATAGATGAACTTTTCGAGAAAACAGATGTCCTGAGTTTACACACGCCTTGGACACCGCTAACCGATAAAATGATTAATGCTAAGTTTATTAATAAATTCAAAAAACCTTTCTGGTTTATCAATACAGCAAGAGGAAATAGTGTGGTTACTAAAGATTTGGTAACAGCGCTAAAATCCGGAAAAATTTTAGGTGCCGGATTAGACGTTTTAGAGTACGAAAAATCATCTTTTGAAAATCTATTTACTACTGAAAAAAATATCACATCGGGTTCTGTGGAGATGCCGGAACCCTTAAAAGAATTACTGCAAATGGATAATGTGATCTTAAGCCCTCATATTGCTGGTTGGACAGTAGAGTCTAAAGAAAAATTAGCACAAACTATTGTAGATAAAATTAAAGCTGAATTTTGCTAAAAGAAGTTTTTATATCACTTGTTTCTAAGTATTCTCAAGACAAAGAATATATCGATTCTTTATGGAATGAAGTCGTTAAAAACCACGGCAAGAAAAATCGACACTATCATAACCTATCCCATCTGGAAAACTTATACAGCAATTTACTTGCTGTAAAAAAAGAAATTTTGGACTGGGATATCGTATTGTTTGCACTGTTTTATCACGATTATATCTACAACGCATTAAAACAAGACAATGAAGAGCGAAGTGCTCAAAAAGCCATTAAGATTTTTAGTTCATTATCTATCGATCCCGATAGAATTGAACTTTGTAAAAAAATGATTTTGGCTACAAAGGGACATCAGGTTTCTAAAAGCAACGACATTAATTATTTTACAGACGCAGATCTTTCTATTCTAGGAAGTAGTTGGACGGTGTATGAGACCTATTACAAAAATGTAAAAAAAGAATACAAATACTATCCAGATTTCATGTACAACAAAGGCCGGGTAAACGTATTGAAACACTTCATTAATATGCCAAGGATTTTTAAAACAGATTATTTCTACAGTAAGTTTGAAAAGCAGGCCAAAAATAACCTTCAACAAGAGATAGGTTTACTTTCTTAATAAATTACTTGATAATTCTAAAGTCTGAGTTCGATTCATCTGATTCACGTCAATTTGAGTGAAATTCTGTTAAGAATCTTGTATCGAAAATCTGCCTACCTGTCGGATGGCAGTCGGGCAAACAGTTCAACATCAAAAACCTATTCTTGACACCCTCCAGAGGCGGACAGGCACTTTTCCTTCGTCAAAGCACTCTAATTGACGTTTGTGAAATACAACTAATATTAATCAAACTCAGGTTATATGATATTACACTTCAGTTTTATTACATTTATATCGTGAAGAAAACCATACTCATCTTCGGAGCTATCGTTGTAGCATTACTTGTGCTTTTTCAGTTAAGTAAGTATAGCCTTATTTCTGGTAACACTTCTATAGAATTTATCATTGCAGGAATAGCGATCGTCTTTTTTGTAATTGGTGTCATCATTAATAAAAAAGTACTGCATCAAAACAAGAGTATTTCTAAAGAAATTGACCACGACAAAATAGAAGCCTTAGGCTTAAGTAAACGCGAATATGAAGTGTTATGTGAAATTGCTTCAGGGTTATCCAACAAAGAGATTGCAGAAAGGCTTTTTGTATCAGAAAGTACTATAAAAACTCATGTTTCTAATATATTGGTTAAACTAGATGCGAAACGCCGAACACAAGCTATACAAATTGCAAAAGAACTTAGAATTATACCATTTTAGAAGATTTTCATACTTTAGTATGAGTCCTTTTTTGACCTTCAACCCTACTTTTGACCTAAACCATTAAATAAATCACAAATGAAAAATACAGTTGTACGTTTCGGGATATACGGAGCAATTACCATATGCGTATTATTTTTATTGAGCTTGACTCTTGGTAAAAACCTTTCCTATTCCATACAAGAAGTTATTGGGTATACAAGTATGGTAGTCTCTTTACTTTTTGTCTTCTTTGGTATAAAACATTATAGAGATAAAGAAAATAACGGAGTCGTATCTTTTGGAAAAGCACTAGCCATTGGCGTATTAATTTCTTTATTTGCTGCCTTGGCATTTGGACTCCTAGATATTATTTACATAAAATATATCAATCCTGATTTTACTGCAGAATATTACGGGCATATGGTAGAACAGATGCGCAGTTCTCTTTCTGAAGCAGAATTTAAGGTAAAGTTAGAAGAATTAGAAGCCCAAAAAGAAATGTTCTCCAGTCCACTGATGAACTTTTTATTAATGTCCGCAACCGTACTCATCATAGGATTCATAATTTCGCTAATTTCTGGGCTTATTCTACAAAGAAAGCCATCAACCAATAATTAAAAACCAACAGTATGCAATACAAAGCAACTACACCAGATGAATATATAGAGGCCATACCAGAAGAGCGTAAGGAACCTATGAGAAATCTTCGAAAGGTACTTTTGGATAACTTACCTAAAGGTTTTTCTGAAGAAATCAATTATGGAATGATCGGTTACGTAGTTCCACACGAACTATATCCCGACGGATATCATTGTGATCCTAAATTACCGCTACCATTTATGAACATAGCTTCGCAAAAGAATTTTATTGCTGTGTATCATGCAGGAATTTATGCCGATAAAGACTTGATGGAATGGTTTGTAGGTGAATACCATAAATATGTAAAAACAAAGTTGGATATGGGTAAAAGCTGTGTCCGTTTTAAAAAAATCGATCAAATCCCGCTAAAATTAATCGGTGAATTAGCAACAAAGCTTTCTGTAGAAGCCTGGATCGAGATGTATGAAACCAATATCAAAAAGAAATAATAAAAATTTTATAGATGAAAAGAGTAACTGGACTAGGAGGATTTTTTTTCAAAACAAAAGATCCAAAAACAACAAAAGCATGGTATGGCAAACACTTAGGGCTACCAGTAGATGACTACGGATGTACTTTCTGGTGGAAAGATAAAGAAGGAAATGATTGTTCTACGCAATGGAGCCCGTTTAAAGAAGATACTAACTATTTTTCACCAAGTAAGAAAGAATTTATGATGAACTTTAGAGTTGAAAATCTAGTAGAACTCTTAAAAGATTTAAAAGAAGAGGGAGTCACAGTCGTTGGTGAAATAGAAGAATATGATTACGGAAAATTTGGGTGGATCATAGACCCCGAAGGTAATAAGATTGAATTATGGGAACCCATAGATAAAGCATTTTTATAGTTAGTTGATCAAATACAAAAACAAAAAATAAGTGATTTTGAAAATATTTACAAGAAAACTTCCGCATTTTAAATCCAAAAGGAAAAGATGGCAATAGTGTTTATCTGGTACAAAAAAACCTGTTAAGCTCAATAGACCAACAGGTTTATTCATCGCGACTTGGGGAGGTTGCGATTCATTAACAACAAAAAATCACATAACAAAAATTAACTTTTTTGTTAAAACAAAAATACTTTTTTTGCTAAATACATACAGTTAGAAATCAATTCGATTGTAGGTTTAACTGATTTCTGTAGACGATTTATACGCTTTTTCATAATAGGGCAATGTGTGAGGGTTAAAATTTAATTATTTATTTTAAAAGAGCACATTTAAGTGTACTTCTTCATAGGGACTGCTAATATGCAAAATATTTCTCAAATCAACGTTTAAATACCATAAAAATCGATAAAATACTCAAAATTTTAACATTTGTAAAGGTTTTGCCTTTATTTATGGGTTAAAGTAAAGGTTTAGGTGAGTGAAAACAACAAAGGAAAAGTAGTTTTTTTCCTACAAATATTGATATTTGATCTACTATATAAGATAACGTATCCTTTTCTGATTTATTATTCGTTGTCGTATATTAAATAATCGTTTACCTGTAAATAGAATTTGATCAAATCAATCTAAAACCATTTCTGGTACATTTCCTTCAATGATAAGCTTTCCTTCTGTCGCATTTTTTATGTCTTCTACACTTACTCCAGGAGCTCTTTCTAACAACCTAAATCCATCTTCAATAATTTCAAGAACAGCCATATTGGTTACCACCTTCTTCACACAGTTTACGCCCGTTAGTGGCAAAGAACATCTTTTTAAGAGTTTTGATGCCCCTGCCCTATTAGTATGCATCATCGCTACAATGATATTTTCTGCACTGGCAACAAGGTCCATAGCACCTCCCATTCCTTTCACCATTTTACCAGGAATTTTCCAGTTTGCGATATCTCCGTTCTCTGCAACTTCCATAGCCCCAAGAATGGTTAAGTCTACATGTTGACCGCGAATCATATTAAAACTGATAGCAGAATCAAAGAAAGAAGCTCCGGGCATTGTCGTAATAGTTTGTTTTCCAGCGTTAATGATATCTGCATCCTCTTCTCCTTCGTATGGAAATGGCCCCATACCCAAAACACCATTCTCACTTTGAAATTCTACTTCTATTCCTTTAGGGATATAATTTGCTACCAATGTCGGGATGCCGATCCCCAGATTTACAAAATATCCATCTTCAAGCTCTTTGGCTATACGTCTTGCTATTCCATTTTTGTCAAGCATAATTATCTTCTTCTAATTTTGCACAAATTCATCTCAAGCTAGTTGTGAAATGCATTTATAATATCGTTTGCTTTTTAAACTGCTTCTGCAGTTATGTATCAGTTTTGAACTATCTCTTCCGAACGGTTCGCTGTTCAATTCTTTTTTCATATTTCTCCCCTTGAAAAATTCTTTGTACAAAAATCCCAGGAATATGAATGTGATCAGGATCTAAGCTTCCGGCAGGAACCAATTCTTCCACTTCTGCTACAGTAATTTTAGCAGCTCCGCACATACAGGGATTAAAATTTCTTGCAGTACCTTTAAAAATCAAGTTTCCAGCCTCATCACCTTTCCAGGCTTTTACAAATGCAAAATCTGCTTTAAAGGCTTTTTCCAGTATATACATTTTACCATTAAATTCTCTCGTTTCTTTTCCTTCTGCAACCTCAGTACCATAACCCGCTGGTGTATAAAAAGCGGGGAAGCCTCCTTGCGCAGCTCTGCATCGTTCTGCCAATGTACCCTGAGGAATAAGCTCTACATCTAACTCTCCGCTTAGCATCTGCCGTTCGAATTCATCATTCTCGCCAACGTAAGAAGAAACCATTTTTTTAATTTGTTTTTGTTGAAGTAAAAGTCCTAAACCAAAATCGTCAACGCCTGCATTGTTAGAAATACAAGTCAATCCTTTGATGTTTTTCTTTACGAGTTCTGCAATTGCATTTTCTGGTATTCCGCATAGTCCGAAACCTCCAAGCATAAAAGTCATATCATCTTTTACTCCTTCTGTAGCTTCCTCAACTCCAGCCACCGTTTTACGAATCATAGTGTTCAATTTTTAGCAGTTTAAAAGTACTAAAAAAATAGTACTAAAACGTTTGAACACTCATAGTTTTAGAAATTTTTAATGATATTTAATAGAAGTGTCAAAAACCCAATTCATCATCTGCATCACTGTCTTTTTCCTGGGTCTCACAATTTAACTCAATCGTAAGGTTTTCTGGTTTCTTAAATTCAGATTTTGAAACATTTAAGCTTGGATCGCTATAACATTTCTTCATATATAATGCCCAAATCGGAAGTGCCATAGTAGCACCTGCTCCATTGGTTATGGATTCAAACCTTATTGACCTATTATCGCCTCCCACCCAAACTCCGGTGCATAAATTAGGCACTATCCCCATAAACCAACCATCACTCTGGTTTTGTGTAGTTCCGGTTTTTCCGGCTATTGGATTTGTAAATTCATAAGGATGACCGGTGACCACATTTTTATAGACATATTGATCAGAAGCTTTAGTTCTCAGTCTTTTACCAGATCCTGTCTGTGTAACACCTTCCATCAAATTAAGTGTTATATATGCAGATTCTTTATTAATTACATCTCTTCTTTCAGGAAAATTATCATACAGTAGTGTTCCATTCTTGTCCTTAATATGAGAAATAATAAATGGCTTACTATATACTCCTTCATTAGCAAAGGTACTGTATGCTCCTACCATTTCGGATAGCTTAAGATTTTCGGTTCCCAAGCATATAGACGCCACGGTATCTATATCGGATTGAATGCCTAGTTTCTTGGCTAAATTAATGATAGGCTCTGGCCCTATTCTATCCATTAGCCGTGCTGAAACAGTATTTACAGATGCCGCTAGTGCGTCCTTAAGGGTTACAGACCCTACATAATTTCCATCTGTATTCGTTGGTGTCCAATCTTTGCCGGATACTCCGTGCTTTCCAACAGGTATAGTGACTTTTTCTCTTGGTATTTTATAACAGGGTGAATATTTTAATTGATCAATAGCAGTGGCATATACAAATGGTTTAAATGTTGATCCCACTTGGCGAGTTCCCTGATTTACGTGATCATATTTAAAATATTTATAGTCAATACCTCCAACCCACGCTTTCACTTCTCCAGTTTGAGGCACCATAGACATCAGTCCGGTATGCAAAAAACTCTTATAGTATAAAATAGAATCTCTAGGCGTCATTAACGTATCAATCACTCCGTTCCAAGAAAACACTTTCATCTTTGTTTTCTTATCAAAAGAGGCTAGAATTTCTTTTTCGTTTTTGCCCTGATCAAGCATTTTTTTTCTTCTAGGTGAAGTTCTGATGGCTCGATTTATAATTTCATCCAACTGCTCACTAGAAATCCCTCTAAATGGTGAAGTCTTATTATTAGTTTCTTGTTTATTAAATTCTTTTTGAAGATTCTTCATATGTTCAGAAACGGCCTCTTCTGCATATTTTTGCATACGAGAATCCACAGTAACGAAAATTTTAAGTCCATCTCTGTAGATATCGTGAAATTCTAATTCACCTTCTTCATTTTTTCCTTTAGGATTAGCCTTAATCCAATCTTCAGCCCATTTTTTTACTTGTCTCCTAAAATAAGTCGCATTACCTTCAGAATATCCTTCTGCTTTATAGTTTAATATCAAAGGCATTTTTTGCAGACTATCTTTTTCCCGAATCGTTAAATACCCATACTTTGCCATTTGACTCAACACTGTATTTCTTCGCCTCGTGGCACTTTCTAGTCTTGTCTTTGGATTATATATAGTTGCACTTTTGAGCATTCCTATGAGAACAGCTGCTTCTTCTATGGTTAAGTCTATAGGCTTTTTATCAAAGTAAATTCTTGATGCAGATCCTATACCAATAGCTTGTCTTGCAAAGTCATACTTATTTAAATACATAACTATAATCTCATTCTTGGTATACTGTCTTTCCAAGCGAGCCGCAATTACCCATTCCCTAATTTTCTGGGTGTATTTATCTATATTCTTGGATCTCAGACCAATGAAAAGTAATCTTGCTAATTGTTGAGTGATCGTACTCGCTCCTCCCCTTCTGCCAAGAGAAGTAAAAGCTCTAAGCGTACCTCTTGCATCAACTCCAGAGTGTTCATAAAAGCGTACATCTTCTGTAGCGATTAATGCATTAACAAGATGCGGTGGCAAATCATCATATACTATTGGAGTTCTATTCTCATTTGGCCTAAAAATAGTACCCAGTTGTACTCCATCTGATGATATAATCTGAGCGGCTAAATCATTTCTCGGATTTTCTAAATCCTCGAATGTTGGCATCTTACCCAAAGCACCCCAACCAGCCAAAAGAAATAAAAGAACTACAAATAGTATAGCCGAAACGAAAAAAACCCAGAAATATCTAACATATTTCTGTGGACTACTATAGACAGGTTCTTTATTGCTATTCTCTTTGAAAACTGATTGTTCCATTTTAGTTTAATGGACTATTTACTAAAGACCAAATTCGTCTTCGATAGGGTCTTCTACTTTAATGTTTTTCTTAAACTCTTTACAATCCACTTCTATCGTTAGATTCTCAGGTTTTTTGAAAGCATCTTTAGAAACTTTAAGCGTTTTATCTGCATAACACTTCCTCATATACAACGCCCATATTGGCAGCGCCATTGTAGCTCCTTGCCCATATTTAACAGAACTAAAATGAGTGGCACGATCATCACCACCTACCCAAACACCTGTACACAGATTAGGGACTATGCCCATAAACCAACCATCACTTTGATTTTGTGTTGTACCTGTTTTGCCAGCTATTGGATTAGTAAATTCATACGGATATCCTGTAACCACATTTTTATAGTCATATCTATTAGAAGGTCCGGTTCTAAGACGCAAACCAGATCCTGATTGGGTAACTCCTTCTAACAAGTTAAGCGTTACATAAGCAGCTTCTTTACTTATTACATCTCGCGTTTCAGGTTCAAACTGGTATAGTGTAGTTCCGTTTTTATCTTCAATGCTAGTAATCATAACGGGTTTGTTATAAATACCTTCATTAGCAAATGTGCTATAGGCGCCTACCATTTCTGACAACTTGAGATCTACCGATCCTAATGCTATCGAAGCAACCTCGATAACTTCAGATTCTACTCCTGATTTTTTTGCTAGCCTTACTATAGGTTCAGGTCCGATGCGGTCCATTAAGCGAGCAGAAATTGTATTCACGGACTTTGCTAGCGCTTCTTTTAGGCTCAAATATCCAGTATATTTTGCATCACTATTCTTTGGAGTCCAGTCTTCCATAACACCATGAGAACCGGCAGGAATTGTAATCTGCGACATTGGTAATGTATCACAAGGAGATAATTTAAGTTGATCAATCGCTGTTGCATACACAAAGGGTTTAAACGTGGAACCTACCTGTCTCGCTCCTTGATAGACGTGATCATACTGGAAATGTTTAATATCAACACCACCAACCCACGCCTTAACCTGACCCGTCTGTGGTTCCATGGACATCATACCTGATCTTAGAAATCCTTTATAGTATAAAATGGAATCTCTCGGGGTCATAATGGTATCTATATACCCTTTCCAGGAAAATATCTTCATCTCTGTCTTAACATCAAAAGATTTTAAAATCTCTTCTTCACTTTTGTTCTGAGATAACATTTCCTTTCTTCTGGCCGAACTCCTGATAGCCCTTTTAACAATCCCTTCAACTTCTTGCTTCGTTAAATCTCTAAATGGTGCCGTTTTGTTCTTCTGCTCCTGTTTGTCAAACTCTTTTTGTAGGTTGGACATGTGTTCCTGGACAGCTTCTTCAGCATATTTCTGCATTCTGGAATCAATGGTCACATTAATCCTTAATCCGTCTCTATAAATATTATAAAACAGTGTATTTCCATCCTCATCTTCTCCTTTTGGATTCTTTTTCACCCAGTCACCCATCCAACTTCTTACATACTCTCTGAAATATGTAGCAATCCCATCAGAATGTCCTTCTGGTGCATAATCTAGTTTTAATGGTAGTTGTTGTAAACTATCTTTCTGTTGAGTAGTTATAAATTCATACTTCGCCATCTGAGATAACACCACATCTCGTCTGTTTTTTACCAATTCTGGTCTTCTCAAAGGGTTAAAAAGCGAAGAGTTCTTTAACATACCTACTAACACAGCTGCCTCTTCTTTTTTAAGGTCTTTAGGAGTTTTGTTAAAATAAATACGTGAAGCAGAACTAATACCAATTGCCTGATTAAGGAAATCATACTTGTTTAAGTACATAGCCATGATCTCATCTTTGGTATATTGTCTCTCTAAACGAGCAGCAATTACCCATTCTTTTATTTTTTGGGTATAACGTTGCCAACCTCTGGATCTTTTTCCTGTAAAAAGAAGTTTCGCTAACTGTTGTGTGATCGTACTTGCTCCTCCTTTTTTACCTAAAAAAGCAAAAGCCCTGATGGTTCCTCTGGCATCGATTCCAGAATGCTTATAATAGCGGACATCTTCTGTTGCTACCAATGCATTTACTATGTCTGGAGATAAATCTTCAAAATTAACAGGAGTTCTGTTCTCTTTGAAAAAAGTTCCTATTTGCTTTCCATCCGAGGAAATAATCTGAGTTGCCAAATCATTTTGAGGATTTTCTAATTCATCAAAACCAGGCATTTCTCCAAAAGTTCCCCAGCTTGCTAGTAAAAATAGTAAGATCACCAAAAGTACTCCTGACGCAAAAGTGATCCAAAACCATTTTATGTATTTGATTACGTTTATCTGTGGGGTTCCTGATGTTTTTCTGGTTGATTTGGGTGTTGCTTTAGCCATATCATTAAGGGTTTTCTGCAAATTCTATTCTAAAACCTATATCGGTAATTCCTTCTAAAGAGTTGATTCCGAATGTCTCGCCGTTCTTTCTCATCGCATGCTGAAGTATTACTTTATACATTCCTTTTTCAGAAAAAACTACATTCTCTTTATACCAAAGTTTACTTTCCTTTAGATCGGTAAAACCGATACCTAACCATTCTCCGTTTGGTTTTGCCATTTCATATTCTAAGGTATCTGTAATTGTCTTACCATTTGGGAATTCCATCTTGCTTATCAAAAACAAATTACTAAACTTATAGTCGTTTGTATTTCTTACGTTGATAAAGAGATTGTATCGTTGTAAAGAATCTAGTTCTGGTAAGACGAAACTAATTTTTTCATCTTTTTCCCAGGAATCTGATACTGTTTTATATTCATCAAAAACTCTGGCATCATCACAAGAAGCAACACCAATTATCAGAAAAAGTAATGTAAAAAACCTAAGACTTATCATTATTATTCTTGCGCTGCTGCGGTTTACGCTTTCTATTACGTTGGTTTTGTTTTCTATTAGCGTTTTTGCTCTCTTGATTACCTTCTTTTGATTTTTGTGCAGTAGGATTCTGCTTCTCTACTGCTACTTTCTTCTTATTTCTATTTCGATTTTTGTTCCTTCTCCTTTTACTTCTTTTAGGTTGATCAAATCGAGTTAAGCTATCCTGTCCTACAACGTTTTCAAAATCTACTTTAGTATCCTCGATAAGCTCTGAAGCAAATTCTTCAAGACTTGGCACCTTTTCTTTCTTTTTATTTGCTTCAATGATCTCATTTGCATGATCGGCAGAAATCTTATGCCAATTCATCCACTCTCCTTCATATGCATACCATAAATATCCCTTGAAAATATCAATTTTCTGGCATACTGCTGTCCCTTTTTCGGTTTCAAGTTTAATTTCAGTTTTCGGAAACTCTTTTAAAGCGTCGATATAAGCATCTAACTCATAATTCAGACAACATTTAAGTTTTCCGCATTGACCAGCCAATTTCTGAGGGTTTAATGACAATTGTTGATACCTCGCAGCACTTGTATTTACTGATCTAAAATCAGTAAGCCAGGTAGAACAACACAATTCACGTCCACAAGAACCTATACCGCCTAAACGAGCAGCTTCCTGACGAAAACCGATTTGACGCATTTCTATTCTTGTGCTAAATTCTTGAGCAAATTCTTTAATCAATTGCCTAAAATCTACACGCTCTTCTGCTGTATAATAGAACGTACATTTAGAACCGTCTCCCTGAAACTCAATATCAGAGATTTTCATTTGTAGCTTTAATCGAATCGCAATTTCTCTTGATCGAACTTGTATTGCTTGCTCGCGATCTCTGGCTTTTTGCCAAATATCGATATCTTTTTGTGATGCTTTTCGGTATATTTTTTTAACATCTTCGCTGTCTACATCTACCTTTTTCTTTTTCATTTGAATACGCACCAATTCTCCTGTAAGCGTTACAATACCTACATCGTGTCCCGGAGAAGCTTCTGTAGCTACTATATCTCCAATACTTAAAGATAGATTTTCTGTATTCTTGAAAAAACTTTTACGTCCGTTTTTAAAACGAACTTCTACACAATGAAAAGGTGCTACACCACTAGGAAGTGACATATTTGATAACCAATCAAAAACAGTTAATTTATTGCAACCATCTGTACCGCACGTACCATTATTCTTACATCCTTTTGGTTGTCCGTCTTTCCCGGAGGAACAACTACTACACCCCATATTCTCTTGCTATATTGAAATTTGTCTGCGATAAAAACACAGCAAATATGATTCTTACTTGGATCAAATGCTTTCGCATTCGATATCTTAATCGATAAAGATACTATGATTTCTTTTAAAACCATAGTATCTAAATCATTTTAGCATTACTGCTTATATTTTAGCACCTCAGAACGACCTTTCTTAAAAATTTTATTACTATTTCCTTTACCTTTTCTTAATGCTTTCTGTTCTTCATAAGGGAGACTATTAATTTCTTTACATTCTGTAGAGCAACAATTATCCATAGCAGTGGCACAAGCTTCACATTGAATAAACAATAAATGACACGCTTCATTTTCGCAATTTACATGTGTATCACAGGGGTTTCCACACTGGTGGCAATTAGAAATAACGTCATCAGAGATTCTTTCTGATCTTCGATGATCAAAGACAAAGTTTTTTCCTAAATACTTATTCTCTAATCCCTTTTCTTCAACTTGTCTGGCATATTCTATGATACCGCCTTCCAATTGAAATACATTTTTAAAACCTTTGTGTTTATAGTAAGCGCTTGCTTTTTCGCAGCGAATACCACCAGTACAATACATCACCAGTTTTTTATCTTCTTTATGATCTTTTAAATCCTCTTCAATAATATCCAAAGAATCTCTAAACGTATCCACATCCGGTGTTACCGCCCCTTTAAAATGACCAATCTCACTCTCATAGTGATTACGCATATCTACTAATACTGTATCAGGATCTTCAATCAATTGATTAAACTTCTCTGCATCAACGTGAACTCCTTTATTGGTTACATCAAAAGTTTCATCATTTAAACCATCAGCTACAATTTTTTTCCTGATTTTAACTTTCAGTTTCAGAAATGATTTAATGTCTTGCTCTCTTGCAATATTCAAGCGCACATTCTCCAGAAAAGAAATACTATCTAAATGTTTTTTGAACGCTTCAAAGTTTGGTGCCGGAACAGATAATTGACCATTAATGCCTTCATTAGCGACATAAATTCTTCCTAGAACGTCTAGTTCGTCCCAATGTATAAAAAGATGATTTCTGAAAATTTCGGTATTACCGATATGTGCATATTTGTAGAAAGAGAGCGTAAGGCGGTCTGTACCTGCTTCATCAATAAGAGCTGCTCTTTCTTTAGCACTTAATTTATTGTACAGTTGCATGCTATACTAATGTTTTAAGTTAAAAGAAATAATTTAATTGATGCAAAAGTACAAATCATAGTGTAATATCCAAACGCAGTGGTTTTTTGAATAAAAAAAATGCCTTGAAAACCACTTCAAGGCATTTTTTGGGCTAATTCGTTATTTAATTAATTTACTTAATCTAAACGACTAATATTTAAATAACGAAGCTAGCCACCATCAACTATACAATTACTAATTGCAGTAATTGTATATCCATCAAGGTTGTGTCTTACGACTCTTTTAAGAAACTTCATCTACATCCTCCTTCCTCACAGTTTGTTCAAGTTTTTGCTTTTATTGTAGATGCAAGACCATAAAAAAGGTTGCGTTATAATTTTAAAAAATATATATATTACCGTTTTCGACAGTCACTAGTCATTGTTAATAAATTAGTTGGATAAGTATAATTTTTGAAACGGGTATGCAAAAAACTTGTAGTATTTTAGCGAAAATCAATTACAAAAGAAAGTGAGCGCATGAGTACTGAAAAAGAAAAAGATGCAAAATTAAAAGCGTTAAAACTAACTTTAGACAAGCTGGATAAATCCTACGGAAAAGGAACCGTGATGAGGATGGGTGATTCTGCAGTTCAGGAAGTAGAAGTAATTTCTACCGGATCGCTTGGATTAGATTTGGCGCTTGGTGTAGGAGGGTATCCAAGAGGTAGAGTAATCGAGATTTTTGGTCCGGAATCTTCGGGTAAAACAACACTTACAATTCACGCGATTGCTCAAGCACAAAAAGCTGGTGGAATTGCTGCTTTTATAGATGCAGAGCACGCCTTTGATCGTTTTTATGCAGAAAAATTAGGTGTGGATATAGATAATCTTATTATTTCTCAACCTGATAACGGGGAACAAGCATTAGAAATTGCAGATAACTTAATCCGATCAGGAGCAATTGATATTATTGTTATTGACTCTGTAGCTGCCTTAACTCCAAAAAGTGAGATTGAAGGAGAAATGGGAGATTCTAAAATGGGACTACACGCCCGATTGATGTCTCAGGCATTGAGAAAATTAACCAGTTCTATTAGTAAAACAAATTGTACTGTAATCTTTATCAACCAGCTTCGTGAAAAAATAGGAGTTATGTTTGGTAATCCGGAAACTACCACTGGTGGTAATGCACTTAAGTTTTACGCTTCTGTTCGTTTAGATATCAGAAGATCTACCCAGATTAAAGATAGTAATAGCGAAGTACAAGGAAATAAAACACGTGTAAAAGTTGTTAAAAATAAAGTGGCACCTCCATTTAGAACAGCAGAGTTTGACATTATGTACGGAATGGGTATATCCAAAACCGGTGAGATTATAGACATTGGCGTGGATTATGAAATCATTAAAAAGAGCGGTTCTTGGTTTAGTTATCAGGACACAAAATTAGGTCAGGGACGAGATGCCGTAAAAGCACTACTTAATGACAACCCTGAACTTATGGAAGAGCTAGAAGAGAAAATAAAAGAAGCGATAAAGATCGTTAACGAATAACATATTCTTCTAATACAAATACTAAAATCCCGACTCTTCGGGATTTTTTTATATCTTATATTCTAATATTTAGTATGAATTTATATTGAAAATCTTTAGACCACTCTGAGAATCTTAAAAATTATTTGATATGAACGCAACCAACTGATCATAGTCGCATCTATAGTATACAATTTGGTATGTAGAACCCCAAAGTTATTAATATGAAAAGGATAAAAATAATTGCACTGATTATTTTGACAAGTTGTTTAACAAGTTGTTTAAATGATGATGATATTGGTATTAATTTTTCTTATGAATTAGTGCCTATTGAAGAAGTAGATATTCCGGATCAATTTACAAGAGGAGAAACTTATGAAATCACTGTCTTCTATTTTAGACCTTCTGATTGCCACTCTTTTAGCGGATTTGATTACGACAGACTCTCTAACGAACGTACAGTTTCTGTAGTCAACGTAGTAGTCAATGATCGTGAATGCGAAGATCTTGCACAAACTGATTTAATCGATGCTTCGTTCAACTTTTTAGTTGGATCAGAAGAATCGTATGTCTTCAGGTTTTGGCAAGGAAGAAATGATCAGGGTGAAAATCAATTTTTGATCAGAGAAGTTCCTGTTGTAGATTAATACTTCAGTTTTATTGTATTAACCAAAACAAAAACTGTTCGTGAGTTTAGACCAACTCATAAAAAATTGTAAAAAACAAGATGCTAAGGCACAGGAACAACTGTATAAACTATATGGTAGTAAGTTATTTTCTATCTGTCTAAAGTATTCTAACAATTATGCAAGTGCTGAAGACACCTTGCAAGATGCCTTTATTACCATTTTTGATAAAATAGAACAGTACAAAAGCAAAGGTTCTTTTGAAGGATGGATTAAACGAATCACTATCAATACAGCTCTACAAAAGTATCGCAAACAAAAAGTTTTTGAAATTATTGGCGAAGAACAAATTGAAGAGGTAGAAGTAGAAGTAGATGAGGATAACGTCTCTCTTGATTATCTTTTGGAAATTATTCAGCAGTTACCGGATCGATATCGATTGGTTTTTAATCTTTATGTATTAGATGGTTATTCTCATAAAGAAATCGCTGGAATGTTAGATATTTCTACAGGTACTTCTAAATCGAATTTGGCAAGAGCCCGGAAAATTTTAAAAGAAAAAATAGAAACCAATCAAGAACTCCACGTTCAGTCAATTGAAGGATGAATATGAGTGATAAAAAAAATATAGATAGATTGTTTCAGGAGAAATTCAAAAATTTTGAAGTCACTCCCGACGATGCTGTCTGGAAAAAAATCCAAGCGCAAAAAAATAAAGATCGCAAACGTGTAATCCTTTTGCCTTTTTGGTATCGCATTGCAGGGGTTGCTGCATTAATTGCAGTAATTCTATCGGTAGGATCAGTTCTATTAACAGATACTACTAAAACGGATGCTATCGTAGTTACCGAAGATCAAGAAAAGACAGATGTTGTACCTAAAGACAACCAGAAGGACAAAATTCTAAAAGATCAACTCGTTGACACGCCAAGAAATCAAGAATCCGACCATAGTGATGGGGCTTCCAAAAGTTCAAATACTAGCAATGAAGCTATCACGAATAATTCGCTACAAACTAATGACAAGGAAGATAACTCTTTCGATATATCTACCGATAGAAATTCAGTTTCAAATAAAAATGTAAATAATAATACTTTACTCACTCAAAACACAATTGGTAAAAAAGAAATTCAAGAAGCTTCTATAGCAGAAGAAAACACGGATGTTGTTATTTCCAATAATAAGAAAAAAGACAAAATACTCTTTGACCAACTGACAAATGTGACAAGTACTGGCATAACTGATTCAAAAAATCCAGATACTGCTATAATAGATAAGCAAGAAACTACAGATAATATTATTTCTGGTGTGCACACTACCACTAGAATAACAGAAAACAATACTTCTACTAACAAAGAATCAGAAGATATCATAGAAGAAACAAGCCCATATCAACAAGATCCAGGTAAAAAACAAAACGATACTAAAGAGGCTATAGCAGAGAATGCAAAAGATACCGGCAATGTAAGTGAAGAAGAGGTTTCTAACCAAACTACGGATCAAAGTCAGGATGATGGGAAAAAGTCAATTTTTGATGCGATAAAGGAAAAAGAGGAAAAAGAAACCCTTGTCGCAGAAACAAATAAAGGAAAAAGGTGGAACATATCTCCAAACGTTGCACCCGTATACTATGATTCATTTGGAGGATCTTCTATAGACCCACAATTCTCTGACAATAACAAGCAAGGCGAAGTCAATCTTAGTTATGGTATTCAAGTTGCGTATGCGATTAATAAACGATTAATTGTGAGATCGGGAGTTAACAAGGTAGATGTGGGATATAACACTGAAGATGTGGCATTTGGAATTTCGTCTGTAACCAGAGGAGATAATAGTTTTACAAACGTTCAAAGTATTATCGTATCAGATTACCAAGGCGCATCAACAAACTTTACTCCGGCACCTGTAGATATTAATGATGAGATTTTAGTAAAATCTCAAAATCCAGGATTGCTTAATCATAGCATCGGATATATAGAAGTCCCACTAGAACTTAAATACTCACTAACGGATTCTAAAATAGGAATTCATATGATTGGTGGAGTCAGTACGTTATTTCTTGAAGATGAAGAAGTGTCCATCATCGCCGGTAGTTTTAAAAACCAAAATGTGGCGAGAGAAGAAACCGTTAACGATGTAAGTTTTAGTGGAAATATTGGTATAGGTTTTGATTATAAGCTTTCAGATCAATTTCAGATCAATATGGAGCCTATCTTTAAATATCAATTCAATGGATTTAAAGAAAGTGCACAAGATTTTAGACCTTATTACTTCGGAGTATATACCGGGATAAGTTTTAAGTTTTAATACAACGAAAAAGAAAAGTAACTATATGTGTTTTAGGTTATTTTAGTTGGTTAGGTTGAATTATTGCTCTAGGGAAGCAATGATGACAAAGCTGTTTCTGGGGAGGAACAGCTTTTGTTTTTTCTTAAACCACTTTCAAATTAAAATTTACCCGATTGAAGCTTATCCAATATAACTTTATGAGTAGATGCTTTTAGTTCTTTTTTATTTTCCTGAGTAAACCCTTTAGTTGGAATTTCTTTATGAATAAAAGCCCTCATCTTTCCAGGGCTACCGCTAAAAAATGTGTATGAAAATCGTTTCTTATTATCAAGAAACGTTAATGGAAGTATCGGAATTTGATGATCGATTGCCAATCTAAAAGCTCCATCCTTAAACTCATCTAATATGATAGATTCATCTTCTGGCACACCACCTTCAGGAAAAATACAGATACTTGTTCCGTCGTGCAACCTTGCTTGTGCTCTGTCAAAAACTTCTTTCCTGCTTTTTTGGTTATTTCTATCCACAAGAATACAAGTTCGTTTATAGAAAAAACCAAATATCGGAATCTTTGACAACTCTTTTTTACCGACAAAAACAAAAGGGTTTTTGACACAATAAAGCATCAGCATAATATCTGCCATAGAAGTATGATTGGCTACAAACATATAGCTCTTATGCGTATCTACTTGAGCCTCTTTTTTTACTCTTGGGATAAAACCAGTACCATACAAAACAATTTTGGCCCAAAATCTTGCTACCTTAAAAAACTGTGAATACCATTGCTCTCTAGAAGTAAGAATTAATAAAATAGGAAACATAATTATAATAGGGATTCCCATCATTATATAAAACCAAATTCTCCAAACAAGAACCAATATGTATTTAAGGATAAACATAGGCGCAAAAATACACAATTGCTTTGAGCTATGTGAACAAAAAAATTACCTTTGCGACAAACTACAAAATTACTATGGCAAGAATTCTAACAGGGGTTCAAAGTACAGGAACACCTCATTTGGGAAACTTATTAGGAGCAATCATCCCTGCGATTCATATGGCTAATGAACCAGAGAACGATTCTTTTTTATTTATTGCAGATATGCATTCTTTAACACAAATTAAAGATGCTAAAACATTAAGAGAGAACACCTACTCTACTGCCGCCACTTGGCTTGCTTTTGGTTTAGACATAGAAAAAACGGTTTTTTACAGACAGAGCGATGTACCGCAAGTAACAGAATTGGCTTGGTATCTTAATTGTTTTTTCCCTTATAAGAGACTAACACTGGCACATTCATTTAAGGACAAAGCAGATCGGTTAGAAGATGTCAATGCTGGATTATTTACCTATCCTATGTTAATGGCTGCAGATATCTTGCTGTATGATGCAGAAATTGTTCCTGTAGGAAAAGACCAGGAACAACATTTAGAATTTACCAGAGATGTCGCAGAAAGAATACACAATAAAGTGGGAGAAGTATTTGTGTTGCCAAAAGCGCAATTTCGTTCAGAAACTATGCACGTACCGGGAACTGATGGTTCTAAAATGAGTAAATCTAAAGGGAATACTATTAATTTATTTTTACCGGATAAAAAGTTACGCAAAACGATTATGGGTATCCAGACAGATAGTACTCCGTTAGAAGAGCCTAAAAATCCAGATACTTGTAATGTATTTGCCTTGTATCAGTTGGTCGCAACCGAAAATGAAATATCTGAGATGCGAGCAAATTATCAAGGAGGAAACTACGGTTATGGTCACGCAAAACAAGCTCTATATGAGCTCTTAATAAATAAATTCTCTGAAGAACGCAAACGCTACAATTACTATATGGAGAATCTGGACGAAGTAGATAAAGCACTAGCCATAGGTGCTAAGAAAGCATCTGAGGTTGCGTCTAAAGTCCTTTCAAGAGTACGTGAAAAAATTGGGTACTAGCCTAATACGAAATCTGCTAGTTACCATTTTTCAATGAAATTTTATAAAGAAAAGTACAGGCTCTCGTTAAAAAGTCTGTACTTTTTTTAAAAAATGTTTTATTTATCTAATTTCTAGAATCCGGTTTCTATTAGCAACAATACATTATGCGTTTTGTTTTCTTTATTAAAAATAACAGGGTACTTTCCTGGTCCAATAACATTTCCTTTCAATCCCAATTTTTTAGCTACATCTCGATCCAGAACAATCTTATTTTTTAGATAAAACACGCTGGGCTGTGGACTAGGATCTCCATGAGTTACTTCATAACTCGGTTGTGGTTGCGGTTGTGCATAAAACTGCACTCCTAGTATGTTTTCATTCAAGGCAAATGGTACACCCTCTACTTTTTCATCCAATCGCAGTTCATAAGTGTCCTTGATAGATTTGAATTCTCGCGGGTCGATTCTTTCATAAATTACCCAGGGGTTTGTAAATTCTAATCCGCAGGGAACAAGCTGACAAGGATCCCATAGTACAGGAGGAAGGTTGATTTCCATAAAAGGATTCGGTACACAGTCTACCATGACACAAATATCGCCAGGAGAAAACTCACAAGTTTCTCGCCCTGTAATAGAATCAATATCGTTCTTAAAATTAACCTGAAGTGTAAATTTACAGAACTCACCAGATACTTTTCCTTGTGCTGTGATAGTATCCTCTTCTAAAATAGCTTCGGGAGTTACAACTTCTTCTGTAATAGCTTCTTTTTGGCAAGCTACTAATGAAATCAGCATCGCCCCAATAATTACTAATGATTGTTTTTTCATGATTACATAGTTTTAAGTTAAAAAAAACAAAAAAGAACTACCGGACCATTTTCAACTGTAGACAGTTGTGGTCAAGTGAAGTTCTTTTGATCATTAGTGTCAACCTATATAAAGAGGTAAACATTTTTTCTAAAATAAACTACCTCGATGCAAGTATACGAGGTATTCAATGGAAAATAGTTTTTAAAGTTCCGAAGCAAGTCTACCTGGCATCCGTTAGACAGGCTTCGAGGTACTAGACCTGAGATCCCGCTGAAAAAGCGGGATTAGTTCAACTATCTATTTTGAATGCATTGCTATGCAACTTTTCAAAACAGAGTTTCACTAATAAAACTATGATAGTAGTTCAAGAGTGGGAATGTATTTGTTCATCTAAGCCTTTTTTAATACATTGTTAAGTCCAAATATCAATCAAATTACCTGTTATGAAAATTAAGATAACTCTTTTATTCACTCTCCTTTGTTTTCAAGGATTTTCTCAAAACATCTATTCTACTTTACTACATGATAAAGGCGCGGATATCTTAGCCAATACAAAAGTGACGCAGATAACAACTACAATAACGTCTTTTACAGAATATGGTGTCGAAACTAAAAAAGATGTTACGGAACTAAATGAACACCATAAAATTGCGTCTAAGCTACGTTATAATGATAAAGATTCTTTGGAGAGCAAACTTATCAGAAGTTTTGATAAAAGCGGTACCAAAAGTACAGCTGCTAAAAGAGAAACTTGGAATAAGCTCTTAGGTTATAGTTCAGAAACTTCAAAATACCAATATGATGAAAATGGTCATTTGATAAAGGTAATAGAAAGTAATAATTATGACATTATTATGAGGGAAGTCTATATTAAAAATAATGAAAAAGGACATCCTATATCTATAGAATTAAGAACACCTGAATCTAAACCAATTGGGATTTTGGAAACTGCAGAATATGATTATTCAAATAATACTGTTATCACCAAACTATTAGATCCCTTAGGAAACGTGCTTACCCAAGCCAAGCTAATTATAGATGGTTCTTCTATTAAAAAAGAAAACTCATATAGTCAAAACATAGATCTAATAGAACCTCATTTGTATGAGTACGAATATACATATGACGAACAAAAGAATTGGGTAGAGAAAACTATATATAAAGTTGAGAATGGAAAGCGCAATAAACATCAAATTCTTACCAGAAAAATTAAATATGCCTCATAATTTTTTCATTTAACATAATAAAAAACACCCATATTTTATAAATAAGTATGAAGCCGCACATAAAATGCGGCTTCTTTTATTTATCCCCTTCTGCAGACCTTTTTACTCCTTGTTTTATGCCCAAAGTGGTCGTTCAAAAGTTGTATTATTCAAAATTAAAACTAAAAAAATAGTTCAAACTAAAAAAATAGTTTATATTAGCAATCTCAAACTAAGGTCTTAGTTTGAATTTTAAAGAAATAAATCTATGAAACAATTGACCAAAGCAGAAGAAGATATTATGAAAATTCTCTGGAACCTGGAGGAAGGAAGTGTAGTTTCCATCCTTGAACAGTTACCAGAACCTAAACCTGCCTACAATACAGTTTCTACGATTGTAAGAATATTAGAAGATAAAGGCTTTGTCAACTACAGGAAAGAAGGAAGAATTCATATTTATATTCCACTTGTTAAGAAAACAGAGTATAGTAATCAAAGTATCAACAAATTGATTGATGGTTATTTTCAAGGATCTTTTAAGAGTATGGTTTCTTTTTTTATGAAGAAAAATGACATCAGTATTGCTGAGATGGAAGCGGCTATGAGAGAAATTAACAAAGAAGAAGAATAATTATGATACATTATATACTACAAATCATAGGGTTTCAACTGCTTTTTTTAATAACCTATGATCTATTTTTAAAAAAGGAAACATTTTTTAACTGGAATAGAGCTTATCTTCTCATAACTCCTATTTTAAGTTTTTTGCTTCCTCTGATTCGATTAGATATTATACGACATAACATACCATCTCAATATAACATACAACTACCTGAAGTACTTATTACAAATTCTCCTATGCAGGTACATCTTTTACCCGAAGTTGTAATAGGGTCCGAAAGTAGCATGTCTCATTATATTTCTTTGATTCCTATTTTTGGGTACTTATGGTACTTAGGAATCGCAGCATCCTTGTTTTTATTTGCTTATAAAATTTTCAAAATCTTTAAATTAAAAAAATCAGGAACGAAGATAAATGCAAAAAACATTACGTTGATTTCGCTACCAAATACCACTACTGCATTTTCGTTTTTTAACACCATTTATATTGGTAGCAATCTTTCGGAAGTAAAAAAAACCAATGTTCTGCTTCACGAAAAAATCCATGTAAGAGAATACCATTCTCTAGATCTTGTTTTCTTTGAGATATTACGTATACTTTTCTGGTTTAATCCTTTAGTTTATATCTATCAAAACAGAATGGCAATGTTGCAGGAATATATTGCAGATGCAAAAGCGATCGCAGAGACGAGCAAAAAAGAATATTATCAGGACCTATTATCTCAGGTTTTTCAAACAGAGAAAATTTCATTTATTAATACATTTTTTAATCATTCATTAATCAAAAATCGACTTGTTATGTTACAAAAATCAAAATCAAAAAAAATCTTTCAATTAAAGTATTTATTGTTAGTACCTGTAGTCTCTATGATGTTAGTATACACATCCTGTACTGAAGATGCCAATGCGCAACTAGGTAACGATTCAAGCACTATATCAAAATCCCAAAGTACCATCTTAAATAACATTGCTGAACTAAAGGAATCCATTGCCGCAAAAGGAGAAATGACAGAAGAAGAAAGAAAAGCACTAAAAGGTTTGTTATTACTAACCACAGAAAATGGTTTTTCTGAACCATTCTTTCAGGATGTAGTAGCTGATGCTGAAATTCCGTTTGGAGTTATAGAAAAAGTTCCTGTGTATGAAGGATGCGAAGGCATGACACAAGAAGCAACAAAAAAGTGTTTTTCTCAGAAAATAGCTCAACATATAGGACAAGAATTTAATACTAAAATTGGAGAGGATATTGGTTTTGATGGAAGACAAAAGATTCTTGCTAAATTTAAAATTAATAATAGCGGTGATGTTGTAAATATTCAAGTACGAGGTCCACATCCTGAACTAGAAAAAGAAGCTCTACGCGTACTTAATACACTCCCTAAAATGAAGCCTGGTATACAGGATGGTGTGCCTGTAAATGTTATGTACTCATTACCTATAGTATTTGACATAAAGAAATAAGGACAAGTAAAGTAGTGTTTTACAAAAAAAGCTGGTTACGATATCGTAACCAGCTTTTTAATTGCCAACGTCTTTAATCAATACTAACGTTCAAAACCTTTCTCTACAGAAAGTATAGCGTTAAACGTTCCGTTTTCTTTATTGGTTATCACTGGGTATTTACCCGCTTTTACGATGTTTCCGTGAAGTCCAAGCTCTTTGGAAGTCTCTGCATCTAGAATAAGATCTTCTTCCAGTTGAAATGTATTATCTCTTAAGAAACCTTCATCCTGATAAAACTGCAATCCAGCAATACCTTCATTGAGCGCAAAAGGAAATACATTCTCTCTGGGATCTATTTCCAGCTCTAGTTTATCTCTAAAAGAAACAAATTCTCTAGGATCAAGCTTTTCATAAATGATCCATGGATCAAATATTTCTATCCAGCAAGGAACAAAAATACAAGGATCATAAATCAATTCCGGTATACAGATTTTATATATATCGCATATTCCGGGGAATTGTTTATAACATCTCCCACCAAACTTTAGTCCTGGTCTAACAAAATAATAACATCTCCCCCAATGAGCTTTTCCGTTAGCTTCCTCTAAATTACTGTTATCAAATTCCAGGGACTCTTCTATAACAGTATTATCTACTGTCTCTTCATCACATGCGCAGAAAACACCAAGTGTCAATACTGCAGCAAAAAAAAATACTTTTTTCATATTATTTAGGTTTTAAGATTAAAAAATCCCCATCACAATTGGTTGTTGGCTTTCCAATCGTTTAGGGGATGTATGGTGTAACAACTTTTGTTTTTAATGGTTTCAAAAAGCCGTTTTTTGTACTAAAATTTTAAAAATCGGGAAAATATGACGCTAAAGTACTGTCAATTTAGACCTGAATCACGGGGTTAATCCCTGTTTTTGAACAAGTTATTTAACTAATAATTCTATAAAAATGAAGATTATGAAACCAATACCCCACGCTGTTCCATTACCGGAAGATCACGAAAAGCATTTTCATTAATGGTATTTTTTCTGAAAAGATATTTCTTGTCATATAACTTTCCCTCTGAGAAGAAGGTAACAAAGAATTCATTATTCATAACAAATAATTCCTCCTGAATCATTTCGATTTTAGCAGATGATTTGGCAGCAACTGTTCCAATACCATGTCTCAACAAAGAGGTCTTTTTTTCTGTGGTGTAACCTTTGGTAACTACCATAACCATC
This sequence comes from Aquimarina rubra, assembly GCF_042684305.1. Lineage (NCBI taxonomy): Bacteria > Pseudomonadati > Bacteroidota > Flavobacteriia > Flavobacteriales > Flavobacteriaceae > Aquimarina > Aquimarina rubra. Next base: position 1,135,780 of record NZ_JBHULE010000019.1, on the reverse strand, counting down.
TCTATGGGTTTCTCCTGGTCATTAATGATATAAGAATTCCAATCGTGTCCACCGAACTCCTCATTCCATTCTTTAACAACGGCTATGTAGACATTTTTTACAATGGGTATTTCTATATCCTTTTTCAATTATAATGCAGACTTAAATTGCTCCAGAAAACGCACATCGTTTTCACTTAACATACGAATATCAGAAATTCCGTATAGTAATAGGGCTATACGATCTATCCCCATACCAAAAGCAAAACCGCTATATTCTTCAGGATCAATATTACAGTTTTTTAATACATTAGGATCCACCATTCCGCATCCCATAATCTCTAACCAGCCTGTACCTTTGGTCATTTTATAATCGGTTTCGGTTTCTAATCCCCAATACACATCAACCTCAGCACTTGGCTCTGTGAATGGGAAATATGACGGACGTAATCTGATCTTAGATTTACCAAACATTTCTGTTGTAAAATATTGCAATGTCTGCTTTAGATCAGCGAAAGAAACGTCCTTATCAATGTACAATCCTTCTACCTGATGAAAGAAACAATGCGATCTTGCAGAGATGGCTTCGTTACGATATACTCTACCCGGAGAAATAGTTCTTATCGGTGGTTTGTTTTCTTCCATGTATCGCACTTGTACAGAAGATGTATGTGTTCTTAATAAAATATCAGGATCAGTCTGAATAAAAAATGTATCCTGCATATCACGCGCAGGATGATATTCTGGTAGATTTAATGCTGTAAAGTTGTGCCAATCGTCTTCGATTTCCGGTCCTTCACTTACATTGAAACCAATTCGAGAGAATATATCTATAATTTGATTCTTCACTAAAGAGATCGGATGACGAGATCCCAAAGCAATCGGTTCTGCCGGGCGCGTTAAGTCACCATAAGCTCCTTTTTCCTCATCCTTAGATTCTAGTTCATCTTTTAAAGCTCTTACCTTTTCTTCAGCGGCAACTTTTAATGCATTTATGGCCTGACCAAATTCTTTCTTTTGATCATTCGCAATATTCCTGAATTCAGCAAAAAAGTCATTAACTAGTCCTTTCTTACCCGAAAACTTTATTCTAAATGCTTCAACTTCTTCTTTGGTCTTAGCAGAGAAATCCTCAACTTCTGAGATATATTCTTTAATCTTATCGATCATGATCTTTTTCTTAATAGAGGGCAAATTTAAACAAATAATGCCATAAAAAAACGCCTTCTTTTCAGAAAGCGCTTTTTATGAGTTCGTGAAGCATTGAACTAATCTAATTCTGCTTCGTAAATCTTAAAAGTTCCTCCAAACATACTTTCTGCATCGAAAATCACATATAATTTATTATTTAAAACAGTCAACTGCCTAAATTGACCGTCAGCGTATAATGGAGAATCGAAATCGAAAGCAACCTCATTAAAACTGCTATCTAAAGTATTAAAAACACCTATAAAGGGTTCCTTTCTTTGTAACCCTCCATTAGTGTCGTAAATAAAAATATTACCCCCTACAAAAATCAGGTTCTTATACTTTGCTGTGAATGTGTCATCTACGGCTTTTGTCATTGATTTTGTTTCCCAAGTAGTAGTATCAAAATCATAAATTAAAATATCATTCGTAGCAACAGTACTTTGAAACTCTTCTGTACCACCAAAAATGTATAGCTTGTCATCAACAATCTCTACATCTGCACGAGACTTAGCAATAGGAAGTTCGCCAAAAACTGTAAAATCCTCTGTAATCGTGTTGAAGGTATATAGTTTATTTGAAGGTTCTCCATCATCCAATGGATTCAATCTACTCCCAATTACATACACATCATCTTGTAAAGAAGCAGTACCATGTCTCGTTAATGTTTTATCATGTCTAACAAGTTTAGGGTCACTTGATAGGTCAATGTCATACACGTTATTAGCATCACTTGAGGCCACAATTAGTTTACCATTAATTATTTCCGGTTCTTTCGTTGAGAAGTTGTTTCCTGCACAGAATGATGTTGATTCAAAAGTATTTGTTGAAACATTATATTTTCCTATCTCTTCTAATATATAATCGCATCCATTTGGATTGGCTATATCAGACATTCCTCTTTTAACAATAAACAAAGAGTTTAACTCATTTGATCCTTCAACTCCCAATATGCTTGAGCTCGAGCCCGCATCAAACTGTAATGTTGCAATTTCAATGAAGTTGATAGAAGTTGGAATGATTGGTAATTCCATTTCTAAAAGTGGTACCAAAGTAATATCCAATTCGGCAGTTGCCGATACTTTAATTTTCCCTGTTATTGTATTTTCATCAACTATAGAAAAATCAAACAGACCATCAAATCCTTTAAAAGTGCTTTCTTCTGTAATTTTGAAGCCTATTAATTCTTGTTTTTCATAAAAATCCATATAGACTTCATCAATGGAAGTGGCTTCCCAGTTGACACCTTCTCGTTGTTTCCAGATAACCGAACCATTTTCACCTGCTAGATTAGGATTATCTACAGATTCTGTAGAAAACACGAAAACATCATCATCCATATTAAATACATCCGAAATATCTAATCCTTGAGCATTTGATGAATTGGTCAGAATTGCTTTTTCAATACGCCAAGATTTTTGTGAGTTATTTGTAAGTATTTCAATAGTTTCATCAATATTAATTGTTTCATCAGTTGGGTTAACATCATCATCTGATCCACAAGAAATCATAAAAACAATTAGAAATAGATTGAGGTAAAAAAGAAACTTATTCATTTTCATTTATTTTTAATATACGGGCGCAAAAATAATTAATCCAACCATAAAGCTCCTAATAATTACGTTTAATACTTAATAGAGTTATATAGTAAGTTATCTTTATACACAAATTGCATTAAAAAGAAGACCGAAATTCCTCCGAATAGATGCCATAACCAATGTGTTCCCATATATAGAAAATCCGTTTTCCAAAACATGTCAGCACTTCTAAAGCTTATCGCAATTGTAAAAAACAAAAAGGCCAGAACAATCATTTCTTTATGCCTTCCATTAGTTTTAATGAGATATAAAATAATCGGAAGTAACACTGTAATTGCTGTAATCACATAGCCTAAAGAAATTCGCACAGTAGCTGGAATTGGCAGCATTCTTATGGCAATGGAAATACTAAGAATTATGATAAATGCCAATATGCTTTTCCACCAAACACGGAACAGTTTAAAAATGAAGTAAAAAACTGCCGACATGCATAAGATCATAATTGGTACCCAATCCATAAATAACCATATCTGATGACTTCTGGTACCATGAAACAAAGTTCCCCCAATAAAACCAATCGCTAGAACCGGTAAACTAAAAGTAAGAAATAAATGCTGACTTGGATTTTTATAAACCTTTATTACAAAGTAAATGATCACAAATAGAAAAACAAGATTACTGATCGTATTAAACGGTTCTACTGGTAACCTTCCCATAATTGTCTCCTGATAAATCGGCCCACTATCATTTGGAATATTAAGATCATTGATAATATTTGCAAGCATTTCTTTTTGTATTAAAGTTAAAAAAATGACTTGATTTAAAAGAACTTATTGGCAAATCATTTAAAACAATAACTTCTTAATATTCAGATCAGTATCCTATTTTAAGATTCATTAAGAAAAAGAATTATGAAGTACGTTAAAGCTCGTTAAAAAACTTGACAAAACTATATAAATTAGCTATATTTAGTTGAAAGTAGAGAGTAAGCTTAAAAATACAAAGTTTACCTAACAGAACTCCCCAAAGTAACATTTCGTAACCAATAAATGCAAACAAATGGTCTATGACTAAAAGTTAGTCACTATGCAATGTTTAATTTAAAAAATGTCGATATGAAAAAGTTATTTTTTGGAATCCTAATTATAGACATGAAAGGGTTAAAAGAATTGATAAGTAATCTTCCTTCGGCTTCGTGGTATGCTATGAGAAGATAACTACATTGTCAGTAAATTTCTTTTAAAAAATTGAATAATTAATAATATTCATAAAAAAAGATGCTCGGACTGAGCATCTTTTTTTATGAATTATTTATTGTTAACTGATAACCAAATTAAATTCTGGTATATACGTCTCTATACTCAGTTGTTTGACCATCGAAGGTATCTGAATATTCTACAGAAAAAGTATTTCCAGAAAAGCTAATTTCCTCTGTATTTGTTTGTCCATCAAATGTAATAGAGTAAACATTACCTCCGGTATTCTCCCAGGCACCCATATTAATATCGTCTGTGACTTCTACACAAGTTCCACTACCATTATCTTCAAAATATGTGTCTTCGAAGGTTCCATCAGCCTTAAAGGTTATAACATCTTCTAGATCGCAAGGATCTGATGTTATTTGTACTCCGTTTTCAAACTCTTGAGATAATTTCCAAGACCCTATTAACAGATCCTGATTTACACCATCGTCATCATCTCCACAAGAGGATACTACAATAGAAAGTGAAATTGCGAATAAAAAAATAAGTTTTTTCATAAAAAGTGTTTTGTTATATTTCTTATTCAAAGACGTCCCACTTGCCAAAAGGTTGCGTCGAACCTAAAAAATATATTCACTAGTTAAAAAATAACTAACAATTGCTTCTTTCATTAAGACGGATTGTTCTCCTGCTTTAAGACTAGGTAGTTGCTCTTTTACAATATAATGCGGCCATCCTTGCTCATCAAAATAATCGAATTCATAGTACCCATAAGGTTCTAATAATCTACAGATGGCAATATGCATAAGATCCAGCTTTTCATCTTTCTTAAACCTACGATGTACCTGACCTAATTCCTGCACTCCAATCAAGTAAATGATTGCGTCCAGATCCAATTCATCTCCATCTGCAAACTGAGCTGATAATTTTTGGACCAGAATATCCCATCGCTCTTTTAATTTTTCATCTCTAGACATTACTTTTTTTTGCAAAAATACAATTTGAGACGATTAAATACGCTGTTTAAAGAAGCTTTGATCATCCTTTTAAAATAAAAAGTTGGTAAGTACAAATATCCAAGGTGCTGCTTTACCTAATTAATATGATCTATTGCAATGTTATCTGTGTACCTTTGGTGCTCAAAATTTTGATTTAAAACAGTATATTAGTCTAAACAAATCTATTGAATGAATTATATAGACATCATTTTGGGTATCTTATTGCTTTGGGGATTAATCAAGGGATTTAGCAAAGGTTTATTCGTTTCGCTAGCTTCTTTAGTGGCCTTGATTGCTGGAATTTATATCGCTGTGCATTTTTCTCACCTTGTAGGAGGGTATTTAGAGCAATATGTTAATTGGGGAGATGGTGCTATGAAACTTACTGCTTTTGCAATTACATTCATCATTGTGGTAATTCTGATTTCTTTAGCAGGAAAGCTGTTAACTAAAATTGCAGACTTCGCCTCATTGGGTGTGCTCAACAAACTACTAGGAGCTGCTTTTGGAGTATTGAAGTTTGCGTTTATAGCCAGTGTGGTAATTATTTTTATAGATGCAGGAAATAGAAGTTTAGGAATTATAAAACAAGAGACTCTAGATTCTTCTATACTCTATTCTCCCGTAAAAAAGTTAGCACCGATGGTATTACCAAATATTTTGAAAAGCGAACCTAGCGAAGAGGCTAATCATAATGTGTAATACATTTAATGGAAACATAAGCATTCTTAAGAATCTAAAAACTCTTTTTTTCCATTCTTTTTGACGTATGCCAAACAACTGGCAAAATCTTTAAAAATACTCGATTCCGGAATAAAATCAGGAATGATATCAATCCGTTCCATCATATATCTTGGTTGTTTCAATAAGCCAACAAAAAGCACACTGATATTCTTCTTTTTTAAATCTAAAAGCATTTCCTCCATAGCGTATAATCCTGTTTGATCCATATACTGCATACGTCCTAATCTCATAATGACAAGAGATGCAGTTTCAGGTATTTGAGAAGCTAATTGTTGAAAATCACTGGTAGAACCAAAAAACAAAGGCCCTTTTAAATGCTTGATAAAAACTTTTTCTTGTAATTTTGATGGGAAATCTTTTTCATCAGTCCACGCTTTTTCCTTTAATGGTTTTACATCAGATCTTTCTGCAGTTAGGTCTCCAATCTTTTTCATAAACATCAACGAAGCGATCACTAATCCGATACCCACAGCATATATTAAATCCCAAAACGTTGATAGTACAAGAACAACCAGCATTATCAACACCTCTGAGCTCAACTTCAAAGGGCCTAATTTTATGTCTTTCGGCAAACTAGGAATTGCCTTAAGACCTTTATAATCCATAACACCAATACCTACGGTAATTAGTATTCCTGCTAAAACAGCTGCAGGAATTTTTGATGCAACCGGACCTAGTGCCAGCATAACTATCAATAGTAAAATACCCGCAATCATTCCGGACAACTTGGTTTTTCCGCCCGCATTTATATTTACAACCGTTCTGATAGTTGCTCCAGCTCCTGGTATCCCACCAAAAATAGCTGCGATACTGTTTCCGATTCCCTGACCTAATAGCTCTTTATTAGGTTTATGTTTGGTTTTTGTCATATTATCTGCCACTACACTGGTCAATAAAGAATCTATGGCTCCAAGAAGCGACAGAGCTAATGCTGTAAAAATATATGGTGCTATATTACTGAAATTAAATCCTGTAATAATTTCCAACTTAGGAATTGGAATTCCATCCGGAATTTCTTCAATTGGTCTGTAATCCAGTCCAAATCCAACTGATATCCCAGACATTACTATCAATGCCACCAAAGTACTAGGAACTGCTTTGGTAATTCTTTTAAAACCATATATGATAATAATAGTTCCCAGCGCTAAAAATAATTCTAGCCAATTGATATTTTTTAAAGCTCCAGGCAATACTTTTAATGCTCCTATAGTACCAGACGCTTCGTTGGCAGCTAAGGTCTCAGATTCTCTTAAAATATCATCCTGTGATATATTATTTGCTCTGGCTATGGTCTCTTTGAAATCTTCTAGTACCAAGATTCCTTCTCCTGCTTCTTCTTTTAAAATGTTTTCCAGTATCACCTCTTCAGCCTGAGCTTTAAATCGCGCTACATATTCTACATCTTCTTTGGGATAATATCCTACTGAGGGTAGTATTTGAGTTAATAATATAATAAGACCAATAGCAGTCATAAAACCAGAAACTACAGGATACGGTATGTACCTGATGTATTTTCCCAGGCCCATTAATCCTAAGCCAATTTGCATTAACCCTGCTAATAAAAATACGGTTAGTATCGCCGGAAGTGCTTTTTCTACACTTCCATCATTTGCAGCTACGATTCCTGCAATAACTACCATACTCACGGCCGTCATAGGCGCAGTAGGTCCTGAAATTTGCGTATTTGTTCCACCAAATAACGCTGCAAAAAAACTGATAAAAATAGCTCCGTACAATCCCGCTGCCGGTCCTAATCCTGAAGACACACCAAATGCTAATGCCAGTGGCAATGCAACTACACCTGCTGTAATTCCTCCGAAAGCATCTCCTTTTAAATTACTAAAAAATCCTTTCATTGGCTATTTTTTTATTAATCAGGTGGTTGCTATGTATAAAGTAACATAAAAAAAGCTGACACTATAAAGTGTCAGCTTTTTTTAATATAACTTTAAGATGTGCTATTTATCAAAAAATTGAACGCTTCCATCATTAATATCATACATACCACCTATAAGGATAATTTCCTGATTGGCTTCCATCTCTTTTAACACACTACTTTGTTCGCGAATATTGTCGATGGTCATTTGTACATTCTTCACTGCTACTGCATTTACAAAATCAATATTCTTAGAGTTTCTTAAAGAACTGTCTGATGGCTCGCTTACTGCGGCCACAGCAGGTTTTATTTTACTTAACAAAGCTGTAAGGTTTCCTAGTTTTGCATCATCACAGGCTCCTTTTACAGCACCACAAGCAGTATGACCTAAAACCAATACTAATTTAGTTCCTGCAAGCTTACAGGCAAACTCCATACTACCAAGAATATCCTCATTTACAAAGTTTCCTGCGACTCTTGCGCTAAAAACATCCCCTATTCCTTGATCAAAAATCAATTCTGAAGAAACTCTTGAGTCTATACAACTTAGGATAGTCGCAAATGGAAACTGGCCACTTTTAGTATCATTAACCTGATCCAAAAGATCTCTATCAGCCATATTTTTTTTCTGAAATCTTTCGTTACCATCCTTAAGCATCTGTAATGCAATTTTTGGGGTAATAGCTCCTTGTGCCTCTTTTGTAAGTGCTTTCATAATACGTTTATCTTTTAGTTTATGCTGTTTTTTTTGGTCTTAACTTAAAAAATTGAATATAGTTATCCGGATTCTCCACAACGCCCCGTTCAGAAATTAGATGAATATCAATATTTCTGTTCTTTGCTTTTTCTGAAAAATCTTGCAATATTTCGATAATATCATTGTCCAAATATCTCGTATTTCTTACATCTAAAGTAAGATCAGTATCTTCTGGTAATCGATCCAATTCTTTTAGGATAGCACCTTTATTAAAAAATGTAACCTCTTCTGCCAAAGTCATTTTAATCTTGTGCTTTCCATTACTCTTGTCTTCAATGTGTAAAAAGTGAGAGTTCTGGTAACTTTTAAGTAATATAATTACTATTCCTACCGCTAAGCCTAATCCTATTCCCACTAATAAATCCGTAAATACTATCCCTAAAATCGTTACTATGAATGGTACAAACTGTTTCCATCCAGCAGCCCACATCGCTTTAAATGTTGATGGCTTTGCTAATTTATATCCTACAATGAAAAGAATCGCTGCTAAAACAGAAAGTGGAATCATATTCAATAACGTTGGAATCAAAATAACGGAAGTTAATAGAAAAAACCCGTGAACGATAGCTGACATTTTACTTTTTCCACCTGATTGTATATTTGCAGAACTTCGCACAATAACTTGAGTTATTGGCAATCCACCAATTAATCCTGAAATCATATTTCCGGTTCCTTGAGCCAATAATTCTCGATTGGTTGGTGTTACTCTTTTTTCCGGATCCAATTTATCAGTTGCTTCTACACATAATAAAGTTTCTAAAGAAGCTACCAGTGCAATTGTAAATGCAGTAACCCATATATCACCATTAGTGATAGCGGCAAAGTTTGGAAAAGCAAACTGTCCCAAAAAACTATCAAAATTATCTGGTACCGGTACTGAAACTAGGTGTTCAGCTGTAATACCGACAGAGCCGTTTTTAGTAAATACATAAAAAAGTATTCCCACTACTACAGCTACTAAAGGACCTTGAACTAATTGAAAAAACTTTCCTTTTGTAGATAAAACATTACTCCATAAAATCAAAATTCCTAATCCCAGGAGTGCTACGATTGCAGCTCCAATGTTAAAACTTCCACTTAAAAGGGCATTAAGTGTTTTCAATAATTCTGTAAAAGTATTTTCTCCATCTATTTGGAGAAACGCAAAATCTCCTTCTGGATTTGCATCAACACCGAAAAAGTATGGTATCTGTTTTAGTATAATGATAATTCCTATTCCGGTAAGCATTCCCTTAATCACAGATGACGGAAAATAATATCCAATAATTCCAAGCTTAAGTACTCCAAAAATCAATTGAATTGCTCCTCCTAAAACAACAGCAACCAGGAAATTTTCATAACTTCCCAAAGAAGAAATCGCTGCAAGAACAATAGCAGCTAATCCCGCAGCCGGTCCACTAACTCCAATCTGGGAACCACTCAAAGCACCTACGACAATTCCCCCAACAATTCCTGCTATAAGACCAGAGAAAAGAGGAGCTCCACTCGCTAACGCAATTCCTAAACATAGTGGTAAAGCCACAAAAAACACCACTATACTTGCAGGAAGGTCTTTTTTTATATTTTTAAACATGCTCATAATTATATTGATTAAGTTACTGCCCAAATCAGGCAATTAGTTTTTATAATGATTAAAAAATCAAAACGTTCCTTTCCTTCATTTAAAAATGAGAATTAGAATTCTACGTATAAAAAATTAAGAATATTCCGGAGGTGGTGTAGTATATTCCAGATAAACAGACGAGTTTCCGTATTTTAATTCCGGATAATCTTTTAAAATTAAAATAGCAACTTTTGTGCTCTTGTCATCCGTATATTGTGAGATTTTCTCTTTTTCCTTTAAATCTTCTTTTTCAGAACTGTCTTTTTCTTTAGACTCAGATTTTTCTTCTGTATCATCTATGATATGAGCTATCGAATTGACATCACCTTTATAAAAATTAAATAATTCAATAGCATAATTTCCTAAGTGAAAAAGAAAACCCGAGATAATCAAAAATCTTGCTATTTTTATTTTTATAGTTGGCATAAATTTTTTTTATGGATTGTAAAAATAAAAGTAATACTTTCAAAATTTGTTAAATCAATCGTAAAATTATTCCCACAAACCTCGTCAGAGCCCTTTTTTTCTTTGTCTATTGTCTCAAAACATTAAGAGAATTTAACTTTTCAGTCTTTGTTTAAACAGTTTCAATAAAGTAATTTTAAACATCTTGGAGAATCCTACTTCTAATAGAATCCGAATTATTGATGCTTTGCGAGGTTTTGCCTTGGCTGGTGTATGTCTTGTTCATATGAATGAACAGTATATTGCATCTGCCCCATCCGAAAGCCTTATGGAGGTTACAAACAGTGTTTTTGACCAAATACTAGGGGGAATTATTGGTTTCTTCATTATCGGTAAGTTTTTTGCTTTGTTTTCAATTCTTTTCGGCCTGAGCTTTTTCATACAAATGAATAGTGCCGATAAAAGAAATGAAGACTTTGGTTTACGATTTCTGTGGAGAGCGTTTTTACTTTTTATTATAGGTTATGTTCATCAATTGTTTTATAAAGGTGATATCCTAACCATTTACGCACTACTAGCTCCTTTTCTTATTCCATTTTATCGTTTATCCAATAAGTGGGTGCTTTTGGTTTCTGGATTATTTTTGATTAGTATTCCCAGGTTCATTTCTTATGCGTTCCTGGGCAATGAAAGTGCTTTTGGGCTTTCGCCGGTAATGGATGGAAATAGTGTCACAAATTTAAATTATATAACAACCTTAAAAGAAGGTAGTATTACAGAGGTATTCTCGGTAAATGGAAGCCAGGGAATGCTTCAAAAGATGGACTTTCAAATTGGATTATTTGCCCGATTCTATCTTACATTTGGGTATTTTCTTATTGGCTTATGGCTTGGGAAAATTGGGTTATTTCATAATGTAAAGGAAAAAATACCTTTGGTAAAAAAATGGCTGAAGAGAGGACTCATAGGCTTTGTAATTGCTCTGGTATTAACAGCAGGAATATTTGCACTATCGCCACAACCGGTAGACTTTAATAGTTGGTTACACGTATTAGGGATCAATGCTTATGATTGGTCAAATATTGCGTTAACCGCAATCATTCTTTCGGGCTTTATTCTTCTGTATCAAAAAAAACGAGGGTATCGATTCTTTTCTTTTTTCGAATCATATGGTAGAATGGCATTAACTAATTATGTTTTACAATCTATTGTTGGTACATTTCTTCTTTTTGGATGGGGATTAGGTCTATTGGGAAAGTTACAGACAAGGTATCTTATAATTATAGCTTTCGCACTTATTGCATTACAAGCTATCACAAGTAAGTTATGGTTACAAAGATTCAAATATGGCCCATTCGAGTGGCTATGGAGAAGTGCTACCAAAGGTAAAATCCAAACCTTTAAAAAATAAGGACTATAGTTCTTTTAGATCCGTAGCCGGAATCCATCCTATTTTTCCATCGGCTAATCTGATTTTTTTCCAATCATTTACAGTTTCAGTTACCTTTACCTTGGTTCCTTCATGAAGTTCAAAAACTTCTTCGCTACGTAAATTAGGTTCACTTTTAACGGTAGTTTCTTGAGCGAATATAATAGCGTACTGATTATTTTCTATGTAATTATATTGCTTAAAAGCAAAGAAAACTGCAAATAAACCAATGATCAAGGATATCCAAGAACCCAAAAAAAACAGTCGCTTCTTAGATGATATTCTAGCGGAATAATACAACATAAATAACACTACAAAAAGTGCTACAAAAAGTATAGAAATCCACGCCCACATATCAAAACTAAACATATTAGTAAAACTGTTAACCGTTCTGGAAATTACTCCTTCGGGGATTACATCTATTACATCAATAGTGGCATTATTAGCGAATGCCAGATTGTTCTTTATATCTTCATCGCTAGGTGCTAACTCTAGTGCCTTCTCATAGTAATAAATACTGGAACCAATATTACTCAGTTTATAATTAGCATTTCCCAAATTATAATACAACTCTGCTGATTCCTGACCTTTGTCTAAAATAGATTTATATACATCAATAGCCTGCTGATACTCTTCCTGATTGTATAGCGAATTGGCTTTATCAAACACTTGATCGTTTTGAGCTATGCTCACGATACTCATAAGAAAAACAACTATTCTGACTAAATTCTTCACTACTCTCAATATTTTATAATTGTTTATCAATAGCTGCAATTACTCTAGAGGCCTTATCATAATCTTGTTGCATAGCAGTAGTTGATGATGGAGTATATCTCGCAAATTCACAGCTTTCTAATAGTGCAATAAATTCTATAGAGGTTGTATCCTGCACTTCTCGTTCTTTTAACAAACGCTGGATACGATCTTTACTCATCTCACTGGTTTGGATATGCAGTTTGGCCTTTAGATAGTTATGTAACGCTCGTTCCATTGCAATATAAAATTCCTTTTGATTCCCTAAATTCTTCTTCGCTTCGGATAGATATTTTCGAGCCAGTTTATCCGCTTTACGAACTCTATTTCCACTTACATCACTTAATCGTTCTTCTCTCTTCTTACCAAAGAACAAAAATAACGGAATTGCTAATAAGGGAGCCGTTAGCGCAATCCAATACCCTGTCGACTTAAAAAAGTATGTTTTTTCTATAGGCTGCAGGTTTGCATCAAGTTTTAAAAATCTAAATTGACTTCCGGTTTGTGTTACTGTTCTTTTAGTAGTTCCGGGTGATTCAATATTAGTAACAATACTGCCACTATCAGGTCCGTTCTTTACATTAATTACAATCTCATCTGATGTAATCGTTTTATACGTTTCGGTTTTAAGATCAAAATATGAAAAAGAAATTGGCGGGATCGGATATGTCCCTTTAAACTGAGGTACCAGAGTATATGAATCCGAAATATTTCCTGCCATACCGGTAAGATTGGTTCTTACTCTTTCATTATGTTCTGGTTCGTATTGCTCTAGACCACTAGGAACGCTTAATTTTGGCAAATCAAACAGCTTAAGATTTCCATTACCGGAAACCAGCACTTTTGTTTCTAATGATTCTGTAGCATCTAATGATGTTCTGTTTGGGGTTACTTTAAAATCAAAAGATCCTACTGCTCCGGTAAAATTATCTGGTTTACCCTGCTCCGGCAAAGGTTTAACGTTAATCGTTCTTGTGCCTGCGGCTACTGTTTTGTTGACAGTAGAATAGAGCCTACCTCCAAAAATATCTCGACGGTTTGTAGGAACATCTACAGCAATCGAAAGCGTTAAAGGTTCAATTTCTAACTTACCTGTTTTCTGTGGATATAAAACTGTCTTACCACAAACAACATAATTATAAGGTTCTCCCTTATATTCTCCGCGTTCTACTTTTAATTGCCCAATTTTGATAGACTGACTCCAAAAATCACTGTATTTTGGATTGTCAATTTCCCTCAGATTACTGATTTGTATTCTAGGACTGACATATAACTTGTAAACAACTGTTATTGCTTCATTAAGGTAAGGATTCGTTTTAGACACCTCTGCAACCAAATGAAGATTTTCACTTGCCACGTAGTCTGCATTATTTCCGTCTTTAGGTTTATCTACTGCTGCTGTAACCTCTACTTTTACCGGTAGCGTTTTATATGTCTGTCCGTCTATTTCAATGGTTGCTTGCCCTATCGTAAAACTCCCTCTTTTAGTAGGAGAAAGAAAATAGCTAAATGTTTTGGCATATGATCGTTTACCATTGATCCAAGAATTACTAATAGATTGATTAGGTCCTCCAACGACTGTAAATCCATTGAAACTGGGTTGCGTAAAGTTGTCGCCGTCTTGATTCATCTCAAAATCGACGCGTAACCGCTCGTTTACACCCAGCTTTTTCTTGCTTACCTTAGCTTCAAACTTAACCTGGCCAATACTCAGCTGGGTTATCGCTAAAAATAGTGTAAGAAAAATTAATTTTATTTTCATTTGTCTACCAATCTTTTTCGGTTTTTGTTTTTGCCCCTTGGGCTTTTTTGGCGTTTATCTTATCCTGCACTTTTTTCTCTTCATTATTCATAGCCTCTAACAAACTTTTTACTTGCTGAGGAGATAACTGTCCCTGAACCTGCTGTGGTTGTTTTTTTTGTTCTTCTGGTTTACCGTCACCTTCTTTCTTATCTTCATTTTTATCTTTTCCTTCATCTTTTGGATCTCCTTCTTCATCTTTATTATCTTTTCCTTTTTCATCCTTTTCCTCTTCACCTTCATCTCCTTTTTTCTCTTTATCGTCTTCTCCTTCTTTCTTATCTTCTTTATTCTCGCCTTCTTTACTATCCTTATTCTCCTTATCTTTATTTTCGTCTTTGTTCTCGTCCTTATTGTCCTTGTCGCCTCCTTTATCCTCGTTTTTTTGTTTTTCTAATAACTGCTTTGCTAATGCGAGATTATATCTGGTTTCATCATCTGCAGGATTATTGCGTAAGGCATTTTTGTAGGCTTCTACAGCTTCTTTATATTTCTTTTGTTCCATATAGGTATTTCCCTGATTATGGAATGCTTTGTGCTTTTCTGTTTTTGATGTAGCGGTTTTAGCAGCTTCGGTATAACGTTGATTAGCCTCATTATATTTTTCAGTATTGTAGTAAGCATTTGCTAAATTATACTTAGCTGTAGCATCTACCGGATTCTTAGAAATGGCTTTTCTATACTCCCCTTCAGCCTTTGGAAAATTACCATCCTTTACCAATACCTCGTTCCCAGTTGCTACATATTGGTTGGCTTCTGCAATAATTTCTGCTCTATCTTCATCTTCTTGAGAAAACATAATTCCCAATTGGAAGCAAAACAATATGATTAGTAAATTTTTCATAACGTCTTTATTTTTCAAAAAACCTATTGTTCGTTAAATAAGTTTAATTTTTTAACCCAAGATGTTTTCCTTTCTAACAAGAAAATATCTAGAAACAGCAACAGCAAACCAGCACCCAAGAACCATTGAAATTGATCCTTGAAATCTGCAAATTGCTTTGCTTCAAATTCCTTTTTGTCCATGCCTTGCAACAATTCGGTAACATTGTCTACCACAGCACTTGTACTAGTACCATCAATGTATGTGCCATTTGCCTGATTAGCAATTTCCTGTAAAATTGTCGTATTTAACTTGGTAATGACGGTTTCACCCTGACTATTTTTCTTATAATTTTGTATAATTCCATTACGTTTTATTGGAATAGGCCCTCCTTTTGTAGTTCCAACACCGATCGTAAATATTCTTATACCTTCTTCTGCAGCAGCTTCTGCCATCGACTCTACATTGCCTTCATGATCCTCTCCATCACTAATAATAAATAATACTCTATTCGTTTGCTCCTCATCATCATAATATGTTTTTGCCAATTCTATAGCTTCATTGATAGCTGTACCTTGTGAGGAAAGCATGTCTGTATTCATCGACTGTAAAAACATCTTTGCTGAGCCATAATCTGTTGTAATCGGTAATTGCGGAAATGCACTCGCTGCATAAGCAATAATACCAACGCGATCACTGGCTAAATTATTAATAATCTGAGTTACTAATTGTTTAGACTTCTCGAGTCTGTTAGGCGCAATATCTTCTGCCAGCATACTTTTTGACACATCAATCGCAAATACTACATCAACACCTTCTCTTTTTACAGTCTCTAGTTTAGTGCCAACTTTAGGGTTTACAAGTGCGATAACAAAACAGGCCAAAGCTAAGCTTATCAAAATAACCTTTAGTATAGATTTAAAAACAGATTGGTTGGGACTCAACTTCTTCAACAAATCTTTATCAGCAAATTTTTTCTGTGTTGTTTTTTTCCAGATTAAGACACCCAAAAACAATAGTATTAATATTGGTACTACCAATAACAACCAGAAATATATTTTTTCTTCTAGTAAGTACATTTTTATTACTTTATACTTTCTTACTTCTTTATTTTTAATGCAAACGCATTTATTCTTTCTTTTGCTTCTAAAGACAACTCATTATCAACTACAGGTGTGTGAATATCACCCAGATAATCCATTCCTAAATACGCTGCACTCCTTGAAAAAGGAAGATGAAACTCTTCTACTCTATCATCATCATTACTACAACTCATCATTGCCATTTCTTTTCCTCTAAGCATCCGACCAAAATCCTTCTCTTTGTATAAATAATCTGAAATTCTGTCTAAAAACACCTTCATAATTCCGCTCATTGTATACCAATATACAGGTGTTGCCAACACTATTGTTTGATAATTATGAACTATGTTTTTAAAAATTACCTCAAAATCATCTTCGTTTTTGAACTCATAATCGAAATAATGAATCTCTCTTTGGTTAAGATCCACAAGATCGAACCCTGTAATCTCCTTTAAATATGAAACTACCGTATTTGTATCTCCATTGCTTCTAGAGCTTCCTTGAATTATGATTCCCTTTTTCAAATAGTATATTTTTTTTTAGACCAGATTAGGTTTTGAAAACCATAGGGTCTTATTAGTTATTAAACAAAGCTTCTAAACACGGTAACCCTTAATAAGAACTCTACTAGCAGCAATAAACCTGCGAACAAAACCAATGGCCTGAATTTTTCTTCATAATTGTAGAATTTAAATTCTTCTACATCTGTTTTTTCCAGTTTATCGATTTCTTCGTATATCTGTTCTAATTTTTTATTGTTAGTCGCTCTAAAGTATTTTCCTTTAGTAACTTTGGCTATCTCCTTTAATAATTCCTCATCGATTTCGACTCTAACATTTCCGTATTGAAATGTTCCATTAGGTCTTATTGCAACTGGAGATAATGCCATTCCGTTAGTTCCAATACCAATCGTATAGGTTTTAATACCATATTCTACAGCAAGTTCTGATGCGATTTTAGGGTCTATAAAACCTGCGTTATTAGAACCATCGGTAAGTAAGATGATCACTTTACTTTTTGCTTTACTGTCCTTTAATCTATTAACAGAAGTCGCAAGTCCCATTCCAATGGCGGTTCCGTTTTCTAACAAATTATCATACACCGTTTCTTTTAACGCGCTAAGCACAATTGCTTTATCACTGGTTATTGGTGTCTTTGTAAAACTCTCTCCTGCATACATCACTAATCCAATTCTATCATTAGGTCTCCCTTGGATAAACTCTGCCGCTACTTCTTTTAAGGCTTCTAAACGATTAGGTCTTAAATCTCTGGCTAGCATACTTGCAGATACATCTATTGCCATAACGATATCGATTCCTCGTGTTGTTTTAGTTTTGGTAGACACATCTACCGTTCTGGGTCGCGCCATAGCAGTAACGATTAGTGCTAATGCTATTAATCTCAATAAAAATACTATTGGTTTTAACCTAGCCAACCAGCTGCCAGATACTTGGAATCCCTTAATACTAGAAATCTTAAGTTCTGCCTGTTGTTTATTTCGTTTCCATATATACCAGGCGATCGCTAATGGTAATATTAAAAACAACCAAAAAAACTGTGGATTCTCAAATGTGAAATTTTCAAACATAGCTATTTGGCATTTTTAAGTTCAACCGAGTTAATAATGCGCTGTGCAACATCCTTAGCGTACCGGTCTTCTTGATTATACACTACCATAATCTGCTGAAACCCTCCATTTTCTGCAAAATTCAGCATCAAATAATCACTTTTTTGGTCTTTTTTACTCACCGGATTTGTTACTTCAAGACTTCCAAATACCTTTACTCCTTTTGCTCCTCCTAAAGTTTCATATTCTTCATCCTTCACTGTAATATTTTTGGCACCTTGTGATTCAAAATTACCTACAACACCTTCTACTATTTTACTGAGGTCAACTTCGGTTTGTTGGTTATACTGTATCGTAGAAACGGTGATATAAAAGTTAGCTATCAAGCTTCCGTAAACAAAGGTTTCATTCCCTTTGAGTATTTGTTTTTGCTCTTCGGTTAGCTGAAAGTTGTTCCTTATCAACACTTTTGGTGTAGAAACAGTTACCGGTGGAGAACCATACGCACTACTAATCCATTCTGTTTCTGCTAATTCTTTTGTTGGGTGTCCTAATAGTGAATCCTTAACAACATCATACCCTTTTACAATAATAAACACCGTTAATGTTATCACTATGATCCCAACACCCGCTAGGCTTCCGAAAATAATTTTTCTTCGCAATTTCTTTTCTGCGACTGCTTTTCTATATTCTTCGTCTGCCAGTAATTCTTCTTCTGTTGGTTCGGGGATCGCATTTTTGGTTTCGTTAATAACACGCTCGATTACATTTCGGTCCGCTTTTGCCGTACCAATATCAGGTTTGGACTTTGCGAACTTAGCCATATCTGCGGTTTTTAATACAGCTTTAAGTTCTTCAATCGTGTTTTTATCCAAATTTAACGCTCCTGTTTTTATTTCTTCATCCAGACGTGCAATAAGTTCATCAGTTGTACTCTCCATAGCGTGATCATAGACTTCTTCGTCAATATACTTACGTGCCGTATCACTTAATTGCGAATAATATTCTTTGTGAGAATCCTGTTCTAATAGATGAGAAGCATCGATTCTTTGCAGCGCTAAAATTGCTCTTTCATAAGGTGGTAACTCTTCTTCTTTTGCTTCTTTTCTTTTTTTCCTCCTAAAAAGTAAGAAAACAATTAATCCAATTAATGCTAAAGGGATCAAAATCCACCAGATATACTTTTTCCAGTTAAACAATCTTGCATCTACATCTACCAAAGGTTTGATTTCATACATCTTCTGCTTTGTAGTGTCCACCAGTATATCACGAACTTCAACTTTTAAAGAATCGGTAAAAAATACCTGATCACCAATCATCACTTTTTGTCTGGGAATCGTATAATATCCTGAATCGAATTGTGTAAGCGCATATTCCTTTATTAAATTAAATCGATTACCATTCTTAGTGGTATCGGTCTTATAAGACTCAATCACTTCGAGAGGTAAAAAAGTCTGTCCTTCTGGAAAAACAACAATTTGCGTAGAATCTGCTTCTACAAGCATTTTATATCTGATTTCTTCTCCAATCCGAATAGAGGTTGAGTCGATATTTGCAGAAACCTGACCAAAAACGCCCGATCCCCAAAGAGGTAGTAGGAAATAAACACAAAATCTTAAGATTCGATTTATTTGTAATCTATATATATCTAGTAATTCGTAGTTCTTCATTCTTAATTCTCCCCTATCCTCTTCGTTTAAAATAACCTAACAATTTTTTAACGTAACTCTCATCCACACGACTACTAAGAGATCCTGCTCCGCTTCTGGTAAAGCTATCCCTAAAGTAATCCACTCTTTCTTGATAGTATTTGGTGTAATTCATTCTCATTTTTTTGGAACCTGTATTTACCAATAATAGTTCCCCCGTTTCTTCATCTTCCATCTGCACCATTCCTAAATTAGGAATTTCTTCTTCTCGCTGATCATAGACCCTAATGCCGGTAACATCGTGCTTTCCTCCAACAATTTTCAACGTTTGTTGATAATCATCAGTTATAAAGTCAGAGAGCATAAATACTATCGCTTTTTTCTTCATCACATTAGACAAAAATTTAAGAGCCTCTGTAATATCCGTTTTTTTACTCTTAGGTTCGTGTTCTAACAGTTCTCTGATAATCCTAAGGACGTGAGATCTTCCTTTTTTTGGAGGAATAAATAATTCAATCTCATCGGTAAACAAGATCAATCCAATTTTATCGTTATTCTGAGTTGCCGAAAAAGCCAACGTTGCGGCAATCTCTGTGATGATTTCTTTTTTAAACTGCTGTTTAGTTCCAAACAACTGTGATCCTGAAACGTCTACCATCAACATCATAGTCAATTCGCGTTCCTCTTCAAAAACTTTGATATAAGGTTCGTTATAACGAGCAGTTACGTTCCAATCTATATTACGAACATCATCTCCAAACTGATATTGGCGCACCTCGCTAAATGTCATACCACGTCCTTTGAAAGTAGAGTGGTATTCTCCACCAAATATATGGTCACTCAAGCGCCTGGTCTTGATCTCAATTTTTCGAACTTTTTTTAGTAACTCTTTGGTATCCATTATACTGATTTACGATTGACGATTTAATAAATGACGATTAAGAATTACAGAAATCCAAAATCGTAATTCGAAAATCCAAAATCTCTATGGTACTTCAATCTCGTTTACAATCTTATTTATGATATCTTCTGAAGTTACATTTTCAGCCTCAGCTTCATAGGTAATCCCGATACGATGACGCAATACATCGTGTACTACAGCACGAACATCTTCTGGAATCACATATCCTCTCCTTTTTATAAATGCAAAACATTTAGCCGCGGTAGCCATGTTAATACTTCCCCTTGGAGAAGCACCAAAACTGATTAACGGTTTTAACTCTTCCAGTCCATATTTTTCAGGGAAACGAGTCGCAAAAATAATATCAAGAATATATTTTTCAATCTTTTCGTCCATATACACTTCTCTTACGGCTTTCTGAGCAGTAAGAATCTGTTCTACAGAAACTACTGGATTTACTTTTTCAAAAGAACCTTTTAGATTTGCACGAACGATTAGTTGCTCTTCTTCTAACTTAGGATAATCTATCACTGTTTTTAGCATAAAACGGTCTACCTGTGCTTCCGGTAAAGGATATGTCCCTTCTTGCTCTACAGGATTCTGAGTTGCCATTACTAAAAATGGTTTGTCTAAAACAAAGGTTTCATCACCAATCGTAACCTGCTTTTCTTGCATTGCTTCTAACAATGCACTCTGCACCTTTGCAGGAGCACGGTTGATCTCATCTGCAAGCACGAAATTGGCGAAAATAGGCCCTTTTTTGATCGAGAAATCATTCTCTTTCATATTAAAGATCAAAGTCCCTACAACATCTGCAGGTAATAAATCCGGCGTAAACTGAATACGACTAAAACTTCCGTGTACAGCTTTTGCTAGGGTGTTTATCGCCAATGTTTTTGCCAATCCAGGAACACCTTCTAACAAAATATGTCCCTGTCCAAGCAATCCAATTAGCAATCGTTCTACCATATGTTTCTGGCCTACGATTACTTTGTTCATCTCTAACGTAAGTAAATCTACAAATGCAGATTCTTTCTGTATTTTCTCATTGATTGAAGCAATATCAATAGAACTATTTTCTTCCATCTATTCTTTTTTTTAAAGCCGTGAATTTAGCATTCATATCTCAGCATTGCAAATTGTTAAAATATTTTTCTTTTTGTTGTTAATTATAGGTTAAATGTATCCTCTAAAAATACGCTTACGCCCAAATTTTACAGTATATTTAGATCTTTTTACTGATAAAAACGGACGTAACAATTTTCATCGGCTTTCGCGATGATGTTAATAAAAGACGAAAGCCTTTTTATTATGTTGCAAAAATGTTAGTCTAAAAGAAAAAAATCTATAATTTCAAGATAATGAAAACAGCTTTAATTACAGGAGCAACTAGTGGAATTGGAAAATCGACTGCTTATGAATTTGCTAAACATGGTATAAACCTCATACTTTGTGGTAGAAGACAAGATCGTCTAAGCAAATTACAAAATGAACTCAATAAAACTGTCAAAGTTCATACACTATGTTTTGATGTTAGGGATAAAGAAAGTGTTTTTAAAAATATAGATAGCCTTCCGCAAGAATTTAGTGCTATTGACATATTGGTTAATAATGCCGGTAATGCACACGGTCTTGATCCTATTCAGACAGGAAGTCTAGAGGATTGGGATGCTATGTTAGATATTAATGTAAAAGGATTATTATATGTTTCCAAAGCAATAATCCCTAAAATGATTTCTCAAAAATCAGGTCATATTATCAATATTGGTTCTATTGCCGGAAAAGAAGTATACCCTAACGGAAATGTGTATTGTGCCAGTAAACATGCAGTTGATGCTATCAATAAAGGAATGCAGATAGATCTTAATCAATATGGAATACGCGTTGGCGCAATCCATCCTGGATTAGTAGAAACAGAGTTTAGCAATGTGAGATTCAAAGGAGACGATGAAAGAGCTGATACTGTTTACGATGGTTTTGATCCATTACGACCAGAGGACATTGCTGATATTATCACTTTTGTAGTCACTAGACCCTATCACGTAAATATTGCAGACCTTGTGGTTTTCCCAACAGCACAAGCGAACAGTACTATTGTAAATAAAAATATTTAGTATTGTTTATTTTTATTATTTATTTTTATTGCTAATTAAAGTATATGGCTCATTACAAATCGTTTGAACAGCTAGAAATCTATCAACTAGCTAGAATTCTTTGTGATGAAATTTGGGGATTAATAGTTTCTACACCTCTTGGGAAAGATTATAAACTACGTGAACAGATAAACGGATCATCAGGATCTATTATGGACAATATTGCTGAAGGTTTTGGTCGTGGGGGAAACAGAGAGTTTATTAATTTTTTGAGTTACGCAAAAGGCTCTTGCTCAGAAACTGAGGCTCAACTTCAAAGAGCTTATGATAGAAAACACATAACAGAACAAGAGTGCCAATTATTATCAAAAAAACGCAGGAATTAATTGATCAAATAGCAAAATTTATTAATTATTTAAAAAAATCTAATAGAAAAGGGCCGAAGTTTGATTAATAGACAATAAAAATAAAAAATAACTAATAAAAGTGATTAATAAACGGCTTTTAATAAAAAATCTTTTAGCACATAATGACGAGAACAGTTTTTATGACAAAAAGCGTAAGCTTAATATTGGCGAAAAAGAAGGGAAAGCTAAGTTCCTGAAGCATATCTGCGCACTTTCTAATTCTAACCCCAAAAACAATTCTTATATCGTTATCGGAGTTGAAGATGAAGATAATCAAATTATAGGTGTTGATTTTTTTGATGACAGCAAAATTCAAAATTTGGTAAATGCCTATCTTTCTAACCCTCCAATAGTAGCCTACGAAAACATCCCTTTTCCTCATTTACCTAGTGATAAAGTAGTAGGATTGGTTTCCATACGGTCTCAGGAAGGAAAATTATGTTCTCTTCGTAAGAATATATGGAAATATTATGGTGGCACTGTATTTTTTAGAGATGGTAGTATCAGCATGCCCAAAGTGTTTGATATTGAAATCAAAGATGTGAATTCTGAAATTGTAGAATCTATAGAAAGTCATGCGCAAAACAATATTGAATTGACTTTAGATGGTGTTTTTGATTTTATGAATTCCAGAAAAGACTATAATCCTAATTATAAAGTTTTTAAAGAGTATTTTGTGGTCTGTTGGTCAGCAAAAGAGAAAGAAGTAAAAGATAAAACATATTACTCCAGAGTAGATATCGCGTTGATCAATGAACAAGTAAAACTATTCTATTCTCAATTTGATGAAGTTAGTATTTCTATTACTGATGAAGAATTTAAAATTATAGAGTATGTGCAACTAGGTTTACAGGATACTTATGATTATTACCCTTTAGAAGAAGTCACTATTAAGTTTAAGAACAATGTAAGTTACGATATTGAGAGTAAGCTGCTGTTTGAACCTCCCCAATTTGACCGAAAAACTTTATATCATTTATATAATAGTAATAATGCATTGATAGAAAAACTAAAGAAAAAAATGCCGCTTACAAAAAACGATCAAAAAGATCTGTTAAATCTACCTATAACGTATCTTTTATGTTATTTCAATGATTTTAGCGAAGCAAAAGATAAGTTAGAAGAAGCTAAACCCTACTTGCAAAGTTATCCTGATGATAAAGTATATTCACTGTACAAAGAAAGCATACGTATTCTAAGAAAAATAAGATACAGCTAAATGATCAACCAAACATTATTAACAGACAGCTATTAAATGAGTATGAAGAGAACTCTTGTTATTGGAGATATGCATGGAGCCTTAAAAGCTCTGAAACAATTAATTAAGAAAGCACAAATAACTACAAAGGATACGATCATTTTTTTGGGTGATTATGTCGATGGCTGGAGTGATAGCGCTGCACTGGTGTCTTTTCTGATGGAATTAAAAGAAACTCATCATTGCATCTTTATCCGTGGTAATCATGATGAACTCTGTTATACTTGGTTAACCGAAAAAAAACACAATCCAGAATGGATAATACACGGAGGACAGGCAACCATTGATTCTTATAATAAATTATCAAAAGAAGAAATTAAAGATCATCTTGCCTTTTATGAGAATCTTACCAATTACTACATCGATGATCATAACCGTTTATTCTTACACGCCGGTTTTACCAATCTCCATGGACCTCATCGAGAGTATTTCAGTAAACTATTTTACTGGGACCGAACCTTATGGGAAACTGCGCTGTCTATAGACCCTAAACTCAAGAAAACAGATCTTACTTACCCCAAACGATTGTTACTTTTTGACGAAATCTATATTGGTCATACACCAGTTACCAGAATTCATAAAACAATCCCGGTGAATGCCGCTTGTATTTGGAATATTGATACCGGAGCCGCCTTTAAGGGACCGCTTACAGCTATGAATATAGATACCAAAGAATTTTGGCAAAGTGATCCGGTTTACCAGTTATATCCCGACGAAAATGGAAGAAATCAATAGTTAAAAATCGCTCTAAAAGGCGATTTTTTTTATGGGATATGTTTACCTGATCCGAAAATTAAGCACCAATGATAAATCATAAAAATGACTAAATCATCTCCAGGTATGAAAAAGCTCTCCCTAATCATCACAACTTTTGTTATCAGTTCCATAACTGCCCAAAACAATTGTAGTCCATATTATCCTTCAAAAGAAGGAACTACGGTCACTATGCATCACTTTAATCATAAAAACAAACTAACCTCTAAAACAAGTTATGAGGTTTTGGATGTCAACTCTTCAGGATCCGAATCTAAGATTACCATGAGTATGTTTCTCAGCGATGCCAAAAAACAAAAAACCATTACAGAAGCAACGTTTACAATTACTTGTAATGGAGGCACTACATCCTTGGATCCAGAATCCATAATATCGCCAAAACTGTTTAGTCAATACAAGGACATGGAATATAGTATTGAAGGGAAAGGTATTGATATTCCTAACTCACTCTCTGTCGGACAAGAATTACCAGATGGCCAAGTATCTATGTCTGTTGATGCTGGTGTAATGAGTATAGATATGACTGTAGATCTTATAAACCGCAAGGTAGTTTCCAAAGAAACCATAACTACTCCAGCGGGTTCGTTTGACTGCTACCTCATTACCTACACCAATGAAACCAGTATGAGCATGGGGATGAAGCAAACCTTTTATGTAAAACAATGGATTACAAAAGGTATTGGTCTAGTGCAACAAGAAACTACAAAAACGAATGGAAAATTAATGAGTAAATCTATTTTAGCTAGATTGCAATAAAAGCCTTTGTAAACTTTTTATTAAAGAGAATTCATTTTAAATGATTCTCTTTAATAAATCTAGCTATTTTGTTTTTACACGGACACTACTTCATCCTCATCCAAGAGTTCTTCTTGTCGTAGTCTTAACAAAATTTGAGCGACAGCAACGGTATCTTTTTCGCAGTAAATTACAATACGATCTATGTCTTTTTCTTCATAATATACTTGTCGTACCTGACTCCCATCGATGTCATCTTTTGGAGAAGGGATTCCTAATATATTGGTAAGCAATTTTAATGATGTATAGTGTTTATAGTCTCCGAATTTCCATAAATCTAAGGTGTCTAAATGTGGGACGTCCCAAGGTTTTTTACCGAAAAGATTAAGTTTAAATGGCAGACTGATATTGTGGATAATCATTCTCCTGGCTATATAAGGAAAATCAAATTCTTTACCGTTATGAGCGCATAATAAATGATGTGGTTGGTTAAAATGAGTTTCTAACAGGTTTTTAAAATCTATCAACAGTTGTTTCTCTTCCCCAAAAAAAGAAGTAGTTCTAAAAGATCTTGTTTCTCCTTTAAACGCAAAATATCCCACAGATATACACACAATTTTTCCAAATTCTGCCCAGATACCAGCTCGATCATAAAACTCTTCCGGAGAAAATTCTTCTTTACGCTGATATTTGGTTTTATCAGCCCATAGATATTTCATTTCATCCGTGAGATTATCAAAATTCTCCTGCTCTGGGACTGTTTCTATATCCAAAAACAGGATATGTTCTAAGTTAATTTTATGAAGCATTCTCTAACATTTTATAAGCTTCTTCGATATACACAAAGAAATCTTCACTAAACGAACCTTGTGGTCCTCCTCTATGATGTCCTAAACGTACAATAATCACATCATCCTCTGGAATACTAATTACGTATTGCCCTAAAATACCTCTCATTACAAAAATCTTTTTATCCAAATGATCGGATAACCAAAACCCATATCCGTACATATCATCATTCTCAAAACGTTTTTGGGTAGCAATTTTTGTAAACGCTTCTGGTAATATTTGCTTTCCGGCAAACTTTCCGGCATTTTTAAACAGCACTCCAAAACGAGCAAAATCTCTTGCGTTACTGGCAATACAGCAATACGATTTTTCCATCCCATTTTCCTCGCTATCTACCTGCCATAAAGCATCTTGCTCCATACCCATTGGTTTCCAGAAACTCTCACTTAGATATTGTGACAACGTTTTACCGGTTGCTTTCTCAACTACCATTCCTAATAATTGAGTATTTCCGCTTAGGTATGTAAACTCTTTTCCAGGTTCATCCACAAAATCTAATCCTTTCATTACTTCTCGAAGATCAGGATCATAATAGGCTCTTGCTGTTATTGAAAAAGGACTGGTGTAATGTTCTGTCCAGTTTAATCCCGATGCCATAGATGAGAGATCTCCAACAGTTACTTTGGCGGCTAATCCGGTAGAAAATGTGGGTAAAAAATCTCCTATCGGTTGATCCAAGCTTTTAATATATCCATCCATAATAGCTTTCCCTAATAAAGCTGTAGTGATACTTTTTGCCATAGAAAAAGAATTCGTTTTAGATTCAATTCCATAACCTTCAGCATAGTTTTCATACCAAATGCTATCATTCTTGATAATCATAAATGCCACGGTTCCCATGGCTTCATTAATGGCATTCAGTCTTTCAGTAGCGGTTGTTGTATTATAATCAGCATGTAAATTCCAGGGAATCGGATTATCGCCCTTTTCTATTGTATGATTATCAAAATATGTATAATCATCTATATACGCAGTGGTGTGCCCCGTCATATATACGACACGCACTCCTTTTAGGATATAATCATAATCAAAAATGTACAACAGAATAACACAAAGTAAGATGATACCAACGAGGCCTTTCAGAATTTTTTTGATAATTTTCATATGCTAATTTAGAATTTTAACGCTCTAAGGTATGAAAATAAATTTTCGCGGATTTACTTCCTAAAACAAAGATTGTTGTTTAGAAGGGCTTTCGTGTTCTAGCAACCACTTTTTACGCCATAAACCACCTGCATACCCGGTAAGAGAGCCATCGCTACCGATAACACGATGACAAGGAACTACTATCCACAATGGATTTTTTCCGTTAGCCGATGCCGCCGCACGTATACATTTTGGATCTCCTAATCGCTTAGCAATATCGAGGTAGGTTACCGTCTTACCAAAAGGGATTTTAGAAAGTTCTGTCCATACTTTTTTCTGAAAATCAGTTCCTGATGGATTCAACTTAATAGTGAACTCATTTCTTTTTCCTTCAAAATAGTCTTGTAATTGAATTACCGCTTCTTTTAGCGTATCCGGAATCTCTTTTGAAGGTGCTTTTTGAGAATCTTCTGTGATGGAAATTTTTGTAATACCATTTTCATCTCCTGTGATGGAAGTAATTCCCAGAGGAGTTTCTATGAAAATAGTTGCTATCATTCTTCAGGTTTATCATTGAGAATACCTAGGCGTCTTGCTCTGGCTTCCCAATTTTTTCGGGCTAAGATTTGCATATCGGTTTCGGTATCGCTTTCATCTACAATCTCTAATCCTAATAAGGTTTCTATCACATCTTCCATGGTAACCAATCCGCTTACAGATCCATATTCGTCTACCACCAACGCAATATGGTTTTTGGTTTGAATTAATTCATTAAATAAATCCGGAATAGGAAGGTTTCTGGTGGTAAAAATAATAGGTCTTTTTATCTCACCAAGGAGTTTATGACCATTTTGATTGGCCATCTCTTTGTATATCTCATCTTTCAATACCTGACCGGTAATGTTATCCGCTTTATCCTTGTATACAGGTATTCTTGAAAAACGAAGGTTTTGGTTTTCATTAAAAAATTCCTCTACCGTTGTATCTTCGGATGCTAATTTTAAAACGGTTCTTGGCGTCATTACATCTTTGGTAAATATCTCTTTAAACGTAAGCAAGTTTCGGATTACTTTGGATTCTGATTCTTCAAAAACACCTTCTTCTTCTGCAATGTCTGCCATAGCTGTAAAATCTTCTCTACTTAATACAGATCCGTGATGTCCTTTTCCTCCAATGAGTTTAGTAGTTAATTGTAGTAACCATAATATTCCTGTCCATTTTAGTGGCCAGATCAAAACATTTAACGCTTTTGACGTAAAATTTGCCAACTGTTTCCAATAGGTTGCTCCAATAGTTTTAGGTATGATTTCTGAAGCCACCAATATAAAAATAGTCATAATAGAAGATACCACCCCAACCATCAAATCTTCTGTCATTTCCATACCGAAGATTTTACGGGTTTCTGTTCCATACATTTCGGAATAAGCAACTTTTGCCTGCACACCTACTAATATGGCTCCAACCGTGTGTGCAATTGTGTTTAGGGTTAGAATTGCAATTAAAGGACGATCCACATCCTTCTTTAGCTTTTCTAAAGCAGTGGCATATGTTTTTCCTTCTTTTTTCTTTACATTAATAAACGTAGGAGTGATACTAAGGAGTACCGCTTCGAGAATTGAACATAAAAACGAAAAGAAAATAGATACAACTCCGTATACAATTAGTAGTGCCATGGTAGATTATTGAAATGCTAAAATAAAAATTCTTTTTCTACACCATACCATAATTAGTAAAATAGATGTAAATATCAATCCCCAAAATTACACCATAAAATAACAGTAATGGACTAATATTTAATATCATTTTAAAGAATTTTGAATCATTATATTTTAAAAAGCCTTGAATCAAAATCTTAAACCCCAGTGCTAAACCAATATAAAAGAAAACTCTTGAATTGAAATAAAGCTGCGGAAATAATAGGTATTTAACAAAGAATAGAACGACTAAACTTATAGTAATCGGAACTGTAGCGTGTGAAAGAATAGCAAATACATCAGAATAAGTTGCTGTGCCTCTTAGCCAACCATTAATCTTGTGTAAAATCAAACTAAATATAGTAGCAATAAAAAGAACAAAACAAATTACAAATAACATATGCAGCAATGGACGAACTATTTCATCATCTAAACTGAAGTTCTTGAAATAGATGATTTGTCCATAAAATAATAGAAGGAATATACTTTTAATATTTAGTTCTAATGATGTCTGATTATCTAAATATTCTAATGTGCTTCTAGTTTGGAATAATATCCTAAAAACTGACTTCATAAAACCAATTATATCACCAACCTACATACTTAGGTGGTTTGATCTCACTAAGGTTTAGGTATACAATTAACTGTCCTCGATGATGTGTTACATGATCCTGAAGCAGGTTTAAAATCTGAAGTTTTGACTTTGGCCCTGCAAAAAAATCTACTTCAGCTGTTAATGATTCTTCTGTTGTATTCTTTACTCTCTCATATACCTCATCAAAAGATTTTTCGAGTAATTTGATCACCTCAGCTTTAGAACCAGGAGCATTTTTAGCAAGTTTTTTACGGTCAAAAACTTCATCAGAGAAGTACGTAGTACTCAGCCAAAGCATATTTCCGCAGATATGCAACAATTGATTTTTAAAATCCATCTCTCGTTCTGTGGGAGTATATACATATTTATCCTCCGGCATAGAGGTTGCCATCTCCAGCAGATACTCCTTAGAGTTTTTCCATTTTTCGAGAAATGCGGATTTAGGAGTCAATTGCTGGGCCATGATGGGATATGAAATAAAGACAAAAAAGAAAAATAATCGTTTCATCACTTAACAGTCACTTCATTCATATACAGTGCTATTGCCTTCAATTCTTCATCTGTAAATTTCTCTAAACGAGCAAAGTTTGTTTTCATCACTGCGTAATTCTCAGGATCAACAATAGGATCTTTTTTCTGTCTTAGAAAACCAACAATATCACCATTTTGTTCTTTATATATTTTCATAATTTCTGCTACGCTTGGACCCACTGATTTTTTATCCATCCGATGGCAGGAATAGCAGTTTCCTTTTCCCTTAAAGAGTTCTTTTCCTAGTTCATATTCTGGAGAAGTGGTTTTTTTCTTTGAACCAATTACAATTTTTTCTTTTTCTGGCTTTTTTTCAGAATTACAGCTAGCAATTAGAAACGCAGCGCTTAAGAGTATTAAAAAAAGATTTTTCATTTGTGTGAACTTATGAGTTAAATAAATTATCAATGTCTTTTTTAAATCTTTCTAATAGGTCTTTAGAAAAACTATTAATTACCTTTTCTTCTTTAGCACCAATACCATCGGTTGCTTCGGCTATTTTTGTCAAAGCATAGATCATAAAATCATATTCTTCATCCGGTCCGTTATCAGAAAAGACTTCAATAACTCTTTTATATAGGATTTCGATATCATTCTCATTCTCATTTTCATAATCAAAAGACCATTTTATTTCTTGTCCTTTAGGGTGTGCTTTCAGGATTTCTTCGAGCGTATTTACTTCTTCTTTTTGTATGACACCATCACTCATAGCGATCACATATAATAATTCTCCAAAAGTCTGATACAATCGATCCCTACTTACCATAAAAAGTGTTTTTTATAAACAATCTCTCATTAAGGAAACTCCCAGAGACTTGTTTCAAAATTAAAAAATAAATATCAGCTTCATACCTACTGAAATTACTCAAAAGGTAGTTGTTGATTCCCAAAATTAATTACACATTTGTTTTCAACCCCTCATTCTTGGTTTCTCCCAAGAGGAGAAATGATTATAGGTATGTGTAATTAATTTTTTAACGCATTATAAAAGTTTCACTACATCCTTTGCAAAATAACTTGCTATGATATGTGCTCCTGCTCGTTTAAAAGCTATCAACTGTTCCATCATAATTGCATCGTGATCGAGCCAGCCTTTTTCTGCCGCTGCTTTGAGCATGGCATACTCACCACTTACCTGATATACTGCCACAGGTACGTCTACCGCATCACGTACGTCACGTACAATATCCAAATATGCTAATCCCGGTTTTACCATTACAATATCTGCGCCTTCTTCTATATCTATCAAGGTTTCTTTGACCGCCTCATCACGGTTGGCAAAATCCATCTGATACGTCTTTTTATCTCCAAAACCAGGTGCAGAATCCAGTGCATCCCTAAAAGGTCCATAAAATGCAGATGCATACTTGGCACTATAACTCATAATGCCTGTGTTTTTAAAATTTTCTTCTTCTAACAGTTCTCTGATGGCTAAAATTCTACCATCCATCATATCACTTGGCGCTACAAAATCTGCTCCTGCCTGCGCATGGGATAACGACATTTTTGCCAACACCTCGCAAGTAGGGTCATTAACAATATAGCCGTCTTCTACAATACCATCGTGACCGTAAGAAGAATATGGATCCAAGGCTACATCGGTCATTACCAACATTTTTGGAGCTACTTCTTTTACTGTTTTAATAGCACGTTGCATCAATCCATCTGGGTTCAGGGCTTCGGTTCCTTTATTATCTTTCAGGTTATCCGGTACTTTCACAAAAAGCAATACTGCTTTAAGCCCCATCGCCCATAATTCTTTTACTTCATTTTTTAGTAAATCAAGGCTATACCTGTAATATCCAGGCATAGAAGCTATCTCCTGCTTCACATTTTTTCCTTCTACCACAAAAAGCGGTACTAAAAAATCATTAGGGGTTATGGTATGTTCTCTAACTAAAGATCGTATCGACTCTGTGGTTCGTAGTCTTCTATTTCTGCGTAATTGATGCATTAAAGTGCTGATGATTTATAAGAATCGTAAATATACCAACTTATAACGTAATTTCTATAGGATCAATTTCACAAAATGGAGTCGTTCTTATGAATATGAGCTTGTATCCTTGTTTGTTTTATTTGATTGTTCCAAAATCCAATAGTTTTTGGCTTCGAGCTTCGAGAACCTCAGCTCTCGGATTCGCAGTCATTGGATACACAGTCATTGGATATTCTCCTACTTACAGACCTAGCTCTAATATACTTTTGAACTGATAGTCTCATATCCTTACTTTGGGCTTCGGATTTCGAGGACGGTTGCTGAGCCTGCCAAAGTACAACCATCAATCCTAATCAACATCCAGCAACAGCATCTTTGAGGTATTATCTTTTTTAGAAATCTTATAGAGTGATAAAAATCTGGCTACTTCTAATTCGTGTGGGGTATTATGCACATTTTCCATCAGGTTTTTTTGGTTAGTTTCAGTAATTCTAATGGCGCATATTTTGTTTTAAAACAATAGGTAGCGAAAGGGTTCCAACTGCTAAAACCTCGTTTTACTTCTTTATAGACATGAATCCAATCGTTTGATCCTGCAAATTCACAAAAATTACCGTTGGGCAATAATGTAAACTGAAACGGATCCACATCGGCATCATCTTCTATATCGGATGCAATAAGTTTTTCTAAATGACCAATCTCCAGAGGGCTTTTCGCATAAAAAAGCAATACTTCTATTTTGTGCAACAGATCAAAGACTTCGATCTTTTGCATCCCCTCAAAATTACGCATCACCTTATGTAATAGTTGTTGTTCTTTTTTCATTTTTTTCTAGATGATTAGATTGGTTAGATTATGAGCCTCGAGACGTGTTCATCTCTAGAGGAACCTCAGTTTTCAAATACTCAAAACTCACAAACACACATTCTTATCAATTAACTTCGAACTTCGAGAGCCTCAGTCCTCGTAAATTCAGTATACATATACCCATTCATAAATAGCTACCTGCCTTACTTACTACCAACAAGCTTGTTTCAAAATAACTTCTCAATACTTTATACTTTGTAATTGATACTTTATCTCTTCTTCACACTAATAGCAGCACTAGTAAACGTTTTGGGATACAATAGATATCCTTTATCGGTAAAGTGAATCACAAAATTAATCACTGTAGGGATTGGTTTCTTTACCATTTTACGAGAGATCCCTTTTGTTTTTCTTTTTTTCATAATAGCATCCAATATTCTTGGAGTCCAGGTACCTGAATTAACAATCAATTCACGGAGATGTGCTGAATCATCTAACATAACTGCAGAGCTATTTTCGACACTAACATCTTTAATTTTGCCTTTTTCTGAAACCGTAAAACTACATAAGACATATCCTCTTTTGTTGTCAGTTGTATAGTTGTTTCCTAAATAATTATAGAAATTGTTTTGTCCATCAGACTTATATACCACATTTTTATAGCTAACCATATGTTTTGTGCAAGAATAGCAACTTTTAATCTTAAGGGTTTCCGCTACTTCAATATTACCGTCTACTGTGATGTTGGGATTGGTAAGATAGGAGCTTTGAGCCCTTTTAACCACCGGATTGCCTTCTCCTCTTATAAAGGCACCATTTCTATAAGTTTCTTTAAAAATAACCCGACCTCGTATTTTATCAGAAAGCGTCCAGATACCATCTGGTAATCCGTCTTTTACTTTTCCTTCTATGGTTGCATGTCTTCTAACTCTTGAATTTTTAAATGCACCATTCCCTTCTTTCACTTTTAAACTTCCATTTTTTGAATAGTGTTCTAAAATACGAACCTGATCATCTTTATACAGGTAGGTGGTAGATGGTTTTCCGTTTTCGTACCAGTGTTTCCATTCTCCGGTTTTCTTTCCTTCGATATAAACGCCTTCCATCATTTTATTTCCATTATCGTAATACACAATCGAATTCCCTTCCAACTTTCCTTCTTTTACCGAAGCTTTTACAGCAAGAGCATCATTATGTATGTAATAATCTTCAAAAGGCCCTTCAATATCAAGGTTCTCTGGATTTACTTTGGCTAATCTGTAGAAATAGGCACAGTCCTGGGTTACTGGTTTTTCTTCTTTGTCTAGATGAATTCGTACACTGTCTTTTGCTACAAACCGAAAGCAAGGCTCGAATCCTTGCTGAGCAAAACTCATTTGCGCGCAAAGTATTATAATTAGGAATATGTGTTTTTTCATTTGTTTGTTTGATGGTTGTTATGGTGGGTTTGTAGTTAGTAATGGTTTTTATTTTAACTATCATCGATTGTCAATAATTTGCAATCCTGTTCCTTCTGGTAAGCCTTTTCGTCCATTTAAATGCCAAAGGGTCATTCGATATGCAATACTATCCATTCGTTTCGCTTGATATTCG
This sequence comes from Aquimarina rubra, assembly GCF_042684305.1. NCBI lineage: Bacteria > Pseudomonadati > Bacteroidota > Flavobacteriia > Flavobacteriales > Flavobacteriaceae > Aquimarina > Aquimarina rubra. The sequence goes on along the minus strand of NZ_JBHULE010000019.1, from coordinate 1,101,128 downwards.
CGTTCGATTAGAGCCTTAATCTCTTGGTGATATTCTTTGGGTGCGTGATGAAATAGTACCCAAACCCGAATCGGTCGACCTGTTCTATTAGGATCAAGATATCCATATCTATGTGTGAGATCTATCATTCGTTTAGTATTCTTATAATCGACCGCTAACTGTAGTTGCCATATAGAGTCCTTTTGTTTTTGAAAATTTTTACTGTCCCTATCCAATCCACCCATCATACCTCTATAATATTGATCGCTATAAACCCTTTCTTCCAACTCTTTCCAAAGTGTTTTGTTATTGACCTCTTGGAAGGCCTTTTCAATCTCTTCATTTGTGGGTTGTACTTGTCCACAAGAAAAATTAAGAAATAACAGGATTAGTGCTAATTGTCTAGTCAACATATAGTATAATTTTGAAAATTAATGCGGTTAAAATCTAATTTGATAAACCAAGCCCAATGTGTTATGGGCTTGGTTATATAACTTGGTTTTTAAATTTGTATATTTTTGGGATGAGTTATTCCCGGAATATTTCCGTTTTCATAATCCAGTAAAAATTCCAACCAGTCCTCCATCAATTTTACGATATGGGAGGTATCGATTTCTAGAGGTTCGAATTCATCAAAACCATTAGTGATCATTGTTTTGTCTTTTTTTACTTCCAAAATACACCAATCATCACCACCAAAAGCATAGGATTCAATCTCTCCTTCAATGATTTTTCCGATTTTTTCTAATTCCCCTTTTACGCCGTCTGATGAATACATATGACCTCTTCCAATATGGGCTAACATGTTATAAGTCTCAGGTTGAATAGAAATTAATGGTTCTTGAGATCCATTGGGTTCAACTCTTATGTAAAAATTAACTTTTAGGGACTTCATCTAAAAATTCAATATTCTATAATTATTGAATCCTCAGACCCCATCGAATTAATAAGCATTAGATACAACCATTTATAGGCTTCTTCATCGGTATTAGCATCCAATGGCAAGTTTGCATCATTATGTATAAGGTTCAATGCTTCTCCTGAATCTAATTCTTTATTAACAATTGATCTTACAATTGGTTCCCAGTATACATTTGAATTTTCATCTTTCTGTAGACTCCTCCTTAAACTTTTTACTCCTTCAACATAGAAACGATCTCGAAAATGCTCTGCTAAAATATTCTTTAGCTTTAACTTTGTTTTACTCATATTATCTAATTAAATAATGGGTAAGAACTGTCCAAAATATATCCTCCCGGACTATTGCTGTCTGCTCTAAATGCTAATCTAACTATATTTGAATTAACAAGTGATGATATTGGGTTATTTCTAGTGCCGATATTTGTATAACCTTCACCTATTCTACTACCAAAATTGTAATCTAACTGTAAGTAATCATTAGATGATTGAAAATGCGACTCAATTGTTGTTTTATGATGATTAAATGCACGATTGACAGCATCTATATGAATTTGATTCGTGTCAAATTTTAATGCAGATCTTGATTGGGGCATTGTCGGATGGGTATTCATAACTCTTTGTTCCATTTCCAATAAGCTTAAATGTGCACCATGTCGTTCCATAGAATGTCCTCCTAGAAGCTCTTCGACTTCTAATAAAATTTCATTTGATCTGCCATTGGAAAGATATTTTAATGCATCAGGGTTGTTTTTTATTACATCATCTGCTCCCAGATCATCTAATTTCTTCCAACTATCAATTAAATCCGGATTGTTTTTAATTGCATTTTTAAGTTGGGTGTTGGTATTGATTTCGTTTACCAGACGATTTAGAGGACATTGACTAAATGTTACCTGAGTAATGAGTAACAGTCCTATATATATGATTAATTTTTTCATTGTTTTTATTTAAATGGGTTAGTTACAATCTATTCTTTGGAAGGCTTTTATAATATCGGGATCATTAAGCAGTGTGGGGTCTAATCCTAAACTTTCGAGTTTGCCACTGGTTTTTAGAAAGGATTGCACCAAATCATCCCCTTGTGCTAATATCCTACCGGAAGCATCTTTAAGTACTGCCGCAGCATTTTCGTATACAATTTCAAACCCTCGAGCAATCACCTGGCCAACTTCTGTGAGAAAATCACCAACCGCTCTAACGATTTTAAATGCTTTGTAAACAGCTTTGCCAAATTTAGCAATTACTTTTACAACAGTAGCACCAAAAAGATCTACCGTTAATCCTGCAATGGCAGCTGCAACTTGCCAGTAATCGTCATTAGCAATACCTCTTACTACTTCAATGATGTCAGAGCCCGGTATGGCAGCTAGCCCCACTTCTAGTAATAAGGGAGCTGCTATTTCTCCAATTGCTTTCCATTCTTCGTCAGATTGGGGCCAGTACTCACCTACTATAGATTTTAAAGGGGCAGCTAATGCTACAGTGGCAGAACGTTCCCCTATTTTGTTTAAAATTTCAATTCTTGTTTCTTCATTTGCCAATGGATATCCCAGTGCCAAATCTTTAACCCGTAGCGCTTGTCCGGATATGATCAACCAATCTGATAATCCTAATACATCATCAGGGTCCAAATTAGATGGTAGCCAAGCTTGAGCATACTCAGAAAAATCACCTCCTTTTAGAGATAAATTAACTCCCGTAAGATTCACAAAGAACTGATTGGCGGTTACCGTATTTAGTGTGGATATAGCTGCATCTTGATTAAACACTTTAATCGCCTTGGTCATTTCTACCATCACCTCAGGAGTATACTCATTTTGAAAAAAAGCTTTGGTGAATTCTTTATTAAGCTCTCCCCTTGCAAAAGCTATACCTAATTGCTTAGATAATTCCTTAGCAATTGCCAAATTAGTATCATTACCATCATAAGAATACAGAAAATGCCCTATATCATCAATCAAGTTCTGATTAGCATCAAATGATAAAACAAAACGTTCTGGAATTCCTATTTCTAGAAACTGAGTCAATTCGATATCATTTACTCCATAATACCCACTATTATCAGGACATTCCCCTTCTGGGTCTATTGGGCAATCTTCTTCACTCTTAGCAGAAGATTTACTATCTGTACAGGTTGTAATAATCCCAACGATAGGACAAGGTCTATATGGAGGCCAATTTTCGTGGCAATCCGTTATAATATGAATACTGCAACTACCGCCACCGCCAGAAGAACCTCCAGAATTTGCACCACCTTCGCTACCATCTCCATCTCTCGGTATATAATCATCTCCTTGCCCCGAACCATCTGGTGGGTTATCATCTGATCCGACACCGCCTCCAGATCCACCAACACCTCCCAAAGTATTTCCTCCAGGACTTACATTAGCTACAGCACACGGACAAGGCACACTTTGTTTATTGATATCTGTATTTATAAAAGCATCTACCGTGTACTTCTTAATAGTTCCTACATATTCATCTAGCCCCTTCTTATTAAAAAAGTAGTCTTTTTCAAAATCCTTATCCATCGTATATTCCAGAACAAAAGAGATTGGCTCTCCTCCATCCATAGATGGCTGTACAATTAGATTATAAAAACTATGTTTTTTGGGGTTCTTTGGATATATCTTAAATGTATAATTAATGTTGCCATCAAGATTTATGACTTCAGTTATCTCCTCTAAGGGTATGAGTCCAAAAGGACTATCAACCATGGTAGTCCCTTCAGATGATTTTTGTGGAAGATTTCCCATTTTGGTAGCTACAAAATCTTGTAAAACAGGAACATCTTTTGCTGCTACTGTACTTATAGCAACTTCTTTTCTGGTTAATTCATTATTCTCTGTCAAATTTTCTAGTTCTTCCTTTTGACAACTACTAATGCCAATCAAAAGAAAGAGGAGAAAAACTCCACTCTGAATTTTTGTTTTATAATTTTTCATTGTTAACTTTTATTTACTTTTTTAATTGTTAATTTCTTCGTTACCTACTCTATTCTTAAAGGCTTTTCGGTTTCCACCTTGTACGCTGCGCAACGGGTTTTTGTTTAAATCTTTCGATTATTGTTTTTTTTATTTCTGTTTTCTATAGTATTGTGTCTTTGTTGAGTAATATGTTACCTTCTAGATTAAAGAAATTTTAGATTATTGGATTACTGGATTGGGTTTCGAGAGCCTCAACCCGCATAAGCTAAGAGAACGGATGCCGAGCCTGCCAAAGTACAGCTCTAAGAGATTCACAAATTCACGGACAAACCCACTCACAAACTCACCACTTACTTAATACTTCATACTTTTACATTTTATATTTAGTATTTGATATTCAATATTCATACGGTCTCCATCTCGATACACGCTCGTACCTTACGCACTCGATGTGACGACTTGAGGCTTTGATAAATAAAGTCCTCACTATCTCACCTCGTACTTAATACTTCATACTTTGTACTCATTACTAATTAGCAAACTAACTCTGCATATAATGGATCGCTTTGTACCATGTTTAGTAACCTTTCTTTAATGATACATTTCTTTTTTCGGGTATATCCTTCGGTATAACCGGTACTGGTGGCAATATCCCGCATGCTTTTCCCTTCAAAAAACATTGCCAGTATCTGTTTACTTGTATCACCAAGTCTGGTAAAATGTTTATGGTACACCTCCTGCTGCTGTTTATGGATCATCTTATCCGTTACCGTTGCCGAAGGGTCTGTTATTTTATGCAGTACGAAATCGTCATATGCCAACATTTGTTTTTTACGAAATTGTGCTCTCCACATATTTTTGCAGATACCTATAAAATAGGAATGCAATGATTGCTGAAATTCCAGATCACCTGCCCGTAGTTTGTGATACAGTACTACCAACGCTTCCTGAAACACATCTTCTACATCTTCTGTTGTGCCCTGATATTGAAGAATTAACTTTCTTACCGGCGGCAGGTTTTTTTTATAAAATGCTTTTAGAACCGCACTATCCCCAGCGATGATTCCGTCTATGATTTGTTGATTTTTTGTTGAGTTCATGGGTTGTTTTCCTTACTTTATTTAGATTATTCGATTACTGGATTGGGTTTCGAGAGCATCAACCCGCATAAGCTACGAGAACGGATGCCGAGCCTGACGAAGTAAAGTCCTCGGATTCGTGATCCTCAAAGACTCACCGCTACCATACTTACTGACTACTTTCTTCTTTAAAAATTGACATAGAAGTACCCTTTCGGTATCCTGAGACACCGTCTATAAAGGCTGCAAATCTCTTATTGCAGTAAAAAGTTTTATGGGTTAATTAGATCTTTTTAGACCTTTAGATAATTAGACATGTTCGATTATTGAATCATTTGGATGTTTCTTTAGATATATTCTTCCTTATCAGCAGAAAGCCTATTACGCTAATGCTAGCAGCAAATACAATGGTCAACACAAGAGAACTTAGATAATCATTAACTGTATTATGAACTATCTCATCAGTATTGGTATATAAGTAAAATCTATACATCCCAAAGTAGTTAATGAGCCCATGTAATGTGATGACAACAAATATGTTTTTATATTTAATCAATAGACTCTGAAACAAAACTCCAATTCCAAATGCTATGATTATCTGACTTATAACCGAAAAAAGATCATAATCGGATTTTAATAAGTTGACCATATGAACACCTCCAAACAACAGGGATGTCCATATAATACTGTGTAAATATCTAATGTTAATCTCCTGTTTAGAGAAAAGAGTGTACAAAGAATTAAATACAAAAACTCTGAAAAGAACTTCTTCAAAACCTCCTGTACTAAGGGCCGAAAACAGATACCATAGCTGTAAACTCAAGCTTACTTCCTGTCCATCAAAAAGCAAGGCTCTGTTAACATTATAAAAAGACAATAGAATAATTATACTGCTTCCCAACAAAACGGGCCAAAAATTCTTCTTATACACAAAGACTGTATCCAACTTGCATTTCTTTATCGCAACGATGACCATACCGATAAGTAATATTTTCCACAAACTCAGTATTATAAATTGCGGCTCTAAACCAAGTTCAGACCGTAAGGTTACATTAGTAACTATTGTATTGATCACTAATACGGACAATAAAACTGTAAAAAGGGTCTTAAAGGATGTGGTCATTTTTTTGTACTGATTTCTAAATTCACTCGATCATCGAGATGTAAATGCTTTGAAGCTTTTTCAAAGGTAATTTACTTATTAATACTGTGGCTACTATTTTATAAAATGACTTGTTCATATGATTATTATTAAAAATTGTTTTAACTACCTACTCTATTCTTAAAAGGCTTTTCGGTTTCCACCTTGTCCGCTGCGCAACGGGTTATTTGTTTTGATCTTTCGATTGTTGGATTATTGGATCTTGCGATCTTTAGATTTTTTATTTCTTATTGGTCGTAGTGCTCCAAACTCCTTCATCTCGATATGCACTCGATGCAACGCATCTAGACTCCTAAACCCTTTTCATAGTATTTCTATCTGTTACATTACTATTTATAAGCATCATTTTAATACTCATCACCCCTATACTAAGCACTTCTAGGAATCAATTTGATCCTTATAAACGTTATTTGATGGCTTATAAGGCTCGATGTACAGGTTATCAGCCCTATTTCCAGGGGTTATAACTAGTATTTTAATCCTTCGAAATAGTTTATTGATCCTTCGAAGTGCTGTTGGGTGGGGTAACCACTATTTGTATGATACTTGTGATTGGTATACTATGAGACATATTGACTAACTCATCTCTTGTAATTAGTGTACTAAGCGGTCGTATCCTCATTATCAGGCGTCGTAGTCGCTTTGCTAAACAGTACTTTCATATCCTCATAGACTGTTTTGGCTCCAGGTTCGTTTTCTCCGGCCAGATATCGACTCATACGATAAAAACTAAGTGCATTGGTATAGTTGTCATGATCCAGTAGTGTTTTGGTATCTACCAGTTGTTGGGTGAGATTTTCCAACATTTGTACACGACCCTCTACTTGTTGGCGGGCGATATAATCGCTATCAAATTCTTGCTTATCCAAAAAACTAGGGATCCAGTTAGGATGTTGCTCCATATAGTTTTTGGCTTTGTCTACGATCAGTTTATTTTGATTGGCAATACGCCCATATTGTCGGCGTTGATCCGGGGTTAGGTTTACGGTCTTACCATTTAGGATTTGTCTGATCCCTAACAGATGCCCATCTAGTTGTGTTAATTCTTCTTCTGTAAAGCTTACGCTTATTAAATTCTCTAATGCCATTACGGAATTCTATAAAATTAGTATTGATTTTTACTGTAGTTTTGTAACTGATCAGATTTTAAGAACTACATTTTGTTCGAAGCAAATATATGGGGGAGAATTGCGTTAGTGCAAGGGGAGGTAGTCTAGATTCATGAATAACAAGGTGATGTCTCATGAATTCAGATCAATATAAAATACAATAATTAACTAATTTAAGGCATACCAAAAAATAGTCTCTTTTGAATTATATTAATAACCCTATTTATAACAACTCAGTTAGTAATTTATTAATACGCGTAATTGTATACATCTTATTCTGGCTGTTATATCTTATACCTAATAAAGTTTTTGCTCAGGTAGAAAGCTATATTATTCCTGATTCGTTACAACTCAAAGACTTCAAATACTTAGAAAGTAATATTGCTAAAAATATAGAAGCTCCATCTAAAGCGGAAATTTATGTATACACTGTCATATCAAAAGCAAAAAAAGAAAAGGACACTCTACAGATTCTGAAAGGGTATTCTTTTTTATCTTATTTTAATTCTAACAAAAAAGAATATCTAACTTATTCTGATAGTATAATTAAGATTGCAACAACGTTTAATAACTCTCGGTATTTAAGTTTAGGATATTCAAACAAAGCAGAGTATTATCTTGAAAAAAGAAATTTTCAAAAATCGTTGAATAATTATCTTAACGCAAAAAAATATACTGAAAAAGAATCCAGAATGGATCTCCTTGTTGAACATAATATTGGAATATTGAAGAGTAGATTAGGACAAAATGAGGAGGCTTTAGAAATTTTTAAAAAATCTTGGAGAAAAGCAATAAAGGAAAACTATAAAGAAACTGATCCAGCTAATTATCTTACCAATTTATTTTCATTATCAGACACATATAATCGAGTAAAAAAGTATGACTCTGCCTCTTATTATAATAATATTGGTTTAAAAGAATCTATCATTGCCAAAAACCAAAACAAATATTATCATTTTGTTTTAAACGAAGCAGTAAACGATTTTGACATCGGAAGATATAACAAAGCCAAAGATAGCATAGAACGGGTATTATCTAACATAGATTATTTAAATAAACCCAACCAAATCGTTACTTATTTTTATATGGGCAAAATATCCCTAAAGCTAAGTGATAAGGAACAAGCTATTCATAACTTTAAACAGGTTGATTCTTTGTTCAATGAAATTCACGACATTATTCCAGAAGCAAGAGAAACATATGAACATCTTATACGATACTTTAAGCAAAATAAGGATAAAGAAAGTCAATTATATTATATAGAACAATTACTTAGTGTAGATAGTATTCTGAATACAAACTATAAATACCTAAGCAAAAAGATTAATCAGGAATACGATACTCCTAAATTGATTGCGGAAAAAGAGACAGTAATTGATGACTTAAAAAATAAAAACAAGACCTTCTCTAAAGGGATAATACTTATTTCTATCTTACTTATAATGAGTCTCTTTGGTCTTTTCTATTATTATATTCGACAGAAGAAGTTGCAAAAACGTTTCCAAAAGGTAATAGCTTCACTAGATGAACAAAAAAAAGATTCTAAGGCAGCTACTAAAGATCATCAGAAGTCACTAGGAATTTCGCAAAAAGTGATCAATAAAATTTTAGAAATGCTTGAGAATTTTGAAACTAACGAAGACTACTTGAATAAACAAGTTACAATTAATGGATTATCAAAAAAATTCAATACCAATCCAAATTACTTGTCTAAAGTAATTAACACCTATAGAGAAAAAAGTTTTAGCAACTATATCAATGAGCTTAGAATTAATTATGTAGTTGATAAACTAAAAGTAGATACGAAGTTTAGAAAATATACAATGAAAGCAATTGCAAATGAAATAGGATTTAATACGACTGAAGCATTTTCCAGATCGTTCCATAAACAAATAGGGTTATATCCCTCATATTTTATAAAACAATTAGATAAAAATAATTTAAATAACAATTAATGAAACCTTCCCGCATTGCCATACTTTTGGCTAATATATAACAGGTATCTTTTATATTTATTAAAAAATCAAATTAAAAGGTAACATTATCCTTCCTTAATACACTTATTAATAGATTCAATATAAAAAAACAAAGAAATTAAAAGAAATATATACCATGAATAAACTCACAACTCTTCTATTACTAGTAGCACTCTTTTATCAATATCAGTTATCGGCACAAACCGATGAAATTAGCGGCAAAAGTATTACTAAACCGTTGTCAGAAGAACAACTGAAAACATGGTACCACAAGGATTTTAATGAGGATACTATACCAGGGGTGAGCCTAGAAAAAGCATATAGAGAACTACTAAGCAACAAAAAGGGACAAGAAATTATAGTTGCAGTTCTGGATACAAAACTAGATATCCATCACGAAGATTTAAAAGATCAAATCTGGATAAATACAGACGAAATACCAGACAACGGAATTGATGATGATAAAAATGGCTATATCGATGATGTGAACGGATGGGATTTTTTAAGTAATACCAAAGGGGATTTTATAGCTTTTGAACACTTGGAGAGTACAAGAATCGTGAGAAAATATGACTCTCTTTTTAAGGGTAAGGGAATAAATGAGATTCCCAAAAAACAACAAAAAGCATATAAATTATATACCATAGCATATCAAAAGTGGCAAAAAGATATCTTAAATAATAAAAAGAGTGTCAAAAATTTATCAGGATGGAAAAAAGGAGTTGTTAGAGGTAAAGAAATTCTGGATAGTATTGCCCCACAAAAAGAATTTAATATAAATGAATTGGATAGTTTGATAAACCAATATAAACAGGATTCTATTACTCAAAGTATTTTGATAAGATATAAGAATGCCTTTACATATGAGCTCACTCCAGAAAATCTGGAGAGTTATATTAAAGACTCAAAACAAGAACAGGAAACTACACTTAATCCTGATTTCGATGAAAGAGCGGTCATGGGTGATGACGCTAGTGATATCAATGATAATAAATATGGAAGTCCGATTGTATATGGAGATGTTCCTTTTCAGCACGCTACCGTAGTTGCAGGAACGTTAGCGGCAAACCGATCCAATGGTTTGGGAGTAAAAGGTTTTTCGGATTACATCAAAATAATGCCAGTCGTTATGGTTGCCAGTGGTGATGAACACGACAAAGATGTTGCCTTAGCAATACGTTATGCAGTGGATAATGGTGCCAAAGTGATCAATATGAGCTGGGGTAAAACCCTTTCCCAGAATGAAGAATGGGTTAATCGTGCCATTAAATATGCGGCTGACAAAGATGTACTCTTAATCACAGCCGGAGGTAATAACAATTCGGATAATGATCTGCATAAATACTATCTCAACGATTATGACACTAATGAAAAAGAATTTGCGAACAATTTTATAGTAGTTGGAGCCAGTACCTGGAACCTTCAACAGTTACGGGCAAGTTTTTCTAATTATGGTAAAAAGCACGTGGATATTTTTGCGCCCGGAGTTAAAATGTACACTACAGAATATGGAATCGATAAATATACCAATAGTCGTGGGACTTCATTAGCTTCTCCGGTAGTATCTGGAATAGCTGGCTTGCTTCGCGCTTATTATCCCACACTTTCTGCCAAACAAGTAAAACAAATCCTGATGGACTCCGGTACTTCTTATGATGCAGAGGTAGAAATCAAACAAGAAGACGGAACCAAAAAACTAGTTCCTTTTTCTGATCTTTCTAAATCCGGTAAAGTGGTGAATGCATATAATGCTTTATTGATGGCAGAACAACTATCTAAACAGAAGGATTAAAACAAGTAGCTTAATGAATTATTAAAAAACACTTCTCTTCAACCAACATAATAGTATATGGAAATAATTAAAAAAAATATCCAGCTCCTACCCTTTGTACTTTTTTTGATTTGCGTGCTTTTTGTAAATAGAACTTCTTTATTTGACCAACAAACCAAATTATATATTGCCATAGGTTGTGCCGTGGGGTCTGTCTTATTTTTGATCCTATATTGGTCTAAAAAAGAAAATAGAGAGTCCTATAAGAATAACACCATCAGAGGTAAAATAGCTGTCATAGTGGCGGCTATATTGGTTACGGTGGGAATTTATGTTTATCAAATGATGCAGCACTAAGTAAAACCATCTCCATCTCGATACACGCTATTGCCGCACGTGCTTCTGCTTCTGGCTTCGAGAACGGTTGCTGAGCCTGCCAAAGTACAGCCCTCGGATTCGCAGTCATTGGATACTAACCTCTCATCTACTACTTCATACTTTTACATTTTATATTTAGTATTTGATATTCAGTATTCACACGGTCTCCATCTCGATACACGCTCGTACCTCATGCACTATCATTGACGTAGTTTGTAATGCATTGTTTTTCAGATTAATACCTAGATCTTTGATTTAACTTTTTTTCATTTTCTTTGCTCGCCCAAAGAAAACGAAACAAAAGAAAAGGCGCTTTTTTCAAGGCATTTTTGTCTTCGACAAAACCAGATTTGTTTTGCTAAAATCTTTCCAAGGCTTCAAGATTTTTTAACGCAAAATAAATCTTATGCTAGTGAAAAAAGATTTTTAAAGCGCTGCTTTAGAACGTCAGTATACACACTCAATAAAATTTTTATTGGATGTCTCGATGTGACGACTTCTGACTACAACAATCGATTCAGACTTCGGACTTCAGACTTCGGACTTCGGACTTCGGGAACGGTTGCTGAGCCGGCCGAAGTACAGCCCTCACAACCTCACCTCTGCCCAACTTTTCCACACCCTTGTTGTAACAATTCTTTTCCCCAGCCGTCTTCTTCATATATAAATTTAATAAGGCAGGCAACTATTATAGCTCTATGAACGTCTATATAAAAGAATACTAAAACCTAAACAAGACGAATTAGAGTCATTCATCAACCTGTCCATATTAGACAGATCAAAAAACAAAATCATCACACATGAATTTCAAAAAAATTACTCTTACCACCTTCACTTTTTTATCAGGCCTTTCGCTATCTGCACAAACCATTACTTCTACCGTTGTAGATAAAAAAACCAACGAACCCATCCCTTATGCTACGATTCAGTATGCAAAAAACGGAGGAGTGATCACTAATGAAGAAGGAAAATTTAGTTTTACCCTGCATAAAAACATAACTCCAACAGATTCTATCTATATCTCTTCTATGGGATACTCCACCGTTGGGATTTCCCTAAATTCGGCATTGGATAGTATTATTTATATCGATCCAAAGACAGTAGAACTAAGTAGTGTATTTATATCTAATAAAAACCTTACGATCGATGAGATCATGGATCGTGTAAAAGAAAATGTAGATCAAAACTATAGCAATACATTATCTCATAAAAAACTATTTATCAGAGAATCAGACTTCAGCGACATCAGCAAGATCAACGTAAAACTAAAGAAATCTACGATCGAAGAATTTGACAAGGAATTTATCGATAGTGTAATCTCTATTATCCCAAGAAAATCATCATACTATACAGAAACATTATGTGATCTCTACGGGAATTTTGACAAGCAAAAACTGGACATTATCAAAGGAGCAGAATTGTATGATAAAAGCAACGATGGTTCTATGAATTCTTTATCAGAGCGATTAGAAAACATCCTGAAAAAGAATGTAAAACAGAACTCTTATCTTAAAATCAAATCGGGTTGGATTCCCGGGTTTAAGATACAGGTGGATTCTATTATACAAAATAATCCTGAAGCAGCAGAAGTGAAAAAGGAAATGGAAGATCAGGATAAAAACAAAGAAAACTACTTTTATACGTACAGAAAGTCTGCTATACAAGATTTGCTGTCCAGTATGTTCTTTCAGGAAGATTCTAAACTCAATTTTATTGACAAATCCGGCAGATATGATTTTGAGCTGGTAGATTATACCATTATGGATGATAGCAGCGTATACATCATCGATTTTAAACCAAAAAGAAGAGCTGATTTTAAAGGGACACTATATGTTAATACTCAGGATTTTGCCGTTATGAGAGTGGATTATGAAAATGTAAAAAACCTACAGAATTTTGGGCTGCTAGGTATTAGTTTTCACGATACGATGTATAAAGGCAAAACGATTTTTTCTAAAGGTGCTGATGGTAAATACAGTGTGCGATATATAGAGAAAACCAGAGGAAATGTCTTTGGGATTGATCGTCCGCTAAAAATCATCGAGAAGAATAAGTTTGTAAAAGGAAGACGAAAGCAAAATGAACTCTCTTTAGGGTTGGATATCGGAGCCGGTGAAATCAGTAAGTACGAAGTAGTAGTTTTTGATTCTCAACCCATCACAGAAAGTGAATATGAGAATAGTAAAGAAAATAAATCCATCGAACCTATATACTTGTCCAAATACGACCCAGAATTTTGGAAAGGATATAACATCATAGAACCTAATACAGCGATCAGACAGTTTACTGCTGTTGAAGGAGAGTCTTAGGTATAAAATTAGAGGGTTACCTCTCTAATCCGCATACATAAGTCCCTTCACCTTAATCCTCTCCCCGAGGATAGGAAACTCAAATGTTTTTATTCATCTAATCAAAAGAATTCACACTATACACTTTTATAAATCGGTGGTTAGCTCGTCTTATTTTTAAGAATATATTACCATAATTGTATACTTTTTCGTTGTAACTATGTAATACATATATCGGAAACCACACTTTTATCCGTAATTTTACGAATCTACTGATACTATGAAAATGAATAAGATTATATTACTAACCCTTAGTGTATGGGTGATTTCCTTCTCTGTAAGTGCCCAAAAAATTAGTTCCAGGGTTGTGGACAAAAAGACCAATCAACCTATACCTTATGCCACCATACAGATTGGAGAAAATCAAGGGGTAGTAACTAATGAAGAAGGTAGTTTTAGTATTACACTAGACGAAATACAAACCCAAATAGATTCCATATACATTTCCTCCATGGGTTATGAGAAAGTTGGGGTTTCAGTACAAAATATTACCGATAGTATTATCTACATCCAACCCAAAGCCATAGAACTGAAAAGTGTTTTTATCTCTAATAAAAATCTAGATATCGACGACATTATCGACAATGTCGATGATAAGATGGAGGACAACTATCGATCTAGTCTGGCCAAAAGCAGGTTATTTTTTAGGGAAACCAACACCAATTTTATTAAGAAAATGGATATCGAGTTTAAGAAATCTACCATCGAAGAGATCGATGAGAAATTGGTAGATAGCATATCCAGAGTTATCCCCAAGAACTCGGTTTTTTATGCAGAAGCTTTATGTGACTTTTACGGAGATACAGACAAGCAAAAACTAAACGTAATTAAAGGTGCCCGATTGTATGATAAAAACAACAACGGATCTATAGAAGGGGTATTTAAAAAGATGGAAAAAATCTTTAAGGATAACGTAAAGCCCAATTCTTATCTAAAAATAAGATCAGGGCTCTTCAGCCAAAAAGTACAGGTGGATTCTATCCTTAAAGCTAATCAGGATGCAAAAGATATTGCCGATGGAATTGAAAACCCAAAGGAAAATTTCTTCTTCAAATCCAGAAAAATGAATCTAAAGAATCTTTTTAATGAAACATTTTATCAGTCAGACACCAAGTTAAATGTGATTAAAAATTCCGGAAGATATGATTTTGAGCGTGTAGACTATACGATACTGGATGATGTAGGTGTATATGTGATCAAATTTACCCCAAAAAGAAGAGGTGATTTTAAAGGTACTTTATATGTAAATACAGAGGATTTTGCAGTAATACGGGTAGACTATAAGAATGTAAAACGTCTGCGTAGCTTTAATCTGCTGGGCGTAAGCTTCGAAGAAAATGGATATAGTGGTACTACCATTTTTCAGAAAGGTGCAGATGGTAAATATGGTGTGAAGTTTATCGAAAAAGTTACCGAAAACAAATTTGGAGTGGATCGACCTTTGAGCATCATTGAGAAAAATAAATTCGTAAAAGGAAGAAACAAACAAAACCAATTATCCCTTAATCTGGACATTATCAGCTATGCAAAAAACAAGTACGAAGTCATTGTTTTTGATGCTAAGAATATCACCGAAGCCGAATATAATAGTAGTAAAGAAAATAAAAATGTACAATCTACCTACTTGTCAAAGTATAATCCGGATTTCTGGAAAGGCTATAATATTATAGAACCTAATACTGCCATCAAACAGTTTAAGGCTATTGAGGAAGATATAGAAGAAGAGTAGACTATTTTCTTTAGAAACCAAATGAATTCTACGATTACGTTTAGAAAAGCCAAAAAAGAAGATGCCTTAAGACTCTCTATTCTTTATAAGCAGGTATATATGAAAACATATGCCACACAAGGAATTACTCACGAATTTGCCAATTTTGTAACTAACAAATTTTCTGTAGAAGCTATTGAAAAAACCATAGAAGAGCAGGACACAGTTATAGTCGCCTACCACAAAGATAATCCTGTAGGAGTCGCAGAAATTGTATACAATAGCCCATGCCCCATACCAAGTGTTACGGCCCCGGAACTTGGTAAATTGTATGTGTTGGACTGGTTTTTTGGAAAAGGAATCGGCTATGGATTGCTTAATGAAGTGGAGAAAGAATTAACAGATAAAGGATATAAAGAACTTTGGCTTTGGGTATATATTAAAAATAAAAGAGCTATTTCTTTTTATAAGAAACAACAATTTGAGTGTATTGGCAATGCTTTTTTTCAAATGGAGGTGAATAGCTATGAAAACCATGTCATGCTAAAAACGTTATAAACACACCTATAACAGATGATCATTCTATCAGTTTCAGGGTTTTTAGTAAAACTTCGAAATAAAAATCTTCCTGCTCCGGGACAATAGTCGTTTTATAAGCCGTATTCTTAATGACATAATAAGAAGAGGATGTTATATCATGATCCTTTTGATCTAGATAAACGATCTTATGTATAAAGTTATTAATAAGCAACACTTCATCATATGTGATTACGCGTCTTATTGTAGGTTGATCACTTTTATACACCAAATAATCTTCTCTAAAACTAATCGATTTTGTCGTTTCTCCCAGCTGATGAAACTCGAAAGTAAAATCCTGAGAAGCAAATATTTTATTGATGTTCTCTGTGGTAGGTTCTACAGTGCGGGCACAACCCGCTACACTAATACAAACTAAAAAAATTAAAATTCTCTTCATTGCTTTACTGTATAAATATAATAACCTAAGTTAGATTAATCTGAAATGAGTCAGTTTGAGTGAAATTCTGTTAAGAATTTTGTATCGAAAACCTGCCTACCTGTCGGATGGCAGGCGGGCAAGCTATCCGCCTCGGGCGGATACTCGAATTAACGCTTTTTAAATTTCATACATTCATAATCGAACTCAAGATATAATAATACAAAAAAGGTACTGATTAAAGAACCAATACCTTTTACAATTTTATAAGAAAACCCAATTAACCTAATTGGTATTATTATGATATTATTTAGCAGCTAATCTCTTAATAGAATTTTCGAAATCTACATTTTCAAGATTACTGATAAGCAGTCCAATACCTCCTGTTCTGGAAGCAACGATATATTCTGCCTGATACTTCTTCTCCAGTTTATACCCTTTTAGGTATTTTAACTTCACGATTTTAGAAGTTGGAGTAAAGAAAAATCTTCCGTGTATTCTTTTATAACGAACTTCCTGACTAAGTGCTTCGTCTTTAAGCTGTCTGCTCAATGCTTCCACTACTGTTGCTGCTCTGTGTTCATCTAATTGGAAATAATCGGTAGCGTAAATGAATACATAGTTTTCTACGTTTCTTTCATCAACGAATAACTGAAAATCGACATTTTTGTCTTCAATTTTTTTCAATTCTTCTAACGCAATCTTTTTAAATTTTGGGCTATCGGTTAGTGAATCTAACCTTACTTTAAATTCTTCAGGACTAGTCTTTTCATATCCTTTCGTAAGCATAATAGTGTTTTTACGAAATTCAATTGTATTCTTTGAAAAACCTGAGAATTTAGATTTCTGTTTTCCTGGTGTGGTGAAGTATTGACATCCACTCAAAAGGATTACAGTTAACAATAGTAGAATTTTTTTCATAGGGTTCTGGGTGTTAATTGGTTAAAAATTTATTCAATAAGCCCCATAAGTGTGCGCAAGTTAATAAAAAAAAACATACGATCAACACTTTATCCTAATTTTTATGCACTTTAACGATTGTTAATTCTAAAATTACCGTTTTTAATGTCTTTTTTAGTAGGATTACACCCACTCAATCGGATCCTTTAATATTTTTAGTAACCGTGCTTCTTCAGTGCCCGGTTCCGGATGATGATCATATCGCCACTGTACTTGTGGTGGTAAGCTCATCAAAATACTCTCTATTCTTCCGTTTGTTTTTAGTCCGAATAAGGTTCCTTTATCATGTACCAGATTAAATTCTACATATCGTCCCCGACGAATTTCCTGCCAATCCTTTTGCTCGTCTGTATAACTAAGGTTTTTTCTTCTTTCTACAATAGGTACATAGGCCTGTAAGAAACTATCTCCCACTTCGGTTACAAAATCATACCAGTGCTGCATGGTCATCGTCTCAGATTTCTTACAATAATCAAAAAACAGACCTCCTACTCCACGACCTTCCCCTCGATGCGCATTATAGAAATATTCATCACACTTTTTCTTATATAAAGGATAAAAACCCTCGTTGTGTTTATCACAAGCTGTTTTACACACCTGATGAAAGTGTTCAGCATCTTCATCGAACAAATAATACGGAGTAAGATCTTGTCCTCCACCAAACCAGCTATCTACAATAGCACCATCACTGTCATACATCTCAAAATATCTCCAATTTGCGTGAACCGTTGGAACCATTGGGTTTTTTGGGTGTAATACCAAAGACAATCCGCAAGCAAAAAAATCTACATCACCAACCTTAAAATAGCTCTGCATTGCTTTGGGTAGTTTGCCATGAACTCCTGAGATATTCACACCACCTTTTGCAAAAACAGCTCCATTTTCTATCACTCGTGTGCGACCTCCACCTCCTTCTGGGCGTTTCCAGATATCTTCTTTGAATTTTGCCTGACCATCAATCGCTTCCAGACCAGATGCAATTGTATCTTGTAAATCCTGTATATATTGGTAAAACTTTTCTTTCATGTTTATGTGTTTTCCTTTAAGGTTTCCAAAACCTCATCAGAGCCTTTTACTGCGATTAATCCTTCTTTATCCAATATCTTAACGCTCTCTGTGGATGCGGCTACTACAGAAATTGGTAGTACTATTATAAATCCAATAATAGGAATTAACAGCATCAACATAAATACAATACCATTACCAATTGCTGTTCCACGATGTTTCCGAACAAATTGAATGCTTTCTTTATACTTAAAATGTCGTTCCATCGTATAATCCATATTACCGAAACCTATGTAATATGCTTGTATTGCAAAAATCAATATGGTTGCAAAAATTCCTATTACAGGGATTAAACTAAGAATTAGCAAAGGAATAATGAATAGTAATTCTCGAAACAAGTTTCTGACATTGATACGGATACCGCGCATCAATTGTTCTCTAAAAGACGTGTTTCGATGTTGATGCCCACGATGGTGGTCTCCTAAAAGATGCGCCTCTACCTTCTCTGAAACCGGGCTCATAAATGGGGCTGACAATGCCATAACGATATGTTTATACAACACTAATCCTATTGCAAGTATCAATAGAATACCAAAACCTTTACTAATAACAGCAAATGTTTCTGATCCCCAATCCCAAACCCAAGCCTTGGCAATAAAGCTCCCTAAAGGATCTGATAAAAACCAGGCAGATGTCATAAACAGGATTCCTGTAAGAAAACTAATAAGAATCGGGATCGAAAAGTACTTCCACAATCCTAATTTAGAGATTAAAGCAAAACCTCCAAAATACGCTTTGATACCATTAATGATGTTCTTGATCATACTCTTATGAATTGGTTAACTCCTTATAAGTAGTGTTTTTAGGAAATTCGTTTCAAAATTAATGTCAATGTACTAATAAATTTCATCAGAAAGATACACCAAATCGTTATAAAAGCTGTCTATTTCTTCTAATTCACTTATCAATTTAGCAGTCTTCGTTTTTTCTTTAAGAAAGGAAATAGTTTCTTCTTCTGAAGTGTTTTTTAATTTTGAAAAATATGCTCTTCCCAACCTATTATTGTGTAAATCCATAGCTTCTTCAATGGCTTTATTAGGCGCTAATTTTTCGTGTAAATCAGTAATTTTTTGAGCCCAAACAATGGATTTATCTTCACTTTTAGACTGTGAAAAAGTCTTTTGACAAATCAATACGTTCCATAGTGCATGTCTAAATGCATTTGCTTTACCATGGTGATGATGTGAATTTCCATACAAAGCATCACAGATGATCATTGTTTTTTTTGTAGCTTTTAGTGTTGGGATAATAAATAACGGTTTTTGGATAGCTATTCCTGCTATTTTAAATAGCTGCCAGAAATTAAACCTTCTTATCAGGTCACGGATTTTCATCGTTACACCTTATATTCCTTTACAGCATCCACAAAAGCTCTTGCATTTTCTACAGGAATGTTAGGTAAAATTCCGTGTCCCAAATTAGCGATATATCGATCTTTACCGAATTCATCAATCATTTGTTTTACCATCTTTTTGATATCCGATGGAGGCGACAGCAGTCTAGACGGATCAAAGTTACCCTGTAATGTGATATTTCCTCCGGTAAGATATCTGGCGTTTCTGGCAGAACAGGTCCAATCTACTCCTAAAGCTGCAGCTCCTGAATTTGCCATTTCATTCAGTGCAAACCAACATCCTTTACCAAACACAATCACTTCTGTTTCGTCTTTTAGTGCGTCTACAATCTGTTGGATGTATTTCCAGGAGAATTCTTGATAATCTACTGGAGAAAGCATTCCGCCCCAGCTATCAAATACCTGTACTGCATTGACTCCGGTAGCTACTTTTTTCTTTAGGTAAGCAATGGTAGTATCAGTAATCTTCTGTAATAGTTGATGTGCAGCTTCAGGTTGCGTAAAACAAAAACCTTTAGCTTTATCAAAATTCTTAGAACCTTGTCCTTGCACAGCATAACATAATATGGTCCACGGTGATCCGGCAAAACCAATTAGTGGAACTCTGTTATCCAGTTTTTCCTTGGTCATCTTAATAGCATCCATCACATATCCTAATTCTTCATCGATATCCGGAACAACAACCTGATCCACATCTGCCTGAGAGCGAACAGGATTTGGCAACCAAGGCCCTACTCCATCCTTCATCTCTACTTCTATATTCATAGCTTGTGGAATTACCAAAATATCACTGAATAATATGGCTGCATCAGGACCAATAATATCGATGGGTTGTACCGTAATTTCTGAAGCCAATTCTGGTGTTCTACATCGGGTAAAGAAGTCATACTTTTTCTTTAACGCCATAAATTCCGGCAAGTATCTTCCTGCCTGACGCATCATCCATACTGGCGGACGATCAACCGTTTCCCCTTTTAGTGCTCTTAGAAATAAATCGTTTTGTATCATATTCGTTTGTCAAAGTATTTTACCGCCTGAACAATTACATTCTCTACGGTTGGTTTATTAGCAACAATGATGTTGTTTGTATATTTTTTAGCTTCAGAAGCTGTAGTATTTCCAATACAAAAAGCTACACTTTCTCCTATTATATTATCAGATGTATAGCTATATATTCCAGACGGACTGAAAAAGAATATTCCGTCAAAGGTGCGATCAAATTTCTTAGGCTTCTGATGTGTTTTATACACTATCACCTCTTCGAATTGAATGTTATTTTCTTTTAAAATCGATGGCAATTCATCTCTACGTAAATTTCCACAAAAAAAGAAAAATTGTTCATTTTTATAGTTTTTTGAGATAATTTCACCTAAATCCGAAGCATTTTGAGCAGTTTCTACCACTTTTAGTCCATTTTCTTCCAAAAGCTTTTTGGTGTTTTCACCTACACAACAAGCCCTCACCCCAGCCCTCTCCCACAGGAGAGGGAGCGATTTTGAATTTTCATTAAAAACAGCTCGTACGGCATTCTTACTGGTAAAAATTGCATTCTGTATGTTTTGGCTAAAATTAACAGGTAGTAATTCGATCTCAATTGCATTATATTCTACAAATCCGATTCCTGAATTTAGTAGCAGCTCTTTTTGAGCTGTAGAGAGTTTTTTTGTGGATAGAACAGTGAAGTCCCTTCTCCCTTGAGGGAGAAGGTTAGGATGAGGGTGACTTTTAGCATTTCCCTCACCCCAGCCCTCTCCCTGAGGGAGAGGGAGCGATTCAGAACTTTTGATATTCTTTTTGATACTATTAAAAATTAACTCTGGATTCTTAAAAACTATTTTATTCTCAAATCTCAAAACCTTATATCCTAATGTTTCAAGATGTATATCTCTTAACTCATCTTTTTCCTTTTGGAGGATGTCATTATTGTATTTACCATCCAACTCGATTATTATTTGATTTTCAATATTTATGAAATCAACAATGTAATTTTTAATAGGATGTTGTCTTCTGAATTTTAAACCATTATATCTTCTATCCCTTAGATATTTCCAAAGTTTTTCTTCAGCCTTGGTTTGCTCTTGACGAAGTAATCTTGATATTTTAGTTTTTATATTCATTTCTTACCAGAAGTGAGTGTTCCCTCTCCTTTGGGAGAGGGTTAGGGTGAGGGGTTTTTCATTGTCTGTAACACTCATCCTAGCCTTCTCTCCGCTTTAGGCGGAAGAAGGAATTAATACGTCATTTATTTCAAACTTGCTTTAATCTTCTTCATTAATTTTTTGCCTCCGTTATTTAAAACCTCTTGTGCACAATGTATACCGAAGTTCTTATTGTCCTCTAGTTTGATTGTTTTGCTTACCTCAATTTTATCTTTTCCATCCAAACTGAACAAAACTCCTGTAAAATGAATTTGATCTCCTTCAATTTCTGCCAGCGCTCCAATTGGGGCTGTACAACCTCCTTCTAACTCTCTAAGAAATTCTCTTTCTATATGAACACATATTTTAGAATCTGCATGATCTAAGTGTGAAAGTGCCTCCAGACAATACGTATCTTTCTCCTTAGCAACTACTAGCATAGCACCTTGCGCGGGAGCCGGAACCATCCAATCAAGATCCAGATACTCTTTTGGTTTTAGGTTTATTCGTTCTAGTCCAGCAGCAGCAAAAATAGCTCCGTTCCAGTCACTATCCTTTAGCTTTTGCATTCTGGTATTTACATTTCCTCTTAAATCAACTACCTGGTGATTTGGATATTTGTGTAGCCATTGTGCTTGTCTCCTTAAGCTTCCTGTCGCTATAGTTCCTTTTGCATCCAAAAAATCCAGCCCTTTGTGTAAGAGTATATCCTTTGTATTAGCACGTTCTAAAACCGCTGCTTCAACAATACCTTTTGGCAATGCCGTTGGAACGTCTTTCATAGAATGAACGGCAATATCAATATCATTATTGATCATTGCTATATCCAACGTCTTGGTAAAAATTCCTGTAATTCCTAATTCATACAATGGTTTGTCTAAAACAATATCTCCGGTAGATTTTACCGGAACTAAGGTTGTCGTATGTCCAAGGTTTTCTAATTTATTCTGTACGGTATGCGCCTGCCAAAGTGCTAATTCACTATCTCGGGTACCAATTCGAATTGTTCTGCTTTCCACTATTTATTCTGTATTTGGAATACTTTCTGAATCAATTCAATACTTTCATCAGAGGCGGTGTTTTCATCTTTTAGATGACTTGCGAAGTGATTTGTAATTTTCTGGATAATACGATCACTGATAATAGTCGCCTGTTCCTCATTAAAATCAGTTATTTTTTTGCGCTGCAGATTGATCTCAGCGTCTTTTAAAGAAGTTAGTTTGTTTTTCAAAGCTTTGATCGTTGGAGCAAATTTTCTGGTTTCCATCCAACTGTCAAATTCTGATCTTACCTCATCAATAATCGCTTCTGCTTGCGGAATATGCACTCTGCGACGCTGTAAGGTATCATCGGTTATTTTGGATAAATCATCCATATGTACCAAAGTTACGTTTGGTAATTCTGTAACGTTCGTATCTACATTTTTTGGTATGGATAAATCCAAAATAAGTAATGGCTTATCTGTATTGATACTGTTTCTAGTAATCGTTGGTTTTTGAGCTCCTGTTGCCACAATTAACACATCAGAGTGATTCACCTCTTCTTTAAGATTATTAAAATCCTTTACTACAAGGTTAAATTTTCCAGCTACCTTTTCTGCTTTATCCCTTGTTCTGTTAATTAAAACGATATGATCATTCTTCGTATGCTTTACCAGATTCTCACAAGTATTTCTACCAATTTTTCCTGTACCAAAAAGTAATATGTTTTTATCCGATACATAAGGTACACGCGCCAGGATATATTGCACTGCAGCAAAACTTACCGATGTGGCACCGCTGGAGATTTCCGTTTCATTTTTAATTCTTTTGCTTGCCTGAATCACAGCATTGGTCAATCGTTCCAAAAAAGGATTGATCATTTGGATTTTCTTAGAGGCTCTAAAACCAGCTTTTATTTGTCCTATAATTTCAAAATCTCCTAAAATCTGACTATCCAATCCTGTCCCTACTCTGAACAAATGCGCAACTGCTTTGCTGTTTTTATGAACATATGCTACTTTTTCGAATTCCTCGACAGTTCCGTGAGTATGTTCACATAAAAGTTTTATCAGTTGAAATGGATGTTGTGCAAAACCATATAATTCTGTCCGGTTGCAGGTAGACATGACCAGAAGACCTTCAATTCCTTCTTCTTTCGCTTGCTTCAGAATAGCAGTTTTTGCTTCCTCATTTATACTGAAATGACCACGTATTTCAGCGTCAGCTTTTTTATAGCTGAGACCGATCGTATAAAAATTCGCTCCTTTCTTACGTAGGTGAGGTTCCATTGGGTTATCTCAATTTTTCCGTAGCAAAAATATCCTACAACAGGTTTAAAAAATAACGCTAGAAGTTTTTAAAGTATCGAAAAGCGTTGTTTATAGCTTCAAATATGTAAAAATGGGTAAAAACACCTATTTTTGTGCAAGTCCCAAAGATCACGATTTTAACTGTTTAGATTTATTCTAAATAAATGTTTTTACAAATATGGAAATACAACTCAAAAATAACGCTCCAGGAATTCTAGAAGAGACCATTATTGAAGATGGCTTTTACATTCTTAAGTTTCAAAACGAAACTAATGATACTCAGCGTATTATAAGAGATATCAATAGCAGTTATATTCAATTTCATTTTTGTGTAAAAGGTAACTTGAAGTTTAATTTCAACAATGGAAGTTATGCGATACCGTTACCACAAAAAAAATCACTTTTACTCTATAATCCACAACGAGATTTACCAATGAATTTAGAGATGGAAAAAGATTCATGGTTGGTATCCTTGTTAATCTCGATAAAGAAATTTCACTCTTTATTTTCTAAAGAGGCTGACTACATCCCTTTTCTTGGAGAAGGTAATCGAGATAAAAAATACTATACCGATGCCGATATATCTCCTTCAATGGTCGTAGTTCTCAATCAAATCTTAAGTTACAACCTCCATAAATCGATTAAGCTTTTATATTTTAAAGGGAAAGCATATGAGTTATTAAGCTTATATTTTAATAAACCTGAAGATGCGGATATTGATCAATGTCCATTCTTAGTTGATGAGGAAAATGTTCTTAAAATTAAACAAGCCAAAGAAATCATTATTGCTAGAATGGCAGAACCCCCTACACTTCAGGAATTGTCTAAAGAGATTGGATTACCGCTCAGCAAACTAAAAGACGGCTTTAAACAAATTTATGGAGAACCGGTGTATGCTTTTTTATTTGATTATAAAATGGAAGTAGCTCGCCAGCTACTTGCTTCAGGAAGTCATAATGTTAATGAAGTTGGATTAAAAGTAGGATATAGCACAGCTAGCCATTTTATAGCAGCATTTAAAAAGAAATTTGGTACTACTCCAAAAAAATATGTGATGAACCTAAGTTAATTACTAATCCAGAGATTCCTTAACCGGAATTCCTTCTCCTTTTTGTAAAGAAACAATAGAATCGTACATACCTCTATCATCGTCATCAGCGTCTGCCAAAACAGACACAAACTCGAAATGCTCCAATAGCTCTAAGATAAAAGGCAGCTTATCATTTTGGACGTCTACAATAATACGTTTCATTTTCATGCTTTTTTGATTATATAAAAATATAAAAATATTACTTGGGAATCCCTAGTTTATAATATTTTAACTTGGATAAAAGGTTTCTTAATATTTAGAAAAACAAAAACACTTATTTGTTTTTCTAACCTTTTAATTAGACCATCTATATAAAATTCTTCCACTATTAAGTCTTATTATAATTTTATGATCTATCCATAGAATAGTTTGTATTTTTACCTTTCGAAAAAGAAAAACTATGAGTAAAGGTGTACTTCTAGTCAACTTAGGATCTCCTGATAGTACTGATCCAAAAGACGTAAAGAAATATCTTGGTGAATTTTTAATGGATCCCAGAGTGATCGATGTTCCATTATGGGCCAGGACGCTGTTAGTAAAGGGAATTATCTTAAATACCAGACCGAAAAAATCTGCTGCAGCCTATAAAAAAATATGGTGGAAAGAAGGTTCTCCACTCATTGTTCTTTCTGAGAGATTACAGAAAAAAGTTGCTGAACGAACCTCTATCCCAGTTGGCTTAGCGATGCGCTACGGTTCTATGAGTATCAAAAAAGGATTACAAGAACTTCATGAAAAAGGAGTAGATGAAGTACTAATCGTTCCGCTATATCCTCAATTTGCAATGGCTACTACGGAAACCATTTTGGTACTTGCCGAAGAATTAAGAAAGGAGCATTTTCCAAATATGAAATTTACAGACATTCCAGCTTTTTATAATAAACAGGAATACGTAGAGGTCTTATCCAATAGTATCGCTGAAAAAATTAAGGATTTAGATTATGAGCATCTGTTATTCAGCTATCACGGAGTACCTGAACGACATATTAGAAAGAGTGATGTTAGCAATGGAAACTGCAAAATGGACGGAAAATGTTGCTTTAAGAAAGGATCAGTACAACACGAATTTTGTTATCGTCATCAATGTGAGATGACTACAGTTCAGGTTGCGAAAAAATTAGGCCTTAAAAACGGAACCTATTCAACTTCCTTTCAATCCAGATTAGGATTCGATCCGTGGTTACAACCCTATACCGATAGGACTATAGAAAGAATGGGGAAAGAAGGAATCAAAAAAATGGCAATCGTTACGCCGGCTTTCGTTTCTGATTGTCTGGAAACCCTAGAGGAAATTGCCATGGAAGGCGAAGAAATTTTTCACGAGGTTGGGGGAAAAGAGTTTACGACAATTCCTTGCCTAAATGATCGTGATGACTGGGCAGATGTATTAGGAAATTGGGTAAACGAATGGGTGGAAGCTAAAACCCCTGTTGAATCAGAATAAAACCAAGACATTTGTTTTTATAAAATAACACTAATCAACGAATTCAATTCTATTATGAAAATAATCAACGTTTCATCGCTCGTTAGTATCTGTTCATTATGTTTTCTATTATCTTCCTGCGAAAACGAAGAAGTGTTGGATATAACTTCTGAAGAAATTCAAAACTCAAAAAAAATAATTAATACATCCATCGGGATTGTAGGTGATGTTAATGATGTGTCTACCAATACTTCTGGTGGAACATTATTAATGGGCGGTAGCACTGATGTAGACGAAGCTATGCTTTGGATGCTCCAAAAATCTGACGGTGGAGATATTGTTGTTTTGCGATCTACAGGAACAGACGCTTACAATCAGTATCTTTTTGACCTATTTACTGTAAATTCAGTAGAAACACTACTAATAGATTCTAGAGAAAAGGCAAATTCTACGTTAACCGAATCCACTATCCGAAACGCGGAAGCTGTTTTTATTGCTGGAGGAGATCAGTATAATTATGTAAAGTATTGGAAAGACACCAAAGTCGAAGATGCCTTGAATTATCTTAGAAACACTAAAAAAGTAGTTATAGGCGGAACCAGTGCCGGATGTGCTATACAAGGTGGTATATATTTTGACGCTGAAAATGGAACGATTAGATCTGAAGATGCTTTGCGGAATCCCTATCACAGAAATCTAACCTTGCAAAAACATAATTTTATCGATAACCCTTTTCTAAGAAATGTAATTACGGATACCCATTATGATGATCCAGACAGGAGAGGACGACACGTCACTTTTTTAGCCAGAATCAATGAAGATTGGGGAATTCGTGGTAAGGGAATAGGCGTAGATGAACGTACCGCAGTTTGTATCGATGAAGATGGTAAAGCTCGAGTTTTTGGAGAGGGATATGCTTTTTTTCTTAATCAATATTTTTATGGGCCTGAAAGATGTCTTCCCAGACGTTCATTGGACTGGTATAGAGATCGACGTGCCGTAGAAGTGTATAAAGTTTCAGGAAATACCTCGGGGAATAATTATTTTATGTTAGATCGCTGGACCACTGGTTCCGGTGGAGATTGGCAATATTATTATATCGACAGGGGAAGATTACGAATTTCGTATTAATAAACAAAAAATGAATGGCAAAAGTTAGCTCTGAAGCTTTAGGCACACAGCCGATAGGAAAACTCCTTATCCAACAGGCTGTTCCCGCCTCTATCGGTATTTTGGTCATGTCGTTAAATATGATCGTTGATACCGCATTCTTAGGAAATTGGATCGGTGGACTAGCCATTTCAGCCGTACAAGTTGTTATGCCTTTTACCTTTTTTATAGGAGCCATTGGTTTAGCAATAGGTATTGGTGGTAGCTCTGTTTTATCAAGAGCATTAGGCTCTGGTGATCATGATAAAGCACTACGGGTTTTTGGAAATCAAACCACACTTACTTTTTTAATTTCCGGGTCATTAGCTTTAATAGGGTTAATTTTTCAAGATTTTTTCATTAGTTTTTTAGGAGCAGAGGAATCTTTTAAGGACTATGCACTTGTTTACTACAGAATCGTTCTATATGGTATTGTAATGCTATCCATGTGCATGATGGGTAACAATGTCATACGCGCAGAAGGTAAACCCAAATTTGCAATGGTAGCCATGATATTACCGGCTATCGGAAATATTTTATTGGATTACATTCTTATTAATGTATTGGATTACGGAATGGAAGGAGCAGCTTGGGCAACTTTTATAAGTTATGCTATTTGTTTTGGTTTTGTCCTTTGGTTTTTCATTGCAAGAAGCGAACTCCGTTTAAATCTAGAATGTATTAAGTTAAAGAAGAAAATTGTTAATGAAATAAGTGGATTAAGTTTTGTTACACTAGCAAGACAGGGGACAATTGCTGTATTAGGCATTCTATTAAACAATGTACTTGGTAATTATGGAGATGAATTAGATATCGCATCCTATGGAATTATAAGAACCGTACTTATGTTTGCCTTATTTCCGGTAATTGGAGTAAATCAAGGATTTATGCCTATCGCAGGATATAATTATGGAGCCCAAAAATTTCAGCGAGTACGAGAATCAATTAATACTTCTATCACCTATGGAGGAATACTTGCGATTTTGATATTCATTGTTATCATGGTTTTCCCACAACAGTTTATTTCCGTTTTTGTAAGCACAAAAGAGTCATTAGATCCAGAAACGCTAGCTGATAACAAAGAAATCCTAAAACGCACTCCATCAGCATTAAGATTAGTATTCCTAGCAACTCCGGTAATTATAGTACAACTTATAGGATCTGCTTATTTCCAATCTATAGGAAAAGTAATACCTGCATTACTATTAAGTCTTACTAAGCAAGGGTTCTTTTTAATTCCACTCATCTTAATATTACCTCCATTTCTTGGAGTTTTAGGGGTTTGGATCGCATTTCCGATTGCAGATGTGCTCTCCACAATTCTTACTGGATATTATCTAAATAGGGAAGTTAGAAAAACCTTGGTGACATCAAAGACCGCTTGATTACTATCTCGAAATAGCAACCCTGAAGATAAAACGGAAATCAACTAAGGTTAAATTTACGTGAAAATCTTTCTCAATAAGCATTTATTCCAGATTTTAGTGGACCATCAAATCTACTTACTATGAATTTTACCTCCTCTAGGGTGTAAACTATAAACTCAACTAGATGTACTCAAGAATTTTTCAACTCACATTGATTGCCTTTCTTCTGATCGGTAATTTCTCATCATTAAATGCACAAATATATAACGAGGAGTTATATGATGCGCTAGAATATCGCTTGGTTGGCCCTTTTAGAGGTGGTCGTAGTGCGGCAGTGACAGGTGTTCCTGGTAAACCAAATCTATTTTATTTTGGTGCCACTGGTGGAGGCGTTTGGAAAACAACCGATGGTGGTCGTACCTGGGAAAACATATCCGATGGATTTTTTGGCGGATCAGTTGGTTCTATTTCTGTTTCTAAAAGTGATCCAAATGTTATTTATGTGGGTGGTGGCGAAAAAACACTTCGTGGTAATGTATCTTCAGGCTATGGGGTTTGGAAAAGTGTGGATGCAGGAAAAACCTGGATCCAATCCGGTCTTCCGAAAAGTAGACATATACCAAGAATAGCAATACACCCAACCAATCCGGATATTGTATATGCCGGAGTTCTAGGAAATATCTATAAACCCACTCAGGATCGAGGTGTTTATAAAAGTATAGATGGTGGAAAAACTTGGAACAAAGTATTATTTGCCAATCAGGATGCAGGAGCAGTCGATCTTACATTAGATCCTAATAATCCAAGGATTTTATACGCATCTACCTGGAATGCCAGAAGAACACCTTATAGCCTGAGTTCTGGAGGCAATGGCTCTGCTTTATGGAAAAGCACGGATAGTGGAAAAACCTGGGAAGAAATTTCAAAAAATAAAGGTTTTGCAAAGGACACCTTAGGAATTATGGGGGTGACAGTTTCTCCTGTTAATAGTGAAAGAGTTTGGGCAATTGTAGAGAACAAAGAAAAAGGTGGAGTTTATAGAAGTGATGATGGTGGTGAAACTTGGAATCTTTTAAATAGTGATCGTAGTCTTCGTCAACGTGCATGGTACTACACACGTATTTATGCCGATCCAAAAGATAAAGATGTGGTGTACGTAGTAAATGTATCGTATCATAAAAGTAAGGATGGCGGAAAGAATTTTAGTAGTTTCAGAGCTCCTCACGGTGACCACCACGATCTGTGGATAGCGCCAGAAAATCCACAACGCATGATTATTGGTGATGATGGTGGTGCCCAAATCACCTATGATGGTGGTGAGACGTGGAGTACCTATCATAATCAACCTACTTCTCAGTTCTACCGTGTTACTACTGATAATAATTTCCCTTATAGAATTTATGCAGCTCAACAGGACAATTCTACTATTAGAATTAATCATAGAAGTACAGGTTGGTCAATTTCTGAAGATGATTGGGAATCTACTGCTGGTGGAGAATCTGCTCATATTGCTATTGATCCAAAAGATAATGATATTGTTTATGGAGGTAGTTATGATGGCTTTTTAACTAGAGTAAATCACAAAACAGAAACCGTAAGATCTATTAGTGTTTGGCCGGATAATCCAATGGGGCACGGTGCAGAGGATATGAAATATCGTTTTCAATGGAATTTCCCGATTATGTTCTCCAAACATAATCCAAATCGACTATACACATTTTCGAACCAAGTTCACGTAACTGAAAACGAAGGTCAGAGTTGGGAAGTTATCAGTCCGGATCTTACCAGAAATGATCCAAGCAAACTAAAATCTTCTGGAGGTCCTATCACTCAAGATAATACTTCAGTAGAATATTACTGTACTATTTTTGCTGCTGCAGAAAGTCCTCTAAAGGAAGGTTTATTATGGACCGGAAGTGACGATGGGTTAGTTCATATAAGTCAAGATGGCGGAAAAAACTGGAGTAATGTGACTCCAAAAGGGATACCAGAATGGATGATGATCAATAGCATCGAGCCGAGTAGTTTTAATGAAGGCACTTGTTATATAGCTGGGACGCGATATAAATCTGGTGATTTTGCACCGTATTTATATAAAACCACGAATTACGGCCAGTCGTGGACAAAAATTACCACAGGAATAGCCAGTGAACATTTTACCAGAGTACTTCGTGCCGATCCTAAACGAAAAGGACTACTATATGCAGGTACCGAAACCGGAATGTATATTTCTTTTGACGATGGTTCAAATTGGAAATCGTTTCAATTAAACCTACCTATTGTACCAATTACCGATCTTGCTATAAAAGATAATAATCTCATTGTTGCAACACAAGGAAGGAGCCTTTGGATCGTTGATGATTTAACAGTATTACATCAACTTAATAATAGTTCGAAAACTCAGGAAAATATCCTATTTAAGCCAAAAGATACTTACAGAATGCGTGGTGCTAGTAGAAAAGGATCTAAAACTGAAGGAACGAATCATCCAAGCGGTGTAATTACATATTTCAACCTCAAAAATTTTGACAAAGAAAAAGATACTATTTCGCTTACTTATTTTAATACAAAAGGAGATACAATTAAATCATTTAGCACAAGTGCCAAAGAGAAAAAAGACCAATTGAAAGATCTAAAAAAAGGAGCAAATCAATTCAATTGGAATATGCGTGGCGATGGAGCAGAAAAACTAGAAGGAATGATCTTGTGGTGGGCAAATCTTGATGGGCCAAAAGCCGTTCCGGGAACGTATAAAGTAAGTCTAAATGTTAATGGAACCTCAATTTCACAACCATTTACTATTCTAGCAGATCCAAGAGCAGAAGCTACTCAACAACAAATGCAACAGCAATTTGATTTTATCACTAGTGTGAACAAAACAGTAGATAAAGCACATCAATCTATCAAAAAAATTAGAAAAATCAATGAGCAATTGAAGTCTTTCTCAAAGCAGTATAAAGACGATGAGAAAACAAAAGATTTAGTGATAAAAGCTAAAGACCTACAGAAACAGTTCGGTGAAATTGAAAAATCATTATATCAAACTAAAAACCGTAGCGGTCAGGATCCTTTAAATTTCCCTATTAAACTAACCAATAAACTTGGGCATTTAAATTCGTTAGTAGGAATGGGAGATTTTGGACCAACAGCCCAGGATATTGCAGTAAAAAATGAATTAACCAAACAAATCGATGAACAGCTTACCGCTTTTGGCAAATTAATTTCTGAGGAAATAAAAAGCTTTAATGCAGAATTCAATACCTTAAAGTTGAATTATCTTTTTGTGGAGGAAGCAAATAAATAAGGACTCATTTATTTCTTATCTTTGATGTATGAATATGAATACGAGAAAATTAGAGTTAATTCAACTTATTATGGATTGTCATAATATTGAAATACTTAATGAAATTGAAAGTATTTTAAATGAGATTCCGGATAATATGGTTTTGGAACCTAATCAAATGTATAAAGCAGATTCAATTGATTTGGTTCCTGACTCTCACTACGTGCATTTAGAAGAAGATCGCAGAAGACACCTCAATGGTGAAACAAAAGGTTCCACATGGGACGAAGTAGAAAAGCGGCTCAGGAAAAAATATGACCTATAAACTTATTCTAAAACCTAGAGCAGAATTAGAGTTAGAAGATGCCTTAGAGTGGTATAATTCTAAATCGAAAGGTTTAGGTTTTCGGTTTTTAAATAGTATAAGATCAGAAATCTCATATATTCAGAAATTTCCAAAGCATTTTCAGATTTCAAAACACTCTTTTCGTCAAGCCCCTGTACAACGATTTCCATTTGTGATCGTTTTTGGGATTGAAAACGATACAGTAATTATTTACTCAATTTTTAATACACATCAAAACCCCACGAAGAAACCAAAATAATGCAAGAATACTATAACTACATTAAAGCCCTACATCTCATCTTTGTAATTACATGGTTTGCAGGGCTCTTTTATATCCCAAGATTGTTTATATATCAGATTGAAGCTTCACAAAAACCATCTCCTGATAAAGAAATATTAGGCGATCAGTTAAAACTGATGGCTAAACGTCTTTGGTTTATCATCACCTGGCCTTCAGCTGTTTTGGCTACCTTATTTGCAGTTTGGTTGCTAATTCTTAGACCCGGAATATTGCATAATGGCTGGATGCACGTAAAACTGGGATTTATCGTTTTACTTTTTATATATCATTTAAAAAGTCATCAAATTTTCAAACAACTTCAGGCAGGTATCATAAAATGGACTTCAAATCAGATGAGAATATGGAATGAAGGAGCCACTATCATCCTTTTTGCTGTTATATTTTTAGTAATTGTTAGAGACGCAGTTAACTGGATTTATGGAGTTATCGGAATTCTATTATTAGCAATTTTGTTAATGCTTGGAATAAAATTTTATAAAAGAGTTAGAGATAAAAACCCCAATGCTTAACAAAATTTCACAATTGAGCTTCTTTCCAAAAACATACACCACCAAAAACAATCAGTCTATTGTCATTAGACAAGCGGTTTCTGATGATGCTGAACCGCTATTAAAACTTAAACTAGCATATCTAAAAGACACCGCAACTCTACCTCTATTCGCAAATGAATATCCTAATGATATCGATCAGGAAAGAGAGATGATCCAAAGATATCAATCTGAAAAAAACAGCATTATTCTGGCAGCTATTTCTGAAAACACCATTATCGGAAACTTAGATCTTACGGGAAGTTGGAGAAAAAAAATGCAACATACAGGAGTCATTGGTATGGGTGTTCATACAAAATGGCAAAATCAGGGTATTGGTAGTTTATTGCTTCAAAGTGTATTGAGCTGGGCACAAGAAAATCAATTATTAAAAGTGATCTGGTTAGAAGTTTATGCTAACAATAGTCCAGGTGTTGCTTTGTATAAAAAAATGAAGTTTATACAATCCGGAGTTCTCCCCAATTTCTTTATGGAAAAAGGAGTATATATAGACAAAATCATCATGTCTAGAGAAGTGAACCAAGCTCAAAAACCCCTTAATAAATAAGTTTTAATGTATTTACCCTGGATCCTTTAGTATTTGCGTAATTATTCATTCGTAATTAGTTTGTATCTTCGTGTAATTTTTTAAACGAGTACCGATATAATCTTATGATCAAATCCATGACAGGTTTTGGGAAGTCAATCCTTCAGCTTCCTACCAAAAAAATTACTATTGAAGTAAAATCCTTAAATAGTAAAAACTTAGATCTCAACGCTAGAATCCCTTCTCAATACCGAGAAAAAGAGCTAGAAATGCGCAAAACTATTGCCCAAGCTCTAGAAAGAGGTAAAGTTGATTTTAGTCTATACGTCGAAGTTACTGCAGAGGAAAATTCAACTAAAATCAATGAGGATATTGTTAAGGATTATATCAAGCAGTTAGAATCTATCCACAACTCTGGAGAAAAACTGGAGATGATGAAAATGGCGGTTCGCATGCCCGATGCTCTAAAAACAGAACGTGCAGAAGTAGATGAAAAAGAGTTTGAAGCGATAAAAGAAGGGCTTCTAGAAGCTTTGGAGGCAATTGAAAGTTATCGGTTAGACGAGGGAAAAGCATTAGAAAAAGATTTTGTTACTCGCATTAAAAATATTGGTGATTTGCTGGAAAAAGTAATTGCAATTGATCCAGAGCGTATCGAAGTAGTAAGAGAAAGATTGCATAAGGCTGTTTCTGAATTAAAAGAACAGGTGGACGAAAACCGATTTGAACAAGAATTGGTCTACTATCTTGAAAAGTTTGATATCACAGAAGAAAAAGTAAGGCTTGCCAATCATTTAGACTATTTTACAACCACCCTGAATTCTAAAGATTCTAATGGTAAAAAATTAGGTTTTATCACTCAGGAAATTGGTAGGGAGATTAATACGATCGGTAGTAAATCTAATTATGCGCCAATGCAGCAATTGGTAGTGCAAATGAAGGATGAATTAGAAAAGATCAAAGAGCAATTATTAAATATTTTGTAATACTGATATACGTCTTTACCCAATCTTGGTAAAATTTATATAGATGAAACAAGGAAAACTTATCGTGCTGTCTGCGCCATCCGGAAGTGGAAAAACTACTTTAGTTAAATATTTATTACATAAAGAGGAATTGAATTTAGATTTCTCAATATCTGCTGCTTCCAGAGAACCTCGCGGAGGAGAAGTACACGGAAAAGATTATTATTTTCTATCACTAAGAGAATTTAAAGACAAGATCAAAGCCGATGAGTTTCTGGAATGGGAAGAAGTATATCGAGATAACTTTTACGGAACCCTGAAAACCGAAGTACAACGTATCTGGGATAAAGGCAAACATGTGATTTTTGACATAGACGTAGTTGGTGGATTAGATATAAAAAGAATTTATCCAGATCGAACATTGGCTATTTTTGTAAAACCACCTAGTATCGAAGAATTAAAAATCCGATTAAAAAAGCGTAAAACTGAGTCAGAAGATAAAATTAATATGCGTGTTGCCAAAGCTTCTACCGAGTTAGCAACTGCTCCACAATTTGACGCTATTATTACCAATGATGACTTAGAAAAAGCAAAAGCAGAAGTGTTTCAATTGGTTAAGAAGTTTCTTGCAAATTAAGCTTTATAATAATTAAGTAGATTTCCGTGAAAACGGAAATGAAAAATCACTATTGTACGTGAAAAAAATAGGTTTATATTTCGGTACCTTTAACCCTATTCATATAGGTCACCTGGCTATTGCCAATCATATGGCCGAATACTCAGATCTGGATGAAATCTGGATGGTAGTCACTCCTCATAATCCATTTAAGAAGAAAAACTCTTTGCTAGATAATAACCATCGATTAGAAATGGTATATCGCGCAACAGAATCGTATCCCAAACTAAAGCCCAGCGACATAGAGTTTAAGCTACCTCAACCTAATTACACTGTGAACACATTAGTTCATCTACAGGAAAAATATCCTGATTATCAGTTTAATTTGATTATGGGCGAAGACAATCTAAAAAGCTTCCATAAATGGAAAAACTATGAAGTGATTTTAGAAAATCATCACATTTATGTATATCCACGTATTTCTGAAGGAGTAACAGATCATCAATTTAAAGATCATCCGAAAATTCATAAAGTCGCTGCTCCGATTATGGAAATCTCTTCTACTTTTATCCGAAAAGCGATTCCTGAAGATAAAAACATAAGGCCTTTATTACCACATAAAGTATGGGAGTATATTGATGAGATGAATTTTTATAGATAAAAAATAAACCTGTAAGGTTTTGGAAACCTGACAGGTCTGAATCTTATTGCAATTTTCAACTATTTCCCAGGAAAATCAGCTTTTCTTTTTTCTAAAAATGCTGTAGTTCCTTCCTTGAAATCTTCGGTTCCAAAACAATTTCCGAATTCTTTGATTTCTGTTTCAAAACCATTGACACCATCTTCATAAGCTGCATTTACTGCATTGATAGCTGCTCCAATCGCTACCGAGGAATTCCTCATGATTTTACTTGCTATTTTTTCTGCTAATGGTAATAACTCTTCTTGTGGAACCACGTGATTCACCAATCCATAATTCAATGCTTGATTGGCGTCGATCATTCCTGCAGTCATAATCATTTCCATGGCTCTACCCTTACCTACTAATTGTGGTAAACGTTGTGTACCTCCATAGCCTGGAATTACACCTAGCGAAACTTCTGGTAATCCCATTTTAGCATTATCACTCGCAATTCTAAAATGAGCTGCCATCGCTAACTCTAATCCTCCACCAAGCGCGAAACCATTTACCGCAGCGATGACAGGCGTAGATAAATTTGCAACAAAATCAAAAAGCAACTGCTGTCCTTTTGCTGCCAATTGGCCTCCCTGATCTACCGAAAAATTTGCAAATTCGCTAATATCAGCCCCAGCTACAAAAGCTTTTTCTCCGCTTCCGGTAATGATAATAACCTTAGTCTTGATATCCTTGTTAGCAGTATCAAAAGCATCGTGAAGCTCCTGAATTGTTTCTTTATTAAGTGCGTTTAATTTTGAGGGTCTATTAATGGTAATAGTTGTGATACCATTTTGATGAGATGCGAGAATATTAGTATGCATTATGTATGTTGTTTGTTTATTATTTTATGTCCCTTTCAAAGTATAAATAGAAATACATCCCGATCCCAAAATCTTCTACATCTGTGGATACCAACCTCCATCCATCTTTGCTATAAAAATCCAGTTTTGCCTGAATGTCTTTAGAAGACGATTTTAAGATATGTTCTTTATCCAATGTTAATTTTGAATAATAAATCAAGGATTCTAATTTATACTCTTTCATAGTTATTTGATTTGCTGTTCTTTTGGAAATTTCACTTTAAAAACCGTTCCTTTTCCTTCCTGAGATGTAAAGGTAATACTTCCGTTATAGGTTTCCACAATATTTTTTACCATACCCAATCCTAAACCCATACCACTGCTTTTGGTTGTAAATTTTGGCTCAAAAACCATTTTTTTATTCTCCTCGGTTATACCTATTCCATTATCCGCAACTGTAATAACAACATTATCCTTTTCTGTAAAAACATTAACCATTATCTTAGGAGTCTGATCTTCTGGTATGGCTTGTATTGCATTCTTCACCAAATTTGTTACTACACGTATTAATTGTGTTCTATCAAATTTGGCAATGATCTCTTCTTTTTCTGATGGAAAAATAATATAGTCTTCATTAAAAATATCCAGTGCCAATCCCACAACCTTTACTACATCCAAAGTTTCTCTTTTCTGTGCCGGCATCTGGGCAAAATTAGAAAATGCCGATGCAATAGAACTCATGGTATCAATCTGTTGAATCAACGTATCACTATACTCTTTTACTTTCTGTCCAATATTAGGGTCACTAGGATCAAATTTTCGTTGGAAACTTTGAACAGTTAACCTCATTGGTGTTAATGGGTTCTTAATCTCGTGGGCCACCTGTTTAGCCATTTCTCTCCAGGCAGCTTCACGCTCACTTTTTGCAAGCATCGCTGCACTTTCTTCCAATTCATCGATCATACTGTTATACGCACTGACAAGTGAGTAAATTTCATCGCTAGAGTCTCCTATTCGAATTCTTTTATTTCGTTTATCTAAGCGGGTTTGATCAATCGTATCAGAAATTGTCTTAAGAGATCGGGTAATATATTTTGACAGAAAATATGCAAGGACTATTGCAATAAGTAACATCAATAGGTAAACCTGACCAAGCCTTTTTAAAGACTCCCATAATTCTCTGGAAAAGAAATTGTCGTCTTCGAGATATGGTAAATTAAGTATCGCCAATGGCTTTGATTTATCATCTTTGATATATGTATAAGAAGATAAAAAGTGTTCTCCATTTTTCTCAGATACCCCTAAATACCTTTTTTCATATCCACTATCTAAAGTGTCTATAATATGCTGATTCAACTGTTTATCAGTAGTATCACTAACGAAGGTCTCTTCTGACTTAATTAATAATTTACCCGATAGGTTATAAATATTAATGGGTAATGAATGTTCATGAGATATCTGATTAATTCTTTTTTTCTCTCTGAAAATTAAAGCAACATTTTCCTCAGTTACGGGATATGTGGTGCTTCTTAATGCATTATTGATAGCAATTTTAATTCGCTCTTCTTTTCTTTCTAATCGCTCACGATGATAGTCTTCTGCCTCTTCTTTATACTGATACACCGTAATGGCAGCAACTAAGACAGAAGCTAACAAAACTAATACGGTCATAGAAATAAAAATCCTCGTTCTAAGAGAGAGTTTGGTAAGCTTCATAGTATTCTTTGAGACGTAAATATAACAAATATCGCACCAAAATAGTTTCAAAAAGGAAACCCAGAGTAGCACACAACCACATTTCTTTTCTTTAGGAGGAATTGGTTAAATTTACTTAGTTTTGAATCTATGGATAACAATGCTTTACTTTCTGTAAAAAACCTAAACGTTTCTTTTGCTTCTGAGAAAACAGAAACACAGGTATTGTATGATATTTCATTTGATATTCATCCTAATGAAATTTTGGGTGTTGTAGGAGAATCAGGAAGTGGAAAATCGGTTACTTCTCTTGCAGTTATGGGTTTACTTCCAGCAAATACAGCCAAAGTTTCGGGGGAAATCTTATATGAAAATTATTCTCTACTTGATTTGGAAGATAAAACACTTAGATCCATTCGTGGTAATGAGATTGCAATGATCTTTCAGGAACCTATGAGTTCTTTGAACCCTTCTATGAAATGTGGTAAACAAGTAGCAGAGATTCTATTACAACATACCAATTTATCTAAAGCTGAAGCTAAAACTGAAGTTTTATCATTATTTGAAAAAGTAAAACTTCCTGACAGTCTTCGTGCCTATAATGCTTATCCTCATGAGCTAAGTGGCGGGCAAAAACAGCGTATCATGATCGCAATGGCGATAGCTTGTAAGCCAAAACTACTTATTGCCGATGAGCCTACAACAGCATTAGACGTAACAGTTCAAAAAGAAATTATTGGTTTACTAAAAGATCTTCAGAAAGAATACCAAATGAGTATTCTCTTTATTTCTCACGACTTATCACTAGTATCAGAAATTGCCAATAAAGTTTTGGTGGTTTATCAAGGTAAAATGATGGAGTACAGAACTACACAAGAGATCTTTAATAATCCTCAAAATGATTATACCAAAGCACTGATTCATGCCAGACCATCGTTAAACGTAAGATTCAAAACATTACCAACCATCAAAGATTATCTGGAGGATCAGCAAAAGGAAAGAGCTATTATCTCTAAAATACAACGAACAGAACATCATAAAGAACTATACAGCAAGCCTGCTTTATTAGAAGTAAGAAATATAGAAAAGATCTTTTTTTCTAAGGTTGGATTGTTTGGTAAAAAAGAATTTAAAGCGGTCGATGGGGTAAGTTTCAAACTGTACGAAGGTGAGACACTAGGGCTTGTTGGCGAATCAGGATGTGGTAAATCTACCTTGGGTAATGCTATTTTGCAATTAGACAAAGCTAATAGTGGTGAGATTTTATATAAAGGTCAGGATATCACAAAAATTTCTTCCGCAGAAATCAGAAGTTTAAGAAAAGAGATTCAATTAATTTTCCAGGACCCTTTTGCTTCGCTTAATCCTCGTTTGACTATTGGTAAGGCCATCATGGAACCTATGAAAGCCCACAATTTATATACTACTGATGCCGAACGAAAAGAAAAAACTATTGAGCTGTTAGAACGAGTAGGATTAGATCCGAATTTTTTTAATAGATATCCCCACGAATTTAGTGGTGGACAGCGTCAAAGAATAGGAATAGCAAGAACCATTGCACTCCAACCAAAACTAATCATCTGCGATGAATCAGTGAGTGCATTGGATATATCAGTGCAGGCACAAGTACTAAATCTATTAAATGAACTCAAAGAAAAGTTTGGCTTTACCTATATTTTTATATCTCACGATCTTGCTGTGGTAAAATACATGTCTGATCAATTATTGGTTATGAATCAAGGTAAAATCGAAGAGCAAGGAGATGCTGATACTATCTATGAAGCCCCAAAGAAAGAATATACAAAAAAGTTGATCGATGCAATACCTAAAGGTATCTAGTATACACTTAATAAAAGTATTAATTCGTCTCTACTCCCATTTCTTAAAATTTACCGTTTTTTAATTATAGGGGTTGACCTGTTCCTATTCATCAATACTAAGTTTAAATAATAAAACTTAACAAGATGAAAACACTAATTGTTACAAAATTGAAAAGGATCCTTTTTGCATTGGTCATACTATTATTTGTATCGTGTGAAACTGATATCCCGGAAACTGACATTACTGCTCCTACTTTTACATTCAATATCTCAGGAGATGGATTTAATCGAACCTTTAACCAAGACGATGATTTTTCCAGATTACAACTAAATTTACGCACAGATACTGAATACGATTTTATCTATTCTGGTGCCGATTCTGGTGGTGTAGAAAGAATCTCCTGGCAATATCCCCATGATTACATAGAATTTTCTACAGATATACCCGCTCCTTGGCAAAATACTGCGGCTACATTCCTTTCCAGTATAATTTTCTGGGATGGCGATGAAACAAACCCAACTACGGGAAATATTTTGGCAGGTAAATTGGTGACAAATGGAGAGTCTGTAAGTATCGCATTTTCTTTTCTTGTCAAAGACTTTGGAGGATTGGATGGAGTATCGAATACTACAGAAAAGACATTGAATATTTATATCGATGAACAAAACACAGAAGTTATCGGTCTCTGATATCATCATAATTATGACTTTAAAAAACCTATCTAGATTCTTCAGATAGGTTTTTTTAAACCCAAATGTTTACCTCTTAGCAAAAGGTATCACTAATCATAAACTATAAAACTTAAAATGATGAAAACAACAATGAAATTTTTAACGTACGTGATGATGGCTTTTGCTCTAGTATTCACAACCGCTTCTTGTGATGGAGAAGATGGTGCCAACGGACTTGATGGAGCAATAGGACCAGCTGGACAAGATGGAAACGCTAATGTAGTTTCCGTTTTATTAGAAAATCAAACATTAAATAATGGAGATACCATTTTTGACGTCCCTCAATTAACTCAAGAAATATATGATACAGGAATTGTATACGCATATGTAACCGTAACAGGAAATGACTATTGGGAGGTATTGCCTCTAAGTCTTGGACAAGATATCATTCTGGAAATTGACAAGATAGAAGTTGGTAGAATTACATTAAGAGCAACTTTTACCCAATCCAATCTTAGATTAAGATTTGTACTAGTAGAAGGTACAGATGCCAGTGCTATTGATTTTAGTAATTATGAAGAAGTACAAGCATATTACGATCTAGACTAATAAAATCAACTTATTTCAAATACAAAAAAACCTATCTGTAAGTTGAAGATAGGTTTTTTTGTATTTGATGTTTACCTAACACATTCAAGCTACACTAATAGGAAACATTAAAACGTAAAAAATGAAAACGACAATGAAATTTTTAAGCTATTTTATAATAGCATTTGCTATGGTATTAACTTCTAGCTCTTGTGATGGAGAAGACGGAATGGACGGTGTAGAAGGGCCACAGGGTATCGCTGGTCAAGATGGAGCTGACGGACAAGACGGTGCGGATGGACAAGATGGGGAAGATGGAAACGCAGAAGTAATATATAGCGATTGGATTCCTGCGAATTTTGAAGGATCCTCGGCTTCGGTAAAATTTATGCTCATAGATTTCCCACCAGAGTTGCCGAGCGCAACAAGTATCAGAGATACACATGTGATTTTGGTATATTATTCAGGTTTTGGAGATGGCAATACGTATCAACTACCTGTTTTAAATTTCAGAGGCGCCCAATTTACATTTGGTTATGGTAGTGGTAGTGCTGCTGCTTCAGACATAATTATAACAGCTCGAGCCTTAAGTGGTGATTTAACTGAGTTTCAGATTGATCCTACAAGGGGGGCTAAATTAAGATATGTTATTATTCCACCTAATATCAATGTAGGTCGTAGTTCCATAGATTATTCTGATTATAACGCTGTAAAAGAAGCCTATCATCTTAAAGATTAATCCTTACTACCCTTCTTTGTACTTTGCAACCTTAATACGCATATCGTATTAAGGTTTGCCTTTTTCTAATTAAATCCAAAATTAATTTTTACACAACCGTGCTATTTTGTAGCTTTAGAACACAAATTAAAAATCAACGTACCAATGGGAATTTTTGACGAAATAAAGAAGAAGCTTAGTAACGAATTTATAGATATTGTAGAATGGTTAGATAATACACAGGATACCATTGTACATAGATTTGAGCGTTATCAAAATGAAATTAAAAATGGTGCTCAATTGATCGTTAGAGAAGGGCAAACAGCAGTTTTTGTCAATGAAGGTCAATTAGCAGATGTATTTGAACCTGGAACGTATACTTTAAACACGCAGAACCTGCCCATTTTAACGACTTTAAAGGGATGGAAATATGGTTTTAATAGTCCTTTTAAAGCAGAAGTTTATTTTGTAAATACACGGCTGTTTACGGATGAAAAATGGGGAACAAAAAACCCGATTACTCTTAATGATGACCGTTTTGGATTGGTAGAGATCAGAGCTTTTGGTACCTACGCCTTTAAAATCAATGATCCTGGAAAATTTATTGTTGATATTGTTGGAACTGATGCCAATTTTACCAATTATGAAATTAATGAGCATCTCAAAAGTTTAATTTCTACAAGATTTACCGACACCGTAGGTGAAGCTAACTTCCCTATAGAATTGTATGCTGCCAATACTACCGAATTATCCGAAACTTGTAAAGAGGTAATGCAACCAGAATTTAATTCTGTTGGTATTTCTTTAGAAAAATTCTTTATTGAAAATGTTTCTATGCCAGAAGATTTGAAAAAAGAAATCTTTGAGTATAGTAGAATCGATAAGTTGGACCTTGATAAATTAACAAAGTTTAAAACTGCTAAAGCTATTGAAGCTGCTGCTGCCAATGAAGGTGGAACAGCTGGTGCTGGAATGGGAATGGGAATGGGATTTGTACTAGCACAACAAATGGGTGGTATGATGAATCCTATGGCTGCACAACAGCAAATGCAACCTCAGCAAACCTCTCCAGTGGCTCCTCCACCAATGCCTGTTCAGATTCAATATTTTTATGCTGTTAATGGTCAACAAGCCGGACCTGTATCATTTGATCAACTAAAAGCATTATTTGCAAACAGAACAGTGAATAAAGACTCTCTCGTTTGGAAACAAGGAATGGCCAATTGGACAGCTATCAAAGATGTTGAAGAATTAAAATCATTCTTAGGTGGTAGCACTCCTCCACCATTACCAAGTAATTAGGAAAATAATTTTATTTTGAAAAACACCCTCATCCTTACCTTCTTCCGCCTAAGGCGAAAGAAGGAACATTTATTAGTATAATAAGTTAGTAAATTCCTACATGGAAAAAGAAAAAAAAGCAGTTTCTGAACAAAAAAAATCTTGTGTTAATTGTGGCGCCGAGTTAACTTACAAACCCGGAACTACTCAGATTACCTGTGACTATTGCGGCCATGAAGAAACTATTGTACAAAATGAAGATGGTTTTCAGGAACTAGAATTAAAACCTTATCTCGATGAAATGGGATCTCTTTCTCATTCTGAAGAGATCATGATGTTACATTGCAAAAACTGTGGTGCCAACCAGCATATCGAAGAAAACTATAAATCATTGCATTGTGTATACTGCACTATGCCTTTGATTATAGAAGATGCTTACAAAGAAGATTGGATACTTCCTGGGGCCGTGTTACCATTTCAATTTGATCAAAAAAAATCGCATCAGATATTTTCTAAATGGGTCAAAGGATTATGGTTTGCTC
This sequence comes from Aquimarina rubra, assembly GCF_042684305.1. Lineage (NCBI taxonomy): Bacteria > Pseudomonadati > Bacteroidota > Flavobacteriia > Flavobacteriales > Flavobacteriaceae > Aquimarina > Aquimarina rubra. The sequence continues at coordinate 1,056,599 of NZ_JBHULE010000019.1, read as the reverse complement.
CAAATAATTTAAAAAAGGCTGCTTTAGATCCTCAACACACCAAAGGCCTATATCTGCCTTATTGGACCTTTGATGCACAGTTATATGCTACCTATACCGGGCAAAGAGGAGATTATTATTATGTAAGTGTGCCTTATACCACTACAGTGAATGGAAAGACTGTACAACGGACAAGGCAAGAACGAAGAACGCGTTGGACTCCTGCTAGTGGTAACGTTAGCGGTTTTGTAGATGATACTTTGATAAAAGCTTCGCATCAGCGTAAAAATCCAATACCTACTAAAATCGCTCATTGGAACCTTCAGACTCTGGAACCCTTCAACACTAGTTATCTTGCCGGATTTGTTACAGAAAAATATACGATCCCTCTAAAAGATGGTCATTTATCTTCTACACAAGAAGCCGAAAGAATAGCTCGTTCCTGGGCACGCCACGATATTGGCGGTGATACGCAACGAGTACATTCAATAAATATGAGTCTATCAGAAGAAACATTTAAACACATTCTACTTCCTGTTTACATCAGCGCATATCAATATAGTGGAAAGAAATACAATTTCTTTGTCAATGGTCAGACTGGCAAGATATCTGGAAAAAGACCCTATTCCTTCTGGAAAATATTCTTCTTTGTCCTTTTTATTATTGCAGTAATTGCTCTGATTGTATGGTTAGCAGACACCTACGGAAATCAACAATAACAAAATCAATTTTTAGATTCGAAACTAATTATTTCATATATAGTTTTACTAAGGTCAGTGCAAGGTTTTTCTTTTGCAATTATAAAAAACTCCTTCTCTAATTTTGCTTTTAAAGAAGTACGATTTTTAGAAGCTTTTCTTAGTGTCAGAACAACTTCTTGATTAGCAGAAACCATATTCACAATTCCTGAGCCGGAACCTACAACTTGTTTTACTTTTACTTTGACAGTAGTGGAACCAGAAACATTACAAATAACCTTGTCTTCAGAAACTTCTAATAAAACAGCATTTAGATGCACCGTATTTGGTGGAATCTGGTTGTTATCAATGAACTTTAATTTAGTACGATCATTGTCATTTGAATCTCCAAACTTTGGTTTTTCTATTGGTGTTTTATCAGGATTATTTTCCTCTTTTTCCTGAGCTATACCAGTATTCGATTTGCAGGAAAACAAAATTATAATCAACCCTAGATATATTGCTTTATTCATAGCCTTAAAATAAAAAAAGGAGTTAATTAAATCAACTCCTTTTTGATAATTCTTGTTATTTAAGATTACTTTTTAAGTAATTTAACAACAGTGTTTGTACTTAACCCCGAAACTTTTGCATAATATATACCAGAGGATAAGCGTGAAGCGTTCCAAGTAATATTAGCACTTGTATTAACGTCCGATATCGTATGTACCAAATTTCCGGTACTATTGAATATTTCTATACTTACCTTTTGACTCGATTTTGAGATAGTATCTCCAAGGTTGAAGAAAAACTCGTTATTCGATGGGTTTGGATATACAGAAATATCTTTATTTAAATTCAGAGTTGTCAATGGAGCTTCAGCTTCAGGACCGATTGGTTCTATATCAGTGCTTATGATATCACCAAAAATCTGGAAAGTTTGATCCAATGGCGTTCTTGAAAATACCACTGATGCTGTTGACCAATCTGTTGCTCCCAATCCAAAGATGTTTGCTGCATCTCTAAACTGAGACTCTTCTCCTATAACATTATCTTGCGAAGCCCAGAACCACTGATTTGTACCAGGATTAAAAGCAAGATTCACATATATTGAGATCCAATATTTACCACTTTCCAGCGTTACTATTTCCGGAAGTAAAATATTAAGATTTGCATCATTTAATTCAGAAATTGGTGCAATCCCTCCACTATTATAAATCTCATCTCCTGGCAATCCAGCATTATCTTCATAAATCACTATAGTAACATTATCAAAAGAAGGAGCTCCTCGTGTTCCACCAAAAGCTAATACTCTATCAATATCCCAAGTATTACCTTCGGGAATAGTAAAATCATCCGCAGACTGGGCTAATCCGCCAAAATCTAAGAAATTCTGAGATGGTAATGTTCCTATTTGAGGGTTTGTCTGCTCATAGATAGATGGCTCTGATACTGTTACTGTAAAACCTTCTGAAACCTGTTCCTCTCCGGAAGAAGCAATCAATCCAATAGAAGCAGCTCCAATACTATCAGGAGCATAGGATAGTGTCAAAGTATCACCTGATAATACTGCGGTAACCAAATCAGGATTAGAATTGGTTAGCTCAATATCGATTGGTAATCCCTGTGATTGAACAAACAATCCTGTTATATCGATTATTGTTTCAGCACTATTTTCGTTAACCCCAAAATCATCTAATAAAAATGCAGTAGTTAATGAAGCTTCTGGTAATGGATTTGCGTTTATTGGAAAACGAGCACTAAATAAGCCACTTCCGTGAGCTGCTACAGCTATAAATCCATCTTTTCTGGTAACCACTTCGTCAGTCACTGCATTACCTATGGCAAAATTCTCTTTTCTCCAAACTGTATTTGTTCCATTTAATCTTCTTGTAGAATATAAACCAGTGCTAGTAGCAGCAAATATTCTTTGTAATCTTGGACCAGCAACTCCCGTACTTCCTCCTAAGAAAGCTGTACTTCTAACAGAAGGTCCATTACCTGTTCCATCTGCATTTTCTTCTAAATTTCCGCTTATATCCGTCCAGGTTTCACCTCCATCTTCAGTTATGAATACACTTGGGATTCCATAATTAGAAAAAGTAACGATCACCCGATCTGCGTTAGATGGGTCAATATTGATATCATTTACAAACCCTTGTGGTAAACCTTTACCTGTAGAAAGATCTACTGCTTGTTGGTTATCTATATTGGCATTATCCATTCTAAAAACAAGGCCTGAATTAGTACCGTAGTACAACCTGTTTGCAACAGGAAATCTTGAAACTTCTAAAGCAGTAATTGAAGATCCGTCTGGAGTTGATGTAGTTGAAACATTTACCCAGTTTTCTGTTGCATTTGTATTGGTAAATAGTGGCAATCCATCAAGATCATTATTTCTCCAAATCGAGCTTCCTGCCGGCATATACATGATATTATCATTATTTGGATCAAGAATGAATGGATTGATAAAAGAAAAACCTGTTGCACCTGCAGGCTCTACAGCTGAAAAAGAAACAAAGTTACCTTCTTCATCAAAATTAAATCTAAAGACATTTCCACGCTGAGAAGAAACATAACGAGTTCTACCATTGTCTGCTATTGCGCTATATGCACCATCTCCACCAAAATCTTCTTCCCAAATAGCATTAGAATCCGTAGAATTCGTGAACCAAGTACCGTTATCCTGAAATCCTGCAACTAAGTCATCTGTGTTAGGCTCAGGATCAAAGGCTACGTGATAAGGTTGTGTGGTGATATAACCATTGTTTAAAGAAGTCCAACTTACAGGTTCAACGCCATCATTTGTTGCCGTGATATCTTCTGTTACGAAAACTCCTCCGTCATTACCCGACAATGCCTTATTTGGGTTTGAAGGGAAAAATAATAAAGCGTGCTGATCAGGATGTTGATTTGTATAAAGGCTCACGTTATTTAAAGGAGAATATCCAGCAATCCAGCTTTCTTGTCCGGCTGGAGTTGTGAATCCTGTTGTGGATCTATATACGTTCGTTCCTCCAACAAAAACCATATTGCTATCTGTTGGATGTACTTTTACAATCATATTGTACTCACCTTGCAAATTTAAGTTTCCAACGCGACCGCCAATTCCAAATGGTAAATTTACACTTAAATCTGTCCATGTTCCTGAGGCTGCATCATATCTGTTTAGCAATGCAGGAATTCCTCCACTATTATTTTGAGTAAGAAAATACACAGTATTTTCATTTGAAGGATCAATTCCCATCACTGTTCTCCCATATACAGGTACAAAGCCTTCTGGCGTAATATTAGTCCAGGTATCTCCATCAGAGGATGTAAAAAATCCTGCTGTAGGATCAGTATCAGAATCTATGGTAGCGTATATTTGACCAGTAGAAGTAATAGCAACTTCTGCTTTGCTATCAAAACCTCCTGTTAATACTTCTGTAAATGAGTTACCGCCATCCTGAGATCTTTGAATACCTGTAATAGTTCCCAAATAAATATCACCATTTCTAGGATCAATTACTATTGAGTTAATAAGATCAAAAGGTTCATTAGTACTAAAGATTCCAACATCTGGATTTGCAGTTGCCTCTAACAATCGGAAGGTACGTCCACCATCACGTGATTTATATACTCCACTTCCTTGATAAAATGCTCCTCCGGCACTTGCAGAGTTACCCCAACGCTCTCCAGAAACATAATACCAAGTTCGACTATGTCTTGGCCTTGGGTCTTGTGCAATAGCTGTGATGCTAGGACTTTGAGAAGATCTTGTCACTTTTCTCCAGGTTTCTCCTCCGTTTTCTGTTCTCCATAATCCTCCGGAAACTCCTCCGGCTAGAATTATGTTTTCATTTCCGCTATCAATTGCTAATGCACGGGTTCGTCCTCCAACATTAAATGGTCCTCTATTTTTCCAAAAAGAAAAACTACTTGATTTGGAAGATTTTGGAACTGCTGAAAGAGAATTTTTAGAATCATCACTCGTGCTAATTTTGTTCGTGAATTGAAGTTCTGCTTTTCTAATTCCATTTGGTATTTTTCCTGTTTTAGGATCTTTTAACCTCATAAGCTCATAGGCTGCTCTTTCCTGTGCATTATCTGCTTGACGTTCCAGAGGAGTTTTAGAATCCGTAGATCCTTTCTTGCTATCAAACATTTTGGTCTGCTTGTAGAGCTGATGACCTTTTACAGGCTGTTGTTGTGCACTTGTATGCAACTGCTGCGCCTGAGCGGTTGCCGTATACGTTGTTAGAATAACTGCGAATGCGCTAACGCCTCGGACGAGGCTTCGTAAAGTTGAATTCATATTGAGTTAATTTTGTGTGAAACCCAAAGCTAACTCATTAAGCACAAAACATTTGTTAAAATATTATCAAAATGTCATACTATTTTATTAATTCGGTTGCAAAGTGAATTCTCTTCTCTCAGTAATCACATGACAAATATCTTTATCTACAACAATAGGAGTGTTTGAAATGAATGTTTCATAACCATCTCCAGTCACCGTTATAGTGTAGGTTCCCGTCCTCTCATAAGCGCCAATAAATGTATCTGTATCTACAAAATTCATCAATGTTTCTGTATACAATTCATCCGTAGCCACGACAGTGATACCAGAAGTTAAAAAAGCATCATTATTAGCAGCATCTTTAATAGTAATCTCCAAGCCCGGTCTTAGTTCTTCTGTACAGAACACAGGATCTGATGTTTCTTGTTCATCTAAATTACAAGCAGTACAAATTACCAATAGTATTAAAATTAATTTCTTCATATTTCTTTTGCATATTTATAATGAAGATGCATTTATAATCATCTGGTTGCGTCTTCATTTTACGAAGATATATATTCTGAATAAATCTCCCTTCCTTTTTAATTCATCCACAAGTATTTGCCCAATTTTATGGTGGTAAACACAAAATTAGTTTATAAAAAAAAGCATCCCTATTAGAAAAGGATGCTTTCTTCAACATATTATTACTTGTTACAAGTCAAACTTAATTCCCTGAGCCAATGGTAGCTCGGTTGTATAATTGATTGTATTGGTTTGTCTACGCATATATACTTTCCAGGCATCAGAACCAGATTCTCTTCCTCCTCCTGTTTCTTTTTCTCCTCCAAATGCACCACCAATTTCAGCACCAGACGTTCCTATATTGACATTAGCTATTCCACAATCTGATCCTGCATGAGATAAGAATCTCTCTGCTTCACGAAGATTATTAGTCATAATAGCCGAAGATAATCCTTGTGCTACACCGTTCTGAACTTCGATAGCATTCTCTACATCCCCGCTATATTTCAATAAATACAAAACCGGAGCAAAGGTCTCGTGCTGAACAATTTCATAAGAGTTGTCTGCCTCGGCAATTGCTGGTTTTACATAGCATCCGCTTTCATATCCTTCTCCAGAAAGTACACCACCTTCAACCACTATATTTCCACCTTCTTCTACTACTTTCTCTAAGGCATTTTGATATCCCTTAACTGCATCTTTATCAATAAGAGGGCCTACGTGATTATTTTCATCCAATGGATTTCCGATACGCAGTTGTTTGTATGCATCAACGACTGCATTCTTTACTTTATCATAAATTGATTCGTGAATAATCAATCTTCTAGTAGAGGTACAACGTTGTCCCGCAGTTCCTACTGCTCCAAATACAGCACCGATTACCGTCATTTTAATATCTGCATCCGGTGTTACAATGATCGCATTATTTCCTCCTAGCTCTAATAATGATTTACCAAGACGTTGTCCAACAGTCGCTCCTACGATTTTACCCATTCTGGTAGATCCAGTTGCAGAAATTAATGGAATACGCTTGTCGGTAGTCATCATCTCTCCTACTTTATAATCTCCATTAATCAAACAGGAAATACCTTCAGGAAGATTATTTTCTTTTAATACTTTAGCAATAATATTTTGACAAGCAATTCCACAAAGCGGGGTTTTTTCACTAGGTTTCCAAACACATACATCCCCACAAATCCAGGCTAACGCTGTATTCCAGGCCCATACTGCAACCGGGAAGTTAAACGCAGAAATAATCCCTACAATTCCGAGCGGATGATATTGTTCATACATCCTATGTCCTGGTCGCTCTGAGTGCATTGTTAATCCGTGTAACTGTCTTGATAGCCCAACCGCAAAATCACAGATATCAATCATTTCCTGAACCTCTCCTAATCCTTCTTGATAAGATTTTCCCATTTCATAAGAAACCAGTTTACCAAGCGGTTCTTTCAACACTCTTAATTCTTCTCCAAACTGTCTTACGATTTCTCCTCGTAGAGGTGCCGGTTTTAGTTTCCAGGTTTTAAATGCTGATTGTGCTTTCGCAATTACTTTTTCATAATCATCAGAAGTAGTAGTAGTTACTTTTCCTATAAGATCCCCATCTACCGGAGAATAAGATGAAATTTCCTCTCCATTCGAGAACCAATCAGAACCAGTAGAAGTTCCTTTATTAAGATCAGAAACACCTAATTGTTTTAATGCTTCTTCTATTCCAAAATCTGTTGCTATAGTTGCCATGTTTTTCGAATTATTTTTTTAAGATCGTAAAGATACTGTCTTTTGAAGATATATTAAATTTTGATCGTTTATAAAGTTGATTTTGAGTAATTTTTCAAAAAAACACTCTCAAAAAAACCAATCTTCTAATAAAATCTTATTGCCCAAACTAAATTGACTCTCTACTCCTCTGCTACAAATCTCTTGTCAACCGGCATCTCTGTTTCACAATTATTACAGGTTCTTAAAGCTTTGTTACCATAAAAGTCTTTAAAATGTTTCAGAAAATCCTTTTCTATGTCATGTAGTTTAAAGTATACTTCGTGTAGTTTAGTATTACAATTATCACAAAACCATAATAACCCATCCTCTGCTTCCAGATCAACTCGCTTTCTTTCAATAACAAGGCCAATTGATCCTTTGTGACGTACCGGAGAATGCGGAACCTTTGCAGGATGTAAATACATATCACCAGGTCCTAACTTCATGGTTTTCTTTTCACCATCCTCTTGTATATGGACTTCTATCTCACCTTCTAATTGATAAAATAGTTCTTCAGTTTCGTTATAATGATAGTCTTTTCTTGCATTTGGACCTGCCACTATCATCACAATATAATCGCCTGCTTCTTTATATAAATTTTTATTCCCAACGGGTGGTCTTAACGTCTCTCTATTTTCCTCAATCCACTTGTTTAGATTGAAAGGTTTCCGGATTGCCATATACTATATATTTAGAACATAAAATTAATGAAACGAGTGGAAATCTTTCTCAAAACTAAAAGATTCTTATTCAAAAAATAAAAGCGAACCGAAGTCCGCTTTTATTTTTTTAGGTTTAGCAGCCAGTATCTTCATATTCTGTACTTCCATCTGTTGGACACGGATCTGAACACGATTGTGTAATAATGATTTGGAAAGGACTATTTCCTGGTCTGAATACACAAGCACAACATTCATCAAAGAAAGGGAATCCTCCTCCTTGTATAGATTTTTGTGCAATCTTACTTAACTTTTTACTGTTGTCGATGTTTAAAATTTTTTTAAGCATAATATTAAATTGATTTGTTATGGTATTAAAGATAAAAAAAGAATATGGTCTTTTGTCATTATTAGTCCAAAACATAACCTTAATTTCATCAATTTGAGGTCTGATTATCAAATATTTATTGTTGTTTCTGAAAAATATATAAAAGGGAATTTTCTCAAACACGAAAAGATTGATAATCTCACTAAAAAGAAATCGCCCAAACAAGATTTCTCTTGTAGAGCGATTTCCAACTAAATAACCAACCAAAAAAATTTATATCGTCTAGTGCGACTTTTTCTATTTTGTAAGCTTCATAAAATCAGCTTTCTTTAACCTTTTCTTTTCATTCTGAGACGGTTTTCCATCTTTAGAATTTTTAAACTGTAAGTATCCTCTACCCACAAATTCATAAATAGTTCCAGATGCAGGATGTAATAATTCTATTCTGTTATCATTTATAACGGTCAACTCGAAATATTCATTGCCCAAATAATCGTAATCAAGTGTTAAATTTTTCATATAGAAATTATTAGGCACATCATCTACTGCATAATATCCGGTATAATCGTAGTATATATCATTGATATTATTGACATTAACATCTTCTGAACTTCTGAAATTATCACCTGATCCATAATATAAAAACTGCAAATAATTTTCATTATCAAACTCATTTAGAGCTCCAAACTCACTTGTATATACTTTTTCCCACGTTATATATTCGTGTAAAAAGTAATGAATGTTATCATAGAATACTTTATCATAATCAAAAGTGTTTCTTTGATACCCTATTAGATAATAGCTCGTATTGGTAACCCCGTCATATAGTCTTATTTCGTTATTTGCAAATTGAGTTACATCCAAACTATAGGTACCGTCCAGATCGTGACTTATATCTACTTCCATATTAAAAGTATTATAATACCCAACATCCAATCCAAAACCGTTTCCATTGCTGCCAATACCGACTAAATTGTTGTTGGCAAAAAAGGACCCGTTTTTAAACGAAACGGTAAAAGCTTTCTGAAGAAAAGGAATTTCTCCACTACCTTGTGTGCGTTCTATATCTACGTACCATATTTCATAGGTGTTTAGTAATTCATCCAAAGTAATTGCAGGTTCCTCGATATACAAATCATCTTCTATAACAACTTCTGCTACACAAGAAGTCAAAAGCATTGAACCTAAGATAAAAGCCGAAAGTAATTTTAAAGTCTTCATAAGCTATGTGTTTTCATTTTCAAGTAATAGAAACCAAAACGTGTGCCAAAAATATATTTAATTGATTATCAGCTGTTTATTTTGATAGGTATTTTGCTTATTTTTGAACTCACAATCATTTTACATGGATAAAGAATTAAAATTTGCTGTGATCGGCGGTGGTAGTTGGGCTACAGCCATTGTAAAAATGCTAACAGAGAATCTGAATGAGGTAGGTTGGTATATGAGAAGTATATATGCTGTAGAACATCTCAAAAGACAACAACATAATCCTAATTATCTAAGCTCTGTAGAATTTAACCTTGAGCAGTTAAGGCTTACCAATGATATTAATGAAGCGGTTGAATACGCAGATTATCTAATTTTTGCAATTCCATCTGCATTCTTACATACAGAACTAAAAAAACTTACTTCTTCATTAGAAAACAAAGTTATTTTTTCTGCTATTAAAGGAATCGTTCCAGAAACGGGGTTAATTGTCGGAGAGCATTTTCATGATGTATATAATATTCCTTTCAATAATATAGGAGTTATCACCGGTCCATGTCATGCAGAAGAAGTAGCACTAGAGCGTCTTTCGTACCTGACCATTGCGTCTAATGATGAAGCAAAAGCAGAAATCATGGCCGAAAAACTAAGTAGTGAATACATTAAATGCAAAGTCAGTGATGATATCATTGGTACTGAATATGCTGCGGTTCTGAAAAATATTTATTCTGTAGCTGCAGGAATAGCTCACGGATTAGGATATGGAGATAATTTTCAGAGTGTTTTGATGAGTAACGCAATCCGTGAAATGAAACGTTTTATTAAGAAGATTCATAAAATGAAACGTAATATCAACGATTCAGCATACTTGGGAGATCTACTGGTTACCGGATATTCTATTTTTTCTCGTAATCGTATGTTTGGAAATATGATTGGAAAAGGATATACAGTAAAAAGTGCTCAAATGGAAATGAATATGGTTGCAGAGGGGTATTATGCTGCTAAAACCGCTTATGAACTGGATGCGACTAGTAGTACTCGTACTCCAATCATTGATGCCGTACACGATATATTGTATGAAAATAAAAATCCTAAAAAGATTTTTAAGAAACTAGCTGACAAGTTAGATTAATCAAGTATATCCGAAAATTCTGACCAATCAAAAAAAGAAGTAACATTTTAATGCAAAATCATACTAACAAAAAACAACCTAATAACCCGCTACACGGGATGAAGTTGTTGACTATATTAGAATTGTTAGTAGACCATTATGGATGGGAAGAATTGGCTAACAAAATTTCTATCAACTGTTTTAAAAATGATCCCTCGATTAAATCTAGTCTTAAATTTTTAAGAAAAACGCCATGGGCAAGAGATAAAGTTGAACAGCTTTATCTGGAACTGAATAGAAAAATAGGATAGAAGCAAGCTACTATGGAAAAATTAGTGCTGCATTCTCTCATATCAATTTCATAACTATAGATAAGAACTACTTTAGAAGCTTTATTTCTTTGTAACTTTATAAGCATGAAAGAACTTATAGAAACATTTTATACTGGTTTAAGTGAGCGAAATGCAGAAAAGATGATTTCCTGTTATCACGAAGATGTAGTTTTTGAAGATCCTGCTTTTGGAAAATTGAAAGGTGAAAGAGCAAAGAAAATGTGGCAGATGCTTTGCAAAAATGGAAAAGACTTGAAGGTAGAATTCTCTGCGGTGGAAGCAAATGATCAAAAAGGTTCTGCTCATTGGGAAGCCTCGTACACTTTTAGTCAAACAGGAAGATCTGTTCATAATAGTATTGATGCAGAATTTGAATTCAAAGATGGTAAAATCATAAAACATACAGATCACTTTGATCTACATCGGTGGGCTTCGCAAGCCATTGGTTGGAAAGGCAAATTATTAGGAGGAACCAACTTCTTCAAGAAAAAACTGCAACAACAGACCAATAAAATGTTAGATAGATTTTAAGCATAAGATAATTAGAGGAAGATGGGAGAATTGGTTGAAGATTTTTATACCGCTCTAAGTAACCACGATACAACCAAATTGGTTGCTTTATACCATGAGGGAATTATTTTTAAAGATCCTGTATTTGGAGAGTTACAAGGAGACCTAGTAACAAAAATGTGGTATTGGCTCTTAGAAAATGGTCCGGATATGGAAGTGAAATTTTCTGATATAAAAGCTGATGAAAATAAAGCCTCAGCATACTGGGAAGCGAGATATACATTTGGAGAGAGAAAACGCCCAGTATTAAATAAAGTAAAGGCCAAATTTGAGTTTAAGGATGGTAAAATCTTTAGACACGAAGATGACTTTAGTCTTAAAAGATGGGCTTCTCAAGCAATGGGTTGGAAAGGAAAAATGATTGGCGGCACTACCTACTTTAGAAAAAAAATACAGTTTAGATCCAAAAGATTATTAGAAAAATATACGATCCCGTTGATTCATGATACTAAACATGATATTTTAGAAACTCCATTGGTTTCTGCGCAATGGCTTTCAAAAAATTTGGATGCACCAGACATTATGGTTTTGGATACTACCATAAAAAAAGCAGTAAACAATGCTCAGTCTGAAGATGAAAGTAAATGTATCAAAAACGCTCGTTTCTTTGATATTAAAGGGATGTTCTCTGATAAAGAAACGAACATTCCAAATATGCTTGTATCTCCCGAAGTCTTTGAAGAAGGTTGTAGAAAACTGGGTATTAGCAATCATCATAGAATCGTGGTGTATGATCGTTTAGGCATATACTCAAGTCCCCGCGTTTGGTGGATGTTTAAAACTATGGGCTACGATAATGTTGCGGTTTTGGACGGAGGATTACCTACCTGGGAAAAGATGGGACTTCCTACGGAACCCTTTGATCTAAAAAAGACCTATCCGAAGGGTACCTTTTCCTCTCATTACCGAAAAGAATTAGTAATTACATCTGAAGATGTTCTGGCAGAAATGAATAATGAAAATACGCTTATACTTGATGCAAGGTCTGATGGAAGATTTAAAGCTGTGGAACCAGAACCCAGAGATGACTTAAAAGGTGGTCATATTCCAAATTCAAAAAGTTTATACTACGTAAGAGTTTTAAAAGATGGAAAAATGCTACCATCAGAAGATTTAAAAGAAATTTTTAACGATTTAAATATTATTAATAAAAAGCTGATATTTACCTGCGGATCCGGCATAACAGCTTGTATTATTTTACTAGCCGCAGAGCTTGTTGGATATACCCATGGAGCTGTTTATGATGGCTCCTGGAGCGAATGGGGACAATTGGATGAAGTTCCTATTGAATGCTAATATTTTATAATTAATCATAATCTTTTTTATGCGATACGCACTATTATTTTTGCTTCTTATTGGGTTCAATAAAACCTCTTTTAGTCAAACTGAAAAATTTGGGTTACAAGATTTCTATACCTATAACTCTGAACTGGAGTATACCGTAGATTCTATCTATCATACGCTTTCTGAAAGACAGCGCGTGGCACAAATGATCATATCTTCTGCAGGAGAATTAGGAAAACCCATGGCTACTGTAAAAAAATTGACCGAAAATAACGCTATCGGAGGTGTGGTTTTCCTAAAAGGAAGTAAAAAAACGCATACAGAAAGTATCGATGCCTTAAACCAGATTTCTGCCAAAAACAAGACACTTCCTCTACTCTTTAGTATGGATGCAGAACCCAGTTTATTTTCCAGTCGTATTAAAGGTGCCAAAGATGTCGGTAAAACGATAGACATTAAAACCGAAGCGCAATCAGACCTGGTTGTAAATACTATCAATACTGAACTTAGAGAAATTGGGGTTCATCATAATTATGCACCTGTTTTGGACATCAGCGCCAGCAATGAGGCTATTAAATCCAGAAGTTATGGTAGTAACAGAGACTCTGTAATTAGCTTAGCAAATCAGTTTATAAAATGTACACAAGAAGGCGGAATTATAGCAACTGCGAAGCATTTTCCCGGTCATGGTTTGGTAAAAGGAGATACACATAAACAAAGCGTATATATTGATGGACCATTGCAAGAAGTAGATAACTACAAAAAAATTATAGAAGATGGTGTTTTGTCTATTATGATTGCCCATATCACGATTCAAAACAATGAGAAATACGGAACTGATGGCTTGCCATCTAGTTGTTCCAGAAAAATAATTACGGGTTTATTGAAAGAGGAAATGGGATTCAAAGGAGTCATCATTTCTGATGCATTAAATATCATGAAGGCTGTTACTATTCTTGATAATGCTCCTTTATTGGCTTCAAAAGCTGGTTGTGATTTAATTTTAATGCCTCAGAACGAAAATGCGACCATCAACGCAATCCTTAATGAGATGAAAAAAAATTCCGCTTATAAAAAGCAAGTAGTACAGTCAGTTAAGAAAGTATTGCGCTTAAAGGTTTGTGCTGGGGTTATTTAAATTTCTAATTCGTAATTTCCATTATGATAAAGAATATATACTACGTTTTATTCATTCTTTTTATTGTCGTTTTCGCCTGCGCCTCTGATGATAATCTTGTTCTGGAAAATGAAGAAGAACAAACCGAAGAAACAAAAACCTTTTCCTTTTTAGCATTGGGTGATTCGTATACTATTGGTCAAGGAGTGACTGAAGAAGAAAGTTGGCCTTTTCAATTAAAAGACGCTTTCGCCTCTCCAACCAAAAAAATTGAAGAATTAACGATAATTGCAAAAACAGGATGGACTACCGGTAATTTGATCGGCGCTATCGCAGAAACAAATCCAGAAAATCACGATTTGGTTTCATTACTTATTGGCGTTAACAATCAATATCAAAGAGGAGATTTTATGACCTTTCAATCAGAGTTTGATTTTCTTTTGAATAAAGCTATCTCTTTGGCAAATGGTAAAAAAGACCACGTCATTGTTGTTTCTATACCTGATTATGGGGTTACGCCTTTTGGATCTACCAATAGTGAAGTGATTGCTACAGAAATTGACAATTATAATGCCTACATACAACAAAAATGTACTGAACTACAAGTAGTATTTATTAACGTGACTACTATTTCTAGAGATCTAGGTGATTCTGAAGGAGCCTTAGCTACTGATAATCTGCATCCCAGTGCGTATCAATATAGTTTATGGGTGGAGAAGATATTAGCTGTTGCGAGAGAAATTTTAAAGTAATCAAACCACCTCAAACAATTTACCCGGTAAAGGCCTGATCACTCCTTTTAGTTCCATATTCAGGAGTAATGATGCTGTTTTAAAAGTAGGAATTTCACATTGCAAAGCGATCACATCCAGTAATTCTTTTCCGTTTTTGTGCAGAAAGCTGTAAACCTTCTTTTCGTCACCTTCTAACTCCACAAATAACTGTTTCTGCACGGCTGGTATTGAGCTTTCTTCCAGTTCCCAGTTTAGCATATAGATAAGATCAGCCGCATTGGTCAACATATGAGCCCTTTGCGTTTTAATCAACATATTGCAACCGGCACTTAGTGGATCATCAGCTCTTCCAGGCACCGCAAAAACTTCGCGGTTGTAAGAATTAGCGATTTCTGCAGTAACAAGAGAACCTCCTTTATCAGCGCTTTCGATGACTATAGTAGCTTCGCTTAATCCTGCAATAATGCGATTGCGCCCCAAGAAATTCTTCCTGTCAAAGGTGTCTGTACTCCAAAAATCAGTAAAAAACCCTCCATTTTCTTCAATTTGTGGCATGTACTTTTTATGGGTCTTGGGATATATCTGATTTAATCCATGTGCCAGACAACCTACCGTTTGTAAATTATGTTTTACCGCTGCTCTTTGTGCCGTAATGTCCACACCATATGCAAAACCTGAAACAATCACAGGATTTAATGGAACGATGGTTTCAATTAGTTCTTCACAGAATCTTACTCCGTAACTTGTTACTTTTCTGGTACCGACAATGCTTAATAATTTCCTGTTTTTTAAGTCTATATTTCCTTTACTGAATAAAACGACGGGACCATCTATACAATGCCTTAACTTCTCGGGATAATCCGGCTCATCATAAGCGGTATATTGAATATTACTATTCAACATAAAATTCATTTCACTCTCAGCGGCTTTCTGATGGTCGGTTTTATGAATTTCTTTGACTTTTATGCTTCCAATACCATCAATTTTTAATAAGTTGGCTGGTTTCTCTTTCAATACTGCCTCTGCAGAACCCACTACTCTTATTAATTTTTTGATAGAACTATCGCCTAGATTTGGTGCTTTTTTCAAGGTAAGTAACGCAATTAATTTTTCTGTGGTCATCTAATCTACTATAAGTCAGCACAAGAAACGAAAAAAATCAAAACTGTTAATAAAATCAAGGGGTATACTTATAATTAAAAGCAAAAATTTTTACCTTTGAGTAACCAAATAATTAACCTAATCATCCCAGTTTAACTATTGAGGCGTGCACATGTGCGGTGAATTTGTTTAAGCTGGAAATATTCTATAGATTTTAAGAAGGGGGCGATGAATAATACTGCAAAATATATAAGTGAATTATTATACAGATATGAATGTGTAATTTTACCGGGATTCGGTGCGTTTTTAACCAAGCGTCAACCCGCCATGATTCAGGAATCTACACATGCTTTTTTTCCTCCGCAGAAATCAATTTCTTTTAATAGTCAATTACAAAATAACGACGGGTTATTAGCAAATTATATTGCTACCGCTGAAAATATATCTTATACAGACGCTGTTGCGAAAATTCAACGCTATGTGTTGTCATTAAATAACAAAATGGCATCAGGAAAAAGAATAGAATTAGAAGGAATTGGTTCTTTCTTTACCTCTGTTGAAGACACATTACAGTTCGAGCCTTCTCAGGATGTAAATTACCTAACAGAAGCGTTTGGTCTAAATTCTTTTATATCTCCATCAATTATTAGAAAAGAGGAAAAAACAGCTCCAAAAGTAGTCATGGCGCAAGTAACCCGTGAAGCTTATAAAGAAGAAGTGCAAGCTATAGAGGAGACCACTCCTATTGCTTTTACGCCAGAAAGAAGAAGTGAGCGTCCATATCTAAGATATGCTGCTGTTGCCATTCTAGGACTTGGGCTTATTGGATCTTTGGGATTAAATGAATTTAATAACCGAATTAACTTGCATAATGACGGTTTATCCATTAAGGCAGAAAAAGAAATTGAAAACAAAATTCAAGAGGCGACGTTTGAGATAGCCAGTCCGTTGCCGGCTATCAATCTAAATATCATCAAGGCCGAAGAATCTTCTTCTGAAAACTCTGAAACTGATATTAATCCTTCTATCTCCGGAAAATACCACGTGGTTGCAGGAGCGTTTAGAATAAAAAAGAACGCTACTAAAAAAGTACTTAAGCTCAAAGCTAAAGGATTTGACGCACGCTTGATTGGAGTAAACAAATATGGATTACATCAGGTGGTATACAACAGCTATGAAAACAGACTGGAAGCATTAAAAGCATTGCAAAATATCAAAAAACAACAGGATCGTCGCGCCTGGTTACTGATTCAGGAACTGTAAATCTTTTTTCTTTTAAAATATTTTTCTCAATCAACGCTTAGTAATTATTAAGTTTCGACACGGATTCATAGTTGGAGCACACATTCTTTATTATTTTTTACAAAAACATTAAAAATTCGGTAATTGATCAAAATAACTGTATATCAGTTTTATGTAATCCTATAGTCATTAGTTTATCGTACCTGATTATCTTTGCCAGAAATTACCAAAATCTATGGAAGCGAGATATCCTTCAGAATCGAGAACTATATTAACCGACCTTGTTTTACCGGGAGAAACCAATCCACTTAATAATCTTTTTGGAGGCGAATTGTTAGCTCGTATGGACCGTGCTGCAGGTATTGCCGCAGGACGACATTCTCGAAGAATTGTTGTGACTGCCTCGGTAAATCACGTGGCTTTTAGTAAAGCGATTCCTTTAGGAAGTGTTGTAACCGTAGAAGCAAAGGTTTCTCGTGCATTTAAGTCATCTATGGAGGTTGTTATAGACGTTTGGATAGAAGATCGTCAAAGTGGTGATAAAACCAAAGCAAATGAAGCGATATACACCTTTGTAGCAGTAAATGAAAGTGGAGCACCTGTATCTATTCCACAGATTAAACCAGAAACTGAATTAGAACAACAACGTTATGACGCTGCCTTAAGACGTAAACAATTGAGTTTGGTACTTGCCGGTAAAATGAAACCAGACGATGCTACCGAATTAAAGGCTCTGTTTACATAACTATAAAAAACCTGCTCCCAAAGCAATAGAGATTAGAATCAACATAATTGCAACAACAATTTGTAAAAATTTTAAGGTAACCTTCTTTAGTAATTTGTTACCAATAAATGCTCCTGAGATGGCAGCTAAGGTAGCGCATATCACTAATGGTAGGTTATCTGTAATTCCGGATTCTGAGACGTTTGTAGCATACACACTAAGCCGTGTAAAGTCAACAAAAGTAGAAACCACCACAGCAGTACCGATAAAAG
This sequence comes from Aquimarina rubra, assembly GCF_042684305.1. NCBI lineage: Bacteria > Pseudomonadati > Bacteroidota > Flavobacteriia > Flavobacteriales > Flavobacteriaceae > Aquimarina > Aquimarina rubra. The sequence goes on along the minus strand of NZ_JBHULE010000019.1, from coordinate 1,038,713 downwards.
CTTCTTTAGAAAGTCCTGCTTTGATCAAAAAAGCGGTGCGCAAAGCTCCCTGATTACCAGAAAGCCCTCCAAAAAAACCGCTTAATGCACCTCCAAGTGGGAGTTTCTCTTTGCCGAATTTTAGTTTTGTGAAATATGGAATCAAATCCATACTGGCAAAGATTATCAATAAAATCGAAATGATGAATTTTACCGGAAACACTTCAAAATTTTTATCAAACAAGTTATATGTGAAAAGTGGTTTGATATCAGGAATATGAATAAGTACCCACGCACCAGCAAAAGCGGCCACTACCGCAGGAATCCCGAACCGTAGTAAAACTGTCTTATCTGCGTTTTTTCCTACTAAAAACAGTTTGAATACATTATTAAAAAAATGAACCACTCCGGTTAATGCAATAGCAATTTCCACAGGAAAAAAAATCATCAGTACAGGTGTTAGTATGGTTCCTAAACCAAAACCTGAGAAAAAAGTGAGTATCGAAACTAAAAATGCTACAACCGAAATAATAACTATTTCCATTATCCTTTTACATTTTATAAATCCAGGATTGCGGATTCATTTTTTTCGTATCCTTGAAGATCAAAAATTTCATAATTGCACGACCGGTTGCCGGATTGACGCGCACTTCTCCAATACTTTGCTTTGTCGAAACTTTTTGACCTTCTTTTACAGAAATATTTTCCAAATTATAGTAAACGGTTATATAATTACCATGTCTTACATGAACCAGTCTTCCTGCGCCTTTTAATTTCTGGATAGCCATTACTTCTCCTTCAAAAATAGCTCTGGCTTTTTCTCCCGGTCTTGTCTCCAACTCTACTCCACTGCTATTAATCTGAATATTAGGTAATGTTGGGTGTGGTTGTCTACCATACTTTTTGGTAAGTCTACCTGTACCAACCGGCCAAGGGAACTTTCCTTTATTAGCCGTAAAGTTATCAGCTAGTTTTTTATCCTCTGGTGTCAAAGCAAAGGTTGTTGCAGATCCTTTCTTAGAAGCTTTCTTTCCGGCTTTTTTATTGGCTTTTGCAATCGCTTCGCGAATAAGTTTCTCTATTGCTTTATCAATAGCACTAGCCTGTTCTTGTTTCTTTTTTATTTCCTTTTTATACGTGCCTTCCTTTTTGCGAATCGAAGCCATTAAAGCCTGCTGCTGTTTCTTTTCTTCCTTTAATCTTTCTTGAGCCTCGCGATTCTCTTCTACCAGTACTTCTTTATTCTTTTTTCGTTGTAAAAGATCTTTATTTAATACCTGAAGTTCTTCGGTTCGATTTTGTATCTGATCCGCTTGTTCCTTTCGATGCTCATTATATTGCTTCATATACTGAAGCCGTTTATAGGCCTGCGTAAAATCTGATGAAGATAAGAGAAACATAATTTTACTTTGTTGTGATTTACTTTTATAAGATTTCACAATCATTCTCGCGTAATCCTCTTTTAATATCTTCAGTTCTTCTCGATACGATCCCATTTTTTTTAGATTAGCATTAATCTCTCTTGTTAAAAGATTCGCTTGTTGGTTCGTAATTTTTATAAGGTTTTGCCTAGTATTTATCTGAGAATTTAATGTCTCTACTTCATCCAAAACAGAACGTTGTTTGAGTTTGGTGTCTGCAAGTAATGACCTCATTTGTTCAATCTGTTCTTTAAGACGGCGACGTTGCTCTTCCAGCTGTTGTTGCTTAGTACTTTGAGAAAATGATGAAATGCTTATGAAAAGCATTCCAAGGATGTATATGAATTTTTGTAGCCTCATTCTATAGTTACTTGCTCGTATCCTGATGGTATTTTAAACGGAAAACTTACTCTGGCATTGTAATCTACACTACGATAATCAATCTTGATGGAGGTTCTTGAGATTCCCTCTGAAGCTAAGATATCGATTTCCTTAGGGAAATCCTGATTCCCAACCTTTTGATAACTACTGTAACTAATAAGCAAATTCCTATTCTCTAAAGGCTGTTTCAGCTGCTGAGAGGACATTTTAAAACTATTTGGGTGTATTACAAATAACCGTTCAAATAATTCCAGCTCTTTTTTGGGGCTCAATCTATACTTCTGATTTTCTATTGACGAAACATATTTATCATCTTTAAGATTAAATAATGCTTGCCCTAATAATAACTGTTGTGCTTTTTCAAAATCCAGATCAGTCCCTAGCCACTCGCTCAATAACTTAAAATCTCCTTCAAAATAGGTGTTATTAATCTTTTCATAATAACTTACCTTCTCTGGTGTGATAAGTGCTTTAGCTAAAGTTATGCCCAACAGCTTGGCGCTTACCCATATTTTTTTATCTTTTTCAAGGCGTAAAGTAACATTTGGACTAAATGATTGTTTACCATCGTTATATCGTACTTTTACTTTAGCATTTATTGTAGTAAATTCAAAGGCATTATCATAGTGATTATTTACTATTTTTTCGGTCTTTAACTTTTTGATCTTAGCGTCTGAAAGTGCCTTGGTTCCTTTACAAGAGTGCAATAAAATTAGTGAAAAACATAACAGATAAAATACTCTATTCATTACCTTTTATGATTTTTTTTTAAGTTGAATGGATCTTTCTTTGTATTCTGAAGCCTTTGCTTGGTTACCCATTTTTAGATATGCCTCTCCGATTTGGTCATAGAAATCAGATTCCATTTTAAGATCATCAATAATATAATCCATTCCTATGCTCAAAATGTCTATTGCTTCCTCATACTTATTTAGGTTCACCATTGAAACACCATTTACTAAGTATAATATGGGTTGTGAGGGATACATTTCTATCGCCAGCTCGCTTCCTTCTTTTACCTTTTCATACCTCTTTAAATCCAATTGTAGCAATAACATCTTTTTTAGAATCCCAAAGTTGCTTGCATTGTCCTTTAATCCTCTTTCATAATAATTAAGCGCAACTTCTTTCTTATCTTTTTCATAGAAGTAATTTCCTATTTCTGTAAACACTTTGCTACTTCCTGAATCTTCAGAAAACACCTTAGTTACTTCGATAAGTTTTGATTCGTAACTTGGATTTTTATCCACAAATATCAAAAAGTCATTAATCACTTTATATTTAGATTCTGCATCTATTTTATCGCTTGCTAAAACAATTTTCATGGAACTAATAGCTTCATCCGTATTGTTATTATCAAGATAAAATTTGTATAACGCTAAATGAGCTAATTGTGATTTTGGTTTCTGTTCCAAGAGTAATTGCGCTGTTCCAAAAGCCTTATCCACTTGATTATCCTGACCGTATAAATAAATAAGGTTTAGGTAGTTTTGCTCTTCTTTAGGGTTTTCTGCTATTTTCTCTTCTAATCTGGTAATCTGAGAATCGGGGTTACTAATTTTTAGCGCTATTTTTTTTCTTAGCTTGTCTCGATAAGAATCCATACCAAGTTCTTCTATGAGCTCATCGACTACCCTAAGCGCATCGTCGTATCGTTCCTCTAAAAAGTATAAATTGGCCAATTGTTCTTTATACATACTGTCGAAAGCAGCTAATTTTTCAACAACTTCGATAGACTCTGTGTATTTTCTTTGTTTAAAATAAACTTCAAACAATAGTTCTAACACATATCTATCATTTGGTTTTTCTTCTAAAACCTTTTTGAAATTGTTTTCGGCCTGATCATACACTTTTAAATCCAGATAGTTCTTACCTAATTCGTGGTATAACGCTATAGGCTTAGGATTCGTTTCAATACATCTTTCTAATGCACTAATTGCTTTATCATAGTTAGTTATCGCTCTTTGTTTTAGGGCTTCGAAGAAACTTTCTCTAAATACATCCGACACATCCCCCAGATCGTCCAAAATCTCTATCTTCTTAAGAGATTCCGGTTCTTGAGAAAAAACAACATTTGATCCTCCTCCAAGAAAGATCATAGAAATTATAATATGTTGCCAATATTTAGTCATACATAGATTTTCAAAATAATGTGAATCACAAATTATTCCAAAGTAGAATAGTCTCCAATACTAATGGTGGTATACTTTTCGTCATAGCGAACGTGATTTCCAATCATAGCGTTGTCTAAGTTAGCATTTTTTATGACAGTTTGGTTCTGTATAAGACTATTTTTAATTGTGCTATCCACGATACTACAACCGTTTCCAATGGAAACATTTGGTCCAACAGATCCATTCTTAATGGTTACTCCTTTTCCTATATAACAAGGTGGTATAATAGTCGCATTTTCTAGCGAAAGGTCTTCACTTATCAATTTTTCTCCATCATTTTCTAAAAAACCTAACATTCTAGTATTGGTTTCTACAGTCACATTTTTGTTACCGCAGTCCATCCATTCTTCAACCTGGCCGGTTACAAATGTTTTGCCATCTGCCATCATTCTTTTGATACCATCATTGATTTGGTACTCACCTCCATTGATGATATTATTATCAAGTACATGCTGTAGTTCTTTTTTTAATACCGCAATATCTTTAAAATAATAGATTCCTATTACTGCCAGATCAGATACAAATTCTTTTGGTTTCTCTACCAGCTCTACAATTTCCTTCTTCTCGTTAAGTTTTACCACTCCATAAGCTTCAGGCTTATCTACTTGTTTTACCCAAATAACAGCATCTGCATCTTTATCTAGGTTAAAATCTGCCCTGATCAACGTATCTGCATAGGCTACAACTGCCGGGCCGGATAAAGAATCCTTTGCACACATAATCGCATGACCTGTTCCCAAAGGTTGATCTTGTCTGTAGATAGAAGCTTTGGCCCCAAGTTCTTCAGCGAGTGTAGTTAAACTTTCTACAACATCATCTCCAAAAAAAGCAGGGTCCCCCAACACAAACGCTATTTCATCCACCGGTTCTCCTAAAACTTTTGCTATATCAGAAACTAATCGATGAACAATTGGTTTTCCTGCTACCGGAATTAGAGGTTTAGGCACTGTGAGCGTATGAGGTCTTAAACGAGAGCCTCTTCCTGCCATTGGTACGATGATTTTCATTCTTTATTTTCTTTTTGATTGGTTGATTATTTTACTCCTGTGCTTCCGAAGCCACCTTCTCCTCTTGAGGTTTCAGAAAGTTCTGCTACTTCATTCCATTCTGCTCTTTCGTGCTTTGCAATGACTAACTGTGCTACTCTTTCTCCATTTTCTATTTCAAAATCTTCATTTGACAGATTGACTAAAATCACCCCTATCTCTCCTCTATAATCAGCGTCTATGGTACCTGGAGCATTTAGTACTGTTATCCCTTTTTTGGCAGCTAACCCACTTCGTGGGCGAACTTGCGCTTCAAAACCTACCGGTAATTCTATAAACAATCCTGTTTTTACTATGGTTCTCTCTAAAGGTCTTAACGTTATCGACTCATTGATGTTTGCTCTCAGATCCATTCCTGCCGAAGCGATCGTTTCATAATGTGGTAACTTGTGTGACGACTTGTTAATGATATTTATCTGCATATTTTTTATATAAATCGTTATCCTCTCTCGACTCTGCTTATCTATTACAGTCAGGCTCAAGAAGACAGAAGATTATCTTTTTAATATTTGTTTTAATTCCTTTTTTTCCGAAGCATACAAAATTACTAAAAACACCAGTAACAACGGGATAGAAATTATATAATTACTGTCAAACACGTAAAAAGATATGATCGAAAAACTAATTGATAATCCCAGATACATCCCCATTTTTTTAAGATCATATGGAATCGGATAATACTTTCTTCCAAAATACCACGACACTACCATCATTGTCCCATAAGCTGCTAAGGTGGCTATTGCAGAACCTACGTATGTATATTCTGGAATCAATAGAAAATTAAGCATCAAAGTGATTATTGCTCCAAAAACCGATATATAAGCTCCAAATTTAGTTCTGTCTGTTACCTTATACCAAACTGAAAGGTTATGATAAATCCCTAAGCAAAAATTGGCTAATAAAATGAAAGGAACAATTTTTACGGCCTCCCAGTACGATGTATCTCTTAAAAAAGCAATTTTCAAAACGTGAACAAACACAATCACGAACAAAAAGATAAAAGAACCTAAAATCACAAAGTACTTAGTAATCCTAGCATAGGTTTCTGGTGCATTTTTATTCCCGACATAATTAAAGAAAAATGGTTCTATCCCTAATCTAAAAGCGGTAGCAAATAATGTCATAAACAATGCTAATTTGTAACATGCAGAGTATACACCCACCATATGTTCGGCTACATTTTCGGGCAATAATTTATCCAATAGTATTCTATCGAAAGTCTCGTTAATAGAATATGCTATACCCGCTACCAAAATCGGCATGGCGTATTTCATCATCTTTTTCCATAATACTCGATCAAAACGATACTTAATCTTTGTGTAGAAAGGTAATAATACCAGCAATGCAAATCCGCTAGCAATTAGATTAGAAATAAAAATGTAGCTAATCTCATAATCATCCTTACAGATCCAATCCAATGCTGTGAAATGAAACGAAAGTTGTTTTAAATAGAGCAAGAAGAAAATATTAAGCCCAAAATTGATAGCAACATTCGCTATTTTGATTATTGCATATCTTATAGGGCGTTCTTTTGCTCTTAACCACGAAAACGGAATAATAACTAAAGCATCCAAGAGTAATATCCAAATTACCAGATTTATATACTCCAACTTAATATCGGTCCATACTGATATTTGCTCTTTTAGTAATAGAGCAATTGCTACAAATATCAAAGATGATATTGCTATCGATATAGCGGATGTGCTCACGACTTTTTCTTTATCGGATTCTTTATTAAAGAACCTGAAAAAAGCAGTTTCCATACCATATGCTAACAACACATTAAATAGTACGAAGTAAGAGAAGATAATAGAAACCTTACCGTACTCTTCTGTTGGTAATTGATCTGTATATAAAGGAACTAAAAGAAATGACAACATGCGTGGTAGCACTGTTGCCATTCCGTATATAAATGTTTGTTTAAAAAGTTTTTGAAAAATTCCCAACTGTTATGCGATTGTGGCCTTAAAAATACAATTTTTATTGCCTCGGCTGCATTGGATATGCTTTCAATTCTTTTTCTGGTAATTTATCAAGTTTGAAATATCCTTTTTTACCATCCTTTGAGTATGCAATGATGCATTCTTCTTCTTTTAGCTCGAATGGTATTTTTTCTTCAATTTCAGGAACTTTATTATTGTATTCTTCCTTTGGGTCATCACTCATCACAATATCCTTTTCAACCGTTGCAGGTTCTTTGTAACGTCCTACATAAACCGACTCTTTAGATTTACGTTGCAGATCCACTTTTTTACCTTTGAAATAAGCGGTTTCTAATTGCACATCAGAAGTCGAATCCACAGGAAAATATACCATAAATCCTGAACCTCCTCCTCTTACTCCGGAAACCCAATTCTGAAAATAAGGATCATTTAACTGTACTGGTGCTGTTTTATCAATCTTTTGACTTGTTGCACATTGCGTAAAAGCAGCTAGCAAAGTAAACAAACCGATCTTAGTAAGAAGCTGTCTAATTTTTATTGTTCTGTTTCCCATTTTTCTTTCATGCGTTCTCGCATTTTTGTTTTCCATTTTTTAATATCTCTTGTGTTAAAAACAAAATTCATTCCAAGATTAAATGCCACTCCCGAAAACAATTTAGTATCGTTACCATTAGTTATGTTTAATCCATACATATATGGCACACCAAATTCTAATTCCAAACATTTAGCAAATCTATAATTAATTCCTGCACCGGCAGTTAATAATAGTAACCCTCCACTATTATCTTCGATAGCAATATCGGCCGGATCATTTGCTTCATATCGTATGGCTCCAATACCCACTCCTGATTCTAAATAGAAACTAAATTTACCACTATTAATTGCGTGTTTTCTAAAAGAAGGTATAAATCCATAGGCCTGAACCTCTGCATCTCTACCATTTTCTTGTTCTATGTCTTGCGGAAACATAACAAATGCAGCAGTATTGATTGCAAATCTGTCTGAAACATAAAAAGATAAGCTTGGTTTGGCAACTATACCACTATAGCCATTGCCTAAGTCCATAAGAGGAACACCGGCAATTCCCATTTTAATATCTCCTGCTTCGTGTAAATTTTCTGATTCTTGCGCTTGTATTGTAGCGACAAAAGATGCAATCATAAGGATCGCGAAAAGTCTAATTGTTTTCATTTTTCTTTTTTACCCTAAAGATAGAAAACGAAAATGCGCTTTATCATAAAAAAAACAAAAAACCTCATACATCAATAAGTATGAGGTTCGTATATACTTGAAATATAATATTCTTAACCATTCAATGCTTCTGCACCACCAACGATCTCTAAGATCTCATTCGTAATAGAAGCCTGTCTAGCTTTGTTATATTGTAATTTTAAAGAATCTCTTAATTCTGTAGCGTTATCAGTTGCTTTATGCATTGCGGTCATACGAGCACCGTGCTCTGACGCAAAAGAATCTCTAATTGCTTTATACAATTGCGTTTTAAGTGACTTAGGAATCAACTGCTCTACAATTTCCGCTTTCGATGGCTCAAAAATGTAATCCAAATTAGCATTTCCTTCACCCTCTACAGGCTCAATCGGTAAAAACTGCTCTGTGGTTACTATCTGAGTTGCAGCGTTTTTGAATTTGTTATATACAACAACTACTTTATCATAAGAACCATTCGTAAATAACTCCATCAATTCTTCTGCAATAGCCGCAACATTTGCAAACGTTAGATCATCAAAAACTTCACTTTTATTAGCAACAACGGTATGTGTTTTAGAAACAATATCGTTTACTTTTTTACCGATAGTAACAAAGTCTACTTGCTTGCCGCCATACACATTATCGTATAACTCTCTTGAGGCTTTGATGATATTAGAATTAAAAGCACCTGCCAAACCACGATTAGAAGCAATTGCAACTACTAAAACTTTGTTTACCTCACGTTGTTCAGAAAAAGAACTTGCACTGTCTCCTTCCAAAGAAGCACTCAGACTCTGTAACAATTCGGTAAGTTTATCCGCGTAAGGACGCATCGCAGTAATTGCCATCTGAGCCTTATTCAACTTTGCAGCCGATACCATTTTCATGGCGCTGGTAATTTGCATCGTTGAGGACACAGAGGTGATTCTACTACGTAATTCTTTTAAATTTGCCATTTCTTATAATTATGAATTCTGAATTCAGAATTATGAATTTTTAATTATACTTACCAGAAGCTTTATTAGTTCTTCACATTTTTTGTTTAAATCATTCGGAATCTCCATTGTGGTTTCCTCAATGACATCTAGCCAAAAAGATGTTTCGTCCGCTTCTTTTAAAGCTATTCCTAATTTGTTTTTGAAATCCTTGGTGCTTACTCCTCTTTGTGATTCTCTTACATTAGCTCCAATACTAGTGCCACTCCTTATAAGCTGACTAGCAATTTCATATTCATTCTTCTTTTTTAATTCCTTACAAAAATTTACAATATCACAACTGAAATAAAAACTTTTATCTACAATTACATTGTTTCTTTTTTTGTAACCCATACCTAATTCATAATTCTGAATTTAGAATTCTGAATTATTTATATTTTGCTGAAATCTCTTTACAAGCTGAAAGTAATACGTCTGTTACTTCATCTGTTAGTTTTCCAGCCTTCAAAGTGTCTAATGTATCTCTATGCTTCGCATTAAGGTACTCAATATAGTCACTTTCGAACTCTTTTATTTTATTTACAGGAACGTCCCTTAATAAGTTCTTAGACCCAGCATAGATAATCGCAATCTGATCTTCTACGGTATATGGATCATTCTGGGCTTGCTTTAAGATCTCTACGTTACGCTTTCCTTTTTCGATTACGTTTAAAGTAGCTGCATCAAGGTCAGAACCAAACTTAGCAAATGCTTCTAATTCACGGAACTGTGCCTGATCCAGTTTTAATGTACCTGCTACTTTCTTCATTGATTTAATCTGAGCAGATCCTCCTACACGAGATACAGAGATACCTACGTTAATTGCCGGACGAACACCAGAGTTAAATAAATCTGAAGTTAAGAATATCTGACCATCAGTAATCGAAATTACATTTGTTGGGATATAAGCGGATACGTCACCTGCTTGAGTTTCGATAATTGGTAAAGCTGTAAGTGATCCACCACCTTTTACTTTATCTTTTAAAGAATCCGGAAGGTCATTCATATCTTTTGCAATACTATCATCTGCAATTACTTTTGCAGCACGCTCTAATAATCTAGAGTGAAGATAGAATACATCTCCAGGATATGCTTCACGTCCTGGTGGACGACGTAATAATAATGATACCTCACGATATGCTACCGCCTGCTTAGATAAATCATCATAGATAATTAAAGCTGGGCGACCTGTATCACGGAAATACTCACCAATTGCAGCACCTGCAAATGGAGCATATACCTGCATTGGAGCAGGATCAGAAGCGTTAGCCGCTACGATAGTCGTATATGCAAGAGCTCCTTTGTCTTCTAATACTTTAGCGATATTTGCTACTGTAGATGCTTTCTGTCCGATTGCGACATAAATACAGTATACCGGCTCACCAGCATCATAAAATTCTTTTTGATTAAGGATCGTATCGATACATACTGTTGTTTTACCAGTCTGACGGTCACCGATTACCAACTCACGCTGTCCTCTTCCGATTGGTACCATCGCATCAATAGACTTAATCCCTGTTTGTAATGGTTCGTTTACCGGCTGACGGAAAACTACACCAGGAGCTTTACGCTCTAATGGCATTTCGAAAGTTTCACCTTCGATCGCACCTTTACCATCGATAGGGTTCCCTAAAGTATCCACTACACGACCTACGATTCCTTCTCCAACATTGATGGAAGCAATTCTTTGTGTACGTTTTACAGTTACACCTTCTTTTACTTCTGTTGAAGAACCTAAAAGTACTACCCCAACATTATCTTCTTCAAGATTCAGTACGATTCCTTCTAGTCCAGATTCGAATTCTACTAATTCTCCATATTGAGCGTTAGACAATCCGTATACTCTGGCGATACCATCACCAATCTGTAATACTGTACCTACTTCTTCTAGCGAAGCCGTAGCTTCAAATCCAGATAATTGTTGTTTTAATATTGCTGATACTTCAGCAGGATTCACTTCTGCCATTTTATAATAGTTTGTAAAAATGAGTGTAACTACTCATTCTCTTATTATTAAATTTATATTATTGAAGTAATTTATTAATTACTCAATTCTCGTTTTAAACTTGTTAGCTTATTAGCTATGCTTGCATTATACTGCAAATCTCCTACTCTAAGAATAAATCCACCGATAATACTTTCATCGATAACATTTTCTATGGTAGCCTCATTACCTGTCAATTCTTTTACCTTAGCCAGTACCAAAGTGCTCAAAGCTTTGTCTAAAGGAACTGCTGTAGTAACTGTTGCTAACTGAGTGTTATTTAACTGATCAAATAAAACAATATATTGTTTAGCAACATCCTCTAAAAGATTTACTCTTTTATTTTCAATTAGTATATCAAAAAGTTTCTTGGTAAGATCTCCCGTATTTTTGAAAACCTCACGCAATGAAGCAAGCTTTACTTCGCTTTTTATTAAAGGACTGTTTAATACCATTTTAAGATCAGAACTACTATCGATAGTAGCGATAATGTCTCGCATGTCTTTCTGAACATCTTCTGTGGCATTTTTATCCTGAGCTAAACTCAAAACCGCCTTCGCATAACGTATTGCTGCTCTACTCATTTTATGATTAGTTTAAAGTAACATCTCCTAACATAGACTTTACCAATTCCAGTTGCTTGTCTTTGTCAGCTAATTCTTTTCTTACTACTTTCTCTGCAATCTCTACAGAAAGCCCAGCAACCTGACTTTTAAGATCGGCAATAGCAGCTTTCTTTTCACTTTCGATAGTAGCTTGTGCTTGTGCAACAATCTTATCAGCTTCTGTCTGTGCTTCAGCTTTTGCGTCTGCAATCATATTTTCCTTTAGCTGTCTTGCTTCTTTAAGCATCCCATCTCTTTCTGCACGAGCTTCATTAAGGATACGCTCATTATCAGCCTGAAGATTTTGCATTTCTTTTCTAGCCGCTTCAGCAGACTCTAATGCATTTTTAATACCTTCTTCACGATTATTAACAGAATCAAGAATTGGCTTCCAAGCAAATTTTCTTAATAATAATAGTAATCCTACAAACAAAAGTATCTGCCAAAAAAACAGACCGAATGAAAAATCATTTATTAACTTATCCATAATTAATTATGTTACTTTCTTTTATGTTTAATTTTAAAGTTAACAATAGCTGCAACCAACCGTTACAGCTATTGCTTGTAAATTAAGCTGCAAATAATGCAGCAAATCCAATACCTTCAATAAGTGCTGCTGCAATAAGCATAGCAGTTTGGATTTTTCCTGAAGCTTCTGGTTGACGAGCAATAGCTTCCATTGCCTGACCACCGATTCTACCAATACCTAAACCAGCACCGATAACAATCAAACCAGCTCCTACATAATTTAAACCTTCCATAGTAAAGAATTAAAAAAATTAAACAATTATAATTATCGTTAATGATGTGCCTCCTCATTTGCCATACCGAAGTATAATGCAGACAACATCGTAAATATATATGCTTGTAATGCAGCTACCAATAATTCTAATATTGATAGTGCAAATGCTAAACCAAATGATAATGGGCTACCGATCCAGCTCTTAAACAAGAACATCATTCCAACAATACTCATTAATACTACGTGACCTGCAGTCATGTTTGCGTATAAACGAATCATTAATGAAAACGGTTTAATAAAAACACCTAGCAATTCGATTGGTGCTAAAACTACTTTCATAAATGTTGGTACACCCGGCATCCAAAATATATGCCCCCAATAGTTTTTATTAGCCGTAAAGTTTGTAATAAGGAATGTTAGTAATGCCAAACCAAAGGTTACTGCAATATTACCTGTAACGTTTACTGCTAAAGGAGTCATCCCTAAAAGGTTTAAAAACCACACAAAGAAAAATACAGTAAGCAAAAAGCTCATATATTTCTTATACTTCTTTTCTCCAATATTAGGTATAGCGATTTCATCTCTAACAAACAATACTAAAGGCTCTAAGAAACGACCAACTCCTGTTGGAATACCGTTATTTTTCTTGTAAGATTTAGCAAGACCTCTGAACATAAAGAACATTAGCAAGCCAATTAAGAACATGCTAACTACATTTTTTGTTATTGAAAAGTCTAACGGCTTTGCATTTGTAGCATGATGGTCTTCATCATAGTTGATGGTACCTTCTGCATCCGTCTTGTATATTTTAGAGTGATATAATCTGTAATAATCACCATCCACCTCAGCAACTGTTTCTCCGTGATGGAATTTTGAAGAAGAAAAAACTTTTAATCCTCCATCCCATAAAATAACCGGTAATGGAAACCCATAATGTTTTCCTGTTTCTTTATCAGAAAATAATGTAAAATCGTGTGAATCTTGAAGGTGATGATCAATAAACTCTTTAATTTCAGTCTTCAACCCATCTTTTCCTCCGTTTTCTACTTTCTCAGTATCTTTTGCTACCAGATTCAAAGAAGTGAGAATCAAGGCCAAAGTCATAAAAATTCTAACTACACTAATTTTTTGCATTCTAGGTCAGATTTCGGTTCCTAAATTTCGGTGCAAATGTACATAATTATGTTAGATTCTTAAACTATTTTAAGTAAATAAGTTTAATATAATTTTGAAATAAATAAAATACTGAAAATCAATTATTTAGATGGATTAAGAATTTTGGAAACATAATACACCTCTAAAATTAAACTAATCACATAAGGTGTAAAAAAGTCGAGAAAAACACTTCTGTCTACTTCGATACTACTTAGCTTAGTAATAGCTACAAAAACTCCAAGCTTTATAAAGCTACCTGCCAAAAAAATAAAACCAATCTGATCCTTAAACTTTTTGCTAAGGAGTAAAATCAGTGTGACTAAAACAAACGTATAGACAGCATTAAAAATATAAGATAGGTTAACAATCGTGGAATTACTATGAAAGGAAAAAAAATCCAGAGCCCACGTATGAATAAAGTAAACACCTAATAATACCAATAGAAAGATTACTAAAAATCGAAGTAAATTTTTAATCATAAATAATTAAGCTATTGCTATGCCGATCTATTTTTTGGGATTATTGATTCTATCCAATTGCTTTATTACCAAATACAATGAAGAAACTACACCAAAAAGAACCAGTCCCATCGTAAACCAATTCTTTTCCAGCTGATAATACGCATCCAATTTTTTACCTGCATAGGCACAGACAAAAATGATACCTCCCATTTCGAAGGCTATGCCGGTTAAAGCCAGATACTTTCTAAGCTGATTTCCCTTGTCCTTGCTGTCCTTGTTTTTGTCCATCTTGTTTACCTCCAAGAGATTTAACGCCGCCTTTCATCACACAAGATGCATTAAAAGTTGCCCCTGGTTCTACAGCTAGTTTACCAACAGAAACTTCTCCTTCGATATGCGCCGTTGGTTTTAGCGATAAGGTACCGGATATGACAAGGTTACCAGAAAATTTACCTTCAAAATCAGCATCAGAACACTCTAATGTTCCCTGAATAAAACCTGATTTTCCGACCACTACTTTTCCTGTAGTTTTAAAAGTTCCTTCTACGGTCCCTTCTACTCTAAAACCGCCTTCGGAAATCACATCTCCTACAATTTTAGTTCCTTCTGAAATTTTGTTCTGGTTTCTGGAAAAATCGGTTAATGCTTGATCTTTTCCTTTTTTGTTGTCTGAAAACATAGTACTGGGGGGATTAAAATTATTATTCTGATTTAGGTTGTAAATAGGTATCCAGATTCTTATGTATCTGAATAATTCTATAATTCGGTGATGCCACTATAAAATATTCCTTATTTACCTTTTCATAGTATTTCTTTTTTCTATTCCATTTTGTAAGATCAACTCCACGTGTATCCTCTATTTTGCCAAGAATTAAAAGCTCTGCTAAACCTTCTGCTCCTAATTTATCTCTTTTAGTATGAACCACTACAAACTGTTGGTCCTTTGTATAAATATCTAAAGAAACCTTCATTTTATCGTATCTAAGATCTTTGATGATCGCATCTAATCGTTCCTTTAACTCTTGTGCCTGATTATCACCAAATCTAGAAAATGCATAAACCAATTTATGATTTTTATCTTGTTCCACACCTTCTGTAAAATCAGAATTCTGAATTTGAGGAATGGTAGTTTGATAGATCAACTGCGCCTTTTTACCTTCGGGGCTTTGTGGGTAGTTTAGTGACACATAATTTAGCGCCTCTTTATATGCTTCGTATCCTTGATAGCGGCCTATTGCTTGCGCCTTTAATAGTTCAAATTTAGGAACAAAGTCTTCCCCGCCAAACTTAGTAATCAATTCATTACTCTCTTTGATCACCGAGGCATATTTCTGATCCTTAAAATCTTTATATAATCTATTATACATAGATTCTGGGCTATTTTTATCACCCTCTAATGCTTCATTAGGGTTTTGAAGAATTTTAGCATAGCGAGAATCTCCGTGGTTATTAATAATATCCTGCTTCAGTTCGTTTGATTTTGTTACATCTCCTTGTAAAAGATATATTTTGTAGAGATTATATTTTGAAGGAACAACTAATCTTTGTTCAGGATTACTTTTTAGAAGACCTTCAAACTTATCTGTTGACAACCCATATTCCTGAAACTTCTCTTTATAAATAACACCCAACTGGTAATACGCAAAATTTCTGTCGGTTTGTAAACTATCTAAAACCGCCTGATCCGTTGGTAATTGCGTGATATATGTTTGCGGATCAAAAGTAGGATCACTATCTATAGAGTATTCTTCTTCCTCGGTCTGATCCACATTAGATACAGCGCTAGGATTTGTAATGCTCGAAATTCTCCAATTATCTTGTAACTCTCGATTTCCGAAGGTTCTTTTAAAGGTAGTTTTTCCGTACGCTACTGTGGTGGGATTATAAAAGTAGAAGGTTCCTCCTTCTCCCGGATTTGGTCCTCCACTATTACCCAATCCTGTTTTAGGTTGATTGAATCGCTGTTCATTAGGCAGTTCACCTTTTATTCTTGCAATTTCTGCAGCCTCTTCTGCTGCAACAGCTTCTGCTTTAATTTTCTCTGTATATTCTGAATAGTATGCCAATCTTTCTTCTGGAGACATTGCTACAACATTGAGAATACTATCATTAGTTTTTGCAATACCCTCATATAGAATTACATCATCAAGGTTTACTCTTTTCTTTTTAAGAACACGATATTTTTTAGAATCTACAACCATGCGCTCTAATGTACTATCATAATATGCCCCGGCAATAGCGTACTCTTGATTATCAAATCTAATATCTCCCAATGCTTTGTAATTAAGAGACTCCAGATATTTATCCTCAGAGTTGGTTCGTAATGATTTGTTATAAAATTCTACCGCTAAGTTAATCGAGTCGAGTGTGTTGAAATAGACTGCTTTTTGGTTATAAATTTTATCTAAGAAAGGTCTATTCTCTCGGTCTTCTTCGAGATCGGTAAGCAACTCTAAAAACTCTTGCTTATTTCCGGTTTCATAATTAAAATTCCTTGCTTTTGCCATATATGCATTTAGCATATATCGTCTGGGTGTTTTTCTATTCAATTCAATCACTTGGTCAAAAGCATAATTGGCACTGTCTTTATATCCTAATTTATTAAGCAGCTGGCCTTTTATGTATAAGTACCTACCTTTTTCCTCATTATTCTTAGAATGGATTGCAGCTTTACTAATATAAGTCACCGCAGAATCTTTTTGCTCCAGATTAATATACGCCTGAGCTATCATAGCTACAGCGTCTGAGTAATCCTGAGCTTCCATATACTCTTCTTCTACCATCTTCATTAGATCCTCGACAGCTTTTTCGTTATTATCTAATCGAAGATTGGTTTTTGCTCTCCAGACCTTAGCATGATTGATATTATTACTAGTAGGATATTTATACAGTATATAATTAAAGGCTTCTAAAGCAGGAATAAAACGCTGTTCATTATATCTAGCTTTTCCTAAAAGTAAAAAAGATTCATCGATTTTAGGATTTCGTTCTCTATCGTCAATAAGCATACTATGCTTCTGAATTGCCTTTGCAGCTTTTTCTTCGGCTTTATCAAAATTTTGATTCAGCACTTCGTTAGGCAATCTAACATCCTCACTAACAATCAATCTTTCTACCGGAAGTAGTTCCCAAAAATTATCCTTATATGTTTGGACGATATCTTGCTTTCCTTTTTCGAAAGCTACTCTTCCGTTATATAGTGTATTGTTCTTAGTCGTTACGTCATGCCAAGTTCTATTTGTCCATTTGTCTTTTTTACGCGAACAACTGAACCCAATCGTTATTAGGAGAAGTATAGCGATGATCTGTGATAATTTCCTGCTCAAAATCTGAATAATTTATACGCTGATAACTTAAAAACTTGCGTTTTAGTGCATCAGAACGGCACAAAAATAATGTGTGAAACGTAAAAATACATTTCTTTCGGCAAAAAATAGGTTATTAACAACTTTTTCTCACTGGGTTAGTGATTTTATTATATCTTCCGAGGTTGTTAACAATGGACGTTCTTTTTTGTTTGTAGCCTCAAAACCTTATTTATTAGTGATCTTTTTCAATAAAAAACACCGATAGTAATCACCATCGATGCTTTTTAGTTTCCCTGCTTATTTTTGATAATATCTTATTTGTTAAAATGCTCTTCCAGCTCTTTTAAAGTTTCTGCTGAAGTCGCAAGATCTTTAACCACTTCTCCCTTATCTAATACTACAATACGTTCACATACTTCTGTAACGTGCATTAAATCGTGGCTAGAAACCAAAACAGTAACATTTGGATCTGCAGCAAGCTCTTTAATTATCTTCTTTAGTCTAATCTGAGTTGTCGGATCTAAGTTCGCAAATGGTTCATCCAGAATAATTACTTCCGGATTACCGATCAGTGCCGCCACTATACCAGCTTTCTTTTGATTTCCTTTAGAGAGGTCTCTTAAGTATTTTTTTTGCCCTAAAATTTCTCCATGAAAGAAATCCTCAAAATCAGCTAACAAGGCATCTACATCCGCTTTATTCTGACCTCTAAGCTCTCCTATAAAATAAAAATACTCTTCTGCAGTGAGATATCCGATTAAAAAAGTTTCATCTATAAATGCCGAAGTTATAGATTTCCATTCTTCGCTTTCGCTTACTTTAATACCGCTGTTTTCGATATACCCGGTTGTTGGTCTAATTAAATCCAATAAAGCACTGAACAATGTTGTTTTCCCTGCTCCATTGTTTCCTACCAATCCAAAACTATCGCCTTTAGGTATTTCTAAGTGCTCGATATTCAACACTGTATTTCCTGCATAAGTCTTCGTAATATTATGTACTCCTATCATCTTCTTTTATTTTTTTTGTTTATAAGCCCAGATTGTTGCGTATTTCTCTGTTCTGTAAATTTTTTCAATTTTATCAAAAACCATATTTCTAAATGCAAAACCAGCGATTCCTGCTACAGCAACTAACAAATATCCTGCGTAAGGACTGTATGCATAATGACCAATTGCATATAATACCATCGGTAATGCTAATTTTGGTAAAGACAACATCATTGTCTTAATATTAAATGATTGCTTATCTCCAAAAGCTTTTTTGTTACTTGTAAGATCTATAGGAGTTTTTACATAAGCACCTGCCCATAAAACAACGTGGGAGTTCATGCCCATATTATAAATCGCTCCAACGACGACTGCCAGGTAGGCTTCCCATCCAAAATATAAATATCCCGAAGCCAGTATTGTAGAGATAAATGTAGCCATAACCATCAACCACCACTTAGAGGATAAGTACTCTCTATATTTGATGTTTTGACTCATCATTAGTGGGTAATATGAGCTATCCCAGCTAGGTACAAATTGTCCAAAACTTAGCAAGAAACCACCAGACACAAAAATCCCTGCAAATATTTTCCATACAGGACCTTCATAAGCTTCCACAGCTCCGGTAAAGAATAACAGTCCGTAAAAAAGAAATAACGCACTCACAATTACGGTGGATCTAGCTCTTTTATTTCTTTTAATAAGTTTGATATCATTTTTAAGGAAAGTTGCTGTTTTACCAAAACGATCCAACCATTCCAGGTTTTCGGTTTTTACCGTTTTAGATTTAGTAGCTAATCCTGCATCCAGGTATAAATCCTTGACAAAAGATTTAAAGGCAATGATATACAATCCTATTGCAGCTACTATAGGTGCTACAAATAAAAACTGAGATTCATATAACCCTTGAAAAAATGGAGCGGTATACAATGTAACATCAAAATATCCCAAATAATGCAATCCTCCTAAAACAGCTATAACTCCTCCCACCCCGTAAATAAGGCTATCTTTATTGTTTAATAAAATATTCAGGAAGTTGTTAGCATATATTAATGCAATTAACCCAATATTCCATAGTAGTACGTTTAGCACTGGAGCGTTTCCTTCTGCAATTAACAGCACAGAAAATGGCACAAAAAAGAACGCATGTATGATGTTGAAAAACGATAACATCGTTTTACCCAAGGCAAAAGAAACTATTTTGTTTTTGGTAAAAGGTAAGATCAATAAGGGTGTTATATTGATTACCGGCATTTTTTGTAAGGCATATCTGAAAATAAGATCAAAAGCCCACCAATAAATCAAAAATCTACTAACTACTGTTAAGGGATCTAGGCACAAATCTTTATTGATATATTTAAAAACAAAAATGCTCCCTCCCATCATCATCAATATGAAATAGACCGCCCAAAATCCCATAAAGATTTTCATCCAGACTCCTGATGAAGCAGAGGCAGATCGCCAAAAGGATTTCCATTGTAAGGATATAAAGTGTTTAAACATAGTTGTGATAGTTTTTAAAGAAGTAAGAAGAACTTCCTACACTATTTAGTAATCAAAAAATGGATTTTGTTACAAATTATTTTTTTTAAGCCTTCAATTATAGTCGTTTAATCTTCTCCAAAGTAGTTTACTTTGTTATTTTTGCAAAAAAAATTTGATTCCTTAATGATCAGGGGTTATCACGATCTTATCTGAAAAACTTAAAAATCAAAGTATTCAGTTAAAAGTTTATCACATTGCTATGTCAGATTTTCACACGCTTACTATAAAAAACATTACAAGAGAAACTTCCAAAGCAGTTTCTATAGAGTTTGATATTCCATCAGAATTAAAGAAAGAATATGCTTTTACTGCTGGTCAATATATCACTATTAAAGCAGAAGTTGATGGTAAAGAAATAAGAAGAGCTTACTCTATTTGTAGCTCATTGGGTAGTGGGTCTCTTCGCGTCGCGGTAAAAGAGGTTGAAGGTGGTACGTTTTCAGCTATCGCTAATAACAAACTAAAAGTTGGTGATACCCTAGATGTTCATACGCCCGAAGGAAATTTTTTGTTAAAATCAAATCCAAACGCTACGAATACCTATGCTGCATTTGCCGCAGGAAGTGGTATTACTCCCGTAATGAGTATGATCAAAACTGTACTCGAAGAAGAGCCCAATAGTAATTTTGTACTAGTGTATGGAAATCAAACTCCTACTGAAACTATTTTTTTTAAAGAGCTTCTCGAATTACAGGCGCAACATCCAGAAAGATTGTTTATAGAGTTTTTCTATAGCCGAAGTCAGGAAGATGGAGCCCGTTTTGGAAGAATAGAAAAATCTACCATCAACTATATCACAAAAAATAAATTTAAGGACACCACTTTTGAAGCTTTTTATCTGTGTGGACCAGAAGAAATGATCAATACGGTTACTGATGTTTTGATTGAAAATGGTATTTCAAAAGAAAAAGTTCATTTTGAGCTTTTTACCAGTAGTACTGAAGCCACTGAAATCGATGCGGATTTAGAAGGAAAGACTACTGTTTCTATTCTTGTAGATGATGAAGAGTTTAGTTTTGTTATGGATCAGAAAAAAACAATTCTCGTTGCAGCTTTAGAAGAAGATATTGACGCTCCGTATTCTTGTCAAGGTGGTGTTTGTAGTTCTTGTATCTGCAAAATCACAGAAGGTAGTGCCGTAATGGAAAAAAATAGTATTCTTACTGACGGAGAGCTTGCCGAAGGTTTAGTACTTGCTTGCCAGGCGCATCCTACCTCATCTACCATTAAGGTGGATTTTGATGATGTTTAGTAGTTAGTAAATTAGAAAAACTAATACTCTTTTCAAAAATAGATTTCAGCCTCTATTAAAACAATCCTTAAAGAAAAACTTTACAGCACTTACTTATTCAGTAAATTATAGAGTTTTGGAAATTCATTTTCTAACCTCTTATCATCCATTTTTCCATCATAATTATTATCTCCGTATTCAAGTCCGGCGTATATTAGAAATTCTAAATCCTTTACTTGGTCTTCGCATAGGTTAGATATTAATTCTACAAAATAATCCTCTCCTAATCTATATATGATTTGAGTAATTATATATCCTAAATCATAGCATCCTGCTCCGCCTCCACACCAAAAATCCTTCAAATCAAGAATAGCATTTTCTTCTTTATTTAAAGAGTTTAATATTAACTCTTTAAGCTCTCTATTCTCCTTAAGGGTCTGGTGAACAAGCAATGTGTGTCCAATAACTACGTCATTTACCGTATCTTCTTTACATCCCAATAATATCAGAGTTAGAAATGTAAATAAGCACTTAATTTTGACTTGCATTATTAAAAATTCTGACTACAATTACAGTTTATTTATAGCTTCGATCACAGTCTCTGGTTTGATCGTATGCATTACTTTTTCATATCCTGCGGGTACTTTATTGCCGTAGATTGATGTAGGGATTTGTTCGTACTTTGCCAGATTAGGCAAAATTGCCCGTTCCATGGGTTGCCCAAAAGGCATAAAACCGGCAAAAGGATGTGTAACTCCCCAAAGCGTTATTGTAGGCACTCCGTACATAGCTGCTAAATGCGCATTCCCACTATCCATAGATAACATTGCATCCAGGTTTCCTATAAGTTTTAGTTCATCTTCAAAAGACAACTTCCCGGCAACATTGATCACATTTTTATATTTGCTATCAATGTTATTAAGCAAGTCAATTTCTTTTTTTCCACCGCCAAATAGCAATATTTCATAGGCTTCGCCTTGATCGAGTTGTTCAATCACCTCTACCATTAATTCTAAAGGATATACTTTACTCTCATACTGGGCAAAAGGTGCAATTCCGAGCCATTTTTTTGTTGAGTTCTCAGTTAGTTTAAGAATTTCTGGAGTTAATGCAGTTTTCTCAGGAAATGTATGTCTTTCCAAATCAACTGGATATCCTAATGCCTCAAAAACATCAGCGTATCGTTCATGTGTCGTTTTTAATTGTTTAAACTCTTTATTTACGGATCTTGTTAATGCTTTTTTCTCGGCTCTTCCCTTGTCAATTTGCACTACTTTAATTCCTCGTAGTGCGAAAAACTTCTTCAGAATATTGGATCGCAGTACATTGTGCAGATCTGCAACAGCTGTTATCCCAAGTCCTCTTAATTCTTTAGAGAGTTTTGACAACCCAAAAACTCCCTTGTGCTTTCCTTCGACATCTGCGTGATATACCTCAAGATTATCAATACCCGAAAATATAGGTTCAAAAAATTTTCTTGTAAGCACCGTTATTTTTACATTGGGATATTGTGCTCTAAAAGTTCTCAAAACTGGAACAGTCATAGCAACATCTCCCATTGCAGATAGTCGAATGACCAAAACATGAGCATCAAAGCCCTCAGAAAGGGCTTTGTTGTTTTTTACTATGTTTTTGCTTTTACTCAAAAATATTTTTCTATTTCTCTCCTCGTAAAACCGGATTTAATTCATCATCGTTATACATCTTCATCTGCTTATAGACTTTCATGTATTTATCACCATTCTCAATATCTTTTAATAGCGTATCTATCGCAGTAGAAAGATCCACTTGTTGCTCCAGCAATACATTGTATTTCTTTTGGCAAGCAGCTTTATGAGTGTCTGATGCACCTTCTCTAACTGTTTCTTCGTGCATATGATACACTTTCAGCGCTAATATTGATAATCTATCTACTCCCCAAGCTGGACTTTCTGTATTTATTGTTGCATCTTCTTTAGGAATAACATCCTTGTACGTTTCTAAAAAGTAACTATCTATATACTCCACCATATCTGTACGATCCTGATTGGATGCATCAATTTGTCTTTTTAGTTTTAAGGCTGCTACCGGATCAATTTCGGGATCACGAATAATATCTTCATAATGCCATTGTACGGTATCAATCCAGCACTTACGGTATAATAAATGCTCTATCTGCTGTGATTTACTATCATATGGATTAGAAAATTCCTGATCTACGCGATCAATCACATGATACATGTCTATTACTTCTTTAAAAATTTTGTTTGCTTTATCTGTAAACATTTCTTCTATTTTTCTAAGATGTGTAAATATTCTGTTGTTGTAGTAGCTTTATGGTTTCGGTTTTCGGTTTTATCTGCTTTAAACCTTTGGTATGCAGTAGTAGCCAAATCATATTTTCCATAACGCTTCATGACTTTTCTTATTTCTTCTTCTGCCATTAATCCTTCATTATTGTAGCTAAGAAAAATGTAGTTAAATTTCGCGTTCTTGATTAATTCTTCAAAAACCGATATCACTTCTCCTTTTTTACAATAATTCGATCTTTTATAAGGTCGTAAACCTGTTTTTCCGGCAGGTACAAAGGTATCATATTTTGCAATAGTATTTAGCATATGATAATTAGCTCCATATTGCCTAGCATTATACGGAGGATCAAGATATAAAATGTCTCCTTGTATCTCTTTTATCAGAGCATTACTATCTCTGTTATAAACTTTGTGTTTGTTGGTTGTAGTTTCAAAATTAGCGGGAACAATTTTTAATTCCTTTTGTGCCGTTTTTTTTAATTTTTTAAGATAAGCGCCATACACTGAAGCTGTATTTGCCACTTTATCTGCACTTTCTAATAATGAAGCCAGTAAAAAATAATAGATATCTTCATTAATCTCTTCAGATGCCTTCCATTTTTCTATCTTCATTCTTGCAGCATCAATCTTACGACCATTTTCATTACTGAAATACTGACGTTCAGAACCACCTAAACAATAATTTTTGTAGACAAAACCTGTTTTTCCTTCAAGTAGATTTAATTCTGCAATATAATCTGAAATTTCAATGGATTTATAGTTCCCTATATAATTCCTATTTAACACATAGCTATAATATTCTAAGTCATTAGCTATCACCTTTTTTACCGAGGTTTTAAAGCTTCTGCCAACAATACCGGTTCCTGCAAAAAGGTCGCAAAATACTTTGTTCTTTAATGAACTCCCAACCGTAGCATTTACAGAAGTTTTAATGAAATCAGAAAGTTTATATTTTGATCCTATATAGTTCATTTTCTATACAACAGATATACATTTATTTTACAGCCCATATCAAACCTGCCTTGGTAATTTTATATGGTTGTAATTGTAATCTAAATAATTTTGAATCGTCAAATGTAGCAACATATGCCGAGATTACATCTTTTAGCCAAGAAATTTGTGCTTTTAATTTCCAATGTTCACCATCATTTGCATGAACGATTATAAACATCCTATTTTCCAGATGTTTTCTTTGTTGTTGACTTTGATTATTATACAACCAAAATATAAGTTCTTTAGGATTTTTCTGGGCATACACCAATGATTTTTTAAATCCTTTGGGAAAAACACTGGTTTTATGATCGAAATTTTCTCCAAATATAGAGAAGTCTACCAACCTATTCTTTTTGTTTTTAGCGGGAATGACTCCATCCAAATCCGTAAAAATTAACTCTATTGCTAAAGAACTCCAATAGTTATACCATCTGTTAATTGCATAATAAAAGAACTCATTTTTATCAATTTTGAACTCTGTAATGGATTCAGAAATTTTGGGAATCAGATCTTTCCATTGTACTGTTGTATATATGAAATTACTATAGCTATCCCATACATCATTTTGTTTTCTGAACCATAAGTACTTATATGATAATCTATTTTGAAGTTCTGATTCTATGGTGGCTAAATAGGGTGTGATCAAAATAGTAAAGTCATAAATGGAAGTAGCAGAAACACCCAAAGATTAATTTCTTGTATGAATTTACCATGTTCCATTTCTACATAAGTAGTTCCAATAATTGCTAAAGGACTTGCTATAAAAATCATTTCTGAGGTATTTTTCTCTGGAGCTATCAAGATGATAGCAATTGCTATCAACAACTGCGAAATAATTAGTCGCAAAACGGGCTTTGATTTGGTAGGTTTTCTGTTAAATTTTAGCAAGTATATGGTCAAGAAAAATAAAATGCAGATCGTTAGAACTCCTACCAAAAAAACGCCTCCATTATAAAAATACCCTTCAAAAGAAAATGATATTGGTTTTACATAGGCTGTAATCGCAAAAAATGAATCATAAAATAATAAAGTGAAGCAGTTGGTTAACACATATACTGCCAACAATCCAATAATAGGAATAATCCAGTTCCTATAATTTTTAGGTTCAAAATATAAAATCCCTAAAAACACAATAATGATAAAACTTATACTCCAAAAATAGGCCAAAGAAGCCAATCCAATGCACAGAGTAGCGTCCAGAATGTTAGATTTTATATACTTTCCATTTCTTAAACTTAACACACTTCTTATTCCTAAAATAACCAGCAGATTTGAAAATAAAATATTTGGTGAGGTAAGTGCATTGGGTATGATAGCAGTTAGGAAAGCAAATAAAAGTATCGTATTGGTGCTTTTCTGAGTTAAATCATTCTTTTGGGTTATTAAGTTTACGATGAGCATTGCCAAAATGTATGCTACTAACCCACCAATGAACAAAAGAACAACACTATAATCAAGACTAAAACCTCTTTTATAATATGCTATATTGTATAGCACAAACATATATAACGCAATGATTATAAAATTAATCGGTTTTGATTTACTAAAAAAGCTTGATAACACTAGTATTTTTTATATTTTTGCGTCAAACAATATATTATTGTTTTCAAATATAATATAACTTATTTATAAAAAGTTTTTAGTTAGTTTTTTATAAAGAAAATGAAAATCATATTATGAAAGATTTTTTTGAAGCTATCGCATCTCTATTTGTTGACGTTCTTTTTGCTCCGTTAGATAGTCTTAGGGCTTTAGAATTAGAAAATTGGACAGCTGCTAATGTCGTTAACTGGTTGTTTATGCTTATCGGTTTTGTAGCTTTTTTCTATTGGATGAAGGAATTGAAAAAATTTAATGACAATAACGAAGAGGATAGAGATCCAAAAGCGCATTCTTTTTTAGATTAAATTATTAGAATTATTTTCTATAAAAAAAGCTCATTGTACTATACAATGAGCTTTTTAAGTTTCCAGTAATTTTATTTTATTATAAATCAAATCCAAGATCTTTTCGGTAGTACATTTTATCAAAATGTAATTTCTCTATATTATGATAAGATTTTTCTAATGCCTTTCTGAAATCATCATCAAATGATGTAACTGCAATAACTCGCCCACCATTAGTAACTATTTTGTTTTTCTCCAACTTGGTTCCTGCGTGAAAAACTATGGAGTCTGAAATTTGATCAATTCCTGTAATTTCCTTTCCTTTTTCATACGCTTCGGGATATCCTCCAGAAACTGTCATTACCGTAGTAGCGGTTCTTGGGTCAATTTCAATATCGATTTGATCTAAGGTTTGATTGGATACATGTTTAAATAGTGACACCAAATCAGTTTTTACTCTTGGTAAAACGGCTTCTGTTTCGGGGTCTCCCATTCGTACATTATATTCTATCACCTTTGGATCATCTCCAACCTTGATCAATCCAATAAATATAAACCCTTTATAATCTATGCCTTCTTTTGCTAGACCCTGAACTGTGGGTTTAATTATTTGTTCCTCGATCTTATTCATAAAAGCATCATCTGCAAAAGGAACCGGCGAAATCGCACCCATTCCTCCCGTATTAAGACCTTTATCGCCTTCTCCTATACGCTTGTAATCCTTAGCAGTAGGCAATGTTATATAATTTTTACCATCAGTTAATACAAATACGCTCAACTCGATTCCATCCAGAAACTCTTCAATAACCACTTTTTCGCTTGCCTCTCCAAATTTTTTATTTGTCAACATGTTTTCGAGCTCTATTTTGGCCTCTTCAATATCCTGAAGAATAAGAACTCCTTTACCGGCAGCTAACCCATCCGCTTTTAACACGTATGGAGGATTTAATGTTTCTAGAAATTGCTTTCCTTCATTAACTGTATTTGCAGTAAAGCTTTGGTATGCAGCAGTGGGTATATTGTGTCTAAATAAGAATTCTTTTGCATATTCTTTGCTTCCTTCTAATCTTGCTCCTTCTTGTGATGGTCCAATAACCGAAGTCTTCTTTAGATCATCATCTTCTGCAAAGAAATCAGCGATTCCCTGCACTAACGGATCCTCTGGTCCCACTACAACCATTTCTATTTTTTCTTTTAATACCAGCTCTTTTATTGCTTCGAAATCTGTTACAGATAACATTACATTAGTGGCAATCTCTGCTGTTCCCGCATTACCAGGGGCAACAAATAATTTATTGCATAAACTACTTTGAGCAATTTTGTAAGTAAAAGTGTGCTCTCTTCCTCCTGATCCTAGTATTAAAATATTCATCTTTGGTGGTTGTTTAATGGCTAATTTTTAAGCATTCAAAAATAATTCTTTACCTCTTTTCTTACTAATAATTTTGATGTCTATTTTGTTTATTTTGATATCTCTCCTGTGATATTTAAACATTACGAATAATTCTACCACTCAAAATACTCCTCTTTTTAAGTAATAACGGGATAACTATGGAGAAAAACACGATCCCGTTAAATCTTACCAGCATCGATTCGAATACAAGTGAAATGAACAGAATAAGAAAAACTGAAAATTCATTTCGACTTCTCCTCATACGTATCGCCAATAAAACAAAAATACTGATCAGAGTACCAAATCCAAGAACTCCTGTTTGAAGGAATGTTTGAAGGAATTGATTATGTGCATTATATTTGTTTTCTAAATTATAGGTATATCCTAACTCCTTATATTTTTCGATCAAAACCTCATTAGCATCTCCAATTCCATATCCTAATAATGGTGCTTCTTCAATTAATTCCAAACTAGCACTCCAAGACAATAATCTTGCTTTTTCTGATGTAGAATTAGCATGCTCGACAGTGCTTCCAAACTCTTTAACTTTAGAATAAAAATCAAAAACACGTGGGTTATTTAGAAAAACTATAAGTCCTAAAAAAAACATAATAAACATTGTGTGTTTTCTATTTTTATCTTTTATATTAAAAATTAATAGTAATGACATTATCATTAATATCACGTACGCCGCTATAGAAGCAAGTAGAAACAGATATAGAAATAGAATAACAACTACAAAAGTTCTCAGTGATGTGTCTAATCTTTTTTTTAGATAATAACTTAGTACTAAAAGAATATAAAGTGAAAGATAGCTGGGGTTGATTAGTTTAGAGAATTCGTCTCCTACAAAGTAGTTCCAGCCATTTGCTAGTGTATTTATAAAAACCGCTAGATCGTCCATGGAAATCTCAAATGGAAATCCTCCTTTAATTATTGATGCTGAGTTATATATAGCTATTGAAAAGTTTATAAAAAATGAGATTATTAACCCCATTAGTAAGAAATCAAATAATTTCCTCACCGTGGATGCGTCTTCTTTTACAAAAAGAAAAATTAAAGGAAATAATAATAAGGAAAGGGATCGTTGTATGAGGTTTAATCCATCAAAAATGTTGTCGGTATATAATAAACTAATTGACATTATTATAAAGTACAATGGAAACAATAGAACTATTTTATTGTCCATATCGAACTTTTTGCCTGATTTAATAATATTTATTAAACCTAGAACAATAGAAACAATAAAAAATGGAGTTGGAAGATTAATACCTAATGGCAATAGTAGAAAAGCTATATAGAGGCTATTCCAGAAAATGGTAAGCACCGGATCGTCATGTTTATAAAACATTTCTGAAAGCTCATATATTTTTTTATTCAATCTCACCGGGTGGGAAGTAGGACTTGATCATTAATACGCTTTTTCCTGTCCTTTTATTAAATTAATTATTGTATCAAGTATAATTTTTAAATCCAACAGTAAAGACCAGTTTTCTATATAAAAAATATCATATTTAATTCGATTTACAATATCTTCATCATTTTCTACTTCTCCTCTATACCCTTTTACCTGAGCCATTCCTGTTATCCCCGGCTTTACCGAGTGTCGAAACACAAAGTTATACTTATCTATTCTTTTTCCATAATCCTTTGTATATGAGATCATATGTGGTCTTGGACCTACTACGGACATATCACCAAAAAACACATTAAAAAATTGAGGTAACTCATCTATACTAGTTCTTCTGATAAAACGACCAATTTTAGTTACACGGTGGTCTTCTTTTTTAACCTGCACCAGATCCGAAAAATCTTCATCTCTCATTGATCTAAATTTATAACAGACAAACTCTTTATAATTGATTCCATTTCGCCTGTGACTATAAATTAAAGGTCCTTTAGATTCTAGTTTTATCAAAATATATAACAAAGGGATTAACCAAGAAAGTACTAAGACGATAACAAACAAGGAAAAAACAATGTCAAAACCTCTTTTAATTGCTCTATTGGTAGCACTATTTAGCGATACTTCGGGCATTGACAACACCGGTAAGTACTCATAATAATCCGTTTTGAGTCTCTTTGAAAAAATCCTTTGTGTATTAGGAACAAATTTAAGTACACTATAATTCCTATCTGCGTATTTTACATATTCATTTACTATTTCATCAGAGATTTCATCTATAGAACAATAAATTTCATCAACATTCTCTTTCTCTAAAAACTCAAAACTATCTTCTATTTTATCAGAAAGGTCATCAGAAAATACTTTTAACACCTTATATCCCAGGTCTTTTCTTTTTTCAAAAAAGGTTTTAAGCTGCTGTGAGCTTTTATTATTTCCAATTATAATTACTTTTCTATTGTTTCCCCCTAAGTACGAACGATATCTTCTAAGCGCATAATAGGTAATGACTTTTAAAACGCCAGTTAAAAGAATCGCAACCGAAATAAAAGAAAAGGCATCTTTTATGGAAAAGAAGTTTATTTTAAGTACTCCGAAATAAGCAAATAAAAGTATTAAAATAAGCAATCCTTGCTTTAATAAAAGAGAGATAATAGTGATTACTTTCGTAAATCTATATACCTCATAAAAATTTAGCAAATATGCTGATACATACCATATAAACGCCAAAAACACATACAATTGGTTATTGGCGATATTATTTAGAAAGTAAAAAGAAGAAGTTAATAAAATGATAAGATCAATTACAATAAGTATTGGTCTAATTAAATATGAATATCCTCCTCTTTTATGATGCATTCTATGTTAAGAATAAGATGAAAAATCTTTGTGTTCGCTTTTATACAATTCCTCTTCAGATAGGTTTTTAAAATACTCTAAAGTTCTTTTCATACCTTCCGATCTTTCCGTTTTAGGCTCCCATTTTAAGATCTTCTTCGCTCTAGTGATATCAGGCTGTCTTTGTAATGGATCATTAACCGGAAGTGGTTTGTAGATTATTTTTTGATCAGTCCCCGTTAATTTAATAATCTCTTCTGCAAAATCTCTAATGGTGATTTCATTAGGGTTACCGATATTTACAGGATACACATAATCACTAAATAACAATCTATAGATTCCTTCAACTAAGTCATCTACATAGCAAAAAGAACGTGTCTGCGAGCCATCTCCAAAAACTGTAAGATCCTCTCCTCTTAATGCCTGGCCTATAAAAGCCGGAACTACTCTTCCATCATTCAATCGCATTCTTGGACCATAGGTATTAAAAATACGAACAATTCTGGTTTCCACTTTGTGATAGGTGTGATAAGCCATCGTTATTGATTCCTGAAACCGTTTTGCCTCATCATAAACTCCACGAGGTCCAATCGTATTAACATTACCGTAGTAATCTTCTGTTTGTGGATGAACCAAAGGATCTCCGTATACTTCACTAGTAGAAGCAATTAATATTCTTGCGTTTTTTTCTTTTGCCAACCCCAAAAGATTATGGGTCCCTAAGGATCCCACCTTTAAGGTTTGAATAGGAATTTTAAGATAATCTATTGGACTTGCAGGAGAAGCAAAATGTAATATATAATCTAAATTACCAGGAACATATACAAATTTTGAGACATCGTGATTGTAGAATTCAAAATTTTTCAATTTAAACAAATGCTCAATATTTTTCAAATCTCCGGTTATAAGATTATCCATACCGATAACGTGACATCCTTCATTAACAAAACGATCACAAAGATGTGACCCTAAAAAACCTGCTGCTCCTGTTATAAGAATTTTTTTCATTTTATATCCTTTCTACCTATAGAAAAATAAGTAATTCTTTCATTTTCTATATCCTTAAGATCGTATAAATTTCTTCCATCAAAAATAACAGGATTTATAAGATCGTTTTTTATTCTTTCAAAATCCGGTGTTCTAAAAATACTCCATTCTGTGCATATAACTAATGCATCTGCACCTTCCAAAACATCATACATCGATTCTGAAAACCTAATTTTATTCCCGTATTTCTTTTCTACATTATCCATCGCTTCGGGATCGAATGCTATAATCTTAGCTCCTTTACTTAACAAACTATCAATAATATCCAAAGCCGGAGCCTCTCTAATATCATCCGTCTCCGGCTTAAATGCAAGTCCCCAAATCCCAAAAGTCTTGCCCTTAAGATTATTCTCAAAATAGGCTGTAATCTTTGGAATTAACGCTACTTTTTGAGCTTGGTTTACTTCAATGACTGATTTCAAAATCTTAAAATCATAGTTATCTTCTTTTCCTGATTTATGTAAAGCCTTTACATCCTTTGGAAAACAAGAACCACCATAACCAATGCCTGGAAATAAAAACCGCTTCCCTATTCTGGAGTCCGTTCCCATACCTATTCGTACCTTATCCACATCTGCACCAACCTTTTCGCAATAATTAGCGATTTCATTCATAAAAGTGATCTTGGTAGCTAAAAATGAATTTGCTGCATACTTAGTCAATTCTGCAGATTTTTCATCCATGATAATAATTGGATTACCAGACCTAACGTAGGGTTTATATAGTTTCTCCATAAGTCCAGTAGCTCTCTCTGAAGAAGACCCAACAACTATACGTTCCGGTTTTAAGAAATCATCTACTGCAAAACCTTCTCTTAAAAACTCCGGATTGGATACCACATCAAAATCACATTTTGCATGCACCGATATAGCTGCCTTAACTTTTTCTGCAGTCCCTACAGGAACTGTGCTTTTATCAACAATAACTTTGTAATCCGTAATAATCTTACCTATTTCGTCTGAGACTCCTAAAACATAAGAAAGATCCGCCGATCCATCCTCGTCTTCCGGAGTCGGTAAGGCTAAAAAGATAATATCTCCATGATCTACACCTTCTTTAAGTGAAGTCGTAAATTGTAACCTACTTGCCTTGATATTTCTCTCAAATAGTGCATCCAGATGTGGTTCATAGATTGGAACCTCCCCTCCTCGCATTTTCTGAACCTTTTGTTCATCAATATCAACACAAATTACCTCATTACCCGTCTCTGCTAAACAAGTGCCCGTAACTAAACCAACATAACCCGTGCCTATTACTGATATTTTCATGTACTTAATTGTTTTTTATCGGTCAAAGGAGTTTACCAATAATCATTTCGGATGGTATTAACCGAGAATTTTTGGCTTATTTCATTTATAGATAAAATCAAAAACCAAAAATCGGCTTTTCTTATGATTTATCAAGCTTTTTGAAGAAAATAATACGATTAAAGAGTGTCTAATGATTGTTAGTATGCCTTCTCTTCTCCCTGAGATATATTAAAAATTGTTTTAATTATTATCTTAATGTCTAATATTAAAGACCAATTTTCTACATAAAACACATCATATCTAACCCTATTTTGCATATCAGAATCCTTTTCAATATTTCCCCTATGACCACTTACCTGAGCTAGACCCGTTATTCCTGGTTTAACGTTATGTCTCATCATAAATCTGTTGATTTTATCTTTATAATCATCTGTATGACTCATCAAAAGCGGTCTTGGACCCACAACAGACATTTCACCAAATAGAACGTTAAAGAATTGAGGTAGCTCATCAATACTGGTCCTTCTGATAAACCTACCTACTTTAGTTGTCCTTGCGTCATTTTTAGAAGCCTGAACTCGATCCGATTCTTTATTTGGATTCATCGAACGAAATTTGTAGCATAAAAACTTATTGAAATCAGCACCATACCTGTATTGTCTAAAAAAAACCGGCCCTTTGCTTTCTAACTTTATTAATAACGCCAAAATTGGTGTTATCCATGAAAGTACCAAGCAAATAACAACGAGTGAAAAAACAATATCAAAAATTCTTTTGATCCATCCTTTAAGTGGATCGTCCAGTGGAATTTTACGTAATGAAATAACAGGTGACAGATCATAATAATCCAACTGAAGATTTTTAGAAAACAACTCCTTGTCGTCTGCAATAAATTTTAAAATCTTCATATTAATTTCACAAAAGTCAATAAACTTCTTAATTTGATCATTGCTCAATTCTTTTATTGAACAATAAACCTCATTTATATTATTTTCTATTATAAAGTTGAAACTTTCTTCTATGGTACCTTTTTTATTCGATATTTCTTTATCACTAAAAAACCCTTCAAACCTATATCCATACTCTGGGGAATGTTTGAAAAATTGTTCCAACTTTATTGTTGATTTATTTACACCAATGATTACAACGTATTTATTGTTGCTTCCTGTAATAATCCTATATTTTTTGAATATTTCGAATAATAAGATTCTCCAAACATTAATCACCAAAAGTAAGGTGATAAAAAACAGAATGATATTTTTGGTTGGAATAAACTTTTCAATAATATAATAATAAGTAAATACTAATAACACTAATAAAATTGTCTGTGTAAAAAAAAGAGAGAGAATCTTAACAAGATTTGTGAAACGGTATACTGCATAGACGGAAACCAGCACAGAAAGTATCATCCAAAATGATACAATAACACCAATATCTATGATATGTTTTGAAAGAAAAACATATGATATAGAGGAGACTATTAACAAATCTATGATGTATAATAAGGGTCTTATATATTTAGAATGTCTTCCTGTATGCATATTTCTTATGAATTACTTTCTCTTTTCCATTGAGAATATAATCGCTGTACTGTTTCTTTAATTTCTTCTTCAAACCGCTCTCGACTAAAAGTTTCTGCGTGTTTTCTAATCAATCCTTTGTTAAAATACCTTTCGTTTTCTTCAAAAAATTGTATTGCTTCTAAAAGCGATTCTATAGTTTGTTTATTATAAAAAACACCAGTATTGTCAGTTACCCTACCTTCTGAAACAAAAATTCCTTTAATGGTTTCTAAGACTCCTCCTTTTGCAAAAGCGATTACAGGTACTCCGCAAGCTTGAGCCTCTAAAGGGGCAATCCCAAAATCTTCTTCGGCAGCAAAGACAAATGCTTTAGCTTTTTTTAGAATTTCACTCTTTTCTTTGGTGTCCAGATATCCTTTTAACTTAATATTATCTGAACAAAGTTTTTTGATCTTTTTATAATCCGGTCCATCACCAATTACAATTAGTTTAGCTTTAATCTTCGTGAACGCCTCTACAATTAAATCGATTTTCTTATATGGTACCATTGAAGAACAAGTAACGTAATAATCTGATGTTTCTTCTGAAATTTCAAAAGCACTGGTGTCTACAGGCGGATAAATTACCTGAGCTTCTTTGTTGTAAATTTTCTTTATCCGTCCTGCCACATATTTAGAATTCGCTATATAGTAATCAGGTCTGTTAGCAGTAACTACATCCCAAACTCTTAGTCGGTGAAGAAAATATTTAGCAATCAATCCCTTAATTCCTTTTTTGAAACCGCTTTCTTCTAAATATTGATGATATAAATCCCAAGCATATCGAACCGGAGAATGCATATAGGTAATATGCAATTGATCTTGGCGGGTCAGCACTCCTTTTGCGACACAAGAAGAAGAAGATAAGACCAACTCATAATCTCTAAGATCAAACTGTTCTACAGCCAAAGGAAAAAAAGGTAAATACAAACGATATTTTTTTTTACCAAAAGGTAATTTTTCGATAAAAGAAGTTTTTGCGCTACTGCCCTTAAATATTTTTTTACACTCTTCGTCATTCAAGGTGTTCACCAAAGTATAGTGATCAAAATCACTCCAAATATTGGTGAAGCTTTCTACACACCTTTCGCCTCCTCTGTATTGTGTATACCAATCGTGTATTAGGGCTTTTTTCATTTTTACTTAATAAATCAGGGGGCGTTAAATATAGAGCTAAATTCAAACATAAATGGTTTATCAAACAACAAAAAGAGTAGCTGTAACAAAAAAATCTTCTGGTATTACTTCTCTTACGTATTTCTGTTTCTTAATTCAGTTAATTTATTTTCGACAATCACCGCGCTTTTCTGCCAATCAAATTTTTTTAAAAAGTTCGTGTGATCTTCTTTGGGTTTTTTAAGGGCCAACTTTATACTTTCCTTTATTTCATTGACAGAACTAGGATCAAAGTATACGGCATATCCTCCACAAATTTCTCGAAAAACTGGTATATCAGAAATACAAACCTGTGTTCCTAAACTCATAGCCTCTATAATAGGGATACCAAAACCTTCATATAAACTAGGATATACAAACAATTCGGCATTTTTATATAAGGCCATCAACTCTCTATCATCAACATTTTCCTTAAATATCACACGATCAGAAAATTTGATGTTTTCATTTTTAAAGTGTTTATGGAAATTACCGACTATCACTAATTTCAGATCTGTTATACCTAAATCCAAAAAAGCGAAAACTAGTCTCTCAAAATTTTTACGTGGATGGTGTGAAGAAACACTTAGAATATATTTACCCTCTATACTTAGATTTTTTTGTTTTTTTGTTTCAAAACTTTTAAATATTGGAGTCACCGCATTATAAATTACTGATATTTTGTTTTCATCAATTCCAATAATATCAATAATTTCTTTCTTAGAAGTTTCACTCACTGTTAATATATGCATAGCTTTTTTTGCAATTCTGGGAATTAAAAAAGAATACGCTTTTCTAAAGTAAAAAGAAAACCACTGCGGATAATTTAAAAAACAAAGATCGTGAATTGTTATTATCTGATTTTTTAAAAATAACGGTGCTGTGTTACAAAGACATATGAGTAAAGCCTTTTCTTTAGCAACAAAAAGTTTAAGTTCCATCTGTTCCCATAAATGCCCTTTGAAGTATCCAATCTCTACCACATCTAATTGTTTAGCTAAAGATTTATGGATAATATTTTTTGGGGCTACAAAAATGATATCAAGATTTGCTTTCTTAAGTTCCTTACATATTTCAATAGCAAAACGTTGAACTCCAGAAACAGGCTGCGTTAAAAACCTACAATTAACAACTACTTTTTGTGTCATTTTTTTAATAATCAACCTTAATTTTTCAGTGTAGGTAAAGAATAAAAACTAGTTTTTCTTTTTATCCAAAACTAATTGTGATTGATAAGCAAAAATACAATTAAACATTACAAAAACTACAATGCCAGTATTTCTTACCAAAATATTTTCCGTCAAAAAAGAAAGGTATAGTAATACTAAAAAAGTAAAATAGCCCCAATTTTTATGAATCCAGGCTATTTTCAAATAATAAACAAAGAAAAATAAAACAATAAGGGTTCCTATAATACCAAAAGCACTTAAATAATGTAAATATTGATTATGAGTGTTATAGTCCTGATAAGTGAAAGCTTTTGTAGGAAATATTTTATAACAATTATTTAATTCATTCTGTATATCTCCAGGACCATACCCTACAAGTGGCGCTTCTTTGATAATAGAAAAAGAACATTTATAAATCGCCATCCTCATATTAAAAGAATTATACTGAATTCCTTCTGGATAAAAATATGCTGTATTTATAAATTCTTCCATTCGCTCTTTTAATGGAGATACCATTACAGCAATGGTGGATGATAGTAATAAAGCAGTAATGATCAGAATTATTTTTTTCTTGCTTTTTACTATAAAAAATAACCCTACTATTATAGAAATTATTAACACAACAAATACTCCTCTTGTTGCTCCCACTATTATCCCACACACAAAAATAAATGCAAAAAGAAATGATATCACTCTTTTTTTAAAAGGGTAGAAAAGAAGCAACACTATACCAATTGCCTGAAGTAGCGAAAAATATATTGGATGTTCGCCTATTAGAAACGTTTTTTCAATACGATCCCTTGCTGTCAAATTTTGACCATCCCAACCCCAAAAAACATTGCATAATGTTAAGACACAAAAAACAAATGTCGAAACAATAAAAATCCTGATAAAAAGAAGGATTTGTTCTTTGTTTTTGAATGGTTTAAAAATGAATATAACGATTGGGAAAACAATAAAAGACAATGTATGTTCTATATACCTATAACCTCGATCCAAATCCTCTGTCCAAATAAGGGAAATAACATAAAAAATAAAAAGAAAGCAAAAGGGAAACAATTTTATAAACAAATCCTTTAGCTTAGTTTTTTTTATGTCTTTAAAATCATAATACCATATTGATCCAACTATAAAAAAGATTATTGAAATACTAACCATACTCAATGAATACAGCGGCAATAATGCTGGAGCATATTTAAAATATTGGCTTATCTTTTTTATCTTCATAAAAATCTCAAAAAAGTATCCTCTGTCAATTTAGATTCTATACTATTATTTAATTTTTTTCATCTCTATCCTATTCATTTTTTGTAATCTATCTTTTCTGTAAAATATTGAAACCGGGATCGCTAAATACACCCAGATAAAAAGCATTATAAACGAAGGAAAAGCATTCAATGAGATTAATAAAGCTATAAGACCTCCTAAAATTGCAGGTTCTTTAATTTTAAGTGTTTTTACAAATATGGATAGAATAAATAAAAGATAAAAAAGAAGCCCAAAAAAACCATATTCACTCCAAACCTCCAAATAAACATTATTTGGAATTGGTCTCTGATTTTTTCTTTTGAAATACTGTTTTGCCCAATCACTCATGTTTTTTATTGTCGACGTAGCATCATTATAATGGTCATAATGCAAAGCATATTGTGCGGGACCAACTCCAAAAAACAAATTGTCTTTTCCAATATTAAAAGCAATTCTCGAAGTCAACAACCTATCAACTTTAGAGAAATTTTCTGTATTCAATTTACTACTATCTGAAAACAGTTTCTGTTCCATCAAACTATAATATTCTGTTTTGGTAAATAAAATACTGAGAAAAATTCCAATTGGTAAAAAAATCAGAAACTTGGTGAAAACTTTTTTGCGAAAAATTCTCTTATAATAAAACACACATAGAAAGATAAATGCTCCTACAATAGCAGCTGTAGACATTGAGGTAATAATCGATATGATTAAAAAAAATCCGATTTTGTAATGTTTCAAATAGAAAGCAATAGATGCAGAAACTAGTAGAAAAACTCCGTAATAGTTTCCTTCTAAAAATGTTCCACTTCTTATGAGCCCAAATCCTTCTTGTGGATTTTCATCCATACCAGGAAGTGCTATATACGGTATATCTAAAAATGATGATATAAATAGATACCACCCATATGAAGCCGCTGCAATTGCACCATAAATCCAAAACTTTAGCGCCGCAGGTCTTTTATTTAAATACCTTAACGTAGTAAAAAATAAAAATATATTTAAAATTACATATACCAGCCTTATAAAGCTATCACCGATTCTATTTATTCTGTAGGGAATAAGTTTTTCCGAATAATCGTAGTTCCAAACTAAATTAATCAAAAAAGAAAGAATTATGACACCTAAAAACAGCCATAGATAATGGTTCTCTATAACAAAATATTTATCCGCTTTTGTTACTTTTTTAGAATACAGCATATAAAAAAGTAAGAACAATAGTAGTAATTCGGATATTTTTAGAGGAAAAAAAATATCAATCGTAAGCGCTTTCGTAAAAGGAAGAAAGAACAAAATTCCTGCAAAAACACTAAGCGCTGTGATACCTGATTTCATTATCTGCTAATTACTATTCTAAAAGTTTTTAATATCGAATTATCTTATTAATATTCTAATGAAATAAGGTATCAATCTAAATTGAAATCTTCGCACTCTATTCATTATAATAAGGATACTGTAAAAATTGAAATGTATTCTATTTCTAAAATACTTTTCGAAAAAAATCTTTCTACTTTTAAAAGATTCTATCTCAGCAGTAAAGCTTCTTTTTTTATAATTCTTAGAACTGCCAATACTTTTACCTTCCTTATGATACACCAATGAATTTGGACACCAATCTACTTCCCAACTTTTTGATTTTGCTCTGTATGCCCAATCTAATTCTTCAAAATACAAAAAAAAGTCTTCGCTCAATATTCCAACATCCTTTAAGAATTCTCTAGAGACCAACATAGAAGCTCCTACCACGTAATCAATAGATCTATTTTTAACTTTTTGTTCAAAATTTTTAGTATTAAGCCCTTCGCCTACATGATTCGTTAAGAATGTCTTCGTGTTTAAAGCTCCGCCTATTGCTTGAATTATATTTGGCTGAAAATAATCTACCAAAACACTTCCTAAAATTCCAGTTTTTGCAGCCTTACCCTTTATGTAATCAAGTTGATTGATTAAAGATTTTTTCTCGACAACCGTGTCATTATTTAAAAGCCAACAAAACTGGAAATCATCTCTGTTTAAGGCATAGTTTAAAGCAATATTATTTCCAGCTGAAAACCCTTTATTTTCAACTGCTTTGATAACTACCAGCGTATGATCGAAATACTGAATTTTAATTTGCTCCTCGGAAACAACTATATACTCTAAAGGTTTTTTAATTAAGGGGTAAACTAAATCCGTAAACTGCGTCTCTATTTCGAAATTCTTCTCGCCACTCGCCCAATTTTCAATTTTTTGTAAGGATTCTAAGGTGGGAGAATTATCTACTAACAATATCTGAAAGTTTACATTTTCTAGTTTAAAAACACTTTCCAAACACTCTATTGTATCCTTCCAACCTTTATAATTAAGTAGGACTATGTAGATTTTATTTTTCAACCTGTACTATTTTGGATATTCGAAAAGATAAAATAAAGCCATATCATTTAGAAAAAATAAAAGTAGCTTGATCTCCTTTTTTTATTTTATTAAGTTTTCTTGAAACTAATGAATAATATAATCTTTTAGGGGAAAATCTTTTAAAAAACGGAATATTGACTTGGTCCTTTAACGGAATATCTTTAGCATAATTCTGACTAGCTGTAAATTGAATCGCCATAGAATCGAAAAAAACATCCTGCATCCTAAGGTTTTGGTTGACAGACAATAGATTCATTCCTCTTAGCGAAGGGATAAATAGATGTCTCGGTGCATCTATCTGAAACCAATTATTCTTAAATTTTTCAAAAGCATGTGATGAACTAATCGGAACTCTTATAATCAATCGTCCATTTTCATTTAATAATTGTTGTACCTCTTGTAATTGTTGACTTGGATTTTCCATATGCTCTAACACATGGCTCATCATAATGATATCATACTTTTTCTCTTCTTCTAATAAGTCCCTTAGCGAGGCTTTTTTGATAACAATATCTTTAGTAATAATATCATTAGCGACATAAGGATCAACTCCGTACAACTTTGTAAAACCCTGCTTTCTTAATTTATGAAGTAAAATCCCACCGCCACAACCGACATCTAATATCTTGGTTGTTTCCTTGTTAGGGTTGCACTTTTCTATTGCTTTAAAATTAGCATCTAACCCGAAGAAAATACTAAACATTGAGCCTAAAAAACTATTGTTCCCCAAACTGTATTCTTCAACCTTAAACTTTACCCAATTCTTAAAGCCGTTTTGTTTTTCTTCTACAAACGAATAATAATCATTTGGATAATAATCACCCAAGTTTTCCGGAATATTCTGAAGTGTTAAACTACCGCAATCGTTACAAACTAAATATTGAAAAACGTGCTTAGTTCCAAACATCATTTCTCTAACATCTATTATTTCGTTTTGTTTGCTATCACAAACTTCGCATCGGGTCTTTGGCACAATAATTTAGTTTAACGAAAGAAAATTAGCTTTTCCTATATTCTTTATAATACAATAACAGCAAGGATACTACATAACTAAATTCTACGAAAACAATTGTGTAAAACGCTCCTTTTGCTCCATAAAATTTTGATAAAGCCAAACAAGTAATAAACCCAACTATAGGGACAAATAGAAATGTTGTCATAATAGCCTTTCTTTTATCCATTGCCACTAGTAATAAATAAAAAGGGCAATTGAAAAGAACGATTACAATTCCGACACATGCTGTTTGAAGCAAATGTATGGATAAATCAAAGTAATCTTTTATAAAATATTGAACTATCTCCTGTTGAAAATTGAGGACCACTATTACAGTAATAAGTACAAAGCCAACCACAAAAACATAGGTGTTTTTTATAGTTTGAATAGCATTCTTTAATGACTCTTCCACAGCAAATGATACTCTTGGTAACATTAGGTTGATATAGATAGAAAAGGGAGCCCGAATAACATTATAGATTTTTTCTACTGCTGCAAAAACACCTACTATTTCCACAGTAACGAAAAAACTGAGAATTATGGGATATAGACTCGTAGAAATGTAGATACTTATATTAGAAATAAAATAATGTATACTTTCGTTAATCTCTGATACAAAGTCTGAAAAAGTAAATTTTATAGCAGGGAGTGAAATTCTTCTTTTAATTAAATACAAAGAAAAGAGTCCGGCTACCAAAATCCCTATTCCAAAAATAAAGTTGATGTAAATATAGTCTTCCGGGTTTTTTACGAATAAAAAAATTCCAAGTAAATATATTGTTTTGTTCAATATTGTTATACCGCTTAGTGGTTTGATCATTTGAAGACCTTGAAGTACCCAATTCAGATTGAGAATAGAAGATAATGGAATTATCATAGAAAGCGAAAACAACACACAATGCTCTCTAAGGTACGGAACCAATAAAACAAGTAAACCAGATAGCAAAAGTAAACCTAAAAAAAGTATAAACTTAGTATAAATTGCCTTGATAATAATTCTTCCCTTTTCTTCATCAGAATTACTTTTAGACAGACTATTAACTCCTGATATTGTATACCCGTAATCAATGATCAATGACGAAAAAAAAGTTGCAGAAAATGCTATGACTGACAATCCATAATTATTCAACCCTACTGTCTTAATAATATATGGAATAATAACTATAGGAACTAATAAGGAATATGCGCTACTGAGTCCAAGGAAAACTGATCCTGAAAAAAAGTATTTTAGTTCATTGGATAGTTTTTTCATTTAGTTAAAATCTTTAATAAAAGTTTTATCTTAAATATTTAGTAAAAAATAAGAGATCCATATAAAACATCGGGATTAGTTCAACTAATTATTTTCAATGCGCTACCCTTTTGAAAAAAAGTTTCGCTAATAAGCTTTTTCTTCTCCCCTAATCGCGTTCAATGCGGTTAAAATGACTATTTTAATATCCAATAATAAAGACCAGTTTTCCACATAAAAGATATCGTATTTTACTCGATTTATAATGTCTTTGTTTGTTTCAATTTCTCCTCTGAAGCCACTTACTTGAGCTAGTCCAGTTATTCCGGGTTTCACAAAGTGCCTCACCATAAACTTATCAACTTTTTGAGCAAAATCTTCGTTATGTTTCACCATATGCGGTCTAGGACCTACTACAGACATATCACCTTTTAACACATTAATAAACTGGGGTAATTCATCAATACTAGTCTTTCTGATAAACTTTCCTATTTTAGTGACTCTCGCATCTCCTTTAGTTGTCTGCCTACTACTAGTACTGGGTTTCATAGAACGATATTTATAGCAATAAAACTCTTTATAGTCTAATCCATTTCGCTTTTGCATGAAAAACACAGGACCTCTTGATTCTATCTGTATCAAAAGAAAAATTAAGGGTGTTAGCCAAGATAATATAAACACCATCACAAATAGAGATAACAGAATATCAAATATTCTTTTTACAAACTTATTAATCGGATCATCCAAGGGGATTTCTCTAAATGATAATACTGGGATATAACCGTAGTAATCAAAACTAAGTTTCTTAGTGAAAATATCCTTGTTGTCGGGTATAAATTTAAGTACCTTAAGATTATTATCCGTAAAATTAACTATTTCTCGTAGCTGTTTGTTAGTGAGCTCAGCTACAGAACAGTATATTTCATCTACATCATTTTCAACAATATAATTAAAGCAATTATTCAAAGTGAAATTCTCTTTTTCGACGCAGAATTTCTTTAGAAACTTATACCCAAAATCACTTCTTTCTTTAAAGGTTTCTATAAGTTGATTTGTTTTTTGGTTGTCTCCAATAACCACCACATTTCTGAAGTTGCCTCCTAGTACTTTTCTATATTTATTTAAAAGAAATAGTAATAAGTATTTGGCAAATGAAACTGAAAGAAATGACATAAAAAAGTACTTTGTCAAATCGAGTCTACTAATCTCCGGTTGCTTAAAAAATCCTATGAAAGCGAAAAGGATTAAGGCAAAAATTATAAATTGTCTCAATAAAGAGGACAAAGTTTGAATAACCTTAGAGAATCTCTTCGTTTCATAAAACCTTGTAGTAGTTGATAAAATGATCCAGCATGTTGAGACGTATACAGAAAAAAGTAATACAGAACTCGACACAATATTTAATATAAGAATATTTAATATAGCTAAATCAACCAATATAAAAATTGGTTTAATCAAGATTGAATAGCCTCTTTTTTTTGAATTCATTCACATAGATTTAGTACCTAATTATCATCTTAACTGGAAGACATTTATAATGTCTATATTTTTATACAATTTTTACGAGACTCTATCTTTTAAAAATCATATCGTATATAAATAAAAATAAAGATTTAGGATAATAAATAAAATATCTTTTTATAAGATAAGGTTCGTCAATAATTCTGTATAACCACCTAAGGTTATATTTAT
Source organism: Aquimarina rubra (assembly GCF_042684305.1). Lineage (NCBI taxonomy): Bacteria > Pseudomonadati > Bacteroidota > Flavobacteriia > Flavobacteriales > Flavobacteriaceae > Aquimarina > Aquimarina rubra. Next base: position 994,519 of record NZ_JBHULE010000019.1, on the reverse strand, counting down.
CAAAAACAGTCGGATAATATTGAATACCTTGTGCCGTTTGGTGAATAAAGCCTCCACAAGTAAATCCAGATCCTTTCCAACCCAATTCTTTCAATGATAACAAAAACTCTTCCTGAAAAGGTGTCCCCATTCCAACTACTATAAAATCCGGATTCTTTTCTTTGATTAACGTTAATACGTTTCGCTTTTCTTGCTCATTATCAAAGTATCCATTTCTATACCCTAAAATTTTGAGATTATAATATTTACTTGAAACTTCATTAACAAATAAATTAATCGCACTATCTGTAGATCCAATAAAATATATTGATTTGTTATTAACTGAACAAAACTCGAAAACTTTTGGAGCCAGAGAAGTCATATCAAAACTAGTCCTTTTTACTTTGATACCAAATAATCTAAACCAAATAACCAACAGAATTCCATCTATATATACTTTGTTAAATTTATTAAATAAATCAGGATTTTCCCTATATTTTAAGTAACTGTAGGGGTTCAGAAATGTATTTATTCCTATTATATCTACTTGTTCTTTTGCGGAACTGTTAAGTACTAATTTTTTTAGTTTATTCATTAATGCAATAGTACTTTTTATTTTAAAAACTCATTATTATATTTTAATAATTCATTTTCCTCAATTTCTCTAATAATTAACTCTTGAACCCATATATTACCTTCACTATTATATTGACCTATTCTTATTTTTAAAAACTGATCACTAATGTAAGGGATTTTTACTCTCGCAATTCTTAACTTAGAATAAGGCATTTCTAGAAAATCCTGAAAATTCTTAGAACTAAAAGAAAAGCTTCTGTTTTCAAAAGTATTATCATTTTTTACGAAATGAAGCATAAATTTATCATCAAGATTTCTATCCGATTGAACTATAAAGTAAATATATGTATCACTTAATAAAATATAATCCCCCCATTTATTTTTAAAAAACTTACCTGTTTTTAAAGACTTCTTGAAATCTTCATCAAGAATATTCAAATTAATTTGTTCTTTAAACTCATTCTTGTACCTTTTAGAAGAAGTTAGGATTTTATCCTTTATAATTTGTCTTACCCATACATTAGAAGGTTCTCCTTTATCATTTCTTATATACTGCCCAATCCTAACCGATTCAAAATCTACATTTGGAAAATCTTTTTGTATAACTACTAAATTTTTGAAAAGATTAAGTTCTGAACTCTTAATCATCCCAGGTTCAAAATTAAAGTCTCTATTTACAAAGCCCTTGTCTTTTTTTATGAAATGTAGCAAAAACATATTTTGGACTTTATCTAAGCTGCTGGATAAAACAAAAATCTTTTCTTGATAAATGATTATTCCTAAATCGTCATTAATTTGTTCATAATAACCATTTACAAGTGCTCTTTTCAATATCTTATCAAATGAAGTTAACGATTTTTTAGATTCGTCATTTTTTTGATTTTTACAAGAAAATAAAACACAGATCAAAATAATAAGCAGGCTTTTAGGTTTCATCATTTTAGAAGCAATTTTAGAAGAATCATATTTTGTTTTGGTGATAATCTTAAATAATTATACTTTGTGCAAAAGTATGAAGTTTAACTTATGTTGAAAGGTATTTTGTTTAAAAATGGATATACTCAATATTTTTTAGCTCTAATATTTCTGTCGGATATATTAACTCGTATTTATATTGATCAAGAGATATTTGTTTCAAAATATATAAAAACACTTATAACAATAGTTATTCTTTGTATTTTATTTGTTAAAACAGAGAGGAAATTAATCTTTACTCTTTGCATCTCCTTCGTTATTCTAATTATTGGGCTTTATAGTAAATCTTTCGATTTTGTTTTAAAAAATGTTGCTCAATTTTTAAAATACTATTCTGGAATTCTTTTTTTTTCTATCTTAATTACGCAAGATAATAATGAGATTTACAGAAAATATTTGGAGACAATTTTTATTCTATTCTCTTTAAATATACTAACTGCTGCAATATTTGAAATACAATACTTACAAACATACCACTTCTCCGAAAGATTTGGTTATATGCCTTTATTTAGTTCTCAAAACGAGTATTCTTTTATTGCTATTACTTCAATTGTTTTTTTTTATCAAAAACTGTTGCACAAAAGCTCTGTAAAAAATGTGCTATTGCTTTGTATTACAGTTATAGCTTCATTATTAGTAGGCACAAAGGTGTTGTATTTGTTTATTTGCTTATGGTTTTTATATATCCTTTTTAATTCGCTCGGAAAAATCAAAAGCATTTTTATTATCAGCATACTTATCCTCATTATATATTTCACTAAATCTTATTGGATTGTTTTTTTAGAAACTTATTTCAAACCTATTATATATATATATCGAGAAAAAGGATTAATAGACAGTCTTTCCAGTTTAAGAGTTTCGTTTTTTGAAAATCGCTTTAATTTACAAATGGAAGAATTCGAAACAATAAATTATTTGTTTGGAGGACAAAATTTATTGTTCAAAACGGAAATGTCAATTATCGATATCGTTTTATTTTTTGGGGTTTTAGGTGCTGTTTTGTATTTCTATAATTACTGGAAGTTTGTAATAAAATTCCTTTCTTTAAACAGAGTATCTATTTTTTATGGCTGGTCGGTTTGTATTTTATCTTTTATAGCTGGATACTATTTTGAGAGTTATTCGGCACAAATCTATTCGGTTAGCTTTCTTTACATATATTATTTTAAGCCAAACTAGATTTTTGTTTAGTTAATGCCCTTCCTATTTTAATGAATTTATATTCAATCAATTCATAAATCACTATACTAATTAAAAAAGTCGTAATTATACTTATACCAATAAACATCTCGGGCTGTATAGATTTATTAAAATATTCTATTGTTTTAAACTTATTAAGGTACCAAAAAACTATGGGGTGGATTAGATAAACGGTATAGGAGATATGTCCTAATTTACTTAAAATCTTATTTATCCATTTACTTAAAGGAAAATCCATAAGCAAAAAAACAATAGTTATAACAAAACACAAGCTAGCAAACAACAATCTATTCCAATCAACTAACAAATTAATTCTATTACCGGAAACTGGATAAAAAACAAGTATTAAAACTGTTACAAATAACAAAAACAAGCTAATTAAGTTGTTTCTATAACTACCAATTAGTTTACCAATCAAAATCCCACCTGAAAAAAGAAAGAGTTGATTCAATGGGTTTATATATATACTCCATTGTTTACCAAGAGTTTGATTAACATCTAAATAAAAAAAAGCAAAATATATCGCCACAAACAAAGAGGCAATAAAAAAAGCTTCAACAAAAAACTTAATCTTTTTAGCAAAAAGAATAATTAGAGGAAAAAAAGCATAAAAAACCAATTCGTTGCCTATTGACCAAGCCCCTGTTGATATATATTTATCATGAGCTAGAAATCCAAACAATCCCGATATATTTAACCAAATTGTTTTAATATCAAAAGTCTTGTTCAATAAAAAAATCGTTAAAAAAATACTTATCCACAATAATGGATATATCCTAAAAAACCGTTTAATAGTAAAGTGTAAAATAGTATCTATAGTCAGTCTTTTACTGTAAACAACATAAAGGGTTAATCCACTAAGTACATAAAACGTAGAAACACCGTAAATGCCAAGTATACCCAAAAATGATTCACTACCATAACTACCGTAAGTCCATGAGAAATAGTGGTAAATCATAATCCCTAGTGCCATTAAACCTCTAAGGTAGTCTAATGAGTCAATTCTGTTTTCCATTCTAGATACGTGTTATATACTACAATTACCACCTATGATATCCTGTATTGATGGATTAAAATAGTCGCTGTCGTATGAATCAATTGTTAGAGACCCCGTAAAATTTCCTTCTGAGAATAATGGCCTAAGACCACAATAATCTGTCAATCTTGGATTAAAAGCAAAAAAAACATTACCTGACACTGTATTAAGTTCAGATAAAAAATCGAGATTAATAATCCCTGTTTCAATTATATGTATACTTCCTGTCATTTGGAGCTTATTGAAACCTCTTGGTGCAGTCTGGTAGATGAAAAGACCCCCTTGTATTTCTATTAATTTTTCAAAAATTATTGGGTCAGAATCCATTTGATAACATCCATGTAGATCCAATTCACCCCCTACAGTTTCTAATCTTTCAAACGCATTAAAAAGATGGGCTTCAAATAAGGTTAGATCTCCTTCGACTTGTTTTATGTAAGGAAATAAAGCGACTTCTTGGTTTCTATGAGAACCTTCGATTTTTAAGTTTCCTGAAATTATTTCTATGTCGGCTAATGGGCTTAAGTCATTTATTTGAATACCTCCCTGACCTACATTTTCAATTAATAAGGTAACATCCCCCTGGATTTCTTTAAATCTGTTTGTACCAAAACGATCTATTTGACTTTGTGAAACAAAATAAAGATCATCTACCAGTACATCTCCACTTAATGTAGTAAAAGAAGTTTCGAAAGGATCTGATATTGCATTACCGTCATCAATCTGGACACGTAAATTGTAAGTGGTGCCCTCTGATAAATTATCCAAAAAGCCATTAGAATCTATTAAGTTATCGTTCAAATAAACAATATACTCTTTTTTATAACCTCCAGAATTCTCAAAATCAACCGAAAATCTAGCGTAAAATTTTCTGGATCCAACGGTAATATTATTAATTATTGGTACAACTTTATCCTCTTGAGTAGAAGTCCAAAAAAAACTTTCTTTCCTTTGCCCCTCCTGATCTACAGCTACAACTTTTCCTTTCCATTGCGTATTATGTTCTAAGTTTTCAATCTTATAAAAGAAACGAAAATCAGGATCTGATTGATAGGGACTACTCACTTGTTGTTCAGAAAGTGCAGATGCGATCTGTACAAATTCCGCATTCTGTTCATTCTTAGCAATATAAATATCATATTTTACAATAGAGTTTTCAGGGTCAGTAGATTCTGTCCATCTGATCGATAAACTATTAATACCAGCACTAATAGCCTTAGCGTCAAAATCCCGTGGTGGCAGGTTATCTAATGAATCATCAGAACTGCAACCAACAATAAATAATAGCAGCAGGCACAAAATCATATTTAAATAAAACTTCATCATATATTATTTTTAAATCTATCCTATATTTACTTTCAGTGTATTATGTTTTATAAACAAGTAGGGTAACATAAAACTATAGAAGTATATTCCCATTTGACGATAGAGCAAGTTTTCTGTTATTAAAAATAGAAGAAAAATAATATACACTGATAAAAACACATAATTCTTTCTTTTTAAAGCAAGAAAAAACAAAAACAAAACACTGATTAAAAACAAAAATAAACCTACCAATCCAAACTCATAAAGTATTTGCAAATATTGATTGTGTAAATTTTTTGTCGCTATTCTTTTGGCTGCTTCGGCAAATGAGAAATCCACAAGTTCATCCTTTAACAGTTCCTTTTCTATTTTCCATCTGAAAATAGTTTTTTGTGATTCGACACCATAACCCAATAAAGGTTTTTCTTTAATTTGGTCCACCGTTTTGGTCCAAAGCCAGATTCTCTGAGAAACTCCATCCTCCTCAAAATTGCCTATATTTAGCGATTCCCTATCTTTAAATAATTCTTTTACCCTCAGATTATAATTGGTAGAATACGTTATTCCTAACACCAATGAAAACAACAATGCTACTGCAAAGATCCCTTTCCAATTACCAAATGATTTAATCAGAAAAATTGATATTAACAAAAAGAAAATTAAGATTGCCATTTTCGTTTCTAATAAAATCAGAAAAATTGTAAAAAGTAAAGCAATCGACAATTTAAATCTTAATGTTATAAGCGGCAAAGTATCATCTTTCAATAAAATGATGGCACATAGGATATAAAGGGAATAATAGGTAGGATGTAAATGCATATATGAGCTCAGATTGTAGTAAAAAAATGAGGAAAAATCATTGCCTGTCTTAAAAAAGGTTATAAGAGCTAATAATAATGATACTAAGCACGAAAGAGTAACGCCCAAAATAAAAGCGACACTAATATTAAGCCTTTTTAGTTTATTTGCTATTCTTGGAATAGAAATCAATATCGGAATAACAACAATCGGTAATATTCTGGATATAATTTTAAACCCTCTATTAATCTCTAATGAAAAGGGAACATAAATAACATACATAAAAAATAGCACTGAAAAAAGTAATAGCCCTCCATGTATTGACTCTCCAAACCACTTTTTTTCTTTAATCAAAAGAAATATACTGGCAGCTATAAAAACACCCAAGGCTACGGAAGATAAGAAAGGAAATAAAGCAATAGAAAAAGCATAAAAATATGCTGATAAATTAAATGCCTTTTCCATATTCAAGTCTTTTTTAATTGATCTTCATCACTATCTCCATTATTGAAATATTGTATTATTAATATAGATATCATAAAAAGGTTGAAAATCATATTAGAATAAAACAATAACATGAAAACTAAGGAAACAAAAAGTGTATTTTTATTCTTGGTACCAATCTTATAAAAGAAATAAATAAAAAGTAAAAAACCGACAACTCCCCAATCATTTAGTATTCTTATATAATCATTATGGGGCATTAAATCGTGATCAAATTTTGCTCTTATAAAATTTCTAGAAAACTCATTCCCCTTTCCCAGCATTCTTTCAATCCAATTACCATTAATGAAATTATCCTCTATTAGAGAATATAAGTAAAATCTCAAATTAAAAGAAGAATCTTGTGAATTTTCATATCTTAAAGTTACTAATGAAGGAAACCATTCTGTAACTCTAGTATATAAAAAATAAATAAACAATGTTGTCATCAAAAAAATGACAAATACTCTTTTTATAGTGAACCATTTTTTATAATTCATTAAAACCCTAAGTAATGGATAGACTAACAAAAATAGTAGAATCAACCTTGTTTTTGTTAAATAAACTAGATATAGAACGACTACATAAATGGCCATAGACTTAATAGAAAACAGCCGTTTTTTGTTTGCGAAAATTATATAAATTGCCGAAATTATGCCGGAAAAAATAGTTGGGGACCCTATAAATCCGGAAAACCTGTCTCCTTTTACATATCCTTGCTCTAAAAAAATAAATGGTATAGCTAGTACAATATAAATAAACAGGAAGTTATCAAAAAAAACATCTTTCCTAACCAGATAATTGTCTTTGTCTTCAAAAAATAAAAACAGAAACAATGTATATACCAAATAAAATACAGGAAGGGAATATCTAAGACTTGTAAAATTAAATATCGATAAACAAATTAAGAGCAATAATGCTAAAATAACATTTCGATTATTAATTGTTATTTTACCCTTAATCAAAACACTCAAAAAAATTGCTAAAAATACACCAAAGAAAAATGGTGCTGTAAAAGCAAAACCATTCTTTCCCAAAAAAACAGGAAAAAGAAGAAGAATCGGATAAAATAGCACAAGAAGAAAAACGGTAAAGGGCAATTTTTTAATTCTCAATTTGATCTGTGCTAAATTTATTAATTGGTATATATTTCATTTCTTCTGAAAATTCAATCGGACATTTTTTACGAGAACCTATTGTAATCAATTTATTTGGTGGGTATTTTTTATCTAATATATCTATAATAATCGATGAAAAGAAATTAAAGATTTGTTCATACTCAAAATAATCAATTTCTTCTCCAGAAACACTTTTATCTAAAATAGTTACGTTTTTTATTTCACTAAGTTCACTAATCAATACCTCACTATTTTCTCTGGGATGCGGTTTAATAACAAGTTTTTTTCCTTTTTGATCTAAATACCCAGCAATTATTTTAATAATATTAATCTTCACTTCGACTCTTTGCTTCGAATCTTGTTCTGGAAAAGAATATAAAAGACAGGTTCCTTTTGAAGGTGTTCTTTTATCATTGCTTGAAGTATTAAGAAAAAACTTTATGTAATTTAAATTTTTTCTTTTCTTATCCAACAGCTCAGGAACTCTTAAATAAATATCATTTATTTTTGGATGGCAACCTAATCTTTTAAAATAGTGTAATCTAATACCAAATAAAATAGGTGTTATCATTTTGTATGAAAATGATAACAAAAGGTCTTTGAATTTTATCTTTGAATAAAAACCAATCCCCTCTTCTATGGCTATTAATCTTCTGTTAGGGTAGTTTTTAGAAATTGTTTTATTAATGAGTATTTGAGTAAATATGTCCTTATCTGAGCATATCAGAACCTTAAGTTCATTCGAGAAAGCGTATTTCTTTTTTAATAGTTTAATTTCCTGTTTAATACTATTGACTTTATGTAAAGTACTCTTTAAAAGTCCAAAAGGATTATTAAATAGCTCTCTTCTTGAAAAACCATAACTTTTGAGTCTTTCAAAAGTCAAATATCTTCTATCAAAATCTACGTATTCACTAAACAATATTAACACATCTTCTCTATTTAACAAATCTGGGAATAGATGAAAAACCACTTTTTTATGAAAAGGTGTAACTATTAAAATTATATAATTGATCTTTTTCAAGTTCTATTTTTTTGATGCATTGGGTAAGCTTATCTTTATTATCTTCTTTTCAAATTTACGCTTTATAACAAAAAGAGTTATATTGCTTAAAAGCATAGCAAACGCAGATCCATAAATTCCAAAAAAAGGAATCAAAGAAAAATTTATTGCTAAATTAACCAGACATGCAATAAAGGTTGCAGTAAAAATCATTTTTTCTTTTTCTGCACCTACAATAACATAATGGCTAGTAAAACTAAAATTTAAAAACAAGGTGCTAATCAGCATTATATAAAACAAAAACATATTTTGATTAAGTTCTTCTTTTCCAATAAATTCTAGAAAAAAAGGCAGAAAGAAAAAAGAAGCAATTCCGTAAAATACAACAGCTAAAATTGTTTTTGTTTTAATAGTTTTTTGAGCGGCTCTAACCGCACCAAAGTTACTATTATAAACGCCCTTAATGATACTAGGATATAGGAATGAAATATACATTGTAAACACCACTACATTTACTACATTTACCAACTGAAAAAACACCGAATAAATTCCCAAGTCCTTTTTACTTGTAAACAAAACGATTAAATAACGATCAGAATATTCAATTATTTTTAAACATATCGTTGACAAAAACATAGTTGCTCCGACTATAACTCCTCTTTTTATCCATATTTTATCAACTTTTATTTTAAAAAAACTTTTTAGGTTCGGGAAAAAAATAAAACCTAACATTGCACATATGATTGCTGATATTAACCAAATGACCAAAATATTATTTAAATCAACTTGAAAGGGCTTCAGGAATAATAACCCTAGTACCAAAATAAGACACCATAGACCAGTTCTAATAAATAATAGAATGTTTGCCAATAAAGGTCTACCTAAAGCAATATAAGTTCTAAAAAACTCTTGTCCTAAATGTTCAAATAGTATGAGAACCAATAGGAGTTCAACACGAACAAATTCGATTGAAAAAATCTTAAAAAAAAACCAAATAGCTGGAAAAAGTACGCAATAACTCAATAAATAGAATGTTACAGAGTTTTTCAAGCAAAAAACCGCATCATACTCACCTTTTACTATCATTCTATTACTATGAACATAAAAATCAAATCCAAAAAGAATTACTAACAATGCTACAGAAGTAACAACCAAAGAATACTCTCCTTGAAATTCTAAAGATATTTCCTTAGTTAATAAAAATGTCAACAAAAATCTGGATCCTATCCCTACAAAACGAACAAGTAGTGTTATTACTTTTTCTAATCCAATTTTTCTAAGCACCAAACTATTTTTAAATTCATTTTTATACAATTATTCGATCATACTCCAATCTAAAGGAGACCCTGCTGTAATGTCTCGATTTGCTTTCTTACCAAGTACATCATAAAAGTATTTTGGGTGTAATCCTAAACCAGGTCTAACTGATTTCACATTATTCTTGGTAAGTACCTCACCTTTTTTAACCTTAGAAGATATAAACAAAGATCTTCCTCTAATTTTAGTGTCTTTTTGTTTTTCAGTCAATTCGTAACTTACAGAGCCTAATGCTTTTTCTAATTCACGAATTGATTTTACCATAAATTTGAATTCATCTGGTTCCATTGAAAAAGAAGAGTCCACTCCTCCTAAATTCCTATCCAGAATAAAATGTTTTTCCACTACTTTTGCACCAAGTGCCACTGCTCCTAAAGGAACTGTTGAACCCATCGTATGGTCAGACAACCCTACTTTTACATTAAATGTTTCTCTTAAATTAGGAATAACTTTAAGATTGACTTCTTCAAAAGGAGTAGGATAAGCAGAAGTACACTTTAATAATGTTATATCATTATTTCCTTCTTTTCTGCAAGCATTTACAGCCAATTCAATATCATTAAGATTAGCGATACCCGTTGATAAAATAATTGGCTTTCCCTTTGATGCAACATAGCTTATTAGCGGAATATCGGATATTTCTAGGGATGCAATTTTATACATTGGTACATGTAATTCCTCTAAAAAATCAACAGCTTTAAAATCAAAAGGCGAAGAAAAGCAAATCAAATCTAATTCATTGGCATATTCTAATAGTTTAGCTTGCCACTCCCAGGGCATGCTACCTTCAGTAAAAATTTCATATAAGGTTTTTCCTTTCCAGATTCCAGAATCTCTAGGTCCAAAATACTTGTTGTCAACATTTAACGTTATTGAATCTGCAGTATAGGTTTGAAATTTAACTGCATCAGCACCAGATTCTTTCATGGCATAAATAGTATCCTTAGCGAGCTGAAAATTATTATTATGATTAGCAGATAATTCTGCTATTATAAAGGTTTTGTCTGTTAACACCATTTTTTTAAGAATAAAATTTATCTACTAATATTTTCGAAACACGTTCTATTCCTTTTCCATCAATAAGTCGTATTCCATTTCTTACTAAATCTTCTCTCTCATCTAAAGAATTTATCATGCTAAATAAACCATTCTTAAAACTCTCTTTTGTTAGGTTATCGATTAGACCCAGATCTTTAATTGCCGAATATTTATTAGCTAATAGCTTGCTTCCTTTTGCATTAGGAATTGCGTGTGCTACGCTCAAAACAGGAATACCTAAGTACATTAATTCATATGTACTAACACCAAAAGTCGATATTGCCATATCAGCAAGAATTAATTCTTTAATTGAATAAGGTACCGCTTTCAATTTTAAATGTGCTGAATTTCTATTAGAATCTAAAATTTTGCTTAGTTCTTCTCTATGCATGAAACCCTCACCTATCAAAACAATAATTTCTAAATCCTTGTTTTTTATTCCTTGTAGATATTTTAATATAGTTAATAGAACTCCTTTGGGGTCACTTCCTCCGGTAGTAATAACAATTCTAAAAATATTAGCAGTTTCGGATTCTTTTTTCTGTTTTTTAAGATCTATTAGCTTATCATTTATGATAACATACTCTGGACCGATAAATAATTTATTCTTATTAAAACCCAAAGTTAACAATGAGTTTCTATCTGTATGTGCAGAAGGAATTATGGTTGCACAAGAATCTTTGGAAGCATTGCAAGAATTATGAAAGAATATAACTTTGATATTCTTTTTTAGTTGTAGCATAAATTCTCTAGCATACTGGTGGAGATCGTCTATAAAAACATTTGTGATTTTAAGAGTATCTATTACTTCCAATAAAAACTCTTCTTCTGGTTTATTTTTGTCATTATAATAAACGGAAAAACCTGCCTCGTTAAGTTTTTTTTCCAATATTTCGGAATAATTACTTGCAAAAACAATTTCAAAATTAGTGGTAAGCTTCATGTTTTTTGCTAGAGCAATACTTCTTACCAAATGTCCCAGGCCTTTTTTTAGTCCTCCATCAACTCTAAATAAAATTCTATTTTTCATTTTATTTGGTCGTTCCTATCTCTCTGGAAGGGTTGCCAACAACTTTGGTATAGTCTGGTACATCTTTTAAAACAACCGATCCAATTCCTATTAAAGACCATTTTCCTAAGGATATAAACTCTAGGGTACTACAATTTGTTCCCAAATATGCTCCCTCTTTTAAATGCACATCGGCACCAATACAAGCATTATTAGCCACATATGAATAATTGTCCAGTTTAGCACCATGTCCCACAAGGGATTGTGCATATATTTGAACATGATTCTTTATCTCAACATTTGGTCCTATATTTACAAACGGCTGAATACATACTCCATAACCTAATTTTGCAAATTTAGACACCACAGCTGTTGGATGAATTATGGTAGCAAATCTATTGTCTGGTATTTCTAAATCCAGAAGTTTATGAAGAAATTTATGATTAAGTTTTGTAGAAATCAATGTATAAAAGAAAAAAACATTTTCATCTTCTAGATATTGATCTACTACTTCCTTAGTGATTTTTCCAAGAATTGGATATCCATTAATAGGATTGGTTTCTCTATCATTTAAAAAACCAATGATTTCCCATTCCTGTTTCTGTAAATTAACATCCTCTACAGTCGAAGCTACGACAGTTCCATTTCCATAGCCACCGATAATTATAAGTTTTTTCATTACTAGTTGTCCTTTTTTCTTTGAATCATATTATGCTTCCGTAAAACCTCTTGAGCCTTTAGAATAATAGGAGGGCCAATAAATTTTCCATTAATGACTGCAACACCTTTATTATCCTTTCTAGCCTCTTCAGCATACTTTAGAGTTAATTGGGCATTTTCAACTTCTAAAGATGAAGGAGAATAATGTTCGTGGATTAAATCTAATTCTTTTGGATGAAGAGATAGCATGCCTTCGTATCCCAATTTCTTTGAGAGCACTAAATTTGTTTCTAAATCCTCCAGATCGTGAACATTAATATGAACAGTATCAATTGGTATTACATTCTTCGCTCTAGCCGCCATCGCTATGATAGATCTAGGAGTAAAAATACTTTGATGCTCTTTATCATGTATGCCTTTTAAATCTGAAACAAAATCTTCACTTCCAAAAGCTATTCCGATTACTCTAGTGGATGCTCCCGCTATTTCTTCCGCTTTTAAAACTGCAGAAGCGGTCTCTATTAGAGGAATAATTTTAAAAGTTCCTATTTCATATCCTTTTTCATATTCTATTGTCTCTAATAGTTTAGAGAAAAAATAGATATCCTTAGCTGATTTAGATTTTGGATACATAAAACCTTCTATACCCTCTAAAGTAAGTTCATAAACGTCTTTAAGGAGCTCTCCACTTTCTCGATCATTAACTCTTGGAAAAATATATTTTCCCTCAAATACTCCTTCTTGGATATATTTCTTAACTAATTCTCTTGCTAGTTTTTTGTTTTCCTTTGGTTGCACAGAATCTTCCAAATCCAATAATACAGCATCACTATTTGACCGAATAGCACTTTGCATTAGATTTTCCCTGTGACCAGGAACAAATAATAAACTTCTTAATAGATATTCTTTTTTCATACCACCTATAATTTGGGAACCAAAACTTTCCTTCTAAAACTTAATATTTTTTCCGATTTTTGATTGAAAGCAACGGTTTCAACATATATAATACCTTTTTCCTTATTACTAGTAATCCATTTATCAATAATCTTCGTAGAGGCGTAAATAGTATCATTAATAAAAACAGGTGCTAAATGTTTTACAGACTCATACTCAAGATTTGCAATAGCCTTTCCACTAATATCAGGTACGGTAATACCAACAACTAAACTAAAAACGAGCGTACCAACGACCAAAACCTCTCCATGCTGAGCTTTGTCACAATAATCAACATTAGTGTGAACTGGATGGTGATTCATAGTCAGCAAACTGAATAAATTATTATCACTTTCAAAAATTGTTTTTGATAAATTATGCTTGATGGTATCTCCAACAACAAAATCATTATAGGTATTTCCTAAATTACTTGCTTTCATGAGTATTTGCCCAATTTATTATTTTCTTTATTCTATTAAGGTGAGGTCTTTCATATACTTGACCATCTAATTTTATAACACTAAAATTATTTTCACCTATTTGTAAAACATTTTGCCAAATGGTTTTTGCTGTTTCTATTTCTTCTTCACTATAAAAAGGAAACTCATTGATCCATTTCAATTGATTGGGGTGTATCGTCATAATTCCATCACATCCCAAAGAAAAAGCCTCTTCTATATTTTCTGTATAGATTTCTTTGTTCTTAATATTCATCGAAGGAGAATCTAAAAACATTATTCCATTTGCTCTGGCAATATTTAAGATCTTATGTTTAGAATAATCCAAATTTTTTCTTATATGCTTCATGCTCATTGCATTACAATAATCATGGCTTCCTAAAGAAACGGCAACAATATTTAGTTTAGATTCTAAAATTTTTTCTAACTCTAATAAACAATTAGGATTTTCTACTAATAAAATCACTTCTATCTTGTCTAGTAAATTATCCCCATATTGCTCTATAATCCATTTTTCTAAAAAAAGCATTTCAACTTTTGCCGAAACTTTAGGAAATACAAATTTATTAAAACCAATATTCAAACTTTTTTGTAAAATAACATTATCAATTTGCTCATTAACAAATAAGGGAGGTCTCACCCAACAGTTTTTCTTGTCTGATAGGTTTTTTAGGTTTTTTAAAGCCTCTTCTAGTTCGCTAGAGGCAACTGCATCCTCTAAGTCAAAAATCATATGATCAACAACAAGAGACTTGGATTTTTCTATAAATCGTTTATTATTGGCAGGAACAAAAAAATAACTATCTAACATTTTTTTCTAGTATTTTGAACTTCATTTCCGCGATATTCCAATCTTCGATTGTATCGATATCTTGGGACTCAAAACTATTTATCAAAAAAGGTTTAATACTACCCGATGAAAGTCTATTATTATTTTTCTTCAAAAAACTATTTACTTTAGTAAAGTAAAACATTCCTGCATCATGATATGTCTCTTCCAAGTCTTGAGATCTAGTTTTATAGTCTTCAAGATTGCAAAAATTTAAATGTCCTTTTTTGTTTTTTTTTAAAGCTCTTTGAATAGGATAATCAAATTTAACTACAGGAAGAACCGAATCAGTTTCATCTTGACAAAGTATACTGTGTGCTTCTATTATCTGCTCTGGTTTTAAAAAAGGGCAAGTAGCCATAATACAACTTACCGCTTCAAAATCTATTTTTTTTGCTTTGTACCAATTTAAGACTTCATATACCACATCATACAAAGTTGCATAGTCATTTGAATTTTCCACACTTCTAATAAAAGGCACTACAGCTCCAGATTTTGTTGCTATTTCTGCTATTTCATGATCGTCAGTAGAAACCATTACTTCCTGAAAAATGTCGGAGTCCAAAGCAGCTTTAATTGAATATTCAATGATTGGTATTCCTAAAAAAGGTTTAGTGTTTTTTTTAGGAATTCTTTTACTTCCTCCACGAGCTGGTATAATTGCAAGATTATTCATTATTAGTATATTCTAATACTTTATTAATGACAAAATTTTGTTCTTCCTCTCTAAGGGTTGGATACATAGGTAAACTAATACATCTACTATAATAGTTTTCCGCGTTGATTAAATTGGAACCGTCATACCCAATATTTCTGTAATATGGCAACCTATGAACTGGGATATAATGAATTTGAGCAAAAACTCCCTCTTTTTGTAAATGATTATATAAACCCTCACGATCCTCCACTTCTATAACAAATAAATGATGAGCATTATATCTTTGCTTGGGTAAATATTGATATTTGATTTTATTACTGAATGCCAGTTTATATTTTTCTGCTATTTGATTTCTTTTATCAACTCCAACAGTATTCTTTTTAAGCTGAGTAATCCCTAGGGCTGACTGAATATCGGTCAATCTATAATTAAAGCCTAATTCTTGCATTTCATAAAACCACCCTCCATGATTTTCAGACATGTTTGCTTTTGTAATACCATGAGTTCTTAAAAGAATTAGTTTTTTATATAATTCTTCGGAGTTTGTGGTAATCATCCCTCCTTCTCCACAAGCAATATGTTTAACAGGATGAAATGAAAACACTCCTAAGTCAGCGTAATTACCATTACCGCACATCTGTTTTTTTCCTTTTGAATCGAAAAAGTATCCTCCTGGTGCGTGACAAGCATCCTCAATAATCCAAAGATTGTGTTCATCTGCTAGGTTCCTAAACCCCTCTAAATCAACAGGTAGTCCGCCAAAATCAACAGGGATGATGCCCTTAAAAAATCCTTTTGGTTTACTTTCTATTAATTTTCTGACGCTTTCAATAGACAAAAGATAAGTATCTTGATCTATGTCTGCAAACCAAACTTCTCCCTTTGCATACCTCACGCAATTGGCAGATGCTGCAAATGTTATAGGTGTCGTTATTACTCGTTCTCCCTTTCTCAAATCTAGAGCTAAAATAGATAAATGAAGACCTGCAGTAGCATTACTAACAGCAACTGAGAACTTTGCCCCAACATATTTCGCAAATTTTTCTTCGAATTCTCTAACCTTCGGACCCTGTGTTAGGAAATCTGCATTTAAGGTTTCTACAACAGCTTTGATGTCATCCTCGTCGATGCTTTGTCGTCCGTATGGTATATTCATTTCCATTACACTTCAAAAGTTGAATCTACATGAATTTTTATTAATGATCTAAGAGTTTCTATCGTTTCCCAATGATCATTTTTTCCTGAATTATAACTAAACCCTTGTTCTACTTTTTTTGCATTAAAGGTTTTTATAAAATTTTCTAAGTTCCAATTATGAGAAGCCGGAAGAATAGCATAATATTTTCCTAGATCATATGTATAAAATGAATCCGAAGGAGTTATCATCTCTTCATGTACCTTTTCACCTGGTCTTATTCCAACAGTTATTTTCTTACATTCAGGTCCAATTGCTTCTGCTACATCCATAATCTTATATGAAGGTATCTTTGGAACGAAAAGTTCTCCTCCCCAGGCATGTTCTAGCGCATGCATTACCATTTCTACACCTCCTTGTAAAGAAATATTAAAACGAGTCATGTTAGGATCGGTTATTGGTAATTTACCTTCTTTTTTCTTTTTAATAAAAAAAGGTATTACCGAGCCATTAGACCCCATAACATTTCCGTATCTAACTACAGAAAATTTTATAGGGTTTTCTCCTTTGATATTGTTTGCAGCTACGAAAAGCTTATCAGAAGTTAATTTGGTTGCTCCGTAAAGGTTTATTGGTGCACAAGCTTTATCCGTTGAGAGAGCCACAACCCTTTCTACATTAGTCTTAAAACACGCCTCAACTACATTTTCTGCTCCCCCGATGTTTGTCTTAATACATTCATCAGGATTATATTCGGCAATGTGTACATGTTTCATGGCAGCAGCGTGTATGATATAGTTAACACCTTGAAAAGCTCTTACCAGCCTTTCTTTATCTCTAACATCTCCAATAAAATATCTAATCTGAGGATACATTTCGTTTGGAAACTCTTGAGCCATTTGAAATTGCTTTTGCTCATCCCTTGAAAATATAATAAGCCTTTTAACTTCAGGATGTGTTAACAATATATGTTCAGTCAAAGCTTTTCCCAATGAACCTGTACCACCTGTAATAAGAATAGATTTACCTTTCAAATCTAACATTTAATTCTCTTTTTTTAATTTTATCAAAGAATCCCTCCAGTCTAATATATTATAATTGTATATTCTTTGAGTCTTTTCTTTATCCAAAACACTATATTTCGGTCTTTTTGCAAAAGTAGGGTAATTATCTGTTTTTTCAAGCTTTATTCTTTCCTGTTTCCCTAGTTTTTTTAAAATTTCTTCTGCAAAATCATACCAAGTCGCCTTACCAAGATTGCTAAAATGGTAAATTCCATAATTTTCAGTTTTACTTTCTACAAGCTCTAATAAAAATTTAGATAAGTCGTTAGCATTCGTAGGTGTGCCTACCTCAGTAGCTATAATGGAAAGCTTCTTTTCGGTATTTGACTTATCTAAAATAGTCTTATAAAAATTTTTACCGTATTGAGAATATAACCAAGAAGTTCTTATGATAAAGTATTTATCTGTTATACTTTGAATATATAACTCCCCCTTTAACTTTGATTTTCCATATTCATTAATAGGATTCGGCACATTCTCTTCTGTATAAGGGACCTCTTTTTTACCATCGAAAACATAATCTGTAGATATATGAATAAGTATTATGTCTTTTTCTTTACAGACTTCTGCTAAGTTCTTTACTCCTTCTGCATTAACCAAAAAAGCTTTGCTTGCTTCTTTTTCAGCTTGTTCTACATTTGTGTAAGCAGCACAATTAATAAGATATTGAAATTTTTCTTTACTTAAAAAAGTAGTTATAGATTTTTTACTAGTTATATCAAAATCTCTCTTGGTAGAGAAAAAGATATTTAACAAAGTATAGCTGTCTTTTAAGCTTTTTATGCATTGTGCCAATTGACCATTAGATCCTGTTACTAAAACATTTGTCACTTTCATGAGTCCTTAACCATCTAAAACTAAATTTTAATTTCTATAATAATTTCTCAAATAACGATTCAATGACAAGAATAGAAGTACTAAAAACGTTAACCCAACAAAACCGATTGGCATGAGCACCTTTTTCTGTCTAAAAAAACTATTTACTAATGCTCCTCGATTTGGGAAATCTGAAATTACGTTAATAATATTCTTTGTGTAAGCTTTTCTATTATTAATTTCCAAAATCTCCTGGCCTAGTGATTTTGCTTCTTTTAATAATGCAATCTCAGATCTATCTAATTGATTGTTTTCTGAGCTTAGGTTTATACTTGTACTTGAAGATTTCTCAATCTTTTCTGCGTCAATTAACTTTAGTTTTTGGTAAAATTTCTTTAATGAATCCACTTCTGTTAATTGTTTTCGCACTATAGAATCATTTATTTTTAAATTCAAATCATTCGTGTTTTTGCGTAATTGAAAATACTGATTGTTGGATATAGAGCGAACAATAGCATTTTGGCATTTTTTTGCTACCTCAGGTTCCAAGGCTTTAATAGTAATTTTATGAAATTTGGCATTAATATTATTAAAGTTTTCAAGATAATCTTCGTAACTTAAATTTGCTCTAGAAGTACTATCTAACGTATTAACGAAATCACTGAATTGCTTAAGCTTCTGATTATCATCACTAAAGGCTTCAATGGACACACCAACGATGTTACCTGCCTCTTTATCAGATATTTTTAGAGCTAATGCTAAATTTTTGTACTCAGCATCTTTTGCTAATTCATTATAGAATTCAATATTATTATATAATTGTTGTGCACTATTAAAATTAGGTTCTACGATCATCGAAGATCTATAAATTGGCTCAGTGTTATAATCTAGATACCAACCTAAAGCAATCCCAACTATTCCAGCAATTGCAAACTTCAAAAAATGAACACGAATAAACTGAAGAAATGAAATAATGGCAGAAAAGATCCCTTTAAGAATATTTTCGATAAATTGAAATAGTTTGTTAAACGCATCTCCTATCAATTTAAACAACTGTCCTAAATCTATTTCCTCCGAAGTGTTTTCTTTATTACTCATAATCAGGTACTATTGATCTTTTTAAAAGTGCCGCAAAGGTACTGTGTTTTCTAAAAATAAAAAGAACTTTGTATTATTTATTTAATTCATTAAAATTAGGTAAAATATTATCTTTCTCTGATACTAAAATTTCTGATACTTTCAATTTCCAATCAATTTCTAAATCTGGGTCATCATATTTAATTCCGGTTTCTGCATCTTTGTAATAATAATTATCACATTTATAGTTAAAAATTGCTTGGTCACTCAACACAACGAAGCCGTGAGCAAAACCTCTTGGAACAAACAGTTGGTAATTATTTTGATCATTTAATTCTATGGCAAAATGTTTCCCAAATGTTGGAGAGTCTTTCCTTAAATCTACAGCTACGTCTAAAACGCTGCCTTTTGTTACTCTTACCAATTTTGCTTGTGCATATTCTCCTTTTTGGAAATGAAGTCCTCTTAAAACTCCTCTGGTAGAAATTGATTGATTATCCTGAACAAAATTAATGTTCAAACCAGTTAACTTCTCAAATGTTTTTTGATTGAAGCTTTCAAAAAATGAACCTCTTTCATCTTTGAATATTCTCGGTTTCAATATAAAACAACCCTCTATGTTTGTTTCTTCTATTTCCACTATACGTACTTTGCTTTTTCCATTCTGAACTTATTCATAAATTCCAGCCTTCACTTCGACAGGCTCAGTGTGACACGCTGGAATGACAACAAAATTAAATTAACTGCAATAAATATTTTCCATAACCACTTTTAATCAGAGGTTTTGCCAGAGTTTCTAGCTCTGTTTTTGAAATAAACCCTTTGTTATAAGCTATTTCTTCTATCGCTCCAATTTTTAGCCCTTGTCTTTCTTCTATCACCTGTACGAACTGAGATGCTTGCATTAAGGAATTAAAAGTACCTGTGTCCAACCAGGCAGTACCTTTATCCAGAATGCTAACTTTTAGTTTTCCTTGTGTAAGATATGCATTGTTAACATCGGTTATTTCTAACTCTCCTCTATCACTTGGTTTTATATTTTTTGCTATTTCTACAACTTCATTATCGTAAAAGTAAATTCCGGGAACAGCATAATTAGATTTAGGGGATTTTGGTTTTTCTTCTATGGATATTACATTGCCTTCACGATCAAAATCTACCACTCCGTATCGTTCGGGATCTTGAACGTGGTACGCATAAATAATTCCACCACTTGGATCATTATTGTTTTCCAATAACTCCTCGAGACCTGATCCATAAAAGATATTATCTCCTAAAATCAATGCTACTTTGTCTTTTCCAATGAACTTTTCGCCAATTATAAATGCCTCTGCCAGTCCATTAGGTTCTTTCTGAACGGCATATTCAAAAACACATCCGTATTTTTTACCATCGCCTAATAATTTCTCAAACAACGGCAAATCTAATGGAGTAGAAATAATAAGGATTTCTCTTATTCCAGCAGACATTAGTGTAGAAAGTGGATAATAAATCATTGGTTTATCATACACTGGCATTAGTTGCTTACTTATTGCTAATGTTAGTGGGTGTAAACGTGTACCTGATCCTCCTGCTAGTATGATTCCTTTCATTTGTTGTTATATTGTTTTAGTGATTAAATGGAATTGATCAAAAATCACTCTTCGGTACATCAAAAACTCTCAAGTTGACTCCATTTCATATTTAAAACTTATGGATTCCGGTATTCACCAGAATGACAGTTAAGAGTCGTACTTATCTAAATACCATTGTATCGTTTTTTCAATTCCGGATTCGAAATTTTCTTCGGCCTTCCATCCCAATTCAGCCTCAATTTTTGAGGCATCAATTGCGTATCGGAAATCGTGGCCTGGTCTATCAGTTACAAATGTAATTAAATCCAGATACGATTTTTGATTTTGTAACGGCTTTAAGGTATCAAGAATTTTACAAATAGTTCTAGCTATATATATATTCTCTCTTTCGTTTTTACCTCCAATATTATACGTTTCGCCCAGTCTTCCTTTTTCTAAAACTAAATCAATTCCTTTACAATGATCTAAAACATATAACCAATCCCTGATATTTTTACCATCTCCGTAAATAGGAATACTTTCTTCTGTAACAGCTTTTCTTATTATAGTAGGAATTAACTTTTCATTATGTTGTCTAGGCCCATAATTATTAGAACAATTGGTAGTCACTACTGGTAAACCATAAGTATGAAAATAACTTCTTACCAGCATGTCGGAAGAGGCCTTGGATGCACTATATGGACTATTAGGAGCATACGAAGTTTTTTCTGTAAAAAGACCTGTTTCTCCAAGAGTTCCATATACCTCATCTGTAGACACATGAAGAAATTTAGAATCCTCCATTCCTTCTTTAAAAACGTTAGGCGCATCCATCCAACTTTGGTAAGCAACCTGAAGTAAATTAAATGTACCAACAATATTAGTATCTATAAAAGCTCCCGGATTACTTATTGAATTGTCAACATGAGACTCTGCGGCAAAATGAACTACCTCATCTATTTTATACTCAGAAAATATTTTTTGAACTAAAGTTACATCACAAATATCTCCTTCGATAAAAGTATAATCGCAATTGTCGGACACCTTGATATTATCAAGATTTGCTGCATAGGTAAGCTTATCAAGATTGATCAGTTTGATATTTTGAGACTTTGATTTATAGTTTAAGTAATTTGAACCTATAAAGCCTGCTCCTCCTGTAACTAAAATTGTATTTTTCGACATCTAATCTTTGATAAAGCTATTTATTCTACGAGAAATATTTAAAAGCAAGAAGATCATTGAGACTCCCACACAAAGAATTAACGGTAATAATAGTAGTAATCTTTTATGTACACCAACCGGTTGAGGAATAATATTTCCATACTCCACAACCTCAAAAAGCTCTTTATCCAACGTTAGGGTTCTTTCTTGTTGGTTAATTGCATTTAATAAATCATTCTTTCTTTTTAATAAGGAAGAAATAGTAGGAATTTCCGATTCTTCTGCATACACCACTATTTCTTTATTTTGCTTGCCTTGGTTTTTATTCAATTTATCCAAATATTCTTCCACATAAAGCAAGGTCTCTTTATTTTTTTCTAAATTACGTTTGGTCTGTTTTAATTGTAATGATAATTGTTTATTGTAATATTCGTTGGAGGCAATGTAAGACAGTAATGCTTTTGAAACTTCTTTGTTGTCAGATGATTCGCTATTAAAGTCGAATTTTAGTCTATGATATTTATAAAAATCCCTGTATTTATCATCTTCTAAAGTTTTCTCATCATACTCTTCTATTATGTGATGAAAATAATCCTGATCTCCATATTTTACGTGTAATCCATCCAGCACATCGGTAGCTTGAATTATTGGTTCCAACGTTATTTCTTTTATCTCGGACACCTGAGATGAATCTATTTGTAATTTTTCTAGAAACGCTTTGTCATTTAAATTCTTTGCCAAGCCATCTATAAAATCATAGATGTATTTATTTGTTTCGTATTTGGGTTCTATTATTATTTCCTGAGAAAATATTTTAGTTATTTTTAATTTTTTGTCCAGAAAATACCCTCCTATAGCTCCTAAAATAAGCAAAACAGCAAACAAAGCAATATTCTTTTTATAGAATAGAACAATTGCGACCAAGGTCTTTAAAATCCCTTTGAAACCTTCTTTAATAGCATTAAAGAAGGGCTTAACGTCTATTATTTCGTTATCATCATTGTATGGATTCGGTTGTTCTTGGTTCATAGTATCTATGCTTCCTTAAAAATCTGTTCTAAAATCTTCTCTGTAATCAGGTATGTTGGTTTTACTCCTGTCGTACCCAGTCCTCCTGATGCCAACGTGCTTCCTGTTTCTAATGGATTATCTGATGCGTAGTAAGCGTAATTTACTTTTACATCAGAACTTATACTACCTCGTAATTTTGATGCAGACTGAATAGCTTTTTGATAATGCGCTCCTTCCATTTCAAGTCCGATTACGTTCCAGGTAGAGTCGTGAAAAAACTTCAATATATCCCTGTTTTGCAACGAAGTACCTAAAACAGTTATCATTGAACCGTCATAAATATCGATTCCATGTCCTTCTAAATCTTCTTTCTTTAGTCCATTATCAAAAGGATAATTGTCTGCGGTTCCTTCAAACACGTGAGCAGACGGTATCATAATATCTCCTTTTCCTCCTTCGAGAATACCGGCTTTTCCCATTAGAGAAACTGATTTAACATTGAGGTGTTTTCTTTCTTCAGGTTTAACATATGGTTTCAGAAGTTCATCCATGGTTTCATATGCTTGCTCTCCAAAAGCATAGTCCATTACAATAATAACAGGCTTATCTTCTTTCTTTACATTAGATATCAATGAAGCATATGTGCCTTCAGTATATTTTGAAGTATCAAATATTTGAACATTAATATTTGTTCCGCTTTGATCCTCGATATAGGTCATCCCTTTCTGGAGGGCCAATTTCTCCACTTTTGCCCTTAATCTGTCATTTTTACTTTCACTTAGCAGCTCGTAAACATCAAAAGTGGTTTTATTCTTAAGTTCTGTTTTTAATGCTAAAGGCGTATACAGTGTATTCATCACACTATGCATATTAGCACTAATAATGTGTATGGGTCTGTCTAAGAGGTTGAGTTCTTCGAGCTTGCTCTTGATAGAATTTGCCCATCGCTCTCCGTGAATATGATGTCCTAGACGTTCTCTTAAAACTGGACTAAAAGTTACAATTCTTTTGTTTCCGTTTACAAATTCATCAATAGCTAATTTCCCTAGCCAATAAATAATATGAAGGAATCTCTCTTTGTTTTCCGGACAGGAAAAACTGCCATAAATAGAAGTAACTTCCTGAAAAGTTCTGCCTAATATATTTGCTGTATGAGTAAGGGCAACCTCTCTTTCGGCTTTGGTCAATTCTTTTTTGGAGGTTACGGCGTTTTCCAATTTATCCCAGTCTCGAGTAACATTGCCTTCCTCATTAATCACCACTCGATTCATTATTTTATGAGATTCAATAAACAAAAAGGTGAGGTGTGTAAGAATATCATAGATCTCTGATCGTCCTCTAGTAATCTCAATGTTCATCTGCTCTTCATCTATTCTATAGCAATTTCTTCTTCTTTTTGGTGGAACAATTGCCTTAAAATGCGAGTTTTTGTAACCTTCTTCACTGGTAAGGTTAATGTAACGACATTCTTCTATTCCGATTGGTAATCGATCAATCACGTACAACAAACCATCTAATTCTACTTTTTCTTCTGCAACAGAACCATAAATTTCTGGACGCAGTGTCAATAACCCTTCTCGTAAAGTATCTCCAGAAACTCCCATCGGTTTATAAAAACCTCTATTGAACAGGTGCCGCATTGTGATATACATGCGTTCTATTGCGCTAGAGCTTTCTTGCGCTCTTGTCCTTCCTTGTAGTTTTAGATTTGTCATAAAATTTTTCCGAACAAAGATATAATTTATTTATCTATAGTAATTACTAAGGAATCTACAATCTTTCTATCGTTAGAAAGCCTTGGTAATTTGTTTTGACCACCTAATTTACCTATAGATTTCATATAGTCATTAAAACCGTTTTTTGGAACTTTTCTAACCTTCAGTGTTCTCAATACATTTCCTACGATCAAATCATCATAATATGAGTTTTGTTTTCGTAACGAATTGTCTATTTGTAAAGCAAATTCTTCTATGTCCTCTGGAGTTTCCTGAAACTCAACAAACCATTCATGGTATGGTAATTCTGATTCTTCAGGGTTAATTTGAGGCGCCACAGTAAACTCCTTGATCATTATTCCGGTAGCTTCTGCCGCTTCTTTTATGGCTTGCTCCACTTCTTTGCCAATTACATGTTCTCCAAAAGCAGAAATAAAGTGCTTGATTCTACCCGAAACCACCAATCGATACGGAGAAGTACTGGTAAACATTACAGTATCGCCAATATTATATGCCCACAATCCCGCATTTGACGAAATAAGCATTACATAATTGACTCCAACCTCTACATCGCCAATAGTCAACCTTTTTGGATTTTCTTCAAAAAACTCTTCTGCTTTTACAAATTCATAAAACATTCCAGAATCCAACTGTAAAAGCATTCCTTTTTCATTTTGTTTATCCTGAAATGCAAAAAATCCTTCAGAGGCAGGGTACAACTCAATACTAGCAACTTTTCTTCCAATTAACTTCTCGAATGTAGCTTTATACGGTTCGTAATTTACACCTCCATAAATAAATAATTCAAAATTCTTAAAAAGCTCTCCAATCGGTTTTTCTGTCTTTTTTTTCAGTTTTTCGAAATACATCTGAACCCAAGGTGGAATTCCGCTTATGATTGTCATATTTTCATTTACGGTCTCTTCTACTATAGCGTCAACTTTTGTTTCCCAGTCATCAATACAATTCGTTTCCCAACTGGGCAATCTGTTTTTTTGAAGGTATTTGGGTACATAGTGTGCAACAATCCCGGAAAGTCTTCCTAAGTTAATTCCATTTTTTTCTACGAGCTCAGGGCTTCCCTGTAAAAATATCATTTTGCCATTTACAAATCTTGCATTTCCACTTTCTGCAATGTAACATAAAATAGCATTTCGTGCAGCGCTAATATGTGTTGGCATAGAATCTGAAGTCAAAGGAATGTATTTAACACCGCTTGTTGTTCCGGAGGTTTTTGCAAAATAAATTGGTTTTCCAGGCCATAAAACATCACTTTCTCCTTTCACAACACGATCTACATATGGGCGTAGTTCTTCATAATCCCGAATTGGTACGCTTTTTACAAAATCATCGTGAGTTTTTATCATTGAAAAATGATGATCATTCCCAAAAGCCGTGTCCTCAGCGGATCGTATTAATTTATCAAAAACCTGTTTCTGGGTTTTTATAGGGTTATTAGCCCATTTATTTATCTTTTTACGGATATGTTTTGCAAAAATCTTTGCCCCTAATGATTTAATAGACATTGTATGTTGTTATTCAAAATCAATAAATTTCGACGGATCTGTAGGATATCCATCTCTCCACAATTCGAAATGTAAATGTGGCCCTGTCGAGAGTTCTCCTGTAGATCCTGCAGTGGCGATTACTTCTCCTGCCTTTACCAACTCTCCTTGTTGCTTTGTAAGAGATGCGTTATGCTTATAAACTGTCAACAGGCTATTTCCGTGTTCTAAAATGATCACGTGGCCTGTTGCCGAAGTCCACTCTGCAAAAATCACTGTTCCGGCAGCCGCAGCTTTGATAGGAGTGTCTTTGGGCACTGCAATATCAATAGCATAGTGCCTTTCATTAACATTATAGGTATCAGTCACACTTCCTTTTACAGGTGGGAATAAAGAAAAATCAGTACTTGACTTTTCACTTTCAAACAAACTGTATTTATCTTCCCTGGAAACTTCTTCTCGAAGCTGCATATCTTGTTCTGATGGACTTAAGTCTACTTCTTCTGGATTTATTTTTTGTGATTGTACAGCAGAGTCAATATCAAATTCTACTGTTTTTACGTCTCCCGTTAGTACTTTTTTGATGGAGCTATAGTATTTCTGATTGATGCTCAATACGTTTTCTAGGGAATCCGCAGTAGAAACTAATCTGGTTGCTTTTTGGTTTAATGATGTAGAAGAATATCCGGGAATGTATTCCCTTAAAGGTGTAAAAGCGATAAGTATGGTGGTACAAGAAATCAATACAATAGAAGTAATCATTACCAATACAAAGACGTTGAGTCTTGTTAGTTTAAACGATATTCGTTCTTCAAAAGTATCTTCATTAAGAATTACCAGCCGATACTTATTCAGTAGCTTTTTCGTAATTCTTTTTGGTTCTTTTTTCTTTTTAGCCATAGATTGATCTACTATCAGGGCAATTGTGTTTGATACGCAAATATACATATTGAACTCATCTTGAGTAATGCTTTGACCTGCAAAATTCACATTTTGCACTCTAATTTTGTAGATTTTTTTAACCGTAGCTACGGCTATGCCGAAAAAAAACTACTTCATTGTAGCACAAAAGCCAAACTTTTCAGTTAAAAACCACTGCTAAAGATGAGTTCATTCTGTTTACGGATAAAAATGCTAAATGCTATATTAAAACGTAATCTGAAAGTAAATAGTCTTATTTGAAGGTGTGAATATTATCACAAAAGCAGTATTTAGCACCTCAAAAATGTCTTTTTTAGCTAAATCTTGTTAACTTTGTAATCTAATTTTAAGATCATGATGTCATTAAGTGTATTTTTAGGAATGTTAGGGCCTTGGCAAATCGCATTGATTGTTGCTGTGGTTTTACTTTTATTCGGAGGTAAAAAGATTCCAGAATTGATGAGAGGTTTAGGAAGCGGGATCAAAGAATTTAAAGATGCCTCGAAAGAAGAAGAAGATCCTAGCAAAATAGAAGAGAAAAAGTAATTTTCAACTTTTATAAAATATTGAAAACCCATTTGCTTAAGACGAATGGGTTTTTTGTTTTTAATGTGGTTTTGGTTATTGTTTTTTAATCAATGTATTCATCAATAAAGGATTAATATAATAGTTACTTTTTCCTAATTTGTGTTTGTGGATAATTTTATCATCTGATAATTTGTTTAAATAATTTGAAGCAGTGACACGGCTTATATTTAAATCGTTTTTTAAAAATTCGATTTTAGTGTAGGGCATCTTAAAAAGATGATTTAATAGTTCTTGACTATAAAATTTATAATTATTTCTCAAGATATTTTTCATAGACATCATATCTTGTTTAATACTTTTTATGATATCTATGGTGTGTATTGCCGTTTCCTCAACTGCCTTTATCATAAACAGAATCCAAGATTCCCAATTTTCATTATCACGTACATCTTGTAATAATCTATAATAATCTCCTTTATTTTTAATGATATACCTACTTAAATAAAGAATAGGAATTTCAAGTAAATTTTGGAGTACTAAGTAAAGGATGTTAATAATTCTTCCGGTACGTCCATTTCCATCATAGAAAGGATGAATACTTTCAAACTGAAAATGGATAATTGCCATTTTTACCAAAGGGTCATAATCTATAAGTTCATTGTCATTAATGAATTCAACCAAGTTCTGCATTAAATCCTTTATCTCGTCAGCACTCTGTGGAGGTTCATATACCACCTCTCCTGTTTGTTGATTTTTAAGATTTGTTCCAGGCAATTTTCTATAACCTGCATTATTCTTTTCTAAAATTCTTTGAATTTCAAGAATACTATTACTACTTAATATCTTTCTTTTGGATACAATTGCAAAACCTTGCTTAAGCGCTAAACTATAATTTTCCACTTCTTTGGCTGCTGGTGAGATGAATTCACTATAACCTAAGGAGCTTTTATAAAGTTCGTCATGAGTTGTAATTATGTTTTCTACCTCAGAACTATCCTTAGCTTCTTGAAATGTAAGTGTATTGATTAATATTTCTTGTCGTGGAATTGATTGTGCCACTCCTTTAAGTTCTGCTAGTGCTCTATGCGCAGCAGAAAGGGTTTTAAGGACTTTTTTGGTTTCTGGGTCTTCTTTATATGGAAGATATAGAGGTTTCCAACTCATATCAATAATTTGAGTGTTTCTTTACATGTTATAGCTTTCATGTAAAGATAATCGTATTTTCTTTACGCGTTATAGTTTTCGTGTAAAGATAATCGTATTTTCTTTACACGTTTACACCACAGAAAAAAATCATATCAATCAATTAATGATAACTGAATTCTCTTCCTGGGTAAATCCACACTCATTACAGTGACCATCAAATGCTGGTTTAACTGTACTACAGCATTAACATCACTGATATATTCATTGGCCAGTTTTGAGATATGTATCAATCCACTTTCTTTAATGCCAATATCTACAAAACATCCAAAATTGGTGATGTTATTTACAATACCAGGCAATTTCATTCCAGCTTTTAGGTCATTAATCGTTTTTACATTCGGATCGAACTCAAAAACGGTGGCTTTCTTTCTGGGATCAACCCCGGGTTTTTCTAACTCTTTTACGATATCTGTCAATGTTGGTAATCCAACATTATCAGAGATATAATCTTGTAACCTGATCTTGGTAATCGCTGTTTTATTTCCTATTAATTCTTGCAAAGGTACACCAACGTCTTTGGCCATTTTGGAGACCAATTTGTAACGCTCAGGATGCACTGCAGAATTATCCAGTGGATTTTTTGGTTCAGCGATTCTCAAAAATGCTGCTGCCTGCTCATACGCTTTTCCTCCTAATCGTGGAACTTTTTTTAATTCTTCTCTGGATGTAAGTGCGCCATTTTCTGATCGATAGTTTACAATATTTTCTGCAAGTTTATCTCCAATTCCAGATACATAACTCAATAATGGAGCGCTGGCTGTGTTTACATTAATTCCTACACGGTTTACACAACTCATCACTACTGTATCTAGTTCGTTTTTTAATTTAGTTTGATCGACGTCATGTTGATATTGACCCACTCCGATTGCTTTGGGATCAATTTTCACCAATTCTGCTAGTGGGTCTGCCAATCTTCTTCCAATGGATACAGCTCCTCTCACAGTTACATCATAATTCGGAAATTCTGCCCTGGCAATTTTAGAAGCTGAATATACAGATGCCCCACTTTCATTGACCATAAACACCTGAATGGAGGATTCGAATGGAATTTTTTTAATAAACGCTTCTGTTTCTCTGGCTGCTGTCCCATTTCCTATGGCAATGGCTTCAATTTTATAGGCATTCACCAAAGATTTAATTTTTTTTATGGCATTCGTAGTTTCGCGTTGTGGAGGATGAGGATAAATATTTTCATTATGCAGTAGATCCCCTTGCTTATCTAAACAAACCACTTTACAACCAGATTTGAAACCAGGATCTAGCGCTAATATACGTTTCTGTCCTAAAGGAGATGCCAGAAGTAATTGCTTTAGGTTTTCTGCAAATACATTAATTGCATCATCATCTGCTTTTTCTTTGGTTTGGTTAAGAATTTCAGTAGAGATTGCAGGTGCTAACAATCTTTTATAAGCATCTGCAATCGCCAAAAACATTTGATCTGTGCACGCTTCTACATTAGATTTGATCATGATATCATCTATAATGTCTAAAGCATCATTTTCGGGAACTGTAATTTTTACTCGAACTATCTTCTCATTTTCTGCTCTCAGAATTGCCAATAATCTATGTGATGGACATTTGTGTAAAGGTTCTTCCCATTCAAAATATTGTTGATACTTCTGTGCTTCTTCTTCGTCTTTTTTGGATTTTACAACGGCGGAAGAAATGGCAGCTCTACGTTGATACAATCTTCGCAATCTATTTCTTACTTTTTCATCCTCATTGATCCATTCTGCAATAATATCTCTTGCGCCCTGCATCGCCAACTCTTCGTTGACAATAGTGTCGTTAAGGTATTGAGAGGCTACAAAAAGAATTTCTTCTTCTCGTTGCTGCATTATGATTTTAGCCAATGGCTCTAACCCTTGCTCTTTAGCAACCGTAGCTTTGGTCTTTCGCTTTTTCTTGTAAGGCAGATATAAATCCTCTACTTCTGAAAGAGATTGGGCAACCTCAATGCGTTTTTGTAGTTCTGGTGTTAGTGCTTCCTGTTCTTTAATACTTGCAAGTACACTTTCTTTTCTTTTTTGTAAAGCTTCAAACGAAGCTTTATGTTTTACTATTTCTCCAATCTCTACCTCATCAAGATTGCCGGTCATTTCTTTACGATATCTGGATATAAATGGAATGGTAGCTCCATCATCCAAAAGCTCAATAGTCTTAGTAATTTGTTTTTCCGAAACGGGAACCTGTTTCGCAATAAAAGAAACAATATTCATTGGTTGCATTTTTGAACCGCTAAATATATCATAAACCTACTCCAAAATCAAAACATATTAAGATTGCTCTTGTATTGTTTATAAACTTGTTCCGATACATTGGGCTTCCATTGTATATAACAAACAGTTGAAATGGATGCCTTTTCGTTTAACTATCTAAATGAACAATTGAATAAAGAGCATCTTATAAACCTCTCACCTTAATCCTCTCCCCAAGGAGAGGAAACTCAGTTTTAGAATCAAAAAGATTAAACCCTACTATTCAAACTTAATAGTTTTCACAATGGCTTCTAGTTCGAACATGTAGTTTCTTTTTCTAACTGATGGCGCTAACACAAAACCTTCTATCACCAATTGCCTGTTATTTTCAAGATCGTCGATCACATAATTCACAAAAGGACCTGCCATATATCGATCTTTGATTTCCCACGTTCCTTTGGTTTCGAAAGCAAATTTATTATCTAAGGAAGTTTCGAACAAATAAGGAGCATAGGCTTCTTCAGTAATAAACTTTCCCGAATTGGTTGGTATTTTTAATACGCCTATAGAGTCTCTCACTTTTATGATCTTAGCAATGGTATTGGAGTCTTTAGGTATGGTTCCTAAAGGAAGTTCATATATCATAAGATTCGTATCACCATTTTTAATATCCTTACGCAACCAAAAGAATTTATCTTCCTCTTTTGCTATTCTATATGCAGAAGGAATTTTGAGTGTAATTCCCATCTTTTCCTTTAGCTGTGGAATATATTCTACCGATTTCTTAATCTTGAATTGCTTTTCTCGGGTTTCTACCTTTTTATATTTAGCAATCATTCCTTCAGATCTTTCTTGTATCAAGCTAATGATCTCATCATTATTGACACCTGTGATCACGTAACCTAATTGCGGTGTAGCATATTGATTATTGGCTACATAAACTTTAGGCTCATCCCCTATTTGAATTTTAAGAAACAATCTGTTTCTTCTGGAAATACCGGTAAAAGCTTCTGGAGGTAATTGCCTCATAGAAAATAGTGGTTCTTCTTGAGGTAAACCTGGAACTTCTGCTCCAAAGTATTTACGTATGGTATCTCCTAAACTACCTTTCCATAAATCATTCTCCACTACAACCGCTAGTTCATTAATTTTACCCACGGATTGGGCAAGGGAACCGTTTATTTTTTCAGAAGTGTCTTTTTTCTTATCGCTACAGCTAATGATGCATAACACAGCAATAATGGCAAGTGTAAGTTTTTTCATAATACAAATATACTTGGGATGAACTAATATCAAAATAATTATATGCAGATAACTGATATAATACTGCTTTTGACATCATAAACCGTTCCAATTGTATTTTAGAAGTTAAGAAACATTAGTCCATTATTTGTTAAAATACAGAATACAGGCTAATCACGAATAATAGGGTCAGGATCTTCAGGGTTATCTAATGAACAATTTATTGCATTTGTTCGAACCTTAATTGCACAAACATAACCACTAGCTTTGAAAATCTCACCATTTTCTATTTCCAGTTCATATCGATATACTTTGGTGTCAAAATTCTGATCGAATAATTCTGATCCAAATACTTTGTCACTAGCAGTGCCATAATTATCCGCAATAAAAACGAGAGTATTTCCTAAGAAAATTCTAACAGTATTATCAGGAAAGTCCTCAAGCCCATCAATGTAAAAAGTTTCATGAAACCCATCTTGATTAGGAGTAAAATATTTAGCGTGTTCTATTTCTTTACCTTCTGGTAGATTATCTACTTGAATAACATATGAATCCGCAGAGCAGCAATTTTTTTCCTCTATGTTATCATCGTCACCATTACAGCTAATCACAAAAATGATTGATACTAAAACTAGTAAATATTTTTTCATAAAATTTGTTCGATTAGGTTATGTAAGAAAGTTTTATTAAGATTTGGATAACTTCAGTTTCATACCAGGTTTGATTCCTGTTCCGCTGATATTGTTCCAGCTGCGAAGGTTCTCTATAGAAACTCCTTTAAACTTTTGTGAGATACTCCATAAGGTATCACCAGACTTTACTGTATATGTTTCAGAATTACCTGGATTGGCACTTACCACAGCAGCTTTCGATGTTGTTTTTTTCTTTGGTGCTCTGTCTACAACCGGACGACGAGGATAAATAGTTAGTCGTTGTCCAATCCTAAGATTGTTACTACGTAATCCGTTCCATCTTTTGATCTGGCTTACACGTACTCCATATCTTCTAGCAATTTTTCCAAGGAAATCTCCGCTGCGTACTCGATACCGGATTTTATCATTTGCTTCGAAAAATTTGGGAAGTGGCTTCTCTCGTTTATTAAATTCTTCTTGCGCCAATGTATATATTTGATCTTCATTTGCTACAAATTTACCAACCTGATCCAATGGTAAACGCAACACATAATTTTCGTCTTTAATATGTGGAATGATATCCAGTTTATAGGAAGGATTTAAGAACTGTAATTCTTCTATATTGATATCCATCACTTCAGAAACCTGATCTAACGTGATCATTTGCTTGACTTTTATCGTATCTGTCTCGAAATAGGCAAACTCTGGCCTTCTTGGTTTAAATCCGTGTTCTTCTGCATATTCAAAAATATACATGGTTGCCAAGAACGCGGGTAAATATCCTGCGGTCTCTCTTGGTAGGTTGTGACGTATATTCCAATAATTGGTGAATCCTCCACTTCGTCTGATTGCTTTTGTTACATTTCCTGGTCCGGAATTGTAAGATGCCAGCGCTAAATCCCAATCACCAAACACACGGTACAGACTTGCCAGATATTTGCAGGCTGCTTGTGTAGCCATAATAGGATCCATACGTTCATCTACATAAGAACTTACCTCTAATCCAAACATCTTTCCTGTACCAAACATAAATTGCCAAAGTCCTGTGGCACCCACTCTGGATTTTGCCCTAGGTTTTAGTGCCGACTCTACGATAGCTAAATATTTTATCTCTAAAGGAATATTCTGATTGTCCAATTCCTGCTCAAATAATGGAAAATAGAACTCACTTAAAGCCATTAGTCTTTCTAGATGTTCATGACGATTCTTAAGATAATTCTTAATAACACTTTCTAAAGAAGGATTATATTCTACGTTAAACGGTGTGCGAGCATTCAGTTCTGCCAATCTTGCTTTTAACGTGTCTGTAGGAAGATCAACATACTCTACCGGTTCATACTCTAATTCTGTAACCGATTTGTAAATCGTATCAAAAAGACTAGAATTGTACAGTTCTTGTTTCCAGATAGAATCTAATTCCGCAATTTTGGGGTGATCCTTAACCGCATATACCACACTATCTTTAACACTGGTTTTTGTAAAGGTGGTCGTTTTCAGTTCACCTAAAGCATTAACGACGTTAGTCGTATCAATTACTTGAACGGTATCCTTTTTTAATGTTAGCTCTTTATCTAGTACTAATGTTCTAGAGGCTTTCGCTTTTTGGTTTACAGATGATGGAATAGTATCCTGAGCTTGTAGTGTAACCAGACAAAAAAGAAAACTAAGACAGAACCAACAATTTTTAATCATTTTGGGTATTGTTTACATTTAATTCAACTAACGGATATTTTGGGGTGACTAGTGCTACACTTCAACAACTTATTAACACCACTGCTGCGAAAATCGTGTTTTTTTTCTAAAATCCAAAAAATCAACAAGTTAAAAACACAAAAAAATCAGTCTAAATGACTGATTTTTAATAACTTTTACTTTTATTAAGTCTTTTCTTACAAGATTTTTACTTAATTTCCTATAGCTGCGATACCAGGAAGTGTTTTTCCTTCTAAACTTTCTAACATAGCTCCTCCTCCTGTAGAGACGTAACTTACTTTATCTCCAAATCCAAACTGTTTTACCGCAGCGACAGAATCACCTCCTCCTACCAAAGAGAACGCTCCTTTTTCTGTTGCTTCTGCAATAGAATGACCAAGGGTAATAGTTCCATTTGCGAAGTTTTCCATCTCAAAAACTCCCAAAGGTCCATTCCAAAGGATAGTTTTAGAATTTAATATTACTTCGTGAAAATTCTTTAAGGTTTCGGGTCCTGCATCTAATCCTTGCCATCCATCAGGAATTGCATCCACACTCATTGCTTTGGTATTTGCATTATTATCAAAAGCATCTGCGCCAATTACATCTACCGGTAAATGTATTTGCACTCCTTTTTCTTTTGCTTTCTTTAAAATTTCTAAAGCCAACTCTTGCTTATCATCCTCGCAAATTGAATCACCTATTTTTCCTCCTTGTGCTTTGATAAATGTATAGGTCATTCCACCACCTACAATCAGGTGATCTACTTTGTCTAAAATATTTTCAATGATGGTAATTTTAGAAGAAACCTTAGATCCTCCTAAAATCGCTGTAACGGGCTTTTCTCCGCTTCTTAGCACTTTGTCAATGCTTTCGATTTCCTTTGCTAATAAACTTCCAAAACATTTGGTTTCAGGAAAGAACTGTGCGACAATTGTTGTGGATGCGTGTGCTCTGTGCGCAGTACCAAAAGCATCGTTTACATAAATATCTCCTAACTTGGATAATTGCTCTGCAAAACCAATATCACCAGCTGTCTCCTCATTATGAAATCTCAAGTTTTCTAATAACAATACTTCACCCGGATTTAACTGTTCCACGGCTTCTTCAGCTTCTTGACCAACACAGTTGGATACAAACTTAACTTGTACACCAATTACATCTGCTACTGTGTCTACAATATGATTTAACGAAAATTCATCCTGCACTCCTTTCGGACGACCTAAATGAGACATTAAAACTGCACTTCCACCATCTTCCAGTACTTTGATAATGGTTGGTTTTGCAGCCTGAATTCTGGTATCATCAGTAACATTAAAATTTTCATCTAAGGGAACATTAAAATCTACACGAATTAATGCTTTTTTATTTTCAAAATTGAGATCATTGATTGTCTTCATCGGATTGGATTGATTTTTCGCAAACGAAAATAATTTTATTTCCTCAAAAACACCGAAAACTAATAGAAAAAATCACCAATTTCTTCGCTAAAGTTTCACTTTTATCGATTTTTAGCAAAATGATGGTTTTCAATGCAAAAATCACATTCTGTTTACATCCAAATCGGTCTGTCAATATGTGGCTGTATTCTACCAAAAATCAATTACAGTATTAAATTTCAGATCTCTCATTCTTGTTTGTCCAAATAGAGAAATGATAAAAGGGTCGACCAATTAATTTATAAACTTTATATAAATTATATTTGCGCTATGCTTTTTTCAGAAATATTAGGGCTTACTCACATTAAAAGTTATTTGACAAACAGCGTAGAACGTGGTCGTATTCCACATGCGCAACTTTTTGTAGGACCCAATGGCAGTGGTACATTACCTATGGCTATCGCGTATGCTCAATATATTTTATGTCAAAATAAGGATGGCGAAAATACAGGAGGTATTTCATCTTGTAATGTGAAATTTGATCATCTGGCACATCCTGATTTACATTTTGCGTATCCGGTTGCCACGAATGATAAGGTAAAAAAGCATCCAACAGCCAATCACTTTGCTGAAGAATGGAGAACTTTTGTAAAGGAAAACCCTTATGGAAGTATTTTTGACTGGTATCTTTTACTGGGAATTGAAAAAAAACAAGGTCAGATTGGTGTAGACGAAGCATTAGATGTGGTAAAAAAATTATCACTAAAGAGTTATGAAGGCGGTTATAAAGTAATGCTGATATGGATGGCTGATAAAATGAACATAGCAGCATCTAATAAACTACTTAAACTCATCGAAGAGCCTCCGGAAAAAACAGTTTTTATTCTGATTTCTGAAGATGAGGAACAACTGATACAAACCATAAGATCCAGATGTCAGGTCTTGCATTTTCCACCTTTGGGTGAGCAAGTGATTAAAGATGCTATAAAAGAATCCGAAAATATTTCTGATGCAGAAGCTTTAAAAATTGCACATCAGGCTAATGGTGACTACAGTAAAGCATTGCATTTATTGCATCACGATGGAGGCGATGAACAATTCGAAGATTGGTTTATTCAATGGGTGCGAACTGCTTTTAGGGCGAAAGGGAATAAATCGGCTGTTAATGACTTGATCAATTGGAGTGAATCTATCGCTGGTTCCGGAAGAGAAACCCAAAAGAAATTTCTGAATTATTGTCTTGATTTTTTTAGACAGGCATTATTGTTAAACTATGGGGCAGAAGACCTGGTGTTTTTAGAGCCCCAAACCAATGGTTTTAAATTACAAAATTTTGCTCCTTTTATTCACGGTGCAAATATTATGGATATAAGTAATGAAATTCAAGATGCAATTTATCATATAGAGCGCAATGGTAATGCAAAAATTATTCTGACTGATTTATCTATTAAGCTAACACGATTACTTCATAAAAAAGCTATTTAAGGTTTTATCTAATATTTTTTATTCTTATTCTTTATTACGACTTTTAGAATTCGTTATTTCTTCAAAACTAAACTTGACTTTATGGATAATTTTATGACTCACATTGTATCTATTACAATCTTACTATTCTTATTGATTACTTTTTTACAATCCGGTGTTGATAAAATCACCGATTGGAAAGGTAATCTAAGTTGGCTAAAAGATCATTTTTCCGCAACATTTTTAGGTAATATAGTGCCTCTTCTTTTAGGAACCATACTGATTATCGAAATCATTACTGCCATTTTTTGTATTGTAGGCATCTATCATTTGATTGCTGATAATCATACAGGGTTTGCCATAGGCGCTATGTTTTCTGCTTGCATTACTTTGCTAATGCTGCTTTTTGGGCAGCGAGTTGCGAAAGACTACCAGGGAGCTCTAACTATCACCTGTTACTTTATAGTTGCTATTTTTGGTTTATCTATAGTACACTCTTAAAAAAGGTTTTAAACGTAAAAGAGCACTGTTGTAGTGCTCTTTTGTTAATTCTGCTTAATATTTTTCTTATTCTATTCTTTCAGTAGTTTGATAATTTTTTTAGTTCCTGTCACGGTTTCAACTTCGGTAAAATAAACTCCCGTTTCAAGACGACTAATATCGAAAATGTTTTGAGAGCTTTTTAATACAACTTTCCCGGACACATCAAAAACTCTCACCTCTTTTACTTCGGTGTTGATGTTGATCATTGTGTTTCCAGGATTTGGATATAGTTTAATTCTTTCTATTGTGATATCATCAACGCTTAGAAGGTTACCATTTGCTCTGAAATAGTATGTTTTTGTACTCATTCTAGATTTGGTATTAAATGTAATAACTACCCTATATTCTCCAGGTTCTGTAATTACGCAACTTGATCCTGTTTCGAAATCAAACCAATCTGAAGCACAACTAACATCTGTAGTTGGACAAGTTTCGTCTATAGGTCTATTACAAGAAATGTCGTCTAACTGTTGCCAAACAATAGATAACACATTGGCAAACGGTATGTCTACAACTTCTCCATTTTCATTCTGGATAGTAATCACAGGATAGCTTTGTCCAGTTGCAGTACAGAACAATATTTCGTCTGCATAATCAAGAATTGGATTTTCTTCGGTAGTTTCTACTGTTAAAAATTGATCTCGAATACAATCGTTACCATCGGTTACTCTAACAATGTAATCACCTGTAGTGCTAACAACAAACGTATTGTTACTTTGAGAAGGTACAAGAACATTGGTTCCTGAAGCATCTAATAACTCATATGTATAGTTTTCAGCTCCTCCTGAGGCGTTGACTACTATTACTCCATCATCATTCGTAGAAACCGGTGTTATGACAACACTTATTTCTATTTCTGTAACCTCATCGATAGTAATATTAAATACTTCTGAACATCCCATAGCGTCTTGTGCTAAGAAATCATGTGTTCCGGCAGGCACTCCTGTAAAAGTATGTTCTCCTTCAATACCATCTTCGACATCTGAATAAAACATTGCAGGATTAATAGATGACGCAAATGAGTATGGAGGCGTTCCTCCGGAAATTTCTATTTTAACTACTGCGTCTGCTTCATTACTGCAGCTAATACCGGATACTATATTTGCCATTCCTTGTAAAGGTGATGGTGCTGTAATAGTAATATCTTCTACAAAATCACAATTGCCATCAGAAGAAGTAACTTCTACTGTGTAACTACCTGGTAGTAAATTATTGAAAGTAAAATTAGGGTCATCTGTTACAACTTCGTCTATGATATTATTGGAAGATACGTTGGTTAAAGTATAAGAAAAAGGTGAAAAACCATTGCTTACCATAACCTGCACTTCTCCAAAGTCTCCTTCGCAAGGAGCATCAAAAGCATTTACGTTAAAAATAGGATCTATAGAAGGCACATTAACCGTAGCCGTATATGTACATCCAGGGAAAGTAGTATCAATAGCATAGACTGTTACATTTCCATCTATGGCTATTGGGAAAATTCCGGTAGTATTAGTAAAAGGACCCGTAGGATCTAAGCTGAACACAAAATTAGGAGGAACATTAGTCACCATAATACTTCCATCATTATCACATACAATAGGGTTTACTGTTAGTTCAGGTTGATACTCATTTTTCTGAACACTAAAATAAAAGGGCACTAAGCAACCACCATCAAACTCAGCAAGAATTCTGTAATCACCAGGCTCTGAAACCATATAATTTACAGTATTCCCATCTATTACTTCTGCCCAGTTGGCATCTGTACAATTGTTATTTAACAAAGAACAGGCCTCACTAGGATCCAGAATACAAGCGCCAGAAGGGTTTAATCTTTGCCACGAAATACTATCTAGATTACCAGGATCAAAATTAGTCTCTAACAGCATTGTCTGATCACCACATAATAAAATTTGTGGAATCAAAGTACCACTACAATCTTCTGTAATAACTGTTACTCCATCAACATAATCCAGTATTGGATTTTGGATATCTCTACTATCTACAACAGTAAACTCTTCTGTTAATGTTGTACATTGTGGATCAACTCCATCTAAATCCTCCTTAATCACCGTATACAAGCCACTCTGAGGATTTGGAACCTGAAAGGTATTCGCTGCGGTCACCACCGGAGTTGTAATTCCTGGACCGGACCAAGTATATTGGTTATAGCCTTCTCCTGCGATCAACAGTAAGTCATCATTACAAATGCTAACATTTATCTCACAGGGTGGAACATTTATTAAAACATTGGTGGTGTTCGTTTCACCATTTCCGCAGGCATCCTGGGGAACATTGCCTACTGAACTGACTACTGTACCAGAAACCAAACCTGTATATGTTACGTTTACCGAATTTTCTATATTGTTAGAACAAGCGTCTCTTAATTCTTCACAACTTGATACAACTTGAACTCTGAATCGAATAAAAATAGGTGCATCTCCGGTCGTACCATCATTTGAAGTTTCAAGCAAGCTTGAAGCTACATTAAATTGTAGTATACCCGGTGTTATTTCTGAATAGACCACTCCTGCCGGTAGAGATCCATCTACAACACCAACTAAATTCGTATTAACAGGTATCAAATCTGTGATTACTACAGACCCATCCACGAAATCCTCGTTACCAATATTTTCAATCTCCAATTCATATATAATTTCATCTCCTGGTTCCACGTTTCCTCCGGTGATTTCGGTGACCCCATCAGCACTAAAAACTCGTTGTACCACACTAAGTTCCGGTTTTATTATAGTAACTGAAAATGCATTGAAGAATACACTATAGCGATCTGCATCTGTAAATAGTTGAAATGTTACATCTGACTGACCATTTCCAATAACCGAATTACTCGGATTTGGAATATCAAAAATATCTGCATCAAACCCCTGAGTGTTCTGAGAATTAGGAGTTCTATCTGTGATATACGCTCCATCTGAAGAGATCGAACCATTAAAAAAATTAGTTTGTGGATTCGCACTTGTATTTCCTTGTCCCAAAGATGTGGTATTACCTGCTACATTAACAATTCTTAATTCATCTCCACCCAAGGAAGTATCACCTTCTAACGATGCGGTTGCGTATCTTAGCTTAACTGGTTCAGTTCCCCCTGGTGTCGTGAATCCGTTAAAGTTAAAGTTTACCGGAGTCTGATCTCTAAATATCTGAGCAAATCCATCACTAACACTTATATACTTTGCTTCATCTTGCGGGTCTTCATATACAGCTACCAATACCCAACCACCACAGGCACCATCCCCTCCAGAAGTAAAACCTTGTGTAGCATTCATATCTGCTATGGTATATGTCCCAAAAAGATTATCCTGATCCAATAATCCGGTAACATCTGCATAACACACATAAGGAAACTCGTCCGTAGCAGTATCTCCCAAAGGATTAGACGGTGTATTACTATAGCCATCAAAAACAACACTACTGGCAGTCACATTTATGTAGTCTCCTCCAGGAACTTTAAACTTTACATTCCTAAAGTCTGCAGGACCTTGTTTTCTTGGATCGGTTAGAGGTAAACCTGTTAAAATATCATCTCCTTGATCTGTTGATAAAGTGGCTAAAACTACATTGGTCTCTGCTTCGAGAAGGGTTACTATATCCCCTCCAGTGAAATTAGCATTTGTTATATCATCATTTCCTATTGATACTATAGGTATATTAATAGCAGGACCATTTCCTAAAAGTCTTGGTAAAAGGTTGTTGTCATTTACAATAACAACTCCTACTGCACCTGCGTTTTGTGCATTCACTGCTTTCTCTCTTAAAGAACAACTACCGCCTTTTCTTAACACCGCAATATTACCTGCTAATGCTGCAGCATTGGTGATACTACATCCATCAACCGGCTGTGCAACTACTAGATAAGAAGTCACAGGGCTTAATTGTATATCTGAAGTGTAATTATCAAACTCAGAGTTTCTTACAGTATATTGCTGTGCTAAAGGACCATTATTAATAATTAAAGCGGTATTTGTATCGGCATTACTTGCTATTTCGTCATCCACAAAATTATTTGGACTACTAGCTCTAGCCATATAATAATTTGCTGACCAATATAACCCAGCGTATACTAATGTACTGCACTCTTCATTGGGGGCTGTTAAACCTGCTTCACTAGAACTAAAAGTACTAGGGTCATTATCTACATCTATATATGCGGTAACAGTGTTACCATTATTATCAGTTCCATTGTAATTTCTATTAGGATCTGTAAACCTGGTTCCATCCTTATCTTCAATAACTCCGACAATATCATTACCAGTCATAATCAAATCACCTTTAACGCCTGAAATAGATTTTCTGATCTGAAAAGGAACCGTTTCTTGACTAAAAATTGATATGCTCGTAAATAATAAACCTATAAATAATATTCTGCAACGTAATTTTTTATTCATTCTTTATTTTTTGTTAATAATATATATTGTTTTAATCCAGATTATGCTTTTGTAAACCAAAATGAATTATGGATATGTCTATAAGTTAGTGCTCAAAAAGACATAAATGTTACCCCGTTTTTATTCATTTTTTTTATTTATTAAATTAAAAAAGGTGACTAGTCCTAAATAATCTGTATCGATTATTTAGGACGGGACAGGGAGTTATCAAAAAAACCCACTCAAACAGGTGGGTTTAAATATTTGTAACTATTAATTTTTTAATAAGTACATCCACATTTACTTTGCCTACAACCAAAATCTATCCCCAAGGTGATCATATGGGATCCTGCAGCATTACTTGCGTCAAATACTTCATTTACATTTACCTGATATCCATAAGCCACATAAAAATTGGATTTCTTGATACCAATCATTGGTGACACAGAAAGTGGTTTGAAATCCTGATCCACTAAAGACCTCATGCTTATTCCTGCCCAATAGTAATCACCTCGATGTAGCTTTCTTACTTTTATGTTTAAATCAGCTGTACTTCTACCGTCTCCTGCAAAATTTTGATATAACACCGATGGCTCTATTTCTATATCACTAAATCGATCGTAAAAAGTATAACCAGAATACACATAATAATTCTGTATGGAAGCTGGTTCTGTAGGATTAAAATCATCTATTTCTTTACGTAACAAGTTTACCGCATTCGCACTTAAGAAAAATCTTCCTAATCGATATAATACTCCAATATCAAAATTGGAATTATTTACGGTAACATTCTCCAAAGATTGACTAGGTGGTTGATTGGGATCTCCATCATTAAACTCTGAAGTATCAATACCAAACTGGGTAAACTTATAACTAATACCAAAGGACAAATACTGATTTGTGTACTCATTTAATGTTAGATGATGCGCAAAAGATAACTGAACACCTTTCTGCGTAGTAAATCCATTCTGATCATTGAATAAGATAGCACCAACCCCGGAACGATCAGATATACGCCCATCTATTGAGATAGACTGTGTACCGGGAGCATCTGCAATATCTACCCATTGCTCGAATCCTGAAGCTCTAACCTGCCAGCAAT
The DNA here is from genome assembly GCF_042684305.1 of Aquimarina rubra. Lineage (NCBI taxonomy): Bacteria > Pseudomonadati > Bacteroidota > Flavobacteriia > Flavobacteriales > Flavobacteriaceae > Aquimarina > Aquimarina rubra. The sequence continues at coordinate 950,833 of NZ_JBHULE010000019.1, read as the reverse complement.
CCCCAATACCCGCATAGGCACTAGAAATTAAATATGGATTATCAGCAATGTATTGGTTCTGAACAGGTGCAAAAAACTCCTGAGCATAGCTCCTACCGCCAGCCATAGTCATCAATAAAACTATGGCGCTTATCATATGTCTTGTGTACGTTCTCATACTTATTATCTATATAAAGTAAAGTGACCTGTAAACTCTCTATTATCAATATCATTCAGGATAATCGTAAACCAATAATCTCCTGAAGGCAACTCACTACCCTGGTAAATACCATTCCAGCCTTCTTGCTCTCCAACGAACTCGGCTAACAATCTACCATATCTATCGAACACTCTAACTTCCATATCGCTAAAGAAGAAAGGATCGCTGTTTGGATTAGCACTGTCTTGTCTTGGATACCAAGTATCGTTTGTACCATCTCCATCCGGAGTAAAGTAATTAGGGATTACGATATTGATATATGTCAATTCCTGAACCGCTATTACCTCACAAGCCATGTTATCAATTACTCGTAGTGCATAATCAGCAGTTTCATCTATAGAGAAGGTATTATCATCTAACTCTCTATAGTCTGCATCAGTTAAATCATTAACAGTTAAACCATCCGGTACAATTGCAACAAAATATGTATAATCTCCACTACCACCAGTTACGATGATTTCGTACTCGTTAGGATCTTGTGGATTATTAGTCATCTGAGCAACTGGTGATGACAAAGGAATATATTCTTCTACAGTAATTGTTCCTAAATCTTCCACACACCCCGTTGGCGTATAGGTCATAGTACCTTGGTATTGTCCTGGTTGTACAATAAATGTCGGAGACAGACTATCACCTGGACTAACTCCTCCATCAAGAGATACCAAGTTGTAAAGAATATCTGTGTCTACAGAATCCTCTCCTAACGTAATGTCAATGTAATACACCGGAGGCTGACTTATAGACCCATCTGTATTTATTACCGGACAGTCTATTCTAGAACTCATAATACCATTAAGTATAGCTCCCTCCGGAATTACTACAGGCAATTCAAGAGGACAGTCGTTGGCATCGAGAATGTATATCGTGGTTGTTCCTCCCGGAAGATCCATATAAGTCAGCATTCCTTCTACAAAATCTGCAGGATTGTTCGTGATGCTTGTTCTGTATGGCTCCGTACCACCTGTGATTTCAATTGTTACAGCTCCATCACTATCACCAAAGCACCTCTCCGGCGTTACCGATCCTACAATATTAGCCAGTAGCTGATCAGGTTCTCCAATCGTTACATCATAAACCTGAGGACATCCGTTGGAGTCTTGTGCAAATACCTGATACGTTCCTGGAGCAAGATTTGTAAATGTGTGTTGGTTTGGTACATTATCAGAATCATCTCTAAAAAATTGATCAGGATCAGTACTTATGGCAAATGAATACAATCCTGTACCGCCTACAGCAAATACCACAACGGATCCATTATCCTCTCCAAAACATACTACATCATTTACTTCCGGTGGAATGTTTTCAAACTCCGCAGGATTGTCGATACTAAAGTCGGCCTGAGAAACACAATCTCTATCACTTCTTACTACATAGGTATAGTTTCCTGGTGGGAGATCCGTGAATTCGCTGTTATTTTGTGGTCCCCAGGTTTGTCCTGTTGTATTATTTGTCAACTCAAATATATAATCTCCAATACCACCTGTAACGGTTGCATCAATTACTGCAGTTGCCTCATTAAAACAATTGATATTTGCCGCAGTCGTGTCTAAAGCAATAGCTATCTGGTTGATAGGTATTACGGGCACCGGCGAAGATAGTTGAGATCTACAACCATTTATATCTTCTACAAAGAATTGATATTCTCCGGCTCCAAGACCTGTAAAAATTCCAGATCCACCATTTGCCACCTGATTACCGTCTTGATCTATATAGTAGTATTCTGTGATAGCGACGTCACTAGTTCCGCTAATTGTTACATCAATTGTGTTGATATTACAAGTCACTTCAGTAACATTATCAATACTTACCGTAACCTCATTAGGCTCATTAATTAAAGCCGTAGTCGTTGCAGTACAGTTCAGGTTATCAGAAACTGTAACTGTATATGTTCCTGCACCTAAGTTGTTAAACACATTTACAGATTGCGGTCCACTTGTAGTAACTCCATCTGGGAATGTCAATGTGTATAGATACGTGCCAGGTCCCTGACCTCCGCTTGCAACTATAGTAATAGTTCCATCGGTGTCTTCGAAACAAGTTACACTACTATCTGCAATTGGATCTACAATGATAGCATTTGGTGATTGTATAGTAAATTGTTCATCATCTGTACATCCTTGACTATCCTCGGCAGTAACCGTATATAATCCAGCAGTTAAGTTTTCAAACAATCCTGTAGTGTTTGTTATACCTCCGGGAGTTAACGTATACGTTACGGCTCCTTGAGCTCCTGTAACAGATGCCTGGAATGATCCATCGGCACCAGGAACACAAGACTCTACAATATTAATTGGAGATATCGCAGTTACAATCGGTGCACCAGGCCCCATTACCGCAACAGCATTAGATCTCTCTGTACATAATGGATTTGCCGTCTCGGTTATCTCAACAATATATACTCCTTGTGGTAGCGTTACCGGTAAAATATAAGGATCGGGATCTGTTGTCGTATCACCTGTTCCTGTAAATGCTGTTGGATTTCCATTTTCATCAAGGATGGTGAAGTTATATGGTCCAGAATAACCTGTTATCGAAATATTAATCGTACCATCTGCATCACCAAGACAAGACTCTGGTGTTTCCTGCGCTGCTACCAACTGTACAAAATCAAATTCATCAATTTCATGTGTTACTGTAATAGTACAATTTGTAATTTGATCTGTTATTCTGAAAGTATAAATACCCAATGGTCTTGGTAGTACAAAATTGGCGGTAAAAGTACCTGCCGGTGTATCGACAGGAGCTGGTGGATTAATTACTGTACCTGCATTATCAATAAGTTCGAATAAGAAATCACCCGATCCTCCTTGTACTGAAACTGCCACTTCTTCATCTACTGCACAAGTAATATCTGTTACTATAGCAACCGAAGGATTTGTCATAATTGGGAACGGAGCTACTGTCTCTGTTTCAGTAACAGGGTTCGTTGTACAACTATTGCCATCAGTTACAGAGATCAAATAATCCCCTTCTTCATTAGCTGTGATTTGATATTGTACTCCAGCTGTAGTTCCATCTGCATCTGTAATATCCAGCTCAGTAACTGTAACTCCAGAAGGTGTAACATAAGAAATGCTGTAAGGTGCCGTACCATCGGTAATTGTCACTGTGATTACAGGGAATATCGAGCTATTATCTGCAGCACAACCGTAAGCACTTTGAGCTGTAGCAACAGCTACCTGAGTTGCATTAGCTACAGTAACAGGTACCTGACCGGAACAACTTCTATCCGAAGTAACCACTACAATATAATCTCCAAACGGTAAATCTGTAAACACAGGATTATCAACTTGATCAACTCCAACTTGTGCTCCAGGAACACCAGCATTATCTACAAATATTTGATATGTGTAAGGTCCATCTAAATCAGTACCCGCTTGTAAAGTGACTGTTACCGTTCCATCCGTAGCACCCACACAACTAACCGCTGTTGGAACAGCTGTTGGAATAGGATCAATTGGTACAGTTAATTCTGGCACATCAACAGTTATCGTGCAAGGTGTGGTGATCGCAGGAATATTAATATCTGTAATTTCCACTATATAATCGCCCGCTGCAACCGGAGTAAATATATTATTTCCGACTTGAGGCCCTGCAACAATTGCATTGGTAGCTTCGTCCCTAAGGGTAAATGTGAAATTGCCCGGATTTATACTAAAGTCTGATCCACCGCTAACTGTCACTGTGATCGTACCATCAGTGTCTCTACAAGTAGGATCTCCATTAAAGTCAGCCGTTGCAGTTAATTCTGGTAAAATCGTAATTGTTTCTACGTTCGATGGACATCCATTTTCGTCATAAGCTGTAACTGAATATGTCCCTGGTGTTGAAACTGTAAACGTATGTGCTGTAGTTCCGTTATTAGCATCTTCGATCACACCTCCATCCAACTGGAATCTTAACTCTCCTGAACCTGGTGGGGAAGCCACGTTGCTGGTTCCCGAAGCAGCTATCACAAAGCTACCGTCGTGTGTACAAACATCATCTACTGTTAATGGATTTAAAACAGGGTTGTCTGTTCTATTCACAGTTTCTACTATAGAAGCTGGATTAGAAACACAACTATTGACATCAACTACGCTGATCGTATAATCCGTACTTGCTCCTACCACTGGTAAATCGAATATTCCGGTAGTATTAGTTGTTGTAAATGTTCCTCCGCTTGGCACATCTGTTGCTGTAAATGTATATGGAGGTGTTCCTCCAGAAGCAATTACAACAACTCTACCATCATCATTACAATTGGCGTTGATGTTTGAATCTAACGTCAATAGCAGCTCTGCTGGTTGTGTAATAGTAACAACGTTCGATGTATCATTACATGTAGAAATAGGATCTATTATAGAAACCTCAATATTTCCAGCTTCTAGGCCAGTTATTGTTATAGGGTTTTGTACTGTAGTATCTGCCCCTATTGGCCCTGTAACAGTTCCCGTTGTTGTATTTGTTACTGTATAATCATAAGGACCTGTATGTCCTGTTACAGTCAATTCAATATTTCCTGTAGCATCACCGAAACATAAAATATTAGGAGTTACTACAGCTATATTAGCTTCAATAGTATCATACGGCCCAATTTGATATGGCTCGGTTTCTATAGAACATTGAGTTCCCTGATCAAATACTCTAAACGTATAATTACCAACTCCAGGTAGGAAGAACGACCCACTAGTTGTCGTAGCACCTCCAGATGGAACTCCCAATTGAGACGGTACAGCTCCGTTTATTTCAATAAAATCAAATGGTCCTGTTCCTCCAGTTACTGTTACTGTTACTTCCTCAGTATTGGTTGTACAGTTAATACCTGTAACCGGATTCACAACTGCATCTGTCATTACAGGGAATGCTGGGATGTTAAATGGCGCCAATGGATTTGGACAATTGTTTACATCAAATACCGTAAATGTATAATTTCCAGATTCGTTTGCTATAATTTGAATACCTGCTGTTGCAGTATCCGTATCCAAGGTTGCCGGGTCTATTGGACCAACTACATTACCTGAAGGATCTGTATACGATATAGTATAAGGTGCATTACCACCACTAAAGTTATCTACTGTTATTACTGGAAGATTTATCACAGCTCCTGTACATCCATATGGTGTTTCTAGTGTAACCGTTGCTAGAGGAGCCGAAGGCTGGTCTATAATATAGTCCTCAGTATCAGTACAAATCACATTCAATGATCCGTTTGGTTTTGTAGCTCTTACTTCAACAGTATAAGTTCCTATACCAAGACCTGAAAACACAGGACTTGTTTGAAATGCTGTTGGTACTACTATTGGACCCGCTATAATTCGATACTCGTAAGTAACTGCAGGGTCTGTATCTGTAGATGCAGCTGTTAATGCAGCCGTTATTACACCATCTGTATCACCAATACACGTTACAAAAGTAGTTTCTGGTACAAGTACAGGTGGTGTTGGTGCATCTATGCTCACCGGAGCAGAGAACGAACAGAACGGTGCTATTCCACGACCATCATCTGTAGCAACAACGATGTAATCACCAGGTGCTACTCCAGTGTAAATTCCAGTAATATCACCAGTAGTGTTTCCTGTTGGAGTTCCTGATCCATCCTGTAAAACATATGTTAATGTGCCAATGGCAGCACCAGAAGTAATCGTTGTAGTAATTTCACCAGTCGGATTTTCACAATCAGGAGCAGCTGTGAATACAGCACTAATTACCAATGCATCATATACTGTAGCAGTTGTGTTAACTGAACATCCAGATTCATCTGTAACGGTAATCGTATACGTTCCTGGAGTAGATACTATAAACTCATGACTTGTGTTACTATTAATACCTGTGACCGCAGTTCCTCCATCTAATTGATATAATAACGTACCCAGTCCTGTACCAACAACATCAATCACGTTGCTATTGTCATATGCACAATCATCAATGAAATTTGCTGCTACCGTCGGTAATGGATTTACTACAACGGTAACATCCACTGGACCAAAACTACATCCCCTGGAATCAGCAACCCAAATATCAAAATCACCAGCAACATTGCCAAGATCAATCACATTACTATTTAAAGGATAAACACCCGGATCTCCTGCACCGTCTGCAACTACAGCATACGTGTATCCATCAGCTGTTGGAGGTATTGTAAAAGGTGTTCCTCCATCAGTATCCATAATTACCTGTGCATTTGTTCCACAACTATTAGCTGCAGTAAGATTGGTTGCTACAGAAATTAGTAGATCTGGAACTGTAATCTCAAAATTTCGTCTCGTTGAGCAACTAGTTCCATCTACTTCTTCTACGACTACATAATATCTTCCTGGAGGGAAATCTGTAATGGTTACAGGCACATCTGCACCCGTAAGTCCGGTTGCATTTCCAGAATACACTGTCGGTGCAAAGGTGATATCGAGTGAAATATTTGTAAACTGGTCAAAAACTTCCCAACGAACTTCGGTCACAGCTGATGCCGGAGGCGCTGGTGGAGAAGTTGTATATCCCGAAATATCAAAACTTATTGATCCGTTATTTAATGCTGGTGTCTCATTACAAGTAACATTAGTAGGAATAAAATTGATAATATCAGGATCCGATGGTGGTGCAACGGGCGGCACCAACTCCTGATACAAACAGTTAGTTTCATTATCTCTAACTTCTAATATATAAGTTCGATTAAAATCTAATCCATTGTAGACATGATCTCTTATTGGAGTATTAGCATCTACAGTTGTTGCTCCGCCAACAAGATCATTTAACGGAACAAAATCTCCTAATCCCGGAGAAGGTTCTCCTACGATACGAATATCAAATCCTGGTGGTGGATTTGTGGAGCCGTCGATACCAGACCCGCCTTGAACATCAATTTCAAAAGTAACTCCACTTATACAATCACCAAATGTTACCACATTCTGCACCAAATCATTTGGTGGTGAAAATATATTAAACGGTCCTATAGGATCCGGGTTAGAAACACAACCATTAGTATCCTCAACAAAAATAAAATACTGACCAAAGTCTAATCCTTCAAAACGAACGGTTGTTGATGCAATCGTTGTTGGATTAGGAGTCGTAGCTGCTGTAGCCGATGGAACCAGTGGTCTAACAGATACATTGCTTGCATCTACCAAAGTGTATGTGTATGGTCCAGTTCCTCCAGTGATTGTTAGGTCAATTGCTCCTAGCTCAGTAATTATTACCGATCCACCACACGTAACAGGAGTTTCTACTCTGCTTACTTCTACAATTTCATCTGGAGCAGCAATTTCTACACTGCCAGTATATAAACAACCTCTGCTACTTCTCACTGTAAAGTCATACACAGCTTCCGCAAGATTAGGAAAAGTTATTTGTGTTCCTGTAATGGTAACAAAAGTTCCTGTATTTTCGAAATCAATTTCATATGGGGTTTCTGTACCAGTAACTGTAATTATGGCTGTACCTGTATCCCCAAAACAATCCACATTAACAGTTGGTGCTGTAATTGTTGGCGCAACAGGGTCTGTCACCGTAAACGGTGATGTAGTAAACGTACACCCTCTATCATCTGTAACTCTAAACTCATATGTTCCGGCTCCCGAAACAGCAATGTAATCAGCAAAAGGTGCTGTTTGATTGGTGAGGTGATCTACAAAAGCTCCACCATTAAAAGAAACTGCTATATCATAAGGAGTATATCCTCCATTCACCACAAAAGAAAAGGAAGCGTCTTGAGGAACACCTGCAGCGTTACAAGTAATATCTACTTGAGTAACATCAAGGGTTACCGCTTCTTCTATAGTTTCGGTAAGTGCTGCCGAACAACCATTACTATCTGTTATGGTAATGGTATACGTACCTGCTTGTGTTAATGCCGGAGTTGTTGTAAACGTTGTAAGTGCTCCTACATTGGTATCCGGTATAACAATGGATCCACCAAGCTCAACATTGTAAATATAATCTGGCGTACCTGTATTTGTTCCATCAATATTTATTATAAAACTAACTGCTCCATCATCTAAACAAAAATCAGAGCCTGCATCTATCGTAGCAGCTATTGGCGTTGGATCAACTACAATTGCTGTGGTATCGACATTACAGCTTTCAGAATCAGTTACCGTAATCGTATACGTATCTGCTGTGCTTACTGTAAATACATTACTAGCCTGTGGTCCAGCTATAGAAGTTGGAGTACTATCGAATAATTCATATTGATATCCTCCATTTCCGCCTGCTGCAGTTACTGTAATTGTTGCATCAGCAGTACAGGTTAATGCTGGGTTAACAACAGCACTAGCAGTTAAAACCGCAGGATCTGTCAATGTAATAGTCGTAGGAGCAGTACATAATGTAGTTTCATCTCTTACTTCTATCACATATGCTCCAGCTCCCAGGCTACCAATATTGGTAGTAGCCACATTGGTTGGTGCAGAACGTGTTCCTCCATTAACTGTATAAGTATACGTTGTCGCTGTTAAATCAATTCCTGAAACTGTAAACGAAAGTTCTCCATCAGTAAAACCATTACAAGAAGGCTCAGAAACAACCGTTCCGTTAACCGCTATAAAATCTATCGTAGGAACTGTAAAAGTTTCCGTATAAGCACAACCATCTGTATCAGTTCTTGCCAAGAACGTATAGGTAGTACCAGAAGTTAAACCTGTGAATACATTAGATGGTTGAGGACCTACCGTTATTGGTGCTGTAATTTCATACTCTACTGTGCTCGCACCATCCAAAGTAGCAGTAACAGTAACGTCTGCAGTTAGTCCAGGACATTCAACCTGAGTAGCGGCAAAAGAAAGGTCTGTTACCTGAACTAAAGGTTCAATAACGATTGTGTCAGCAATTACCGGACAAGAAATAGTATTCGCACCTCTTACGGATACAATATAAGTTCCATCCGCCAACCCGGTAAACACATTGGACGCTTGCCAGGTCACACCATCAATACTGTATTCAAATGGTGCTATTGCATCTCCTGGATTGTTAATCGTAACTGTAATATCTGCTAATTGTGGTGTCGTACTTGAGCCTGAGGCATCACACCTGTAATCTGAAGCAACCGCATCAGCGTCAATCGCTACGGGGGCAGTTATTGTTGCATTTACATCTAATGTACAGGCAGGGCTCGCACCAGTTCCATCGGTAATTGTAATTATATGGTTTCCAACGGGAACATTATTAAATATAATTGGACCTGTTCCTGTAGGTCCTTGCGTTGTTGTTACGTCTCCATCCAAAATATAAGTAAATGGTCCTTCACCCGCAGTAACAGTAATTTCTATACTTCCATTGTCTGTAGGACAATTTGGGTTCATAACCACCGGTACGTCCGTGGCAATTGCTTCATAGGCAGTAACTGTCACCGGATTAGAAAATGCAGTACATCCTTGGTCATCAGTAACCTGAATTACATAATCACCGGGAGTATTTACCGAATGAGGAGATGTAATATTTGCTTGTACTAGCGTAGGTGGTGTTCCTTGTGCATATAAATCAAACTGAGTATACACTGTACTTCCTCCACCAGGAGTAAAAGTTATATTAGCATCTTCATTACAGTTAATATCATTTGCCAACGTCGCAGTAATCGTTAACTCTGGATTTATTGTAAAAGGTAACGCCGCTGTAGAACAATTTGTTGCTGTATTCGTTACAACCACCGTATAACTACCAGGAGTTAAATTAGGTATCTCAAAGGTATTTGCCGGTGTTCCTAAGAAGGTCACTGCCACACCTGTTCCTCCATTTAAACTATATTCGAAAGGACCTAATGGTGCTGGTATACCCGGAGTAATCGTAATCCACTGAGTCGCTTGATCCGTTCCATCATAACAGGGGTCTCCTCCTGTTGCTAATGCAATTGTAGGGGAAGCAGATTGAACAATAGTTTCAGTATTGTTTATTTCACAAGCAGCAGCAGAATTACCATCTCTAACAAAAATGGTATACGTGTCAACTGCAAGTCCTGTAAATACGTTACTAGTGTTAGGGTAATCTACAATTACAGTTCCTCCACTGTCCACTAGTCTATATTGATAATTTCCTCTGCCCCCATTGGCAGTAACCGTTATAGTTCCTGTATTTGCTCCACAATTAGTTTCTGTTGCTACAGTTGTAAAAGTAAGCGGTGTTGCTGGTTCGGTAACATCTACCGTAGCGGTGTCAGAACAGTTTAATGGGGATCCCGAACCTCCTGGGTTGGTATCTGTAACTGTGATCGTATAGTTTCCTGCTGCTAACCCCGTTACGTTTACAGGGCTTGTAGTAATACCGTTTCCTGAATCAACTACCGTTCCTGTAGATGTAAAGGTTACCGTATAGTCAAAAGATGTGCTATTAGTAACACTAAAAGATAAAGCACCATTACTTTCTCCAACACAAACGACAGGAGTAGTTTCTACTGCGTTTGTAATATCTATCGGATCTATTACATCTACCCTATAATCATCAGCAAATGTACATTGATCATCACTTCTTCTTGCCGTAACCGTATATGTGATACCCTGAGCAATTGTATAGCTGTTGGTTGTTAAGAAACCTGTATTACCTGTTGCACCTGTTCCTGTTGCAGGATCAGGAGACACATCATATTCATATACGACACCAGCAGCTATATCAGCAGCTGATAGAACGGGTTGTGCTTCAAAACTAACTAATGAACTTTGACTATTACAATCCCCATCACCTGGTGTAAATGTAATAGCTGTTATCGGAGTAAGTGCCGGCACATCTATTGCAAAAGGAACCGCACAATCTCCGCTTCCTTGATTTCTAATATATATTGTATACGATCCGTCTGTACTTACTAAAATATCAAACGGAGTAGTTGTTATACTTGTAAAAGTAACATTGTCCAAACTCCATTCATATGTACCAGAACCTCCGGCAATATTGTCTACCTGAATAATCGCATCCTCGCTTCCGACGATACAACTTAAAGGCCTGTCTAGTGTTACATCAGCTGTAATTCCTGTTGGAGAGCTAATAGAAAATCCGTATTGTGTTACTGGGCATATTGTTGGCTCCGGTACTGGGAACGTACAATCCGCATTAGTAATTGCAGGTGTAGTATTAGCGTGAACTACTTGTACTACATATGAATTACCATCTGCTACTCCTGTAAAGGTTATTGATTGGCTATTTGATGTTACATCATCAACCAAAGTCCATAAACTTGGATCTTCATCGTTTAATGGATCAGCAGGATCACTAATACCATTACCACAATTAGGATCTGCCGCACAATCCCATAATTGGTATGTATATACTCTTCCGGCAACAGTTGGAGAAACATCCACCTGGATCAAACCTGTGTCTCCCGGACAGGCTGGCTGTGTTACCGCAACATTATCAATTACAATCGGTTCATACGGTGTAATGTTATCAATACTTGCAGAAATAACACAAGATGGTTCACCACTAGGAATATTTTGATCACTAACTCTAAACGTATAAGTTGTAGAAGGGTCAGCAGGCGAAGGAATTTCAAAAATATTACAGGGAACAAAATTCCCATTTCCATTATCAAACAAATAGTTTCCAGAACCGTTTAAAACGTTTACTTGAACCAATGCTCCACTATCACAAGTTTCTGGAGCAATTAATACCACCTCTGCATCAAAAGCCGGTGCAGGATTAATGATCACGGTTGCATCAAACACACACTCTGGTGTTGGTCTATTTGATATCACCTCTACTGTATACGTTCCCGCGGGTAAATTATTCTGTGTATAGTTACCGTTGTTGGCACTACTATTAGGTACAATTATAGGATCCGCAGCTCCTAATGCCGAGCTGGAAATTGTGTATTGATACTCTGGAATTCCTCCTGTTACACTTATATTGATTCTACCAAATCCTGTTCCATTGTCATCATTAACACAGCTAGGATCAACACCAACCACACTAAATGTTGGATCAATAGAAGGCACGTTAATCGTGGCTGTATATTCACATCCTGGGAAGGTAGTGTCAATAGCATATACGGTAACATCTCCTGCTGTAGAAATTGGAAAAACGCCTGTAGTATTATTATAAGGTCCTCCAGGAGTTAAGCTAAATGCAAAATTGGTTGGTACATTTACCACACTCACACTACCATCACTACCACACTCTATTGGGTTCATAGTAAGCTGTGGTTGATAATCATTCTTAAATACACTGAAGTAAAATGGAATAATACAACCACCATCAAACTCAGCAAGAATTCTATAGTCCCCAGCTTCAGAAACAGTGTAATTAGGAGTATCACCACCGGTAACCTCTACCCAATTAGCGTCTGTACAATTTCCATCTAATAAAGAACATGGGTCATTAGGGTCTAATACACAAGAACCGGATGGACTGAGTCGTTGCCAAGAGATGTCATCTAAACTAGAAGGATCAAAGTTCGTTTCTAACAATAAATCCTGATCACCACACAATAATATCTGTGGTATTGGAAGTCCACTACAATCTTCTGTAACTACAGTTGTTCCATTAACATAGTCTAAAACAGGATTGGTAATATCTCTAAAGTCTTCTACATTAAACTGCTCAGTTAATGTCATACATTGAGGCTCAACACCATCAACATCTTCTTTTATTACTGTGTAAACACCTGTTTGAGGATTAGGAACCTGAAAGAAATTAACAGTTGTTACTACGGGTGTAGCAATTCCTGGACCTGACCAGGTGTACTGATTATAACCCGTACCTGCTACTAATAATAAGTCATCATTACAAAAAGTTACATCCAATTCACAAGCTGGTACATTTACCAGAATATTGGTGGTTTCTCCGGGAGCCTCTCCACAATCCCCTAATTCTGAACTACTTAACGTTGATCCGTTAGTTCCAGATATCAATCCTGTATATGTAGCCGTAGCAGAATTGGTAATTTCATCAGAACAGGCGTCTCTAAGTTCTTCACAACTACTTACTAGTTGGGCTCTAAATCGGATAAAGATAGGGCCATCACCCTCTCCTACCGGTTCGTCATTAGGAGTTTCTACTATACTTGCCGGAATATTAAATCGCAATACTCCAGGCGTTATTTCGGTGTAGGTAACTCCTGGTGGTAGTGTAGCGTCTACAACTCCTAATAAGTTCGTGTTTGCGGGTAATACATCTGTAATAATTACGGATCCGTCTACGAAGTCCTCATTTCCTATGTTTTCAATTTCTAAATCATAAAACAACTCATCACCTAGCTCTACGTTTTGACCAGTAATTTCTGTAACTCCATCTGTAGCAAATGCTCTTTTTATAATTCTTAATTCCGGTTCTATAATTGTTACAGAAAAAGAATTAAAGAACACACTAAATCGATCCCTATTTGTATTTAATTCAAAAGTTGCTGAGGTTTGACCGTTTCCAATTAACGAATTATTATTATTTGGTAAATCGAAAATATCCAAATCAAAACCCTGTGTGTTCTCGGAATTAGGAGTTCTATCCGTAAGATACGCCCCATCAACAGAAATTGATCCATTAAAAAAGTTTCCAGACGGATTTACAGTTCCAGAACCCTGGCCTAATGCTGTAAAGTTATTATTTGTATTCAATACTCTCAATTGGTCTCCCCCTAAACTAGTATCCCCTTCTAACGAAGCTACTGCATATCTTACCGCCACCGGTTGATTTCCTTGTAAGGTAGTAAATCCGCTATATGTAAACTCTACTGGTGGATCACCTCTAAATATTTGAACAAACCCATCACTCACACTTATATACTTTGCAGCATCCTCTGGATCTTCATAAACCGCAACCAATACCCATCCACCACAAGCACCGTCTCCACCACTTGTAAAACCTTGGGTAGCATTCATATTAGCAACCGTGTATGTTCCAAAAGGATTATCCGGATCCAAAAGATTGGTAACATCCGCATAACAAACATAAGGAAGTTCGTCATTTGCGTTATCGCCTAAGGGGTTTGTTGGATTAGATCTATATCCATCAAAGACTATTCTATTAGCCTCTACATCCACATAATTTCCTCCCGGAACTTTAAACTTCACATATCTAAAATCTGCAGGAGAAGGCTGACCGTTTGGCAAAAGTCCTGGCTTTCTTGGATCGGTTAACGGCAATCCTGTAAGTATATCATCTCCTTGATCCGTAGATAATGTGGCTAGAACCACATTGGTCTGTGTCTGTAATAAATTAATTAAATCACCATTATTAAAATTCGCATTGTTTATATCATCATTACCTATAGAAACTGATGGGATTGTGATGGTAGTCCCCCCGTTGCCCGTCATTCTTGGTAAACGGCCTCCATCATTTACAATCACCACACCCACAGCTCCCGCATTCTGAGCATTCACCACTTTATCTCTCATAGAACAACTACCACCATCTCTAATAACCGCAATCATCCCTTGCAACTCTGAGGTATTAGTGATAGTACCACAACCATTTATTGGCTCAGCTAATACCAGATAAGAGGTAGCCGGACTTAATTGTATGTCCGAATTGTCATTGCCAAACTCACTATTCCTTGCTGTATATTGTTGTGCTAAAGGACCATTATTAATAATGAGTGCTGTATTGGTATCTGAATTGGAAGAGATTTCATTATCACTAAAATCATTGGGGCTGTTCGCTCTGGCCATATAATAATTTGCAGACCAATATAACCCAGCATAGATCAACCTACTACATTCTTCACGTGGAGCGGTTAAACCAGCTTCACTAGAGCTAAATGTTGTAGGGTCATTATCCACATCAATATGAGCAGTGATATAATTACCGTTGTTGTCATTACCGTTGTAGTTTCTATTTGGATTGGTAAAGGTATTTCCATTATCATCCTCAATAACTCCCACAATATCATTACCTGTAGCTGTTAGATTCCCTCTGGTATTGTTAAACTGAGCTCCAGGAACTGTATCAAAAGCAACAGTTACCTGTGCGTTCATTTTGCTTATGGCGCCAATAACAAAGATCATTATTATCAGCACAGCTTTATTGGGTAATCGTGTTTTCATAAGCTGCTTATTTTGAGTTGTGTCATTCATTCTAATACTATTTTGGGGTGCTTACTACTGTATTTTTAATATATAAAGATCTCCGTTATAGGTGTTGCCAACATTAGAGAACAGGCTTTGTTTTGCTTGATCTAATGTGTCAAATCTATCTAAATACACATATATATAATTATCTTTTGGATTCCTGAAAAACTTAGGCTCTAAACCTTGAGACTTAAGTCTATCCATTCCTCTTTCAAAATAATTCTCTCTCTTAAAAATATTCGTAATCAAGTAGTAACCATTTTCTATGTTATGACCACCGATATATGATAAACTCTCGGTCAAAACGGTATCATCCTTAACTGTATCTTTTATTAATCTGGTTTCTTGCACCAATCGTTTTAAAGATTCTACTCTATTTTTAGCAATATTTAAAATCCACATATCACCAAAATATTTATTTCCGATATTATTTAAATAGTTCTCAGCGGCTTCTGTTTTATCAGCGTAATACTTAATAGCCACATACTGATACTGATTTTCTGGATTTAAAATAATCTGAGCGTCATTAAACCCGAGATCTTTTAACTTATTCGTAAAGCTATCTGCGTACGTTCCTCCTCTAAATACGTTACCTATCAAATAATACCCTTCTGGATATCCAGGAATAAATTTAGTAGCATATTTAGCTTCAGGTCTTGTAGCTTCCGCAAATTTGATAAACCTATTTTTAGAAGTAAGTCTTTTCGAGCTGTTAGGATCACTATTATTCTTCACTTCCTCAGCTTCATTACTCATATTCACTAATGATTCTAAAAGCTTATTAAACTCTCTTTTGTCAAGGTTCTTAGAAGATGTTAATAATGAATCTCTAGAAGCAATTAATTTATCAGTAATTCTACTACTGCTTTCTAATTCTTTCTCTATCTGTTCAATATCTTCACTACTCTCCTCTGTTGTCTGTGCTGCAGCTGCAGCTTCCTGGCGTTGTCTTTCTTCTTCAGCCAATCTTGCAGCTTCAGCCTCCTGACGTTGTCTCTCTTCTTCAGCCATTCTTGCAGCTTCAGCTTCCTGACGTAATCTTTCTTCTTCAGCTAATCTTGCAGCCTCAGCCTCCTGACGTTGTCTCTCTTCTTCAGCCAATCTTGCAGCTTCAGCCTCCTGACGTAATCTTTCTTCTTCAGCTAATCTTGCAGCCTCAGCCTCCTGACGTTGTCTTTCTTCTTCAGCTAATCTTGCAGCTTCAGCCTCCTGACGTTGTCTCTCTTCTTCAGCCAATCTTGCGGCTTCTGCCTCCTGACGTTGTCTCTCTTCTTCAGCTAATCTTGCAGCTTCCGCTTCCTGACGTAATCTTTCTTCCTCAGCCAATCTTGCAGCTTCCGCTTCCTGACGTAATCTTTCTTCCTCAGCCAATCTTGCAGCTTCAGCCTCCTGACGTTGTCTCTCCTCTTCAGCCAATCTTGCAGCTTCAGCTTCCTGACGTTGTCTTTCTTCTTCAGCCAATCTTGCGGCCTCTGCTTCCTGACGTAATCTTTCTTCTTCAGCTAATCTTGCGGCTTCCGCTTCCTGACGTTGTCTTTCTTCTTCAGCTAATCTCGCAGCTTCAGCCTCCTGACGCAATCTCTCTTCTTCAGCTAATCTTGCAGCTTCAGCCTCCTCATCCTTTTGCAATGAAACTTCTCTTTCTAAAGTTTTCTGAGATTCCTCTCTTCTCTTTTGCTCTTCCATTTCGAGCTGGAGCTTTTTCTGAGAAGCTAATCTTTCTTCCTCTGCTTTTTGCTCAGCCATTTCAAGCTCTAATTTCTTCTGAGCAGCCAGCCTTTCTTCTTCTTCTCTTGCAGCTTGCGCTTTAACTTCTTCTGCAGCAGCAATTTGTTGCCTTTCGGTCTCAGCTTCTTGCTCTGCTAACCTGATCGCTTCTTCTTCTTGTCTTTTTGCTTCGGCTTCAGCTTCTGCAGCAGCTTCTTGTTGCTCTGCTTCAGCTTCTCTTGCTGCTTCTTCGGCAGCTATTCTAGCTTCTTCGGCTTGTCTTCCCGCTGCTTCTTCAGCATTTTTCTGCTCCTGCATTTCTAAAGCCAGCTTTTTCTCTGCTGCCAACCTTTCCTCTTCAGCCTTTTGCTCGGCCATCTCTAGTTCTAATTGCTTCTGAGCAGCCAGCTCTTCTGTTTGCTTATTTAAGAGTTTTACTTCTTCCTCACGCTGTAAAGCCAATTGTCGTGCTTTTCTTGCTTCTTCTTCTTTCGCCTCCTGAATAGATCTTTCGAGTTTATTCATAGATCTTTGAGCTTCAGTTAATGAATCTCCTCTAGAATTTTGTAACTCTCTAATTATTTTATTTTGATCTAAAATTTCTTTCTTTAATCTTCTTATTTCAGAATCTCTCTGCAATGAACTATTAGATGAGAAATTTCTTCTCTTTTTTCTCTTTTCTTCTTGTCCGAAATTATATGCCAAAGCGACCTCCCAAGAAGAGCCAAATTCTGCGGTTGTTCCACTTCCACCAATACCAGGTTCTACAGAAAGTCCTACAGATACTACTTTTGATATGTTTGCTCCAATTCCTATAGCGCCTCCATAAAAACTGTTGTATCCTAATTGAGCCCATCCATACTTGGGTATCTCAAATAAAACGTTTCCTCCGTATCGTAAGTCAAGTTCTCCGGGTTTAGAAGCGTATACCATTCCTCTTAGTTCATTGTCCGTTCTCCAGTCCAATTCGGTGGTATACATTACATGTCCTAAATATTCGAAATTGTCAGTTAATAACTCGCTTGCTGATATATTATATGCCACCAGGTTACCAACAGCGACACCTACATCAAAATTACCGTAGTTGAAATTTACTCCCGGTTTTAACAAAAAGACAGAACTACTTTCAAAATTATCCGTAATAGGATCACTTATTTGTGCTTGATCTAATTTGCTTTTAAGCGAAGATTGCAGGTATTGAAGATTCACTCCAAAGGTGAAGTTCATATCCCTGTTCAATTCTAAATTATAGGCATAGTTTAGCGTACCTCCAAAATAACGTAACACACCTAAACTTTGCTGGTAAAGGCCTATTCCTATTCCGGTTTTTTCATCAAATCTGGCATTGTAATTTAGAACATATGTCTGCGGATTATCCTGAAAAGAAATTCGTTCATTACGGTTATATACATTTACAGAATTTTTATTTTCCCTTACCAAAGAAAATGTGGGATTAAACAAAAATCTATTATACTTGATAGAATTATGAAGTGGCACCTCGATAGGAAGTGCTTGCGACGTAATAGGGGTTGTTTCCTGACTGTAAATGAGATTTAAGCAGGTACTACATATTAATATAAAAAGTATTTTTTTAATCATAAATTATCTCATTACAGTAATTGTTCCTTTTCTAACTACTTCGCTGTTTCTTGTAATAATGTAATAATAAATCAACTCATCAGCTCCTGATGCCGAGTTTGAGGGCCAATCAGCATTATATCCTCCGCTCTTTTGAAAATCTAATTTTCCATTAGAAGAATAAATGCTCACCTCTACACCGCTATCGCTAAAGGAGTTTGGTAGCACCCAAACATCGCTGGATGAACCTCTACCTTGTGTTATAACGTTTGGAATTACTTCGGATTGTGCTCCAGGTCCTCTTACCGAAGCAATTAAAGTATCCGTGGTACACAAAGAAGAGCTTATTCTTGCAAAATAATCCCCTTCTTCTGTAACTGTTAGGGTGTTTGTTGTTTCACCTTCTATTAAAACTTCTTCTCCATTTAGAATCACAAACCATTCATACGTAAAATTAGCACTAAATGGCCCCGTTAAAACTACTGATTCACCAGCTTCTAAAACAGGGGGTGTGATATCCAAAACAATATTATTGGATAAGAAATCAATAGATAACTCATTAGAAACGGTATCTGGCAATCCACCTGGTGAAAAAATAGCTCTTAAATCAAAAGTACCGCCACTATCTGAACGGCTTATATCTAACGATAAAGAAGTCTCACCTGTGGAGACTCCGTCTTGAAACCATTCAAAATTAAAAAAATTGAATTGTTCCGTTGTTAACGGAACCTGTTCTCCGCTGGAAGTTATACCTACCATTTCGATAAGCGCTATGGTAATGGGATCCTGTTCACAATCAACAACCTCATTAGGTCCGATAGTAATAGCAAATCTTTCTGCAGCAAAAATATCGGTTTCTGAAAATAACATGGAGTTACAAGGATCGTTTGCTTCGATTTCAACCCGATAATTTCCAATGTTTGATGTAGGAACCTCAAATGTTAGTGTTTCACCATCACTAGCCGTAACTCCCTGACGCTGAACATTCGTGTTTGCAATCCATCTAAATATACTTCCTGCAGGAACGTCTGTTTCTACCACTAATGTTAATGACTGAGATGGTAATAATATTAAACTTTCGGGAAGAGGCACCGTAATGTTTGAACCTTCATTAGTAACAATGACAGGATCAGTAATCAGAGTACAATCTTCACTGAGTACTATTTGTAAGGTATATTCACCGCCGAAGTTGTTATCCGGTAAAATAATGGTTGGTGAAATCTCTCCGACCAGCTCTTCACCATCTTTTATCCACTGATAGTTATAAGAAAAATCTATCTCGCTTGCCCTAAGTTCTTTAAACTCTTCAGGACAGAAAGAAAAATCAGTAGCCGTTGTTTCTATAAAAAAATTGTCAACATTTTCCAGAACGGCATCCACCGCATTCGATCTATTGCTAGGGTTGAAAAAATTATTACATAATCCCAGTGGAACTCTTGCTATATATCTTCCTTCTTCTGTAACCAAAAGTCTAGGACTTGTTTCACCTGGAATAATAGCTCCATCCTTTAACCACTCCCAATTGAAGTCATTAACATCCAAAAAGTTATCATTTTCATCTCTAACCTCCACAGCGATTTCTCTGGCAAAAGACGCTACACTACAAAAAATTAAATCATCCCTTCCGTTAAGGATTATTTCTAGATTATCATCAAAAAAGTGGAAAGGAATAGGATCCGATACATCACCAATAATATCCGCTTCAGAGGCTCTTACCCTTACTCTATAATCATCGCTATTTGCGTTGGCAGGAACCTGAACGCCCGAAAACAGAATATTAGTGGTACCTCCAGCAGCTTCGTTAGGTCCTAAAATCCGAGCCAATTCTGTAATATCGGATTGATTAGCAAAAGAGCCTGAAGGATCTGATAGTTCCAGTATGAATTCATTGCGTTCCGGCAAGGCCTGTCCGGGGGACAACTCTGCAGTAAACTCAAAATTATTCGCTGGTGTTCCACAAGCTTGAGGTGCAGAAATAAGAACAGGAGGCTTTATGTTCCGCTGTGCTTGAGCAACTTGGAATCCAAATGCCAATACGATCGTAACGATTGCGAGGTTAAGTCTTCTTTTCATGGGTATCACATCAGTTAAATTTATGTGAACATCTGCATCATCAATCAAGCGATTTGGGGCGCTTGTTAATAATGTTGTTAATATAAATATTGTAAAGTCATAAAAATATGAATTAAAAATTTATATCAAACCAATTTTTCGTTTTTTTTTGTAATAATATTCTTACTTAACTTTGAGGGGTATGATTACATCTCTAAAAACCATAGCTTTACCGACCTTTACGAACACCTAAAACCCTATTAATCAAAATAATAAATATAAAATTTACGTGTTCATACCCACTTAAAAAACGCCTGTTTTCAATGATAAATAGCTCAAAAAATCAGATTTTTTGATTAGAAAACTTAAAAATATTATAAAAATCACACGTTTATCTCTTGTAGAAAAACTCTGAAAAAGACAGTTTTTGCCGATTAAGTGTCTTATTTTTTCACGTATTTCAGTTTTTTTGTGTTTGAATTTAAAGAGAAAATATACCTTATTTTTTTCGGTAAATCCTTAAACATTTATTCTCTTTTAGAACTTCTGAAAAGGTCATACACAGACCTCAAAAAACTATTTAAGATTTATGGATAAAATGTTAAATATCTAAACATCTTTTTAAGGGAATTTTCCCTGTATAAAATTATTAAAAAACCATCTAACATTTTGATGGTTTTTTAAGTTTTATTTAATTTTTACTTTCTGTTGATTTCTCTCCGTTCAATTCTGCAATAATCTTATCCGTCAGATCCAATTCTTCTTTGGCATAAAAAATATTCTTTACCTCAGTTTCTCCGTAGATGTAAGTGTATCCATTCTTTTTACCATAGTCCTTTATAAAACTATCAACCTTGGCAATAATCGAATCAATTTCTACCTGACTTCCTTGTTGAATTTCCTGCATTCTGGTTTGTTGCTCTCTTTGCAATGTCTGCTGTTTCACCATTAGCTCCTGCTCTTTCTTCTCTCTATTGGTCTGGGACATAGATTTCATTATATTCTGATACCCCTGAACCTCTATTTGAAATTGCTTTGCTTTCTCTTCCAGCTCTGCTCTAACTTCATTATTCTTTTTTGTCCACTTTTCTTTAGCAGTTTTCATTTCATTGAAATCAGATACCACTTTGGTGTTATTTACATATCCGGTTTTTTCAACTTGCTGGTTACATGCAGTCATTGCAAATAACGCTATTGCAATCCATATAAAATTTCTCATCATTTAATATTTAGTTCTGCGCAAAAATATCAAAGTTCATTTGATGTAATACTCTTAACTTCATCAAATTAACACGTAATAAGAAAAAACGATTGTTTCGAAATCTGTTATTGTTAAAATCTATAGAAAAACACTCAAATAAAACGTTTTTACCAAGCTTTTAGAAAAACCAAAGGTATTTTATCCCAAAACTTTTCAAAAACCATAAAAACAGCCTCAAAACAAGAATTTATTCGTTTTTTAAAATATAAATATGTGAAGAATACTGTTTTGACCTTTTTGCTTTTAAATTTGAAAGAAAACCAATCCAAAATGCTTTGAAGAAATTCATTTTTCCGTTTTTATATTTTTCTGACAAGAGCGAAACATAAAAAGAATCAAATATCAATGGCATGGTTTTTTCTAATCGTATTCCTTCTTTATCAAAAAGTATTTTTATAGCGTTCTTAGAAAAATGCCATAAATGTCTAGGCACATCATAAGCAGCCCAAAAAGATTTATAATAATTTGCATCGTATGACTTAAAATTAGGAACAGCGACTATCAGATACCCTTGAGGTTTAAGTAAACGCTTTAATTCTATAATCTGCGCTCTTAAATTAGGAACATGTTCTAATACGTGCCACATTGTAATTACATCAAAACTCTTGGCCGGCAAATTTGCTGTGTCGGATTGCAAAGCCATCCCTTTCTCTATAGCCAATCCTCTAGCCTGATCATTAGGCTCAACACCTTCAATCTTCCAATCGTTCTTGCTTGCTTCCAATAAAAAGTCTCCCGTTCCTGCTCCAATATCTAATAGGCTTCCAGCTTCACCATTTAAACCTGTTATAAGTTTAACTTTTTTATTTAGCGAATACTTTTTTACTATATGATATAACTTTTCAAAAACACTTCGTTTCGCATCGGTATGAGAGATATAATCTTCACTCTCATAATACTTTCCTAAACTCCCCTCATCGGGTTTAGGAGTTGTTATCAGTAAATCCAAGTCTTTATCCCTATACAGAGTAAACCTTTCATTTGATACTGTATGGTCTTTACATTCTAGATAAAATTCTAATTTTTCTTTATTCATTATTAGTTTGAAGAAACATTAATATATTCTTACTCTTTAATGCTGTTCTTAATATTCAACAAAAAAGATTTGGTCTTGCTGGAAAACAAAGACTTTCTTGAAAGGCAATTTTCTTCGTTAGGATCAAAACTTCAATTTTCACAAAAATTTCTAATGTTTTGGTTTTTTGGATCTTCACGATTTATAATTGTTGGTGTCAAATCTATATACATATTTCGATCTGTACTTATATCTAATTTTACATCAAAACAATATTAAGATCATCAAACAGTTTTGTGTCGAAATCAGATCTTTTCTCATATTCAAAAACACTAAATTATTTTCTTAAAGAAAGTTCAGTTTGTCCTGGCGACAAACTGGACTTAAAATGAAAATATTCCTCTCCACTCCAATCGTCTACTTCGACCCTAAAATTATCAAGCTGTCTTACAGTTTTTACAGAAATGCAAGATGTAAAAAAGAACATTAATTACTTTGGTTAACAAATATTTTATTTTATAAAGTTTTGTTTTAATACGACGAATATAAAAATTGTTCCACGTGGAACTATAATTTAGTGGTATCATAAATTTCCACACTCAACAGATCACTTAATTCTCTTGCTTTTTCAAAAGCTGCGTTGTAAGTATTAGTTTTGTATACCGTGACTTTTCTATTATCAGTAAAAAACCGAACCACTATCTTTTCGTGTCTTTCTTTAGTTCCTAAAGCACTCACCGTAGCCCACTCATTATTCAAACTAAAAGAACCAGAAAAAACAGAAATATAATCAGGAAACTCTAGATCCAGCTTAGCTCTATATAAAACCAAACCAAAAACAGAAAACAACTTTTCGTTATTAAAATCTTTATTAATCTTATAAGACACCCCAAAACCAAAAACTAGTAAAGAGCCTGTAAAAAGAAGAATCCTTGGTGTTAAAGGTTCTGAGCCAAAAAATAACATCATAAACGAAAACGACAAAACAATAGCAACAAGTATTTTTGCTTTTAAAGCTCTTTCTTGCTTACAAATAACATTTTTCATTATCTACCCATATAAACCAATAACACAGAAATATCACTTGGAGAAACTCCACTAATCCTCGATGCCTGAGAAATAGTTGCCGGTTTAATTTTTGTCATTTTTTCACACGCTTCATAAGAAAGAGATTTTAGCTTCGTATAATCAAAATCTTTAGGGATTTTTATATTCTCTAAACGATTTAACTTATCGGCGTTGTTCTTTTCTTTTTCAATATATCCAGAATACTTTACTTGTATTTCAGTTTGTTCTAAAACTTCTTTGTCCAGATTATTCTCATCAATATAGGTAGAAACCTTTTCCAATTGTTTCATGTCTTCCAATGTAATCTGTGGCCTAGCAAACAACTTAAACATTTTGCCGCTTTGATTTATTGGTGAAGATTTCTTTTCCTCCAAAACCGGGTTTGCTTCTTGGGGTGTCACACTTGTTTCTCTGAAAAAATCAACAAAAGCATTTGATTTCTTTTTCTTATCCTCCATCCTTCTCATCCTCTCGTCTGACGCCAATCCAATTTCATGAGCCATAGGTGTCAGTCTAAAATCTGCATTATCCTGTCTTAATAAAGTCCTATATTCTGCTCTGGATGTAAACATACGATATGGCTCTTCTGTTCCTTTAGTAATTAAATCATCAATCAGAACACCTATATAAGCCTCACTCCTTTTAACGGTAAACGCCTCTTTTTCTTTAACCTTTAATGCTGCATTTATACCCGCCATCAACCCTTGCGATGCAGCCTCTTCGTAACCAGTAGTACCGTTAATTTGTCCAGCAAAAAACAAACCAGAAACCAATTTTGTTTCCAACGTATGTGTCAACTGTGTGGGTGGAAAATAATCATATTCGATCGCATAACCGGGTCTAAAAAACTTTACCTTTTCGAAACCAACCACAGACCTCAAAGCTTTAAACTGAACATCCTCTGGCAAAGAAGTTGAAAAACCGTTTACATATACCTCTACGGTATTCCAACCTTCGGGTTCTATAAACATTTGATGTCTCTCTTTATCAGCAAACCTATTAATCTTGTCCTCTATAGAAGGACAATATCTAGGTCCTATACTTTTAATTCTTCCATTAAACATTGGAGAACGATCAAAACCTTCTCTTAACAAATTATGAACCTCTGGAGAAGTGTATGTCATGTAGCAAGATCTCTGTTCGGTGAGAGGTTTAGATAAATCAGTATAACTAAACTTTTCAGGAGTTTCGTCTCCAGGTTGTTCCACCATCTTAGAATAATCCAAAGACCTCCCATCAACTCTTGGAGGTGTACCTGTTTTCATTCTTCCTGAGTCGAAACCTAAATCAACCAGTTGTTCTGTAATTCCGGTTGCAGCTCTTTCTCCAGCTCGTCCACCGCCAAATTGCTTTTCTCCAATATGAATTAAACCATTAAGAAACGTTCCGTTTGTTAGCACCACCGTTTTCGCTTTTACCTCAATTCCTAATGAAGTTCGAACTCCTTTGATCTGATCATTTTCTACAATCAATCCACTTACCATCTCTTGATAAAAATCCAAGTTAGGTGTTTGCTCTAACAACAGTCTCCACTCTTCTGCAAAACGCATACGGTCACTTTGAACCCTTGGACTCCACATTGCAGGCCCTTTGGATTTATTAAGCATCTTAAACTGAATTGCTGTTCTATCACTAACAATACCACTATACCCGCCTAATGCATCAATTTCTCGAACAATTTGTCCTTTTGCAATACCGCCCATCGCCGGATTACAACTCATTTGGGCTATGTTTTGAAGGTTCATTGTAATCAACAATGTACTACATCCTAAATTAGCAGCTGACGCCGCAGCCTCGCTTCCGGCGTGCCCAGCACCAACCACTATAACATCATATTCTTTATCAAACATACTCTATATTCATTTGTTCCACGTGGAACATCACTTTAATCGAAATTTGTTCCACGTGGAACAAATAATCAAAAAAACTAACTATGTTCCACGTGGAACATAGTTAGTTTTTCTTCTTCCTTTTGTCTCATAACCCTTTCTTCACCTTCAGTTTTATCTTTATATCCACAAAAGTGCAATACCCCGTGGATTATCACTCTTCTTAATTCTTCTTCTCTAGCCACCTTATATGTACTTGCATTCTCAGCAACCCTTTCTGTAGAAATAAATACATCTCCATGAAGCTCATTTCCTAAACAATTATCGAAACTTATAATATCTGTATAGGTGTCATGATTCAAAAATTCTCGGTTAATCTTTAGTAAATATTCGTCATTACAAAACACAAAACTAAGTTCTCCTTCTTTCTTGTTTTCAGACACTATCACTCGGCTTATCCAACCCGAAACTGAAGCCTCGTTTATATCTAATTCTACATCCTCATAAAAAAAATTAATCATAACCTTTCTTAAAATATTCTTGAACCTTACGTTTGTAATTTTGCCGCAAAGGTAATACTTGTCGGTTTAATATTTCAGTAGTGTTGAAATATTGTTTTGCCCTGTTTAATTGAATCTCATTGTCATTACTAAAGAGTCTGTTATTACTCTTGCTTTCTCTTCTCTCTTCTTCTCCCTGTTCTATCGTAGCATCTTCTAGTTTCAACAACTCATGTTTTAGATTTAACATCTTGCTTAATGTTCCATCATTAAAACCTTTTTCCAACAACTCTTGCTCAACCTGCTCCATTCTCCTCAGCAAATCACTACCAATTTTATTTCCTTTTCCCTGCTCTTTTAATTTGTTCTGCAACGCATTTCTTAACTCCTGTTGTTGCTTATAAATCTCGTAGAGTTCGCCATTCATATTCTCCTCTTGTGAATCCGAATCCCCTTCACCATCATCAGAGTTTTTGCCGCCTTTTCCATTCTTTCCATCTTTCCCGTTTTTACCATTTTTTTCTCCCTGTTTCCCTTTTCCATCTTTTCCCTTCTCCCCATTTTCGCCAGCCTTACTTCCATCTCCTTCGCCCTTCTTCTCGTCACTCTTTTTCCCTTTGCCCTTTTTGCTTCCCTCCTTCATCTTTTCATTTAACTCACCTTGCTTTTTTATAATGTCTGGCAACTGAAACCCACGAGACTCACTGCCTCCTTTTCCTTTACTTGAAGACATACTGTTTTGCATTTGATCCAGTACCTGACTTAAAAAATATGCCAAATCGTTTGAACCTGTGACCGCATATTGCTGATTCGCTATTCCTTGTATCGATTGATTTTCTGCAAGCCTTTCTAATGACTTATCTATATTGAATTCAATATCGGTAAGTTTACCCGTAACCTCATCTGATATCTTAGGTGTCCTCAAAGCCAATGCGTATAAACTATCATCTATATGAATAAAGTTCTCGCGTAAAACACTTTGCTTTTTTAACTTATTAGAATATGTAGGATTATCAATACTTATTCCCTTAAAACCTTTCATAAGGTTTTCCTGTTCCATAGAAAAATCTACAAGGTTATCCAATATTTGGCGAAGCATTTCCATATCTTCTTGCTGCTGTTCTCCACCACCCATTTGCATTTGCATCTGCATTCCGTCACTCATTTCCTTCATCTTTTGTGCAGCACTTTTCTGGTTTCTCTTAGCGTCTTCTTTCTCGTTCTTTTCTAACTTGTCGCTAGCCTCTTGTTGCTCTTTCTTAATCTCCTCTTCATCCTCTTTGTTCTGATCCAATTTCATTGGTTTTTTCAGATCCTTATTATCCTTCCTGAGCTCTTCCATCTCCTTTTGAAACTCGTCAAATTTCTCATTTATCTCTTCCTGCTTTTCTTTTGTGTTCTCTTCCTCACTCTTCTCAGACAACTCCTCCTGTTCCTTTGATAACTGATCCAGTTTGCTGGCCAATTTTTCATGTTTCTCTATCACATAATACCTCTTGGTCAACTCTAATAATTGCTCTAAGTTTTTCTTTAAATTCTTATTCTCCTTTGCCAGCTCCTCTAATTTTTCTGTCAACTCTTCCTTCTGAATTTTTTCTGTTAACTTCTCTATTTCCTCCAATAACTTTTCATTCTTCTTTAATCTTTCCTCATTACGTTCTAACATTTCTTTCAACGCATCTTTAAACGGTTCCTCCTTCTTTTTATCCTCCAATTGATTTAAATTTTCCTTAAGTTTATTAGAAAAATTCTGCATCATCTTTTCTTGCTCCTTCTGCCTTTTTAAATAATCTTCTAACTTCTTTTTATCATTATAATCCAACTGCTTCTTTTCCTTTTGTAACTTACTCAACGTTTTTAGATCTTGTTCCTGATCTTTAAACTTCTTTAGAGATTTATTAAGCCCAGAAATCGCCTCACTTTGCTCTTGTAGTTTTTTCTCCTCTTCCTCATTTCTCGTTAACTTCCTAAAACTGAAAACCTGACTTTTTGTACTCTTATACCCATGAATAATATCGTTATCAAACACCTCAAAATAAAAAGAATAATTTACACCATCTTTTAAAGTAAGGTTACCAGGAAAAGCATAAACAAACTCGTCGAAAACAGAAGAAGCTACTTGTAAATTCTTGTTAGTTCTTGTTCCTTCCTTATCACTATCATAATACACCAAACGTAATTTACTCAAGCCATAATCATCACTAACCCTTCCATAAAAATACATCGTACTATTATCTACTGTATCTTTCTCTGAGGTCAAATTAAGTTCAGGATATTGATCCTTTGTCACATTTATGTTAAATGATAAATTATCATAATTACTAACATTACTGTTTGACGTTGTAATTTCATAATCTAAATCAGCGTACAAGTTATTTTGATAAAGAAAATCAGAAACATTTTTAGTAAATGCTGCTACAGAATCCTTCATTACCATAGTAACCTTCTCTGTATTTCTGGTCTTTACCCTCCATACCACTTTTGTTCCTTCTGGCACCGTAGCGTTACCCGAGCTCTTTAACACTTCATCTTTCTTGTTTGTATAATTAGGATAATCTAGCTCCATAACAAAATCCAATAATATTGGTACGGATACTACATTCAAAGTATATTCTCTAGAGCTTATATCATTAGACGATAAAACAAAATCCATGGGCTCTTTTGGTTGTACAAATACGTGTTGGAACTCTCCTGTTCCAGTGTTTTTTAAAAAATATACTTCATCATTATATATAATTGTAACATTTTCAGGAACCAAATCTCCTGCCGTTTTAACCTTTAAAACATAGTCCTTTCCTTCCAGAGCGTTCAAATTCTCATTAACCACAAAAAACTTAAACGGTGCTGGTGGTTCATACGCCGTTTCATAATTAATCACTCGCTCATAACTTTCTGAAAACCAACTACTTTTACCAAATAAACTTACAAGTAAAAAAACAACAGGAATCACAGCATATTTTAGATACTTAGCATTCTTCTTAAAATCTATTGCCAACTTAAAAGGTATCGGCTTTAGTTGTGCCGATTTTTGCTCAATACCTGCTAACAATAGTGACGAAGATTTGTCACCTCTACTAAGTTGTAATAGATTCAATAATTTATCATTAACATCAGGAAAATAATTCCCAATAATTTTTGATGCATCTATGTAATCTATTCCCTCCGTTAACTTCAAAAGCTTTATAATCGGGATAGCAATAAGTTTAATGAATAGAGATAATTCCACAGTAATAAACAACCAAAATAATATCGTTCTCCCAGTACTATTTAACCATAAAAAATACTCTATTAAAAGTGTTGCTAGAAAATACAAAACGCCAATTGAGAAAAAAAGAATTATCCCTTTTATCAACTCATTTACATAATACTTCTTAATGAATTGTTCTAACTTATTTTTTATGAACTCGAAATTATCCATTCTACTCTTTTTCTTTTTCAGTAATTTATAAAACTACAACTTTATTTCTTATAGATTTGTTATATTTATTATAATTCAAACCTCTAGTAGTTAATCCATTATGAAAGATTTAAAGTACATTTCGGCATATTCTATTCCAGTCGTTGCTCTGTTAAGTATATGGTTGCAAGGCGTATATACTTATTTGACTCCTATCTATGTGTTTGGTTTTATACCTCTTGTAGAGCTCTTTACTCCTGCATCAGAAGAAAATTTGGATGAGGACACGAGACTCTATAAGTCTAAAAAAAAGGTCTTCGATTGGTTATTATACATAAACCTTCCTATAATTTATTCAATTTTATTTTATGCCCTATATACTGTATCTAATGTTTCTTTGAACACCTACGAAATAGTTGGTATCGTCATTTCCACAGGTATTGTTCTTGGTGCAAACGGTATTAACGTTGGGCACGAACTTGGTCATCGTTTTTCGAATGAACGATTCATTGCCAAAGCTTTACTTCTACCATCTTTGTATATGCATTTCTACATGGAACATAATTTTGGTCATCATCTTAAAGCTGCCACCAAAGAAGACCCAGCCACAGCCAAATACAACCAACCACTTTACTTTTTCTGGTTCACTTCTGTTGTTGGACAATATATAAGCGCCTGGAAAATTCAGATGAAATTACTCAAACAAAATAACCAATCCTTTTTATCCTTTAAAAACGATATGTTTTGGTACTCTGTTATAACTTTTGTTTATATATTTTTAATATTTTCTATTTTCGGTTCTTTTGGGTTGATCATAGGACTATCCTGTGGAATTGTTGGTTTTCTATTATTAGAAACCATCAATTATATAGAGCATTATGGATTATCAAGAAAGAAAAATGATTCCGGTCGATATGAAAGAGTTCGGGAAATACATTCCTGGAATTCTAACCATTTGTTAGGCCGCATCTTACTTTTTGAGTTAACCAGACATAGTGATCATCATTATAGAGCTTCAAAAAAATATCAACTTCTTGATCATCATGACAAAAGTCCTCAGCTTCCTTTTGGATATCCTACCTCTATGGTCCTATCTTTATTTCCACCGCTTTGGTTTGTGTTAATGAATAAAAGAGTTCCAGATGAGATGAAACCTCAATAACATTTTTGATTGTTTAGAATTTATTAAAACATTTGTTTTTCTATCACTTATTTAAGATTGTATCTTTGTCGTCGATTTTATAAACCTTTTTAAGGTATAAACAGAAGATCATGACAAAAAATACTAGAGTAAGATTTGCACCCAGTCCAACAGGACCTTTACATATAGGTGGAGTAAGAACCGCTTTGTTCAACTATCTTTTTACTAAAAAGAATAACGGAACCTTTGTTCTTAGAATAGAAGATACCGATGAAAAAAGATTTGTTCCTGGAGCAGAAGATTACATTATAGAGGCACTAAATTGGTGTAATATTCCATTTGATGAAGGACCCGGAAAAGATAGTGGTTTTGGTCCCTATCGCCAAAGTGAACGAAAACATTTGTATAAACAATATGCTGATCAATTAATAGAAAACGGTTATGCTTATTATGCTTTTGATACTGCAGACGAACTTGATGCATACAGAAAGAAAGACGAATCCGAAGGAAAAACTTTTATATACAATTGGCATAATAGAGAAAAATTAAATAATTCCTTAACTCTTTCTGAAAACAAAATACAGGAAAAAATCAACTCAGGTGATCCATATGTTATCCGTTTTAAATGTCCTACAAATGAAACGCTGCATCTAAAAGATGAAATACGTGGGGATATTAAAATAGACACCAATATTCTAGATGACAAAGTATTATTTAAAAGCGATGGTATGCCAACATATCATTTGGCAAACATTGTAGATGATCATCTTATGGAAATCACTCATGTTATTCGTGGAGAAGAATGGTTACCTTCTCTTGCTTTGCATATATTGCTTTATAGATGCTTTAATTGGGAAGCACCTAGTTTTTCTCATTTACCATTAATTTTAAAACCCAACGGAAAAGGAAAATTAGGAAAAAGAGATGGTATAGAAGGCGGTTTTCCTGTCTTTCCCTTGCAATGGACCGATCCTAAAACTAATGAAATTGCATCGGGATATCGAGAAGATGGATATCTACCTCAAGCAGTAATTAATATGCTTGCCTTCCTAGGATGGAATCCAGGGACAGAACAAGAACTGTTCTCACTGCAGGAATTAACTCATGAATTTGATTTAACAAGAGTTCATAAAGCCGGTGCTAAATTTGATCCAAATAAATCTAAGTGGTTTCAGCAACAGTATTTTCAACAACTTGATGCTTCTGTACACGTGGAACAATTGAAGCAACTACTTTCTTATAAGAATATTTCTACTTCATTTGATCTTACGGAAGTTGTTGATTTAGTTAAAGAAAGAGCAGTGTTTTCTAAAGATCTTTGGGATCTTAGTTCTTTTCTTTTCATTGCACCTTCTGAGTACGAAGAAAAAGCTATTAAAAAAGCCTGGAAAGAAGATACTCCTGCCCTTATGCACGAGTTAACTAGAATCCTTGGTGATATTTCAGATTTCACTTCCAACAATGTTTCAAATATTGTAAAAGGTTGGATAAAAGCAAAAGAAATAGGTTTTGGAAAAGTAATGATGCCTCTTCGTATAGCATTTGTAGGATCTTTACAAGGTCCTGATCTTTTTGAAATTGCAGCAATTCTTGGTAAACAAGAAACCATTAAAAGAATAGAATCTGCTATTGAAACTCTGTAATCGTTTCGTTTTTAACATAACAAAAACCCATTATCCGATTATAGATAATGGGTTTTGCTTTTTACCAATATGTAACATTTCAACAGAAAAACGTACATATATAGTAACCAATATTTAAAAATACAACTATGTCAAAACAATATAAAGTTCTCAAAAGATCCAATTTATGGTCAACTGAAAAGCTTAGAAAAGAAGTTGAAGATACTTTAAACAAGGCATCACAAGAAGGATGGGAAATTGTTTCTGTAGCTTTTGGAACTTCTAGTAGTTCTGGAATGTCTACAGCTATGATAACTATTGCCAAATAAAATTGTTGAATGACTTTTTATCTTTACTTTTAATATAAACTATTAACTTTTTAATTTACACTAATGAATTACTATATCATACCATTAGCTATTTTAGGACTCTTCCTATTCTTTAAATTTTTCTTTGTCGTTAAACAACAGACATCCGCCATTATCGAAAGATTTGGAAAATTTCACAGTATTCGTAACTCAGGATTACAGATGAAAATTCCTGTTATTGATAATATAGCAGGACGTATCAATCTAAAAATTCAACAACTTGATGTTCTTGTAGAAACCAAAACGAAAGATGATGTATTTGTTCGTCTAAAAATTTCAGTACAGTTTCAGGTTATCAAAGAAAAAGTATATGACGCTTTTTATAAACTAGAAAATCCACATGATCAGATTACTTCTTATGTATTTGATGTAGTTCGAGCAGAAGTTCCTAAAATGAAACTTGATGATGTTTTCGAAAGAAAAGATGATATTGCTATTGCTGTAAAACAAGAACTAAACGAAGCAATGATTAATTATGGTTATGATATTATCAAAACGTTAGTTACAGATATAGATCCAGATTTACAGGTTAAAGAAGCCATGAATAGAATTAACGCTGCAGAAAGAGAAAAAGTTGCTGCAGAATACGAAGCTGAAGCTGAACGTATTAAAATTGTTGCAAAGGCTCGTGCAGAAGCGGAAAGTAAAAGATTGCAAGGACAAGGTATTGCAGATCAAAGAAGAGAAATTGCAAGAGGTCTGGAAGAAAGTGTTGATGTTTTAAATAATGTTGGTATCAATTCCCAAGAAGCCTCAGCACTTATTGTTGTTACACAACACTATGACACACTACAATCTATAGGTGAAGAAACTAATAGTAATTTAATATTACTACCTAATTCTCCACAAGCGGGTAGCGATATGCTAAATAACATGATTGCTTCATTTACAGCTTCTAACCAAATTGGAGAAGAAATGAAAAGACAAAACGCAAAAAAAGGTTTAGGCAAGAAAAACCCTGAAGCATAAAATTAGTATAAATTTTACTTAAACCCGGTCATATTTTCTGATCGGGTTTTTTTTTTACTAATTTTGTTCCAAATTTAAAATAATACGTTTTAAGCGCTTTTTTATAATTGGGATATAATATTACATTGTGCAACTTTTATCTTCTCTTAGCGTCTTTTATATAAACTTATTTTTAATAAACAAAAACAATAATTTTAATAAAACTATAGTTATTATTTATAACATATAAAAGAGTACTTTTACAAAATGAAAATGAAAAATTATCTGCTTATATTCTTACTTGTTTCCGGAAGTGTTTTTTCGCAAAACTTAAACAAGTTAAAAAAACAAGCACTACGAGATGCAAAAATAGTTTCTGAAGCTTCTTTAAAAAAAGATGTAAATACTCTATTGGAATATACACATCCAAAAATTTCTAAAAAGTATGGTCAAGAACAACTTAAAAATGACATTGATCAGGTTTTTAAAACCATGACTGCTCAGAAAATAAAAATTATAAGTTCTGAAATCGACGAGGTAACAGACATAAAAAAAGAAAAAAAAGAATATCGTTGTCTTGTAAAAAATACCATTAAGATGGATTTTAATGGTAGATTTATAACCTTAAAAAGTTCTTTATTTGGATTCTACGATAAAAAGAAAGAAAAATGGTATTTTATTGAATCCAACAAACTGCTGGATGACGAAGAAACGCAGAAAATCTTTAGGAATTTCGAAACTGAAATTGAAATTCCACAAGATGAGCAAATAGCTGATAATTGAGTAAAAAAAGAGGGTGATAAAATAATTATCACCCTCTTTTTTTAGTATAACATTAAATATTATATGTCATATTTATTAGCAATTATTTCTGCTTCATTACGTAATAATTCATGAGTATCCTCTTTCCCTTTTGTAATAAAATCTTTTGCTAATTCATCAGGTTGCACACTGTTATTTTCTAAAAAAGCACCCAAAGCAATCGTTGTAACAATACGGGTTCCCACTTTTTTTGCGGCTGTTCCGTAAAGTGGAACTAATTCTTCGATATCAATCTTCTTGGCAGCTTCTAAAATCTTAGTTTTAAGCGCTTCTCGCTTATCTTCAGGTAAATTGGTATACTTCTTTCCTGCCCTTTTAATTTCTTCAATTGCAGGTATCTCTCTTTGTGTATTTTCCTGTGGTTTACTACTAGATTGTGTATTCGATGAAGGTTTAACTTTAGCCCAAGTATCGCGCAGACCAACTGTTTTATTAAATACTAATGTATTTGATGTGCTATCAGGATCCACATTAAAATAACCTAATCTTTGAAATTGAAACTGATCTAATGGTTTTGCTTCTTTAAGACCGGGTTCTACATACCCGGTAATCACTTTTAAGGAATCAGGATTAAGAAATTCCATAAAATCTCTATCCTTATGACTATCCGGAGCTTCATCATTGAATAAACGATCATACAGCCTTATTTCTGCAGGGATTGCGTGTTGTATGGATACCCAATGTAATGTCCCTTTTACGTTGCGCTTAGATTCTTCTGTACCACTACCCGATCTACTTTTAGGATCATAGGTACAACGTATCTCTGTAATGTTTCCTTTCTCATCTTTTACAACGCTTTCGCCTTTAATTATATATGCGTTTTTAAGACGAACCTCCTTACCTAATGTTAACCTAAAATACTTTCGACCGGCTTCTTCTTTAAAATCTTCACGCTCTATATATAATTCTCTAGAAAACGGAATTTCTCTAGAGCCAGCTCCTTCATCTTCTGGATTATTTTCTGCTTCTAACCACTCTTCTTTTCCTTCTGGATAGTTAGTAATCACAAGTCTTACGGGATCTATAACGGCCATAACTCTTGAAGCCGTTTTATTGAGATCTTCGCGAACGCAAAACTCTAATAATGAAACATCTATAACATTTTCTCTTTTAGCTACACCCACTGTTTCTACAAACTTTCTTATAGATGCAGGTGTATATCCTCTTCTTCGCAAACCAGAAATAGTAGGCATTCTTGGATCATCCCATCCTTTTACTACACCATCATTTACCAATCTGAGTAATTTACGTTTACTCATAATCGTATAACTAAGATTGAGACGCGCAAATTCTCTTTGTTTTGGTCTTATATCATTCGTATAGATTTGATCCAAAAACCAATCATATAGCTTTCTATGTGGTTTAAATTCTAATGAACATAAGGAATGAGAAATATTTTCTATATAATCACTTTCTCCATGAGTCCAATCGTACATTGGATATATACACCATTCATCACCTGTTCTGTGATGTGATTTTTTTAATATTCTGTACATCAATGGATCACGCATCAGCATATTCGGGTCGGCCATATCAATTTTGGCTCTTACCACATGTGCACCTTCATCAAATTCCCCAGCCCGCATCCTTTTAAATAAATCCAGATTTTCTGCTACTGATCTATCTCTATATGGGCTATTTGTTCCTGGTTCTGTAGTAGTACCTTTTTGCGCCGCTATCTCCTCAGAAGATTGACTATCTACATATGCCTTACCATCTTTGATAAGTTCTACTGTCCAATCATATAATTGCTGAAAATAATCAGAAGAATAACATTCTTTATCCCATTGATATCCTAACCACGCAATATCTTCCTTAATTGCATCCACATACTCCTGCTCTTCTTTAGCTGGGTTGGTATCATCAAAACGTAAGTTAACCGGAGCGTTATAAGTAAGTCCCAGACCAAAACTAATTCCTATTGCTTTGGTATGCCCTATATGCAAATATCCGTTAGGTTCCGGAGGAAATCTAAATCGTAAATCTTTAGGATTCATTCCATTAGAAAGGTCTTCTTCTACTATGTGCTCTAAAAAATTGAGTGATTTTTTTTCTTCTGTCATTGGTTAAAAATAAAATACAAAACTACCTAATATTTCTAATGATACACAACAATTATACGATAACTGTTTGATTACTGAAATACCTGTTTATAAAAGGGTTATTTTCCTTATTACCTTATCAAAGATTCTAGTACCTTTGTAAAAAAATTCTGTGGGATTAATTACGCTTAAAAACATCAAGATATATGCATATCACGGATGTCTGGTAGAGGAGAAAAAAATAGGTTCTGATTATCGTGTAGATCTAAAAATCAAAGCAGATCTTAATACATCTGCGAAAACTGATAAACTTTCTGATACTGTTGATTATGTACACCTTAATCACATTGTGAAAGAAGAAATGGCTATTCGTTCTAAATTGTTAGAACATGCTGCGGAACGAATTTTAACTCGTATATTAGATGAATTACCTTTGGTAGCTAAAGCAACGGTCGATGTTTCTAAAATTAATCCGCCTATTGGAGGAAATGTACAGATGGTTACAATTACTAGGAGTAAAAAAAGATAAATAAATCTGAAGTAATCATAAATTTTTTTACATTTGCCCTCGAAGACAAAAAGGGTGTCGTGGCCGAGTGGCTAGGCAGTGGTCTGCAACACCATCTACAGCGGTTCGAATCCGCTCGACACCTCAAAAAAATCCTGTAAGAATATTACAGGATTTTTTTTATTTAAAACTTGAATCAGGCCTTATTTTTTCTATCTTATCCTGAATTTTCTTCTCCATGGTATCAGGAATAACCCCTTTGAGGATTAAAAATATTCCAAAAACCATCATAATCATACTAATTCCTCTTTTTATCATGTAGGTACGTTTAGGAGTAAGTTTTCTTTTCAACCGTTTTGCTAGAAGCATTTTTAGTACATCTATAAATAAATAAGTACTAAGAACCATTACAAAAAACAGAACAATTCTATTAGTATCCATATCCATTTGTGGTCCTGCAACCACAATTATTCCGATCCAAAATGCTAAAACACCTATATTTATAAAGTTTAATAAAAATCCTTTAAAAAAAAGTACCAGATAATTATGTTTATTAATAATTTCTACAGAAGTATCTCTAAGTTTATTATAATTTTTTCTTTCCTTAATAAAGGAAATAGCACCATAGGTAGCTAATAACATCCCACCAAAAATAAATAAGGCAGGATCATCTTTTATTTTTTCTAAAATCTGATTGGTACTGAAATACGCTATTAAGATAAATACGACATCTGCAAAAATAACCCCAAGATCTACCGCTAAAGCTGCTCTAAAACCTTTTATTGCAGCCGTTTCGAGTAAAACAAAAAACACTGGCCCTATTAAAAAAGCTAAAATAAATCCTAAAAATATTGCTGCCTGCGCATCTTGAAACATAGAGAGGGTGTAAGCGTATTTCTTACAAAGTTAGAAAATACTACTTAGTTT
This sequence comes from Aquimarina rubra, assembly GCF_042684305.1. Classification (NCBI taxonomy): domain Bacteria; kingdom Pseudomonadati; phylum Bacteroidota; class Flavobacteriia; order Flavobacteriales; family Flavobacteriaceae; genus Aquimarina; species Aquimarina rubra. The sequence goes on along the minus strand of NZ_JBHULE010000019.1, from coordinate 912,895 downwards.
ACCTCTATTATTTTACCACCAAAAACTTTTTTTCCATCTACCTCTTTCGGATTTCCGTAAATTCTTATAGTACCACCAGCAGCTGTATTTGCTTTTACATAGTCACTCGCATTTACATTTGCTCTTCCTCCGGCACTAATTTTCACCTGCGTTCTTTTAGTTTTTAAGTCTTCCGCAATAAACTGTCCTCCCGCTTTGACTGTCACTTCTTGCTCAATAGCGCTTCCTTCTAAATGCAACTCTCCGCCACTAACGGCTCTTGCTAATAACTTATCTGTGTCAATTTCTGCATAAATATCTCCTCCCTCTTGAGCTCTTATATCTAAATTAGTTGCTTTTATGGTTCCTTTTACCATAATCTTAGCTCCTTCATTGACATCTAACTTTGAAATATCAGTATAATATACTGTTACCTTAGTATCATTATCATCCCAGGTATTACTTAACGACATTTTAATTTTGAGAATATTATCCTTAATAACTACGTCAACTTCTTTTCTACTGATACCCGAAATTTCAACTTTATTCTCTGATCCTTTTAGAAGTTTGACTTCTATTTTATCAAAAACTTTAAGTTCATTAAAATCTCCAACATTCTTTGTGATAACGTTTTGTGCGTTTAATACAGCTACGACAAAAAATAACGAGAGAAATACTACTTTTTTCATTGCCTTTTAATTTAAGTTTGATTTGTATATGATTTATTGTTTAAAGTAACGATGTAATACATCGTTTATTCTATTTCTTCTTTACTACCTAATAAGGTAAAATCCAAATGACGTTTCACAAGATCCGCATTCTTTACTTTTACATATACCTCATCTCCTAACTGGTACACTTTCTTAGAACGTTGGCCAATCACTGCATATTCATCCTGATCAAAAAGATAATGATCATCACTCATATCCTTGAGACGTATCATTCCTTCACATTTATTACTAATAATCTCTACATAAATACCCCATTCAGTTACTCCAGAAATCACTCCCAAAAACTCTTCGTCTTCGTGATCTTTCATGAATTTAATCTGCATATATTTTATAGAATCTCTTTCAGCACTAGCTGCCAGGTTTTCCATGGAACTACTATGATTACATCGTTCTTCATATTCCTCTTCTGAAGCAGATTTTCCATTATCCAAGTAATGTTGTAACAAACGATGTGCCATAACATCAGGATAACGTCTTATTGGAGAGGTAAAATGTGAATAATAATCAAAAGCTAATCCATAATGCCCAATATTATGTGTTGTATACTCCGCCTTACTCATACTTCGTATTGCTAAGGTGTCTACAAGGTTTTGTTCTTTTTTCCCCTGAACATCTTTTAGTAATCCATTTAGAGAATTGGTTGTAGTTTTACGGTCTCTTAAATCCAGTTTATAGCCAAAACGACCTATTACATTTTGCAAAGCGGCTAGTTTCTCATCATTAGGTTCGTCATGGACCCTGTATACAAATGTTTTCTTTGGATTTTGCTTTCCGATGAATTCTGCTACCTTTTTGTTAGCAAGCAGCATAAACTCCTCAATAAGTTTATTTGCGTCCTTAGACGTCTTAAAAAACACTCCTACGGGATTATTTTCTTCGTTTAGATCAAACTTCACCTCTACTTTATCAAAAGAAATTGCTCCTTGTCTCATTCGTTTCGTGCGCATGATCTTAGCTAATTCATCCAATTTTAGTACTGCATCCGCTATTTTTTGATCTGCTTGATACTGTTCTCCTGTCAAAGAAATTTCGGTAGGAATTGTATTTTCTTTAGTTTCTATAATATGCTGTGCTTCTTCATAAGCAAAACGAGCATCAGAATAGGTAACAGTTCTACCAAACCATTGATTCTTAATTTCTGCTTTATTATTAAGCTCAAAAACAGCTGAAAATGTATACTTTTCTTCATGTGGTCTTAGAGAACACGCATTATTTGACAAAACTTCAGGAAGCATAGGCACTACTCTATCTACTAGATAAACTGAAGTTGCTCTTTCGTAAGCTTCTTCATCCAAAATTGTTCCTGGTTTTACATAATGTGATACATCTGCTATATGAATTCCTATTTCATAATTCCCATTTTCTAAAACTTCAAATGATAGTGCATCATCAAAATCTTTAGCATCTTTTGGATCAATAGTAAAGGTTAGCGTTTTACGCATATCTCTACGTTTTTTGATCTCTAATTCCTGTATAGAAGTATCCAATTCATTCGCATACGATTCTACTTCTATAGGAAATTCGTATGGTAAACCATACTGTGCTAATATGGAATGAATCTCTGTATTATGATCTCCCGGTTTACCGAGTACTTTTATTACTTTTCCGAATGGAGAATCTGCTTTTTCAGGCCAATCTTCCAGTTTTACTAATACCTTATCACCATCCTCTGCATCTTTTATTTTGTTTTTAGGAACAAAAATATCCGTATACATTTTGCCATCTTGCATATTAACAAATGCATAGTTCTTTTGTATTTCTATTACTCCTACAAACTCGTCTTTCTTTCTAGAAATAATTCTCGTAATCTCTCCTTCACTTTTACCTCTGCGCTTACGTTTGTATACATATACTTCTACTTCATCTCCGTTTAATGCTTTATTAAGACTATTATTAGGTATAAAAATATCATCCTCCAGATCTTCTACAATAACATACCCTGTTCCTTTTGAGGTGATTTCTAATTTACCGGAATATGTATTAATATTTGGTACAATTTTAAATTTCCCTCTATCTGTTTCCTCTATTTGCTTTTTTGCAGCGAGCTGAGCTAATTTCTTTATAATTTGATTTCTACTACTTGGATCATCTACACCAAACTTTGCAGCAATCTGTCTATAATTAAATGTTTTACTAGGTTCTGATTTAAGTATTTTGAGTATTCCTTGGGTAATGTTTTCTATTTTCGGAGACTTTTTTCCTCTTCTTCTTTTTCTTTTCATTAATGTCTTTTAAATGATACAATATAAAATTACAGCTTATCTTTTAACATAAGTTGTTTTCTATATAAACTTTTATTAAATATTGAATTTTATTGTTGTTTATAGTTAAAAAAATATGTCATCTGTAAATCAATTACTTACAGATAACTATTATCAACAAATCTTCTTTTTTTTCTTAAAATTTACTTAATTTTAAAATACGAAGATTGTGTTTTGTTCGTTTGGTATTAAGTATATGAAGTACAAAATCAAAAAAATCCATAAGATTATATTTCTATTCACACTAATATTTCTATTAGGTATATATTACTCTACACTTTATATAGGAAATACAATGGATCAGACAACAGATATTGATAAGAAATCAGAAATAAACGGTGCTATCAATTCTGATAAGGAAGCTACACAAATCAATTAATTCCTTTTTTATATAATTTGTATATTTAGATAATCATCTATTATCTGGATTATTTCTATGAAAGATTTTATTACAATTGCAACCTTTACGTATCCAAACGATTATGCAATATTACGACTTCTTTTGGAAAGAGAAGGTATTTCTTATTTTTTTGAGAATGAAACCATGATTGGAGTCTTTCCTTTTTACTCGAATGCTCTAGGAGGTATTAACCTAAAGGTTCATCGAAAGGATCAAATAAGAGTCCAACAAATAATAGATGATCTTAATACCAATTCACATCTAAGAATTATTTGATTTAATAATTATAGTTTTCAACATATAATTAATATATCTTTTTTCTTTTTCTAAAATTAAAAATTAAAAATGATGATTATCATGTAGTGTTGATAGCGGTATAACTTTATCAAATTTTATTTGTTTATTAAGTTAGACTGATTTTTCAGAATTATATCAACAGGATATTAATATGGTAAATACTTGAAAATCTTATATAAGTTAAATTTAGTTAACAGTTGTTCATAGGTTATAAACACATGTTTTTATTCATATTTTTACGGTAAAACCATCGTTAATAACAGAGGTTAAATATTTAAAAACTCATCAAAAGAAACTGACTAAAAAATTTTGATTTATAGATAATAGTGGTGTATTGAAATTATAATCAATAACTCCAAATAAAGTTCCTCAATTTTAGGAACTATTTATACACAGCTGATGTTAACAGTGGGTAAGGAGTTATTAACATTAAGATAGCTTCGGTTTAATTTATTGATTTTTTGAAGTTTACTTTTTCTGATTAAAGTATCTTTGTGATTAACGTATAAATAGAATCCTTAAATAATATTAAAAGTATAAAGTTGTGAAAATAGCTATTGGAAATGACCACGCAGGAACCGAATATAAATTTGGAATAATATCATACTTAAAATCAGAAGGTATAGAGGTAGTAAACTATGGTACTGATGAAAATAGTAGTGTCGATTATCCAGATTTTGTTCATCCGGTAGCAAAAGACGTAGACACTAATGCTGTTGATTTTGGGATTCTAATTTGTGGAAGTGGAAACGGTGTTTCAATGACAGCAAACAAATATAAAAATGTACGTGCTGGATTATGTTGGACAAAAGAAATTACCGAATTGACAAGACAACACAATGATGCAAATATTATAAGTATTCCAGCAAGGTTTACATCTTTACCACAAGCCATTGAAATGGTTAAAACTTTTTTGAATACTAAATTTGAGGGAGGAAGACATCAGAATAGAGTAAACAAGATTTCTATGTGTTAATCAAATCAATAAATGGTAAAAAGTCACCCTCATAACCACCATACACATTCCCATCCAAAATTAAGAGGGCGTAATTTATTAGTTTCTATTTTATTAAATATTGTAATTACAGTTGCACAGGTTATTGGTGGCTTGGTTTCAGGAAGTCTTTCTTTATTGTCTGATGCGCTTCATAATTTTAGTGATGTACTTTCTTTGATTGTAAGTTTTTTTGCCAATAGATTAGCAAAAAAGGAAGCATCTATACAACGAACTTTTGGATTTAAAAGAGCAGAGATAATGGCTGCGTTTATAAACGCATCTACCCTTATTGTGGTCGCAGTTTTTTTAGTTATAGAAGCAATAGAACGACTACAAAGCCCAAAGGAAATTACAACTCAAACAGTGATTATATTATCTTCTGTAGCTATTCTTGGGAATGGTTTGAGCGTTTTGTTGTTAAAAAAAGACAGCAAGGTAAATATGAATATGAGATCTGCATATTTACATCTTATTACAGATATGATGGCGTCAATTGCAGTTTTACTGGGAGGTTTATTAATGAAGTTTTATCAAGTATTTTGGATAGACAGTGTCCTTACTTTTATTATTGCTATTTATTTGATTGTTGTTGGGTATGATTTACTAAAATCATCTTTTAAAATATTAATGTTATTTACACCAGAAAATATTGCGGTAAAGGAGATCGTGGATGTTGTAAATAGTTTACCAGAAGTTAAAAGCATTCATCACGTGCATGTATGGCAACTTAATGAAGAGGAAACACATTTAGAGGCACACATAGACTTTAACAAGGATATCCATGTTTCTAGGTTTGGGGAAATACTTCACCTAGTTGAAGACGTATTACAAGATAAATTTGGTATTAATCATATTACTTTGCAACCAGAGTATAATAAAAATGATAGTAAAGATATTATCGTACAAGACTGATCTATGGATATCGAATTTAGAATTAAACGTTTTAATGAATTGGAGTTGATAGAGCTGTACAAAATTTTGCGCTTACGCGCAGAAGTATTTGTGGTAGAGCAAGATTGTGTTTATCAAGATGTTGATGATAAAGATCAAATAGCACTACATGTCATAGGATATAAAAACAACGAAATTATAGCATACACAAGAATATTTAATGCAGGAGATTATTTTGATAAAGCAAGTATTGGTCGAGTAGTGGTGTCTGAAAACCAAAGAAAATATGGTTATGGGCACGATTTGATAAAGAAAAGCATAGAAGGAATAAAAGAACAGTTTGCAACAGACCAAATTAAAATATCAGCTCAATGCTATCTGAAGAAGTTTTACGAAAAACACAATTTTAAACAAATAGGGGATGAATACTTAGAAGACGGTATTCCACACATTGCGATGATAAGATCATAAAAACAAAAAACCATTCACCGCAGCGAATAGTTTTTTGTTAATCTATATCTATTCAGATTATTTTAAAATCTTTTCGTACTTAGCCTTATTTCCAAGAATTTCTTTGCTCTTTTCTATTTCGGGATTATGCTTTATGTAATAGTCATACAGTCCTTCTCTATAGGCATAGCGCTTAACAATTTCATCAGTAAGTAGATTGGCAATTTCGGTTTTATACGAATCCAATCCTTTTTCTTTTGATGCTTTTATGGATGCTAATAAGGCATTATAACTTTCAGCAATATCTTTGTCCAGTTTGTCTCTTTTAGCCACTTCTAAAGATTTTTTAAGAGATTTTTCAGTAGCGGTTTCATAGTTAAAACTACTCTGTTTTACAAAGTTTTTAAAATCCTCATAATCTTTATCGGTAAACTTAAATTTAGAGATATCATCTATCTTGTGAGAATAATAATATTTTGTTCCATAATCAAATATTGCATCTGATTGAAGAAGTGATGTTGTGATATTACTGAATTTTGATGTTTCTAATTCTATATCCGGTTGAATACCACCACCATCATAGACAGTTCTACCGTTTTTTGTTTTAAAAGCTTTAAAATCCTTTTCGCTTATACGAACTGCTTTGTTATTTTCATCACGATTCCAATAGTCTAATGCCTGAATGCATCTTCCACTAGGTGTATAATAGCGAGATATAGTTATTTTTAACTGGGTACCATAGGTTAACTTCTTTGGTCGTTGTACCAGCCCTTTTCCAAAACTTCTGGCTCCAATAACAACACCTCTATCCAGATCCTGAATACTTCCGGCAACAATTTCACTAGCAGAAGCACTTCTGCCGTTTACCAATACTACCAAAGGGATTTCTATGTCTATAGGAGTTTTTTTTGTGGAGTATTCTTTATTATATTTTTTTACTATTGATTTTGTGGTGGTAATTAACTCTCCTTTAGGAACAAATATGTTTGTAACATTTATGGCCTCACTTAGTAATCCTCCCGGATTTCCTCTTAGATCCAGAATAATCTTATCTGCACCTTTAGCTTTGAGATCTTTTAGTGCAGCAATTGTTTCTGTTGATGCTTTATTATTAAATTTAGATAAAACAATATAGCCTGTATTATCATCTAATAAAGTAAAGAATGGAACTGCCTTTACTTCAATTTCTTCCCTGGTAAGAATTGTGGTTTTTGTTTGGTTTTGTCTTTTGTATGTGATTTCTACTTCGGTGCCACTAGCACCTTTAAGGAGTTCTCCCGCATCTTCTTCAAAATCTGACACTACGACATCGCCAATCTGAATAATCTCGTCTCCCGCTTTAAGACCCGCTTTATCGGCCGGATAATCTTTATAAGGTTCTACAATAATTATTTTATCTTTAACTGTTTTTACTGAAGCTCCGATACCTGTATATTCTCCGGCGTTTCTAATTTTAGAAGCCTCTACATCCTGTTCGTTCCAATACTTTGTATATGGATCTAAATCATCTAACATGGCCTTAATGGCAGTATCCATAAGTTCTGCAGGATTGGTTTCATCTACATAATTCATGTTTAGCTCTTTAAACATGGTCGTAAAAATTTCAATCTGTTTTGCGATTTCAAAAAAATCAGACTTAAAACTTACTGTAGATAATAGAATAATAACCGCAATAGCAGGATAAAGGATTTTCTTTTTCATACGTTTCATCTTTTCATTTTCATCAGCAAAAAGAACCTTAAAACTAAGGAGTTTTAATTTCTTTCGTTATAAACTTTTGTATTACTTCTTTTGTTTTAGCTTCAATCAATTTATAATCAGGCATTTCTTTTCCCGTATATAAAAACATAAAAGCAAAGTGATGAGTAGTGTTGTTGAGTACAATATACTTATTTTTTCTATAACTTTCACGTAGCAAACGTTTTATACGATTGCGATCCACAGCTTTCTTAAAATTACGCTTACTAACAGAAACTCCTGCTTGAACCTGAACTTCTTTTTTTAGGGTAACTTTTCTGTAAATAAGACGTATAGGGTAATTAGCAATAGTCTTTCCTTCAGAAAAAAGAAGCTCTAATTCCTTTTTGCTTTTTAGTTTTTCTTTTTTGCCAAAAGTTGCTCTCATATCCGGGTAAAAATAATAATAAGATTTGGGATACCTGATTCCCAAAATAAAAATCCAGAATTAAAAATTCAATTCTGGATTTTTGAAATAATTTTAAAAGACAATATGTGTTATTGAGAAAAACTATTGTTTGCTCTATTGACATCAGCCATTTTATTTGTTTTATCAATCAGTATGGATTTTATTTCCGATTTAGGCTTAGATAAATCCAATGTGTATGTAGGATTAGTCCACGCCCAATCTGATAAAACTGTGCGCGTAATCTCTGGAAACGGGTTTTCTTTTTCTTTTCTCATCATTCTTAGCGGAATGTAGAAAGACTCCTGATTACCATCCGCATATTCGACGTGTAAATCTATAGGCATAGGCATTAAACCAATACGCTCCAATGTTATAGAAGCCTTCTTTCCGTTTTCAGTAATTTCCTTTATACCATAATCGATGGTATTAGTGGTTTGCGTCCAATCGGTCAAATACCAATCTAGTTGCATTCCAGAAACCTTTTCTGCTACACGTTTAAAATCATTTGGAGTAGGGTGTTTAAACTTCCATTCGTCATAATATTTTTTGATGGTTTTTGATAAGTTTTCTTCTCCTATAACGTATCCAAGTTGTGCCATAAAAACAGCTCCTTTGGCGTATGCAGAAGCTCCGTAAGCTCCATTTCTGCTATACCTGTCGGCGTGAGTAGATTGAGGTTGTTCTATTCCTGAAGTTGCTAACTGAAGGTAACCTTGATACATTCCCTCTAAAGCGTTGGGTCTATTTTGTTGCATTACCTCGTTCATAGCTAATGTAGAAATATAGCTGGTAAAACCTTCATCCATCCATTCGTGTTTAGCTTCGTTAGTGGCTAATATGTGCTGAAACCAAGCATGCGCCATTTCGTGCGCTGTAACACCCACTAAACTTCCAAAATTTCTTCCTCCTGTAATTAAAGTACACATAGCGTATTCCATTCCACCATCTCCTCCTTGGATAATAGAGTACTGGTCATAAGGATACTTTCCGATTTTAGCACTAAAGTACTTCATTAACTCTACAGATTTAGGCTGTAATTTTTTCCAGTTTTCCAGGTATTCTTCTTTGTTTTTATATAAAAAGTGAAGTGTCGGTCCACCAGGAACCTGAACTACATCATGTATATATTCGGGGTCAGCGGCCCAGGTAAAGTCATGTACATTGGGTGCAACAAAATGCCAGGACAACTTTTTGCCTTTTTGTTTAACTTTTGTGCCGGGTTTTTCATATCCATATCCTATTTCCTGTGGGTTTTGAAGGTATCCAGATCCACCAAGAACATAGGTTTTATCAATATTTATAGTCACATCAAAATTACCCCAAACACCGTGAAATTCGCGAGCGATGTAAGGATCAGCATGCCAGCCTTCAAAATCATATTCGGCCATTTTTGGATACCATTGTGTCATGGATAAAGCAACATCTTCTTTGCTATTGCGTCCAGAACGACGTATCTGATTAGGAACTTGCCCATCAAAATCCATTAAAAAAGTAACTTTTTCTCCCGGTGCAATTGGCTTATTCAGCATCACTTCCAACACGGTACCAGCTACTTCGTACTTTACGCTTTGTCCGTTTTGTTTTAAAGAAGAAACTTTTAAGTATCCTATTTCTTCTGGAGTAAGTTTGCTAATTCGATCCATTACCCTTGGATCCGGGTCTGGGATATTTCTAGAACGAACATCCATTTCGCTTCCCGGTTGAAAGGCGTTAAAATATAAATGATAAAAAACCTGATATAAGGAATCAGGAGAATTATTTGTATAAATTAATTCTTGTTTTCCTGTATATTGAAAATTTTTCACATTCATATCCACGTTCATTTTGTAATCAACGTGTTGTTGCCAGTAGTTTGTGTTATTCTGTGCAGAAACACCTAAAACTGATAGTAGGAATCCTATTGTGATTGTTTTAAACATCATATGCCTTGCTTTTATTTAGATAGTTTCTCGGCCAAAATTAGAGCGTTATATAGATTTACCATCTTACCAGATTTAGATAATTCGGTAAACTTATTAGATTTAGTTTCATCTCCACCAACTATAACTGTAGTTGTGGTACTTAAACCACTATCCATTAATATTTGTTTTACCTGAGAAGCTTTTAGTTTTGGATAATAGGATCTGATCAATGCTGCAACACCAGCAACTGCAGGTGCAGCCATAGATGTTCCCTGAAGATACTCATAAGAATTTGATGGGGTAGTAGCCCATATTTTAACGCCTGGCGCAAAAACATCTACATTGCTTTTTCCGTAATTAGAAAAGTTGGCAACAAGATTAGAGCCATATTCATAGTTTAAAGCACCAATAGTGATAAAATTATCAGAAATTTCTGAAGAATTGTCTGTTTGATCGTTAGGGTAGACCGCCTTTTGATCTAAGTCTATTCCTTCATTTCCTGCTGCATTGACAATTAACACATCTTTTTCTCCGGCATATTTTATAGCTTCTCGCACCCACTCCGGATGTGTAGAGTAATATTTACCGAAACTAGTATTGATCACTTTTGCTCCATTGTCTACCGCATATCGAATAGCCAAAGCAATGTCCTTGTCATATTCGTCACCGTTGGGAACAGCCCTTATTGCCATTATTTTTACGTTTTTAGCAATGCCGTTAACTCCTTTTCCATTATTTCGCTCTGCCGCAATAATTCCTGCAACGTGAGTACCGTGTTTTATACCTTCTTTTTCAGGATTAGGACCCATTACTTTATTGTTTCCGTAATTAGTATCTGCAATATCGTCTATATTATCTCCAACCTTTGCTCTTCCATCAAAATCAAGATTAAGGTGATAATTTAACTGTTCTGTAAAATGCTCAATACCTTCTTTTAGGTTTTTTATTAAGTCCGGAATAGCTTCGTCTTTTTCTAAGAATCCAAACATTTGAGAAAGAACGGCCACGTACTGCTGCATTTCGGGAGTTTCGGCTTTTACAGAAAGCAATTCCTGCTGAGAGTAATCTTCTTTTCCTAATACCTCAGAAATCTTTTTGTGTGAGATTTGAACCTGTTGTAATATCTGTTCATATCTGTTTTTGTTACCTAAAGCTTCTTGATATTCTTTTTCAAATTCTGCCTTTGCTTCAATATACGTTTGATATTGATCTTTATCTGCCGGATCTATCGAGGCTAAGTTTTTACCTTCGAATTTTGGCTTTAGCTTTTTAACGATTCTTGTGAACTCCAGGTTTTCATTTTCAGAATCACCTAGAAAATTCCATCCGTGGATATCATCAACATAACCGTTTTGATCATCGTCTTTTCCGTTGTTTTTAATTTCTTTGGTATTTGTCCAAATGACACCATCGAGATCTTCGTGTTCTATATCAACGCCACTATCAATTACGCCTACAATAACAGTTTGCCCTTTCTTTGTTTTTATTAAATCGGTATATGCACGATTAACACTCATTCCTGGAATCGTATCGATTGTTAAATCTGCCGAGTTCCAGTTTTTTAACTGAGCATCTGTTAACACAACATTTTTCAAAGGAATTGTATCAATATTTTCTATTGGAGTAGAAATTATGGTTGGTGCTCCACAGCTACTCAATAGAATTGAAGAAGCAATAGAGGCGATCATTATTTTATTAGACTTGGGAATCATAGCATTATTAATTAAAAATTTCATTACTAGTAAAAGTTTCTTTGTATCGTACACCTTTTTCTGTTTGTTGTACGGTTATAATCTCATTATGTGCATCGTGTTCCATAAACAGGTACCAATTATTCTTGGCCGCATTTTCCAAAAATAATTTTTTTTCAGGTAATGTTAATAATGGTCTGGTATCATACCCCATGACATAAGGTAGTGGAACATGGCCAGCTGTGGGCAAAAGGTCTGCCATAAACACGATTGTTTTTTCTTTATATTTTATATGAGGGATCATTTGTTTTTCTGTGTGACCATCTACAAATAGTACGCCAAATCCCAATTCAGTATTTTTTTGGAATGTTTCTCCTGTTCTGGAAATAAAGTTAAGGTGTCCACTTTCATGAATAGGAAGAATATTTTCTTTTAAGAAAGACGCTTTTTCTCTGGCATTTGGTTCGGTAGCCCATTTCCAGTGGTTTTCGTTGCTCCAGACTTTAGCATTCTTAAAAGCTGGTTCATATCCTGTTTTACCTTGATTCCATTGAATGACTCCTCCACAATGATCAAAATGTAAATGAGTTATAAAAACATCCGTAATATCATCTCTATGAAATCCTTTTTCTTTTAGAGATGTATCTAAATTATCATCTCCCCAAAGAGAATAATACCCAAAAAACTTGTCTGATTGTTTATTTCCCATTCCTGTATCAATAAGAATCAATCGATCTCCATCCTCTATTAATAGGCATCTAGCAGCAATATCAATCAGGTTATTAGCATCTGCAGGGTTTGTTTTATTCCATAAAACTTTGGGAACGACACCAAACATGGCGCCCCCATCAAGTTTAAAGTTTCCTGCTTTTACCGCATGTAATTTCATGTATTGATACTATTGTTTTAGGTGTCACAAGGAACTCTCCAAGTAATTATTTTCGATGCAAATCAAAAGTTTTTTACTAGTTTGTTTCATAATCGTTTAAAAATCTTTGCAAAATAGAAAAAATGGTAAGGATCAGGATTTAATTTGTAGACTTTTTAACAATATTTCATCATAATCGATCTGAGATATAACTTTCTCTAATCGAATTCCATAGTCTAATAGTGCTTTTATTTCCTTAACACTTGCAACACGTTCTTTTCGCATTAATAACAATGTTTGACCATTGGACTCGATATGATAATAAGGATTGCTTTCGAAAAACAACACTAATTCATCAGTAAAAAAAAGTTTAATTTTTTCAACATCTTCTCCTAAAAGAAAAAAACGTTTAGAAAAATCCGGATGATCTTCGATCAAAATATCTTTAAATCCTGCAATTTTATAGACAAATTCTATAAAACCTTCCCGATCTAAAGTAAATACTGGGATTTCCTTTTTAAGATGAATGGTCAAAATAGTTGTTCTAATATCTTTTCTGGCAATAAACTCACCTTCAGAAAATTCAACATCTAAAATTTCAACTGAAGAGTCATTGTTAAATATATTATTATAAATGTATTTTACTTTTTTGATTTTGAAAAACAAGAAATTGTTTAAAACATTGACATTCTGTTGTTTTTTTGGACTATAATTCCAGGAGAAATCATCGGCAATTTTTTGCAAGTCTTCTTGTCTTTTAGTAAGATTGGTTCCAATATTAAATTTTCTGGAAAAAGAGACAAGACTTCTTACTGCTAGTGGATGTTCTGAGGCGGTACCGTGCTTGTCAAGGCCTGTAATTTCAAAAGAGCCTCCTTTTCTCTGAAAGGTCTCCTGGTATCCAAAAAGACTTTCCTGTACGGTGTAATCAACAAAATCACTATGAGAAAAATCTACTACTACATCACTATCCTCAGGAATTGAATCTAGGTTTCTTTTTAATTTATAGTAATTAAGAAAACTGGAAAAGTTTTTTACACTTACGAAATAAGTTCCGTTTACTTCTTCTTTAAACATAAGAACATTAGGCTTAAAGAGGTTTCTGGCAAAAAGCATAACACTTTTATTAAGTATGAAATGGATTAGTAAAGTGGTAAGAATTCCAATAAAAATACCACTGATTAAGTTTGTCGTAATGGTACCAATGATGGTTGCAGAAAAAATAATGAATTGCTCTTTGCCAATTTTTGCTGCATCTTTTAGGTTTCTTGGTGCAGCTAGCTTATATCCGGTAAACACTAAAATCGCAGCCAATGCAGTAAGTGGAATTCTGCTCAACTGATCCTGAAACAATACCACAAATAATATCAAGAATACTGAATGGAAAAAATTAGCAGATCTATTGCTCCCTCCATTATTTACATTTACAGAACTCCTTGCGATTACGGTTACTACATTTAAACCCCCGAGAAAACCACTTACAATCGAAGCTATTCCTAACGCGGTAAGGTCTTTATTGGTATTGGATCTTCTTTTATCAGGATCAAGCTTATCAACGGCTTTAATGCTTAATAAAGATTCTATACTGGAAATTAAGGTAATGGCAATAACGACCCCGATAAACTTAAACTGAAATACAGAAGAAAAATTTGGAGAAGGAAAATTGGAAAACACCTTGTTCGGAATCTGTACAAGAAGCGAATCATTTATTGGATATGTTTGAGACGAAAAAAATTCATAGTAATAACTCAAACCAATTACTAGCAAAACTATCCACATAGGTGCGGGAACCAGCTGAAGGTATTTGTTGCGGATTTTTCCGTAAAAAACCATAATTAGCAAACTAATTATTCCAACCGCCGCGGCAACTACAAGATGATAATATTCTGGGGAAAATAACTGGACCACACTACCGGGAATGTCTAAAAGCAGAGAAATCGTATCGCCTTTTGCGCCAGTATTCGCTAACATTACATGAAATTGTTTTGCGAAAATACTAATACCAATGGCTGCTAACATACCCTGAATAGCAGAAGAAGGAAAAAAATCACTTAATATTCCTAAACGCAATAATCCGATAAGAATCATTAAAACACCAGAACAGATGATTGCTGCAAGTGTAAAGAGATATCCTTGATACAAATCTCCATCAGCCAAGGTGGTGATTGCTCCTAACAATACAACTACCAATCCATTACCGGGACCTGCTATCGTAACATTAGAACCACCTATAACCGATACTATAATTCCACCAACAATAGCAGCAATAACTCCGGATATTGGAGGTGCTTCTGAAGCCAATGCTAATCCCAATCCAAGAGGGAGTGCAATTAAAGAAACCACAAACCCCGAAAAAATATTCTTAGGCAAGTTGGATATAAACCCGGATGTGTTAGTTTTAATATTTTTCATTTATCTAATAATTAACACATCGGTTGGTAATTCTGCTAATATATGTTCCAGGTCGTGAGGAAAAATTCGATCCCAGAAGTTCGTTTGGCCTGGAGCATTCATAATCAGTAAATCTGCAGCTTTAACACGAGCATAGTGACCAATAGAATATCCTCTTTTTCCGAATATAGGCTGGGTTTTAACGTGTATACCAGATTTAAAACCTATAGGAACCTGATTAAGAATGTCCTGAACTCTAAGATGTTCTTTTTTGGTTATTTGTTCTTTTCTTTTAGTTGCTTTCAGCAACGATTGATCATCTTCTATCACTACTTGTATTTCTTGCTCAGCAATCTCTTCTACAATGGTTAGTTGATGAGCGCCCAGATTTTGTGCAACTTCAAAGGCCGCCAGAACCGTTTGTTTTGTTTTTTTGTTTTTTAATCCGTTGACCACCACATGATGACAAGGTCTAAGATCCTCTGAAGGTTTTACAAGCAACAAAACAGAACAATGAGCATTTCGGGTAATTTTTCTGGCAATGGATCCAATATAGAACTTTAAAAAGTCTTCTCTTGGTGTCGCACCGAGTATAATCAGGTCTGCATTTTTTTCCTCGGCTGTTTTTATAATGACATCTACCGGATTTCCTTCTCGCCAGATAATTTTTACTTTTTCTGTATCATCAGAAAAGCCTGAGATTAATTCTTTAATGGTTATTTCTTTTTCTTTTGTTTTTGCACCGACGTGTACAAGAATCAGTTTAGAATCAAAGAAGTCCACCATCCTCATAGCTTCATAGACATTGTTCTTCAGATTAGGAGAAAAAGCTACTCCAATGAGTATGGTCTTAAATTTATGATCTAAAAATTCGCTCAATATAATCTAGTGTAAAAATTGTAGGAGCGGAATATAAGCTATTTTTTTAAACCAGAAAACTGATTCAATCCTACCTAATTATAAAAAATTCCCGATCTTTCATTTTTTAAACTACAAATAAAATAAAATGTTAGAACTGGCAGGTATAATAATATTGGGTATTTTGGCACAATGGGTGGCTTGGAAATTCAAAATACCTGCGATCTTACCATTGATACTAATAGGTCTTCTTGTAGGGCCCTTTGCTACACTATTTACCGAGGATAATTCGAAGTTGATTGAACCCATTTGGAACGGAGAAAATGGTTTGTTTCCGGGAGAAAGCCTATTTTATTTTGTGTCTTTAGCAATTGGAATCATTTTATTCGAAGGAGGGCTAACCCTAAGAAGAAGTGAGATACTCAATGTTGCACCAGTTATTGTAAAACTAATTACGTTGGGAGCGGCAGTGACTTTTTTTGGAGCTGGATTTGCGGCTCATTTTGTATTTAATCTAAGCTGGCCTATTTCTTTCTTATTTTCTTCACTTATTATTGTTACCGGCCCTACTGTAATTACGCCTATTCTAAGAAATATACCTCTAAAAAAAGATTTATCAACAGTTTTAAAATGGGAAGGAATTCTAATTGATCCAATAGGAGCGTTGGTAGCAGTATTGGTTTTCGAATTTATTAGTGTAGGAGAAGGAAAAACCTATACGTTAACAGCGCTGATAGAGTTTGGAAAAGTGGTTTTATTCGGTTTTACGTTTGGTTTTACTTTTGCCCACGCATTGGCTTTTGCTATTAAGAAGAATGTTATCCCTCATTATTTATTAAATGTATTTACGTTAGCGACTGTTCTTGCTGTTTTTGTTCTTTCTGATCTTTTTGCTCACGAATCTGGACTACTTTCTGTAGTGGTAATGGGAATGGTTTTAGGAAATATAAAATTACCAAACATTGATGAACTCCTATATTTTAAGGAGTCACTAAGTGTTTTATTAATTTCCATACTTTTTATTCTTTTAGCTGCAAATATTAATATAGAAGACTTAAAATTGGTTTTCAATTGGAATGAAGTAGCTTTATTTGCCACAGTTGTTTTTATTATAAGACCACTAGGCGTTTTTTTAAGTTCCATAAATTCTGGTCTAAAACTTAATGAAAAATTATTTATTAGCTGGGTAGGTCCTAGAGGTATCGTTGCAGCAGGTATTGCTTCTTTATTTGGTCTCAAACTAGCAAGACAAGGTGAACCGGGAGCTGAATATATAACACCTTTGGTATTCATGATTGTTTTAGGAACGGTTCTTCTAAATGCAACAACTGCGAGATTATTTGCAAAGCTAGTAGGTGTTTTCCTTACAAAGTCTGAAGGAATATTGATCGTAGGAGCATCAAAAGTTTCTCGATTGATTGCAATATATTTAAAGGAGAATAATCGCCACGTAACGCTGATCGATAATAATAAAAATAACATAAAGATTGCTAAAAGCTTAGGATTAGAAGGATTGGTAGGAAGTATTTATAATGATAAAATAAAAGATAATATAGAATTAAATGATGTTGGCTTTTTAATGGCATTAACCGGAAACAGTGATATTAACAAACACGCTATCACTAAATTTAGAGATCAGTTTGGAGAAAATGGATCTTTTAGATTAGTAAGCACAGAAGAAATGAATGACCCCAAAAACAACCAGCAGGAAGTTTTATTTTCACATACAGATGGGTTTAATACTTTGATGGATCTTGTCGAGAAATACCCGGTAATCAACGAGATCAAAGTAAATGACAAAGAACATTATAAAAAACTGATTGCTATTACCAAGAAAGACAAGGAAGTGGTGCCATTATTTATCAAAGACCCAGTAAAAGGAATCAGAATAATATCAGCTTTTAGCGAAAAAGTAGAGGATATTAAAGAGGATAGTATCCTGGCCTATTTAGGTAAACCCATTTATATAGAAGAGGTGGAATAAGGCGACAAAAAGCACTATTTTTTCGATAAACAACACAAAATTAACAAAAATTTTTGTTAATCATAAATTAATATTCTATATTCGCCTTCGAAAAATTTAAATTTTAAAACCCAAATTATGAAAAAACTTATGTTTGTTGCCGTTTTCGGTATGGCTTTAGGATTCACTTCTTGCGGATCGGATGACGTTGTAGACTTTGTATGTGACGCTGTGATAGAAGAGCTTAGAGCTGATGTGGATACTGCATTTGCTGCTTGGCAGAATGAAGAAACTCCTT
Organism: Aquimarina rubra; assembly: GCF_042684305.1. Lineage (NCBI taxonomy): Bacteria > Pseudomonadati > Bacteroidota > Flavobacteriia > Flavobacteriales > Flavobacteriaceae > Aquimarina > Aquimarina rubra. Next base: position 894,773 of record NZ_JBHULE010000019.1, on the reverse strand, counting down.
CTACTTGTGCAGATTTAAAAGGTGCAATTGAAGCTTTTAGAGCTAGTGAGTGTGGATCTGCAGATGCATATTCTGAACAATTCAATGCTTTACCGGATGATTGTTCTACAATTGGGAGGTAAACTAATTAATAAGAATTATATAAAAAAGGTGATCATTTTCGATCACCTTTTTTTATGAATTATTTTGCCTCCTTTATCAGATACACATAGACAGGAAAATGGTCGCTATATCCTCCTGTGTAGGCTCCATTGGCAAAACTTCTATAAGGATATCCTTTATATCTTCCACGTGGATTGGCTAGGTAATTTTTGTTATAAACACCGGCTTTATAGTATTTATAAGAGCTATAATCTTTATCCAGTAAACCTTTTGATACAATAATTTGATCAAAAAGGTTCCAGCTATCTCTCCAGGCAAGAGAACCAATTCCTTTTTTAGACATATTATACATTGGATTGTATAATCCTTTTAGTTTTACATCTTCTTTTTCTGACTTAGCACCAAGAACTTTTTTCACACTTGCATTGTCTGGGTCGTCATTTAAATCACCCATAGTAATTACCTTAGCGTATGGATCGATATCAAAAAGAGAGTCAATGATCTTCTTGTTTAAAGCTGCAGCTTTTTCTCTTTTATAACGACTACGAGCTTCGCCACCACTTCTTGATGGCCAGTGATTGACGATCACATGAATTAAATCACCATCGAGATACCCACTAACTAATAATTGATCTCTAGTATAAACCCGTTTTTTTTCATCACCATTATTATAGATTAATAATTCGTGTACGCTAGTGTTTACCGGTCTGAACAAAGATTTTTGATATAACAATGCCACATCGATTCCTCTTCTGTCCGGAGAATCAAATTGCACAATTCCATAATCTTTGGGTAGAAGAACGGGTTCATTTGCAAGATCCTCAAGCACCTTTCTGTTTTCTATTTCTGCAACTCCTATAATCGCAGGTGCATTTTTTGTAACGTCTGCACCGATTTCTGAAATAACCTTAGCCATGTTTTTTAGCTTGTCTTTGTATATTTCTTCTGTCCAGTGATCTTTACCGTTTGGTGTTCTGTCATCGTCATAGGTTATAGGGTCATCCACTGTGTCAAAAAGATTTTCAACATTATAAAAAGCAATTGTATTAACTTTATATGTTTTCTTTTCTTGCGAAAAAACGCCAAAAAAAGGACTTAATACTAAGGCTATGGCAAGCAAATATTTTGAGTTCATTATATAATTGATTATTAACTTATTGTAAATTGTATTCCAAACTTTGGGCCAAAATTAGCTTTTCTATTTAAAAAATGTACTTTTGCGCCGCAGAAATGTTAAATATTTAACTAAAACAACAATTAATGAAAGTGTCACAACTCAAAAAGAATCTATTCTTTTTCATGATTTTTTTAAGTTCTGTAGCTATGTCTTATGCACAGCAAACAGGATTAAAGGGTAAAATTGTTGACGCATCTACAAATGAAAATCTTGCACAAGTATTGATTGCTATCGAAGGAACTTTAGTTTCTTCGACTACGAATACTTTGGGAGAATTTGATTTTGCAGGCGTACAACTACCATTAGGAGAACAAATTGCAGTCATATCCAAAGATGGGTATTTTGCCAAACGTTATCCTATTGTAATTAACGAGGGAAGTGTTCTAGATCTAGGCGTACTAGGCTTGGACTATGATCTTAACCAGGAAGAAGTTCAATTAGGTACTATCAGCCTTTCGGACAATGAATTAGACGACGGAGATGATGATGCATCTGCTAACGTATCTGGTTTATTACAAGCATCAAGAGATGTATTCCTTAGTGCAGCGGCCTTTGATTTTAGTGCTACGTTTTTTCGCCCAAGAGGTCTTGGTAACGAAAATGCAAAAGTATTGATCAATGGTATCGAAATGAACAAGCTCAATGATGGAAGACCTCAATGGAGTAACTGGGGAGGATTGAATGATGTACAACGTAATCAGGAATTCTCTATGGGAATTTCTGCAAACGATTATACATTTGGAGATTTAGCCGGATCCACCAATATTATTATGAGAGCTTCTCAATACCGTCAAGGAGGTAGAATATCATATGCAGCTTCTAACAGAAGTTATACCGGTAGAATGATGGCAAGCTATAGTTCTGGTTTAATGAGTAATGGTTGGGCATATACAATTTCATTAGCACGCAGAATGGGTAACGAAGGTTTTATTGACGGAACATTATATGACGCTAATTCAATCTTTGCATCGGTAGAAAAAAAGATCAATGATAAGCACAGTATTAATGTTACTAGTTTTTATACGCCAAACCGAAGAGGAAGGTCTACGGCAATAACCGAAGAGGTTTTTAACCTAAAAGGAAGACAGTATAACCCAAATTGGGGTTATTTTGATGGAGAAAAGAAAAACTCCAGAGTCCGTGAGATAGAGGAACCAGTATTTATGTTGAATCATTATTGGAACATTTCTGATAAGACTACCTTAAACACAAATGTTGGATATCAAACCGGTAAAATAGGAAACAGCCGTTTAGATAATGGAGGAACTGACTTAGTGAACTTTAACGGTCAGGAAACATATACAGGAGCAGGAGCTAGTAGGGATACGAATCCAATACACCAAAGCTACTTACCAAGCTCATTTTTAGATGATCCTAATCCCACTCCACTAGACTTTCAGAATGCTTTCTTAGCGCAACAAGCGTTTATTAGAGATGGTCAGTTAAATTGGAATCAACTTATACAAGCTAATCAATTAAATACTCAGCAGGGACTTAATGCTACTTATATTTTATATGAGGACAGAATTGATGATACACAATGGAGTTTTAATTCAATTTTAAACAGCCAGATATCAGATAATATTACAGTGAATGGAGCTGTAAATTACAGAAACTTAAAAAGCGAAAACTTTGCAGAAGTAATTGACCTTTTAGGAGGAACAGGATTTTTAGATGTTGATTCTTTTGGAACAAACATCGATAATGATGTGCCAGTAGATTTAGGCTTTACACCAGAAGAGTTGGCAGACAGAGCACAAAGTGATTTAAGAAACCGTAACCGAATTGTAGGTGTTGGTGATCGATATGATTATAATTTTGAGATTGATGCTGATGTGATCAGTGGTTTTGCTCAGGCACAATTTAAAACTAATAAAATTGATTTCTTTTTAGGAGGAAATGTTTCTCAAACTACCTATCAAAGAACTGGTTTATATGAAAACGGATATTTTCCTGGTGAAGGACGTTTAGGGTCTTTTGGGAAAAGTGACAAGTTAGAGTTTACCAATTATGGAGCAAAAGGAGGATTTACCTACAAGATAAATGGACGTAATCTAATTGATGTTCACGGAACATATTTTACAAAGGCTCCAACCATTCGCAACTCTTTTGCGAACTCAAGACAGAACAATAGAACAATTGCACAGCTAATAGAAGCGGAACCAACAATTGCCGGAACACAGGAAAGTGAAAAAGTACAATCGATTGATGTTGGTTATATTTTAAGAACTCCTAAATTAAAGGCGAGATTAACAGGATACTATACTAAAATAGAAGATGCGACAGATATATCATTCTTCTTTACGCAAGCAATCTCTGGATCTGATGTAGGTTTTGTTCAGGAGATTCTTACAGGTATTGACAAGCAACATTTTGGAGCTGAGTTTGGTATAGAATATCAAATAACTCCTACTATTAAACTTAAAGGTGCCGCAGCACTTGGACAGTTCACTTATGACAATAATCCTGACTTATTTTTAGCAAGTACAAGTAGTTCATTCCTCGGAGAATCAATTACAGAAGGATTGCAAGGTACTCGTTACGAAGGTAAATCAGCATTAAAAGATTATCGTATTGCAGGTGGTCCACAAAATGCCGCACAATTAGGTTTTGAATATAGAGACCCTAATTTCTGGTGGTTTGGTACTACAGCCAATTATTTCTCTAATGCTTATATTGATGTGAGTCCTTTTGCGAGAACCTCAAACTTTAATGAGGATGTAGATGGTTTACCATTTAATGATTATGATGAGAGTATTGCAAGAGATTTACTAAGACAAGAGCAATTTGATGATTATATACTAGTGAATGCCGTAGGAGGTAAGTCTTGGAGAGTAAAAGATTACTATATCGGATTCTTTGCAACTATCAACAATATTTTTGATAAACAATATCAAACAGGAGGATTTGAGCAAGCTAGAAATGGTAATTACAGACTAGCTTTAGAGGAATCTCAGCGAGAAACACCCGTTTTTGGTCCAAGGTATTTTTATGGATTTGGTACTTCGTACTACCTTAACGTATATGTAAGATTTTAAAGATGAACACAACAAAAAAAAAGTATAAAATGAATTCAATTAATTTAAAGAAACTAATAAGCGTTTTGGTTTTGGCAGTTACATTTACTGCTTGTGTACAAGACGATGATTTTAAAACACCACCTCTTAGTATAGATGAGCCAAATATTGATGGAATAGTTATTGGCGTTGATGCAGTATTGGGAATTTTAGCGCAAGAGGTTGCTGATGAAGGAGAAGATGCTAAAGTAACTTTTGAAGACACAAACAATTATGTAGAAGGATATGTAGTATCCAATGATAAAGCCGGTAACTTTTTCGAAGAGTTTGTTATACAAGATTCAGCAGAAAACCCTAGCGGAGGATTAAGAGTGCTAATAGATGTAAACCCTTTATTTACAACATATGAATTTGGGCGTAAAATATTTATAAAACTGGATGGACTATCTGTTGGAATCGAAAATGGTGTTGCCACTTTAGGTGTTTTGTCTGGAGATGAGGTTGATAAGATCCCATCATTTTCTCAAAATGATTTTATTCAGAGATCTGCTGAAGTTGCAGATATTACTCCTTTGGAAATCACAATGGCGGACTTTTCTGATGATTTGACTAACTTATATATTAAGATTAACAACGTACAGTTTAATAGAAATGATGTATTAGGTGATAATCCTCTTACTTTTGCTGGAGAACCAAGCGACGAGTTTGATGGAGAGAGAAATTTAGAAAGTTGCGATAGCGGTGCAATTGCAGTCTTAAGTACGAGCACATTTGCAGATTTTAAAGGATTAACATTGCCAACACAGCAAGGAAGTTTTGAAGGAATTTTGACTAAAAACTTTTTTGGTGATACGTTTAACTTAGTATTAAATGACCCTACAGGTTTAGTGTTTGATAATGAAAACCGTTGTGATCCTAATGTATTGGAATGTGATGGAACTAGTGGAGGAGCAAATGTAGTATTCGAAGAAGATTTTACAGGATTAAGTATTAGTGATCTGGAAAATTCTGGATGGTTAAACGTAAACACAACTGGTGGAAGTTTGGATTATATCGTAGGAAGTTTCAGTGGTAATCAGTATGCTCAGATTTCTGGATTTAACTCAGGAGAAAGTCCATTCGAGGTTTGGTTAGTAACTCCAGAAATTGATTTAACAGCTTCTACGGCTGAAGAGTTGTCTTTTGATATTCAGGCTAATTTCGATAATGGTAATATCCTTACTGCGTTTATCACAGATAACTTTACCGGTGATGTAACGACTACAGAGTGGAGTCAGTTAGATGCTACAATTCCTAATGGAAATCCTAATGGATTTGGAAGTTTTGAATCAGTAGGACCAGTAAATATTTCTTGTGTCGAAGGTAATGTAAGAATTGCTTTCCGTTATGCTGGAGCTGATCCGGGACCAACAACAAGATATCACATTGATAATATCGAGATCTCAGGAAACTAAGAGTTTCTGATTTTAAATAATAGTAAAACTCCCTGAAGAATATTTTTCAGGGAGTTTTTTTTGGCTTTAGGGTAGTATATTAATAATCAAAAGTAACCGTGTATGCACTGTTGTTTTTTGTCTTTACTCGCATTCTAAATTGGTAACAAGGGTTTTTAGTATGTGAAAAACTCTGGTTGTTCGAAATTGATTTCCATTCGTTCTGGATGGTAGCCCAACTGCTATTGCTATATGCTTTGTACTTCAGTCCATAATATACTCTTCTCCAGAAATTATGTCTCGCGATCTCTGCAATCTGAGCTTGATTTACAGAACTATAATGTGTATAATATTGCCAGCTGGCTTTAGCAATATTGTTTTGCGGATGATCAAAATTGATACCATATTTTGAATTAGGATTTGCTTTAGTAAGTTGTATTAATTCAAAAGCGATATCATTACCGGCTTCTTCCAGAGAAGCACTTTTTTCATCACTAACATTTTCATCTGTATCTGGTTTGGTAAGATCCATCTTGTTATGACGCACCAAACTTTGTTTTAAGGTTTCATTTTGATTGATTTCCATTAAACTAAGGTTCGTGTTAGAGTAGCCGATTAATGCTGCTTCATTGTTGGCATATACTCTTACAACTCCTGTACTTCCTTCTTCAGAAGTAATAGTTACATCTTTATGAAAATCATAGATACTTTTTAAAGAAAATTCAGGTGTTATCGCTGATTCATTCATAACTTCGTTAGACTCATCTTTATCACAAGAGGTAAAGAATAATAAGCCGATTATTGGTAATACATAAAATAATTTTTTCATTTGTTTGGTTTTTTAGAATAATTAAATTGATATGTTTAGTGCTGGGTACATAAGTACCCGGTTTTCACAGCGTGAGACAATAAGATTACATATCCAGAAACTACTTTTTTGGCGCCTGTTGTGTTTCTAATCCAATAGATGGTTGATCTTTATAAGCATTATTATCATACAAGTGAAATTAGATCCATAAGTGAACCCTTATCGATTCTGAATCAAAAGTAGAATGAGGTTTATAATTAGAAAAGCCGAAAAAGGCAAAAAGGGAATTTTCCGCTAAATAAAAAACTGAACAACAGGGTTTTAGTGTTTTTAATAGGGTTTGATGACTGTATAAAAAGGGTTGTATAACCCGTGCTTCCACAAGTGAAAGCCCTTTATAAAAAAGAGGTATTCGTTGGGTTTTTTTCTATGGGAAGAACGTATTTACGTAAAAAGCAAGGTGCTTAATTATGTTTTAGATACACATATACCGGAAAATGGTCACTATAGCCTCCTTTATACTTTCCTCCCGCATAGGTTCTAAAAGGATTTCCTTTGTATCTGCCTTTATAGATTTTTAGAAAACTATCATCAAAGATGTTTGCTTCAGAAAAACTATGTGCATCTTTTTCATATTTATGAAAGTTATTGCTAAAAATAATCTGATCGAATAAGTTCCATTGGCTTTTATAGTTAAGTGTACCGCGATAACGAGTATGTAGCATTTCCATAGGATTATAAAAGTCATGCAACACCAGATGTTGCTTTATACTCTCGCTGTTAGGATCATCATTAAAATCACCCATAACAATAATTTTTGCCTCTGGATCCTTTTCTGTAATCTGGTTTATAATTTCTCGGTTTTTATCGGCAGCTACGATACGTTTATAGGATGTTAATGCTGCACCATCTCTGCGAGAAGGCCAGTGATTTACCAATATATGAATCTCTTCTTTATGTAGCGTTCCTGTGACCCATAAAATATCACGGGTAAAATCTCTTTCACCATATTCATTGTTAACTAACACAGGTACACTTTCTGAGTTTATGACAGTAAAACTATCTTTTTGATACAAAAGACCGACATCTATTCCGCGTTCATCGGGTGATTCGTGATGAACTACACCATAGTTTTTGTTAACAAGGTGCTTTGTTTTTACAAGATCTTCTAAAACGGCTTTATTTTCTACTTCAGCAACTCCTAAAATCACAGGTGCTTTTCCTGTTTTTGCAAACCCTATATTAGAAATAGCAGTTCCAAGCTTACTTATTTTCTTTTCATATCTTTTTTTATTCCAACGCTTTTCTGAATCAGGTAAAAAGTCATCATCCAGCGTGTTAGGATCATCTTTGGTATCAAAAAGATTTTCCAGATTATAAAAACCGATGGTATGCAGATTGGTATGTTTCTTTTTAAAATAAAGCTTTGAAGACATTCAATAAAAATTTGTTGTAAACATCTAATGTACAAATTCAAATGCATACAATATTGTACCTTTGTGGATTAATGAAGGAAATTTTATTTTGACTATACCATAAAAGTTGAAGGATTTATAATTTAAGTTTGAAGAAGGAATAACACATGTTAGAAAAGGAAGAAACAGTATACGAAAAAGCAATTTTAATAGGAATCATTACCAAAAATCAGGATGAAGATAAACTGACTGAATTTTTGGATGAATTAGAATTCCTGACCTATACAGCTGGAGGTGAAGTAGTAAAGCGGTTTACTCAGAAAATGGATATCCCTAATTCTAAGACTTTTATTGGATCCGGCAAAATGGAAGAAGTACTTGCATACGTAGAACAGCACGATATAGGAACGGTCGTTTTTGATGACGAATTAACACCTGCTCAGCAACGTAATATCGAACGGATCCTTAAGGCAAAAATAGTAGATCGTACGAATCTAATTCTTGATATTTTTGCACAACGAGCACAGACAAGTTATGCCAGAACCCAGGTAGAATTAGCTCAATATCAATATTTATTGCCACGGTTAACAGGATTATGGACGCATTTAGAGCGTCAGCGAGGTGGTATCGGTATGCGTGGTCCTGGTGAAACAGAGATAGAAACAGACCGTCGAATCGTAAGAGATCGTATTTCTTTATTAAAAAAGAAATTACTTACGATCGATAAACAGATGGCTACGCAACGCGGCAATCGCGGTAAATTAGTAAGAGTCGCCTTAGTAGGATATACAAATGTTGGTAAATCTACACTGATGAATGTAATTGCCAAAAGTGACGTTTTTGCCGAGAATAAACTTTTTGCGACTTTAGATACAACTGTTAGAAAAGTAGTCATTGGCAATCTTCCTTTTTTACTTAGTGATACCGTTGGGTTTATAAGAAAGTTGCCTACGCAGTTAGTAGAAAGTTTTAAAAGCACCTTAGATGAGGTTAGAGAGGCTGATTTATTACTTCATGTAGTAGACATATCACATCCTCAGTTTGAAGACCATATCGATTCTGTAAATAATATTCTTAATGAGATTGATAGTTCAGATAAACGAGCTATTATGGTTTTTAATAAAATTGATGCATATCAGCACGAAACCATTGACAAAGATGACCTAACTACCGAAAGAACTAAAGTTCATTATACACTTGATGACTGGAAACAAACCTGGATGAGTAAAATAGGAGACAACGCCTTGTTTATATCAGCAATTAACAAGGAAAATATGGATACATTTAGAAAAAGAGTGTATAAAGAGGTAAGGGATATACATGTAACACGATTTCCATATAACAATTTTTTATATCCAGAATTTGTAGAGGAATAGAGAAGAGGTTTAAAACTCATAATTTAGTCCTAATCCGATAACTTCTCGTATCTGAAATCCACCGGTTGCATTATCATCATAGATTGCCTGAAAAGCAAAACTTCCAGAAATGTATTTATTGACGACCAGATTGAGGTTTAGTGTATAATCAATATCCACATTATAAGGGTCTTCTATATAGTTGGTGTATAGATTAAGTATATTTTCCATAGTGATATTTTTGATGATCTCAAATTTTGCATAAGCAGCTAAAGATCCACCAAATTCAAATCTGGAACTCCTGCCTGCATCTACACCAAAATAGTCGCCATCCTCATAATCAGGAATAGAAGTAAACTGATCATCTACGAAAATCATACGCGAAGTTACAGGAGCAATATTGACATTAAAATCGTCACTTTTTTTCCACAGTAATCCGGGACCTATTTGTATAAAAGCTGGAGAAAAGAAATGAGTTTCTTCTGTTCGAATGGTTTCATCAGTATCCGGATCTTTACTAAAACTATATCCTGTGGCAAATTGAGATCTAAAATTAACAAATAACGAATAATTCCAGAGGCTTTCTCCAATTCGTTGTCCTAATCGTGAGTTAAATTCTATTCTATCATTCGTTTTGCGAGCAAAGTTTTCTCCTTTCAAAAATGTTATACCATAATCAGCGAGGATTTTATTATCCCAGGTCAGACTATTTTTTTTATAGTTGAACTCATAATTAAGGGCAATGTTACTGGCTACATTAGAAGTTCCTCCTCCTTGCCAGTCATTATTAAAAGCAGATTGATTGAAGAAAAAAGCAAATTTACCGATAGATCTCCACCCAATATGTGGTTTTTTTACCGGTTTAGGATTTAGTTTTTTTAATAATTTTTTGAGAACTATTGTATTGAGTTCTTTGGTTGTATTTTTTAATAAACTATCTAATGATCTTTCTAATCGAACCTGAATAGAATCTAGTTGCTTTACTTCTTTCTTTTCCTGACCAATCGTCTCGGAAATAGAAATGAATAAAAAAACAAATAAAACAACCTTTCGCATAATATAAATAATAAAATGGTGCACAAATATACTTTATGCGCACAGCTTATTCAAATATGGCTACATTGAGCCAAAATAGTTATTCTACAAAGAGTGATTGTTGTTTTAAAAGAACTTTAATTTTTTTAAAATAGTATATAATATTTACAAAATTATACCAGTAAAAAGAGGATGCACATAGAATTAGTTAAGGCACAAAATAAAGATATCGTGTTTTTAGTAAAGCTGAGAAAATTAACAATGGTTAAACATCTAGAAAAAGCAGGACTGCATTTATCAGATGATCAGCACTTATCCAGAGTAAAATTCCATTTTAACGAGGCATATATAGTAAAACAACTGGATGAAAGAATTGGTTTGCTAAAGTATATTGAAACCAGTAATGCAATAGAAATACTTCAGCTTCAGATACTACCAAGTTATCAGAGAAAAGGCATTGGCAACTTCCTTCTTAATCATATGATACAATTGTCAAAATCTCTCCATAAAAGTTTAGTTTTGAAAGTACTAAAAGAAAATCGGGCAAGGTATCTATACGAGAGAAATGGTTTTAAAACTATCGGAGAAGATCGATATGAGTTTTATATGGAGTTAAAGAAATGACAGAAATAAAAAAGGGCATCTAGATACCTGGATGCCCTTTTTTGGTAATAGAATATTTTTCTATTTAGAAAGAGTAACTCAATCCAAGATTCCAGAAAGATTGTAACTCATTATCTGTATTCTCTAATGTTCTCACATCAGTTGGTGGAGGAACTAATAGAGCGTCCTGTGCTAGGGAATAATTAAATGCTTCCTGTTTATTTCCTCTAAGTCCAAAATCAAATCCAACACCAATAGATTTCCATAAAGTATAAGAGAAAGAATTGGTCCAAGTCCAGTTAGAATAATCACCATCTTCATAGCTTAAGAAAGCAGAAAGATTAGTTTTAAAGTTTATCGCTCCGATTTTACGCGTATAGTCTGCAACTAATTTTGCACCTAAAGAAGACTCATATTGCGCTGCTCCTTCGCTAAATACAAAATTGTAGTTAAGAGGATGTACCACTACTACTAAGTTGTTAATAGGAGTCCAGGTAATACCCACACCAAGATCTAAGTATCCCGGATCGTTAAAATTATTTAATACAGAAGTTCTATATTCTGCCAATGTCGAAACAGCTAATGTTTTAGTAAGCTTGTAACCAAATAACGAAGTAATATTAAATACATCTGTTGATTCTCTGAAGCTATCATCATCTGTTGGATCATCTTTATCATCCAATTTTACCCAAGCAAGGTTAACATTAGCACTATTTCTCCAAAAGTATTTTTCTTGTAACAAATTAGCATACGCATTTACAGTAATACCAATTGTTCCTGCTTCATTATTAGGAATACCTTGAGAAAACCAGTTATTAAACCCAGAAATACTTCCTCCAATTGTACCAAAAGCACCAATTTTCCATCCGGGTAAAGCATCAATCTGCGACTGGATAGCATTAGCTCTTCCCTGTATTGCGGCAATTGAATCTTTTTTTGCAGCTAATGTAGCTTTTAATTCTTCCTCTGTTTGTGCAAGACCAATTTGGATACCTGCTAACATGAAAATAAAAATGAATGCGATTTTTTTCATAATTAATAGTTTTAAGTAGTTTGTTTTTAAACTAAAAAGCCTCTTAAAAGAACGTTTTTGTAAAAACAAGTTCAAGATTTATGTAAAATTTTGCGTTGGCAAATATAATTGAAGTAACGTTTTTCAATGTAAAACAATGTAATTGCAAAAGAGATTTTCGATAAAAAACAGCTTTAAGGGATGAAATGAACTATTTTCTCTTAAACAGAGGAACTGAAGAGCATGCTTCTCCGTACATGATGCTTTTAGCAACTGGTTGTAGTTTTTGGATAAGCTCTATATATGCGCTCTCAGGAACGGGTTTGTTAGAGCATCCTTTAATGATCAAAAATTTATCCTGGTATTCAGAAATATCGATTTTATTAATGATATGTGCGTATAGGATAGTCTCTAAGTCTTCTAAAGAACCAACCGCTACTTTTTTGGCAAAAGGGATGAGTGCACTGGTTAATAACATATATGCCCAACCTGGTATGATCGCATCCGATGAGCAGTTTAAAGCAACATACTTGTCTTTATACTGGCTCCAATCATGATCAGATACGTGTTTTCTGAAATCTTTTTCACGAAGAATGAAACCTTCATAAAGCCAATCTTTTATGTCAAATAACACACGCTCTCCTTCTGGATAGTGGTCTTCCAGATCAAATGTGATCAGGTTTTTGTTATTAGCGACTCTATTGATAATTTCTTCTTCCATAAATAGGATAAAATTTAATTAGAACGATTCATCTCTCGACTCCGCTCGAGATGACAGAGCAATGAATTATAACATTCCTAGTTCTAGCTTAGCTTCTTCGCTCATCAAATCTTGTGTCCACGTCGGTTCAAAGGTAAGCTCCAGCTCTACATCGTTTACAGCATCTAATGATTTCACTTTTTCTTTCACCTCTTCCGGTAATGATTCTGCAACCGGACAATTAGGAGATGTAAGAGTCATCAAGATTTTTACATCATAATCCTCATTTACAAAAACATCATATATTAATCCTAGTTCATATATGTCAACCGGAATTTCTGGATCGTAAATCGTTTTAAGTACTCTTACAATTTTTTCTCCAAGTTCTGTGGTGTCTATGTTAGTCTCGCTCATAGTATATTTTTGATCGACTTCGACAGGCTCAGCCTGACATTGAACGACAAATTAATTTAGTTGTGTTTGGTATGCGATGGCATACATTTTTAATTGTTTGATCATACTCACCAATCCATTAGCTCTGGTTGGAGATAAATGTTCTTTTAGACCGATTTCATCAATAAAATCTGTGTTTGCTTCTATAATGTCTTTAGGATGTTGACCAGAAAACACTCTGATAAGGATAGCAATAATACCTTTGGTGATAATAGCATCACTATCTGCAGTAAATTCAATTTTATCGTCTTTCATTTCTGCATGCACCCATACCTTGCTTTGACAGCCTTTTATGATATTTTCATCAATTTTGTATTTCTCATCAATTAAAGGAAGTGATTTACCGAGATCAATCATGTATTCATAGCGCTGCATCCAGTCATCAAACATGCTAAATTCATCAACAATCTCTTCCTGAAGTTCCTGTATCGACATATACTTACAATTTTTGACAAAAGTACAACATGAATCTTTGCTATTCAATACTTTCTGTCAATGATAAGATAGTATTAACTAATGGTTTTAATTCTTGAGGAGGATTACCGTCGTCAAAACTAGTAGAAGTATATGTTTCTTTAGTTGTGGTGATTTTTAGCTGTGCATGTGCTGCACCATCAAAGGTACGTTTATCACTCGGTGCTTGTAGATCCGAGATTTTTTCTAATTCTAATTTCTTTAAATATGAAATAATTGTATTCCAATCCTTTTCCGGACACGACACAGAAACAGATTCCTGTTTATTCCTGTCTTTGAATTTGGTAATCGAATCATTAGTAATCTTAACAGCAAAAAAATAACCTCTGGATATTGCTTCGTATTCAACAAGCACCATCTTTTCTTGTGCATCAGGTAAGTTTTGAGCAATTATCTTGGTTTCTTTACAAGATCCTAAAAAGAAGATGATTGAAATGGTATAAAGAATACTTCGCATAATTCAAATATTTTTAACTCAACATCGTTTTTGCTTTTTTTACAGCTTCTACCAGAATATCAATTTCTTCTTTGGTATTATAAAAAGAAAAAGAGGCACGAATTGTTCCCGGAATTTTATAAAAATCCATAATAGGTTGTGCACAATGGTGACCTGTGCGGACAGCTACACCTAATTTATCTACGATCGAACCAACGTCATAAGGATGAATACCTTCTAAGTTAAAAGATATCACAGAAGTTTTGTTTTTAGAAGTTCCGTAGATTCTCAAACCTTCAATTTCCAAAAGTTTTTGAGTTCCGTAGTCCAGTAATTCGTTTTCATATTGGGCGATGTTATCAAAACCAATACTATTCATATAGTCTAAAGCTACTCCAAAGGCAATACCTCCACAAATATTAGGAGTTCCAGCTTCAAATTTATGCGGAAGGCCAGCGTAGGTAGTTTTTTCGAAAGTTACCTGGTCTATCATTTCTCCACCACCTTGGTAAGGAGGTAATTTATTCAACCATTCCTCTTTTCCGTATAATAAACCAACACCGGTAGGTCCACAAAGTTTATGCGCAGAAGCTACATAAAAATCTACATCAAGATCCTGAACATCCGGTTTTATATGCGGACACGATTGTGCTCCGTCAATTAATACTGCAGCTCCTACATGATGAGCCTTTCGTATAATCTCTTCGATAGGATTAATAGTTCCGAGGGCATTAGAGATATGATTGGTAAAGACCAATTTTGTTTTATCAGAAAGTAGTTGATCATAGACATCCATTAAGAGCTCTCCTTCTTCATTCATAGGAATCACTTTAAGAATTGCTCCCGTTCTTTCACAAAGCATTTGCCAGGGAACGATGTTGGAGTGGTGTTCTAGAGCAGAAACGATGATTTCATCTCCTTTAACCAATAAATTAGTGAAACCTGTAGCTACAATATTGATACTGTGCGTTGTTCCAGAGGTTAAGATGATCTCGTGAGTATGTTTCGCATTAAAATGTTGCTGTATTTTTTTACGAGCAATCTCATAGGCATCTGTAGCTTCTTGTGATAGGGTATGTACACCACGATGAATATTGGCATTATAATTACTATAATAATCCACAATAGAATCAATCACAACTTGTGGAGTCTGTGAAGTGGCAGCATTATCAAAGTACACTAAAGGTTTTCCGTTTACTTCTCTCTTAAGAATTGGAAAATCTTCTCGTATCTTCTGTACATCTATCATATCAATTTCTTTCTGCAAAAATAGGAACTATTTCTAAGTGATATTGTTTATTTTTAAAAGGATTTAACACCTTACTCAATGAAGCGATTTAAAAAGATTTTAGGATATGGATTCATAGGAATTGTTGGGATTATAATTGTATCTGTTTTTTGGAATTATCCTAAGCTTACGATAGTGTCGGGATATTCTGCCAAGAATATGGCTTCTTCTGTTTTTATAGGAAATCGTACTGTAGAATTTACAGATGCGCAGGATAACAATTTTGCTCCGATTCATTTGGCGGAGGATGAGGTCAATATGAACGAAAAATCTGCTGTTGCTTCGGTTTTTGGACTTAACGAACGAAAAGCACTGTATAGAGAAGGTCTAGGGAGTGTATTGATTAATGATGAATTTGATGAAAAAGCATCGTATCTAAAACCAAACCGAAATAAGACTAAAAAAAATCTGCCTTTTCCGTATGGAGATCTTCCTCAAAAAGATACAGTTTTTGAAAACGTTGATTATCAAAAAATAAAAACTACAGTTTCTTCGATTTTTGATGGGGAAGGAGAAAGCATACAAAAAACACGAGCGGTATTGGTCATTTATAAAGATCAGATAATAGCAGAAAAATACGTAGATGGTTTAGACCAGAATTCTATTCTGTTAGGATGGTCTATGACCAAAAGTATATTAGCCACCAACTACGGAGTGTTACAAAAACAAGGTAAGATTAATATTCATGAAAAAGCGCCTATAAAAGAATGGCAGAATGATGAGCGAAAAGAAATAACGATCAATAATTTATTACAAATGAATTGTGGTTTGGCCTGGGATGAAGATTATGGATCGATCTCTGATGCAACGACAATGTTATATTTAGATGAAGATATGACCAAAGCGCAGATACATAAGGAAGCAATGCATAAACCGAATGAATATTGGTATTACTCATCTGGTGTTTCTAATCTGTTATCTGGAATTCTGAGAAAACAGTTTGATAGTTATCAGGAGTATCTTGATTTTCCGTATCGAGAATTTATTGATAAAATCGGGATGCATTCTATGCTTATAGAAACGGATATGGCAGGAAATTATGTGGGTTCTTCTTATGCTTGGGGAACGGTTAGAGATTGGGCGAAATTTGGATTGCTATATCTTCATAAAGGTAATTGGAATGGAGAGCAAATTTTTAATTCTGATTGGGTGGATTATGTTACGACACCAAGTCCAACATCAGAAGACGATTATGGCGGTCATTTTTGGTTGAATGCAGGCGGTTTTTACCCAGACGCTCCCAGAGATATGTATTCTGCTAATGGTTTTCAGGGACAACGGGTTTTTATTATCCCTTCTAAGGATTTAGTTATTGTACGTTTTGGATTGATTGGTGATGCTGGTGTGGATTTTAATACATTTTTAAAAGATATTGTTGGAGCGATACGGTAATTGCGAGGCATGTCTTGATTTTTATACAAGTTGTTTAATAAAAAACAAATTATCAGGATAAATCTCACGACATTTATACCTGAAATTTTAAAAAATTATAATGAACGGCTTTTTGTTTACACTAAAAAGAAATGGAGTTTTGTTGTGCACAATGATAATGATGTCACTAACAATACTAGCGCAAGAATTACAATTAAACACTGGTTATGATGTAAAAGAATACCTCTCGCAAGTTAGTGTAAATACTATTTCGATTTCTCCTAACGGAAACTATATTGCAGTGATTACTTCTTATGATGATTTAGAAAAGAATTCAACAGAAAAAATGTTGTGGTATTATGAAATAAATGATCAGGGCAAAGCAATTTCTAAAACTAAAATAGAGTTTTTTAATAATACAATATCCCAACTTAACTGGACCAACGATAGTCGTTATTTGATTTTTAAGGCAAAAGACAGCATAGGATATAGCTTGTTTAAAACACCTAATAATAATCCAACAAAAGTAACTCCATTATTAAAGGAGAGAGAAAAACTTAAGGAATTGTCGTATTATAAAATACTAGATGCTACCACTCTTGTTTTTTTAGAATCAAAGAAAAAAAATGAAGATAAAAGTCAAAAAGATATTTTAAGTTTTCCTAAAGCAAAGAATGAGATTCATACCATTTTCAAGAAAATAAATTTTGAAACAGGGAAAATAGATTCTTTATTTACTTTGGAAAAAAACGTAGTTCATTTTGATATTTCTCCTGATAAAAAGAATATACTTTATTCAAACTATAATTATTCTACATATTTTGATAATAACTCGTATGCAGATTCACACACTTATCTTATTGATGCAACAAATGGGGAGTTAAAAAAGCAACTTACTAATGATTATGTTTGGGATGAATCTAATTGGTTTGGTGAGGATAAGATCTTATCTCATTTCTCGGGAAACCCTAAGATAAAACATTATAATTCAGTGTTTAACTGGCTTTCCATAATAAATCCAACGAATGGTGATCAAAAAAAACTGGGTAATTTCAAAGGAAGGATTCGAAATTATATAACGCTAGAGGGTAGTAAAATTATCCTTAATGCTCAGCAGTCGACTACATCTAACTTCTATTTTTATAAAGATGGACGATTTGAAAGAATAAGTGATCATAAAGGTACTATTAGTAATTTTGAAAACGATAATGACAAAAACCTAATGGCTTTTTCAATGATTACAAATTCTTCGTTTGAAGAAGTATACATTGCAAGAACGATAGAAGAACTAAAAAATCCAATTAAAATTAGTGACTTTAATAGCTCTCTTAGTGCCCAACCTAATCCGGAAATAGAGAAAATAAGTTGGAAGAATTCTTCAGGAGAAATTATAGAAGGAGTTTTAATGTGGCCTCCAGGAAAAAAAGGGGTTAAAAATTTGCCTTTTGTTGTTGATATACATGGCGGTCCTCGGTCAAGTAGATCTGAAGCGATATCACTAGGAGGATTACATTATTATTACGCACCTTCATTATTGGCATCTAAGGGTTTTCTGGTTTTATTACCCAATTATAGAGGTAGTACAGGTCGTGGACAAGAGTTTGTGGATTCTCTAAATGGTTATCCGAGTTCTAGACCATCAGATGACATTCTAACAGGTGTTGCTTATATACTAGCTAAAAAATGGGCAAATAAAGACAAAATGGTCATAAAAGGAGCTAGTTACGGTGGTCAGTTAACAAATTGGATTATAGGGAATACAGATATTTTTAAAGTTGCTTTACCGAGTTGCGGAATATGGAATGAGCGTGCAAGTTTTGGTACTGGAGATGGTGATATAGGACAATTGATTAAGTTTAATCAATTGCATTATTGGAATAATCCAGAATTGTTTGATAAAGAGAGTGCTTTTCTTTATGCTAAAAACATTAAAACTCCAACATTAATAACTCACGGAGGAAAAGACGTAAGGGTTCCAACACATAATGCTTATGCTATGTATTATACGTTAAAAGAACTAGGAGCACCTGTTGAACTTTTAATTTATAAAAATGAAGGACATATCTATAGAAAACCTTCTAATAAATTGCACAAAGTAGAGGCAGAGCTACTTTTTATAGAAAAGCATTTAGGAAATTAAAAAAACCTCAACAAATATATGAAGAGGCTTGTTTCTCACCAGACCTCACAGGTTTCTAAAACCTGTGAGGTCTGGAAGTTCAATTACCTCCCAAAATAATCATAGTATCTCTCCGCGTGTTGCTCATAACGCTTAATCAAATCAATGTTTTTCTTTTCTCGATCTGTTAATTCATTTCTGACATCTGTAGACACTGGAATATACCAATCAATTTGACTGTCAAAAAAGTAACGCATTTTTCGGTTTTTAAAAGAATACCCATGTCTGGCATAAATTAGATTTCTAAGGACTTCTAATTCTCCTTTATTTAGGTTTTCAATATCTTGATTGGTTAGTTCTTGAGTAGAAGCATTAAGTTTACCAATAATTTGTGCACTTATCGCCTCCAATTCTCCATTTTCATCTTCTTGAGAATTATACAAAGCTAAATTGTAATCATAGTCAACATCGAAATCTAAATTTAACATGGAGTCATATTTAAATTTTCTTTTGGTAAGCTTGTACTTTCTTTTTGTTACGGATAAGTTTTCGTTGTTTGCTATCCAGATTCCTTTAATTTCGTTTTGTCCTGGTAAAAATTTAATTTCAAAAACACCATCATATTTGTCATCGCCAGGTTCTGAAGCTTTAGCGAAAAAAGAAGTTTTGTCAAAGGTTCCCTTGAATGGTCTTTCGTTTCCGGCAACGACAGAATGACCAAAAATAGAGTCAGCTTTAATTTGGTCAATAGAGATGTTTATTTTATTGGAATATGATGGAGTGATGTTAGTATCAGTAAATTCTGATGCTTCAAAATAACCTACATAATAACCTAACAAATATGTATGATCTGATTTAGAAACTTTTTCAATCACTGTATCATTCTTTTCTTTAATAATTTCATTTTCTAAAGTTGAAGTTGTTTCAACTTTTTCTTTTTGTACTTCTTTTTTACAAGAGATAATAAGTAGAGCAAATACTAAGAAGATGGCGTTTTTCATTTTTTAATATATTTTATAATAATGATTTCTGCAATAATAAGATTTAATACCCAACCTAACCATGCTACAATTTGATATACATCCATAGGTCTTGGCTGAAAAACCAGAACAATCAGGTATTTCCATAAGCGTAAAGTTATAGCAGATAATGTTAAAGCAAAACTTCTGATCATAAAAATTTGATGTTTTTGATAGTCTTTTTGTTTAATTGCTAAAAACGCTTTTAAAGTAAACCAAAACCAACCAATAGCTAATAAACAGAAGGCAAGTTGAGACCAGAAACCACCATTGGCATAATATCCAATAATAAGTCCGGATGGTGCAGCAAGTAGTAGCACGGATACTAAATACATCCAGCCAACAATTTTATGAACTTTGGCGTACTTTGTTCTTACCTTTTTAGAAAATTGTGTAAATCCTGCAAATAAGGAAAAAACAGAGAATGTTACGTGAACATAAAATGCAATTTTATAATGTGTAAAATGAATATACTGTTGCTTGATTCTTAAAAATGCCACATCAAAATCAATAGGAAAGTATTGAAGTGTAATCTGAAACATCAATATACAAAAGAAGGTATACAGTATCAGGAGCACTATTTGATATATGGTAACTTTCTGCATAAAAATAAAAAAACCTCAACAAATATATGAAGAGGTTTAGTATATGTTACGATTATTTGTTTCTACAAATCAAATCCAATGTTTACACCAAGCTTGTTGGCAATTAACTTGTTGATTCGTTGTTTTAGCTGAGGTATTTTTACGCTTTCTAATACGTTATTTGCAAAAGCATACATTAATAAGGCTCTTGCTTCTTTTTCTCCAATTCCTCGGGATCTCATATAGAACAAAGCTTGTTCGTCTAACTGACCGATGGTACAACCGTGAGAACATTTTACATCATCAGCAAAAATCTCTAGCTGAGGTTTAGAATTAATCGTTGCCTTGTCACTCAATAAAATATTATTATTAGACTGAAAAGCATTGGTTTTCTGAGCCTCTTTATTTACTATGATTTTACCATTAAATACACCTGTGGCTCTTTCGTCAAAAATACCTTTGTAGTCTTGGTGACTTTCGCAATTAGGTTCGGTGTGGTGAACCAGCGTGTTGTGGTCTACATGTTGCTTACCTTCGATAATAGTAACGCCATTAAGGATAGAATCAATACCTTCTCCTTTCTGATAGAAATTTAAATTATTTCTGGTCAGGTTTCCTCCAAAAGCAAATGTATGTACAGATGCCACACTTTGTGCTTGTTGTTGGATATGTGTATTATCTATTAACGAAGCATTCTCATGGTCATTCTGAATTTTATAATAATCAACAAAAGCCCTTTTATCAGCAAAAATTTCGGTTACTGAGTTTGTCAAAACTGAATTCTCAGTTAAACTCTGATGACGCTCAATGATCTGTACGTGCGAATTTTCTTCAACAACGATAAGATTACGAGGTTGTAAAAGTTGTGTTGATTCTTTTCCTGTAGAAAAGTGAATGATCTGTATTGGTTTGTCTGCTTGCTTATTCTTCGGGATATAGATATAAGCTCCTTCTTTAGAAAAAGCAGTATTTAATGAAGTCAAACCGTCTTGTGGAGCAATTTTATTAAAATAATTGTCAATAATTGGCTTGTACTTTTCGTGGCTCAGCGCAGACGACATTAAACAAACATCAATCTTGTCATGGGTGGTTTCTGATAAATGCGATGAGTATTTACCATCTATAAATACGATTTTATAAGTATCTAAATCATGAAGAAAGTACTTTTTTACATCCTTAAATTCAAGGGCATTTTCTTCTTTAGGAAAAATACTATAATCGTGCTTTAGTATCGCATTTAGCGAAGTATATTTCCAGGCTTCTTCTTTTTTAGAAGGAAATCCTTTTTCTTCAAAGACTTTTATTGCTTGACTTCTGATATCATGAACAGGAGCGTCTACATCTACTGTATTTTCAAAAGCAAGAAAAGAAGATACTAATTTTTCTTTTAGCTCCATAATTATGCGTTTATCTCTTCTTTAATCCAATCGTATCCTTTTTCTTCCAATTCTAAAGCAAGTTCTTTGGTTCCGGACTTTACTATTTTTCCATCATACAAAACGTGTACAAAATCAGGTACGATATGATCCAATAAGCGCTGATAGTGAGTAATTACTATGACAGCATTGTCCTTGCTTTTTAATTTATTTACGCCATTAGCTACGATACGTAATGCATCAATATCTAATCCAGAGTCTGTTTCATCCAAAATAGCCAATTTTGGCTCCATCATCGCCATTTGGAATATTTCGTTACGTTTTTTCTCTCCTCCAGAAAATCCTTGGTTAAGGGAACGAGATAAAAATTTACGATCGATATCTAATAATTCAGATTTTTCACGAATTTTCTTCAGCATATCCTTAGCCGGCATTTCTTCGAGTCCTTGAGCTTTTCTGGTTTCGTTGATAGCGGTTTTCATGAAATTAGTAACCGTAACTCCAGGAATCTCCACCGGATATTGAAACGAAAGAAAAATTCCTTTATGAGCACGTTCTTCTGCTGCTAATTCTTCTATATCTTCACCATCTAACAGGATGTTACCTTCTGTTACTTCATATTCCTCTTTTCCCGCCACAATACTAGCTAATGTACTTTTCCCGGCACCGTTAGGACCCATTATTGCGTGAACTTCTCCTGCTTTTACATGTAGATTAAGACCTTTTAAAATTTCCTTGTCTTCAACGCTAGCGTGTAAATCCTTAATTTCTAACATCTTGTATTTTTATATCTATTTAAATAAATTTTTTAGTGATTGTGACCTTCATGTCCGGGCTCACTGGATTGTTCTTCCGAATCTGAAGATTTTATTTTTGTAGGTAATTCTGAAGTTGGCTCACTTACACCAACAATTTCTTTTATTTCCACAACTTCAGGCCAACCTTCTTCTGTATTAGGCTTTATGACACCATTCACTACAACGGGTACCATATCATATTCTTCTCGTTGTAACGGCTTTACTTTTTCTGCTAATTGTTGAGCCATATCATCAACGATAACTCCATAAATAAAATCTTTACCTTTTAGGACACCTGCATTATTAATTAAAATATATTCTCCACGAATTAGAGTAGTTTCAATATCAGATGACTCTTTTTTTTCATTTTTACAGGAAAAAATTAATAGGCTTACGATGATAAGAAGAAATGATTTTTTCATTTGTGCGAATTTGTTAGTTAAACACTTTATCCTACAGAACCTTCCAGAGAAATTTCTAAAAGTTTTTGGGCTTCTACCGCAAATTCCATGGGGAGTTTGTTCAACACCTCTTTACTAAAACCGTTTACAATCAAAGCAATTGCTTTTTCTGTATCGATACCTCTTTGGTTACAGTAAAAAATTTGATCTTCTCCAATCTTACTGGTAGTCGCTTCATGTTCTATTTGAGCAGTTTTATTCTTTGCTTCAATATAAGGAAACGTATGAGCGCCACATTCATTGCCCATCAACAAAGAATCACACTGAGAAAAATTACGAGCATTCGTTGCTCTACTATTTATTTGTACTAATCCTCTATAACTATTTTGTGATTTTCCGGCAGAAATACCTTTAGAAATAATGGTACTTTTAGTATTCTTTCCTAAATGTATCATCTTAGTACCTGTATCGGCTTGCTGGAAATTATTAGTAACAGCTATGGAGTAAAATTCACCAACCGAGTTATCTCCTTTAAGTACACAAGAAGGATATTTCCAAGTAACTGCAGACCCAGTTTCTACCTGAGTCCAGGAAATTTTTGCATTTGCCTCACAAATACCTCGCTTCGTTACAAAATTAAAAACTCCACCTTTTCCTTCAGCGTTACCGGGATACCAGTTTTGTACTGTAGAATACTTAATTTCCGAACTATCTAAGGCTATTAGTTCTACTACGGCAGCGTGTAATTGATTTTCATCCCTAGAAGGAGCAGTACACCCTTCCAGATAACTTACATAACTACCTTCATCAGCGATTACTAAGGTGCGTTCGAACTGACCTGTACCCGCTTGATTGATTCTAAAATACGTGGATAATTCCATCGGGCATCTTACACCTTTTGGGATATAACAAAAAGAACCATCGCTAAATACTGCAGAATTTAATGCTGCATAAAAATTATCTTTTTGTGGAACAACGGATCCGATATGTTTTTTTACCAGTTCTGGATGTTCTTGTATAGCTTCAGAAATAGAACAGAATATAATTCCTTTTTCCGCAAGTGTATCTTTAAAAGTTGTTGCTACCGAAACAGAATCCATCACTATGTCTACCGCAACACCTGCTAATTTTTTTTGTTCATCCAAAGAAATACCCAACCTTTTGAAGGTATCCAATAATTCTGGATCTACCTCATCAAGACTATCATATTTTGGCTTTTTATTAGGAGCTGAATAATATGAAATATCTTGAAAATTAGGTTTTTCATAATTTACGTTAGCCCATTCCGGCTCTTCCATTTGTTCCCAAGCTCTGAATGCTTCTAATCTCCAGTTTGTCATCCATTCTGGCTCATTTTTTTTCTTAGAAATCGCACGAACAATGTCTTCATTTAGACCAACAGGAAACGTATCGGATTCTATATCTGTATAAAATCCATACTCGTATTCTTTGGTTTCTAATTCTTTTTTTAAGTCGTCTTCGGTATATGCCATCTTACTAAGTCCTGAACTTTATTCAGGATCTTTTTTTTAAATTTTTAAAGGGAAAAACTTTCTCCGCAACCGCAAGTTCTATTAGCGTTGGGGTTATTAAAAACGAAACCGGTTCCATTTAATCCTCCGGAATATTCTAGGGTAGTGCCAATGAGGTATAAAAAGCTTTTTTTGTCAACAATTATTTTTACTCCATTATCTTCAAAAACTTTATCTCCTTCTTCCTGGTTTTTATCAAATTTTAAGTCATACGATAAACCTGAACAACCTCCACTTTTAACACCTACCCGAACATAGTCTGAAGAAGCGTCATAACCGTCATCGCTCATCAACTCTATGACTTTCTTTTTAGCTGTATCTGATACCTTAATCATACTATTATAAAATAGATTAATTCTAAATTGATTGCAAATATACTACATATGTAGGTTTTATTTACATAACCTAACATTTATCTAACATATATTAGAATAGGTATAATCTATAACAAATTCAGGCAAAGAACTTTAAAATTCAGAAAAACGATGATCATTTACAAAATCGTCATCGGTAAGGGTTTTTAAAAAGGAGATAATTTGTTGTTTTTCTTCTTCGGCCAGAGGAATTCCGGTAACCATTCCCTCAGAATTTTTGAACATAGGATCTAAGGTTTCAGAATCGACCATTCCATCACTGTAATGATCTAAGACATCTTTTAAGGTTTTTAATCTTCCGTCGTGCATATACGGAAATGTTAGTTCAATATTCCTGAGATTAGGCACTTTAAACTTATATAGGTCAGAAGCCAGACCAGTAACTCGGTTTCTACCGATGTCGTTGTATTGCGGATCTACAGCTAGTCCATTATTGCGATAGGATTGATCAGTAAACAAAGTTCCGGAGTGACAAGAAGCACATTTTGATGTAAAAAGCTCAAAACCAGCTGCTTCATCCGGCGTAAAAACTGAACCCTCATTTCTTTCTATTTTATCATATTTAGAGTTTGATGAGATCATCATAATCGTAAATTGTGCTAATGCTTTGAGGATATTTTCAGAGTTGATTTTTTGATCTTCAAACGCCTCGGCAAAAAGGGTTACATATTCTGGTTGTTCTTCGAGTTTTTTAATAATATTTCCAAAAGACTCATTCATCTCCACTTCTGCAGTGATCGGTATGATCGGTTGCAGATCCAAGTGTATAGCAGCACCATCCCAAGTAAATTCGTTCATAAAAGCCAAATTATGTAAAGGCTGTGCATTTCTCGTTCCTAAAGCTCCATCGACCCCATGGCTTACAATGTGTGTGTGATGCGTAAAAGCAAAATCCTGAATATGGCAGAACCCACAAGAAATAACTCCATCTGAAGACAGTCGACCATCATAAAACAACTTTTTACCTAATTCAAATCCTTTTTCTGTTGGTGGGTTAAGGGATACATTATAACTAGGTTCTGGAAAATTGGAAGGGACTGTAAATTCTAGTTTCGGATTTTGATCAATAGGGATATAATCTTCTTTCTCAGAACTGCAGGCAGCTCCGAAAAGAATGAGTATAATATAACCTATGTTTTTAATCATTTAATTAGAATTACTATTTATCGTAAACATAGTGCCTACATTTTCTGCTAATATTGGCGCGTTTACGGGATCTACCTGAACATCACTTTTTTGTTCTAATGAGTATGTATTGATACCATCAAAAATTTTAGCAATATCTGCGTCAATTGATAGGTTAGATGTGGTTTCATCTCCTATTGTAATTATACTGGACGCATCTAGTATAATTTCTTTATAGTTATCCAAAGCAGTTCCGTGGCTTCCTATATGTAATAGAAAATCACCAGCGGTTCCTCCCTGAGGAGTAAAAGAACCTTCGAACTTTAGAAACTTATATCCTGCAGACCAAGACCAAAGCATGCCATTTTCTTCGGCAGTAGGAATGAAGTTAGCTATTCCATTGAGAGGGTAATTAGATTGATCCACTCCAAATCCGAATTTAATTTTGTTATAAACACCGGTATCTATATTATTAAGTGTAATTCGTTTACTGGAGGGAATTTCTTCATTAATTAAAAAATAACTATCCTCAACCGGATAGATGAATTCTTCTCCATTTTCTTTGATCAGAACAATATTGCTAATGATATATTTTAGTTCTGTTATAGTATAAGACTCGTTACTTTGATTTGTATAAGAAGCAGTATTTAAACCAATCAGATCAGTGCCGACCTTATTTGTAAAATTTATTTCCAAGGTTCCAAATGTAGGGGCATCATCATTTTTACAAGATATTACCGCCATTAGAACAAATACTATGAACGTAAACTTTTTCATGTTTATTTATATTTTATGATGATAACGTCTTTACCACCTCGATTATTAGGAACATCTACATCATTACTTTCAGAACTACCGGCAATAATGATCTTTTTGTCTTGAGTCTCTATACATCCAACTGCAAATTCTTCACCGCTACCACCTAAGGTTGATTTCCAGATGACATCACCATTATTGTCAATCACAACATTCCAGATATCACTTTGACCTTGGTTTTCTGTAATGTCACCATCATCACTTCTAGAATTACCTGTAATGATGAAACCGCCGTTTTGTGTCTTGTGAATTCCTCTTCCCGTATCAAACTCGGCACCACCAAGCGATTTTTCCCAGATGAGGTTTCCATTGCCATCGATTTGGATCATCCATAGATCTGCGTTACCACTAGATTCAGAAACATCTCCGTCGTTACTTCTAGAGTCTCCAACAATAACATATTTGCCATCTCCTGATGTGGCGATAGCATATCCCACATCAATTTCAGAACCTCCATACGTTTTTTCCCAAACCTTGGTTCCCTCTGTATTTACTTTAACTACCCAAAAATCATAGCTTCCATTGCTATTAGAGACATCAAAATCATTACTTTCTGAGGATCCGATCATTAAAAATCCGTCATCTTCGGTTTGTACAACATCATAGCTTCTATCATTATTGGTTCCGCCAAAATAACGCCTCCATTCTTTATCACCTGCCGCATCCAATTTAATTCCCCAAAATTCTCCAACTCCATGTTTTTGGGAAATATTTTTATTGTCATTCCCTTCTCCGTTACTAGCTGATACATCCAGAAATCCTGTAATAAAATATCCATTATCAGTGGTTTGGATTAATGAAAAAGCACGATCAACACCAGGAAACCCAAATGATTTTTCCCATTGGATATCACCTGTAGCATTGATTTTTAGAATCCAATAATCTTGTAGGCCTTCATTTATACTAACATCTCCGTCATTACTTCGGCTGTATCCTACCAAAGCATAACCGCCGTCATTAGTTTTGATTATTTTCTGACCTCTATCATCTGCTGTACCACCGTATGTTTTACTCCAAATAACATTTCCTTCATTAGATATCTTTAGAACCCAATAGTCACTATCTGTTGCAGTTTTATCTACAATATCTCCATCTATACTTTGTGTGTAACCAAAAACGACATAACTTCCATCTTCAGATTCGACCACCGATAATGCATCGTCTTCACCACTGCCGCCAAAGGTTTTAATCCATTCTACTTCACCTTGGAAACCTTCTGGAGTAGGATTGTTAGGTTCTACAGGAGTATCATCACTACTACAGGCTACCAAACAGAGCAGCAAAAAAACGGTAATGAAAACCAGAAAGAAATATTGTTGTTTCTTCATAATCATTAATTAATAATTAGCTTTTTGGTAAAATCATTTATTCTAACCAGATAAATTCCGGGAGCATAATGAAGTGCAAGGTAGATGCTTTGTGAATTGTCGAATTTTGTAATCTCCTGCATCTTTTTCCCTAAAACATTAAAAATCTCTATTTTTTCTAAATCAGATGTATTAATCCCATCAATTGTAATACCGGATTTTGTTGGGTTTGGATACATAGTGAATGCCGATTTCTGCGTAAAGTCGTTTACACTTAAAGTGTTACTCTCTCTAACGAGCAAAAACCCTCTTTCGATATCACTGATGACAATATTTCCACTATTAAAATACGGATAAACATTCCAGGCGCCGTTAAATCCCGCATTATCATTTGAAGGATAGCTGTCAAACGACCCAATTTCTGATATGTTTTTATTAGCAATATCCGAAATATCAACTACACGTAAACCAGACCTATAGTTTGCCAGATAAAACTTATTATCTTTTACGTACCCATTATGATCTATGGCTGGCGTAGGGCCAGAATAATTCATATGAAATTTCGGGTTATCTAAATCTTCAAAATCAAAAATAATCGTTCGAGTATTGAAACCAACATTCCTTTCATCAGTCTCATCACCCAACAAAAAATAACGTTGATCTTCTGTAAACCAGCCTTGATGTACATAACCTATATTAGTATATCCAATTGTCGAAATAGTCACTGGATTATTTTTATCGGTTATATCTGCAATTACAACTTCAATTTCATTACTTCCGATCAATATTTCACGACCTGTATAATCGGTATCTGTTCCATTATATGTAACTACCTGAGCATCGTGACTATAAGCTTGCCCTCCATTAGATAAGAAACCACCGGCATCGACAGGGTTTTTAGGATCTCGTATATCAATAAATAATGGTCCTCCCCGATAGGTTCCGGACCTACTTGTCCCCACTGCATATGCGAACCCAGTATTTTCATTGATTACAATGTTATGAGCGCTGCCAAAACCAGTATATCTAGTATCGGCAGTAAAAGTTTGCGGTGGATTGGTAACATTTCTTAATCTGGTTAAATCAAACACCTGCATTCCGTGATTAGATGCTTCACTAACGATAAACGCGTGATTTTGATATACTTTTACATCTCTCCAAGAGCTGTTGGTTGTTGCTGTTGGTAACTTTCCTAAATATAAAGGACTCAAAGGATCTGAAATATCAATAAAAGCGGTTCCGTTATTAAGTCCTATAAGTGCATATTCTTTTCCTGTCGAAGGATCTATCCACCCCCAACTGTCATTTCCTGCTCCAGCATTCATTGTTGTTAAAGAAATCTGAGACATAAGGTCGTAATTATCGCAAGGAAAAGAGCCGGCCATTCCATTATCACAGACGGTTTGAGAAGAAATGCTTAACGATAGGAGCAGTAGGCTAAGTGTGAATAAATACTTCATTGGTTTAAGGTGTTAAGAGATTATATGGTGAGTATTGAGTTGTTTAAATTTGATTTGTTAATCAGGAGTACTTTCTTTTACCAAGAGAAAACCTGCATTGATATCACTAATGACAAGGTTTCCACTTTCGAAATATGGATACACATTCCAGGCTCCGTTAAAACCGGCTGCATTACTAGAAGGGAATGTATCAAAATAGCCTATTTCACTTATAGATTTTGACTCGATGTTCGAAATATCAATAATTCTGATTCCGGCTCTATAATTCGCTAAATAGAATTTATTTCCTTTCACATACCCATTATGATCGATTGCCGGTGTTGGGCCCGTATAGTCCATATGAAATTTTGGATTATCAAGATCTTCAAAATCAAGTATAATTGTTCTGGTATTAAAACCTACACGTGATTCATCCAATTCATCTCCTAATAAGAAAAATCTCTGATCTTCTGTAAACCATCCTTGATGCGTATATCCAACATTGGCGTAACTAAGGGTAGCGATTGTTTTGGGATCATTTTTATCAGTGATATCAGCAATCACGATTTCAATTTGATTGCTGCCTATTAATATCTCTCTTCCTGTGTAATCCGTATCTGGTCCGTTATATGTAACAACTTGAGCATCGTGGCTGTAAGCGTCTCCACCATCAGAAATAAAACCTCCTGCGGCTACTGGGTTTGTTGGATCTTGTATATTTACAAAATGAGGACCACCTCCAAATGTAGATGTACCAACGGCATATGCAAATCCGGTATTTTCATTAATCACAATATTATGTGCACTTCCAAAACCAGTATATGTAGTGTTTGCAGTGAATGTTTGAGGAGGATTAGTTACATTTCTTAAAGTCGTTAAGTCAAAAACCTGCATTCCATGACCTGCAGCTTCGCTAACAATAAAAGCATGATTTTCGTATACTTTAGCATCTCGCCAGGAACTGCTTGATGTTGCGGTTGGAAGTTTTCCTAAATATATCGGAGTTTCGGGACTAGAAATATCTATAAAAGCGGTTCCATTATCAAGGCCCATAATTGCATATTCTTTACCGCTGCTGGGATCTGTCCATCCCCAACTATCATTTCCTGAAGACGCACCCATTTCCGAAAGTGATATGGAAGCAATGAAATCAACACCACAACTCGTGTAAATTCCTCCTTCACTTTGGGTTGAACAAGCAAGAGGATTGCTATTGTTATTTTCATCGTCATTACTACAATTTAGAAATAACAAAAAGCTTAAGAAACAAACTATACTACTAAGATATCTTTTCATGTTTTAGAATACTGTTTTTATAAATGGTCTGCAGGGTATATATATAACAAGTAAATTAACAAATACCCTACTAGCCTAAGGAAGGAAAGTTAACTAAAAGTAAGGGTAACACATAGTAAGGACGTAAAAACTTGTCAGTTTTTTGATAAATCCTTTCATAACGGGTAACAAAATTTTAGAACTATTGATATAAAAGCGTAAAACAATAAAAAGACATACAAATGAAAACACAAGTTTTTAGAAAGATAGTAATTGTAGTTATTACAGCATTGTTAGCTAGTTGTTCTAATGATGATTCACCAGTTATAAATCCGGGTGTTACACTTATTGAAAAAGTAGGGGAATGGAATTGTAATGTATCCGAAACATGCCAGGATATTTATCAATACCAGTTTAAAGCAGGTTCTAGAATTTCAATAAATATTGAAGAAGTCACAGGGAATTCTGTGGTGGCAGTAGACGTTTATGCTGAATTTGGTGAGATAGGGGGTCCAAATCTATTAACTAATGGCGGAATCGCACATTACGGTTGCACAGGACAGAACGAAGAAGTTAGTTTAGGAAATATTTTGTTACCCGAAGATGCAACGTATCACATTGCGGTTGCAAGAGATTGGGGACTGAGTGCAGGTGGAGAGGGCAGTTATAAGCTGACGATAATTTCAGACACCCCGTTTTTAGAAGAAGAAATTATAAATGATTCTACAGTGGTAAATTACGAACGAGAATGTATTTAGAATAAACAAATTAATCCCGGATTTTTTCGGGATTTTTATGCAATGAAATCAGCTTGTTCGCTACCTTTGCAATTATGATTGAAGATAAAAATACATCAAGAACATCCTTATCAGAATTAGGAGAATTTGGTCTTATAGACCACTTAAGTAAAAATTTTGAAATCAAACAAGAATCTACTATTCGAGGGATCGGTGACGATGCGGCGGTTTTGGATTTTAAAAATAAGAAATGTGTCCTGACCACAGATCTATTGATTGAAGGAGTGCATTTTGATTTATCTTATGTTCCACTAAAGCATTTAGGTTATAAAGCAGTAATGGTGAACCTTTCTGATGTATATGCAATGAATGCCACTGCAACACAGATCACGGTATCTATAGCAGTATCTAATAGGTTTCCATTAGAAGCTTTAGAAGAGTTATATGCAGGAATTCAAACCGCAGCTAAAATATATAACATAGATGTAGTTGGAGGTGATACCACTTCTTCTACAACCGGACTTATGATAAGCATTACGGCCGTTGGTTATGCGGATGAAGAAAATTTGGTATATCGTGATGGTGCCGGAGAAAATGACTTATTGGTAGTTACCGGTGATTTAGGAGCTGCCTATTTAGGACTTCAGATATTAGAAAGAGAAAAACAAGTATATAAGGCCAATCCCAATTCACAACCGGATCTCGACCAGTATTCCTATTTGATCGAGCGACAGCTGAAACCTGAAGCAAGAAAAGATATTTTTGAACTTCTTAAAGCTTTGGAAGTAAAACCTACAAGCATGATAGATATCAGTGATGGGTTATCTTCTGAAGTTATTCATTTATGTAAAAAATCAAAAGTAGGAGTAAATCTATATGAAGAAAAGATACCTCTGGATCCTGCGGTTATTTCTACATGTGAGGAATTTAAATTAAATAGTACTACAGTAGCCCTTAGTGGAGGAGAAGATTATGAATTATTGTTTACAATTAAGCAAGAAGATTTTCCGAAGATTAAGGCAAATCCTAATCTTACCGTAATTGGTCATATGACCGATGAGAAAAGCGGAATTGGATTGGTAACCAGAGCAAACGAAAAAATCGAATTGATTGCACAGGGCTGGAATCCAATAAAGGAATAATTTATGATGCAGTTTGTAGGTTAATTTTACCTTTATTTCTTGCAATTTTTTTAGCGTGAACAGAGGCTAATGCATCATTAATTTCCTTAAGTTTTGGTGTCATCACCTCTAATCTACCTCTACTATTAGTTGTGGCTTGTTCACCACAATGTGAGCACGTATATTCTTTAATATGATGTGTAACCTGTTTAGAAGTAACATAATCATGACCGAACAAAGCGCAGTAGATTTTTGAAATGGAGAATGACGAATGTGGGGTATATTTCTTCATCTTTGTGGGGGTTAAAAGTTCATTATCAATACAATAATAACATTTTTTTAGTTATTAACAACGATTTGTAAGAAAAATTTTTAAAAAAACTTTAAAATATGCTTGAAAATTCTATTTTATAGTGTTTTTGACCCTAAAAAGTGCACTTGGTCGAACAAACGTGTTTCGAATGTGGCTTTTTTTCGAGTAATCAATATGGGGTAAAAAAAGGAAAATAGATCAGGTATATTTTAGAAAATGTAGTAATGCTTTTATAAACTCATCATGATTTTCGATATAAGACATATGCCCCCCATCAAACGAAATTAAATCTGTTTTACATTGTTTGGACTCATTAAGGTTTTGTTGGTATGATAACACAGGATCTTTTTCTCCTGCAAAAATGACTTTCGGTTTTTTAAACTCTAATAAAATTGAAGTATGATCTTTTCTGATTTTCATGCCTTCCAAGGCTGAGATAATTCCTTGTAGTGGAGTTTTGGAAGCTTCATTCTTTATAGCTTCGATTTGACTACTATATGTTAAACGGTTTTCTTCTGCAAAAAGATTGGCGATTGCCATACTGGTATATGCATCAGGATTTTTCTTAACGATATCTATTGCTCTACTTCTGTTTATTTTTTTTTCCTGGCTATCTGGTAAAGAAGTAGAATTGAGTAATACAAGTCCGGAAACGTTTTTGGGAAACAAATCTAAATAAGCTAATGAAACATATCCACCCATAGAGTGACCAATAAATATGGGATTATCAATTTTGATGGTATCTAAAACAGCCTTAACCGCCTCTGCCATATCTTCCATTCTATGGATATAACCGATACAATCTGTTTTTCCGTGTCCTAACAAATCAATAGTAATACATGTGTATGTATTAGAAAAATAAGAAACGATCTCATTCCACATTGTAGAGTTTTCTAAAAAACCATGTAAAAAAACTAAAGGAGCACCTTTTCCTAAGGTGTTATAATGAATTTCAATGCCTTTGTATGCTAATGTCATTTTGAAATTTTATATTTCAACTTTTTTATCAAATTATCAATTTTCGTTTAAGCGATATAAACCTAACCAAATGCAATTTAATAAAGAAACTTTTATCACGGGATTTGCTTTGTTCTCTATGTTTTTCGGAGCGGGCAATTTGATCTTGCCTCCTAACCTGGGTTTTAAAGCAGGTGAAATGTGGTTGTGGGTTGCTGTTGGTTTTGTTATTTCTGCGGTAGTATTGCCGTTGCTCGGAATTTTCGCACATGCACGATTACAAGGAACTATGCTGGATTTCGGAAAGAAAGTGTCTCCTGCCTTTAGTCTTATTTACTGTCTTATTGTCTATGCTATTTCAATTACATTGCCGTCTCCCAGAACAGCTTCAGTGACTCACGAGATGGCTATCCAACCTTTTTTTGGAACTAGTTCATTATTAACAAGTAGTCTATATTTTGGATTGGTATTATTTTTTGTACTTAATCGATCAAAAATCTTAAATATAATAGGAAAGTTTCTCACTCCTATTATCTTTCTAGTGATTCTTAGCATTATTTGTATAGGAATTTTTTCTACCCATTCTCCAATGAATATTTCGGTTTTTGAAACACCTGTGGTAAATGGATTATTAGAGGGGTACCAAACATTTGATGCGATCGGAGCGGTGGTTGTAGGAGGTGTGGTTATTATTTCACTTCGATTAAAAGGAAGAAAAACATTTGCAGAAAACCGATTATTAATACGCAATTCGGGAATCATTGCAGGAATCGGACTGTTTATAGTGTATGCAGGATTGATATATAATGGAGCTTTGTTTAATAGTGATTTTGAAGGCAACATCAGCAGAACAGAATTGTTGTCGGGTCTAAGTTTAAAAACACTAGGAACTATTGGGAGCACTTTTTTAAGCGTGCTTGTTTCTTTAGCATGCTTTACTACAGCCGTTGGAATCGTAACAGGAACTTCGGATTTTATAAAAGGGTTATTCAGAGAGTCTCAGCAAGCATATATCGTTACAGCAATTATTGGGTGTGTTCTTGGGGTTGTAATGGGGCAATTAGACGTACACGATATTATTGTGGTTGCTGTTCCTGCTTTAATGTTCATTTACCCAATTACTATAGTATTAATATTATTAAATGTATTGCCAGAAAAGTTCACTTCTTCTTTCGTATTTAGAGTTGTTGTTGTCACGACTATTTTATTTAGTTTCCCTGATTTTTTGGCATCAATTGGATTTCAGGATCAAGTACAGCCTATTTTGGAGGCTATTCCACTTGGTCAATATAGTTTAGCGTGGTTACTTCCAGCTACTTTTGGTTTTATTTTTAGTAATATCTTTATCAAATTCTTTAAATCCAAATAGATTTTGATGTTTTTAAAGAGTAAAAATTGTATGGAATAACCTTTTTTTGCTAAATTCGCATTTTAACATTTTGTTAAGAGTGTTAAAAAAAGGGAATTTTATCAATAAGGGGAAAAATATACACTAATGAAAAAACTAATATTTCTGGCCGTTGCTGCTATACTAATATCTTCATGTACAAAGGATGATTATATTCCAATAACGTCAAATTTGGATGTAGAATTGTTAAGCGCTTTGGATGATGCGTCTAACGGAGAAGGAGCAGCATTCTTTGTATTACCGGAAAGTGACGACTTTGCAAATATTCCACAAGATCCATTAAATCCAATTACAACAGAAAAAGTTACTCTAGGAAAATTGTTATTACACGAGACCGCTACAGGAGGAAATCCAAAGATTTCAGAGATGGAATCGACTTATTCTTGTGCATCTTGTCATCAGGCAGCAGCTGGTTTTGGTGCTGGTTTACGACAAGGAATTGGTGAGTGTGGCGTTGGTTTCGGAATAAGAGGAGAAGAAAGAGTTGTAAATTCTTCTGTTCCCAGAGATTCTGTAGACGTACAACCAATAAAGTCCCCAACAATATTAAACGTAGCATATCAAGATGTGATGCTTTGGAACGGACAATTTGGAGGAACAGGTACCAATGCAGGTACAGAGGCTAGTTGGACGAATATTCAGGAAAATTTTTTAGGACTTCAAGGAATAGAAGTACAAGCTATCAAGGGACAAGGTGTGCATAGATTACAAATTGATGCTGGGTTTGTGAATACGTTTGGATATAAAACGCTATTTGATGCTGCATTTCCTGATGTAGCAGAAAATGAAAGATATACAACAAATAATGCTGCTTTAGCAATTGCTGCTTATGAGAGAACATTATTGGCAAATAGATCTCCTTGGCAGGATTGGTTAAAAGGGAATAATAATGCATTAAGCGATGCAGAGAAAAAAGGAGCGATTGTTTTTTTTGGAAAAGGAAAATGTTATGAATGTCATACAGGACCTGCATTAAATGATACTGGATTTTATGCTTTTGGAATGGGAGATTTTAACGACACCAATGACGCCATACTTTTATCTGATGTAAATATGGAAAACGTTAAAAGAGGTAGAGGTGGTTTTACCAACAATCCGGCGGATAATTTTAAGTTTAAAACTCCAACGCTATATAATATTATAGACAATGGTTTCTACGGTCACGGAGGAACTTTTACTTCGGTAAAAGATGTAATATCTTATAAAAACCAGGGAACTCCGCAAAACGCTGAGGTACCTTCAGATAATTTAGCATCCCAGTTTGGAACTATCAATCTCACAGAAGAAGAGATTGATAATATGACTTCTTTTATCGAGAATAGTTTAAGGGATCCTGAATTGAGTAGATATGTACCAGCGTCTATCAATTCTGGAAATTGTTTCCCAAATAACGACGATACATCCAGAGCGGATTTAGGATGTGATTAATTTAAGGTTGCGATCCACCAGGTATTCCCATAAGGATCTTTAAAACCGGCTCCTCGGGCTCCATAATCTTCCTCCATAGGTTGCATTAGGGATATGGCTCCTGCGTCAATCGCATTATAGTAGGTTTGATCCGTGTCTTTTACATATACGTACATCGAAGTATGTTGAGCAGGATATGTTTTGGAGGCTTCTGTGATCATAATAGTTGCGTCTCCTATCATCACCTCAGAATGTTCAATTTTGTAGGCGGTATCGACTTTACGGATCATTTCCTGAGCGTTGAATATTTTTCTGATAAAATCAATAAAATCATCGGCATTTTCGACCACCAAATATGGCATTGCTTGTTGATGCCCTGCTGTAATTTTCATTCGCTGCATTGTAACTCTTTAACGTTTTGCTATGCAACGATAAAATCAGTATAAATATTCTATAAAATTTCAAAAAACGGTCACAAAAAAACCTGATAGCTTTTAAAAGCTATCAGGTTTGTGATTCCTTATAAATATAAAATTCAATCTATGACTGATTCATTAATTCTTCAATTTCTTCTGCTTCAATAGGTATATTCGCCATTAAGTTAAAAGGTTCTCCCTTTTCCTGTACGACTACATCATCTTCTAATCTTATTCCAAATCCTTCATCAGGAATATAGATTCCCGGTTCGACGGTAAAGACCATATTAGCCTGCATCGGCTCAGTTAAGATTCCATAATCATGAGTATCTAAACCAATATGATGAGAAGTACCGTGCATAAAATACTTTTTATAAGCTGGCCACTCAGGATCTTCATTTTGCACATCGGCTTTATCGATAAGTCCAAGTCCCAATAATTCTGAGGTCATTATTTTACCAACTTCTACGTGATAATCTGCCCAGATAGCACCAGGCACCAACATTTTGGTTGCCTCATTTTTTACTCGTAAAACTGCGTCATACACAGCTCTTTGTCGATCTGTAAACTTACCGGATACAGGAATTGTACGACTTAAATCACTAGAGTAATTAGCATATTCTGCGGCAATATCCATCAGTATCAACTCTCCTTCCTTACATTGCTGATTATTTTCTATATAATGTAATACATTGGCATTATTACCACTGGCAATAATAGGAGTGTATGCAAAACCTTTAGATCGGTGATTTATAAATTCGTGTAATAACTCAGCTTCAAGATTATATTCCCATACCCCTGGTTTTACAAAACCAAGTAATCTTCTGAATCCTTTTTCTGTGATGTTACAAGCAGTTTGCATCAAATCAATTTCTATGGCATCTTTTACAGAACGTAGTCGTTGTAGTATAGGATTACTTTTTGCAACAGAGTGAGCAGGATATTTAGCTTTCCACCATTTAGTAAAACGATCTTCTCTGGTCTCAGTTTCTACATTTGCTCTATAATGCTCATTAGTATTGACATATACGGTATCACATTGCGTCATGATCTCAAAGAATATTTTCTCCAGATCTTGTAACCAATACACGGTCTTGATTCCTGAAGTTTCAAAAGCTTTTTCTTTTGTCAACTTTTCGCCTTCCCAAATGGCAATTAATTCACTAGTTTCTTTTAAGAATAAGATTTCACGATGTTTTTCATTGGGAGCATCTGGAAATAAGACCAAAACACTTTCTTCCTGATCTACACCACTTAAATAAAAAATATCCCGATGTTGTTCGAAAGGCATTGTACTATCGGCGCTAATAGGATAGATATCATTACTATTAAAAACTGCAATACTATTAGGTTTCATCTTAGCTGCAAAGTTCTTTCTGTTCTTTATAAAGAGATTTTTATCTATTAGGTGATATTTCATATGTTCAATGTATTAAATGTTGTGTATTATGGAATTCCAAAAATACTAAAGCCAAAAGGATGTATTGTTAAACAATATCTAAAAATTTTGACACTATATTAGCATTCTATACTTTCAGCCATCTAAATTTCCATCGTAATGAAAACATACTTCTCATCTTTTTTACTACTATTCATTAGTATTTCAATTTTTTCTCAGCAACCAGCAACACTAGCTGAAGAAATTCAAAAAGGACTTTTACAAAAAGCACAACTAGAAAAATCATCTCTTGTTAAGAATGTTCCTTTTGAAAACATAGGGCCATCCGTTATGAGTGGTCGCGTAGTAGATGTGGACGTAAATCCTGAAAACACCACAGAATTTTATGTTGCTTATGCTTCCGGTGGATTGTGGCATACAATAAATAATGGAACTACTTTCGAACCTGTATTGGATAATGCCGAAACCATCAATGTAGGCGATATCGCTGTGGATTGGAAAAATGGAATTATTTGGGTTGGTACCGGAGAAAACAATTCATCCAGATCATCGTATGCAGGAATAGGAATTCTAAAATCTAATGACAAAGGAAAAACCTGGCAAAATGTAGGACTTATCGACTCTCATCATATTGGTAGAATTATTATAAACCCTACTAATTCTGATGAGGTAATAGTTGGTGTTACAGGACATCTGTATTCTAATAATGAGGAAAGAGGGATATATAAAACTACAGACGGAGGGACTACTTGGAAAAAAACATTGTTCATTAATAACGAAACAGGAATTATCGATGTTGCTTATGCACCTGACAATTTTAATATTATCTATGCTGCTGCTTGGGATAAGGATCGTAAGGCTTGGAATTTTGAAGGGAATGGATCAGGATCAGGGATTTATAAAAGTATAGATGCCGGTAATACTTGGAATAAAATTTCGCTAGAAGGAAGTGGTTTTCCGACAGGGAATGGAGTAGGAAGAATAGGATTAGCAGTTTTTGATTCAAATACTTTGTATGCTGTTCACGATAGCCAGTTTAGAAGAAAAGACAGTAAAAAAACAGAAAAAGGTACCGGGCTCACTAAAGATGATTTTAAAACCATGTCTGTAGATGCTTTTCTAAATTTAGAAGATAAAAAGCTGAACCGTTATCTAAAAACTAATGGATTTCAGGAAAAATATCGTGCGGAAAATGTGAAGCAAATGGTTCGAAGCGGTTCTGTAAAGCCAATCGATCTTGCAAAATATTTAGAAAATGCAAATGCAGCACTTTTCGATACTCCGGTAATTGGTGCCGAAGTGTACAGAAGCGATGATGGTGGTAAAACATGGGAAAAAACACATAAAGAATATCTGGACGACATTTTCTATAGTTATGGATATTACTTTGCTCAGATACAAGTAAACCCAGCAAATAAAGACCATATTTATATCTCTGGAGTACCGATTCTGAAATCAAAAGACGGTGGAAAAACATACAAAAGTATTAGTGCAGAAAATGTGCACGCAGATCACCATTCACTTTGGATAAACCCTAAAAACCCCAATCATTTGGTGAATGGTAATGATGGAGGTGTGAATATTACCTACGATGATGGAGAGAATTGGATCAAAGCGAATCAACCGAGTGTTGGTCAGTTTTATGCAATTAATGTAGATCATGAGAAACCATATAATGTATATGGAGGACTACAGGACAATGGTGTATGGGTTGGTTCTGTTAATGCAAGAGAAGATGCTTCTTGGCATCAAAGCGGTCATTATCCTTGGAAAAGTATTATGGGAGGTGATGGTATGCAGGTACAGATTGATAATCGTGATAGCAATATTGTGTATACCGGGTTTCAGTTTGGAAATTATTTTAGATTAGATCGATCAACTGATGAACAAACTTATATTCAACCAAAACATGAATTGGGAGAATCTCCATATCGATTTAATTGGCAAACACCTATTTTATTATCACCACACAATCAGGATATTTTATATTTAGGTGGAAATAAATTGATGAGATCTATGAATCAAGGTGATGAATGGACTGCAATTTCTAATGATCTTACCAACGGTGGTAAAAAAGGAAATGTAGCATATGGTACATTGACCTCTATTTCTGAATCAGTATTTCAGTTTGGGTTAATATATACTGGTAGTGATGATGGTTTGGTTTATGTTACCAAAAATGCAGGAGGAAACTGGAATAAAATTTCCGATAGTTTTCCAAAAGATTTATGGGTATCCAGAGTTATAGCCTCTGCACACAAAAAAGAACGTGTGTATGTAAGCTTAAATGGATATCGATGGGATGACTTTACCCCATATGTTTATATGAGTGATAATTATGGTCAAACATGGAAAAACATTGGAAGAGAATTGCCTATATCCGCAGTTAACGTAATCAAAGAAGATCCTAAGAATGAAAATGTATTGTATGTCGGATCGGATAATGGTGCTTATGTTTCATTGGATAAAGGAAACACTTGGCAAGTATTTTTTAATGGAGTGCCAAACGTGGCAGTGCACGATATTGTTGTACAGCCCGAAGCCAATGATCTGTTGTTAGGAACTCATGGTAGAAGTATTTATAAAACAAATATTGAACCGCTACAAAATTTAAATGCGGAAGTGCTTGCTTCTGGTTTGTATTTATATCCAATGAGTACAGTAAAAGCGTCGCCACGTTGGGGAAGTTCCTGGAGTAAGTGGTTAGATGCTTATGAGCCTTCTACCACTATTAAATATTACGCTAACAACTCTGGAACAGCTACTGTTAAGATTGCAACCGA
This sequence comes from Aquimarina rubra, assembly GCF_042684305.1. NCBI lineage: Bacteria > Pseudomonadati > Bacteroidota > Flavobacteriia > Flavobacteriales > Flavobacteriaceae > Aquimarina > Aquimarina rubra. The sequence goes on along the minus strand of NZ_JBHULE010000019.1, from coordinate 853,389 downwards.
AAGCGGAAAAACGCTTCAGGAGTTTTCTTCTGATTCAGATAAAGGATTGAATTATACAGAGTATGATCTCACCATTTCAGATAAAGGAAGAAAGGTGCTGTTAAAAGAATTTCCAGATGAAGACATAACAGAAAAGAAAAATGGCAAATATTATCTTCCTGTGGGAAAATACGAAGTGATTATTTCTGACGGAAAATTAACCGAAAAAGTTCCTTTTGAAATAAAATAAAGCATAAATCCGAATTTATTACGTTTAGTATTTATTACACAATTATATAAAGACAGTCAATCTTTTTGCGTTACTTTATATAAAGTTTATTAACCAACGTAATGAAAGTAAACCCTTATAATACGGTGATCTTTTTAGGATGCCTGACACTTGTTGTCATAGCACTATGGAAGCTCTTTATTTTTTGGAAAAAGGATAAAACGTATCGATTTTTTTATGGGTTTTTGATTACTGCTAATCTGGTTATTATACAGGTATTATTGATGGATTTTGGTATCCAAAAGTCTTATTCTTGGATATTGGCTTTCTTTATCCCATTTCAATATTTGTCACCAGTTTATTTTACGGCATTTATTTGTTATTATTTAAAAAAAGAAGAACTGTATGTAAGGAATCGAAACTACTTGTTTCTTCCATTTATTGGTTTTTTTGTACTGTACACCATACTTAAAATCAACGTTTTTTTGGATTATACTTGGATTTCGAGAGAAGTTTTCACGATCATTCATACAGAGATCGATGAGAACTCTGCATTGACATTCAATATTATTCTAAGCATTTGGAATCTTATGATCATTCATAAGTACGAAAACACACTTGGACGATTATCTTTTAATCAGGTAAGAAAAAAAACACAATGGATTAAAACTATTGTTGCCATTTTTGTTACGTTCAATGTCATTTGGTTATTAACGATTATTCTATTTTTTATAAGAGAAGATATTAGTGGTCATTTTCCTTATTATCCATACTGGATTTTATACCTACTTTTTTACTTTACATTTTTATATTTAGGTTCAAAACATCTTAATGAAGTTGCCGAAAGAAAAGAATCTGAGGAAGAAGCAGTTCAGAAAGCCATACAGAATTTCAGAATGTCTGGACTAAATCACATGTTTTCAGAAGAAGAATTAGAGTTAATCCATTACGACAAACCATCCCAGATTACAGGTATACTGAGTTATTTTTCAACTTCTCTATTTGATAAAAATAAACTTGAAGATGTTTTGTGGGATATTGTAGAGAATTGCATAGCCTATTTACAATTAGAAGATTGTATCATATATATTGTAGATGAATCAAAAAATGTTCTCGTTCAGAAAGCGGCATTTGGCAATAAAAACCTAGGCGAGCGAAGTATCTTAAGTCCTATAGAAATTTCTATGGGAGAAGGAATTGTAGGACAGGTTGCTCAATCCGGAGAATACGAATGTGTATACAATGTTACCTATGATGAGCGATACGTTGTCGATGATATTAGTCGAAAATCTGAATTAGCGGTTCCAATTATGGTTGATGATAAGGTAGTGGGAGTTTTAGATTCAGAACATTCTCAAGAGGGTTTTTTTAATGAACATCATATCCTATTATTTCAACTTATTGCTAAACTCACAGCTAAGAAACTTGCACAGATTAACATTAAGAATACAACGAATATCACCAATGACAATTTGTATTTTAAAGAACTTCATTTTTTAATGAAAGAAGCGAAGATTTATAGAGACTCAAATTTAGGACTTGATAGTATTTCTAAAATGCTTAAGATAAGTAGCAATTATTTATCGCAGATGGTCAATAAATTAAGCGGATCTAATTTTTCGGATTATGTAAATAGCTTTCGTATTGATGATGCAAAGTCTAAACTTAAAGATCCAAAATTTTCGAATTATACGATATTAGACATCGCTTTAGAAGCTGGCTTTAATTCTAAGTCTACTTTTTATAGCGCTTTTAAAAAATACACAGGTATTTCACCCAAAGAATATAGGGAAACCCCCTGAATACCGTCCGAATTCTTTGAAATTCAAATTTCTAGGACACTTCGATTTTCATCCATTGCTAGGTTTGTTGCATTAATTTTTAAATCGTAAAAAAATGAAAGCAATGACAAATTTAGTGAGGCTTATTACTGTTTTAGTTTTATCTGTAGTTATTTTTTCCTGTGAAGGAGAAGATGGAGCTATTGGACCACAAGGAGAACAGGGTGAACAAGGCCCACAAGGAGAACAAGGAGAACCCGGAACGGCAAACGTGATGTATTCTGATTGGATAGATTCTGGATTTGAGAATGACATCACGGATGGTTTTGATGCATTTAATATTGATGCTCCAGAAATCACACAAGAAATTTTGGACACGGGTACTATTCTAGTATATGCCAGAAGTACAACCAATACAATTTACCAAGTACCGGTTACATTTTATGGGTTTTTAAATGAAAGCTATTTTTTTAGAGTAATCAATGCAGGAACATTGAATATCGGTGTAGAAGGAATAGGAACTAATAACATAGGAGAACCTTTCCTTAACGATGTTTTTAGATATATAATTATTCCTGGGGGAGTGGCTATAAATAATTCCAGGTCGACAGAAGATTTTGCAAGTATGAGTTACAAAGAAATAACAACACTCTTTAATATTTCGGAATAACCCCTGGCATGTACTATTTATTATTTAGGATTTGTAGTAGTGAACAAGCATACCTTGTTCACTACTTTATTTTAGAATCTAACGATTATAAAGAATAATTAGTGAATTATTTATCAGTTCGAAAGGAATCAAAGTATAAGTTTTACAGTAAATTAGTGTTTATAAAAAGTTTTCTATGACACTTACTATGAGCATTCCGGCATTGCTTTTTCCTGCAATATCATTAACTATGTTGGCATATAATGCAAGATATTTGGCAATCGCTGCCTTAATACGTCAATTGCATAAGGAGTATTTGAATACGCCATCAAAAAACACGGTGTTGCAAATCAAAAACTTAAGAAAGCGATTATGGTTGATAAGAAACATGCAAGCAATTGCAATTGTAAGTTTTCTTACTAGTGTAATTACTATGTTTTTGTTATATGTTGAGGAAAATGGTTTAGCAAATTTAATATTTGGAATAAGTTTGTTTGCACTAATGATTTCGCTGTGTTTGTCATTTATTGAGGTTCAGATTTCTACAAAAGCACTTTCTATAAGGTTAGACAGAATTGAGGAAAACAATTAGAAATTCTTATATTGTTAGAATCATTTATTTTAACCAACTTTAAATGCTTAAGAATGAACTCTATAGTAATGTTCTGCAAGACTTCAATACAGGTTACTGGCAGCTACACAAAAACCCTTACAAAGAGGATTGGTCTGATAAGTTCTATGAGAATCTGGGATATACAAAGAATGATATTCGATCCAATTTAGATTATTTTTTAGACGCGCTTATTCATAAAAACGATGTAGATGTTTTTAGGGATAATTTCCTCAATTATCGCATCAATGATTTAAACTTTAAGCAACATATTAAGATACTTAAAAAAAACGGGAAGTATCAATTGTTTAGATGTGCAACAAATAGCGAATTACCTGTAAATATCAGAATAGAAGGATGTTTTCTGTTTTTCTTTGAAATTAAGCTTGACCAAGAAGGAACACTCAAAAAAGATAATTTCTACTATCAAGAAACGGCTCAGATGACTTCTACAGGAAGTTGGCATGTAGATTTCCAAAAAAAAGAGAGTTATTGGGATTTCGAAACCTACAGAATATTAGAGTATCCAGAGGATTATAAGCCCTCTTTAAAACATTCGGCAAATTATTACGCAGAAGACTGTAGGCAACTGGCTGTAGATTGTTTTTTAAATTGTGCCATGATAGGAACACCATTTAATACCGAAATAAAAATGGTGACTGCAAACAACAGAGAGTTTTGGGCTCGGGCTATCGGAAAACCCATATATAATGAAGCTAAGGAGATTATAGGAATCAGAGGTGTTTTTCAAGATATTGATGATCTTAAAAGAAAAGAAATCAGCTTGCAGAAATCGGTTGATATTATTGCTGGTCAGAACTCCAGACTGTTCAATTTTGCACATATTGTATCTCATAATCTTAGATCACACACCAGCAATTTGTCGCTTTTAGTTCAGCTTATAGAAGATGTTAATGATCCACAAGAAAAAGAAGAACTTATAAATGAGGTAAAAACAATTTCTGACAACTTAAATACCACAATAGAACATCTTAATGAAGTTGTAACCATACAAACCAACAATAAACAACAAAAAATTCCGGTAAAATTTAAAGATGCTTTACATCTGGTTGTGAATGGGATTAGTCATATGGTTAGTAATAGTAATTGTCAAATACGTTCGGATTTCACAGCACTAGAAGAGATTCGTTATATACCTGCCTATTTGGAAAGTATATTATTAAATTTAATTACCAATGCTATAAAGTACAAACATTCAGACAGAGATCCCATCATTAATATCAAGTCCTACATAGACAAAGACAAGAAGTATCTAAAAGTTTCAGATAATGGAAGAGGAATTGATTTGACACTTTTTAAAGATAAAGTATTCGGTATGTACAAGACTTTTCACTACAACGAAGATGCAGTGGGCATCGGATTATTCCTAACAAAAAATCAGGTTGAATCTATGGATGGTAGTATTTCTGTAGAGAGTGAAGTAGATGCAGGTACCACATTTACTATCGAATTTTGATTACTATAAATGAAACAGACCACCCATCTGGGTGGTCTGTTTCATTTATAGTAATTAGCAAGCTATACTTTTTATGTCTGTGATACTCTTAATGTGTTTACCATTCCTTTTTCGGCTACTGGCATTGCCGCAAGGTTAATCAACATATCACCTTTTTCCACAAACCCACGTTCTAGTGCAAGATTATTAACATCTTCTACGGTTTGGTCGGTACTTACATATTTGTCATAATAAAACGCTTTAACACCCCAAAGAAGACTAAGCTGAGAAAGAATCCTTTTATTACTGGTAAAAACTAAAATATGCGCTCCCGGTCTCCAGGCAGATATCTGAAATGCGGTATATCCACTATTAGTTAATGTACAAATGGCTTTGGCATTGATATCATTGGCCATGTGCGCCGCATGATAACAAATCGATTTTGTAATAAATCTATTGGTTCTTATATGAGGCGGATTTTGAGGAACCTGTATCAAATCAGAGTTCTCTACACTATTAATGATTTTAGTCATGGTTTCAATAACCTGTACAGGATATTTACCCACAGAGGTCTCACCAGAAAGCATAACAGCATCAGCACCATCCATTACAGAGTTGGCTACATCATTAACCTCAGCACGAGTAGGTGTTAAACTGTCGATCATAGTCTCCATCATTTGTGTAGCTATAATCACAGGTATTCTGGCTGTTTTAGCTTTTAAAACTAGTTTCTTTTGGATCAGTGGCACTTCTTGTGCAGGAATTTCTACTCCAAGATCTCCTCTGGCTACCATTAAACCATCACAATACGCAACAATCTTATCGATATTTTCTACACCTTCTGGTTTTTCAATTTTCGCAACGATAGGGATTTTATGTTCACTATGCTCCTTAATTAAATCCTGTAATCCAATAAGATCCTGTGCGTGACGTACAAAAGATAATGCGATCCAATCCACTTGTAGGCTACAAGCAAAAATTGCATCCTTCACATCTTTTTCTGTAAGTGCAGGTAAAGAAATATTAGTATTTGGAAGATTCACTCCTTTTTTAGATCTCAAAGGACCTCCCTGAATTACTTTGGCTTTAACAGTGTCTTTATTATTAGATGAAACCACTTCAAAAATTAACTTTCCGTCATCTAGTAAAACCCGTTCTCCTGATTTTACATCTTTTGGAAAATTAGCATAGTTCATGTATACTTTTTCTGTGGTGCCTTCAAAAGGCTTACCAGTAACAAAATTAATAAGATCACCATCATTGACAATGACATCCCCTTTCATGACACCAACTCTTAACTTTGGCCCTTGTAAATCTGCTAATATAGCCGCATTGTAACCGTGTGTTTCACTTAAATTACGTATCATTTTTACACGCTCTTTAACATCCTCATAATCAGCGTGAGAAAAGTTTATTCTAAAAACATTTACACCTGCATCAAGCATATTTTTCAGTACTTCTTTTGTACTGGTAGCAGGTCCAAGTGTTGCCACTATTTTAGTTTTTTTGGTTTTTGGCATTATTCAAATATTAAATTGTTCTTTGATTTTAGTTGAGTATAATCTACAACATAAGCTGTTATGATCTGTGGTATGGCAAGCAATTTAGTTGTTAAGGATTTACTAGAAAATTGAGAAGTTTCAGCTTCTATCTTCAAAAAGTAATCCACATTTTTTAGTTCTGGGATCAGATGTTTAGTAATATAACTATCCTCTTCTGCCGCAGCAAATAACCCAGTAGATGGTGCAGTTTCAGTTTCAGTTTTTGTTCTATACTTATTTCCCAAAAGACTATATGTATTATATTGGAAATGATCTTGATATTGAAACAGCGGAAAACTTGCTGAAAACGTATCATATTCAAATTTTATATCTTGCTTTTTTCTGAAAAGCCTAAGATCCACATATTTATTTAACGCAAAAGCTAATCGATATGAAGCTAACGAACAATGAATGGCAATTAGGTCATAATCATCATCCATAATGGTATCTAAAACTAACCTTTGGATCGCCATTAGAAATTACATTTTTCCAGAATTATCGAGAAATATACAAATAAAATCTCCTTAGAAGTTTAATAAAACACAAAGATATTATACGAAAACGATTGAGTTAGTATCTTTTAGCGCTGCTAAAACTAAAGAGACAAGAAATTAACAATTTTTCAATCTATTAACACCTTTTTAGAATAGATATAAAAGAAGGTTTATGATTTATGGGAAATTAATTTTTGATTGAAATGCAAAGTAAGCCCTTTTAGAGGCTTTTTCTTCTGCTTTTTTCTTAGAAGTAGCTCTTGCTTTAGCTACTACTTTTTCATCAATCCAAAGCTTTACTGCAAAATGCTTCATTTCATCTTTTCCGGTATCCTCGTAAATCTCATAGTTGAAATTCTTTTTCACCTTTTGGCACCATTCAATCAACAAACTCTTATAACTAATAATCTGCCCTTCGAGGCTATCTATATCTACATATGGGTTGATAACTGCCTCGTGTATAAAACGTTCACAATAAACAAATCCTCTATCTAAATAAATAGCACCGATTAGAGCTTCAAAAAGGTTACCGTGAATATTTATTCCAAATTGAGACTTTGGGATGTTTGTACGAACCAGATCGATTAATTTTAGATCCTTTCCTAGTTCATTCAAATGTTTTCTACTAACTACCTTAGCGCGCATTTTGGTGAGATACCCTTCATTGCCTTCAGGAACTTCTTTAAAAAGATGGGCAGCAATAACACTACTTAGCATGGCGTCACCCAGAAACTCTAATCTTTCATAGTTAACGGCGTTTCCTTTTTTATCCTTTAGGTTTAAAGACCGGTGGGTAAAAGCCTTTTCATAGGGAGCAATACTCTTAGGTTTAAAGCCAAGAATATTTTGAATTTTGGAAAAAAAATTCCCGTTCTTTTCAGAGCGGGAATTTAATATGTTGCGAATAACACTCATTATTATTCGTCTAGTTTTTTAAATAATACACAAGCATTATGACCTCCGAAGCCAAAGGTGTTGCTCATCGCGTAAGTAATATCACGTTTTTGAGCTTTGTTTAAAGTTAAATTTAACGTAGGATCTATGTTTTCATCCACAGTAGTGTGATTGATTGTTGGAGGAACTAAACTGTTCTGCATAGCCAATATAGAAGCGATAGCCTCGATAGCTCCTGCAGCACCCAGCAAGTGTCCTGTCATAGATTTTGTCGAATTTATGTTGATGTTAGGTGCGTGATCACCAAAAACTTTAGTAATTGCTTTCAGTTCTGCAACATCTCCTAATGGAGTGGATGTTCCGTGAGTGTTTATAGCGTCTACTTGTTCTGGTTCTACACCTGCATCTTTTAAACAATTTAGCATTACACGTTCTACTCCAATCCCATCTGGATGTGGGGCTGTCATATGATAGGCATCACTAGACATTCCTCCACCTACAACCTCTGCGTAGATTTTAGCACCACGTGCTTTAGCATGTTCATATTCTTCAAGAATAAGGGCTCCACCGCCTTCTCCTAATACAAAACCATCTCTGGTTGCATCAAAAGGTCTGGAGGCAGATTCCGGACTTTCATTTCTTGTAGATAGTGCATGCATAGCATTAAACCCTCCCATGCCGGCAATAGTAACTGCTGCTTCACTTCCTCCGGTAACAATGATATCGCAATGTCCTAAACGAATATAGTTTAGCGCATCGATCATTGAATTGGCAGAAGAGGCACAAGCCGAAACTGTGGTATAGTTAGGTCCCATAAAACCATTTCTGATAGAAATATGTCCAGGAGCAATATCAGCAATCATCTTCGGGATGAAGAAAGGATTGAAACGTGGTGTTCCATTCCCTTTGGCATAACCAATTACTTCTTCCTGAAAAGTTTCTAATCCACCGATACCTGCACCCCAGATAACACCAACTCTAAATTTATCTACCTTCTCAAGGTCGAATCCGGCATCTTTTATTGCTTCTTCTGAAGAAACAATAGCGTATTGCGCAAATTTATCAAGTTTACGTGCTTCTTTTCTATCAAAAAAGTCTTCTGGATTGTAATTTTTGACTTCGCAAGCAAATTTAGTCTTGAAATGTTCGGTGTCAAAATAAGTAATGGGAGCACAACCGCTCTTGCCATTTGCTAATCCATCCCAATATTCTTCAATATTGTTACCGATGGGCGTCAATGCCCCTAGTCCTGTGACTACAACTCGCTTAAGATTCATATTGTGTTGTGAAGTTATTACTTTGCGTCTTCAATATAAGATATTGCTTGACCAACTGTTGCAATGTTTTCAGCTTGATCATCTGGAATCTGAATATCGAATTCTTTTTCGAATTCCATAATCAATTCTACAGTGTCTAACGAATCAGCGCCTAGGTCATTTGTGAAGCTAGCTTCAGTTACAACCTCATTTTCGTCTACTCCTAATTTGTCAACGATTATCGCTTTTACTCTTGATGCAATGTCTGACATAATGTTTAATTTTAATTTTTTAATTAGGTCGCAAAAATAAAAAACTTTATTTTAAAACCCCACAATCCTCTAAAAATGTATTTGTATTTTATCAAATATATGGAAGTATTGGCTTTTTGCTGCCTAAAAATGGATAATAATTATTTTTTTTGTGCTCTCTAAATTAACAACTCTATCTATGAAGCGTATCATAATTTTTGCTTCCGGTTCCGGTACCAACGCCGAAAATATCATTAAGTACTTTCAAAAACGAAAAAATGCAGAGGTAACACATGTGTTCTCTAACAACCTGCGTGCCAAAGTTTTAAAACGGGCTCACGACCTGAAAGTAAAGGCCTTGCATTTTGACAAAGAGTCATTTTACACAACTAATGAGGTGCTAAACATCATTAAAGATGCTCAACCAGATATTATTGTACTAGCTGGATTCCTATGGATTTTTCCGAAAAAAATCATTGATGCTTTTCCTAATAAGGTAATTAATATTCACCCTGCTTTACTTCCTAAGTATGGAGGAAAAGGCATGTATGGGAGGTTTGTACACGAAGCCGTAGTGCAAAATAAAGAAAAAGAAAGCGGCATCACCATTCATTATGTTAATGAACACTACGATGAAGGGGCAATTATATTTCAGGCAAAAACACAAGTTAATGGAGATGACTCTGCAGACGATGTAGCAAAGGCAATTCATGAATTAGAATATAAACATTTTCCTGTCGTTATAGAGAAGGTATTAGGATTGAGGGATGAGATTTGAGCTAGTTTTTGAGTATCTGAGAGATTGAAAATAATGAGAATTATGTTGGCGTTCGAGCGGGCTATCCGCTATATCTTTTTATGTGTACCCTTCGAGAGCCTCAAGGCACACATAAAAAGGATGCCACTGCTATCCCTAACGCAGCAACTAATAACAATCAACAAAATATGGGCAAAAAAGAAAAGTTTTATGTTGTTTGGGAAGGACACAGACCTGGAATCTATACCAAATGGGATGATTGCAAAGCAGCAGTAAAAGGTTATGCTAGCGCAAAATATAAGTCGTTTGAGTCTTTTGATTTGGCTAAAAAGGCATATAATGGAGACTATGAAGATTACAAGGGTAAGAGCAAGCCAAAATCTTCTTTAACCAAAGAACAATTAGAAAAAATAGGAGAGCCTAACTTATATTCTATCGCTGTAGATGCAGCTTCTAGTGGAAATCCTGGTAAAATGGAGTATAGAGGTGTAGATACCCAGACAGAAAAACAGCTTTTTCATCAAGGACCTTTTCCGCAAGGAACCAATAATATAGGTGAATTTTTAGCTTTGGTTCACGGATTGGCATACTTAAAAAAGAAAGGCAGCGATAGAATTTTATATACAGATTCTAAAATTGCTATGGGTTGGGTTAGACAAAAAAACTGCAAAACCAAACTACAGCGCAACGCGAAAAACAAAGAGATGTTTGACCTGGTAGATAGGGCAATTACTTGGCTTAAAGAAAATAAATACACTACAACAATAGTAAAATGGGAAACCAAAGCGTGGGGTGAAATTCCAGCAGATTTTGGCAGGAAATAAAATTGTGCTTAACAACGGAAGGACGATATCGTTTACAAAAAAAATGCCTTGGCTTTAGTCCAAGGCATTTTTAATCTATCTAATTTTAATTTATTACTTTTTTAAGCACCGCAAGCACCTAGATTACTCCATCCAGAGGCAGTTCTCTGATATAATGTTCCGTTATAGGTAACTTGATCTCCAACAGAATAAGAAGTGCTACCATTATATGGTGCTACACCGTCACATGGGTCAGTACTAACAGGGCCACAAGCTCCTAGATTGCTCCATCCTGTAGAAGTTCTTTGATATAAATCTCCATTGTAAGTAACTTGATCTCCAACAGAATATGATGTACTACCACTATATGGAGCTACACCTGCACATGGATCACCACCTGTATCAGGAAAAGGATAAATAGAACCAATAAATTCTTTGTCAGTTGCAGATAACTGACTATTAGAACCTACTCCAACGCCATCTAACGTATGCTCTGCAGGAATAGGATAGTGCATAATTGATAAAGGATCATATGTACTATAATTAGTTATACTAGCTTCATAACGTCTAAAAAGGTTATTATCAACCTGTGCTCTTGTCCAATTATTTGGTGGTCCCGCATAATACGCATAAACAGCTTCTGTATCCCAGTTGATTCCTGCTACTGGATTTTGATGCTCGTGGATTAATCCAAGCGCATGTCCGAATTCGTGAATAGTAGTTCTTCTAAATTCTGAATCAGTGGTATTATCATTAAACCATCCAAAATGCATACTATGTGCATAATCATTAGAATCAGTTCCTAAATAGGACCAGGAACCGGCTTCATTTGCATATTGACCTTCTCTAAAAGCAATTTTAATATTCGCACTGCTATTAGAAGAAACCCATTGAAATTTTAGGTTGGCGTAATTTTCCCATTCTGCTGCATATTGTCTAACTTTAGATTGCACAAAGCTGCTTCCATTTAAAAATTTTATACGAATCGTTTGACCGGGATCCCATTGTACATCCTTAACACTGGTGGCTTTTGCTCCATAGGGCGAATCCCATTTAGCGATACATACATGAGCAACTTTTGCATTATCAATCTGATTCGATTTAAACACATCTTCTGTATCCTTTTCACAATTTGTAAGAGAAAACGAAACTAGGGTAGCCAGGGCAAGTCTAGCTAGCTTACTTTTTTTCATAATAGTTGAGTTTTTGTTAAATATTTCCTAAAATTAACATAATTTTAGTAAGAATGCAAGTTTTTTTGAAAGAAAAAGTATTTTAACAGTAATTTTTTTATGCTAAAACCGTAAAAATTGCAGCCGATATAAATAGCATTTTAATAGTTAAAACTGGATAAAAAATTACCCTGTTGTCCTTACTTCAGGGTAATTTTATTTTTATCTATGATGGCGACGATAGACTAACAGATTTATCTATACTAGTCCATACCAGCTACAAGATTATTCGACCCACTAGCTATTCCTTTAGTATAAAGCTGGTTTTTAATATTTGCATTACTGGTTAGAAGAAACTCATTCAAATTTAATATTTGCGTAGTTTTCCTATTGTACAGCGTATTACCGCACTTTGGATTGTACAAAATTGTTACCATTTAAAATTTTACCCGAATTGTTTGACCTGGAGTCGATTGCACATCCGCAACACTTGCAGCTTTTGAGTTGTTTCTATTGATGTTCCACTTTTCAATATATATATTAGACGTATTTAATGTCAACTCTTGATTTGTGTCAGGGATGTCTTCAGAATCTTCTTTTCGGTTAAACAATAAAAATGAAACTAACGAAATCAAAAACAAATCTCTTCTAATGTGGATTTGGCATAACAAATTAGTCTTTAGAAAAGGATTTTGTATCGTATTTCAGGAAATACTGGCGAAAAAATTAACAAATATCAGATAGATGAAATGTATCTAGATTTTAGCAAATAGTAAGTTTACGTCAATCTGTTTACTACTCAAAAGTAAAGCGTATATTTGCAAAAAAATTATAAGCTATTTTATGAGCAAATTATTGATTGTAGGTACCGTAGCCTTTGATGCTATCGAGACACCATTTGGAAAAACTGATAAGATCTTGGGCGGAGCCGCAACATATATAGGTCTTTCTGCTGCTAATTTCAATATACCTTCTGCAATTGTTTCGGTTGTAGGAGATGATTTTCCGGAGGAATATCTAACAATGCTTCAAAAGAAGAATATAGACACCTCTGCTGTTGAGATTGTAAAAGGAGGAAAAACGTTTTTCTGGAGTGGAAGATACCACAATGACCTTAATTCTAGGGATACTTTAGATACACAACTTAATGTGCTGGCAGATTTTAATCCTGTAGTTCCTAGTGATTATAAAGATGCAGAAATTGTTATGTTAGGAAATTTACATCCTTTAGTTCAGTTAAGTGTTCTAGAGCAAATGTCATCTAAGCCTAAGTTAGCGGTTCTGGATACTATGAACTTTTGGATGGATAACGCCTTAGAAGACTTAATGAAAGTAATTGCTGAAGTAGATGTAATTACTATCAATGATGAAGAAGCAAGACAGCTAAGTGGAGAATATTCGCTTGTTAGAGCTGCAAGAGCTATAGAGAAAATGGGTCCCAAATATATAGTGATTAAAAAGGGAGAACACGGAGCATTATTATTTCATAAGGGTCAGATTTTCTTTGCCCCTGCATTACCATTAGAGGAAGTATTCGATCCTACCGGAGCCGGAGACACATTTGCTGGAGGTTTTGCCGGATATTTGACAAAAACAGGAGATCTTTCTTTCGAAAACATGAAAAAAGCAATCATTCATGCTTCTAATTTGGCCTCTTTTTGTGTAGAGAAATTTGGAACAGAAAGAATGGAAAATCTAAAACGCGAAGAAGTTCAGAAAAGACTTCAGCAGTTTAGGGAACTAACACAATTCGAAATAGAATTGACTCAATAATAAATAATCAGCCCTGCTCATTTTGTGTAAGGGCTTTTTTAATTGGCTATTAGAAATTTTACCTACAATAACACAACAATAGAATTTTTGGAATACCATGAGTGATGCCTTAAAACATGAATGCGGAATAGCATTTATAAGACTACTAAAACCATTAGACTATTATAAAGAAAAATACGGAAGTGCATTTTATGGAGTAAATAAAATGTATTTGATGATGGAAAAACAGCATAATCGAGGACAAGATGGAGCTGGATTTGCAAGTATTAAACTAGATAGACCACCGGGAGAAAGATATATAAGCAGGGTTCGTTCAAGCGATTCTCAACCTATTCAGCATATCTTTTCTCAAATTAATGATCGTATTAATAAGGAATTAACAGAACATCCAGAATATGCAGATGATGTTGATTTACAGAAAAAAAACATCCCTTATATAGGAGAAGTTCTTTTAGGACATGTTCGTTATGGCACATTTGGTAAAAATAGTGTAGAAAGTGTACATCCGTTTCTGAGACAAAATAACTGGATGCACCGTAATTTAATAGTGGCGGGTAATTTTAATATGACCAACAACGATGTGCTGTTTGATAACTTAGTACGTTTAGGGCAGCATCCTAAGGATCATGTAGATACCGTTACTGTAATGGAAAAAATAGGTCACTTTTTAGATTCTGAAGTAGCCAAATTATATAAAAAGCTTAAAAAAGAAGGTTATAGTAAAGTAGATGCATCTCCACAGATTGTAGAGAGACTGAATGTTGCAAAAATTCTTAAGAAATCTTCAAAAGATTGGGATGGTGGATATGCAATGGCGGGTATGTTAGGACATGGTGATGCTTTTGTACTTAGAGATCCTGCGGGAATAAGACCAGCATATTATTATAAGGATGATGAGGTAGTTGTAGTGGCTTCAGAAAGACCGGTAATTCAAACCGTGTTTAATGTTCCTTTTGATCAGGTCATAGAATTGGATCCGGGAAAAGCTATTATAGTCAAAAAAGATGGAACAACATCAATAAACAAGATTATAGAGCCATTAGAGAGGAAAGCTTGTTCTTTTGAACGCATATATTTTTCCAGAGGAAGCGATGCAGAAATTTATGAAGAGAGAAAAAAACTGGGTAAGTTAATCATGCCACAGGTGTTAAAAGAAATAGATCATGACACAGTAAACACTGTTTTTTCTTTTATACCTAATACAGCTGAAACCTCTTTCTATGGAATGGTCGAAGCCGCACAAGATGAACTAAACAAACAAAAAAACGAAACCATACTTTCTGAGAAAGATTCATTGACCGATGAGCGATTAACAGAAATACTTTCTGCAAGATTGAGGACAGAAAAGTTAGCGATTAAAGATGCCAAATTACGTACATTCATCACAGAAGATAGTAGTAGGGATGACTTGGTAGCGCACGTCTATGATGTTACCTATGGTGTAGTAAAACCAGAAGACAATCTGGTTATTATAGATGATAGTATCGTAAGAGGTACTACTTTAAAGAAGAGTATTATAAAAATGCTTGATAGGTTAAAACCAAAAAAGATCATTGTTGTTTCTTCGGCTCCTCAGATTAGATACCCTGATTGCTATGGGATTGACATGGCAAGATTAGAAGGTCTTATTGCTTTCAAGGCATCGTTGGAACTTCTAAAAGAAAATGGAAACTATGACTTAGTGGAGCAGGTGTATGAGAAATGTAAAGCACAAGAAAATCTTGCAGACAAGGAAGTGCAGAACTTTGTAAAAGAGATATATCAAGGATTCACAGATCAGGAAATAAGTGATAAAATAGCAGAGTTGTTAAGCGATGATACAGTGAATGCAGAGATAAAAATCATTTACCAAACCGTTGACAACTTACACAATGCTTGTCCTAAAAACTTGGGAGATTGGTACTTTACTGGTGATTATCCGACTGTTGGTGGTAACAGAGTGGTAAATAAAGCTTTCATAAATTTTTTCGAAGGAAAAGATGAGCGTGCATACTAAAAAAACAAAATATTGCGTTGTTAAAATCAGTTAATTTGTGTATTTCAACAAGTATTTTAGCTTTTCATCTAAAACATTTTTACACAATGAAATAACGCTTTATATTAGCAGAGCCATAGCATAAGTAGGTTAAGTTCATGGTAGATTTGGGGCAAAAAAAGGTGGACTTTCCACCTTTTTTTATTTTACGACAATTTGTAAATAACATTATATAAAAAAAGGGGATACAAAATTTTGTATCCCCTTTTAGTTTGTTTTGTTATAAAGAATAGAGTATACTCTATTTTCCTTGCGCGTATCTTTTAGAAACTTCGTCCCAGTTGATCACATTAAAAAATGCAGCGATATAATCAGGACGTCGGTTTTGATAATTTAAGTAATACGCATGTTCCCAAACATCTAGACCTAAAATAGGCGTTCCACCACAACCAATACCCGGCATTAAAGGGTTGTCTTGGTTAGGTGTAGCACATACCTCTACTTTACCTCCTTCATGAACGCATAACCAAGCCCATCCAGAACCGAATTGCGTTGCTGCAGCTTTAGAAAAAGCATCTTTAAAAGCATCAAAAGAACCAAAGGCAGCATTGATTGCATCACCAAGCTCACCAGATGGAGTACCGCCTCCATTAGGAGACATGATTTCCCAGAACAAACTATGGTTATAATAACCACCTCCATTATTTCTGACAGCACTATTAGATTTATCTAGGTTAATAAGAATATTTTCTATGGTTTTGCCATCCAGATCAGTTCCAGAAATAGCTGCGTTTAATTTATTTGTATATCCAGCATGATGCTTATCATGATGAATTTCCATGGTGCGAGCATCTATATTAGGTTCTAATGCATCAAAAGCATAGTTTAATTTTGGTAATTCAAATGACATAATCTATTTTTTTAGTTAATAAGAAAAAAATGAAACCAAATTTAGGAATAAGAGCGATGAATAAAAATTAATATTTGTTATAAATTAATTAAATTAAAATTTTTCAAACCTCTTTCTAAACCTAATGGATGTTCAATTTATTTTTAGTAGTCATTAATGTTCAAAAACTACTCTTTTTTGATACTTTAGTAAAAAAACAAACTTGACTTCTCAATCTCCGTTTACTATTTATAATGCAGCTGCAGGAGCTGGAAAAACCTATACACTAGTTAAGACGTATTTAATCGCTCTTTTAACTGGAGAGTTTAGGGATGCTTATAAAAACATTTTGGCAATCACCTTTACAAATAAAGCTGTTGCCGAGATGAAAACAAGAGTTTTGGAAAATTTGGTGGGGATTAGCAGCGAACAAACGACATCAAAATATAAGCTTTTACTAAACGATATTATTCAGGAAACAGGATTAGAAGAACATATATTAAAACGGAAAGCTGATAGAATTCTTAAAAATATTCTTCACAACTATGCAGCTTTTGATATCGTTACAATAGATACTTTTACACATAGAGTGATCCGAACGTTTGCTCGTGATTTGGGAATACCGATGAATTTCGAAATTGAAATGGATACCGAATCATTAATTGAAGAATCTGTAGACGCCGTAATAGCAAAGGTCGGGGAGGACGATGAACTCACCAGAATAATTATAGATTTTGCTCTAAGTAAATTAGAAGATGACAAAAGTTGGGATATCACTGTAGAACTAAACAAAATAGCCAGGCTTCTGTTTAGCGAAAATGATCGTGTACATTTGGATAATCTTTCGGATAAAACAGCAGAGGATTTCAAAAAATTCAATACTGTTTTAAACAGTAAGATCTCAGAAAGCAAAAAGAGTATTGTTCTCCGATCAAAAGAAATTTTAGATGTAATAAAAGATCAAGGAATAGAATTTAATGATTTTACACGTGGATCAATCCCTAATCATTTTCAAAAGATTGCAGATGGAGAAACAAAGTTAGATTTTAAAGCCGCTTGGAAGCAGAACATTGAAACCACTTCTTTTTATGGAGCAAAGTTAGATGCAAATAAAAAGGAAGTTATAGATCGAATTCGCCCCTTGATTGAGGAAGCATTTCTTTTCACAAAAGATGAGTTACTTAACTTAAGCTTATATGAAAACATAATCAAAAACCTCGTTCCTCTTTCTGTACTGAATGTTATTAATAAGGAGCTTCAAACAATTAAAAGAGAAAGAAGTGTTCTTTTAATTTCAGAATTCAATAAAATTATAAGCGATGCGATTCAGGACCAACCGGCACCTTTTATATATGAACGATTAGGAGAACGGTATAGAGACTATTTTATAGATGAGTTTCAAGACACCTCAGAATTACAATGGAAAAATATAATTCCTCTGATTGAAAATGCACTTACTTCAGAGACCTTGTCAGGTAAACAAGGACAATTAACTATAGTTGGAGATGCCAAACAGGCAATCTACAGATGGCGAGGCGGAAAAGCGGAACAATTTATTAATCTTTGTCTGGACGAAAACCCATTTCCGGTTGATAAAAAGACACTTAATCTACCTAGGAATTATAGAAGCCATCAAGAGATTATTAAGTTCAATAATGATCTTTTTACTTTTTTATCAAATGACTTTAGTAATGATCTACACAAGAAATTATATCTACTGGGCAATAATCAGGAATATAATGATAAGAAAAATGGTTATGTAAAAATCTCTTTTGTGTCGTCCAAAAACGTAGCTGAGGAAAATGAGATATATCCAGAAAAAGTATATGAATCCATATTAGAACTTAAAGAAAAAGGGTACTTGCTTAATGAAATATGTATTCTTACCCGAAAACTAAAAGAAGGAACGGTTATAGCAGATTTTCTAACCGAAAAAGGGTTGCCCATTATTTCATCAGAGACCTTATTGCTTAAAAACGATCCTAGAGTACGCTTTGTTATAAATATGCTTACCTGGTTTGTATATCCAGACGAACTTTTAGCTAAAACCAATGTTCTACATTTTATTACAGAACAATTTTCAATTCCGGATAAACATGCTTTCCTAAAGAAACTCGTATTTGCAGATAAAAAAGCATTCTGTAATGAATTACAATCGTTGGGGATCGAGTTTAGTTTTAGCAGATTAGATGTAAGGCCTTTTTATGAAGGAGTAGAGTATATCATCAATAGCTTTAGTCTTGCGGCAACATCACCTGCATATATTCAGTTTCTTTTAGATGTAGTGTTTGGATACACTCAGAAACATGCTGAAGGTATTATAGGTTTTCTCTCTTATTGGGAGCATAAAAAAGATAAGCTTAGCATAATAGCTCCAGAGGGAGAAGAGGCAATTGAGATAATGACTATACACAAGTCCAAAGGTTTAGAGTTTCCTTGTGTGATTTATCCGTATGCAAATATGGATATTTACAGAGAAATAGAACCAAAGACCTGGTTGCCGGTATCTAAAAAAGATTTTGGTGGGTTTAACGAGGTGTTTGTTAACTATAATAAAGAGCTTTCTAATTATGGAGAGCAAGCAGAAAAAATTGTACAAGAACGACAATCGCAATTAGAGTTAGATGCTTTTAATCTTCTGTATGTGGCTTTAACAAGAGCCGAGGAACAGTTGTATATTATCTCTAAAGCAGAATTAAATGGTAAAGGCGAATGTAATTCAAATAAGTTTTCAGGGAAGCTTATTAATTATCTAAAGCATATAGGAACATGGAATAGTGAACAATTGACTTATGATTTTGGAACTTCTGGAAAACCGTTTAAAGAAATTGAGAAGACGGATTCTAAAATAAAAAACATAACGCTCACAAAATTTGATGGAACTCGGGAGAAATGTAAAGTACATATTGTTACGAATTCTGGAAAACTTTGGGACACGTCACAAGCAGCTGCGATAGAAAAGGGTAACTTGATTCATGAACTGATGTCCTCTATATATACGCATCAGGATCTGGATAAAGTTATTGAAAATGCATTTGAAACCGGAAAAATTAGTCTTCTAGACAAGAAATTACTGTATGATGAACTAAAAATGGTATTAGATCATCCAGAACTCTCAAGATATTTTTCAGAGGATAATGAAGTGCTAAACGAAAGGGATATTATGTCAAACGGACACTTATATAGACCAGATCGGGTTACCATAGACCCCAAAGGATTGGCAACGGTAATCGACTATAAAACAGGAGAACACAGTGCTTCGCATGCTAATCAACTAGAAGAATATAGTCTACTTCTTCAGAAGATAGGATACAAGCTTGAAAATAAAATACTAGTATATTTTAACGATGAACTAACTTTAAAATACTTATAAATAACAACTATTTTCGTAATTACTAGTAGAAATTTACTGATAAAAAATATTTTTATCTTATAATTGTACCGTAATTAAAGAAATTACAATAATAGATATTGTCTTAATACGTCATTTTTTTCACATTTGAGGGGGGCTTAAAGATTTAAAATTAGACTTTAAAAACTTCGCAAAGGTCGATATACACTGGCCTATTAAGAAAAATTTATTAGTTTTGTCTTTGACAGTAATTTTTAACATATTACATTTGCTCTAATTAACACTTAAAAATTAAATTATTGAATATGAAACATCTTAGCAGATTTTTAGTGGCTTCGTTATTAGTACTTGGGTTTAGTACTGCGAATGCACAGGATGAAAACAACCCTTGGGCAGTATCGATTGGCGTTAATGCTGTTGATATTTTTCCTACCGGAGGAGATTTACCTATTCAAGGAGAAATCTTTGACGAGTTTTTTAACGCTAGTGACCACTGGAACATTCTTCCATCTGTATCTAAACTATCAGTTGGTAGATATATAGGAGATGGGTTTACGTTTACTGTTGCAGGTACAGTGAACAAAATAGATAAATTAGGAGAGACTCCTGATGGAACTCAAGTTTCTGCAGACGACTTATCTTATTATGCAGCAGATGCAAGAATTAGCTATAGTCTTAAAAACGTTTTAAAAACTGGATGGTTTGATCCTTACCTAGGAGTAGGTGGTGGATACACTTGGGTTGATGAAGTTGGTGCTGGAACTTTAAATGGTTCTTTAGGATTTAACTTCTGGTTAACTGAAAATTTAGCTTTCAACTTACAGACTACTTACAAGCACGTATTCGAAGATTACGCTGCAAGTAACTATCCTCCAACTCATTTCCAACACTCTGCTGGAATTACTTTCGCTTTCGGAGGTAAAGATACTGACGGAGATGGTGTATTTGATAAAGATGATGAGTGTATCGACGTTCCTGGTTTAGCTGAATTTAATGGATGTCCTGATACTGACGGTGACGGAATCACTGACGCTAAAGATGACTGTCCTGATACTGCAGGTACTGCAGAATTTAATGGATGTCCTGATACTGATGGTGACGGAATCGCTGATCCTAAAGATGACTGTCCTACAGTTGCTGGTTTAGCTAACTTAAACGGATGTCCTGATGCTGACGGTGATGGAATCACTGATGCTAAGGATGGTTGTCCTAATGAAGCTGGTCCTGCTGCTAACAACGGATGCCCTTACCAAGATAAAGATGGTGACGGAGTATTAGACAAAGATGATAACTGTCCTGATGTTGCTGGTACTGTTGCTAACAACGGATGTCCTGAAGTAACTGAAGAAATTCAGAAAACTTTAAATGAGTATGCTGCTCAGGTATTATTTGATTCAGGTAAGTCTTCTATAAAAGCTCAGTCTACTAAAGTATTGAATGATATCATCAAAATACTTAATGAATATCCAACTGCTAAGTTTACTGTAGAAGGTCATACAGATAGCCAAGGTGCTGCAAAATCAAACCAGAGACTTTCTGACTCTAGAGCTAATGCTGTGAAAAACTTCTTAACTGAAAACGGAATTGATCAGTTCAGATTATCTGCTGTAGGTTACGGAGAAGACAGACCAATCGCTTCTAACAAAACTAGAGCTGGTAGAGCACAAAACAGACGTGTAGAAATCAACTTAGTGAAGTAATTATTGCTCACTAAATTATAATACATAGATAAAACGTCCCGATTATTCGGGACGTTTTTTATTTTTAATGGGTGGATAGTTTTTTAAAAGAAGTTATATCTGAGATAGAGAAGAAAGGTCACAATATTAGTGAGCTTATTTTTATACTTCCTAGTAAGAGAGCAGGACTTTTTCTTAAAAGAGAGTTATTGCAAAAGTATGCTGATAAAACTGCACTCGCGCCAGTAATTATTAGTATTGAGGAATTCATTACTCAATTGTCAGGATTACGTCAAATAGATGCGGTACAAACCTTGTTTGAGTTTTATGAAACCTATCTAAATACACATACCAAATTAGAGAAAGAAAGCCTAGAAACATTTAGCAGTTGGGCGCAGACACTTATTTATGACTTCAACGAAATTGATCGATACTGTATCGATAATGAAAGTTTTTTTTCATATCTATCTGGGATACAGGATCTAAATCATTGGTATCTTCAAAAAGAAAAGACAGAACTGATACAGAGGTATATCAGCTTTTGGAACAACCTATCCGACTATTATACCAATTTTAAAAATAAACTCTTAGGAAAGAAGATTGGTTATCAAGGTTTATTGTACAGGAGAGCATCAGAAAATATTTCCAGTTATATCGAAAAGAATGCATATAAACATGTATTAGTTGGTTTCAATGCGCTTAATAATGCAGAGCAAACTATTTTTCAATCACTGTTGGAAGCAAATATGGCGGAGATATATTGGGATGCAGATACATTTTTCTTAGAAAATAAATATCACGAGGCTTCCTTGTTTCTAAGGGGATATAAAAATCAATGGAATTATTATAAAGAACATCAATTCGAATGGATAAAAGATAATTTTTCTTCTACCAAAGACATTAAGCTAATAGGCGTTCCTAAAAATATAGGACAAGCAAAATTAGCGGGTCAAATCCTTAAATCTATTTCTCCAAAGAGCATCGAAAATACGGCATTGGTATTGGCAGATGAGTCACTGTTGTTGCCGGTCTTAAATTCATTACCAGAATCAATAGGTTCACTGAATATTACCATGGGATTACCGCTTAGAGATGTTCCTTTAACGTCATTTTTCGAACTATTGTTTACATTACATAAGGCCAAACATCCTAAAGGCTTATATTATAAATCAGTTCTTGAGATATTAAATAGCCAACCGGCACATTGGTTGTTGGGTTCATTGGCGAATCAATTAATTACCAAAATCTCAAGAGAAAACTTGATTTTTATTTCTTTAGAAAAAATACAAAATGAAGCAAGCCATGCAAAAAACGAAGTTTTAGAATTATTATTTTCACCTTGGAACAAAGCTTCTAATGCTATCGAACAATGCAGGAAAATAGTCCATTTATTAAAGGAGAGTTTGGATAAAGATAAGGACTCTTTAGAATTGGAATATGTATATCATTTTCATTTGATTTTCAATAAATTATTAACGCTTAGTAATCAGTATCAATATCTCACAACGGTATCTTCTTTATATCATTTATATAAAGATCTGATTCGTTCAGAAACATTGGATTTCATAGGAGAACCTTTTAGAGGATTACAATTAATGGGAATGTTAGAATCACGTTGTTTAGATTTCGAAACAGTTATTATTACTTCAGTTAATGAAGGGATACTACCGGCAGGAAAAAGCATGAATTCTTTTATACCATATGATCTTAAGAGAGCTTATAATCTTCCTACATACAAAGAGAAGGATGCCATTTATACCTATCATTTTTATCGTTTGATTCAGAGAGCAAAAAATGTATATTTAATTTATAACACAGAGGATGAAGGAGTCGGTGGAGGAGAAAAAAGTAGATTCTTACATCAGTTGGAAATAGATAAAATACCAGCACATCAATTATCTAAATATATAGCATCTTCTGAAGTCCCGACTTTGGAAAAAGCACTATTGGAAATTGAAAAAGATGATACAATACTGCAAAAAATAAAAGAGTTAGCCCTAAATGGTTTATCACCTTCTGCATTAACATCTTATATTAGAAATCCAATTGATTTTTATTATAAATATGTATTAGGAATTAGAGAGACCGATCAGGTAGAAGAAACTATTGCCGCAAACACCTTAGGAACTGTAATTCATAACACGCTCGAAAATTTATATAAACCTTTAGAAAATAAATTTGTAACTACAGAGGACATTGCAAAAATGATTGCTGAAATTGATGCTGAAATCAAATATCATTTTCGCAAAGAGTATTCTAAATTGGATATCACCCAAGGTAAAAACTTGCTTATTTTCGAGGTGGCTAAAAGGTATATTTACAATTTTCTAAAAGCTGAAGAGAAGATGCTGAAATCTGGATCGCAATTGAAAATTATCGCTATAGAAAGCAATCTAAAAACCGAATTAAAAGTACCGGAACTTGGGTTTCCTGTTTTTATAAAGGGGAAAGTAGACCGTATAGATGAGTTGGATGGACAACTTCGAATTATAGATTATAAAACAGGTAAAGTAAATAAAAATGATGTGGTTTTAACAGACTGGGATGTAATTACAGAAGACTATAAGTATAGTAAAGCAATACAGGTTTTGGCGTATGGGTATATGCACTATAATGAACAGCCTCTCTCAGACTCGTTTCAGGCAGGAATCATTTCTTTCAAAAATCTTAAAGAAGGTTTTCTAAAATTTGGTACCAAAGCTTCCGTAAGAGGAAAAGTTGATTATGAAATAACAACAGAAGTATTTGATGAATATTTGTTGCAGCTTAAGAAACTAATTACAGAAATTTCTAGTTTAGAAATCCCTTTTACAGAAAAAGAAGTATAATTATGATGATAAAGAAAAAGGATATAATTATAGAAGGAAAACATCAACGACCAATTCTTATGGATGTTTTTTATGACGATCAGAAAAAGCAGCAACCGATAATAATCTTTTGCCATGGATATAAGGGATTTAAAGATTGGGGAGCTTGGGATGTGGTGGCGAATACCTTTGCAGAAGCAGGATTTTTCTTTGTGAAGTTTAACTTTTCTCATAATGGAGGAACCATACAGCAGCCAATAGATTTCCCGGATTTAGAGGCTTTTGGCAATAACAATTATATAATTGAATTAGATGATCTGGAATCTGTTCTGGATTGGGTTACAGCCACAGATTTTGAGTATAGACAGTATTTAGATTCTAACGAAATAACACTCATCGGCCATTCTCGAGCAGGTGGAATTACAACTATCAAAACATCAGAAGATACTAGAATCACAAAACTAATTACCTGGGCGAGTGTTTCGGATTATGAAAAAAGATTTCCGAAAGGTGAAGCGCTCCAAACCTGGAAAAATGATGGCATATATTATATAGAGAATGGAAGAACCAAACAACAGATGCCGCATTATTTTCAATTTTACACATCATTTATTGAAAACAAAGAAAGACTAACCATTTCGAAAGCAATAAAGAAAATAAAAGTACCACATTTAATCATTCACGGAACAGAAGACCCTACTGTTAACATACAAGAGGCAGAAGAATTACATAGCTGGAATCCCAATAGCGAATTGTTTTTTGTAAAGGGAGCAGATCATGTTTTTGGTACTAAACACCCTTGGAATGAGGAAATATTGCCTGAGGATTTATACAATGTAGTTGCTAAATCTATAGCATTTGCAATACTTTAACATACTTTGGTTAGAGAATTCATAAGGATTTTAATTTTTTTTTGTTTATTTGTTATTATGAAGACTCATAAACATATCATTGCTTCTGTATTTCTGATACTTTTCAGTTTTATACAATTGGCGGATTTACATGCTGTAGGTCACGATGCTAATGATATGGATTGTAAGATATGTCAACTTGCTTCAGAAAATATTGATGACAATTTTACTTCTGCTGATATTATAGAGCTTCCTGAATCAATCATTATTCCTTCTGATGTTGTTAAGAATTATTATCAGAAGCGATATGTTGATTCATCCACTAAATTCTCTTTTTTAAACAAAGCGCCACCAGCAGCGTAGTTTTGTATTTATTTTTCGATTGAACAAAGCTCATTATTGCCTTTATCAGCAATAAGAATCCCTTTTACTTTAAGTAATGAAAAGAAACACTTTAATGTTTGTGTTTCTTCTAGGAGTTAATTTTTTATTCGCTCAAGAATGTGATAAAACACTTTCTGGACGTGTAATCGATTTTCACGATGGAGTACCTCTAGAAGGAGCAACAATAACGTACAATAGCACGACGATAAAAACAGATAGTAACGGAAAGTACAGTATTGCTGGACTTTGCGCTACGTCCTATGCTTTTACTATATCGCATGAGGATTGCAATTCTCAGGTCGTTACTATTGACGTAGAAGAGGTTTCAAACAAAGACTTTTATTTAGAGCACCATTTTACTAGTTTGGAAGAAGTAGATGTAGCTTCTTCTTCACAAAAGAAAACTACAAATAGTCAGACTGAGGACAGACTTAATAGAAAACAATTGGATCAATATAGTAGTTTATCTATTGGAGATGCTTTACAAGAAATATCGGGTGTAAATAGTCTAACTTCTGGAAATACAATCGTAAAGCCTGTAATTCAGGGACTGCATAGTAGTAGGATTATTATGATTAACAATGGCGTTCGGCAGGAAGATCAGGAATGGGGAGAGGAACATTCCCCCAATCTAGATATCAATGCTTTTAATGAACTTAAAGTTATAAAGGGTGCAGGCGCATTACAATACGGTGGAAATGCGATAGGAGGAGTTATTATTGCTGAAAATAGATTAACGACATTACGGGATACGATTTTTGGAAAAGCACAGCTGGCGCTAAGTAGTAACGGAAGAGGTGGTGGATTAAACTCAGCAGTTAATCTTGGTTTTAAAGAAGGTTGGGGAGCTAAATTTCAAGGGACCTTAAAACATTTTGGTGATAGCGAAGCTCCGGATTATATTTTAAGTAATACAGGACATAGAGAACAAAGTTTTTCTACAGGTTTTGGGTACACCGATTTTGCACATGGCTTTGAAGGCTATTATAGTTTTTATAATGCTACCCAAGGAATACTAAGGTCCTCGCATATTGGTAATGTTGGAGATTTAGTAAGAGCAATTAATAATAATCAACCTTTGGTTATAAACGATTTTACCTATGATATCAATGCTCCTAAGCAGGAGACCCAACATCATCTGGCAATGCTAAAGGCATATAAAAGGTTTCAAAACCTTGGTAGACTAAATGTGCAATACTCATTTCAATATAATAATAGAAAGGAGTTTGATATTAGAAGAGGAGATGATAGAGATAAAGCGAGTCTCGATCTTGAATTATTAACGCATGGCTTAGATGGTAATTTTTTATTTGATTCTAATGATAATTTTAAAAAGAATATTGGTTTTCAGTATTCATACCAAGTTAATACGCCAAATCCAGAAACAGGAATCCGAAGATTAATACCGGATTATAAGAAAACAACAGCAGGTATTTACGCAATTACAGAATTTAAGATTACAGAAAACTTTACAGCAGATGCCGGAGCGCGATATGATTTTGTAAATATAAATGCCAAGAAATTTTATAGAAAAGAATTTTGGGATGAACGTGGATATAATAATGAATTTTCAGATTTAATTATAGAGGATGAAGGAGATCAGTGGTTAACGAATCCCGATTTTGATTATAGCAGTATTTCAGCATCTGCCGGAATTAATTACTCTTATGGAAATCAAAACGCTCTTTTGTTTAATGTTTCTTATGCTAATCGAGCACCTAATCCTGTTGAGTTGTTTAGTGATGGTCTACATCATAGTGCTGCTATTATAGAGTTAGGAGATCTACGATTTGATCAAGAGAAAGCGTTAAAATTTTCATTAAGTAGTACTCATCAAGATTTGTTTGGGATTGGTAATCTAACCATATCTCCTTATCTAAGTAGTATACAGGATTTCATCTTATTAGAACCAACCGGTTTAGAGTTTACCATAAGAGGGTCTTTTCCTGTATGGGAGTATATGCAAACCAACGCTATATTATATGGAGTAGATATTGATTATGGAGTTGCTATAACGGATCACTTGAGATTTAACACAGCATTCTCTTATATCTATGGGCAAGATACAGAAGCTGATGAAGCTTTGATAAATATGCCAGCTCCTAATTTTAGATCAGAACTGATTTATGAAAAGGAAAAATGGAATTTGAAATTGAGAAATAATACAGTTTTAGAACAAACTAGATTTCCCGATAATAATTTTGATACTAATTTTATTGAAAACGAAGTCGAACAAACAGTATTGGTTGACGTTTCTACACCACCGCCAGGCTATAGTGTTTTTGATATTTCAGGAGCTTATATGTTTAGTATATGGAACCCTAAAGATGTAACCGTAGGAATGAGTATTACTAATGTATTTGACACAAATTATAGAGATTACCTTAATAGACAACGTTATTATGCCGATAACGTAGGAAGAAACTTTACACTTAACATAAATTTTAAATTTTAAAACAATGAGAACAACAGTTAGCAAATTAACAGCATTATTTTTATTCGCTATTGGATTAACCGCATGTAGTAGTGATGATGATAATCCGCAGGTGATTAATGAAGAGGAAACTATTACAACAGTTAGATTAACAGTTTTAGAGGATGGAGCAACTACTCCTGAAGTATATACTTGGACAGAAAGCAGCCAAGATGCGATTTCCTTATCTGCAGACACAACATATAATTTTAAAATTGAATTTTTGGATGCATCCGATCCGAATGATGTAGAAGATATTACTGAAGAAGTGATAGCAGAAAAAGATGAGCATTTTGTTTTCTACGAAACTACGGTTAGTGGTTTAACATTTACTAGTGCATCTGATGACACCATAGATTCTGATAATATAGGAATTAATATTTCTACAGATTGGTCATCATCGGGTACAACTGCTGGAATCGTAAGAGCTTTTCTAATCCATGAACCTACAAGCAAAACAGGAGATTCTAGAGATGATTTTGGAGGAGAAACAGATATCGAAGTAACTTTTGATGTAGCGGTACAGTAAAATACAAACGATAAAAAATATAATAGTAAGTTGAGTTTGTTTATATAAAACAAACATTTTTTTCAAGACAAGGCTCTTGAGAAGTAGTTACCTCGAGAGTCTTGTATTTTGATTACTAAAAAAGAATATACTTATTGTAAGTATATACATAAAAACATATTACAATTGAAGCAGCCATAAATCATAGTATTATAATAAGTTGAGTTTGTGTATTTTATTATTAGTACAGATTTGTTTCAATTAGACCCTCAGGATGCAATTAACCTGAGGGTTCTTTTGTTTTTCCAAAAATTTTAACCCTAACTTCTAGGATTTGGTACAAACTTTGATCAATTATTAAAAAATAATTGACCGTTTTTTCTTTTTTGAGCAAAAACAGCTAATAATATGGTAACAAATTAGAGAGAAAAGACACTAATATATAAGAAAGAGTGATTTTTAGTGAGTTAATCTCAATAATTTTAATTAGATATTAAGGCATTGTTAAATGTGTATTATCACTAAATATTCGCTCGAATATTTGAATTTTAGAGCTTATATTCGCGGCGTAAAAACCTAACCAAAAAATATAGCAAAATTGAAACAATCATAATTATGTATAAGTTGAGTTTGTGTTAAATATTATAATTTAGTTTCAATTCAGACCCTCAGGAAGTAGTTAGCCTGAGGGTCGTTTTTTTTATGACTTTTTCTTAATGCTATAGAATCTTAAAAATATTCTTCTTTAGGCTTTGTAATATGTTTATATGCCTCTCATGTTTAGTGTTTAATAACATTCATTTCTTTGATAAGAAAGTTTGTTTAGAAAAGTTACGAAATATGATTTTGGACAGTTTTTAAAAACTTTTCAAAGCATAATTTTGCTCTTTAATCGAAACACTTATCCTATGTACACAGCAATTTCTGCAGAAGATGCAGTTAAGGTGATAAAAAGCAACGATAGAGTTTATATACAGGCTGCCGCTGCAGCACCTCAGGCACTAATAAAAGCAATGACAAATCGACATGATGAGTTAAAAAATGTAGAGGTTTGCCATTTGCATATCGAAGGAGAAGCTCCATATGCGAATCCTGATTTAAGAGAAAGTTTTCATGTCAATTCTTTCTTTCTTGGTAAAAATGTAAGACATACACTGGCAGCCGGAAATGGTTCATATACTCCGGTGTTTTTAAGTGAGGTTCCTTTACTATTTAAAAGGAATATATTGCCAATTGATGTAGCTTTGATCCAAGTCTCTCCACCGGATCATCATGGATATTGCTCTCTAGGGGTTTCTGTAGAGGCAACTTTGGCGGCGATCGAAAATGCAAAGAATGTTATTGCTCAGATAAATCCCAAAATGCCTAGAACTCACGGGGAAGGAATAATTCATATTTCAGAGTTGGATGCATTTATAGAACAAGAAGCAGATATACCGGAATTGTTTATTCCTAAGCCTTCTGAAATTGAAAACAAGATTGGAGGTTTTATTGCTGAGCTTATCGATGATGGCAGTACGTTGCAAATGGGTATTGGAACGATACCAAATGCTGTATTAGGTTTATTGACCAATCACAAAAACTTAGGAATTCATACCGAAATGTTTTCTGATGGCGTGATCGATTTAATTCTAAAAGATGTTATAAACTCTAATAACAAAGGTATTAATGAAGGTCGAGCATTGACTACATTTTTGATGGGAACCAAACGATTATATGATTATGTAGATGATAATCCTTTTATAGAAATGAGAAGTGCGGATTATGTAAATGATGTTTCTAATATCAGGAAAAATTCTAAAATGGTAGCCATTAATTCTGCTGTAGAAGTAGATCTTACCGGTCAGGTATGTGCAGATTCTATAGGTTCTAGAATGTATTCTGGTGTTGGAGGACAAATGGATTTTATTAGAGGAGCTTCTTTAAGCGATGGTGGTAAAGCAATCATAGCTTTGCCTTCTATTACCAAAAAAGGGCTTAGTAAAATTGTCCCTTGTTTAAAACGCGGAGCAGGTGTGGTAACAACCAGAGCTCATGTGCATTATATAGTAACAGAATATGGTGTAGCTAACTTATATGGGAAATCATTAAAACAAAGAGCAAAAGCGCTTATTGATATTGCACATCCCGCTCATAGAGAGCAATTAGAAAGAGCATATTTTGAACAAATAGAAATGAATTCTTTTGTCCCCGCTTCTGTAAGATTCTAAAAACCATTTGTTGTTATTCAAAAGAAGTCTGTATTGGATAATGAATTTATAAGAAAAGGTTGCTCACGGATATTTCTGAAGCCTTCAAAATTGCTGGTTTTTGTGAATATCTCATAGATTTATCTATTGAGATTACTTGTTTATTTAGAAGGTTTTATGATAATTTTGGATGAAAAGATTAGTACATAATGATGACTTTTACGAAAATTTATTATCAAGTTTTCGTTTATATATAAGACGGATCGATTGTAATCAGGATAGATTTTAGACTTTTATATCCAACAACTAAGTGACTTAATGTATTATATAGGTTTTGATATAGGAAGTTCATCAGTGAAAGCAGCATTAATCAATTCTGAGAACGGAAAAAGTGTTGCTATAATCAATGAACCACAAGAAGAGATGAAGATCATCTCAATAAACAGAGACTGGGCAGAGCAGAATCCGGATGTATGGTGGGAGAATGTTTGCATAGCCAGCAAACGATTATTGAAGGAGAATACTGTTGCTCCAGAGTTAGTTCAGGGGATAGGAATATCGTATCAAATGCATGGTCTTGTTTTGGTAAATGCTAATGGAGCGTTGTTGAGAAATTCAATAATATGGTGCGATAGCAGAGCAGTTAATATTGGAAATAAAGCTTTCAAACAGTTAGGAGAAGAAAAGTGTAAGAACAACCTTCTTAATTCTCCTGCGAATTTTACAGCTTCAAAATTAAAGTGGGTACGAGACAATGAACCGGAAATTTATGAGAAGGCTCATAAATTTATGTTACCTGGAGATTATATTGCTTATAAATTTACAGGCAGTATCAATAGCACTAAATCAGGATTATCTGAAGGAATTTTGTGGGATTTCAAAAAACAAGAACCCGCAACATGGTTATTAGATTATTATGATATTGATTCAAGTCTTATTCCTGATATAGTAGATACTTTTTCTAATCAAGGAGAGCTTAGTAATAAAGGAGCCAAAGAAAGTGGATTAAACGCAGGAACACCTGTTTTTTATAGAGCTGGTGACCAGCCTAATAATGCATTGTCCCTAAATGTATTTAATCCCGGCGAAGTAGCAGTAACAGGTGGTACTTCGGGAGTTATTTATGCCGTAACGGATACCTTATCCGGAAAAGAACCTGTGAAGTACAATAATTTTGCGCACGTTAATTATAGTGAACAGAAACCAATAATCGGAAAATTATTGTGTATTAACGGAGCTGGTATTCAGTATAGGTGGTTAAAAGATAATCTTAATCTGGAAACCAGTTCATATCAAAGCATGAATACGCTGGCTTCAAAAGTCCCGGTTGGATCTGATGATTTACAAGTAATACCTTTTGGTAATGGCGCGGAGAGAATGTTTGAAAATAAGACAATTGGAACTCAAATTTGTAATATTAATTTAAATAAACACAACCGATCACATATATGCAGAGCAGCATTAGAAGGAATTGCATTTTCTTTTGTATATGGTATGGAAATTTTAAGAAAAGATGGTGCAAATATAGAAGTAATAA
Source organism: Aquimarina rubra (assembly GCF_042684305.1). Taxonomy (NCBI): domain Bacteria; kingdom Pseudomonadati; phylum Bacteroidota; class Flavobacteriia; order Flavobacteriales; family Flavobacteriaceae; genus Aquimarina; species Aquimarina rubra. The sequence continues at coordinate 821,100 of NZ_JBHULE010000019.1, read as the reverse complement.
GAGCTGGAAATGACAATTTATTCAGATCCGAAATATTTTCTAACACAGTGGCTACATTAATAGATCAGGAAATTGAAATTTACAATACAACAGGCGCAGTAGGAGCAGCTAGGGCTGCAGGATGGGCTCATGGGACATTTAAGGATATTGGTGGAATGATCATCAATAATGATAAGGTTACGACCTACCATCCTTTGGATAATAGTGATGATTATCAGTTAGCTTATCACAGATGGAAAAAGGAACTAAATAGAATTTTAAAAGATAAATAATGGTTTTACTAGGAGATAAGGAATATTTTAAGGGAATAGGTGAAATTAAATTTGAAGGGAAAGAATCAGACAATCCATTAGCATTTAAGTATTATGATTCAGAGAGAATTGTAGCTGGAAAAACGCTGAGAGAACATTTTAAATTTGCCATAGCTTATTGGCACACCTTCTGTGGTCAGGGTGCTGATCCATTTGGATGGGGAACACAAAACTTTGCTTGGGATGAGTCTTCAGACCCAATCCAGGCAGCAAAAGATAAAGCAGATGCAGCATTCGAGTTTATTAGTAAAATGGGGTTCGATTACTTTTGTTTTCACGATTTTGATTTGGTACAAGAAGCTCCCTCATTATTAGAATCAGAGAAAAGATTGGCGACAATTGTTGATTATGTAAAGAATAAGAAAAAGGAATCGGGGATTAAGCTTTTGTGGGGTACAGCAAATTGTTTTTCAAACCCTCGATATATGAATGGTGCGGCAACGAATCCTGATTTTAATGTGTTAGCCAGAGCAGGTGCGCAGGTTAAATTAGCATTAGACGCTACGATGACTTTAGATGGCGAAAATTACGTGTTTTGGGGAGGAAGAGAAGGTTATATGTCATTACTTAACACCGATATGAAGAGAGAGTTAGATCATTTAGCTCAGTTTTTAACAATGGCTAGAGATTATGCAAGAGCACAAGGGTTTAAAGGAACGTTTTTTATAGAACCAAAACCTATGGAGCCAACCAAGCATCAGTATGATTTTGATACAGCTACTTCTATAGGATTCCTTAGAGAATATGGTTTAGAGAAAGATTTTAAAATTAATATAGAGGTGAATCACGCAACCTTAGCACAGCATACATTTCAGCATGAATTAGAAGTGGCGGCAAGTGCAGGAATGTTAGGAAGCATTGATGCAAATAGAGGTGATTATCAGAATGGATGGGATACAGATCAGTTTCCTAATAATATTTTGGAAATTACCGAAGCAATGTTAGTCTTCCTTAAAGCGGGTGGATTGCAAGGAGGAGGAGTTAATTTTGATGCCAAAATAAGAAGAAACTCTACTGATATAGAAGATGTGTTCTTAGCACATATTGGAGGAGCAGACGTCTTCGCGAGAGCATTGATTACTGCGGATAAAATTATTACTTCATCTTCATATGAAAAATTAAGGACAGATAGATATAGTTCCTTCGATACTGGAAAAGGGAAAGATTTTGAAAATGGAGCTTTAAAATTAAAAGACTTGTACGAAATAGCATCAGATAATGGTGAGCTTTCTTTACAAAGCGGGAAGCAAGAGTTATTTGAGAATATTGTTAACCAGTACATTTGATAGATTTCTAAACGTTTTTCAGATGCTACAGTATTAGCAAATACGAAGTCTCTAAAGATAATAGTTGTTATAAATGGCTCAAAAAATCGTAGATAAAGATGAATATACAGATTGTGTTTCTGTAGTACTCACAAATGATCAGGGAACTAAGTTAACCTTAACTAATTTCGGAGCATCTATTACTAGTTTAGAGATTCTAAACAAAAAAAGAGAATTTGTTAACGTCATTGTTGGTCTCGATGCTGTTGAAGATTACCCAGAAGTTGCATACCATCCAAGTGCTAAGTTTTTAGGTGCTTCAATAGGAAGATACGCAGGCAGAATTAGTAACGGTAGCTTTCATCTAAATAATCAAAAGTATCCTTTGTATCAAAACGCAGGAGTTCATTTGCACGGAGGATTAGAGGGTTTTGATAAAAAGTTCTGGAAAATTGACGCTATTAATCGTGACACAAACACTGTTATTTTTTCATATCATAGTAAGCATATGGAAGAAGGATACCCAGGGAATTTAGAAGTAAAAGCAATCTATCAGTTATCGGATGAAAATAATCTTACAGTTACCTACAAAGCTATTTCAGATCAAGATACTTTTGTGAACCTTACCAGTCACGGCTATTTTAATCTAAATGGTTCGGGTAGCATTTTAGATCATATGTTGTTCTTAGATTGTCCTGAATATTTAGAAGTTGATCTGAAACAATTACCAACAGGAAAGCTAAGATCAGTCAATGGCACTAAGTTTGATTTTTTAAAGCTGAAAAACTTACAATCCTTAACAAATTTTGGCCTAATAGACGACACCTTTATTTACAATGTTAAAAATGTAGCATCAACAGATAACATCAAAGCCAGGCTGGTTGCACCCGCAAGTGGTTTGCAAATGGAAATTAGTACAAATCAACCTGCTGTAGTAATTTATACTCCGGAAAATTTACCCAACTGGAATTTCAAAAATCAAGTAATATATGATCATTTTCCGACTATTTGTTTTGAAAATCAGAATTACCCTGATGCACCTAATCATCTTCATTTTCCTTCCGCTTTACTAAAAGCAGGAGAGGAATATGAGAATAGAAGTGTTTTTCAGTTTTCCGTTATTTAAAAACAGCTAAAATTATAAATTAGTTCCTCCTACTCTATTAATGAAAGCGTTTTGTGCTTTCCCTCTCGATCAGGTTCGTTTTTATTACTTTGGTGGTATATGAGGTTTCAATGTTTTCATTTTCAATTTTATCGATAAGGATCTTTGCAGCGGCTTCTCCAAGATAAATACTATGTTGACTTACCGTAGTAATAGATGGTGTTACGTGGCGAGGAAGAATCCCATTAGTAAAGCCTATGATAGAAATATCTTCAGGCACTTTATACCCTTTGGACAAGGCCATTTTTAGAGTACTCACTGCAGAATCTTCCTCCAGACACAATATAGCATCTACCTTTTTCGAGTCAAGCAAGATTTTTAGCAAGGTATGAATGTCATTAAATTCGTCAACCTTAAGGATCAAGTCTTCATCAATCAAAATGCCTGCTTCTGTAAGCGCTTTTTTATAGCCTTTTAATCTAAGTTTTCCAACACTAAGCTGATATATGTTAGAGACAATAGCAATATTTTTACAACCAGTTTTGATAAAATAATTAACAGCATTATATGCGCCTTCTTCATCATTTACAATAACCTTATCACATTCTATTTCGTCAGTGACTCTGTCAATCATTACGATTGGAATACCTTGATTTATCGCATTCTGAAAATGACTAAAGTTCTTTTTGACTTGAGTTTCTTCTGCAATTGATAATATGAACCCATCTAAATCAGAGTTTTTTAATAACTCCATGGCGGCTACTTCTTTTTCAAGAGATTCATTAGATATACAGGTTATAATATTATATCCTTTTTCGGTAGCAATCTTTTCGATACCTACAAAAACCTTCGTAAAGAAGTGGTTAAGCATATTGGGTATAATAACACCTATAGTTTTTGTGTTTTTATGTCTTTCAGTCGTTAAAGAGTTACTATTAGATTTGTATTGGAGTTCTTTTGCATATTCCTGAATCATAGATTTAGTGCTATTGCTGATTTCATAACTGTCATTAAGTGCCTTTGAAACAGTTGCAATAGAAACATTGAATTTTTTTGCAATATCCTTTAATGTGATTCTCTTTTTTTTCATGCGTTATGTATTCATAAAAAATTATTAAAGATAAATGGTTTTTTAGAGGTGTATTTAGAAGTATCACTATGTTTTAAAAACCTAACTTTTTAAGTTTATAATGAAACAAATACGTCTTTTTTGTAAAGTAATCTTAATAATTTAATTTGTAAGAATCTGAAATTCTAATTGCAACAAAACTAATACACATTGCTTCAAATATTGTATTAGAGGCTCCATTTTAAAAAATTGTCATTTCCAAAAAACGAGTTGAATCTGTTAGCCAAACGTTATACAAATACCTGTTTGATAATTAGTGTGTTATGTGTCAACGAAAAGTTTTCGTAGAATTTAATCCAAAAAGAACCTATTTAACGATGGTTTTATCGCAAACGTTATAGTTTTGAATATTGACTAAATATTTAACACAAATTCATTTATATTCACAATTATGTTATCTCAAAATATCAATATTGATAATTGGATGTGAATTTTTGAATTATTCTAACTTAAACACATTTAATTATGAGAACTTTTTTAAGCATTTTAGTGTGCTGTTTGTTTTTACTTACAAACTGCTCTGATGACCTAAATTCTGACGATTTTGCGGAAACATTAGAAATCGACCAAAAATCAATCGACAGTAATGGTTATATCAGTGATAACCGTACCGATGGATCTAATAAGGGTTACTTTTGGACCATATATAAAGAAGGAGGATGGGGCAAATTAACATTTCCGTATGCAGATCAATACAGTGGAAACTTTGAGATCGAATATAAAGACAATCGAGATATCGTAGGAGGAAAAGGTTGGTCAACAGGTAATGGAAGAAGGATAAATTATAATATTGGTACGCTTCAAGGGTCTTATAATTTTGTAGGAGTATATGGTTGGACTCAAACCCCACTTGTAGAATACTACGTAGTAGAAAAAGGGAGTATTACCGGCCAAAACCAAAATAAGAATTATACAGTTAATGGAAAGAGGTATAAATTTAAAAAACAGTTAAGATCTAATGCACCTTCCATTTTAGGAACCAAAACATTTTATCAATATATCAGTGAACACGGGAACGCTCCAACAAGTTCTAATCAACAAGTTCACATGCAGGCACATATTAACCATTGGAACAAATATGGTGGACATCAATCCGAATGGGGCAACCTAAGAAATTTTGATTATCAGGTTTTTGGTATAGAATCTTACACTGGTAATTGGGGAAAAATCAACGCCAGTATTTGGTAATTGATACACACAAAATTAAAAACTACAAGACCGATACATTGTTTCGGTCTTGTTGAGTTTTATGCCCTTATTAATTAATGAAAAGGGTTAATTCCTTACTTAACTATGAAAAAAGGTTTGTTTTATTTTTTAGTTGGATTCGTAATGACATTCTATTCCTGTAACAAAAAAGAAACAAAAAGAGTTATCAATGATAATCTGATTTTTGTCAAAGGAGGAACCTTTATTAACAAGCAATCTAATTTGTATGGAAAAAATGCCCGTATAAATGATTTTTATATAGCCAAAAGTGAAGTTACACAAAAGCAATGGATGAAGATTATGGGTAGTAATCCATCCAGATTTAAAGGAGAAAGTCTGCCGGTTGAAATGGTAAGCTGGTATGATTGTGTGGACTTTTGTATCAAAAAAAGCATAAAAGAAGGGTTGATCCCTTATTATAAAATTTATAAAGACTCTATTGATGAGTTTAATAAATCTGAGTTTGATAGTATTAAATGGTTAGTCAAGAAAAATCCAAAAGCAAATGGATATCGGTTACCCACTGAAGTGGAATGGGAGTATGTAGCAGGAGGCGGTCAGTTAAGCAAAAATTATTCTTACAGCGGAAGTGATAATATTGATGAAATAGCCTGGTATTGGAGGAATAGCGGCAATACCATCCTAAAGGGACAATGGGATTATAGTATTTTAGAGAAAAATCAATGTAGAACACGTCCCATATGCATTAAAAATCCAAACGAACTTGGTTTATATGATCTGACAGGAAATGTTAGAGAATGGTGTGATGATTGGTATGAAGATGAGCGCACACCGCGTGGATATTTTCGTTCACAAAGAGGTGGTGGGTGGATTGGGCTTGAAATATATGCAAAAAATAATGACAGAGATTATTTTGAAGCTAACGGTGTAGGTCCTGACCAAGGCTTTAGAATCTGTAGAAACAAAAGTTAGTTGGTTGGATGGATGTCTAATAACAAATGAATTATTATAGAACAAGGATCACTTTCCATTTTTAATAATCACAGATATATATCCAAGATTTTTTTATGATCTTAAGATACACTTCGTTATGCGTCATAATTTATAGCATTCGCTTCAAATTTTCCATTTAATTGAAGCACCACACGATAGTTTTGATTTTAATAAAATTTTAAGTAAAAATTAGATGATCTGTTAAACCCTGTTTAAGAAAATTATTAATCACACATCAGCCAGTAAACAAGTAGTCATTTAGAATCAAATTACTAGGAATAATTAATCAACACAAATCATAGAAACAATTAAATAATATTTATGGAATCAGTCTTAGAACAATTGGATTGGGTAGTATTAGGAGTGTATTTTTTAGCACTTATCGGAGTAGCTGTATGGGTGATATTACAAAAAAATAAGGATACGGCAGATTATTTTTTGGCGGGGCGTAATGTAGGTTGGTTTGTTATCGGAGCATCAATATTTGCCTCCAACATAGGCTCAGAACACGTAGTTGGTTTGGCCGGTACCGGAGCAGAATCAGGGATGCCCATGGCTCATTATGAATTACACGCTTGGATTGTGTTATTGTTAGGATGGTTATTCTTACCATTTTATATGAGAAGCAAAGTGTTTACCATGCCGGAGTTTTTGGAAAAGAGATTTGACAGCAAATCGCGTTGGTTCTTATCGGTTTTCTCTTTAGCAGGATATGTAATCACTAAGGTTTCAGTAACCATCTATGCAGGTGGGATCGTAGTTTCTGAATTGTTAGGTATACCTTTTTGGTATGGAGCTATTGGGATTGTAGTTTTTACAGGCGCATATACTATAATAGGAGGCATGAAAGCTGTAATCTATACAGAAACACTACAAACTGTAGTTTTAATCGCCGGCTCTATCATCATTACATATCTAGGTTTGCAAGAAGTGGGTGGTTGGGAAAACCTAAAGGCTACGGCGGGATCTGATCATTTCAATATGTGGAGACCCATGTCTGATCCAGAGTTTCCCTGGACTGGGTTATTGTTTGGTGGAACTATTGTAGGTATCTGGTATTGGTGTACAGATCAGTATATTGTTCAACGCACCTTAGCTGCAAACAATATAAAAATAGGTAGACGTGGAGCTATTTTTGGAGCGTACCTTAAGATACTACCAATTTTTATCTTTTTAATTCCTGGAATTATAGCTTTTGCTCTGGCAAAACAAGGTGTTTTATCTTATGAAAAAGCAGATGAGGTGTTTCCTGTTTTAGTAAAGACGCTATTGCCAACAGGGCTAAAAGGATTAGTTGCTGGTGGACTAATGGCGGCTTTAATGAGTTCCTTGGCATCAGTATTTAATTCTTGTTCAACTATCTTTACAATAGATATTTACAAAAAACTGAAACCAACGACGCCAGAAAAAAAGTTATTAAATATAGGAAGAGTAGCAACAGCATTAGTAGTAGTTTTGGGTATTATATGGATTCCTATTATGAACAAAATAGGTGGAGGTGTCTTGTATCAATATCTGCAAAGCGTACAGTCTTATATAGCGCCACCTATTACAGCAGTATTTATACTAGGAATAATTTGGAAAAGAGTAAATTCTAAAGCTGCGATTGTTACATTGTTTTCAGGACTTTTAGTGGCAGCACTAAGAATTACTTCAGAAATTTTAAAGGATGATTTATCAGGTTTTGCCTATGAGTTTGCAACCATCAATTTTGCACATATGGCAATATTTATGTTCATCTTTTCTGTGATCGTTTGTGTGATTACCAGTTTAGCTACAACCGCACCGGATTATGCAACTATAAAAGGCCTTGCGTTTGGAACATTGTCATTAGAACAAAAACAAGAAACTAAAAATAGTTATACTCTAATTGATATTGTATTGTCAGTATTATTGGTGGTCGTTGTGGTTGTAGTACTGACGTATTTTACAGGATGATGACGTGAAAAAAGTTTGTCTAAACCCTAGACATATTAGACAATGAACTTAGAGTTGCTTTTTAGGAAAAAGATAAAAAAACAGTATATTTTAGGGATGAATTTTTTCAAGTGACACAAAAAATAATTGTAGCAAATTGACTTCAATAAGTTGATAAGAAATAATAAAAGAGTAAAATTCTGATCCAGAAGAAGAAAGGGAAAGATTGATGGATTAGCACAAAAGATGCTACCTTTATTATTTGGTAAAGGAATACAAGCTTATGAATATAAAAAAAATCATTGTACATATACTGTTTTTCTGTTGTTGTGTCAATTACCTATGGGCTCAACAGAAATCAAATGATTTTAATTTTGTAAATATAGAGGATGGTATTTCAAAGATAGCAGTACCGGTAATTGTCCAAGATCATAATGGTTTTATATGGATTGGTACTAGCGGAGCAGGTATACACAGATATGATGGAATAGAATTTAAATCTTACAAACATAAATTACAGGACACCGCTTCTTTAAGTAGTAGTTCGATCTACTGCGCGTTTGTAGATAGAAAGAATAGACTTTGGGTAGGTACAGAAAACGGATTGGATCTATATGATCGGGAATTGGATCAATTTAAACGAATTGATATAATTTCTCAGCTAAAAAATTTCTATCAGTCTGAAATTGCAGTTAATTGTATCATTGAGGATGATAGCGGCGATATTTTTATTGGAACGTACACAAGGGGCTTACTTAAATTGGATGCAGAAACTTTTAAAATAGAACAGGTTGCCAATGTAAACAAGGGTGCTAACCAAGGATTTGTAGATGTTCACGATCTTCAGATAAATTCTGAAGGAAAAATATATGCTGCAACCAATTATGGGTTGAAAATTTATGATCCTGAAACAAATACGTTACGTCTTTCAGTTTTTGAAACAGAAAAAGGTTTGCAATCTGTTCAAACTCCTATTAAATCTTTATTAATTGATACAAATAATAACATTTGGTTGGGTAGCTTTTCTCAAGGAATATACAGAATTGAAAAAAGATCAGATAAAGTATTCAATATTAAGAATCTTCAATTTACAAATAAGCGAATATTTTCATTGATCTCTAATGCAGATGGATCCATCCTTTGTGGTACTGAGAATGATGGTTTGTTTCATATCCAAGCCGATGGAGAGCTCATAAAAAATTATCTTTTTGATAAAAATAATAAGAATAGTATACGATCTAATTCTATATGGTCTTTGTTTCTGGATAGCAATGAAAGGATATGGATGGGTTATTATAACAAAGGCATTGCAGTACACGATAAATTGTACGATAAGTTTAAAAATATTGAAAGCCTGGCTAGCAATCCAAATTCTTTAGAAGCAGGTTCTGTTACAGGTATCGTTCAGGATAAATCCGGTTTACTATGGATCAGTACAGACGGAGGAGGTATAGATGTTTATGATCCAAATAGTCAAAAATTCATTCATATTAATAAATATAGTACTAAGGAATTTTCAAATCTTACTGCATATGATATTCAAACGATATTTATAGATAGTAATGAAAATGTTTGGGCAGGAAGTTGGAGTGGAGGTGTTTTTTTGCTCAAGAATGGGTCTAAGAAATTTATTAACTATACAGTAGAAAATACCAAAGGCAGGTTATCTTCTAACAGTATTTTAAGTTTTGCAGAAGACGCAGATGGCGTCATCTGGATAGGCACTTTTTTTGGAGGAATTGTTTCGTACAATCCCGTTAATAATGAGTTTACTCATTACACATCTAAGGAATTCTCTACATATGGAATTCCAACAAGCGATGTTCGAAAGGTGCTAATGGATTCTGATAATAATTTATGGATAGGCACGGCAACTGGATTGTATAAAGTGAGTAAAAATAAAACTGATCAATTTTCTGTTGTTTCATTAAGAGAGAAAATGAACAGTAAATATCAGAACAAATCCGATACAAATCATATACTTTCAATGTATGAAGGTACCGATGGATCTATCTGGATTGGTACAAAAGGAGCCGGTTTATGTCGGTATAACCCAAAAACAGATAATTTTATATGGTATAATGAACTATATGAATTAAAAGATGAAAATGTTTCTGCTATTATAGAGGATGAACAAAATAACATTTGGATTAGTGGTAATAATGGGATTCATAAACTGGATCTTATAAAAGAAACCATTAAGAACTATAATATCAATGATGGTTTACTATCCAATGATTTTAATTTTAATGCCGTATTTAGAGATAAAAAGGGGACTATATATTTCGGTAATTATGAAGGGATAGACTATTTTAATCTTAAAAATATAAAGACTAATAATAGTACTACGAACTTATTTCTTACAGATTTTAAAATATTTAACAAAAAAGTATATCCCAATCAGGAAGGATCTCCATTAAGTAGGGTTATTTCTGAGACAGATAGTATATCTCTAAGTAATGAACAATCGGTTTTCACAATAGAATATACAGGTGTCAATTATACCCGTCCAGAGAAAAATCAATATGCATATTATTTAGAGGGATTAGAAGATTCCTGGAACTATGTTGAGAATACAAGAAGTGCTACCTATACCAATTTAGATCCCGGAAATTATATTTTTAAGTTAAAAGTAGCTAATAATGATGGCAAATGGAATGAAAACCCATTACATCTACACATAAAAATTTTACCTCCCTGGTGGAAGACAACTTGGGCAATGACATCCTACATATTATTGTTTTTATTAGGGATATATCTTCTAAATAAAATTACACAGAAAAGAATCAAAGAAAAGCAGCAGATACGATACGAAAGAGAAAAAAGAATCAAAGAAGAAGAGCTTCATAATAAGAAGCTACAATTTTTTACTAATATATCCCACGAGTTTCGAACCCCACTAACGCTGATACTGAATCCCCTAGAAGACATACTTAAAAACAAAGAATTAAATCTACCGAAAGAGGTAAACGAAAAGCATCTGGTAATTCACAAAAATACAGACAGACTATACAGATTAATCAATGAGTTGATGGATTATAGAAAGCTTGAACTTAATAAGCTAAGTATTAAGGCAAGAGAGCTTGATATCATAAATTTTGTGCGGGATGTAGTAAGTCATTTTGTAGTAGAAGCATCTCATAAAAAAATAGACCTTACTGTACATCACGATTTACCAGAATTAAAAGTATGGGTTGACATCGGTATGCTGGAGAAAATTATTTTTAATTTATTATCCAATGCGTTTAAAGTTACCAAAGAGGGAGGGAAAATAACCATTTCGATAAAAAAAATAGGACAAACGCTTGCCGAAAAAACAGGTAATAGTAAGTTATCAGAATCATTTGAAATTAGTGTGTCTGATACTGGTCCCGGTCTCAAAAAAGAACAGTTGGATAAGATATTTGAGCGATTCTATCAAGTAGACAACCTAAATAAATGGTACTACGGAGGTACTGGTATTGGCTTAGAGGTTGTGAGAAGTTTTGTAGAACTACATAAAGGGAAAGTAGAAGTTGATAGTATTGTTAATCGGGGAACTACATTTTCGGTAATCCTACCTTTAGGCAAAGAACATTTTACCGAAGACGAGATTTTGTTAAGCGATGAAGAATCAGACGTTCTTTCGAAAACCAGGTTTATAGGCAGTGTGCACAATCAAAACCTAGAAAATCAAATAGAAGAGGAACATAAAACCAATAGGTTATTAATTGTTGAAGATAATACCGAGTTAAGAAACTATTTAAAACAGGAATTGAGTAACAATTACAGGGTTTTTGATGCCAAAAATGGTGGAGAAGGTCTTGAAATTGCCAAAAGAGAAGTACCGGATATAATTATTACTGACGTAATTATGCCAGAAATGGACGGTTTTGAATTTTGTTCGAAAATTAAAAAAGATATCAAAACAAGTCATATCCCTATTTTAATGCTTACTGCAAAAACGATGGAAGATGATCGATTAAAAGGTATTGAGTCTGGAGCAGATGTGTATCTCAATAAGCCTTTTGACATGAGAGTATTAAAATCCTATTTAACCCAGATGCTAACCATAAGGCAAATAGTTTTCAATAAGTATTTCAGTGATGTTAGTGATGCCCAAATCAATGAGAATAACACATCACTGGATAAAGAATTTATTCAAAAAGTATTGAATCATATCTACGAAAATTTAAGTGACCCTGATCTAAGTGTGGAATCTCTATCCTCAGAACTACATCTTAGCAGAAGTCAATTTTATAGAAAAGTAAAGACACTTACCGGACAAACGGCTAATCAGTTTTTAAGAAACATAAGACTGCAAAAGGCAAAACAAGTGTTAGAAAGTGGCTCTACCAATATTAGTGAAGTCTGTTATAAGGTTGGGTTTTCTTCTCCCTCCTATTTTACAAAGTGTTTCAAAACACATTTCGGAATATTACCCACAGAGGTGACGATAAATGAATCTTAATTTATCGATAAATGTAATTGGAGTATCAATTACAATACAAAGTATTTTCAGATAAAAGCCTTTTCATCCTGAACTTGTCGAAGGGTCGATAATCTCCATATGCGGGCAGGCTAATTTTTCTTCTGTCACCTCGAGCGCAGTCGAGAGGTCACCATGAAAAATCACTCACCTGACAGTTTTTATGAATTTAGAAGTTTAAGATATTTTCAATTTTCTACGCCATTCATTATAGAAGTATTAACAGAAAGGATTATAAGATATATTCTTCATAATTATATCACATATCGGTCAAGTTCAGCTATAACGATTGTTGCTTCTACTGCTTAAAATGTTGTAAATCCCCGGTATTGAAGGTAGATGCAACAAATGTTTTATCATATGCTCTATCTGTTGCATTGTTTTTTTAATCCTGTACATAAATTGTTAAAAAATTGTGAATTAGCCAACAGGACATGAATAAGAAGTACTCTAAAGTTAAAGTTTTGGGAGAGATATTTTTGATAATAATAGTACTCGGATTGTTTGTTTTTATACTTGACCTAATATCATAAAAAGAACCAGCTTAACTTAAAATAATGATAAGAAAAGAATCTAAAAAAATACTAAAAAAACTTTTCAGGGTTAACCACTTCATTGTCGTTTCAGTTATTCTTCAATTGAATACAGGGTGTGCGACAAAAAGCGAGACAGAATACAAATTTAAGAATCCGGAACTACCTATTAAGGAAAGAGTAGATGATCTTATAAGTCATATGACTCTTTCCGAAAAGGTATCTCAGATGCGATATGATGCACCCGCAATTGAGCGTCTCGGAGTACCTGCATATAATTGGTGGAATGAATGTCTACACGGTGTTGCCAGAGCAGGAGAAGCAACTGTATTTCCACAAGCAATTGGGATGGGTTCAACGTGGAATGCTCCTTTACTATTTGATGTAGGGACAGTAATTTCTGACGAAGCAAGAGCAAAGCATCATGGTTTTATCAAAGAAAATAAAAGAGGAATATATCAAGGGCTTACTTTTTGGACTCCTAATATTAATATTTTCAGAGACCCAAGATGGGGTAGAGGTCAGGAAACGTATGGAGAAGACCCATATTTGACCAGTAGAATGGGAGTTAACTTTATTAAAGGATTACAAGGTGATGATCCAAAATATCTTAAAGTGGTAGCGACGGCTAAACATTTTGCAGTACATAGTGGACCAGAAAAGTCAAGACACGAAGATAATTATCACACATCAGATAGAGATTTAAAAGAAACATATTTACCTGCTTTTGAAGCGGCTATTAAAGAGGCTAATGTACAATCAGTGATGTGTGCATATAATAGATATAGAGATGAAGCTTGTTGTGGAAGTAATTTATTATTAAATGATATACTTCGAAAAGAGTGGGGGTTTGATGGTTATGTGGTTTCAGATTGTTGGGCAATCAACGATTTCTGGGAACCAAATAAGCATGAATTAGTCGAAACCCCTGCTGAGGCTTCAGCTTTGGCAGTAAGTAGAGGTACCGATTTAAATTGTGGAGACGTATATGATCCAAATCTAAGCGATGCGGTTCTTAAAGGATTAGTAGATGAAGATAAGGTCGATCAGGCATTATCCAGATTGATGGAAGCTAGATTTAAACTGGGGATGTTTGATCCTGAGGAAATGGTGTCTTGGTCTAAAATATCGTATGATGTGGTATGTAGCGATAAACATTATAAGTTATCTGAGAAAACAGCCAGAGAATCGATGGTTTTGTTAAAGAATGAAGATAAACTACTTCCGTTAAAAAAAGATATTAAATCGATTGCCGTAATAGGGCCTAATGCAAATGCAAAACAGGTGTTGTTAGGAAATTACCACGGAACTCCCCTTAATAACATTACGCCTCTAAAAGCGATCCAAGAAAAATTACCGAATACAAAAGTACATTATGCTAAAGGAAGTCATATTGCAAATGGATGGCCCTTATTGCAACCAATACCTGCTTCTGCATTGCGAAATGGTGATAATATTGGGTTAAAAGGAGAATACTTCGATAATAAAGAATGGAAAGGTGAACCAAAAGTGACCCGAATTGATAGTGTTGTTGATTTTATTTGGGTCTCTGAAAAGCCATTTGAAAATGCATCTTCAGATAGTTTTTCTGTTAGATGGACAGGAAAAATTGTTCCGGAAGAAAGTGGAGAATATCGCATAGGATTAAGAGCAAGTAGTGCTGGTAAACTTTTTGTAAATGATTCTCTTAGAGTAGATTTTAAAGATGATCACGAACCAAAAATGAGGTATCTGGACATGAAATTAGAAGTCGGAAAGTCATATGATGTTAAAATAAAATATTATAACTATCACACAGACCCTCAAGCACAGTTAGTATGGTCTAAATTGGATGAAGATCTTTTATCTCCAGCGATAGAGGCAGCTAAGAATTCTGAGGTAGTAGTCCTTTGTTTAGGGTTATCGCCGGATATAGAAGGAGAAGAAATGCCAGTTGTTTTAGACGGTTTTGATAAAGGAGATAGATCAGAAATTTCTTTACCACAATCTCAGATTACCTTATTAAAAGAAATACATGCTACAGGTAAACCAATAGTATTAGTATTGATGAACGGAAGTGCCCTTGCAATTAACTGGGCAGACGATAATATTCCTGCTATTCTTGAAGCTTGGTATCCGGGAGAGTTTGGCGGAAGCGCAATTGCTGATGTTCTTTTCGGAGATTATAACCCGGCAGGCAGATTGCCTGTTACCTTTTACAAATCTGTAGAAGATCTTCCTGATTTCAAATCCTACGATATGACAAATCGTACGTATAAATATTTTAAAGGAGAGCCTCTGTATCCATTTGGACACGGATTATCATATACCACCTTTTCGTATTCAAAATTAGAAATACCAGAAGAGATAAAAACTGATGAAAATATTCCTGTAACAGTAGAAATTACCAATACTGGAGATATTAAAGGAGATGAGGTTGTTCAGCTTTACCTATCTCACGATAAAAAACTGGATACCGATGGACCTAAACACTCTTTAATTGGATTTGAAAGAATCAACTTAGAAGCCGGTGAGACAAAAAAAGTGAGTTTTTCAGTGACTCCAAAACAATATGCTCGCATCACTGCTGATGGAAAACAAGAAATTAAATCAGGATCCGTCCAATTTCATATTGGAGGAAAACAACCAAATAGTAAAAACCATGAAACAACACAACTTATGACAAAAACAATTATGATTAATGATAAATAACAAACAAAAAACAGCACATAGCTAGCTAATTTTTAAAAAGCTAAGGTATTTAGGGAATCTTAATTAGCAGAACAAAAATTGTAATACGAATATAATTAACAACTAAAAAAACAATATCATATGATAAAGCTTAAACTCGCAATTATTGGATTGTTTATAATTGGGACACAGCATGTTTTTTCGCAAGAAAACACTATTAGCGGAACAGTCACAGATGAAAGCGGTTTGCCGCTACCTGGTGTAACGGTAGCGGTAAAAGGAACCACAAAGGGTGCCTTAACCGATTTTGACGGTAAGTACGAATTAGAAGGATTATCAAACGGTGAGATTTTGGTATTTTCTTATGTCGGAATGCAATCCGTACAAAAAACTGTTGCTGGATCGGACCAGATTAATGTCGTACTGATGCAGGAGACAACAGATTTAGAACAGGTAGTAGTCATTGGATATGGACAAAGCAGAAAAAAGGATCTCACCTCGGCCGTGTCGGTGATTAGTGGTGAGTCCCTAGAAAAGCAACCTGTTGCTAATATCGATCAGGGAATTCAAGGGTTAGTATCCGGTGTAACTGTAACGAGAAGTACCGGTAGACCAGGAGGTGCGGTATCCGTAAGGATTCGTGGAACAACATCGGTAACAGGATCCAATGAGCCTTTATATATAATTGACGGAGTAAACGTTCAGAATTCTGAAAATAACTCCTTTAATTTCTCACGTTTTGGAGGTACTGGTGGACAGACTGCTACAAGTCCGCTTTCTGCTTTAAATCCGAATGATATAGAATCTATAACCGTACTAAAAGACGCTTCTGCGGCAGCGATCTATGGCGCACAATCTTCTAACGGTGTAATATTGATCACTACTAAAAAAGGTAAAGCAGGTAAAGCTAAAATAACCTATGAAACGTATGGAGGAATACAAACTGCTCCTAAGTTATTAGATATGATGAATCTTAGAGAATTTGCAGCGTATTCTAATGAAGTTAGACAAAGTCCATCAACCAACTTACCTCCTGCTCCACAGTTTGAAGATCCAAGTATTCTAGGTGAGGGAACTAATTGGCAGAGAGCTATTTTCAGAGCAGCACCGATCCAGAATCATCAGTTATCAATTTCAGGTGGAAAAGAGAACACTAAATTTTATGCCTCGGCGAATTATTTTGAACAGGAAGGGATCATTATCAACTCTGGCATGAGAAGATATGGTTTCCGATTAAATCTTGATCATAAGTACAATAATTGGATTAGTTTTGGTCACAATATCAATATGAGTAGTTCCTTAGAGGAAATAGGATTAAACGATTCTCGAAACGGAACCATTACTTCAGCGCTAAGACAAACACCAGATGTACCCGTTCGAAACCCGGATGGAACATTTGGTTCTCCAGAAAATGGCTTAGGTAATACTGGTGCACTCAACCCGGTAGCTGCATCCGAAATAAGAAATAGTACTTTAGAAAGATTTAAGGTAAATGGAAATATTTATTTAGACTTGAAATTGGCTAATAACCTGAAGTTTAGATCGGATTTAGGATATGATTATAATACTGGAAAGACAGAAAGTTTTTTCCCAACTTTTGATTTTGGATCCATTTCAAATAATTTAAATTCAGCGTTCAAAAGCGCCAATGAAGGATTGTATTATCTTTTTAAAAATTACCTGACCTATACTCCTCAGATAGGAGACCACGGATTAGACATCTTATTAGGAACTGAAGCACAAAAGGTTCAATTTCAGGGGCTATCAGGACAACGATCCAATTTTCCTAGTAATGATATTCCTGGTCTGAACACAGGTGATGCAGAAACTTCATTATCAGAATCTTTTGAAGGATCAAATTCGATACTTTCTTACTTCGGTAGAATAAATTATGATTATAAAAGTAAATATTTACTTTCTGCTTCCTTAAGATATGATGGTTCTTCGAAATTTGGAAGGACTAGTACTCGATGGGGATTATTTCCGTCCGTATCCGGTGCTTGGGTAGTAAGTGATGAGCCTTTTATGGAAGGAATTTCTAGTGCCTGGAGTTATTTCAAAATTCGAGCAGGATACGGTACCAGTGGAAATCAAGGTATAGGTGATAATTTATTTTTAAGTTTCCTGAGAAACCAAAATACTGCGCTGGGAAGTGGATTTAGTTTGGCCAATTTCGATAGTCCTGATATAGTGTGGGAATCACTGATTTCTCCCAATATAGGGGTTGAACTTGGTTTTGCGGATAATAATATTAGACTAGATGTGGATGTATATAGAAAAACATCCAAGGATTTTCTGGCCACCAGACCGGTTCCCGGATTTTTGGGTAGTTTGAACACATTATCTTTCATAGGTATTAATGCCCCGGTGGAAAACTTTGGTGAAATGATCAATGATGGTATTGATGTTACTTTAAATACCAAAAATGTGAGTAATGATAAATTCAGTTGGGATACTAATATTGTATTTTCTATGTACCGAAATGAAATTACTGAACTATCCGGAGAAAACGATGCGATTATCGGAACTTTAAGAGATGAAGAAATCATAGCGGATTTAACAAGATCTGAAGTTGGACAACCAATTGGTATGTTCTACGGTTTTGTAACAGATGGTTTGTTTAGAACACAAGAAGAATTAGATAACGGAGTCATCCCTGCAGAAAGTACTCGGGACGAAGCTACAGGGACCTGGATAGGAGATGTGCGTTTTGTGGATCTTAATGGAGATGGAACTATAGACGATAACGATAGAACTTTTATCGGTAATCCACACCCGGATTTCACATATAGTATCACAAATAATTTCCGATACGGAATGTTTGATTTGTCGATATTCCTTCAGGGGTCTTACGGTAATGATATTTACAATTATACCAGAACCTATATCGAAGGTGTAAATCGTTTCAATTCAAACCAAGCAGCTTCTGTAATTGATCGATTCACCGCAACTAATACAGATGGAAGTTTACCAAGATATTCGGACGGAGATAAAAACGGAAACAACCGAGTGTCGGACAGATTTATTGAGGATGGTTCTTATCTAAGAATCCAAAACATTACGTTTGGATGTACGCTACCCAAAGATGTATTTGGAAAATTCAAATTTTTTGACCAAATCAGAGTATATACCACTATCCAAAATTTATACACTTTTACAAACTATTCTGGTTACGATCCAGAAGTTGGTTCACTAAACCAAAGCGCTCTTTTTAAAGGAATTGACTTTGGTAGATATCCGGTTCCAAGAACTATGACCCTTGGACTAAATGTACAATTTTAAAAAAATGAAAAAGAAATAATATGTTTGGTATGAAAAGTAGTAAGAAGTTTTTTAAGTATTTGATTGTATTGACCTTTCTAACCTCGTGTGGTGATGACTTTTTAATCAATGATGTTGTAGACTCTATCACAGAAGATAATTTTTATCAAACCGATGAGCAATTATTGTCAGGTGCAAATTCGTTGTACGGACAATCCTTTTTTACAACGAATGATAAGTTCATGTACTCTTTGGATATGTTAGCCGGTAACTCTATTGGTTTTGAAGGTGATGCTCCCTGGAGATTATTCTCTGTAGGAATAAACAATGGTACTCTGTTAGAAGGATGGGAAGGGTTTTATAAGGGTATTGCAGATGCCAACCAGCTCATCAAAGTTACGAGTGGTGAGCTTAACCCTGAAATTTCAGAAGAGGTTAAAAACCAGGTAGAAGGTGAAGCGCGATTTATAAGAGCGTTCTCGTATTTTTATTTGGTACGATTATGGGGAGAAGTTCCTGTGATTGATAAGTTAACTTCAGATACGTCTTCCTTGTATCCTCTTAATACCGTTTCCAGTATTTATGCTTTTATAGAAAGTGATTTGCTCAAAGCAGCAGAATTATTACCATTAGGTTCTTCTGGAAATATAAGAGTTGGTAAAACAGCAGCTTGGGCTTATTTGGCAGAAATGTATTTAACCCTTAAGGATTATACAAAATCCAGAGAGTATGCAGAATTAGTCATTAATAGTGGGTTGCACAGCTTGCAACCTAATTATCAAGATCAATTTATAGATCCATCAGCCAGTGTAAACAGTGAAGGTATTTATAGATGGGTTTGGACTTCTATCAATGGATTATGGGGTATACAAAATACCAACCAAGCTTATTTGATCGCTAACGATGATGTTATTGGCAATGATGGTTCATTTGGTTCTGTAGCTCCAAGTATTGATTTATACCTTGCGTTTGATAAAATTACACAGCCAGGTGAAGAAGACTTAAGAAGACAATGGATCATTTGTGAACCAGGAAGAGTATATCCTGAATTATTAACCAGCGAAGGAGGTTGGACTTTTCCCGAAAATGGAGATGAATCTGCAACCAAGATACGATATAGAAAGTACGTTGTAGGATCATTGAATGAACATCCAAATGTGTTTTTTATGAGAACCGAGATGAGCACACAATTGATGCGATATGCTGATGTTCTTATGATTTATGCAGAAGCTATTTTAGGAGATGCTGATTCAACAGGGGATGTATTGGCACTGGATGCTTTTAATCAAATTCGAAGAAGAGCTGGACTTTCTGAAAAAACGTTATTAACTAGAGAAGCCCTTATGGATGAAAGAAGAATCGAATTCGCTTTTGAAGCAGGAAAGTATTGGCTTGATTTGATAAGAATGGATAGAGAAACAGCAAAGTCTATTATAAGAAGTCAGGATAGAGGTACGGTTAACACACTAGTGCCATTTGATGTTGCATCGTTTTTCATAGAGAATGTAGATGACAACGGATTTTTATTACCAATACCATCCGCAGAATTATCATTTATAGATACTGCAAACCCAGCAGTAGATTATGTAATTAATGACTAATAATTAAGTAATGATGAAAAATATTAAATTAATGTACCTCCATAAGAGATTACTTGTTTTATGCTCAATAGCCGGATTGTTAACCTGTATATCTTCTTGCGAAGACGATGGTGATACAAGTAGATTCGGTAATCCGCAAATAGTAAATCTTATTTCTTTAGGAGACGAACCCACCATCAATGAAGGGTTTCCCGAAGAATTGGTGAGAGTTGAAGGAACAGGACTAGGTAGTATGAAAGAAATAGTTTTTGATGGAACTATAAATACGTTTTTCAATACAGCGCTGAACTCTGATGTAGCATTGTTTTTTAATGTACCATTCGATGCCGATGCTGGAAGCCGATTTGGTAATCAAACGGTAAGATTTACCAATCAGTTTGGCGAATCGGTATCCTCTCAATTTGAGATTAAGCAACCCGCACCTACTTTAACGGTAGAAGGAACTTTTTCTCCACCTAAAGGTGAAGGTGGTATAGAGATTAGAGCCTTTGGTAATTGGTTTTTCAACGTAGAGGATGTTCTAATCGATGGAGAATCTGTTGGTGATTTTACCGTGGTTTCTCCACAAGAATTGCTATTTACTTTTCCTGAAGGTAAAACTCAAACAACCGAGTTTACAGTGGTAACCGCTGCCGGTATGGTTTCTAAAGATTTACCTATTGAAGGTGGTTTTGTAGAATATCTTATTACAGATTTTGATGGAAACGGAGTAATTCCTGGCGATTGGTTTTCTTATGGAGATCGAATATTTCAGGTAGCATCTGGCATTGGTACTGATGGAAGTATAGGAGCAGAAATTATTTGGGATGATACTGGTACAGATCCTTTTACGGGATGCTCTCACAATTCAATAGCCCCTGTAACCACAGGAAC
This sequence comes from Aquimarina rubra, assembly GCF_042684305.1. NCBI lineage: Bacteria > Pseudomonadati > Bacteroidota > Flavobacteriia > Flavobacteriales > Flavobacteriaceae > Aquimarina > Aquimarina rubra. The sequence goes on along the minus strand of NZ_JBHULE010000019.1, from coordinate 799,804 downwards.
AGATGCAGAAAATGCGTTTTTAATTGTAGACGTAAATAATAATGGAGCAATAGGCACCATCTCAGAGTTTATTTTAGAAGATGACAGGAGTAACTGGTTAATTCAAATCCCATTACAAGAAACTGGATGGCAAACCCTAAGAATTAAAATGTCAGATTTTGGATTTGGTTTCGATCCAAGTAACCAAGGTAACGGAGATGTAGATCCATCAAAAATATTCGCTGTTAAAGCAGGTGTAAGTCATGCAGGCGTAATCCCATCTGTTTTACGTTTTGACAATATAAAGTTCGAAGTTTTAGAGTTGGATTAATTCCAGAGGTACTCATTACTAATATTGTCCCAAGTATTTTTCTCTGAAAAGAGGAGTTGATTACCATTTCAAGGAGGAAATAATTCAAGTTATAATTGAGTAGATCCTCCTTGTTTTGTTTAAATAAAAAATAAATGATATGAAAATATGGAAAAGTTGTAAATCGGTATTTTATACTGTGTGGTGTTTTGCTTTAGTAGTGTTTGCATCCTGTTCTAGTGATGACAGTGGGGGAAATAATCCAAGGGCTATAGCCCCGGTAGCCAATGAAGCTTCAAACGTTTCTTTCACAAGTTTTAGAGCGAACTGGAATAGCGTATTCCTTTCAGAAGAGTATCGATTAGATATCGCGACAGATGAAGGATTTACCTCTTTTGTAGATGGGTACCAGGATTTGGCGATCAATCAATTGTCTCAGATGGTATCCGGATTAATACAGGACACGGATTATTTTTATAGGGTTAGATCAGTAGTTCAAGGAGTAGCTTCAGAAAACTCTAATATTATAACGGTTAAAACAAGTACTGAATTTCCGGATGATATTACGCTGAAAAGCGCTACTGAAAATAACTTTTTCGTAGGCGTAGCGGTATCTGAAACCAGAACCAACTTACCTGCTTACGATGAAGTATACACAAGGGAGTTTAGTAGTATTACAGCAGAAAATGACATGAAAATGGCTTCTATATTTACAGGTATAGATGGCTCAGGAAATATCATCTATGATTGGAGTAAAGTTGATGGCCTGATCGCATATGCCGAGGCAAATAACCTCAACGTACACGGTCATACGCTTATTTGGCATAGAAGTTTACCACAAGCTTTAGAAAACTTTGCAGGTACAGATCAGGAATTTGAAGATCTGATAGAACAATATATTACAGACGTACTCACAAGATATCAAGGTAAGATAAACTCTTGGGATGTGGTAAATGAGGCTATAGATGATGATCCAAATATCCAGTGGAGAAACACGATATTCTTGCAAAGAATGGGTGTGGATTATGTAGAAAAATGTTTTGCATTTGCAAGGGCAGCGGATCCTAACGTAAAGTTGTTCTATAATGATTACAATATGACTTTTGATGCGACAAAAAGAGGAAAAGTTCTTACGTTGGTAGATGACTTACTATTAAACGACCTTATTGATGGTGTTGGGTATCAAATGCATATAGACTATAACTTTCCCACAAAGCAGCAAATACAGGATGCAACAGATGATTTGGTAGCAAAAGATGTATTGATTCATTTTGCCGAACTTGATGTAAAGGTAAATGCTGCGAATGATCTAACAGAACTTACAGAAGAAAGAGCTATCGCTCAGGCACAAAGAGTAAAAGAAGTAGTAGAAATCTTTAATGCAATTCCACAAAGTAAAAAGTATGCAATAACACTTTGGGGGTTAAAGGACAACGATACCTGGTTAATTCCTGAAAATAACGGTCGACCAGAATGGCCACTTTTATTTGATGCTTCTTTTAACAAAAAAGAAGCTTATCAAGGATTTTTAGAAGGACTCTAATAGATTTTATCATCTAACACAAATCGTCATATAAAACCCTGTAAATTGATTTTTAATTTACAGGGTTTTTCTTTTAGATTGTTATTGTTTATTGTGCCGCATCCAATAAGATTTTGAGTTTGTTTTCGAGATGTGCCAAAAAATCTATTTCATTTGATAAATGAAAAAAATCTTCTTGCTTATTGGATGCAGCTCAATTTATATAAGTTTTTATTTTAGCAAAAAATTAAAAGGTAACATTTTCCTCTTTTATGACACTTATAATAAAGGAAAATAAAAAAAATTATTCGAGTCAATTGTTATATAACTTTTAATCAAATTATGAAAAGAATATTTTTAGTAATTACGTTAATTACATGCTCATATTTTTTTGGTCAAGAGAAGGTTCCATTTATAGACTATGATCAAATTTTAGAACGTGTATACGAGTTTGAAGAGAAAGAAGATTATGAAAGCATCCTGAAGGAACTAGATAAAATTAGCGTAAATGATTCTATTTATGCGGCTAATTTGGTTTCAAAATCCTATTACCTTCTTCAACTAAAAAAGTATGATGAGGCTATTAAGATTTGCGATAAAGGTTTACAGACCGGAAATAGTATTGAAGAATATTCTTTTTATTTAAATAAAGGATTGGCTTTTATTCAGGAGGAAAAATATCCGCAAGCGATAGAAGTGTATTCTAATGCACTAAAAAAGTATCCTAAAAATAATGTGCTGTATCATAATCTTGGGTTTATTTACCAAAAAATGGAACAATGGGATAAAGCATTACAAAACTATAAGCAATCCATTATCCTAAATCCATTCTATGATAAAAGTCACCTAGAGGTTGGGAAGATATGTTACAGAGAAGGCAAAATAGCACAAGCGATGATGGCATTTAATATGTACTTATTATTAAATCCAGATGGAGAAAACTCTTTTAATGTACTAAACTTTGTTAATAATTTGGTCTCACAAGAAAATGAGTATGAATCATTGGGAATCACTATATCTAAGGATGATGAGACCTTTGAGGATATCGATTTGGTATTGGATAGCAGGATGTCTCTAAATAAAAGTTTCAAGCTTAATAATAAGATAAATATTGGATTAACCAGACAGAATCAGGCGCTTTTTGAGCAGTTACAAGACTACGAAGGAAATGGTGGTTTTTGGGACCAAAAATATGTGCCATTTTATACCTGGGTTTTTGACAGTAACAACTTTAATAAGTTTACGTACACTGTTTCATATAGTATTCAAAACAAAGATTTTAAGAAAATAATAGATAAAAATATAGACGAAATTAAATCTTTTATCGACCTATCTTATGATAAGTGGAAAGAGATCATGCAAGATGAAAATGAAGAGATATTCGAAGGGAAAAAACAAAAGGTCACCTATGCCTATGAGGATTACAGCTTTCTGCAAGCAGTTGGAGTTACTGAGCAAGGAAAAAAAGTAGGAAACTGGGAGATATATGATAGTAAAGGAAGACAAATCGGAAGAGGAAAGTTTAATGATGATGGATTGCGTGCAGGAGAGTGGGAATGGTATTATACGTCTGGAAAGGTTTCCGAAAAAGAGAACTATAATAATGGAAAATTAGAAGGACCTTATGAATACTTTTATAAAAATGGAAACACAGAAATAGAATGTACTTACAAAGAAGGAGAACTAGATGGAGATTATAAAAAATATAACCAAAAGGGAGCCCTTATAGAACATAAGATTTTTAAAAAAGGGATTCTTAACGGCAAGTACCAGTCGTTTCATAAAATAGGAGAAATCTCTAAAGATTATGAGGTAGAGTATCAAGATAATAAACCTGTAGGAGTACTTCAACAATATTACTCTGATGGAGCATTGTTTAAAAAACGTTCTTTTCAGAATGGAAAAGTAAATGGAATAGAGCAATTTTATTTTAATACAGGAGAGCTTCGTGGAGAATATGAGTACAAAGATGGGTTATACGATGGATCATATATAACGTACTATCCTAACGGTCAGAAATCTGAAGTAGGCATCACTACTGAAGGGTATTATGACGGTAACTGGAAGCTGTATTATCCCGATGGAGAATTGATGAATGAGATAACGTATGATAAAGGAAAATTAAATGATTCCTATAAAGAGTATGACATCGATGGAAAATTATTATACGATTTTACCTATAGAAATGATGAATTTATTGCGTATAAATATTTCAATAAAAACAATGAAATTATTGAAGAGGGTAGAAAAAAGAAAGGAGAGTTTTATTATAAAGGATACTCCTCGTTGGGCGATTTAATTATCGAAGGACTATATGATATCAAAGGAGGAAAAAAGGGAGAATGGAAATATTATACAGAAGGTTTTTTAACGTATAAAGCCACTTATGATGACGATGCCTTGCAAGGAAAATATTATAGCTATTACAGATCTGGGAAAGAGGAGTCTGTAACGGTATATAAAAATGATACTATTAATGGATATTATGTAAGGTATCACAAAAATAATAAGATGGCAGAGCAAGGATGGTATAAGAACAACCAACTTCATGGAAATTGGATTTCGTACTATCCGGATGGAAAAGTCAAAGAAGAGACTTTTTTCCACAAAGGAAAACGGCATGGTACCAAAAAACTCTATGGAGTAGAAGGAAAATTGGTATCTAGTCTTACATACGAGTATGACGATCTAGTTTCTGAGATACATTATCTGCCAGATGGTAGTAAACTACAAGAGATAGTGCGCGATCCTACAAAAAAAACATATTCCCTTTCATTGAAGCAATACAATGATAAAGTTGATGCAACCACTCAGTATCTTTATGGAGTCAAACATGGTAATTATACGGGCTATAACCCGGAAGGCGAAAAAATCGTTGAAGGAGAATTTTTTAATAATAATTTACACGGTTCTTGGACATGGTATTATGATGATGGAAAAACTAAAAGGAAAGGAAATTATTCTCACGGAGACTATGCAGGAGAATGGACAACATATCACGAAAATGGTGAACTTAACGAGAGGTTCTCTTATGAATCAGGAAAATTACAAGGAATTTATGAAAATCATACTGAAGATGGAATCATAACCAGGAAGATTCCTTACCGAAATGGTAAAATCCACGGAGAAAGAATGTTTTATAGTCCAGAAGGCAAGTTACAAGTCATACGATATTATCATGATGATAAAATTATTGGCTATAGTTATCACGATCAAAAGGGTAATGTAAAACCCATGATCCCGATAAAAAATTATTCGGGGCAAATGAAGGCATATTTTGATAATGGAAAGCCATCTATGGAAGCTGAGTTTAAAAATGGAGTACTTGTTAATGAGTTTAAAGCCTATTACTATTCTGGCCAGTTAGAACGTTTTGCAAATTATAAATATGGCGACAATCATGGGAAGTATATAAACTACTATGATGATGGAAAAGTTAAATCCGAAATGGTATATGAATATGATGAGTTAAACGGATTCTATAAGAAGTATTACCCAAATGGTAATATAAAAGAAAGTATCAATTACCTTCATAATAAACGTAGTGGAGCTTCTAGATATTATAATGAAGAAGGTAAACTCACTAAGGAGCAAATATATTTTAATGATATAGCAACAAAATAAAAAACAATGCTTAGTAAACAGTTATTCGGAATCATATTGTTATGGTCATGGGTAGGACAAGCTCAGAACATATCTCCTCTATTCGAAGAATATAAAAAAAAATATCCTGATGAGTACTCTGTAAAATTATTAGAAGAACGAAATATAGATATTCGTCTTAAAAATGGAGAAATTTTTATTACTCAAGAAGTGATAGAAGAGAACCTATATCTGGATGCTGCAGCTACGTATCGATCAAAGGAATCTATTAATTACTCCTCATTTTTTGAGGTAGAATCTATAGAAGCTGCATCAATGATATATGAAAATGGTAAGTACAATAAGATCGAGGTCGAAGATTTTGTGACTAAAGATGAGATGAATCAAAGCTTTTATGACGATTCTAAGTCCATTAATTTTATCTATCCGAATTTGCAACGAGGCTCAAAATCAATATTGAGGTATAAGGAAAAAATTAAAAACCCTAGATTTTTGGGGACTTTCTACTTTGCAGACTTTCATCCTACTGTGAAAAGTAAACTCACCATTACAGTTGATAAAGATGTGTCAATGAAGTTTAAAGAGTTTAATACTGGAGAATTGCCTGTGAATTTTTCAAAATCTGAAAAACGAGGCAAACAGGTTTATCGATGGGAAGTAAATAGCGTGGATAAATTCAAACTTGATCCTGGAGCTCCTAATTTTAGAAATACACTACCACACTTAATCCCCATGATTACCGAATACAAATCTAAAGGAGAAAAAGTAAAAGTATTAGGAGAAGTATCGGATTTATATACTTGGTATTACTCTTTGGTTAAGAATATAAATAAAACTGAAGCTGATCAAGAGTTAAAAAAGGTTGTAAAAACTTTAACAAAAGACAAAAAAACAAATCTTGAAAAAGTAAAAGCAATTTATTATTGGGTTCAGGAGAATATCAAATATATCGCTTTTGAGTACGCACTAGGTGGATTTGTTCCCAGGCAGGCTAATGATGTATTCAATAAAAAATATGGCGATTGTAAAGACAATTCAAGTATACTGCAGGAAATGTTGGAAATAGCAGGTTTACAAGGAAATCTAACCTGGATTGGAACAAGAAGCATCCCATATAAATATGATGAAGTTCCTACTCCTGCGGTCGATAATCATATGATTTTAACGTATATCGAAGGAGATGATGTTTATTATCTGGATGCTACCGGAAGATATATTCCAATTGATTTACCAACATCTTTTATCCAAGGAAAGGAAGCTTTGATTTCTGTAAACGAAAAAGAGTTCTCTATTAAAGAAGTACCAATTATAGATTCCGAAAGGAATACTGTTATTGACTCTACTCATATAAAAATTGATGATCAAACGATAAAAGGCATCGGTAAATTTAAGTTATCAGGATATTCTAAAATTGATTTTTTCAATGCATTTGAAAGAGAGAAAAAACAAGAGGATTTAAAAGCAGTTTACACCAGAGAACTTAGAAAAGGAAATAATAAGTTTTTAATAGAAAACTTTGAAGAAATCAATAAATATCACTACGAAAAAGACTTTGTGGTAAACTATACTTTTAATATTCAGGATTATATCAATAAATTGGATAAAGAAACCTATATCAATCTTAACCTAAACAAAGAGATTAGTCAATTTAAACTAAAAGAAGACCGAAAGACTGCAAAAGAATACCGTTATAAATCACACGTAAAATATGTGACTACATTAGAAATTCCAGAAGATAAAGAAGTCATATATGTCCCAGAGAATTTTTCTGCCTCTACTGATTTCTTTGAGGTTTCGATCAGATATACAAGACGAGACACTTCGGTTATTTATGAATTAGAGATGGATCAGAATTTTATTCTTCTGAATGTCAAACAACAAAAAGAGTTTAACACCCTCATAAAGAAAATAGAAAAAAATTTTAAAGAAGTAATTGTTCTAAAAGATAAACCATGAAATCATTAATATATCTAGGTATACTATTTCTTTGTCTTACCAACGTCTGGTGTCAAAAAGATCCGTTTTACAAAACATACGACTGGGAAGAGAACCCGATAGCCAATATTAATATAAAAAATTATGAAGACAAAGATATTGTTGCCTTCAAGGATAAGATAATCAACGAGTTTTATTTTTTGGATAAAGAAAACTTTGTAGAATATTCGTTGATTCATAAGTTATACTGGCTCAATTCGAATGATAATATTGAGAAGTATAACAAAGTGTATCTTCCTTCTGCTTCAAACTCAGAGGTTGTAAAAAATAAAGCACGTGTAATTACTAAATTAGGTAAGATTATAGAATTGGACGATTCTAAAATTTTGACATCTGAAGATGAAGAAACAAAACAAACGTTGAAATACTATGCATTAGAAGGAGTAGAAAAAGGAGGGTTTATTGAGTATTTTTTCGTTGTAAAAAGATATCCTACGTATACAGGGAGAAGAGTAATATTACAATCAGATTTTGATAAACAAAATGTAACATTCGAACTTCTTGCACCTTCTAACCTGAATTTTAAAATTAAGAGTTACAATAAGCTTCCTGATGCTGAAAAGGATACCACCAATACTCATAAAAATCATTGGAAATTACATCTTGAAAAACTAGAGGCTTTAGAAAGAGAAGAACAAGCTCCTTATAGTTCTATGAAGAAGTATTTAGTCTATAAGTTAGAGGAAAACTCTGATAATCCTAAAAATGATATTGTTTCGTATAGGGTTGGCTCTCAGAATATTTATAAAAACTTATATGGTGAAATCGATGACAAGCTATCCAAGAAAATAACAAAGTTTTTAAAATCGATTGAGGATATAAATAATGAAGATAAAGATACTACGCTGAAAATTCGAGCGCTTGAGAACTATATTAAAGCTAACATATATATAGCAAAAGTAAGCAGAAAGGATTTGGAGGATGTATCAAATATTCTAGAGAATAAAGTTGCTAATGAGCGAGGTATTATAAAATTATATCTTGCCTTATTTAATGTGTTGAAAATTAAGCACCAATTGGTGTATACTAGTGATAGAAGAGAAATAAAATTTGATAAAGATTTTCAGTCATATAATTTTTTACAAGAAAGTATGATTTACTTTCCTAGAAGTAAGTTATATATGGCTCCTACTAAACTAGAATTCAGATTAGGTTTCCCACCGGGATATCTTACTGATAATTATGGATTGTTTATTAGGGAGGTAACATTGGGTGGTTTTACTTCAGGAGTTGGAAGTATTAAATATATAAAGCCTGTTAATCATGATAAAACCAACTATAACTTAACTATGAATGTAAGTTTTGACCCTGATGACCTTACAATCACAAAACTTAAGATGAATCGTACGATGGATGGTTATTATTCAGTGTATCTACAACCATTTATGGATATTGCCAAAGAGGAAATTAAAAATGAAATGATAGAAGGAGTTATTAAATCTATCAACCCAAATCTAGAGATTATTGAAAAAAAGGTTTTCAATGCATCTTCAAAAGATTTTGGGAACAAACCTTTACAGATTATAGCTGATTTAAAATCTGAGGATTACGTAGATAAAGCAGGAAATAAATACCTATTCAAGATAGGAAAGATAATTGGTCCTCAACAAGAGCTGTACCAAGAAAAAAAGCGTCAACTTCCTGTAGAAAATGAATTTGAAAGAAGTTATGACAGAAAAATTATTGTAGATATTCCTTCGGGATACCAATTTAGAAACCTTGATAATATTATTATTAATGAATCTTACAATAAAGATGATAAGCAATTATTTATGTTTACCTCTTCGTATGAGATAAAAAATAATCAACTTATAGTCTCAATAAAGGAGTTTTATAATCAAAATATTATTGATGTTTCACTATATGAAGAATACAGAAGAGTAATCAATAGTGCCGCGAATTTTAATAAGGTGACTTTAATTTTAGAGAAAGTGTAACTAAAAAATAGTTAATATAGCTTTCTTTCGATTTTTAAGCTAATTAATACCACTTCTAAAAGAGAAGTTAAATAGTGGAGAAGATGGGACTAACTTTGTTGGGCCCATAGACCACATTTTGAGAATGAAGCCTAAAATGGCTATCGCCATTAAGACCATTTGTTTACATCAAAACCATTAAAACTAACGTTTTAAGTTTTACTGTAAACAAAAAGCCCGCACTACCGTGCAGGCTTCTATTGATCTGTGGAGAAGATGGGACTCGAACCCACGACCTCTTGACTGCCAGTCAAGCACTCTAGCCAGCTGAGCTACATCCCCATATTTCCCGCGGTGATGTAGCGAAGCGCCTGTCCGCCGTAGCGTAGCGAAGGAGGAAGCTACATCCCCATTTTTGTTTATTAATTAGCGCCCTTGAGTACTAATAATGGAATTCTACTTTCAAAATCTTTTTTCAGAACTTTATTTTCTTCCCAAAGTTTTCCAAAGAATCCTCTATTACGTCTGAAAACGCATAATAGATCCGGGTTATTTTCATTAAGATGTTCTAAAACCCCCTGAAACAGCGTTGCATTTTCGGAAGATTTGTAAGAACTAATTAGCGCTGCCAAATCTTTTTGAAACTCCAAATCTTCTGGCAAAAAGTCTGCTGTCTTTACCTGAAGAAGTTTAATTTCGGCGTTAAATGTACTCAAAATTTCTTTGATCGGAGCTAAAGCGTTTTGTTTTTTGATATGACCGGATTTTATAGCCATTAAAACTTTGGATATAGTTTTGAACGCATAATTTTCCGGAATAATTAATACAGGTATTTCTGTCTTTTTTACCAAACTTCCTGAAGTTTCTCCAAGATAATAAGGTTCTTTGATATCATCACTTTCGGCACCCAAAATGATTAAATCAATAGAGTGTTTTAAGTTAAAATCTGGAATCGCTTCTAATAAGTCACCTTCTAGCGGAAGTGCAATAAGATCAACCCCTTTTGTATCTACTTGAGCAATTTTTTCTTCAATAGTAGTAACCGAAATGTCTTTGAGTGTTTCATTTACAGAAGGAAGGCTTCCTGATCTGGCTAACTCCTTAAAAGCTTGCACGACATATACCGTTCCTCCAAGTTCTTTTGCAAAATCAATCGCATATTGAAGCCGATGGATACTTACAGAATTTTGTGAAATCCCTAAAGGAACAAGAATGTTTTTCATTAGTAAGCTTGATTTGTGTTTCAGGATGCAAAATTACAATTTTTGAACAGCCGTATTGGTTTAGAAAATGATTTCTTTTCTTAAAGTTTATATAAAATCATATCCTGATATACTTCAAGTGCTTTTCTGAGAAAGAATAGTTCGTATTTTTGGCATTTGAAAAAAATATGATTCGTAAAGCTTTACTTTCTGATTTAGATGCTATTCATAAATTAACGCAGGCTTGCGCTAAAGCGATGATAGCAAAAGGAATTTTTCAATGGAATGAGGACTATCCTACTCGATCTCGATTTCAGAAAGATATCGAACTAGAGGAGTTATATATTTTGGAAGAAGAGCATCTGATCAAAGGAATTATAGTGATTACAGAATTGATGGATGACGAATACATTCCAGTACAATGGTTAACAGATAATCAAAACAATCTTTATATACATCGATTAGCAGTGCATCCTGATTATTGGGGTAAGGGACTTGCACAACAATTGATGAGCTGGGCAGAAACAAATGCCGTAAAGAATGGTTATCAGTCTGTTCGCCTCGACACGTTTAGCCAAAATAAAAGAAATCAAAAATTTTATGAAACCAGAGGATATAAGAAATTAGGAAATATTTTCTTCCCTAAGCAAAGTGAGCATCCTTTTTATTGTTATGAACTACTATTGTGAGCAGTGTTATAAGTTTTAAAAATATAAACCGTCTTGCAGTTCCTGCAATCATCGCGGGAATTGCAGAACCGGTATTGTCTGCAACCGATACCGCAATTGTGGGTAACATACCGGTTAACGGCACAGAATCTTTGGCAGCAGTAGGAATTGTGGGATCTTTTCTATCTATGTTGATATGGGTACTGGCACAAACTCGTGCGGCTATCTCAGCAATCATTTCACAATATTTAGGTGCAGGAAAACTTGATGAAGTAAAGACATTGCCTGCGCAGGCAATTCTTTTTAATATTGGCTTAAGTATTACGATTCTTCTTATTACAGTTCCCTTTATTAAAGAGATTTTCATACTTCTAAAAGCAGAAGGTCAGGTGCTGGAGTATTGTATCTCATATTACAGTATTAGAGTGTGGGGATTTCCCTTGTCATTGTTTGTGTTTGCTGTTTTTGGAATTTTTCGAGGACTACAAAACACGTTTTGGCCAATGATTATTGCACTTATTGGGGTTCTGGCCAATATCGTTTTGGATTTTGCTTTGGTGTATGGGATAGAAGGCATTTTAGAACCCATGTATCTTGAAGGTGCTGCTTGGGCAAGTTTATTTTCACAAATTTTAATGGCGGTATTATCTCTGATTTTATTGTTGAAAAAAACCGAGGTATCATTACGATTAGAAAAACTATGGCATCCTGAAATGAAACGCTTTTTAGTAATGAGTGGAAATCTTTTTATTCGTTCACTGGCATTAAATACAACATTACTTCTGGCAGTAAGAGAAGCAACAAGTATAGGAACAAATTATATCGCAGCACATAGTATTGCGATACAGTTATGGTTGTTCTTTGCTTTTTTTATTGATGGATACGGTGGTGCGGGTAATATACTAGGAGGACGATTATTAGGCGCTAAAGATTATAAAAGCTTAGTTTCCATGTCAAAGAAAGTTAATATATATGGAATTGCCGTGGCTTGTATTCTTGGAGGATTTTCTTTGCTGATTCCAGAACAGTTAGGTTTAATTTTTACAAAAGATCCAGAAGTACTAACAATATTTACAGGTTTCTTTTATTTAGTGATACTAGCATTGCCTATTAATGCATTAGCTTTTGTTGGTGATGGAATATTCAAAGGACTTGGTGAGACTGGTTTTTTACGAAATGTGTTATTGGGATCTACTTTCCTTGGTTTTATTCCTACCTTATTACTGGCGAGATATTTTGATTGGAAACTGCACGGAATATGGATTGCGATTAGTGTTTGGATGTTAATCAGGGGATTGGCCTTAGTGGTTAAATTCAGAAAGAAGTATTACCCCTTAGCAATTTATTAGAATATAATTCTAATAATAACCATTGCAATAATTACATATAAACAAACCAATACGGTCACTAATCTAAATTTTTCCACATACTTTTTTTCCATACATTAAAAGTAATAGATGTATCAAAAAATATGAATACGTGAAAACACCTGTTTATCCTGAGTGATTACATCTTATTTTTGAATCTAAAATATTGCCTATTTTTAACAAAAATCTAATAGCATGGCTACTACCCGCAGAAACGGAAGTTTATACACACATTCAGAAAATCATATTGCCACTGTAGAGTTTGGGCATCCTTCCAGTAATTCTTTTCCGTCTGAGTTACTAGAGAGATTAGCTAACACTTTTAATACATTATCTGCTGATCCTTCTGTGTATGTTATTGTTCTAAAATCGGAAGGAGAAAAAGCTTTTTGTGCAGGAGCTTCTTTTGATGAATTAATATCAGTTTCTAATCTTGAAGAGGGGGAAAGATTCTTTTCGGGATTTGCTAATGTGATTAACGCCATGCGGAAATGTAAAAAACCAATCATTGGCAGAATACAAGGAAAAACAGTTGGTGGAGGAGTAGGGTTGGCTTCGGCTTGTGATTACTGTATGGCAACAGAAGCAGCTTCTATCAAATTAAGTGAGCTAACCATTGGCATCGGACCATTTGTAATAGAGCCGGCAGTTTCCAGGAAAATAGGTTTGGCGGCATTTGAAGCGTTAGCGTGGGATGCATCTCAATGGAAAAACGCATATTGGGCAAAAGAACAAGGATTATATGCCCGAGTATTTGAAACCATTTCTGAGTTGGATAAAGAAGTTCAGTTCTTTGCAGAGAAAGTAGCAAGTTATAATCCTAATGCAATACAAGCAATGAAGCAGGTAAACTGGAAAGGAACAGAACACTGGGATCAATTATTGACAGAAAGAGCAGCAGTATCCGGAGAATTGGTACTTTCAACGGTTACCAAAGAAGCATTAAAAAAATTTAAAAAATAAGATATGGATATACTCAATTTTTTAGGAGGCAATGGATTATTCCTGATTATGGGAATCATATTGGTGGTAGTTTACTTTTATAATAAAAGAAAGAGAAGATAATGTTCATTAACTTTGTAGAAAGTTTTAAAGCAAGAAATGAGTAAAATCAGAATCACCAAACAGTTTTCTTTTGAAACCGGTCATGCATTATACGGTTATGACGGTAAGTGTAAAAACGTACACGGTCATAGTTATAAATTAAGTGTTACTGTTATTGGAAACCCTATTACAGATACTTCTCACGTAAAATTAGGAATGGTAATTGATTTTGGTGACCTTAAGAAAATAGTAAAAGAAGATATAGAAGATGTCTTTGATCACGCAACCGTCTTTAATAAAAATACACCACATGTAGAGTTGGCTAAAGAATTAGAGCAGAGAGGGCATAATGTGATACTAGTAGATTATCAACCTACAAGTGAAAATATGGTGATTGATTTTGCCAAAAAAATTAGAGCTCGACTTCCGGAGAACATATTACTACATTCTTTGAAACTTCAGGAAACCGAGACCTCTTTTGCAGAGTGGTATGCATCGGATAATGATTAAAAATAAGTTTTGACTTTTTAGTATCTAATAACGTACATGAAACCGATAAATCTTCCAGAAGGCAAAAAGATATATTTTGCATCCGATAACCATTTAGGAGCTCCTACTACCGAGAAGAGTTTTCCAAGAGAGCAAAAGTTCGTAAAATGGTTGGATGAAGTTAAAGAAGATGCAGCAGCTATTTTTTTGTTAGGAGATCTTTTCGACTTTTGGTTTGAATATAAAACAGTGGTGCCAAAAGGGTTTACCAGAACTTTAGGGAAACTGGCAGAGATTACGGATGCTGGTATTCCTGTGTACTATTTTGTGGGGAACCATGATCTTTGGATGAATGGTTATTTTGAAGAAGAATTGAACATTCCGGTATTTCATAAACCTCAGGAATTCACTTTTAACAACACTACATTTCTTATTGGTCATGGAGATGGTTTAGGACCAGGAGATAAAGGATACAAACGCATGAAAAAAGTGTTTACCAATCCTGTTGCTAAATGGTTTTTTAGATGGTTACATCCAGATTTAGGAGTAAAACTAGCACAATACCTTTCTGTAAAAAACAAATTGATTTCTGGTGATGAAGATGTTACTTTTTTAGGAGAGGATAATGAATGGCTTGTACAATATTGTAAAAGAAAACTGGAGACAAAACATACCGACTATTTTGTTTTTGGTCATAGACACTTACCCATGGAAATTAAGCTGAATGACAATTCTAACTACACCAATCTTGGAGATTGGATTGTTCATTATACCTATGCCGTTTTTGATGGTGAAGAAATGAAATTAGAGAAATATAAAGAAGAATAAGAAAAGCGGATGATCAAACATGATCATCCGCTTTTCTTATAGGGTAGAACTTCTAAGAACACATTATTGTTTTGCTATCTTTTGGGTTATTACTGTATCATCTAATCGTACTTTAATGATGTAAAGCCCGCTTGAAATCATACCTTTTTTCATGTCATTTAATGAAATTGATTTAGTGCCAGATTCCATAGCGCCGATGTTTTTCTTCGCTATAATATTTCCTTTTAGATCAATAATCTCAATAGAAGAATACATTACTTTCTTAGACATAGAAATAGAGATACTAACATCATCGGAAGTAATGGGCATTGGATACACACCAATAGAATATTCTTCGGTATTCTCTTTAACCAATTCATTTAACCTGTTGATGTCTAAACCTTTGACAATAAATTTTTCCCAAGACCCAATGGCATTTCTATTGCAGTTAATAGCCTTATTACCATTTTCATGACTTACGTACTTTCCGTTATTTCCTTTTATGGCATAAAGATCTCCACCAAGGGATTCTAATCTAAATTTTTCCCAAGATCCAACAGCGTTTCTATTACAGTTCATAGGCTTATTACCATTTTCTGAACTAACATATTTGCCATTACTTCCCTTAAAGCTTACCGTTCCATTTCCAGCAGATTCAACAATAAATTGCTCGCCTGTTCCTACAGAGTTTCGGTTGGCTTGCATGGTTCTGGTTCCACCTTCAGAACTTACGTATTTATTAATGCTTTGCCCTAATATTGTCACTAAACCGTTATTTCCTCCACCATCTCCTACAGTAAATGAAATAGATTTTGTTGTTTTGGCTCCTTTGCTATCTGTAGCTTCTGCCTTTAATGTATAACTTCCTTCAGGTAGATTTTTAAGAGCATCATCTTGATTATTTTGATTCCAATTATAAGGAGAAAAGTTTTCTTGTCTTATAAAAGAATTATTAAGATATAGGCGTACATTACTAACACCATCGCTGTCTGTTGCAGTAACCGTAACTTCCAGCGTGGCAGGAGCAGAAAAAGTAGCGTTATTTGATGGAGTTATAAAAGAAGTGTTAGGTCCAGTATTATTTCCACCACCATCATTTCCTCCAAAGCGAGGTCTGGATCTTAACCAATCCATATCAAATCTTGGTCCTATTTGATTACATCCGGCCGGTCCCAGATCAACTCTCCCAGGGCATCCGGCTTCATCAGGAGCATCATTAACAGGTCCATTACCACATTGGATATCATTATATGGAGGATCTCCATCTCTAAAATTTCTATGAAGTGGATGCTTTTTTAATTCATCACAGACATCTTTAATATTATAATCAGTACCGTTAATGCTTAAGGTTTTGCTACCCAGATTGTGATCAAAATTAGAAGAATCACACCAGCAAAAACCGTTGGCTTCAAAACTGTCTTTCCAGCCAGGTCTTGGATTCCATTGTTGTGCGAACATTAAGTTAGCAGTAAAGAAAATTACCAAAATGTTTAAAATAGATAATTTACGTTTCATAGTTGTTGGTTTTAAAAGTTAGTATTCATTAATGAGGTTTACTGAATCTACCAACTACAAAAGTATTTCAATGAAGTGAATTGGATGAACAAGAAATAGAATCCGTAGAGAAAGAATGAGCTTTCGTATAAACAGGCAAAACAGATTTCTAAAAGTGATAGTTTATTCTCTTAGAAATGATATTATATTAACTTCTTGGTTTAACTTCTTGAGGCAATAATTTCTTTAGAAACGTGGATCCCAATTTCTTCTGAATCCTGCAAAGCATTTGGATGCTCTATGAAGATTACTCGATTGTTAAAAACAGCTTCAATTAGAAAGTGATTTCCATTAAAATAAGATTTCTTCACTGTAGCTTTTAGATTTGCATGTGCATCTATCTGTAACTCGTGAGGATATAATAAAACAGTTTTGTCGCTATCACCATCCGATAAAAAATTTGAAATAGGCAATTCATTTACTTCCCCAAATAGAGAAGCGATATAGTAGTTTTCAGGATTTTTATAGATAGTATGTGTGTTTCCTTTTATGATGATTTCTCCTTTATGAATCACAATTGTTTCTTCTGCAAAGGATAATATATCTGTTTTATCGTGGGTTGCCGTAATACTTGTGATCTTATTTCTTTTTAAATAAGCAAAGAGGTTTCTGCGTAAAGAGCTGCGTCTAAAATTATCAATATTTCCAAAAGGTTCATCCAACAGCAGTAATTCAGGTCTTTTTGCAAGCACTTTTGCCAATGCGACTCTTTGTTTTTGGCCACCACTTAGGTTTTCAACTTTAGTATCAGCAAATGGAATCATTTCTACTATTTCCAGAAGTTCGTTAACTCTACCTGCTTTTAGCTCTGGTTCGAAATTGGAAAGAAATTGACCTATGTTTTCTGCCACAGTTCTGTAGGATTGCAATTCAAATCCCTGAGAAAGGTATTTCATGTTTTCTTGTCCGGGAACTAAATTATAAGCAGGTCCTAATATTTTTTGATCATCCCAAAACAGTGTTCCCTGATCTACATCCAGAAGACCATAAATGATCTTTAGTAAAGTGCTTTTGCCGCAACCGCTGGCTCCAATCAGCGCAATATGCTGCCCTTTTTCAATAGTAAAACTGATATCTTTTAAAACCGGAACGGTATCATAAGCGAAGGAAACATTTTGAACTGTAAGCATATTTCAAATATAAATAACTTCAACAAAAAAATCCGTCTCTTTTCAGAAAACGGATCTTTTAACCCAGTTTATGCATTGGAACTTCGTTATGAGTGTCGAAAGTGCCATAAAATATGATATTTTCCAAGTTTTAGCATAGCACCGCTATGGTGAAACTTTAAAATGTAGTGAAACGGTATATTTTACAGTAGTTTAGACACGGAATAGATTTTTCAATGTATAAACTGGGTTTAATTTTAATGATAGAACAATTATCCTTTTATCTCATCATTTACTTGTTCCGGTAATACTTCATACCCCATATTGAATAGCGTAAAGCTAAAAATATCAGCGTATTGTTCGATTGTTTTAGCTACGGGGGTACCAGCTCCGTGTCCTGCGTTGGTTTCGATCCTTATCAATGTTGGGTTAGAACCACTTTGTTTTGCTTGCAATTCTGCAGCAAATTTGAAGGAGTGTGCTGGTACAACACGGTCATCATGATCTCCTGTTGTAACTAAAGTAGCCGGATATTTTACACCTTCTTTTACGTTATGTACAGGAGAATATCCTTTTAAGTATTCGAACATTTGTTTATCATCTTGTGCAGTACCGTAGTCATATGCCCAACCGGCTCCTGCTGTAAATGTATGATAACGTAACATATCGAGTACGCCAACGGCAGGTAGTGCTACTTTCATTAGGTCTGGACGTTGTGTCATGGTTGCTCCTACTAATAATCCTCCGTTCGATCCTCCTCTAATGGCTAAGTATTCACTAGAAGTGTATTTATTCTCAATAAGATATTCTGCGGCAGCGATAAAGTCATTAAATACGTTTTGCTTTTGCATTTTTGTTCCGGCATCATGCCATTTTTTACCGTATTCTCCACCACCTCTTAAGTTAGGAACGGCATAGATACCACCTTGCTCCATCCATACTGCGTTAGCAATACTAAAAGAAGGTGTAAGACTGATATTAAATCCACCATATCCATACAATATAGTAGGATTTTTACCTGTAAGTTCTATACCTTTTTTATGAGTAATAATCATAGGAACTTTAGTGCCATCTTTAGAGTTATAGAAAACTTGTTTGCTTTCATAATCCTCTGGATTGAAATCAATTTTTGGCTTGCGATATAATTCTGAAGTACCTTCTGCAATGTTATATTTGTAGATACTTCCAGGAGTTTTATAATTTGTAAAAGAATAATATAATTCCTTTTCTTCCTTTTTGGTTCCAAAACCTCCTACGCTTCCTACTCCCGGTAAATCTACATCACGCACTAATTTTCCATCATAATCATATTGCAATACTTTGGATACCGCATCGACCATATATTCTGCAAAGAAATAACCACCACCGGTACTAGGACTTAATACATTTTCGGTTTCAGGAATAAAATCTTTCCAGTTTTCTGGGGTTGGGTTAGCCGCATCTACTGTTACAATTTTTTTATTTGGAGCATTTAAATTAGTAACCAGATATAGTTTAGAACCCACGTTCTCGATAACATATGTATCGCTATCTGTGTTATCCAGAATAGTAACCAATTTGCTATTTGGTTTGCTAAGATCTTTAATAAATAGTTTATTTCCTGATGTAGAGGTGCTTGCCGAAATAATTAAGTATTTATCATCTTCTGTAACGCGGCCACCTATATATCTATGTTTTTCTTCAGGAGTGCCTCCAAAAATTAAGGCATCATCTTTTTGGGGAGTTCCTAGTTTATGATAGTATACTTTATGTTGGTCTGTTTTAGCCGAGAGCTCACTTCCTTTTGGTTTATCATAACTAGAGTAATAGAAACCTTCATTTGCTTTCCAGGACATTCCCGAAAATTTAATGTCTACAAGTGTGTCCTCAATAATTTCTTTGGTTTCTGCATTTTTAACAATTACTTTTCTCCAGTCACTTCCACCTTCAGAAATTGAATAGGCAAGTAATTTTCCATTTTTAGAAAAACTCAATCCTCCAAGAGAAGTTGTTCCATCTTCACTAAAAGTATTAGGATCTAAAAATATTTCTGGTTCATCACCTTCGTTTTTAAATCTATAGATTACATATTGGTTTTGTAATCCGTCGTTTTTATAAAAATATGTATAGTCACCTTCTTTAAAAGGGGCACCAACTTTTTCATAATTCCATAAACTAGATAATCGTTTTTTTAGCTGATCTCTAAACGGGATACTATCCAGATATCCAAAAGTAACTTTGTTTTGTGCGGTAACCCAGTTTTCAGTTTCTTCGCTGCGATCATCCTCTAGCCAACGATAAGGATCTTTGACTTCTATATCAAAATAAGTATCTACAGTATCTACTTTTTTAGTTTCAGGGTAATTCAATGGAATTATAGTTTTAGCAGTTTCTATTTTCGTTTCTTTTTTGCATCCTATGATAAACGAGATCAAAAATAGGATTAAAAGTGTTTTTTTCATGATGAGTTAAATTTTGTGGGTAAATTATTTTTAGCAAGACTCCATTTGCTAACTCACAAATCTATTAAAAGTAGTAAATTCAGTATGCTAAAGAAAGTATAAAAAAACTGCTCCAACAACGATCATATGGTTATTACACATTTATAGTGTTGCTTTGGGGTTTAGCAACTCTGCTGATCGTTTGTGTAGAGCAGTCGGAATTTTCCGTCCCCTAAGAAACGAAAAATTTTACTTTTATACCAGTAAATTTATGTGACCAGCCTGTTAAAATAGGTTTTTGAAAGTATTCCAATTGGCATAAATTAAGAATGCATTTACCAGAAAAACGAATGCACCGGGACCAATATTTGCCGGATCAAGAGTCGCGTGAAACAAGATTATATTTACCGAAATAGGTGCCATTAGGATTAAAGCAAATGGTACTGCTTTTTTGGTGACTAATAAAAGCCCGACGATTACTTCGATCAATCCAACGGTTTTAAGGATGTAACTTCCTGCTAATGCACCAAAGAATATCCCTGCGTCTGGATTGGCAAATTCAAAATCTGGTAAAAAACCTATAAACTTGTTACTTCCAAAAACGATTAATAAGATTCCTAATAGAACCCTTAATGCTAATATCAATTTAGTATTCATTGTTTTATTTTTTTATGATTAAGTGGTGTATTAGAAGGGCAAATGTTAAAAACCTTACAAATGTTGCTCAAAACCGGAGTTAAAAAAATATCTTACACCTACTGAGAAATAACTAATTGACTTAACTTTTAATATCAAAATAATGAAGCTCACACAACTTCTGATACTCACTTCTTTTATCTATTTATTTACGACGACACCTCTTATTGGACAAGATTATTTTCTAAAAGATAAGACTCCTTTTGACGACAAAATTCCATCACCTGAAGAGTTTCTTGGGTATCCAATAGGGGAACAACATACACGGCATGATCAAATCGTGGCATACTTTGCAAAACTTGCTGAATTATCCGAAAGGGCATCCATTGAAAGCTATGGTAAAACCCATGAGAATAGAAAGTTGATTATACTTACTGTTTCTACACCTGAAAACGTAAAGGGTCTTTCTAGGCTGAAAGAACAGCATTTAAAATATACAAACCCCTCAATTACTCCGTCAAACTATAATGAGCTCCCAATTTTCGTTCAACTGGGATACAACGTGCACGGTAATGAACCTTCCAGTTCTGAAGCGGCGATGCTAACGGCATATGCTTTGGTTGCGTCAAATAGTCCTGAAATAAAAACATATCTGGAGAATGCAATTGTGTTTATTGACCCCACGATAAATCCAGATGGTCGTGACAGACATACACAATGGGCTAATCAGTTTAAAGGGAATCCATTGGTGAGTGACAATTATGACGCTGAACATAATGAAGGATGGCCTCGTGGCCGAACGAATCATTATTGGTTTGATCTGAATAGAGATTGGTTATTAGGTATCCATCCGGAAAGTCGTGGAAAATTGACTTGGTATCATGAATGGTATCCAAATGTAGTAACGGATTTTCACGAAATGGGAACCAATAGCACGTATTTTTTTGAACCGATGAAGCCCATTGGCTCGCAGGATCCGATTATGCCCAAGGAGAATTATGAAGATTTAAATAATTTGTTTGCTCCTTATTTTTCGAATGCTTTGAACAATATAGGATCTTTTTATTTTACCAAAGAGGCTTTTGATGGAACTTATCCCGGTTATGGTTCATCCTATCCTGATTTACAGGGTGCATTGGCTTTATTGTTTGAACAAGCTAGTTCCAGAGGACATTTACAGGACACAGATTATGGAACCATCTCGTTTCCTTTTACAATTCGTAATCAGTATGTTTCTAGTATAGCTACGATAAAAGCCGCTGTCGAAAATAAAGAAACACTCCGCAAGTATCAACAAAACTTTTTTAAATCTGCAGTAACTAATGTAGCAAAGAATACCATTGCAGGTTATGAGTTTGGAGATGCTTATGATCAGAATAGAAATAAAGCATTTATTGATAAATTATTGCTTCATAAAATCAAGGTATATAAAAAGGGAGATCGATATGTAGTACCTGTAAAACAACCTCAAAAGCGAATGGTTCAAACAATCTTCGAAACCTACAATAAATATAGAGATAGCGTTTTTTATGATGCTTCAGCCTGGAGTGTTGCCAATTTTTATAACATGAAGTATAAGGGACTTAAATCATTAAGTTTAGAAGAAGAAGTCACTTCTACAGCAGGTGTTGTGGATATTACAAAGGTTTCAAAATCGGATTATGCTTATATCATGGATTGGGATGATTATAATGCACCGGCTGCTCTGTATTATATGCAATCCAAAGGATTACTTGTAGCTTCGGGCTTTAAGCCATTTAGTATTAAAACTTCCGCAGGAAATAAAGGTTTTAATTATGGAAGTGTTTTGATTCCGGTCAGCAAGCAGAAAAAAACCAGTGACGAAGTATTTGCAATAGTTAAAGATGCACAGGAAAAGTTTAACGTTCCTGTTTTTAGTACCAATACTGGATTTAGTACCTCTGGAATTGATTTAGGAAGTGGTAATTTTAGAAAGTTAGACACTCCCAAGGCACTGTTGTTGATTGGCGATGGGGTTAATTCATATGAGGCAGGAGAGGTATGGCATTTACTGGATACCCGAGTTCATATGCCTATTACTAAGTTAAGAATGAGCATGTTTAATAGGGCTCCTTTAAAAGAATATAACACTTTAGTGATGGTGTCCGGTGGATATCAACAGTTAGATTCTCTTCAACAGAAAAAAATAAAGGAATGGGTGTCTCACGGAAATACGCTGGTCACTATTGCAAATGCTTCGAAGTGGGTTATTGATAAGAAAGTGGTAAAAGAGAAGCTCATCAAAAAAGAAAAAGATACAGTGAAGAATAAAACAGTAAAACGATTGCCATACGTGGATGCAAGAGAAAATATAGGACGAGAACGTGTAGGAGGTGCAATTTTTGAAGTAGATCTTGATATTACCCATCCATTAGGTTTTGGATATCGAGATGCTTCACTACCTGTGTATAAGAATAATGAGGTATTTATGGCTCCTAGTAAGAACCCATACGCTACCGTGGCAAAATATACAGAAGATCCTCATATTGATGGATTCGTATCCACGGATAATTATGAGAATTATTTAAGGCCATCAGCTTCACTGCTAGTGAGTGCTATAGGAAGTGGTAGAGTAATCCTTTTTGCGGATAACCCTAATTTTAGAGGTTCTTGGTACGGAACTAACCGTCTATTTCTGAATGCATTATTTTTAGGAAAGCACATATATGTTCCTAAGGTTAGAGAGTAATGCTAATTTGTAAAATGTAAATAAAGAAAAAACCCTTGTTATCCTTTTATGATGACAAGGGTTTTGTAATAAAGGTTGGTTATTTAGCCGATTAATTTATTTTCTACAAGATACTCTCCAATCTGAACGGCATTGGTAGCAGCTCCTTTACGAAGATTATCTGATACGATCCACATATTAAGTGCATTTTCTCTCGAGTGATCTCTTCTAATTCTACCTACAAAAACATCATTCTTTCCTTCTGCATAAATTGGCATTGGATAGGTATTTGTATCCGGGTTATCTTGTACAGTAACTCCAGAAGTAGCATTCAAAATTTGGCGAATATCATTTTCCTGAAATTCATTTTCAAATTCAAGATTTACACTCTCGCTATGTCCTCCAACAACGGGAATTCGAATGGCAGTAGCTGTAACAGCTATCGTACGATCATCCAGAATTTTCTGAGTTTCATTCACTAGCTTCATTTCTTCTTTAGTATATCCATTTTCCTGGAATGCATCACAGTGCGGAATAGCATTGCGATGTATTGGATACGGATACGCCATTTCTCCTTTTTCACCTGCATATTCATTTTCCAACTGTTGTACGGCTTTTACACCAGTGCCTGTAATGGATTGATAAGTAGAAATGATAGCACGCTTAATCCTATATTTTTCGTGTAACGGTCCTAATGCCATCACTAGTTGTATTGTGGAACAGTTAGGATTGGCAATAATTTTATCTTCTGCTGTTAAATCTTTAGCATTGATTTCTGGTACCACCAACTTTTTAGTTGGATCCATTCTCCAAGCCGAAGAGTTATCAATTACTGTAATTCCTGCATCTGCAAATTTAGGAGCCCATTCTTCAGAAGTACTTCCTCCTGCAGAAAATAATGCTACATCAGGTTGCATTTCTATAGCTGTAGCTAATCCAACTACGGTAAACTCCTGATTTTTATAAGATATTTTCTTACCTACAGATCTTTCTGAGGCTACAGGAATTAATTCCGTTACCGGAAAATTACGTTCTTCTAATACTTTTAACATTACTGTGCCTACTAATCCAGTGGCACCTACAACAGCTACTTTCATCTGCTTTATTTATTATTGACTTTTGACAATACAAAAATCGGTCTTTGTTTTTAAATTCCAGCAAATGTGCTGATTATTTCTATAAGGAGAATGATTTTTTCAGAAATAATATCAATTTAAACATTTTGTTATATATTAAACATTTTGTAAAAAAGAACCGCTCTGTTTATAGAGCGGTTTAGTTAGAATATGTAGTATAGCGGTAGCTATAGATAATTCATTTGATATGCGAGATTTTATTTTTTAAGTAAATCTCTGATTTCAGCTAATAACTCTTCCTGAGTAGGACCAGCTGGTGCAGCAGGGGCTTCTTCTTTCTTTTTCTGGCTTTTTTCATATGCTTTTAGAACCATAAAAATACAGAAACCAATAATTATGAAATCGATTACTGTTTGAACAAAATTTCCATAATTTATTGTTACTGGTGCTATTGCTTCTCCAGCTTCATTAACTGAAGCTTCGGTAAGCGCAAACTTAAGCTCTGTAAAATTAACATCTCCTAACAATAAGCCAATAGGAGGCATCAAAACATCGTTTGTAAAAGAAGTTACAATTTTACCAAAAGCCCCACCTACGATTACCGCAGTAGCAAGACTTACAATATCTCCCTTCATCAAGAAAGACTTAAAATCTTTAAAAAATCCCATTTTATTAAATTTAGATAATTAGTATGCTACTAATTTAACAAAAATTAAGAAACAAGTGGATAATTATTGAAGTCTTAAAAACCTTGTTTTTCGATGAACATCAATTATTATCGATAATAACGCGTTTTACTCTCGGAGAGATTGCCGTAAGGAGCTCATAAGAAATGGTACCCGCACCTTCGGCGATTATCGCTGCAGAAGATGTATTGTCAAAAATAATTACTTCGTCGCCTTCTTTACAATCAATATCCGTGATGTCTATCATAATCATGTCCATACATACATTACCGATTATGTAAGCCTTTTTACCATGTATGGTGACAAAGCTATTTTTGTTTCCGTATTGTCTTCCGATACCATCAGCATGTCCGATTGGTATAGTTGCCGTTTTGGTATAGCCATCTGCTTTAAAAGCTCTGTTGTACCCCAGAGTTTCTCCGGGTTCTAACATATGGATCTGGGAGATAATTGATTTTAAAGATGCTACCGGTTTTAATTCCTTATCATAAATTACTTCGTTACCATATCCATATAAGCCGATTCCGGTTCGAACCATATCAAAATGGGCTTCGGGATAGTTTAGTATTCCTGAAGTATTCGATTGGTGTAGCATTGGTGTGTAACCCAATTTTGCAATCATTTCTGAAGCAGTCTTCTTAAATGAGTTGATCTGGTTTAGCGTAAACTCTTTTTCATTATGATCCTCGCTTGCCGCAAGATGAGAGAATAGCGATTGTATTTTGACGCTGTCAGTTTTGTTTAAGTGATCCATGATGTAATCTACATCATTCTCCCAAAAACCTATTCGGTTTAATCCGGTATTGAACTTTATATGTGCAGGATATCCTTTTTGTTTTTTAGTTACAGCAACTTTTATAAACTCTCTTAAAATCCTCGGACTATATAAACTGGGCTCCAGGCGATAGTCTATTAGCGATGAAAAATTTATAGGTTGGGGATGTAGTACGAGGATGGGAGTTGTGATTCCCGCTTCTCGTAAAGCAATTCCTTCAGAAACATAGGCAACAGCAAAATAATCTGCTCCAATTCTTTCCAAATGCTTTGCCATAACTACAGCATCACTTCCATAACCTGCAGCTTTTACTACAGCTAATAGTTTAACTTCTGGTTTTAGCTTACTTCTTAAATAGTTATAATTATGAGTAAGATGCGCCAGATTAATTTCCAGAACGGTTTCTTTTACACTACTCATTAGGTTTTTCAGAATTTTTAGATAATTCTTTAGGATCAGTTACCTCTATTTCTTTTACTTTTTCTTTTAATGTAGCCTTATAATAAGCGGCACGACTTAGGGGTTCATACTCATCGGTTTCTCCAAGTAATACCAAATCATCTTTTTTTGATTTTCGAAAACTAAACTGAGCAAGATTACCGGTTCGTGTGCAAACAGCATGAACTTTGGTTACATATTCTGCAGTGGCCATTAGTGCCGGCATCGGTCCGAAAGGATTTCCTTTAAAATCCATATCTAATCCTGCAACGATAACACGAATACCTTTATTGGCTAAATCATTACAAACACTTACGATCTCATCATCAAAAAATTGTGCTTCGTCGATGCCTACAACATCACAGGTATCCGCCAGAATTCTAATATTAGCCGCTGCTGGAACCGGAGTAGAACGAATCTCATTAGCATCGTGAGAAACTACCATTTCGTCATCATAACGCACATCGATGGCTGGTTTAAAAATTTCAACTTTTTGTTTGGCAAACTGTGCACGTTTCAGTCTACGGATCAATTCTTCGGTCTTACCCGAAAACATCGAACCACAGATTACTTCTATCCACCCAAATTGCTCTTTATGATTTACCGTATTTTCGAGAAACATTTTGTATTTTTCAGCATCAATTAAAAGAAACCCTACTCCTTTAATACCAAATGAGTTTTATAACGATAGATGAAACCATCTCACATTTCACTATATTATTTGGTATTGCTCTAAAGATGAGGTAAATTTATTAAAAAACAAAAAGCATAGCCCAAACGAACAAGAAAGTTATGAAGAAGAAATTGGAAGCAGAGCTTATAAGCATTGCACATAAAATATTACAAGGTAAGGATCGATCCACTCTACAACAGTTGCAAGAAGATGCGAGACAATTATATGAAAAATTAAGTATTTTAAATTTTGCTGAATCTCATTTTGCAGATAACCAACCAACTATTGGGCAGATTAGAAGTTCTTTAGAAGAACAAAATACTATCGAGATTGAAGAGGAACCTATTAAGAAGGTACAACCTAAACCGATTATTAGTCTTGATGAAGAGCCGGAAGTAGAAGAGGTTTCTGAAACCATGTTTAACCTTGGAAACAAAACGATTGAACCACCTGTAGAAGAAATTGAGGAGCAAAAACCTGAAATTGTTATTGAAAAAATCAATGAGAAGGTAACCGAAGATCTTTTTGTTCCCGTTCCTAAATTTACAGAAGAAAATGTTTTGTTATCTGAACCGGTATATGAAAAAAATGATAAAGAAGAAATAGGATCAGCACCTCAAAGTATGCCTATTTTGGATAAGATTAATGATGTAGATGAAAAACCAAAATCACTGAACGATCAATTAAAAAAAGGTATTAATATTGGGCTTAACGATCGCCTGGCTTTCATAAAACATTTGTTTGATGGAAGTTCCACAGATTATAACCGCGTGCTTTCACAACTGAATACACTGAATAGTAAAAGTGGAGCGCGACAGTTTATTAAAAACATGGTAAAACCAGATTATAATAATTGGGTAGGAAAAGAGGAATATGAAGAGCGTTTTATGGAAATTGTAACCAATAAATACGAATTCTAGGTAAGGATTAGTTCTTTTTGATCACTAAGTCTTCAAGAAATAAAGTAATAACAAGATATATGAAGATTATTTATTGGGTTGCTACAGTAGCGATGTGTGGAATTATGTTATTTTCTGCACAAATGTATTTTTTTAATACTGAAATGGTAAGAGGATTTTTTGAAAATCTGGATTACCCAACCTATTTAGTAATACCTTTGGCGATTGCTAAAATAGTAGGAATCATTGTGATCCTTACCAATAAAATAAAGTGGTTAAAAGAATGGGCGTATGCAGGATTCTTTTTCGATATGGTATTAGCCTATACCGCTCATTACATGAAAGATGATGGAGAAGGATTATTTGCTGCTTTAGGATTGATATTCCTGATCATATCATATACAACCGGTAAAAAAGTAAGACCTTAATACATGTCTAAATTATACTTAGTTCCCACTCCGATTGGTAATCTGGAAGACATGACTTTTAGAGCTATTAAAGTACTCAAAGAAGTCGATCTAATTTTAGCCGAAGATACCCGCACTAGTGGTAAATTGCTGAAACATTATGAAATTATGACACACATGCAAAGTCATCATATGCATAATGAACATAAAACTACAGAAAGCATTATCAGAAGATTACAAAGTGGTGAAACGGTTGCACTAATAAGTGATGCAGGAACGCCGGCCATAAGCGATCCTGGATTTTTATTAACGAGAGCTTGTGTAGAAAATAATATCGAAGTAGAATGTTTGCCTGGAGCAACTGCATTTGTACCGGCTTTGGTTAATAGTGGTTTGCCAAATGACAAGTTTGTATTTGAAGGGTTTCTTCCGGTAAAAAAAGGAAGACAAACCCGATTACAACTATTGGCAGAAGAAACCAGAACCATGATTTTCTATGAATCACCTCATAAGCTCATAAAAACGTTAGGAAATTTTGTAGAATATTTTGGAGATGATAGATTGGTTTCTGTGTCAAGAGAATTAAGTAAGCTTCACGAAGAAACGGTTCGAGGAACTGCAAAAGAAGTACTGTCTCATTTTGAAAATAAACCTCCCAAAGGAGAGATAGTTATTGTAGTTGGAGGTAAAAAATAATATATGGACGTATCAGACTTTATTAAAAAACTTAGAAA
Organism: Aquimarina rubra; assembly: GCF_042684305.1. Taxonomy (NCBI): domain Bacteria; kingdom Pseudomonadati; phylum Bacteroidota; class Flavobacteriia; order Flavobacteriales; family Flavobacteriaceae; genus Aquimarina; species Aquimarina rubra. Next base: position 770,806 of record NZ_JBHULE010000019.1, on the reverse strand, counting down.
CACTCCAGAAGAAGTTACATTTCAGAATACAATGGATATCATAGATGCTCATTACAGTTTTGAACCTGTATCTTTTGTTAATGGAAATATAACCAATGAAGCTGGGCAAAATTCTGGTTCTTGTAAGTTGTTTTCTTTTGCAAAATTGCAAAACCTAACTAAAGAAGAAACATTACATTGTTTTGGAAAGTATTATAAAGATGTTCTGGGAAATCCTGAAGGAACGGATCATCAGAACATTCGTAATTTTATGAAAACAGGATGGAGTGGGATATCTTTTACAGGGACAGCATTGACTAATAGGCTTTTATAACTGATCACCACCACTAATTAATAAGTAAACACAATTTTATTTATGTTCCTTAAGCTTTTTAGCAATCTCGCCTAATGATAATTGTTGTCCGGGATTTATGAGTAAAGAAGAAAAAGGATCAGTATTTAGGTTAGCAGTTATTAGGACTTCTTCTTTTTTTGTATCATTAATAAGAGCAAAATTAATTTGTTTGTCTAATTCATAATTTGGATCATGAACAGGCATTTTGGATTTAGCTTCCGGAGTATAAACAGGCATCTGATTATAATCAGTAAGGTTTTGCTTATCTATAAAAATATTCTTTTCTTCTGTAACTTTTTCCTGGCCATGAATACCTATAGTTAGAAAACAAGTCAGAATAATAAAAAGATATTTATGGATTGAAGCATTCATAATGGATAATTTTTTGAGCCATAAAATTACGTATTTTGGTTTGTTTTAAAGACGCTAAACGAATTTAAAAATTACAGGTATCTCTAAACGTTTTGATTATACAATAATAGTTGTTGCCTTAGTAGTTGTGGTACTATGGCAGTTACCGTATTTCGGATGGTTTCAATATCCTTTTCGATTGCTGGGAACATGGTTTCACGAAATGGGCCACGGACTGACGGCCTTGTTAGCAGGAGGAAGTTTTGAGTATTTAGAGATTTATGAAAATGGTGGAGGTGTTGCCTATTATCACTTAGGAGGAAGCTATTTACCAGCATTTATGGGTAATGCATTGGTAGCCGCAGGTGGATTATTAGGTCCTGCAATTGTGGGAGCATTATTGATTGTTTCGGCAAAATCTCATAGAAGCTCTATGATTGCACTTAGGATATTAATAGGCATTATGATACTTTCCCTATTATTATGGATTAGATCTTTTTGGGGAATTGCAGTAATGAGTTGTTTTGCGGTGTTTTTGTTTGTGATTACACTATTCAAAAGTAGAAAGTTAGAGGTTGTTGTGATCTTGTTTTTAGGCTTGCAATCTGTATTAAGCACCTATCTTCAGTTAGACTATTTGTTTACAAAACAGTTCGAAAGAGATGGCGCGATTCAGATTTCAGACACGCAGGCTATTGCAGAAAATACGATTGGCACTTATTGGATATGGGCTATATTTATCATTTTGATGAGTGTATATCTTCTCTGGAAAAGTTTTCGGTATTACTTTAAAAAATAACAACCCGAACTGATAAATTCAGGTTGTTTATTCATAAAATAATGCTTCGTTTTTTGAAAACATATTAATTTACTAACAAGAAATTTTAGCATATTTAGGATCCAGTGTTGTACCGTACACCTTATAGCATTCTGTAACTGGTTTGTCATATGTCTTGGTAAAAATCGTAGACCAACCAAATGCCCAGTTTTCTTCAACCTTCAGATAGATAGAAGTGGCGCCTTCCGGAATAGTTTCTGACTTGTTTACTCCTAGCGAGATATCTCCTGAATGCTTACTAAATTCCTTACCATTCAGTTTGTAAGAAAGTGTAAATCGTGCTACATATCCTCCTTCGCATCTAATAAGAATAGATCCTGTTTGTTTTGCGTCTAAGTGAGACAATACTGCTTCTTTTAATTCCATGATTTGTTTTTTAAACTTCTACTCTATTTATAATTAGGCTTTTCGAATCCGCCGATGTAATCAAAAAAGTAGCTACTCTTCTAATGGTTTATTTTAATTACACTCAAAATTAATGTAACCACCTGTATTTCAATAGCGTATAAGTTTCTGTTTTCAAAACCACGTATTTTCCCCATTTGCATAGTAGAATTACCTATTTGTTAAATGATTGGCTCTAAATGTTAGAAATATAAACACGTGGTAAATACGTGTTTTTTCAGGGTTATTACCTGTTAATCTGCCCATTATTAGTTACCAAAGTGTTTTTTGCTTAGCTTTAAGGAACAAACCAATTTAACGTAATAAATATTCACACAAATGGAACAAGCACTAGAACAAAAACAGCTAATTACAAAGGAGCAGTCGGATAGCATAACGAGATGGCAGGAAGAAGAAGTATTACTATTAGCTAGACATTTTCAGCGACTAAATATTGATAATAAAACTTCTACTAGTCATTATTCTCGCACGAATTTTTTTGAGATGAATACAGATGATATTAAGACCTTAAATACCCTTAAGGATATTAAAAGCATTAGAATTTACATGAGTCTGGAAGATGAGGATAAAAATAAATTCACTTTTCACCCAATCATAAATATTAAGTATGGAAGTGCCGGTAATGAAGTCTGGTTTACTTTAGAAGCTAAATATCAAAAACCAAAAGTGCCAATAGCTGCAAATGTAAATGATGGAGGAACCATTGTGCCAGGCATATTTAAGGAAATGATTTTGGCCAATTGGAATAGTGTAGAAGATAATTTAATCGATGATCTTTTTGTGGCAAAAGACGAGAGAACAAGGGCATTAACCAGAGTTAACTTTTTTAATGTTAGCAGTGATATGGTGCTGGAGCTTTTTAATACCACCTTACAGGATAATATTTCGAGATTTATTATGTATCCAGGTGTCGATATGAACAAGTTTCAACATCGAAATATGATCTCATTTACTCCGGTAATAGGAATTGTTCCTGATACCAAGGTATTAACTGAGGTGATATCAAGACATGGTTTAGTAGAATTTGATAATGAAGAGATTTTTATTGAATATTCTAAACCCTGTCCACCTACTTGTCCACCCAACTCTAATTAAGTAATTGATGAGTCCAGAGTTTTTTGATATTTTAGGTAGCATTTCATCTTTCATAGTTGTTATACCTTTAGTATTATCGATATTCAAGTTTAAATCATTACATAAAATACAACTAAAACTAGTTTACTTACTTGTAGTGGTTTTTGTAGTTGAGTTTATTGCGAACATATTATGGTATCAAAAAATTAATAACCTGCCATTGTATCATTTTTATGCAATCATAGAGTTTTTATTGATTATCAATATATACCGAGTAGTATTATCCAAAATATTCTCAAAATGGTTTTTCATTATTCTGGGCGTTGCTTTTACAGTATTTGCAGTGGTGAATACACTGTTTTTTCAGGATTTAAATACCTTTAATTCTAACGTAACAACATTGTTAGGAGTTGTGGTGATATTTTTGGCACTGAGTTACTTCTATGCCTTATTAAAGGAAGTAAAATATAGTGCTTTAGAAACGAACCCCATGTTTTGGATCAATTCTGGTTTTTTAATTTATTTTTCGAGTAACTTAATACTGTTTTTTATTAATAACAATATGTTCAAAGGGTCTACTGAAGCAAGTTATTTGGTTTGGGGACTTCATGCTATTGTAAACATAGTACTAATGCTATTTTATATCACTGCTTTATGGGTGAATCCGAAGAAGCTATAACACTAAAGATCATCATCATCGGTATGGTCGTGATTTTTTTACTGTCACTATCGGTGATTGTGTTTTTTATTATCTATCAGCGAAGATTACTGGGGCAACAAAAAAGACATCAAAAAGCAGAGTCAGACTATCAGAAAGAATTGCTAAAAACATCTATCCAGAGCCAGGAAGAAGAACGTAGCAGAATAGCTAAAGAGTTACACGATGACGTAGGAGCTATGTTAACTACAACGAAGCTATATATTGGCCAGATAACACCAGAATTAGCACCAGAAGAATTAACAACAATAGCAAATAAAATCAGTGGTTTTTTTGATGATATGATTCACAGTGTGCGGAGTATTTCTCAGGATTTAAGACCAGTGGTGTTAGAGAAGTTAGGGTTTCTGGAAGCTATTGATAGCTTGGTGCAAACGGTACGAGATTCCGGAAAAATCAAAATTTCTTTTGTAAATAATACGACACAGCATATAGCTAAAACAAAAGAACTAAATCTATATAGAATAATTCAGGAGTTAATTACCAATACCCTTAAACATGCAGAAGCTTCTACCATAAAAATTGAAATGAAAAATCAGGATGAGAAACTGATTATTGTGTATGAGGATAATGGAAAAGGATTAGATGAAAAACAACTTCAATTCAGAAAAGGATTAGGACTAAAAAACATCGAAAGCAGGTTATCTGTTTTATCCGGAACCATAAGTTTTCTGGAAGAAAAATCAGGAATGAAAGTCCGGCTAGAAATACCACAGTAAGCACTCTTAACAACCTAAATAAAAAAACCATGGAGATTATTAAACTAGGATTGGTAGACGATCATAATTTATTTCGGGAAGGTATCAAATCGTTATTAGATAAAATGAAAAATATTCAGCTTGTACTGGAAGCAGTAAGCGGCAAGGATCTTTTAACGAAGTTAAACAACGTCGTTCCTGATGTAATACTACTGGATCTGGAGATGGAAGAAATGAACGGAGTAGATGCAACGGTAAAAGTCAAAGAGTTGTATCCGGATATGAAAGTGATTATACTTACGATGCATAAAGAAGAGCGAATGATATCCTACTTGATGGAGGTCGGAGCTAATGGATACCTTTTAAAAGACACCAATCAACAAGAGTTGGAAGATGCAATACGATCCGTGTGTGAAAAAGGATTTTATTTTAACCCTTTTGTTTCTCAGGCATTATTAAAAGGATTGAAAAACAAATCAGCCAAACCTCCTGCAATTGGCAAAGACTATCATCTTACCTCAAGAGAATTAGAAGTATTGGAATTAGTCACGAAAGAATATACTACGGCAGAAATTGCCGAAGAACTATTTCTGAGTGTACGAACTATAGAAGGACATCGTAAAAATTTGATGATGAAGTTAGAGGTAAAAAACACAGCCGGGTTGATTATTAAAGCTGTGAGGGAGAAGATTATTGCTGTGTGAGAAGGAATAAAAAAAAGACCTCACAGTCCGCCTCGGCGGACTGTGAGGTCTGATCTAATATCTAACCGTCTAATTAATCCAACGATCTATAAAATTAAACGTGTTTTCCTTTTTCCCAACCGTGTTTGCCAAGATATTGCTCTCCGGACTCTATGGCTCCTTCTTCTACAGTAGTTCCCATAGAATCATTCCAGCGGTTTAGGTATCCAAATAAGGAAATAACGCCAAGCATTTCTACTATTTCACCTTCATCCCAGTATTTATAAAGTTCTGTTTTGATAGCTTCATCTACATTGTTAGGAACTAAAGATGCAGCAAGCGAGAAATCAAGGGCGGCACGCTCAGCATCACTAAACGCAGGATGTGTTTTATATTCCCAGATGTTATCTAATTGTTCTTGTTCTGCTCCGTAGCGTTCTGCTGCTCTAATTGCGTGAGCCTGGCAATACCTACAGCCTGTAGCATTACTACTTACCCAGGCAATCATACGTTTTAAGGCTGAGGTCACGCGACCTTCATTAGCCATTACTGCTTTATTGAGATTGATAAACGCTTTAGAAATGGCTGGTCTTCTCTGCATGGTTAAAACAGAATTAGGACAGAAGCCTAAGGTTTCATTAAAGAATTCGGCCAATTCTTTGGTTTCTAAATCGTGATCAGCGGATAAAGGTGTTACTAGTGGCATGTGTATGTGTACGTTTTGAATTAATTTAAATTTTAGCAAACCAAAATACAAAACTAATGTCAAACCAAGAGGAGTAGGGATGTTTTTTGTACTTTGGATTTTTAAATAATTTCTGAAGGACAATGCCAATGAGATGGACCCTAAAACCAAAACCTGAAACTTCAATAATCAACAACTTAGCAGAAGTTCTAAGCGTAGATACTACAATTGCCTCACTATTGGTCCAAAGAGGAATTGAAACCTATGATCAGGCCAGAAAGTTCTTCAGACCATCATTAGAAGATCTACATGATCCTTTTTTAATGAAGGATATGGACAGAGCTGTCTCTAGAATTGAAAAAGCAGTATCGGATCAGGAAAATATCATGGTATATGGAGATTATGATGTGGATGGAACAACTTCTGTAGCATTAATGTCTTCGTTTCTGGAAACCTTATCATCGCAGGTAACTACTTATATTCCGGATCGGTATGCAGAAGGGTATGGCGTTTCTTACCAAGGAATTGACTATGCCGCTGATAATGATATTTCTTTGATTATAGCATTAGATTGTGGGATCAAAGCTATAGATAAAGTAGCATATGCAAAGTCCAAAGGAATTGATTTTATTATCTGTGATCATCATCGCCCGGGAGACACAATTCCGCATGCGGCGGCTGTCTTGGATCCGAAACGACAGGATTGTGAATATCCTTATAAAGAATTATGTGGTTGCGGAGTTGGATTTAAATTAGTGCAAGCCATTGCTTCAAAAAAAGGGCAATCTGTAGATGATTTGCTCTTGTATTTAGATTTGGTTGCTACTGCAATTGGTGCTGATATTGTTCCGATAACCGGAGAGAATAGAGTTCTGGCATATTTTGGTTTACAAGTAATCAACCAAAATCCTAGAACTGGTTTTCGGGCAATGCTTTCACAAGTAAAAAAAGAAACCTTAACTATTACAGATGTGGTATTTATTCTAGCACCCAGAATTAATGCAGCTGGCAGGATGAAGCATGGATTACATGCGGTGAACTTATTGAAGGAAGAAGATCCGGAAATTGCCTTACAGTATGCTTCCGAAATAGAAATATACAATAGCGATAGAAAAGATGCTGATAAAAGTATTACAGAAGATGCTTTGATTCAAATTGCCCAAAATTCTGAAGAAGATAGATTCACCACAGTAGTATACGATGAGAATTGGCATAAAGGCGTTATCGGAATTGTAGCTTCCAGACTTACTGAAACGTACTACAGACCTACGTTAGTTTTTACTAAAAGTGGAGATAAGCTAGCAGCTTCTGCCAGATCTGTCAAGGGATTTGATGTATATAATGCCTTAGAAGCTTGCTCAGAACATATAGAACAGTTCGGAGGTCATAAATATGCCGCTGGATTAACGTTGAAAGAAGAGCAGTATGAGTTGTTTAAGCAAAAATTCGAAGAAGTAGTAAATTCCACCATCGATAAAAAATTATTGACTCCCGAAATACAGATAGATGCGATGATAGAATTTGATCAGATCACACCAAAATTCTTTCGGATACTCAAGCAATTCGCGCCATTTGGCCCAGGAAATATGACCCCGGTTTTTATGACTGAAAATGTAAAAGATACTGGATATGCAAAGTGCGTAGGAGCTGATGAAAAACATTTGAAATGTAAAATGCAGAAGAGTGGAATGGCAATCGGTGCGATTGGTTTTAATCTTGGCTCAAAATATAATTCAATTATAGAAAATCAAAATGTAAAGATTGCCTATTCTATTGATGAAAATGAATGGAACGGAACGGTATCTCTTCAACTGAAGCTTAGGGACATAATTTAACTAATTTTTATTTAGATTAATTATAAATAATTAATACTTTTGAATCAAATAAGATTCAGAATGAGTGCTATTGATAAAATATATAGTAATAAAGTTGGTATATCTTTTTTTTGGAAGCAACAGAAACCAATGGGCTCGCCCAAGGTTCAATTAGTATTTAGAGATATTGGATTTTTACTTACACTAAATGAACTAAAAGATTTTTCAGATGCTTGCAGAATTACAGAACAATCACAGTGTTGCAATCAATGCTCTGATCATCAAAATTGCAGATCACTGTTGCTTAGAACACCCTCTGATAAAATAGATTTGGCTATAAGCAAAGATGAATTAGAGCTGGTACAGGAGTTGATTAATGGCACTATTTTTAGAGTAGAATTACAACATTGGGTAACCACTTCTGGTCTTAATTAAATACTATCTGAGGAAGTCTAAAATTTTATAAGCGATTTCTTCAGCTTTAGTTTCTTGAATAAAGTGTTTTTCGTCAATAAAATGAATATCTGCTTCATCTATTTTAAGCGCATTCGTTACTTTGGTTTGCTGCGGAGTCCATTGTAACATAGTATCGTGAATTCCCCAAATCACCGACACAGGAATGTCTATACTTTCGAAAACCAGAGAATAGTCAGGAAAGTAGTTGCAGGTTCTGGTAAAGAAATAATACATTCCGTCAGTTTTCCCTTCTAATAAAGGAGTTTTATAACCTTCTACATCAATTTCATTTAATTTATTTTCTTTTAATCCTTCTTTGAATAAGGTTTTCAATAATGTATTTGTGGTAACTCCATTTCGATAGGACCACATAGCAGCTTTTGCAGCTGGTCCGGGGCTAAATCGTATAGGAGGATAAAATCCTTCTTCGTATAATAAGGTATTCAACACGATTAATTCTTCAATTCTTTTCGGAGCTTGATTAAAAAGCTCCCAGGTCCATACACCACCTACATCGTGCATGACATGAGACCAATACTCTATACCCAATCCATCCATAAGAGCCAGCAATCTTTTAGCGTGCTCTTTCTCACTATAAATTTTATATCCTTCAGGAGAGTCGCTAGAACCATATCCCAGCATATCCGGAACGATTACACGATATCCTCCTGCAACCAATGGGTCAATCATTTTTCGGTATAACCAACCCGATGTTGGAACTCCATGAAGTAATACAATCACAGGACCATTTCCTTTGTCTATATATTTGATGATACCGTCTTCTGTAGGAAAGGATCGCTGCTCTGCTCTAAATTCTTCATAGGTCATCTGACCTTTTCGGATTTTGGTGTTTTGATATGGTTTACACCCAAAAAAGATTACTACAACAAAAAGTAGTAAAGAAAGCTTCTTCATTTAGAATGATAATTTGTGAGCCAGCAATTTACTCAAAATGATTTTTCTATACTATTACATTTAACAAATTTCTAGTACGGTTTATGAAGATTCAAATTATCATATCAGGCTTTTGATATTTTTAATCTTCCTCATAATATTTTCAGGATGAAATTAACGTTTTGCTAAACCACCCTGTTTATAGTTATTTGGTTTCCATGGAAACTAAAACAATCTCCTGCTTTTTTGCCTAATAACAATTTCCCAATAGGAGTATTAGCTGCTATAGCAAAATATGTTTTTTTGTTACTAGTAATTTCTCCAACGGAAATACTTAAAAAATAATTTGCATTAGAGGTTTCTATAATACTTCCTAATCGTATGACTTCAGAATTAGTAGATATGTCAATTTTGGATAAAACTTCTTGTAATTTTTGCGCCTCGGATAATTGTGCACCTGCTTTTTCTCTTTCTAATTGAAGCATCGCTCGTCCGGTTTCGTGTTTGTCACCAGCCGTACTTTTTGTCTCAGAAGTAAGAGAGTCCTGTATATTGGCAATCCTGTCCTCAATTCGATTAAGGCGGTTTTGCACAAATTGTTTACAATGATTGTATAGTTCTTCCTTTAGATTTTTCAAGAAAATGGATTTAAGATTTCAAGATATAATAACCCTGATGATTGTACAAATCGTTTTGCGAACAGCATTCTCCCTCTCAATCTTTTATTCTGATAAGGACCATGTTCCATAATTACGCATTTGCTGAAGGATCCATTTTTTTCTTTCCTGAACATATGCTGATGGAGGATTAGCTAGGTATTTTCTCGGATTTGGAAGGATAGCCGCTATGGCAGCTGATTCATTAGGTTGTAGATCTTTTGAAGATTTGTTAAACCAAAATTTTGCAGCAGCCTCTGCACCATAAATACCATTGCCCATTTCGATACTGTTTAGGTATACTTCCAGAATGCGTTCTTTACTCCAGAAAGTTTCGATTAAAAAGGTGAAATAACTTTCTAATCCTTTGCGAACCCAGCTGCGTTGCGGCCATAAAAACACATTTTTTGCGGTTTGTTGTGAGATCGTACTGGCTCCTCTTAGTCGTTTGCCAGACTTGTGTTCTGAGATAGCTTTTTCTATCGCTTTAGTGTCAAAACCATGATGTTCCATAAATCTTTGATCTTCACTGCAGATCACGGCAAGTTGTAAGTTTTTAGAAATATCTTTTAAGGAAACCCATTGATGCTTGCCAGTGATCTTATTCTCTGATTGAAAATGCCTAATACCCATTAAAGGTGTTACCGAAATATCAATCCATTTGTAGATAAGCACCCACAATATACTAAGCAGGAAAAAGATCAAAATGCCTTTATATACAAAACGGAAGATTTTTTTCATAATGAATCAATACAACTGTCTATAAAAGATCAGCTAATTCTAAACCAACAAGACTTCCAATTGCCACACCCATTCCGCCAAGTCTTACACCGCAGAACACGTTATCAGAAACTTGCTTGACAATCGATTTCTTTTGATTTCCAACACCCATAATTCCACTCCAGCGATGATCAATTTCAAAATCTGTATTTGGTAAAATTGTGGTGAGCAAAATCTCTTCGAGTTTTTGCTGTACTAACTGAGTTTGATCTAGTGCGGTAGTTTCTTCCGCTTTAAAATCTAGATTTCTCCCTCCACCAAAAAGAATTCTGTTGTCAATATTTCTAAAATAATAATAGCCTCTATCCAGATGAAAAGCTCCTTTTATATGTAAGCCTTCGATAGGTTTAGTAATTAATACCTGTGCTCTGGCCGGTTGCACGTCTGTAATACCTAATTGCGAAGCAAATCCATTGGTAGCGATTAAGACCTTATTAGTTACTAACGTAAAATGATCTGTTTTTATTTCTACAGATGCGGAGGTGTCAGTAATTTCGTTGACGTTACAATTATTCAGTATTTTGATTCCGGCAGTCTGAACTTTATACAATAAAGCATCCATCATTTTACCTGTATCAACTTGTCCTTCAAATTGGTTGAGAATATAATTAGGTTGGATGTTTCTAAAACTGAAAATGTTATCTTTTTTCAAAAATACATTGTCCTTAAAAATTGGTTTTAATAGTGAATTGATATGATCAATTTTGGAAAGACAGGTTTCGTATAAATCGTTATCAGTTTTGGTAAAAAGTTCATAGCCTCCATAAGAAGAGTAATCGATTTTAGAATCTCCCAGATTCTTGCGTAATAGTTGAAGTCCACGATTTCTTTTTTGTACCAATTGTAAAACTTCTTCTTCAGAATGAGTGTTGAGGTCGTCAAGGATTTCTGACAAACTCCCGAAGCACGCAAAACCTGCATTTTTAGTACTGGCACCATTAGGAAGGATGCCTCGTTCCAGTACAAGAATTTTAGCATTTGGAAACTTCTCCCTAAGACGAAGAGCACTATTTAGACCGACAATTCCACTACCAATAATGGTAAAATCAATATTAGATAACCAGTTTTTATGTTCCCAATAGCTTAAAGACATCTTATAAAGTCATAAAAAAAGCCTCAATAAAGAGGCTTAAATGTTGATTAGTTTTCTTTTGGTTCTTCCATTTCGAAATCCTCCATAAATTTGGTAGTATAGTTCCCGGAAACGTAATCCGGATGATCCATCAACTGTCTATGGAATGGAACAGTAGTCTTGATTCCTTCTACCACGAATTCATCAAGAGCTCTTTTCATTTTATTGATTGCCTCCTCACGTGTCTGCGCGGTAGTGATCAACTTAGCAATCATAGAGTCGTAGTTTGGTGGAATGATATAACCACTATATACGTGTGTATCGATACGAACTCCGTGTCCACCAGGAAGATGTAAATTAGTTATTTTACCTGGAGAAGGTCGGAAATCCTTGTAAGGATCTTCTGCATTGATTCTACATTCTATAGAATGCAGCTGAGGATAATAATTTTTACCGGAAATCGGCACTCCTGCAGCTACTAATATTTGTTCTCTAATTAAATCATAATCTACTACTTGTTCTGTAATTGGGTGCTCTACCTGAATACGTGTATTCATCTCCATAAAGTAGAAATTACGATGCTTATCAACCAAAAACTCTACAGTTCCGGCGCCTTCATATTTAATATATTCTGCTGCCTTAACTGCTGCTTCTCCCATTTTATCTCTTAGTTCATCAGTCATGAACGGAGAAGGGGTTTCTTCGGTAAGTTTTTGATGTCTTCGTTGTACAGAGCAATCTCTTTCTGATAAGTGGCAAGCTCTACCGTTACTGTCACCTACAATTTGGATTTCGATATGACGAGGTTCCTCAATAAGTTTCTCCATGTACATATCATCGTTACCAAATGCAGCTTTACTTTCTTGTCTGGCAGATTCCCAAGCATTTTGTAGGTCTTCTTCTTTCCAAACAGCACGCATTCCTTTTCCGCCGCCACCGGCACTCGCTTTAAGCATAACCGGATAACCAGTTTCTTTAGCCACTTTTATACAAGTTTCAAAATCAGGAATTATACCTTCGCTACCAGGTACACAAGGCACGCCGGCTTCGATCATCGTAGATTTAGCAGATGCTTTGTCTCCCATTCTGTCAATCATTTCTGGGCTTGCTCCGATAAATTTTATCTCGTGTTCTTCACAAATTTTGGAAAATTTCGCGTTTTCTGATAAGAATCCATATCCGGGATGGATGGCATCTGCATTTGTGATTTCTGCAGCGGCTATTATATTAGACATTTTAAGGTACGATTCGCTACTAGGTGCGGGTCCGATACATACTGCTTCATCTGCGAAACGAACATGTAAACTTTCGGCATCTGCGGTAGAATATACTGCTACAGTTTTAATACCCATTTCTTTGCAGGTTCTGATTACACGCAATGCAATCTCACCTCTATTGGCAATTAGAATTTTTTTAAACATAACGTTCTAAATTTAAAAATCTCAAATTCCACGTTCCAAATTCCGACGTATTGGATTTTGGGATTTGTCAATTGGAATTTTAAAATTGGGTTATGATGGGTCTATTAAAAATAAAGGTTGATCAAATTCTATAGGAGAATTATCATCCGCTAATATTTTTACGATTTTACCTGAAACTTCACTTTCGATTTCGTTAAAAAGCTTCATTGCTTCAATAATACAAAGTACATCTCCTTCTTTGATAGTATCACCAACTTCTACAAAAGTCGGCTTATCCGGTGCAGGTTTTCTATAAAGTGTTCCTATGATAGGAGATTTTATAGTGATGTATTTTGAATTGTCATCTGCTACAGGCGTATCTGCAGCGGGAGCAACAGGTGTTGATTCTGTAGTTTGTACTGGTGCTACTGGTTGGGGAGCAACTCCAGTACTCATAGGAATCTGTTGTACAATTGTTGTTTCTTTGTTTTCTTCTGAAGTAGTTTTGATAGTAATTTTTACATCTTCCATCTCTAACTTCACTTCGCTAGCCCCAGATTTGGCCACGAATTTGATTAAATTCTGAATTTCTTTTAAATCCATAATGTTGGGTATTGTGTGTTTTAGTTGTTTAGGAATTATAGGCCCATTTTAAGAAAATTGACCCCCAAGTAAAGCCTCCACCAAATGAGGCAAATACTATATTATCTCCTTTTTTGAGTTGTTTTTCGTAATCACTTAATAATAATGGCAATGTAGCTGAGGTAGTATTACCATATCTATGAATATTCATAAGAACTTTGCTTTCATCCAGGTTCATTCTATTGGCGGTAGCATCAATAATACGTTTATTAGCCTGATGCGCAACTAGCCAATCTACATCATCACCTGTCATATCATTGCGTTCCAAGATTTTAGTGCTTGCATCTGCCATATTGGAAACTGCATATTTAAATACTGATTTTCCGTCTTGTTGAACAAAATGTTGTCTATTTGCTACGGTTTCTTTAGATGGAGGCAGGATAGACCCACCTGCTTCAATTTTTAGGAACTCACGTCCTACACCATCAGTACGTAAGTACTCATCTTGTAGCCCTAATCCTTCTTGGTTAGGTTCGAAAAGCACTGCTCCACCGCCGTCACCAAAAATAATACAGGTGGTTCGATCGGTATAGTCAATGATAGAAGACATTTTATCTGCTCCAATCAACAGGATTTTCTTATATCTCCCAGCTTCAATGTAACTGGCCGCAGTAGACATTCCGTATAAAAAACTGGAACAAGCTGCTTGTAAATCGTAAGAAAATGCATTCACGGCTCCTATTTCTGAAGCTGCATATGCAGCTGTTGCAGCTACAGGAAGGTCTGGAGTTGCAGTGGCGAAGATTACCATATCAATCTCTTTGGGATCAAGATTTTTTTTGGCAATTAAATCTTCCGCTGCTTTTATGCCTAAAAAGGAACTTCCTTTTCCTTCTTCTTTTAGTATTCTTCTTTCTTTAATACCGGTACGAGTGGTGATCCATTCATCGTTTGTATCAACCATGGTTGCTAATATCTCATTAGATAACACATAGTCTGGCACATAGGCGCCTACAGCTGTGATAGCGGCTGTGATTTTACTCATATCTTGATTTTAGTTTCATCTGAGACCTATTATTTATAAGTTTCAGATGGAATTCGCTAGTGCCCGTTTTACGGGAATTAGCATCAATAAATTGCTTAGGTTATTTCATGACTCATTACACAAAAATGTAAAAAGTGGTTGAAATTACTAAATTACATGCAAATATGGCGCAAAATAACTGGATTTTGACACATATTCAACTAAAAACAAAAAAACTCTCACATTTGTGAGAGTTCTCTATAGAATTTTAACAGTATGCTTACGCTACTTCTTCTTCAGTATTGTCAATAATTACTTGACCACGGTAGTATAATTTACCTTCGAACCAATGTGCTCTGTGGTATAAATGTGCTTCTCCAGTTGTAGGATCAGTTGCTATTTGTGGTACAGTAGCTTTATAATGTGTTCTTCTCTTATCTCTTCTTGTTTTGGAGATTTTTCTTTTAGGATGTGCCATTGCTTAGCTATTATTTATCGTTTAATAAGTTTTTTAATTTATCCCAACGAGGATCAATTTCCTCGTTATCATTTTCTAATGTTTTTTCTTTCGGACTTAACTCTTCCAGTCTTTCTAGTATATCTGATTCTAATGTTCCGTCTTCGACACCCGGATGAACTCGTTTAGAAGGTACTCCTAAAACTATAAGTTCATAAATATATTGCTGAACGTTGATTTCATATTCTCCATAAGGAATAATAAGAATTTCTTCATTCTCATTGTTATACTCTTCACCGAACTTAACTACTAAAAAGAATTCATTTTCAATAGGCAAGTCAAAAGGTTCGTTAGTAACATCGCAATTTACATTCACTATGCCATTAGCCGTAAAACGAAGTTCTAACATCGTTGTTTTCTTGTTAAACTCCAGATCGACTTTTATAGCAGATGCATTAAATTCATCATACTCAAAATGTTCGAAGAACGTATTGCCAATTTGATACTCAAAATTGTGTAATCCTTGCTTCAGTCCAACAAAAGGGATGTTAAACTCTTTTTGTGGTTTCATCTCATCATCAGTTTCGAGTCTCTGCCGATTCGGCAAAGGCGGGTGCAAAGATAACAAAAAAACATTATGAATGCATTTTTGTAAATAAAATTATATCAGAAAGTTAGTATTTAGTTAATAAGACTTTGAGTAATTGAGTCTATGCCCCTTCTTTTTCTATAAATTAACCGAATTAAGAGGGTTCGATCTGAATTCAAATTTTTATCCTGATTATGCAAGGTTTCTATGTTTCCAATGCATTTGTATTTTTTTCGTTTTTAGCTTTTATTTTGGTTAAGAGCTACATTGCTTCCTATTTTAACACTTACTTTCTAGTGCCTATTGTTTCTCTTTGTTTCCTTTGAATTGAGGTTTTCTAGGCTGTTTTTTTAACGGATTTGCGGTTAACTCAAGATATTCTTGTCTGTTTTTAAAAATTTTCAAAGCCGCAAATACGGCTTCCTTAAAAGATTCGTTATCCGCTTTATTTTTTCCTGCAATTTCAAAAGCAGTCCCATGATCAGGAGAAGTGCGCACTTTATTCAATCCTGCTGTATAATTGACACCTTTTCCAAAGGATAATGTTTTAAAAGGAATCAATCCCTGATCGTGATAAGCAGCAACAACTGCATCAAATGATTTATAACTGTCTGATCCAAAAAAACTATCTGCCGCATAGGGGCCATATACTAATTTACCTGATTCATTTATTTTTTTGATTGTGGGTTTTAAAACCTCTTCATCTTCCTTTCCAATAACACCATTGTCTCCGCTATGAGGATTAATTCCTAAAACGGCTATTTTTGGTTTGCTGATTCCAAAATCCTGCTTTAGAGCAGTATAAATAGTATCTACCTTTTTTTGGATTAGTTCGGGTGTAATGGTATCCGCAATATCTTTTACGGCAACGTGATCGGTTAGTAACCCTACTTTGAGAGTGTCTGTAATCATGAACATTAAGCTATTTCCCTCTAGTTCCTGATCCAAATAATCGGTATGACCGGGGAAATTAAAATCTTCAGACTGTATGCTATGTTTATTGATAGGAGCTGTTACCAGAACATCTATTTCGTCATTTTTTAATGCAGCAGTTGCTGCCTTTAATGATTTGATGGCATAGGCTCCAATTGTTGAATTTTCTTCTCCAAAATTAATATCTACTCCTTCTTTCCAAACATTGATAACATTTACTTTTCCATCCAGGATTTGGGAAGTATTATCAATACCGTTAAAATTCATATTTAAAGTATACTGCTTTTTCAGAAAAGAAAGAATCTTTACAGATGCAAAGATCACAGGAGTACAAAAATCCAGCATCCGAGGATCTTCAAATGTCTTTAGCGCTACTTCACTTCCAATACCATTTAGGTCACCAATAGATATTCCTAATCTTATTTTTTCTTCTTTCTTCATTATAACTTACTTTATAAGTATTTTTGAAACCTAAAAACAGATCACAAATTTTAAGGTCACAAATTTAACTAAATAATTCGCATTTATGTTTACAGGAATCATTGAAGAATTGGGAACAGTTATGAATCTAAAAACGGATCAAGGGAATCTGGATATTACGGTTCGTGCGAATTTCACTACTGAACTAAAAATTGATCAAAGTGTGGCTCATAATGGAGTGTGTCTTACGGTTGTTTCCATTAAGGATGACACGTATGTTGTAACAGCAATTAAGGAGACGTTAGATAAAACAAACTTAAATGATCTAAAAGAAGGGCAGATAGTAAATTTAGAACGGGGAATGAAACTAGGAGCTCGCCTGGATGGTCATATTGTACAAGGTCACGTAGATCAAACTGCCATTTGTACTAACATAAAAGAGGCAGATGGAAGCTGGTATTTTACTTTCGAGTATGATCCTTCATTAAGTAATATTACCATAGAAAAAGGCTCTATCACTGTTAATGGGGTAAGTCTTACAGTTGTCAATTCCGGAAAATATGAGTTTAGTGTAGCTATTATTCCGTTTACCTATGAACACACTAATTTCAGTACTTTCAAAGTAGGTACTGTAGTTAATTTAGAGTTTGATGTTATTGGTAAATATGTAAAAAGAATAACAGAATTGGGATAAGTTTCCCTCACCTTTTCTAACTAGCCAAAATAGTATCTATTTTTTCTACTTCGCTAAATCGAAATAGAGAAAAGGATTCTTCGTCTATTTTTAAAATCACGCCTCCTAAATCCTTATCGTTTACACATGATTTAAAATCCAACACTTTCCCGAAATGTTGACTTTTGGCATCAATTACTTTATACTGCATAATCACAAGTTTTGATTTGTATTCCCTTTATCATTACTGGTGTTCTTTCCCCAAAAAACATGCCAGAACGTAGTGATCTCGGAAAGTAAATTTAAAATGCTAGGGGCTATTATAAAAATTATTTTATCAGGTTTTATTAACAACGTAGTCTCAATAATCTGATTTTCAGGCGTAACTTAATGAAAAATGATAAAACAATCGTTAGGATTTGGTTAATTTTTTAGATCTGTAAATTCTTTGTTTTATCTTGGTATTATTGTTGTGGGATTGTATGACAGTTCTAATAATTGGGGTTTTGTACTATATGAATTTTGAATTTGCAGTTCAGATTTATTTATCAAAGAAAGATCCCTCAAAATTTAATTTTATAAATCGCTGAATTATGGGTGCACACAAATTATCACTTTTCGTTGTTTTAGCTTTCCTTCCCCTAATGGTTTTATCGCAATATAACATTAGAATTGAAGCTCATGTAATTGATCAAGAAACAAATCAACCTATCCCTTACGCTAATATTGGTTTTGTGGATAATGGAATTGGTACCGTAAGTAGAGAAGACGGTTGGTTCCAACTTTTATATGATGAGTCGAGAATATCCAAGACCGCAACCGTACAAATTTCCAGCATTGGTTATAAAACATTAAGTTTTTCGGCCAATCGGTTTTATAATTTACTTACCAAAGACAATAAATTATTTTTGAAGCCAGAGGTACAAGCTCTGGATGAGGCAGTGGTTTTCGCGGGGAAAAGTGTCCGTGACTCCCTGGGATATTTTTCATACGCTTCTAACCTGATGGCATATTGGAAAGATAAACAAGCACTGGGTGGCGAGATAGGTTCTTTGATAAAACTTGGAAAAAAGAGAGATACGAAACTTCATAAATTAAAGTTTAATATTCTCGAAAATTCAGCAGATAGTATTTTGGTAAGGGTAAATGTTTACAATGTAAAAAGAGGAAAACCGAATCGTAATATCCTTCGCAATAATATTTATCATACCATTTCAAAGAAAAAAGGAGAAGAGATAATTGATTTAGCTCCTTATAATATTAGATTAGAAGACGACTTTATTATTGCATTAGAATTAATAAAAGTACACGGAGATGATATAGAATTTGCTATTACGGCTAGCCCTCGAGGAAAAGCGTACTTAAGATATGTAAGTAAAGATGCCTGGAAAAGATTGTATGAAAGAGGAATAGCCTTTCGTGTAGAAACATCATATTCTGAATCTGAAATTGTAATTGAAGAAAGACCAAAACCAAATCACATAACTATGTATTGGGACACCTCTTTATCTATGAGAAATCGAGATTTGGATGCAGAAAAGAAATTGGTGCAAAAATATCTTTCAGCTTTAGAGGATGTAACCGTTGACCTGATTCCATTTTCTAATAATCTTCAGAACAAACAAACATTTAATATTAAAAATGGCAATGTTAGAGATCTCACAAAGGCTTTAGAAAAGTTAGAATATAACGGTGGTAGCGATTTTTCGGAATTATTCGATGAAAATATACAAACAGATCAATATTTAGTTTTTACAGACGGTTTAGCTACCTATGGTAATCATCAAGCTAAATATGATATACCTGTTTTTTATATAAACAGTAAGGAGGAAGGCGATCATGTTTCATTACAACAAGCAAGCCAATACAGTGATGGTTTTTATCTCCACACACCAAAAATGAGTTTGTCACAAATGCTTGCTAATTTGTTGAAAGATACTATTGATGGTTCTGTATATAAAAAGAATAATACTGAAGATTTTCTTACCGGAGAGGTATATGCAGATCAAAGTCCAGTCCAGGGATGTACCGTTCGTGTAAAAGGTTCGTTGATAGAAGCAGAGACCGATGCCGATGGTAAGTTTATGATAGATGCCAAGATAGATGATGTTTTAGTGTTTGAGCATTTTGGTATGGATCCAAAAGAAATGGTCATAACAAATACCAAAGATTTTAAGGTTATATTGAATTCTAAATATGACAGACTAGCAGAAATTAACATAAAATCAAAAAAATCCGGTGGAGGTGAGGATATTGTAAACAAAGGAGATCAAAAAGTAAAAAAAAGAAGTTTAGGGAGTGCTTATTATGTATTGACTGAAGAGGACTTTCCTAAATCGGCAGTTTTTTTATCAGATATTATACGTGGTCGATTTCCTGGAGTTGAGATTTTAGGGAGTGGAGATCGGGCAGGATATCGTATAAGAGGCTCAAGATCTATCACACAAAGTGTTCCACCACTATTTGTAGTTGATGGTGTGCAACTTTTCGAGCCGCCTGGTTTTTTACTTCCTAATTTAATTAAAAGTATATCTGTAATTAATGGTTTGGCAGGGACGGTAAGATACGGATCATTAGGAGCAGGAGGTGTGTTTATTATTGAGACAAAACTTAATTCTCCGGATTTCAAAGAAGATGAAGAAATGAATTCTTTGTTTGCGAAAGGGAATGATTATAACGAATCTGTGGTTCTTATAGACACTAATCAAGACAGACCAACGTATTTAAATGACTTATGGAATAGTGTTACTTATCAAGAAGCGGTTGCGGCATATTATGAATTAAGAGATACTTATTTTACAGAGGTTTCTTTCTATATTTATGCGGCGGACTATTTTAGAATGTGGGACAAGGATTTCTCAAAACAAGTACTGTCAAATATTGCCGAGATCGGAAGTAATAATTATAAGGCAATGCGTTCACTAGCATTTAAATTAGAGGAGTTAGGAGAAATTGAAGCATCAGTATTGGTATACGAAAAGTTACTGGAATTGAAGCCAAACTACGCACAATCTTATTTGGATGTAGCAAGAATATATACCGATAGAGGAAATTACAAAGAGGCGTTTGATCTTTATAAAGAAATGTTGGCTAATAGAAATGAAAATGTCAAATTTGATGCTGTTGCTGAACAGTTAAAGTCTCAAATACAACGTTTTATGAATAATCATAGAGTAGAAGTATCTTATACGGATTTGCCAGAAAGTTTTTTAGGGGTGAAAAGTGCTCCTGCGAGAATTGTTTTTGATTGGAACGATCTTAATGCTGCTTTCGAGCTTCAGTTTGTAAGCCCTAAAAATAAATACTTTAAATGGTCTCATCACTATGAGCAACAACCTGATGTTCTATTAAAAGAATTAGAACAAGGGGTGAGTTCGAAGGAGTTTGTTCTGGATGAAACGTTCCAAGGACAATGGATTATAAATATTAAATCTTTAAATGAGAATACTTCTTCTCTAAATCCGGTTTATATGAAGTATACTATTTATCATAATTATGGATTACCAGAAGAAACCAAAGAGGTAAAGTTTATCAAACTAAACAATCAAAAGGAAAAAGTTAGTTTGGATAAATTTACGATCTGATAGATAAGATATTTTATTGATCAGGATATAAAAAAAGCCCTAGTGTTTACTAGGGCTTTTAGGCGGTCCCACTTGGGCTTCCTTGGGCTTTGCTCAGGACAGGCTTCTCGTCCTATTTGTTTTTTTAAAAGAAAAAGCTGCTCCTGTAAAAAGAAACAGCTTTATTCAAAATGTGTGGTCCCACTTGGGCTCGAACCAAGGACCCCCTGATTATGAGTCAGGTGCTCTAACCAGCTGAGCTATGGGACCTAAAACGGAGGGCAAATTTAAGTAATTGCTACAAACGCGCCAAAAAAATCTTTCGATATTTTGAGAAAACTTTAGGCGCGCTAAAATCTAACTTAATGCTCCTTCTATTTTGGCGAGGGTTGGGAAGGGGCTTCTTGACAAAGCTCTACCAAAACACCATTAGTAGTTTTAGGGTGTATGAAAGCAACCAACTTATTATCTGCTCCTTTTTTTGGAGTTTTATTAATCAATTGAAACCCTTCTTTCTCTAATCTTTCCAATTCTTTTTCGATATTATCTACATCAAATGCAATATGATGTATGCCTTCTCCTTTTTTAGCAATAAATTTTCCAATAGGACCATCATCTTTAGTGCTGGCCAGAAGTTCTATCTTGTTCTCACCGACTTTAAAAAATGAAGTAATCACAGCTTCACTTTCTACAACTTCTTGTTTGTACGGAGGAACTCCTAATAATTGTTCGTATAAGGTATTGGCCTGATCAATATCTTTTACTGCAATTCCTATGTGTTCTATCTTATTAATATGTTTCATGGGATGTTGTTATTACTACAAGGTAAATACTAAGGTGTAAAAGTATAAAATAGTTATAAGTAAAGGATTTTATAACAAAAGAAAATAAAGAATCACATAATTACCTATTTTTGCAATCATGGAAACAAACAGACAGAAAAAAATAGGTGGGGTATTACAGCGCGATGTTGCCGATGTAATACAACATGCGTTGCGTGAAGCGGGAGTACAAGGGATTTTAGTTTCTGTTACTAAGGTAAGTGTAACTACGGATTTATCAATAGCAAAAGTATATATGAGTGTTTTTCCTCATAGTGAAGGAGAAAAGGTATTAACTGAAGTTAATGCTGTAAAATCACAAATAAAGCATCAGGTAGCACAGCGTACAAAAAATCAACTACGTCGTATGCCGGAATTATCCTATTTTATAGATGATTCCTTAGAGTATATAGATAATATTGACAAAGCAATAAAGGGGAAAGAAAACCCTATCCAAAATCCTGATTTACTACCACGTCGTAAAAAGAAGTAAAATTTTATTGCGTTTGATAAAGAATAAGGGTCTTATAATCTCTTTAATCTTTTATCTTTATTCCAAAATTAAATTTATTTAGATTCGGTATTTAACGATTTGAAATTTTCTTACTACATCGCTAAGCGGTATCTTTTTTCTCCTGGTAGCAGTAATGCAATCAATATTATTACCGGTATTGCAGCTGCTGGAGTAGTCATTGGCGCAATGTCTTTGTTTATAGTATTATGCGGTTTTGCAGGTCTCAAGGATTTTAGTCTTCAGTTTTCATCTTATTTTGATCCTGACCTTAAGCTTTTTCCGGCAAGTGGTAAGACCTTTGCTTTTACGGATTCTCAAAAAGAAAAATTAGCTAATTTAGAGGGTGTTGCTAGTTTTTCTGAGATTATAGAAGAGCGTGTATTTCTCGAATTTAAAGACAAACAAAAAACTGGTTTTATAAAAGGTATAGATGCTAATTATAAAAATGTAATCCAAACTGACAGTATCATATTTGCCGGAGAATGGTTAACCGGTAATGATGCACAAGTAGTTGCCGGATTTGGTATAAGCAGAGAATTAGGTATGGGTGTAGAACAGATATACACCAATTTTTTAAACATATATGTTCCTAAACCAGGTAAAGGAATCCCTAAAGATCCATCCAAAGCATTTAGAAAAAAAACAGCGGTTAATACCGGAATTTATACGGTAAACGAAGATCTCGACAAAAAGTATATTTTTTCTACCATTGGATTGGCAAGAGATTTATTAAAAATACCTGAAGGCTTTGTTACAAATATAGAGCTAAAGTTATCACCGGACGTAGATGAAGAGGATATAAAGGAGCAATTACAAACACTTTTTGCAGATCAGGTAATTATAAAAAATAGGATACAGCTTAATGATACTTTGTATAAAATGCTAAATACAGAGAATTTAGCCTCATATTTGGTGATCACCTTGATAGCGATCATTGCACTTTTCAATGTTGCTGGAGCAATCATCATGATGATCATTGATAAAAAAAGTAACATTAAGACATTATATAATTTAGGAGCCACTTTACCAAAAATCAGGGCAATATTCTTGCTTCAAGGATCGCTGATGACCATTTTGGGGGCATTGCTGGGTCTTCTTTTAGGTTTTATTGTAATAGTATGTCAGCAACAGTTTGGGTTGTTAATGATCACACCATCATTACCGTATCCAACTAAAATCACAGTGGTTAGCTTTGTACTTGTATTTTTTACAATTACGGTGATTGGTATTGTAGCGTCATTACTTGCTTCTAGCCGAATTAATCAGAAGTTAGTAAGCTTTTAATTAATAGGCTTATACAAATTCGAATCCGGTAAACTTTTCCTGAATCTCATCAAAAGCGGCAAATACATCTTCAGAATGATCACTAGTTACCATTTTCATTCGGTATTCTTTAAAATGTGGAATTCCTTTGAAGTAGTTGGTATAGTGTCTTCGTGTTTCAAAAACACCAAGCTTTTCTCCTTTCCAGTCAATAGCCATTTGTAAGTGTCTGCGTGCTGCAATCACTCTTTCTTCTATAGTTGGTGGTGGTAGATGTTCTCCAGTTTTGAAAAAGTGTTTTACCTCTTTGAAAAACCAAGGATATCCAATACTGGCCCGACCGATCATGGCTCCATCCAATCCGTATTGATCCCGCATTTCCATGGCACGCTCCGGACTATCTACATCACCATTGCCAAAAACTGGAATATGCATTCTGGGATTATTCTTTACTTCTGCAATAGGTCTCCAATCGGCATTACCTTTGTACATTTGTGCGCGTGTGCGGCCATGAATAGCAATAGCTTTGGCTCCTGCATCTTGTATTCTTTCTGCTACTTCGACAATCTTAATAGAATCATGATCCCAGCCTAACCTGGTTTTGACAGTTACAGGTAATTTAGTATGTTTAACCATTGCTTTGGTTAGAGAAACCATTAAATCAATATCTTTAAGAATACCAGCTCCGGCACCTTTACTAACTACCTTTTTTACCGGACAACCAAAATTAATATCTATAATATCCGGACCAGATGCTTCTACAATCTCTACAGATTTAAGCATGGAATCGAGGTTAGCTCCAAAAATCTGAATTCCAACCGGACGTTCCTTCTCATAAATATCCAATTTCATAACACTCTTTGCTGCATCCCGAATTAACCCTTCACTGGATATAAACTCAGTATATACAACATCTGCTCCTTGTTCTTTGCATAGTGCCCGAAACGGGGGATCACTTACATCTTCCATAGGTGCTAACAGCAACGGAAATTCTCCTACATCTATGTCTCCAATCTTTGCCACAACCTTTGTCTATTACGTTATTTTTATTTTATTATGACGCAAAAGTACGAATTATAAGCAATCTTCGAAGATCTATAAAGTTTCTATTGCAAGACAGGTTTAAAAATGCGGGGTGAGATGATATAAACCTTCTAAAATCGATTATATTTGCAGACTAAATGATTTTGATTCAATAGAATCGGAATTTTTCGGGCAGGGATAGAAGTGGCATCCTTTTTTGTTGTTGAAGGCAAGCGCGGTAGAAAACAAAAAAGATATAACGGATAGCCCGGTTCAGCCCGCCAAAAAAAATAGAGATGAAGAACATAAGAAATTTTTGCATTATTGCGCATATTGATCACGGTAAGAGTACGCTGGCGGATCGGCTTTTAGATTTTACCGGATCTGTTACAGCTCGTGAAGCTCAGAATCAGTTATTGGATAATATGGATCTGGAACGCGAACGTGGGATTACGATCAAGAGTCACGCGATCCAGATGGAGTACACATATAAAGGTGAAGAGTATATTCTGAATCTTATTGATACTCCCGGACACGTAGATTTTTCTTATGAAGTTTCTCGTTCTATTGCTGCTTGTGAAGGTGCCTTGCTAATTGTTGATGCCGCACAAAGTATACAGGCGCAGACCATTTCTAATTTATACTTAGCGCTAGAAAACGACCTGGAAATTATTCCGGTGTTAAATAAGGTAGATTTACCAAGTGCTAATCCAGAAGAAGTAACAGATGATATAGTAGATTTGTTAGGTTGTGATCCTGAAGAGGTGATTCCTGCCAGTGCAAAAACCGGTATTGGAATCGAAGAAATTCTGACCGCCATTATCGAACGAATTCCTGCCCCAGAAGGAAATCCTAATGAACCATTACAGGCTTTGATTTTCGATTCTGTATACAATTCTTTTAGAGGAGTAGAGACTTATTTTAAGGTGGTGAATGGTGAAATAAGAAAAGGACAGCAAATTAAATTTGTTGCCACAGGAAAAAATTATTTTGCTGATGAGGTGGGTACGTTAAAACTAAAACAAGCTCCCAAACAAGTAATTAAAACAGGTGATGTGGGATATCTCATCACAGGTATCAAAGATGCACGCGAAGTAAAGGTAGGAGATACCATTACAGATGCAAAAACTCCAACCAAGAATGCTATCGCAGGTTTTGAGGATGTAAAACCTATGGTGTTTGCCGGGATTTATCCTGTAGATACAGAGGATTACGAGGAACTGAGAGCTTCTATGGAAAAACTACAGCTTAATGACGCATCGTTGGTCTTTGTGCCGGAGAGTTCTGCAGCATTAGGTTTTGGTTTCAGATGTGGATTTTTGGGAATGTTACATATGGAGATTATCCAGGAGCGTCTGGAACGTGAGTTTAACATGACTGTAATTACTACAGTGCCTAACGTATCATATCACGCCTTCACCAATAAAAATCCTGATGACATTATCGTAGTAAATAATCCATCTGATTTACCGGATCCATCGTCGATGAATCGTGTAGAAGAGCCTTATATAAAAGCTTCTATTATTACAAAATCAGATTTTGTGGGATCTGTAATGTCTTTATGTATTGAGAAACGTGGTGAAATCACAAATCAAACATATCTGACAACAGAGCGTGTAGAGCTTACTTTTGATATGCCACTAGCGGAAATCGTTTTTGATTTTTACGATCGCCTTAAAACTGTGTCCAAAGGATATGCTTCTTTTGATTATACTCCAATTGGGATGCGTGCTTCTAAATTGGTAAAAGTGGATATTTTACTGAATGGAAATACCGTAGATGCATTGTCCGCATTATTGCATAAGGATAATGCGTATGCTATCGGTAAAAAGATTTGCGAAAAACTGAAAGAATTGATTCCGCGTCAGCAATTTGATATTCCAATCCAAGCTGCAATTGGAGCTAAATTTATTGCTCGTGAAACGGTAAAAGCGCTACGTAAAGATGTAACGGCCAAATGTTATGGTGGAGATATCTCTCGTAAACGTAAATTACTTGAAAAGCAGAAGAAAGGTAAAAAGCGTATGCGTCAGGTAGGAAATGTAGAAATTCCTCAAGAAGCGTTTATGGCGGTGCTAAAGCTGAATGACTAATTTTATTTAGGGAATTTTACTGGAAATAAGTAGGAATAAACCTATATTTATTGAGTTAAAAAACAAGATTAAATGCATTTTTTTAGGATAAAGTGTATTTATTGATTGTATTTTGCTATATTTGTTCCAGATTTAAAATATAATTAAAAACCCCTAACGCAACTAGCTATGCAGAATTTTTTTACCAAGCAACCTATTTACGTTTACTTTTTTATTATTTCTATCGTATTGGCTTGCCTTTCTTAGTAAAAGATAGTTCTCTATCAGTCACCTTTTGATATAAAAAATACTCGGATTAAATAAATTTGTTTTTTTTGGCTTCGATCATCTTTGCCAACATATATTCTACACCGTTTTCATCGTTACTCTTGGTGCTGTAATTGGCGGCTGCTTTTACATTAGGATGTGCATTTTGCATAGCAAAACTGTAGGTGGCTTGTGACATCATCTCCAAATCATTGTTGTAATCACCAAATACCATGGTTTCTTGGGTTGAAATATTGAGACTCTTTTGAAGATTTTGAAGTGCGTGTCCTTTATTAGCATCATTGTGAGATAAGTCTAACCACACTTTGCCAGAAACTTTTACTTTTAATCTGTTTTCTAGATGTTTTAAGGCGGGATATAGATACTTTTCTGATCCTTTTTCATTGCAGATAGCGATTTTTAGATACTGATCATCTAGTACCTGAGACAAATCATCTACAATCTTATATCTTCCGTAGAATTCGTTAAGCATGTTTTCAAAATCTTTCCCATAATCTTCGATATATGCTCTCTTTCGACCACATAATATTACCTGAGAGCCTTTTAAATCTTTTGTGATTTCTAATAACTCTAAATAGGTTTCGCGATCAATTTCTGTGGTTTGCAATTCTTCATCCTTGTGCATGGTTAAAGCGCCATTTTCTGCAATGACAATCATATCATCTTTAATGGCGTTCAATTTATGTAGGATACTATAGTATTGTCTGCCGCTTGCGGCAACAAACGTAACTCCTAATTCTTTTAGTTCGTCAAATAGATAGAAAAAGGATTGACTTACTTCTCCTCTGGAATTAAGAAGTGTACCATCCATATCTGTAGCAACCAGTTTTATTTGGGATAAATCCATGCGATTAAAATTTAAAAAGCAAAGGTATAGGAGTTAAAAGTAATACAATCTGTTATTGATATAAATTTATATTAAATTGGTGTTTTAGAATATTTGAAAATGAAATTTTTCCAAAAAGAAATAAAGCTCCAATCGTATCCCAGAGGCTTTCATTTAATTACTGAGGAGGTTCTTGCCGAAATTCCAGAAATTACCAAGATAGAAATCGGGCATTTGCAAGTATTTATTAAGCATACCTCGGCAAGTTTGACAATTAATGAAAATGCGGACCCAACGGTGCGACAAGATTTTGAAAGTCATATGAATACCATGGTGCCAGAAAATGCAGCATACTATATCCACACTTATGAAGGTCCTGATGATATGCCTGCTCATATCAAGGCTTCATTAATGGGTACTTCTGTACAAATACCCATAACTAAAGGGAAACTTAATCTGGGAATCTGGCAAGGTATTTATCTATGTGAACATAGAAATTACGGTGGTTCCAGAAAATTAGTTTTGACGGTTTTTGGTTCTTAAAACCAGTTAGCCCAAGGAATTCTGGATAGCATTAACAACCAGGCGATTGTATAAAAAATAGCCAGCATTTTAAACTTGGGAGTGGAGGTAAGTTTCTTTTTGTGTTTAGAATATCCAATAGTAATAAAAACAACCATAGCAATCATCATCATTGGATGTTCTAGATTATACAACCTTAATAGAGGATCTCCCATAATATCTTTTACAGAAACTCCTTCTGTGAACCACATAATACTTGGAGAAACAAAAAATATAATAATTCCTATAAGCAGTTGAAGATGTGTAACGATTAGACCAAAAAGTGATATTCTAAAATCTTTGGGGGCGTATTCTCTTTTAGAAAAGAAACCGATTAAAGCATTAATAGTGGCTAGTGTAACCACAAGAACAACCAGGTAAGCCCAATAAGAGTGAACGACTTGTATAGCTTCGTACATAATGATGTGTTTAGTTAGTGAAACACTATTTTTATCCTGAACTATTCGGAGGTAAAAATAGTAAGTTGAACTGATTCCGATGAAAAGCGGAATCTTATTTTTAAATTAATTTTCTCAAAGGTAAACATAATGAATAAAAAAACCTCGCTCAAATGGAGCGAGGTTTTGGTATATAATGATAAGAAGGTGTTAGTTAAAGATATATCTTAAACCAACTTGCATTTGCCATCTTGATGATTGTAATCCTCTATCATCTAACTGCTCTAATCCATCTTCGAAAGAAGCAGGGTTAAAACTAAACTCTGGATTTGGACCAGCCTGCTCTGTTTCTAATAATCCAACATTCCCAGGAATAAACTTACGTTTCCCCCAATCTTCATTTAGTAAATTAGTGAAGTTGAAAATATCTAAAGATACCTGAAGTGTATTTTTGTGCTTTCCTGTATTGATATAAAAATCTTGTAGGAATTTTAAATCAATAGTATTACTCCAAGGACCTCTGTCACCATTTCGCTCTGCATATTGTCCTCTTCTACTTCTTAAGTAATCATTTCCTTCAATAAATGCGTCTAAAGCATCCCATTGTTGTTGAGAACTTAATCCATTTTCTCCATCAACCAATACAATTTCGCTTTGGTTAGCAGGTATATATATTAAAGCATTATCTCTAGAGTCATCATTTAAAAGATCTCTACCTTCTCTATAAACAAATGAGTATGGAGCACCTTGATTAGCTTCAAAGAAAAGTGCTATAGTAGATTTCATAAATCCAAGGTATTCCTTTTCATAACTTACGTTTGCAGTGATACGAGAACCTTGAGAGAAATCAGATCTGGATGTTGGTAAGTCAGAGTTTTTACCGTTTACAGTTTGGATATTTCTCCACTGAGAACTGTTTTGAGAAGAAGTTCCATCAAAAATAGCCTCTGCCTCACCGTAAGAGTAAGAAACACTTCCTTGGAATCCATTTTCAAAAGGTTTTCTTAGGGTAACAGATGCGTTGTATGAGAAACCTTCACCAGTATTAGTTCCTAGAGTAATTCTACCATAGGTGTTATCTAAAAGATCACCAAAACTGTCGCTATAAAAAGGTCTGTTATCAGCACCATTCAAGGTGCCTTCTGCTTCCCCAATGTTTAAGTTTTCGTAATAGATATTTGTAATTACATCCGTATACAAGAAGTCTGCACTAGCAATTAATCCCCATATTGGTAATTTTTGATCTATTGCAATATTATACTTCATAAACTGAGGTAACCTTAGGTTCGGTGTAAAAATATCCACATTACCAGCAAGTCCACCTGTTCCAGGTTCTACAGCCACTGGTTGTTGGTTAATGTCAGGGTTAAAAGTGATGGTTGAAGGATCTAAATTAAATCCACCAGTAAATCCACCAGTAATACCATTGTTATTATATGATCCACCAGGCCATACTAAAGGAATTCTAGAAGTAAACATTCCTAAACCACCACGAACTTGAGTAGTTTTGTTGTTTTTTACATCCCAATTAAAACCAATTCTTGGAGATAAATGAGCTTTAGGGTTAATTGCTTTACCAACTCTTGCTCCCTGAAGATCTTTTCCTGCAGCCTCCAAGATAGGAATTGTTCTATTGTTGAAATCATCATTTACAGGACCATCATCA
The DNA here is from genome assembly GCF_042684305.1 of Aquimarina rubra. NCBI lineage: Bacteria > Pseudomonadati > Bacteroidota > Flavobacteriia > Flavobacteriales > Flavobacteriaceae > Aquimarina > Aquimarina rubra. Next base: position 740,275 of record NZ_JBHULE010000019.1, on the reverse strand, counting down.
AAAATAGGTACATCTACTCTTAAACCTGCAGTAAATCTAAAGTTTTCAGCAATACTCACTTCATCCTGAATGTAAACACTTGGCTGGTATAATTTGAATTCTGAAGCACCGTCAGATTCATCACCTACAGCTGTTCCTCCAACTAAAGAATAACCTCTTTGGTATTCATCAATAATACCAGCGTAGAAGTCGCTAACACTGTTAAATGTGTAGTCACCATAGTTAAACGCAAAGAAAAGGTTCTTTATTTTTGAAAACTCGTGTTGGGTACCAATTGTAATGGTGTGTTTACCGCTATAGATTTCAAAATTATCCGCTATATTTAAAATATCCTGATCCAATAAGTTAGCAGTAGAGAAAGGTTCAGCACCAAAAGTAATAGTACCACCACCATCTCTGATATCGACACTTGGGAATGGATTACCAGAAGGATCACGATCATCTCTAACCGATTTATATCCAACTAATAGACTATTAGATGCCCAACTACCGAAAGAAGAATTTAATTCTAAAGTAGTTTCATTTTTTGTACTTTCAAAAAATTCAGACCCATTAATGAAACCAATATTTCTGTTACCACTATTTCTAGCTTCAAGATTTTCTGCCTTTACAAAATTGTGTTTAACACTCAACTGATGATTATCGTTAATATTCCAGTCTAGTCTTACTGTAAACTTATCACTATCTAACGTTCTGGTATTATTATCAAATCCACCTGGATTAAATCCGTATGTAGTCTGTAAAAAATTAGAAAGATCTTGGATTTCAGATAAACTGGAATCACCTTGGTAATTACTAAAATTAAAAGGTTGTGGAGTTTCAGTTTGTTCTCTTTCGTAGTTTACAAAATAGAATAATTTGTCTTTTACGATTGGACCACCTACTCTAATACCATAGATATTAGAAGAAAAGTCTGCTAATTTTTCAGCAGATTCACCATCTCCAACAAGACTAGGAGGAGTTTTTCCTGCAAGATCCTGATTTCTAAAGTATGTATATGCAGATCCTTGAATTTTATTTGTTCCTGATCTTGTAATTGCATTGATCGCACCACCTGCAAATCCGGATTGTCTCACATCAAAAGGAGCAATGTTTATCTGGAATGTTTCTATCGCGTCGATAGAAAAAGGGTTTACTCCTGTTTGTCCACCATCTGTTCCTGATCCTGCTAAACCAAATACATCATTACTAACACCACCATCGATATAGAGTGCATTGTATCTGTTATTCTGTCCGGCTAAAGAAACAGAGAAACCATCATCACCTTCAGTAATCTGAGCTTGTGGAGTAATTCTCACAAAATCCGCAACCGATCTAGATACAGAAGGTAAAGAGTTGATCTGTCTTTCTGTTACGGTAGTTTCCGTTCCTGTTTTACCAGAATCAAATACCCCATTTCGAGTAGCTGTTATTACAACTTCTTCAAGAGCGCTAGCTTCTTCTTTCATCTGAGTGCTGATGTTTTTAGAATCTCCTAATTGAAGATATACTCCATCCTGAACAAATCCTAAAAACCCTACGTATGAGATTGTTATTCGGTACGGCCCACCAGTTCTCATATTGGCGATTCTATAGAAACCGTCAAAATCTGTAATTGCACCATACTTAGTCCCAGAAGGAGTGTGAATAGCAATTACATTAGCACCCGGAAGTGCTGCTCCCGTATTATCCGTTACTTTTCCATTCATGGAAGATTTTGTAACACCTTGAGCAAGCGCTTCTGAAAACGTTGCTAAAAGAATTACAACAAATAAAAATGTAATCTTTTTCATTATAATGAATTGAGTTAATTGTTTGGCGCAAAAAAACAAATCTTTGCGCAATTAAAGTTTATCTTAATGTTAAAATTTTTACATAAAATTTTAACGGTTTTAAGGTAACTCAATTTTATAATGAATTGATTTGGAGTTAATTGAAAATATCAAAAAGTTATGAACCAAAAAAAACTTAACTCAAATACTTTTTTAGCAGTGTTTTTGTGGACGAATCATGGTCAGAAATCTGCGAATTATCGATTTCATTTAAAATTTTTGTAGCCAATTGCTTACCTAATTCCACACCCCATTGATCATAACTAAATATGTTCCAAATTACTCCTTGAACAAAAATTCTTTGTTCATACATCGACACTAATGCACCTAGACTTTTAGGGGTTAATTTGTTAATAAGTACAGTGGTGGTAGGTTTATTTCCTGTAAAAATTTTGAAAGGCACTAACTGTTTTAGTTTATCTTCAGGAAGATTTTTGGATTTTAATTCATCAAGAACTTCAGCTTCAGTTTTTCCGTTCATTAAGGCTTCAGTCTGTGCAAAGAAATTCGCCATGAGTTTATCCTGATGATCTTTATCTTCAAACAAAGAGTGTTTAAAACCAATAAATTCTGCTGGAATCAATTTGGTTCCTTGATGAATTAACTGAAAGAATGCATGTTGAGCGTTTGTTCCCGGTTCTCCCCAGATGATGGTTCCTGTTTGATAGTCAATAGGGTTCCCATTGCGATCTACACTTTTACCATTACTTTCCATAATACCTTGTTGCAAGTATGCCGGTAATCTATGCAGGTATTGCGAATATGGGATGACTGCTTCGCTCTCAGCACCAAAGAAGTTATTATACCATATACTAAGTAATCCCAAAACAACGGGTAGATTCTCCTCGAAATCGGCAGTTTTGAAATGTTCATCCATTTCATGAGCACCCACTAATAAAGACTCAAAGTTTTTATAACCAACGGATAAACTTATGGATAATCCCACAGCGCTCCACAGTGAAAAACGACCTCCAACCCAATCCCATAATGGGAAAATATTGTCTGAATCAATACCAAATTTAGTTACATTAGGAATGTTACTGGATACGGCAACGAAATGTTTGCTTACCGCTTCTTGAGAAGCTTGTTTTATAAACCAACTTCTGGCGGTAGTAGCATTGGATAATGTTTCCTGCGTAGAGAAAGTTTTTGATACCACTACAAATAACGTAGTTTCCGGATCAAGATCTTTTAAGTTTTGGTGTACGTGATCACCATCTACATTGGATATAAAATGTACTTTCAGATGGTTTTTATAATATTCTAAAGATTCTGTAATCATGGCAGGTCCAAGATCAGAACCGCCAATACCGATATTTACAATATCTGTGAATGGTTTGTTAGTATATCCTTTTAATTCACCATTAATAACCTTATCACAAAATGTTTTTATTTTATTTTTTACATCAGATACTTCTGGTACTACATTTTTTCCGTCTACATTAACAGTGTTACTTGACGGAGCTCTAAGGGCTGTGTGCAGTACTGCTCGGTTCTCTGTTTCATTTATGGCTTCTCCTTCAAAATAGCTTTGTATTGCTTTATCGAGCTGTACCTCTTTGGCAAGATCTATTAAAAGCTTTTTTGTGGTTTCATCAATTCTATTTTTAGAATAATCTACATAAAAATCCTTCCATTCAATGGAGAATTTTTCTGATCTATCTGGAGATTTTGCAAAAAGATCTTTTAAATGCGAGTGTTTTATATCCTCGTAATGGTTTTGAAGTGCTTCCCAAGCTTTTGTGGTGGTGGGATTAATAGTTGGTAATGCCATCTGGTTATAAAATTTCTTGTTTTGGTTTGAAAATAATGCTGTCTAATTTCGTTTTTAGTGGTTCTATATGTTTAAAATAAGAAGGTCGCAAACTATCATTTAACGGTTTGGAGGCAGGTAAATCTTGTTTGAAAGGATCTACTTCTTTACCATTTTTCCAGAAACGATAACATACGTGTGGTCCACTGGTATTCCCTGTCATTCCTATGTAACCGATAACCTCGCCTTGTCTTACATATTCACCGACTTTTACTGCTCGTCTACTCATATGTAAGTATTGAGTATCATAAGTAGCATTATGTCTGATTTTTACATATTTTCCATTTCCTCCTTTTCGTTCTGACTTGGTAACAGTACCATCTGCAGTTGCCAATATGGGAGTTCCAACTGGTGCCGCAAAATCTGTTCCGCGATGTGGTCTTATTTTATTCCCATAGTACCGTATTCTTCGTTTAAGATTATATCTTGAAGAAATTCTACTAAATTGAACCGGTGCTCTAAGAAATGCTCTGCGTAAATTATTTGCTTCTTGATCAAAATAATCAAACGTTCCATTAATTGTATCATCTTCGAATTTAAATGCATAGATAGGTTTACTTCTATGCTCAAAGTATGAGGCTTTGATTTCACCTATTCCAGCCGGGATGGTATCGTTTATGTATTTTTCTGTATAAATTACTTTAAATTGATCTCCTGCCTGAAGTCTTGTAAAATCTATGGTCCATGCATAAATATCTGCCATTTTATAAGCAACCAGGAAGCTTAGGTCCATTTCGTCAAAGGTTTGAGACAGGTTACTTTCTATAGTTCCGGAAGCTATTCTTTCAACTATTTTTACTGGTTTTGCACTTTTTCTGGCAACGATACTGTCTCTAAAATCTACAACCGTATAATCTATAAGTCCATTTTGATACACAAATACTTGTGCTTTTTCGGTAGTATCTTTGGATTTAAGAATGGCATATGCTTTACCCGCTGTGATTCTGGCAACATTAAAAGTGTCTTTGATTTTATTTGAAATTTCAAAAACTTTGGCTCTGGAGATACCGTGACTGTCTAAGATAGCTCCAAAACTATCTCCTGGTCTTACTGTATCTCTAACAACTGTGAAGTCATTAAGATTGTATCCAAATTCCTTAACAACTGGTGGTTCTTTTATTTCTTCAATTATTTCAGGAACGACATCTACCGGTTCTTTTTTTTCTTGCTGACATGAAATCAATACTACTGCCATTAGTAGTATGTAACCTAAATTCTTCAACTGACTTTATTTTGTGGTATTAAATTGATGGGTAACCCATTGTTGTCCCCAATTTTCTTTTTCTTCTTCACTCCAAAGATTAGGAAAAAAAATGATCCTTTGAAAACTTGGTGGTAAAAACTTTTTCCAGTTGGTTCCTCCTGTGGCTAATACTTCGCCTTTATCTCTATTAAGATACCTGTAGGCGGCACCCATATGCATTAATAACCAATTAATATTCACATTGGTGTCAAAAGTACGTAATGCATTAATAAGGTGCACATTATTTTGCTCTTTTTCCGGAAGTTCCAGGTATCTGTGATAAATTGTACTTTGTTTTACCTGGTGAGCAATACGCATCATTCTGGGCGTATACCGATACTCAAACTGTTTTAGTGTTAGTGTCTTTTCACCGGTTTTAATATCCGTAGCCCCGGATTTCCAGTATAAATGTTCATAAACTTCTTCCAAAGCATCTTCTTCAGAAAATTCATCTCTTTCCTTACTATTTACCAAATTAGCTAAAGGAGTGGCATATATCTCTATCAACCTAAATTGAACTGATTGAAAACCACTTGCTGGTAATAATGACATTCGGTATTTTAGAAATTGATCTTTGTCCATTCCTTTGATCATAACATCAAACGAGTCTATCAAAACTCTAAAATATCGATTGATCCGATCTAATTTTTTTGTAAAGAACTCTGCAGTCTGTAGTTTATCATCAATAATCTGCTTTAACTCATGGATGATCAACTTAAAATAAAGTTCTGTAATCTGATGATACATGATAAATATTTCCTCATCAGGAAAATGTGTTCTTGGAATTTGTAAACTAAGTAAAGTGTCCAGGTGAATATAATCCCAATATGTGAGGTAACGGTCGTGTAGTAAACCATCTAAGTAAGATCCCAGATCCTGCCCGGAATTTTTAAACTTTTTTTCGAGTTGTCTTATTTTTTCAGCAATCTCAGGTTTTATGGATTCGTCCATTAATCTATTACAATTTTAAGAGGGTGTTTAAGTCCTTTATAAGCTATTAAATCTGCATTTATTGATCCTACGAGAATATCTGCTTTTATTCTAATAGGCATTCTATTATCATCGTCACTTACCCAAACGGTCAAACTTTCTTCTTCCTTAAATACTCTTTCTGCTTGAACTATTGGGCGAAATTTTAAACAGCGAATTTTATTACCATTCATTTTCACTGTTTCTCTTCCTAAAAAGCGTAGCTTAAACAGGTAATTTTCATTGTCAAAAAACATATTTACCAGCTTCTCATCTCCTTTCTTTAGCGAAGATACGTCAATATTATTTCTTAGATAATAGAACGAAGACATCATGTCCTGGATATTGTCCTTGATAGTAAATGTTTCCTTTTTATTATACTTTTTATTAAATACAAGAGCTTTTTTATTTTCGTGATCAAAGTTAATCTCTATATCTTTGGTGTGACCTCCTTCATTGATCTTACGGATAAAACGATACGGTTTTACTTCGGTTTTATCAACATAAGTTTCATAATAATCTTCTACTTTAAAAAACACACTAAGAACCCCTGAAGATTTTCCTGTGCCAACAATATGGTGTACAGACTTCCCGTTGAGCGTTTCGTCTTTTACCTCTAAAGTAGCATAACTGGCTGTAAAAAACCCATAGCGAATTTTGAATTTGAACCATTCTCCACTATTAAAAGAGCTGTGGCTGTCCTGAGCAATAGAGGTAGTTGTAATCAAGATTATTAATAAAAGAATATATCTTTTCATTTGTTCTTTTTTATTGTTTTTTTAGTAGTCAAATGGAATTCGCCATTGTACATTTCTTTGTGTATCAATTTAATTGTTATGGCTCATTTCATAAATATTTTGGGTGTTGTTTTGTTAAACATAAACACTATTGCCAGTAGTATTTACAATATCCATTCCAAAAATACTATATAATATAAACAGATAAAAACGGGGAGTATTACTAAATTTTAAAAAAAGTAATAAAAAAGAGAGCCACCACAGCTCTCTTTTACTTTTATTAACCAACTAAAAACTTAAATTATGAGAATAATTATTGTTTTTGGTATAAGCAGTAACCACTCCGCTTATAATACAAACATCCGCTTTTTTTGCATAATTATCAAACGAAAACGTTTTTTTATTATCATATTTAACAAAAATTTAGGCAGAAACGGATAATTTTTCAATAATCTCAATTTATTAACATTGTTTGCTTAAATTTTTGAAAGGATTCAAAGAAAATATTGAATCTATAGTGTCCCTCTCTGTTCTTGTTCTCTTTCTATTGCCTCAAAAAGTGCTTTAAAATTACCTTTTCCAAAAGATTGCGCTCCTTTTCTCTGAATTATTTCAAAAAACATAGTTGGTCGATCTAAAACGGGTTTGGTAAAAATCTGAAGCAGATATCCTTCATCATCTCTGTCAATGAGTATTCCAAGTTCTTTTAAAGGTTCAAGATCTTCATCAATTTCTCCTACTCTGTCCAGAACTGTTTCATAGTAACTGGCTGGCACGGTAAGAAATTCAACTCCACGATTTTGCAAGGCAGAAACTGTTTCTATAATATTATCCGTAGCCAACGCCATATGTTGAACACCTGCGCCGTTGTAAAAATCAATATATTCTTCGATTTGTGATTTTTTTCTTCCTTCTGCAGGCTCATTTATCGGAAATTTAATTCTACCATTCCCATTACTCATTACTTTACTCATTAAAGCGGTATATTCTGTAGAAATGTCTTTATCATCAAAAGATACTAATTGGGCAAATCCCATAACTTTAGCATAGAATTCGCACCATTTATTCATTTCATTCCAACCTACATTTCCAACCATATGATCAATATACTTAAGTCCGGTAGATTCTGTTTTGTAAGGCTTTTTCCAGGCAACATAACCAGGTAAGAATGCTCCGTTGTAATTTTTTCTTTCTACAAATACGTGAACAGTTTCTCCATAGGTATGGATGCCAGAGAATACTACTTCACCATCTTTATCCTCTTTTGTAATTGGTTTCATATAGGATTCTGCACCACGTTTAACGGTCTCTTCGTAACTTTTTGTAGCGTCATCGACCCAAAGTGCGACTACTTTTACACCATCACCATGGGCATTAATATGCTTATTGATATCTCCATCCGGTTGTAATGGCGAAGTGAGGACTAAAGTTATTTTGTCCTGGCGCAATACGTAAGAAACCCGATCTTTAAGACCTGTTTCTAGTCCTGCATAGGCAATGGGCTGGAATCCCCAAGCCGTCTGATAATAGTAAGCTGCTTGTTTAGCATTACCTACATATAGCTCTACGTGATCTGTACCTAGAAGCGGCAGGAAATCTTCTGCTTGTGGAACTACTTTTTCTAAATTTTGTGAGTTTATATTTGTTGACATGACTTTTTAATTAGATAATTAGTAAATGTGATAATTAGATGATGATATTTAAAATCCTTCGGAATTTTCTAATCATATTTACCACATTGCTCTTAAATGTGAAGTAATATCTTTTCTATAGCTTAGCATTTATCTATTTTTTGATTATTCATTAACTATTCTAGCCAAGATTTATAATAATCTTCATCTGCTATTTTCATGGCTTCTTTTGTAACCATCAAAGGTTTAAAAGTGTCAACCATCACAGCTAGTTCATCTGTTTTAGTTTTTCCAATACTTCTTTCTACAGCACCGGGATGTGGACCGTGCGGAATTCCTGCCGGGTGCAAGGAGATATGACCGGCAGCAATATCGTTTCTACTCATAAAATCACCGTCTACATAATACAATACTTCATCACTATCGATATTACTATGATTGTAAGGAGCAGGAATACTCTCAGGATGGTAATCATATAATCTGGGAACAAATGAACAAACCACAAATGCATCTGTTTCAAAAGTCTGATGTACAGGAGGTGGCTGATGAACTCTTCCAGTTATTGGCTCGAAATCGTGAATGGAAAATGCATACGGAAAATTGAACCCATCATATCCTATCACATCAAAAGGATGCGTAGCATAAATCATATCAAAGATTTCATCCTGTTTTTTCACTTTAATCAGGAAATCTCCTTTTTCATCATTACTTTCTAATTCATAAGGAGCTCTTAGGTCTCGTTCACAAAAAGGCGAATGCTCTAATAACTGCCCGAACCAGTTTCTATATCTTTTTGGAGTATAGATAGGTCTCCTGGATTCTACAATAAACAGTCGATTGTCTTTTGTGTCAAAATCAAGTTTATATATTGTGCCTCTCGGAATTACTATATAATCACCATATTTAAAATCCAGGTTGCCTAAATGACTTCTGAATTTACCAGTTCCTTTATGTACGAAAATAAGTTCATCAGCATCGGTATTTTTGTAAAAGTAATCTGATGTGGATTCCTGAGGAGCAGACAAAATAATACTAACATCACTGTTGGTAAGTACATTTTTTCTGCTTTGTAAATAATCTTTTTCCGGGTTTACATTAAACCCGTGTAATCGATAGGATTTTATATTATTTTTTATTGCAATTTCGGGTGCTACACTATAGCTTCCTTGAATTTCTTTTACTTGTGTAGGTCGCTGATGGTGATATGAATTGGTTGACATTCCATCAAAACCAATGGTTCCAAACAATTGTTCATAATATAAGGTACCATCAGGTTTTCTGAAGATTGTATGTCGCTTAGGAGGTATTTTACCTAAAGAGTGATAAAAAGGCATGATTATTAAAGATTATGGTGTTAACTACTAGGTTATAAAAAAGTAAGCAATAGTAAACTATACCTCATTCCGGATTACGTTTAATAAGGTAGTGTAATAGCAATAATAAGTCCTGCCAATACAAGCTCATAACTATACAAATATCGGAAATATTTCGATCTTTTTGAATGTAAAAATTTATTAAAACCAAAAACCTATACTAAAAAACCATTCTCCTTCTTTTTGTTCAGGAGAATATGAATATTTTACTTGTACCGGTCCTGCAAAAGTTTCTAGTCCATAACCTAAAGCATATCCAGAATATTCGGGAGATTCTAACCACTCACCATTTTCAAATAACCCATTACCAACATTGGCATAGTTAGCAGCTAGATTGATATGGTTTTTCGAAAATATCTCATAGTCTAAAGTGATGGCTGTTTTAAAAAAACTATCTCCCACAATACTCAAAAAATCATACCCGTAAAAAGGGATATTATTATTGATCATTTTTGCCCCAAAACCACCCACGAAAAAATTAAGACTTCTAACATTCTGTTCTTCCCATCTGTTACCGGCACTCAGCCCTAGATTAACCGAAGTTTTGTCAAAAACTTTAAAAGCGTATCCAAAATCAGCCTTTGCAATAACAAAATTGCTATTTTCACTGTTTGGGTTATCGTCAAATAAATAATAATTAATATTTCCGTCAAAGAAAAATCCAGAAGAAGGGAAATACTTATTGTTGTAGCTATCAAATTTTAGATAAGAGAATGTGCTCCAGTAATTGCTGTTGTCAAAAACAACTCGCGGTAATTGATCCTCGTCCTCTCCTATAGTTTCAGAAATAAGTCTAAACCTTCGATACTCTGCTCCAAGACCTAGGGAAAAAGTTTGATTTAATAAAGTTTCTACATAGAACTGAGTTTTGAAATCCAGATAATCCAGGTTGATCTTATTTACTTCTATATCGGGTAAACTAAAATCTTCTCTCACCAGCTCATATTCTACATTTCTGTTGAAACGATTAATACTGTTTTTTAGACCAATACTCCAATAGAATCCTTTGTCGATATAATAATCAAAATCATATCTGATATTATCTCCTAAAGCCACATCAAGTGAAAGAACATCATTGTTAAAGAGTAAACTTTTTTTGGTGAAATTTATAAGAGCGGCAGTTTTATATAAATCATCATAATGAAGCGCTAAACGTAATAGTGTAGTGTTTTTTGATTCTTTTACATTAAGAACCAGTTCCTTGCCATCTTCTTTGTCAATTAAACGATGGCTTACCCTATCAAAATTACCAGTTGCAGATAGGTTATTAATACCTTCGTATAATTTCTTATAAGTAGTGGTTTTGGGATTATTCAGTTTTAATTTTAGTTTTCCCTTGATATAGGATCTTGTATATCTTTGATTTCCAGAAACAACTAAGCTATTGATAAGAAGTGTGTCGGAGTTTTTAGGAGCTTTAATTGATGGTTTTGAAGTTTTTTGACGTCTTTTTATTGCTCTCAATTTTTCATAATTAGCGAATGCCGCTTTTTCTCCATTCGCGATAATTTTATCGGCCTGATCAAAAGATATTAATGAAAATTCTGAAATGGATGGTTTAATATAGACATCGGTTTCAGGCATTTTGCTTTTCATAGCTTCAATCGTCCTGAAATTGCTTATCTGCAACATGATGTTGGTTACAGAATTTAATTCATCTCTTGGCATTAAACTGTCTTGCACATCGATTCCGATTACGATTTCTGCTCCTTTTTTACGTATTTCTTCGATAGGATAATTGTTAGCAACACCTCCATCCGTCATGAGAATACCATCTAATTCGATGGGGCTAAAAATAGAAGGCAATGCGCCACTTGCAGATACTGCTTCAGGTAAATATCCCTTGTCTAATAAAATTTGTTCTCCATTAGCTATATTGGTAGACATACAGAAAAAAGGAATAGGAAGCTTACTAAAATCATCAACTTCGTGAACATGAGAGGTTAATCTTGCAAATTCGTTAAAAAAGTTCTGCCCTTTGGATAACCCTTGTGGAAGTCCTATTTTGAAATTATCAAAAGGAAGAGTAAGTGCGTATTTTTCGGAGTCTTCACGTTCATAAAAAGTTTTAGCTTTTCTTGGTAAGTCATCCTGTATGAGTACATCAAAATCTACAGCTCTAAAAATAGAATCTAGCTCTTTTGCAGAGTATCCTGATGCATATAGTGAACCGACAATTGCTCCCATACTGGTTCCGCCTATATAATCGATTCTAATTCCGGCTTCTTCAATCACCTTTAGCGCTCCTATATGCGCCAATCCTTTAGCACCGCCACCACTTAAAACCAGCCCAACTTTCACATCCTGGCCTTCAGGATTGTCGTGGATTTCAAGAATATCCTTATCCTGAGACACTATGATATTGGATGCAAAGAGCATCACAATCAGTATTAGTGTATCTAAAATTTTGAAGGAGGTGGATTGCATAAGAGGTTTATTCTTTTTTAGAAAGATAGTAATTATACACTTTGGTTGCGCGTGATTCTCCTACTACTTCTGAAAGCTCTTTTTTTGTGGCTTCACTAATTCTTTTTACAGATCTAAAATGCTTTAGTAATTCTATGACGGTTTTTTCTCCTATTCCGGGAATAGAATCCAACTCTGTATCTAAAGCTGCTTTACTTCGTTTCTGTCGATGAAAGGTAATACCAAAACGATGGGCTTCATTTCTGAGATGCTGTATAATTTTTAAAGATTCTGATTTTTTATCAAGATATAAAGGGATTGAATCTCCAGGATAGTAAATTTCCTCTAGTCGTTTTGCAATTCCGATAATCGTTATTTTTCCACGAAGATTTAGGTCTTCTAAAGCTTTCAGTCCAGAAGAAAGTTGACCTTTTCCACCATCAACAATCACTAATTGTGGTAATGGTTGCTCTTCTTCCAGTAAACGTTTATATCTACGATATACAACTTCTTCCATAGAGGCAAAATCGTTTGCGCCTTCTACAGTTTTAATATTGAATTTTCTGTATTCTTTTTTACTTGGTTTGCCATTTTTAAATACTACACAAGCTGCAACCGGATTCGTTCCTTGTATATTAGAGTTGTCAAAACATTCTATATGTCTAGGCTCTTCAGGTAATCTTAGATCCTTTTTCATCTGAGCCATCAATCGCTTTACGTGTCTATCAGGATCAATAATTTTTATTTGCTTAAAACGTTCCTGTCGATAGTATTTTGCGTTACGTATGGATAGATCTACAATTTTTTTCTTATCTCCAAGTTGAGGTATTGTGATTTTTAAATCTTCACCAACATCAACCTTAATAGGCACATATATTTCTTTGGATGTGGATCCAAATCGTTGTCGTAATTCTATAATCGCCAACTCTAATAATTCCTTATCTGTTTCTTCTAGTTTCTTTTTAATTTCTGTAGTATGTGATCGTATAATCGCTCCATACGAAAGTTGAAGAAAATTGACATATCCATAGGATTCATCAGAGATTATGGAGAAAACATCTACATTGCTTATTTTAGGATTTACAACCGTAGACTTTGCTTGATATTTTTCTAAAACTTCAATTTTTTCTTTTATTCGTTGCGCATCCTCAAACTCCATTTTTTCGGCGTGATCTGCCATTTGTTTTCGAAATCTATTAAGAGAATCCTTAAAGTTTCCTTTTACAATTTCACGAATTGCTTCTATATTTTGACGGTATTCTTCCTCTTCTTGATATCCTTCGCATCCACCTTTACAATTTCCCAAATGATACTCAAGACACACCTTATATTTTCCACTGTCTATTTTTTGTTGTGATAAATCATAATTGCACGTTCTTAATTGGTATAAACCTTTGATGAGATCTAAAAGGGTATTTACCGTTTTGAAATTGGTATATGGGCCAAAATATTCTGAACCATCTTTAATAAGACTTCTAGTAGGAAAAACTCTAGGAAATCGCTCTTTTTTGATGCAAATCCAGGGATATGTTTTATCATCCTTGAGCATGACATTAAAACGAGGCTGATGCTTCTTTATAAGATTGTTTTCTAAGAGTAATGCATCAGTTTCGGTTTCTACAACAATATGTTTTATAGTGCTGATTTTTTTAACCAGTACTTTGGTTTTATAATTGTCATGACTCTTTGTGAAATAAGAAGTAACTCTTTTTTTGAGATTTTTGGCTTTACCTACATAAAGTAGTTTATCATCTTTATCATAATATTGATAAACTCCGGGACCTGTTGGTAATGTCTTAAGTTGTATATCTAACGAGGGTTTCTGCATAATGTAAGTGTAAATTTAGTGCTTTACGGGAATTATTAAATACACTTGACATGAATATTATGTTAAAAACAGAAAACGAATTTAACTATTAAAAGGTATTATAGTATAGAATGCATCTGGTTTTTTATTACTTTAGTAGCTCTATTTTTAAAGATATTTTTTTGAAAGATCAAAAAAAAATAATTGGAAGGACTGACAAGGTAGATTTTCCTCTTCTAGATCTGCAGGATATTGATGCAAAAGTCGATACGGGAGCGTATACTTCATCAATTCATTGTAAAGAAATTAAGGAGGTAGGTCAAATCTTAGAGTGTAGGTTTCTCGATCCTACACATCCCGAATATAATGGTAAAAAATTTACTTTTAAGAACTATGACATTACTGCGGTTAAAAGTAGTAATGGAAAGGTAGAAGTTAGATACGCCATAAGAACAAAAATCACCCTTTTTAACAAAACTCATTCTATAACATTAACATTGTCTTCTCGCGATGATATGCGTTTTCCGGTATTAATTGGACGTAAATTTCTAAGCGGAAAATTCTTGGTGGATCCTCAATTAGAGGATCAATCATATAATCTAAAATCCTAATGAATATAAAAATATTATCTCGCAATGCGAGTCTTTTCTCTACTGATGCTTTAGTGCAAGCTGCAGTAAAGAGAAAGCATAATGTGCAAGTAATAGACCCTCTAAACTGCGATATTGTTATCGAAAAAAAGAAACCGGAAATTTATTACCGGGGAAAAAAACTAGATCATGTAGATGCAGTAATTCCAAGGATAGGATCCTCTATTACTTTTTATGGTACAGCGGTGGTAAGGCAGTTTGAGATGATGAACGTATTTACGACCATTCAATCTCAGGCATTGGTCGATTCCAGAGATAAATTAAGAAGTCTTCAGATTCTATCAAAAGCAGGATTAGGATTACCAAAAACAGTGTTTACTAATTATTCTAAAGATGTTTCTGAAGTAATTTCTCATGTGGGAGGTGCTCCTCTTATCATTAAATTATTAGAAGGGACACAAGGTTTAGGAGTCGTTTTAGCAGAAACAAAAACAGCAGCAGAATCTGTACTTGAGGCTTTTAATGGACTGCAAGCCAGAGTCATTGTTCAAGAATATGTAAAAGAGGCCAAAGGAGCCGATATTAGAGTGCTAATTGTAGATGGCCAGGTTGTTGGTGCTATGAAAAGACAGGGAAAAGAAGGTGAGTTTCGGTCTAATCTTCATAGAGGAGGTAGTGCATCAATTATTGAACTCTCTGAAGAGGAAGAGAATGCTGCAATTAAAGCAGCAAAAGCCTTAAAGTTGGGAGTAGCTGGAGTGGATATGCTGCAAAGCGAGCGAGGACCACTTATTTTAGAAGTAAATTCTTCGCCAGGTTTGGAAGGAATTCAAATCGCAACAGGAAAAGATATCGCAAAATCAATTATTCGCTTTATAGAACGAAGTGTTTAAAAGAATATGGCAAAAACAGACAAAAAGAATATCTTAAGTGTTTTAGGAGAGGATATTCCGCTGGGAGCGAGCAAAACGATTAATTTCAATATAGCTAATCTTTATACATCAACAAAGATTGAAATCCCCATTATTATTGAAAGATCTAAAAAAGAAGGTCCTACGGTATTGATTACTGCCGGTATACATGGTGATGAGATCAATGGAGTAGAAGTCGTTCGTCAGATTATTTCTAAAAAGATTAATAAACCGGCAAAAGGAACTATTATATGTATTCCCGTTTTAAATGTATTTGGGTTTTTAGGAATGCAACGTTCTTTTCCTGATGGTCGAGATTTAAATAGAGTATTTCCTGGTACAAAAAGTGGCTCTTTAGCGAGCCGTTTTGCATATCAATTCGTTAATGAAATTTTACCAGTTGCAGATTTTTGTCTGGATTTTCACACAGGAGGTGCCAGTAGGTTTAATGCGCCACACATTCGTGTTGATGAAAAAAATGAAAAATTAGTAGAATATGCAAAGATATTTAATGCGCCATTTACGATGTTTTCTAAAAATCTAGATGGATCATATCGTGCTACTTGTGCGAAAAAGGGAGTTGATATTTTATTATTTGAAGGCGGTAAATCACAAAACAGCAATAAGGATATTGCTAGAGAAGGGGTACACGGAACCATGAGATTATTGAATCATTTTGATATGTTACATACGTCTTTTGTTGTCCCGGAAATTAAGACGGAGACTATATTCATCAAAAAAAGTTCTTGGATTCGGGCAAAATATAGTGGATTATTGCACGTCAAAATTCCATACGGAAAACATGTTGAAGTAGGAGAGCATCTAGCCACGATAACCGACCCTTACGGAAAGATGAGGCACGTTGTTAAGGCAAGCAACGAAGGTTACATTATCAATGTAAATGAAGCGCCAATTGTCTATAAAGGAGATGCGATTTTTAATATCTCAAAAGTTTTGAGTGATGGCAAGTCTGAGTAAACTAGATTTAAGAAAAAAGTACAAAAAGTTGCGTGCTGAACTTTCAGAAGAAGAGATTGATGATTTAAGCGTAGCCGTTGCAAACAATTTATTGAAGTTACCTATCTGGGAGCAATCTTTTTATCATATTTTTTTATCTATTCAAAAACAAAAAGAAATTAACACAGAATTTATACTTCATATTCTACAGGGTAAGGATAAAAATATAGTGGTGTCAAAGAGTAATTTTGAGAATAATACCTTAGAGCATATTTTGCTAACAGATGCTACTATACTTAAGGTAAACTCCTGGGGTATTCCCGAACCTATTGATGGGATTCCTATTGCAGAAGAGAAAATAGAAGTAGTTTTTGTTCCATTATTAGCTTTTGATCATAGAGGAAATCGTGTAGGTTATGGCAAAGGTTTTTATGACAAGTTTCTTTCCAAATGCAATGCTGAGGTTATAAAAATAGGGCTTTCCTTTTTTACACCTGAAGAAAAAATTGGAGGGATTTTATCTACAGATATTGGTCTTGATTATTGCGTAACTCCATCAAAATTTTATACTTTTAACTAACGATATATAATTTTTTTTGCCAGTATAGTTATTCTGTATTAAAATTTTAATTTTTATCCCAAGATGTCCCAAAACTCAAAGAGTGTATGCATCATAGATGATGACAATATGTACGTAAATTTAGTTATTAAAGTTATCAAGCTAAAAAAATTATCAGAGAAGATTGTTGTATTTAATAACGGTAAAGAAGCACTAAATTATTTCATAAATTCTACACAAAATATAGAGGATCAGATTGTCCCCCAAGTTATATTTTTGGATCTGAATATGCCTATTATGGATGGTTGGCAGTTTATTCAGGAGTTTGAAAAAATCAAGGATAAAATCAGTAAAAAGATCGATTTATATGTAGTTAGTTCTTCTATTGATGCCAGAGACATTAATAGAGCCAAATCGATCGATGTGGTTTCAGATTATTTGACTAAACCGATTCATCTGGATGATTTTGAAAAAATTCTGTACTAAATAAATGGTTAGGCTTCTTTTTTTGGAAAAGCTCTTTTATTAAAAATTAACAATAAGAAAACTCCAATACTAATAGCAGAATCCGCAATATTGAATACGGGATCAAAAAATGAAAAAGGTTTTCCACCCCAGAAAGGAATCCATTCGGGTAAAATATCATCGTAAAAAGTAAACTGAATCATATCTACTACTTTCCCATAAAAAATACTTTCATAACCACCACCTTCGGGTAAAAACTGTGCTATTTGAGTAGTTGTACTTTCGTTAAAAATAATACCATATAGAATTGAATCGATAATGTTTCCAAAAGCACCTGCAAAAATTAAAGCGATACAAAAAGTAAGGATTCTTGAACTGTTTTTTCTAACAGAGTCATATAACCAATATCCAATTCCGGTTATGGCAACTAATCTAAACAAGGTCAATATGAGTTTGCCATAATTTCCAGGAAGCTCAAACCCCCAAGCCATTCCTTTATTTTCTACAAATACAATACGAAACCAACTAAATACCGGTACTTCTTCATGTAGTGTGAAATTAGTTTTGATATAAATTTTGGAAATCTGATCGATTAGCAGAACTACGATTATAACTAAAATAGACTTCTTAAGGGACATAAACTTCTCTTATTTCATACAGTGACGGACAAAAATAGTGTTTTATTTTGTTTTGTAGACACTTATGTTTCCACTTATGGATTTTAGGTCAATTAGATGTTGACCATAGATTTTCTCTTCATAAAGAGTTCCTGATTTTGTCGAAGCATTTACTGTTGCATTTTTCGTATGAATAGTAATATCGCCTTGCAACGTATTTATGGTAGCATTTCCAACAAAATGATGAAGCAAGCAATCTCCAGAATTCAGCTCTACAAATAATGATTTAATATCACCATTTAATCTTAGAGAAGCGATCCTTGATTGTATGGTTACTTTGAGATGACTTGGCACTTGAATTTTTATCTTTAATACAATCACTTTATGCGCGCTGAGTTTATCATTGTGGTTTTCCGAAAATGGCTGAATGTCATCCATAATGGTAAGCGTGTTTTCTTTTCGCTTTGCATTAACCAATATGTCATTTTGATACTCTCCTTCAGACAATGCGCTTACTATAATTTTATTTTCTGAAGTATTCTTAACTTCAATCTGAAATGTATTGTCAAGAAGAATAAACACTTCTGAAAGTCCAGTAGCATCGATACTTTTATCAAAAGTTGATTGACCGGATACGTGGATTGATAGTATAAAAGCGATAAAAAAGAAAAAAAGCTTCCTCATACTGCTCTAAGGTAGCTTTTTTTCTGATTTCTATAAAACACTAAAGAATTGTGTTTTGGTGATGTGATTAACGTTTTCTCAAAAAGATATCTCCGCTAATGGTTTTGAGATGTAAATTACTTTTAACATTGCCGAAGGTTCCAGTCACCTTACTACCAACCATTCTGTTTTTTCCTTTATCAAACTCCATTTCTTTGTCAGAATAGATCAATCCGGAAATAGTTTCTGCCAATAATTTGGATTGAGCAATGTTAATATCAATGTCTCCACTAATCGTTTTCAGCGTTAGCTCTCCATCATATTTTTTAATATCTATATTCCCGCTGATAATATCAATTTCTAAGTCACCCTGATAATTTTCTGAAGCCACGTTACCAGAAATGCTTTTTACTCGTAGTTTGGCTTTTTTAGGAAGATATAGTGTATAGTTAGCATCAATATCCATATTGTTACAAGGTCCCCAATTATTTTTGCGGTTAGATCCTTTTTCTTTTTTCCATTTGTCAAATAAATCACCATAACTAGATTCAATATCCAAAACAGAAGAGGAGTTATCTATTTTTAGATCAAAATAGTCGTTAAATTCTCCATCGTTTATACTTACTTCAGCTTTAAGATAGACGGTGCTTTTATCCCATGTTTTTATGGTGATATCTTCTGCAAATTTGAATTCTATATTAATTCGATCAGCAGAAGTAGTGATTTCTTTTTCTATTACTTTTTGTGCATTGAGCTGAAAAGCTACACAGCAGAACGCGATTAGGTTTACTAAAGTTTTCATGATTTTTTGTTTTTGATCCACCTTAGGCGGACAGGTTGATAAATGACCTCTTTATTGTTTTCTCAGATAAATATTACCGGTTGCGGATTTTAGATTAATCTCCACACCACCGTTATTTAATTCAGTTTTTATTGTTTTTTTACCACTTACCACTTTTAGATTACTTTCTGGTACAGGGAATTTAATGTCAAAGTCAGTGAAAATCTCACCCATCGTTGCTTTCATCTCTAAATTTGCAGGAGTATTGGCAGGAATGCTAATATCAATAGCTCCTGTGGCTGAGACCAAAGAAATCGGCGAACTCTGACTTACTTTACTAAAAACAATGTTGATCTCACCTGTAGATGTTTTGGCCACAATTGGCCCGGTAACATCTCTCAACGTGATATGGCCAACATTTGTGGAGGCCTCTATTTCTGATGAGAATCCTTCTGCAAATATTTTTCCGAGGTTACTTCTTTCGACTTTAATATTGATGTCTTTTGGAAGAAATACTTCTAACGTTTTGGTATAAGCACTTTTTAAGTTTCTAACGATCAGTGTCCCTCCTTCTTTCTGTGCATACACACCAAAACCCGTATTGTCACTTCCTCCTGCATACACAGCTTTTAGTCCTTTTGCTTTTTCGGGCATCTTACGGCCATTTCCTATAATCAACAATTCATTTTTATCATGTGCTTTTAGTTTTACCCCGGACTCAGAGCTGATAACTACATTTTTAATTCCTTGTAAAGATTGGGTGTAATCTTCTTGTGCTTGTACCTGTCCAATAGTTATAAAAAGTACTATTGCGATTGCTATATTTTTCATCTGTTCTTCTTTTGATTTTTGATTGAAATTTTAAATTAAACTCGGAAGACCAATGTTTACTTGATCTTTTACATAACCAGGTGTTTCTTCATTCTGAAGTAACTTTTCCATAGAAGGAACTGCGCGTTTTTCCTGTATAGAAACTAATATTTGAATTAATTCAATTTGCATGCCCGGATCCTGTTCTGTCTCCAGAGCATTTACCAATGCTTTACGTACCATTTCTGAGTCCGAAAACTTTGTTAGTGCTTCTGCTGCAGCAAGTCGCACATTAATATGATCATCGTAAAGCATCTTATTAATTAAAGCTTTTAGTATCTCATTTCCGGGTTTTTCAAATTCTTCTGCGTAGTATACTGCTTGTAAACGCTTACTAGCTGATTTATTTTCAATTAGAGAAATGGTTACTTCCTGTTTTAATTGTACTTTTTCTTCTTCTAATACCGCCATTTCCTGAGAAAATGATTCATTGTTTTGTTGTTTTCCATAGAAATATGCTGAAACAATTAAGGCAACAGTCGCGGCTATTTGTAATACTGTTCTCCAAGAATTTTTCGTGTTTTTTTGAAGGGAAACTATTTTAGAATCACTTAATGTCTCTTTTTCCTTTTGAAGCATTTCTTCAAAATTCACTTTCATACTCGCATCCGGTAATTCTTCAGGATCTTGATCAATCCCATCAAAAATTAGTTGAAGTTCTTGTAATGACTCCTGACAACTATTACAGATGGTAAGGTGAGCTGTAATAACTTGATGCTCTTTCTGATCTAAATTTCCATCTAGATAATCGATGAGAAGTTCTTGTATTTGTTTACAGTTCATGGTGTTATATGTTTTGTAGGTAATGGTCTTTTAATTTATGAATGGCTCGATGTACTTTGGTTTTTATGGCTCCTGCTGTTGATCCGGTTATTTCTGCAATTTCTTGGTATTTAATGCCTTGATATCGACTCATAATGACCAATTCTCTGTCTGTATGATTTAATTTTTCTAATGCTTTATTCAATTGTTCTTTGATCTCTTCTTTTTCTAAGCTACCATTTTCTTCTTGCTCCATTTTGTACTCAATTTCATCTAATCGTTGCTCTTTAGTTTTCTGACTTTGATAATGATCAGAAAAGATATTTCTGGCAATCGTATAGATCCAGGATGAGAACTTACCTTTCTTATAGGATTTTCTATATTTTATGGCTTTATAGAAAACCTCTTGAGTAATATCCTGACTGATATCCCGATCTCTTGTCATTTTTAGTAAAAAATTAAATATTCTTATATGGTATCGTTCAAAAAGGATACTCATCATATCTAAATCTCCATTAGATACCAGAATCATTAATTCTTCATCAGTTGAATTTTTCAAGACGTCACTCTTTTTGGTTAGTTTCTATTAGTAATACCTGAGTTTTTTAAAAAGGTTACAACCTAATTAGAATTATTTTATCAAACTCTTATTTGATTTTTAGTAAGTATTAGAGGATCCCGCTTTTTAGCGGGATTAGTTCAACTATTTATTTTGAATGCTTTCAAAATAGAGTTTCACTAATAAAAAAAAAGTGCTTCCCAATCTGGAAAGCACTTTAAAGTTACAATATTTTGTAGTTTGTTAGCTCTGCATATTCTTAGCTTCTATACTAAGTGTAGCGTGCGGAACAAGTTTCAGTCGCTCTGGATTAATTAGTTTTCCTGTCACACGGCAAATACCGTATGTTTTATTTTCTATTCGTAACAATGCATTTTTTAAATCACGTACAAACTTCTCTTGCCTAATTGCTAATTGTGTATTTGCTTCTTTAGACATGGTTTCACTACCTTCTTCAAAAGCCTTAAATGTTGGCGAAGTATCATCTGTACCATTATTACCATCATTTTTGTAAGCACTCTGAAGTAATTCTAAATCTTTCTGTGCTTTTTCCATTTTTTCAACGATAATTGCCTTGAACATCGCTAAATCGGCATCACTATACCTTACTTTTACATCTGCTGCCATACTGTTATTGTTTTTTAATTACCAATTGGGTTGCAATGTCGTCAAACGCAATTTCTGTACCATTTATTACATCTGTTGCAAATTCAATTGTCTCGGTTAAGGTTTCATTCTTGATGTACGCTTCATTAGTTGCAACGGCTTCTTGAATAGATTTGTTTTCCTTTATTACAATTTCTATGCGATCAGTCACTTCTAGTCCGCTATCCTTTCGGATATTTTGGATTCGGTTTACAAGCTCTCTTGCGATCCCTTCTTTTTTGAGCTCTGGAGTTATGGTTATATCCAATGCTACCGTAAGTGAGCCTGAGTTTGCAACCAACCAACCCTCAATATCCTGAGAACTGATTTCTACATCGTCGGTTCCTAAAGTAATAATTTTATTATTAATTTCTATGTCAAAACTTCCAGTTTGTTCAAGAATTTTAATTGTTTCTTGATCAAAGGATTGTATCTTATTGGCTATCAGTTTCATGTCTTTTCCGAAACGAGGGCCTAAATTTTTAAAATTTGGCTTTATTTGCTTGACTAATATACCAGAGGCGTCGTCAATTAACTCTATTTCTTTAACATTTACCTCACTTTTTATCAGACTTGCAATGTCATTTATTTCAGCTTTATCTGCATCATTTAGTACAGGAATCATGATTCTCTGTAGCGGTTGACGTACTTTGATCTTTTCTTTCTGACGTAAAGAAAGTACAAGAGAACATACAGATTGTGCTTTCTGCATTTTGTGTTCTAAGGCTTTGTCTACAAATGAACTATCATATTCGGGGAAGTGTGCCAGATGAACACTTTCAAAAGTCTCTTTGGTTGAATTTGAAACCAAATCTTTATATAAGCGATCCATAAAAAATGGTGCTACCGGTGCTCCAAGTTTTGCTACTGTAAGCATACATGTATATAAAGTCTGATATGCCGAGATCTTATCTTTCTGATAATCACCTTTCCAATATCTTCTTCTGCTTAAACGAACAAACCAGTTACTTAAGTTTTCCTGAACAAAATCAGAAATAGCTCTGGTAGCTTTGGTAGGCTCATATTCATTATAGTATTCGTCTACGCTTTTGATCAATGTATGTAATTCACTTAAAATCCATCGATCAATCTCCGGACGTTCTGCCAATGGGATATCCGCTTCAGTATAGGTGAAATTATCAATATTGGCATATAGCGTAAAGAACGAATAGGTGTTATACAGCGTACCAAAAAACTTACGACGTACTTCTGCAATTCCTTCAGAATCAAACTTTAGATTGTCCCAAGGATTGGCATTACTGATCATATACCATCTGGTAGCATCCGGACCATATGCTTTTAACGTCTCAAAAGGATCTACAGCATTACCTAGTCGCTTTGACATTTTTTGACCATTCTTGTCTAGAACTAAACCGTTAGATACTACATTTTTATAGGCTACATCATCAAAAATCATGGTTCCGATCGCATGTAGGGTATAGAACCATCCACGGGTTTGATCAACACCTTCTGCTATAAAATCCGCTTTTCTCTCACCAGATTCTACTTTTTCTTTATTCTCAAAAGGATAATGCCATTGCGCATACGGCATGGATCCGGAATCAAACCATACGTCAATCAAATCGCTTTCGCGTTTCATTGGCTTCCCAGATGGAGAAACCAAGGTGATTTTGTCTACTACATTTTTATGAAGATCTATTTTATCATAGTTTTCTTCACTCATATCTCCAACAACAAAATCTGCAAAAATATCGGCGTCGAGTACTTCAGCCTCCACTGCTTTTTGCATTTCGGCCTTTAATTCTTCTACAGAACCAATAATCATTTCTTCTTTACCATCATCTGTACGCCAGATCGGTAAAGGGATTCCCCAGAAACGTGATCTAGATAGGTTCCAGTCATTGGCATTTGCTAACCAATTTCCAAAACGGCCTTCTCCTGTTGCTTTTGGTTTCCAGTTGATACTTAAATTCAATTCGTGCATGCGATCTTTAAAATCGGTCACTTTTATAAACCAAGAATCTAATGGGTAATATAAAACAGGTTTGTCTGTACGCCAGCAGTTAGGATAACTGTGCACATATTTTTCAACCTTAAAAGCTTTATTTTCTATTTTTAACTTGATAGCAATTTCTACATCAACAGATTTTTCTGGAGCTTCGCCATCATTGTAATATTCATTTTTTACATACTTACCGCCAAATTCACCTACATGTTTTGTGAATTTACCTTGTAGATCTACTAAGGGAACAAGGTTGTCATTATCGTCTTTTACCAGTAATGGTGGAACTTCTGGCGTAGCTTGTTTAGCTACCATAGCATCATCTGCACCAAATGTAGGAGCAGTATGTACGATACCAGTACCATCTTCTGTAGTTACAAAATCACCAGAAATAACTCTAAAAGCATTTTCTGGATTGTCATATGGCTGAGCATAGTCCAGTAATTGCTCATAACGAATCTCTACAAGATCAGCTCCTTTGAATTCTTTTAGAATTACATACGGAACTTTTTTATCACCTTCTTTAAATGGGCTTAGAGCTTCTTCATTTTCTGCTAGAACGAATTTTCCACCAAACTGTTTTCCAACTAAATTCTTTGCCAGAATCACATTAATCGGCTCAAAAGTATATTGATTAAAAGTTTTTACAACGACATAATCAATCTTTGGTCCAACAGTTAATGCGGTATTCGATGGTAATGTCCATGGAGTAGTTG
Organism: Aquimarina rubra; assembly: GCF_042684305.1. Lineage (NCBI taxonomy): Bacteria > Pseudomonadati > Bacteroidota > Flavobacteriia > Flavobacteriales > Flavobacteriaceae > Aquimarina > Aquimarina rubra. Next base: position 715,427 of record NZ_JBHULE010000019.1, on the reverse strand, counting down.
TCCAGGCTAAGAAATAAATATCACCTGCCACATTTGTTAAGAATGAAGGTAGTGTTTCTTTTTTAGCTTTAAATTGGGCAACAACCGTAGTATCCGTAACATCCTGATAGGTTCCAGGCTGATTTAATTCATGTGAACTTAATCCAGTTCCAGCTTTCGGAGAATAAGGTTGTATCGTATATCCTTTGTATAATAATCCTTTCTTATAGATTTCAGCAAGTAACCACCATACGGTTTCCATATACTTGGACTTATAGGTAATGTATGGATCCTCCATATCTACCCAATATCCTATTTTTTCGGTAAGGTCATTCCAGATATCTGTATAACGCATCACTGCTTTTTTACAAGCTTCGTTATATTCTTCAATGGTAATTTTTTTACCAATATCTTCTTTGGTGATCCCTAGTTCTTTCTCTACACCCAATTCTACTGGAAGACCATGCGTATCCCAACCGGCTTTACGTTTAACCTGGTATCCTTTTTGAGTTTTATAACGACAGAAAATATCTTTAATCGCACGAGCCATTACATGGTGAATCCCTGGTAGTCCGTTTGCAGATGGAGGTCCTTCAAAAAAGACAAAAGGAGTCGCATCTTCTCGCTCAGAAATACTCTTCTCGAAAATATTATTCTGTTGCCAGAATTCTAGTATATCATCTGCCACTTTTGGCAAGTCAAGTCCTTTATACTCAGGAAACTTCGTGCTCATTTGATCGTTCTTTCTATTAAGTGTGCGAAAATAAGGATTTTCTGGAAAAAAGAAGGTCGAAATTACGCTGCGATATGAAATAATTGTTCAGGATGTATTGTTTTTTAACAAGACCTTTATTATTTGGCAAAAAAGCAGGATATATTTATTCTTCTAAAAATCTATAACAATACCTAAACTTGGTATGATTTGCCCCGTCTCAGTTTCAATTGCCGTTAAACTTCTAGGCTCTACGATACTTCCATTTGAATCACGATTAAGCCCGAACTGTGTGGGTTGAGGAGTTTTCTGACCTAATATATTCTGTGCCTCTATGAATACGTTTAATGATAAATTTTTAAAATTCCATTTCTTGTCTATTCGTAAATCAAGTTGGCTAAAGACATCTAATTTTTCCTCACCCAAGCGATCATAGTCTAGTATCACCTCTGGGTAACTGGCAAGTGTGGCATCTTGGTCTGTAGGCACAAAAGGTGTTTCTCCGGCAAAACGATATCTAGCACTTATTTCCCAATTTCGTTTTAGTTTATATCCTCCGGTAAATGAAATAAGATGGCGACTATCCCATACAGATGGAAGATATATTTCTCGATCAAAACCTGTAAATTCACTATAAAACCACGTATATGCAAAAATTCCGTAAAAATTGTTGGAAAGCTTTTGCTGAAATTGAAGCTCTGCGCCATAACTTCTTCCTTTACCTACAGTAGCAACGTCTTCACTTCCTAATATTTCAAAATCTGCTCCTTTATTAGCGAGTGATACTCCGTCTAAGACAGAAACTGGATAATCATCATAGCGTTTGTAAAACCCTTCTAACGAAATACTTGACGAAGGGCTGAAGTTATGTTGTAATCCTAAAACATAATGATCACTTACCGTGTAATTTACATCTTGATTAACAAGGATGTTGTTATTATCTCTAAAACCTAAGATGGTATAAGGAGGTAATTTGTAATATCTTCCTAGAGAACCATTTAATCTCCAGTTTTCCTTAAACTCGTAGGATATGGAAAATCTGGGAGAGAATGTAGATAATAAATTATCTTCATCTGTAAAATTATCATCATCCATTCTAAAACCAAAGGATAGATCTAACTTATCGTTAAAGAATGATTTGGTCATATTTGCAAATAAACCATACTTGAAAAAATCAATTTCTGTATTAAAAATGTTGTTATCAGTTAGGTTTATTGTTTTATTACTATAATCAGAATATTGTGTATTAAAACCAGTAGTAAGTTTCCAATCACCAAAAAATTTTGTCAATTGATATCTAAGTTTTGTTTCTGATTCGGTAGCATCATTGCTAAAAATTACTCCTGTCTCATTTTCAGGATCTTCATATCTGGTGAACTCATTGATCAAGGTATTGTTACTTATCGTAGTTTCCATAAAACCCGAACCATCTTTGAACCTGTTTTTCCAAGTCAATCCAATAGCATTCGTACGTTGTTCGATAAATGGAGCTTGCTCTAGTTGGGCCTGTTGTTCTTCGTCAAAATCTTCTGGTGATTCTAAAGAAAAATCATCAATTGATCCTAAGCCAATAAGACTAATGTCATTATAACTATCGATTTTGTGGTTTATTTTATATTGGTAATCCCAATAGTTAGGTCTAAAAGGAAGTCCAATAACTTCGAATAAAAATTGCAAATAACTTCGTCTTGCAGATACTAAGAAGGTTGTTTTTGATTCTTCATTGTTTTTTCCTTTAAAAAGCGGTCCTTCTAAGGTTAAGGCTGCTTCACTTGCACTTACTCTAAAATTTCCGCCAAATTCTCTATTATTCCCTTTACGTTGACTAAATTGTAATACTCCAGAAAGGGGATTATCATATTGTGCACCAAAAGCTGAAGTAGATAAAGTTACATTATCAATAAAGGATACATTGATAAGCCCTACAGGGCCTCCTGCGCTACCTTGTGTACTAAAATGATTAATATTTGGCACTTCCATTCCATCTAGATAATAAACTGTTTCGTTTGGAGCTCCACCTCTAATGATCAGGTCATTCCTAAAACCACCGATCGAAGGAGAAACTCCGGGAAGTGTTTGAGCAACTTGTACAACATCGTTATTACTTCCGGGATACGTAGCAATTTCTACTGCAGAAAGTGTCTGGGTGGAAAGTGGTGTTTCTTTAGGTCTACTAATTTTATTGGTGTTAGTAATAACAACTTCGTCTAGTGCTTCTGCGGATTCTTTTAGAACAAAATTGTAGTTAGGAGTTCCTTTAGATCTTACAATAACATTAAATTTGGTTTGAGTCTCAAACCCAACATAACTGACAACAAGATTATATGATCCGGGAGTAATATTTTCAATTCGATAATTACCATCAAAATCTGTTTGTGCTCCTTTTTCTGTTCCTTCAAGAAAAATAGAAGCTCCTAAGACGGGTTGTCCAGTTTGATCCGTAACGTTTCCGGATAATTCTCCAAATACTTGCGAATACATATTAGAAACAAGTAGTGAACAAAGTATTAAAGCAGTATTTTTGATATTCATAGCTATAGTTTTAAGTAGTTTTAGAGTATTTTGAAATAGAGGACTTTGTAATTCTTAAGCGATGTTTATTTATTTTATGCAAATATTGAACAAATAAGTATGTTATAGCAATAAATTTTTATAATTTAGTGTTAAAAAGTAGTTTTAATGAAGATTTACGAATTAATAAAGCAATTGATAGATCTAACTGGTGAGTTTGCCAGAGAGAGTCGGGCAAAGGATATAAATATAAAATCATTTGTAAATTGGTTGTCTAAACGAATGGACAAAACTAGTTCAGAAGAAGAAAACACGATAACGGGTCATAGTAGAGAAGCGGAAATAGCAGCACATATTGGAAGAATGAGTAGATATTCTAATACCTATATTAAATCTGCATTGGTTGATTTACCATTTACAACCGATATGGATTTTGCATTTACGGCAATTCTTCATAGATCCGGACAGATAGGTAAAACAGATCTAATCAGAAAAATGGTATACGATAAATCCTCTGGAATGGAGGTCATTAAAAGACTTCTTAAAAATGAGATTATAGAACAATTCCCAAATCCTGACGATAAGAGAAGTAAACTTTTGCGACTTACAAAAAAAGGTGAAGAAAATGTGATCAAAGCCTATGCTGAAGCTAGTAAAGCGGCAAAAATGGTAAGTGGCTGTTTAACGAAAAGTGAACAGATATCGTTGTTAGCAACTCTTAAAAAACTAGACGAGTTTCATCTTCCCATCTATCTTGAAGAAGAAAAGGATTTAAATGTAATTGTAGAGAAGTATTATTTGTAATTACAAAATGATAAGCACTAACTTGATTTTAGTAATTTTGACCTATGAGTACTATGTTAAATATTGCCTTGATCCAATCTCATTTAGCTTGGGAAAATCCCATCCAGAACAGAGTGGTCTTTGAACAAAAAATCAAATCTATACATAACGATACGGACTTGATTATTTTACCGGAAATGTTTACAACAGGTTTTACAATGAACGCTAAAGAAGTGGCTGAGACTATGGATGGTGAAACGATAAGCTGGTTAAGAAAGTTAGCTAAAGAGAAAGATTGCGCTATTGCGGGAAGTATTATCATAAAAGACGCCGAAGCGTATTTTAACCGCTTTCTTTTTGTAAGACCTGATGGTACTATTCAGAAATATGATAAGCATCAATTATTTACATTAGCTAAAGAGGAAGATGTGTTTACAGCCGGTAATGAAGAAGTAATTATACTTTATAAAGGTTGGAAAATTAAACCACAAATTTGTTATGATCTTAGATTTCCTATTTGGGCAAGAAATACATCTGGATATGATTTGTTAATTTATGTTGCCAGTTGGCCAAAGCCACGAGTGAATGCTTGGGATACTTTACTAAAGGCAAGAGCTATTGAAAATATGTCATATTGCATTGGTGTCAATAGAGTAGGTCTTGATGGAAAAGGGTATGAATATAATGGTCACTCTGCAGTCTATGATGTATTAGGGAATTCCCTTTTAGAAGAGAACCCAATAGAAAGAGAGGTAATATTATATGCAACTCTGGATAAATCTCATATCGAAAATACTCGTAAAAAATTACCTTTTCTTAAAGATGCTGATCATTTTAGGATTACTCCAAAATAAAGGTTTGTTTTAGCTCCCAATTGGCTCTTACTTCAATGGCTTCAGGATAATAAACTACTTTTTCTGCCTGAATTCCTTTTAAGAAATTACCGGTATCCCATGCACCGTTTTTATTAGTGTCAAAAATTACTCGGATATTGTATTTTCCAGGGTCTAGGTTGTCAAAAACAGTTGTCTCTTCTTTTGCAACTATTTTTTCATCAATAAACTTTCCTTTTTCATCAGTTGCCTGAACAAGAAGAGGGTATTCTTTTACATTTTGTAGGGTAAAAAAGATGGTACCGTAATCTGCTAATTTCTTTGTCCTGAAATTTATATTAATAGTATCATTTACATTACCAATAAAATCGGTAATAGCCTCAGGTAGTAATTCTATTTTATAGGCATTATCTTCTGTTCTTTCGAAAGTAAATATTGCTTCGTTTTTAATTTTATCCAGTTGAACTGAAAAAGGTATTTCTACAGTGTCTTTATCTATCAATGAAATTAATTTTTCGTTGATAGATTCTAATGGAGTGTTTGAGAAAAGGGTGAAATCTTTATTAAAAGCTAAATTTCCTTTTGCATTATTACTAAGTTTTATAGAGTCTTTATATTGATCCTTAAATCTTGCTACCAGCGTATCACGGAAGTTTTTTGAGTTGGTCACTTCAAAAATTAGCGAATCAGCTTCAAAAAAGGGTTTGAACCAATAGTGGAGCGTATCTTTTGTCTTATCCGGAAAAATCCTGGTTTCCAATTTTTCAGGAGTTTTGCTAAGTAAATTAATCTTCATAGAGTCCGCAACACCCTCATATCCAAAAACAAAAGAATTTTTTGAAACTTGCTTTGGTTTTAAAGCCTTGAAATCCAGAACTTCTTTGAATAAATTTATATTGAAAACTTTTGCTGTATCTGCAGGAAGTGTTACGGTTTCTTCATAAAACCCAATTTTATCTTGCTTAGGCTGGTAGGTATAGTTAGAGGCAACGTCTTTAAGCGCTATTAATTTATAGGTTCCTTCTTTCAGGTTATCTAAGTCAAAAGTAATACTGTCTAAAGTACTTGTTACATATCTGGGGACTTCTTTAAAGACTAAAGAATCAGAGTACTCCTCATCAATTTGGTATAGCGCAACACTAATAAAAGGATCTGCTTTTTTCTCTAATGCATCGCCAACGGTACCCTGTATTCTAAGGGAATCAAGAGAATCTCCTGTAGAGAAAACATATCTAAAAAATGGATTAGGATTTCCTTCATTATTATCTACAATACTCTGACCAAAATTGATACTATAGGTAGTGTTCTCTAATAAGGTATCTAAGAATTTAACTTTTACATATTTACTAGCACCTCCTAAAGGGGTTATCTCCGGCTTAGGATCCATAGGAGGAGAGATTATAATTTGTTTCTGAGGATCTTTTAGCTTTACATACTCATCAAAATATATCTTAATTTCGTTTTTATCAAAATTCGTAGTAAAATTTGGAGGTGATGCTTTCACAAATTTTGGAGGAATCTCATCCTTTTCACCACCGGTTATGGTACCTTTTTTGGCACAGCTGATTATTAGGAGTAGAGAAAAAACATTTAATAATAACGCATAGGATCTTTTATACATAGCTCCATTACAATTTTTAAAGACACAAAGAAACGACTATTTATAACAAACAAAAAATCTATGCAGTGATGGCCATGGTTGCAATACTTATTTTTATACCTGGAATTGATTTAAGAACTTCGATACAAGCTTCTAGAGTAGCACCTGTGGTAACAATATCATCGACGATTAAAATATGTTTGTTTTCTAATAAGGACTCATTTTGTAGGCCGAATGTTTCAGATGTGTTAATCCAGCGAGTTAAACGACTATTTTTTGATTGTTTTTGATTGTAGGAATTTTTTTTCAAAACAAAATCAATGTATTCTGCATCCAGTTTTTCAGCAATTTCTTTTCCAAATTTCTCTACCTGATTAAACCCTCTCTCTCTTAATCTTCTTGAATGAAGTGGCACGGGTATTACCGCTTCAATATTTTGATAATCAGCACTTTGAAACATTTCATTTCCAAGCCATATTCCTAGCTCTTTTCCTATTTCTTCTCTACCTCTGTACTTAAGATTATGGATCAAATTTTGTACTAATCCACCCTTCTCAAACACCAATAAAGAGGTTGCATTCTCTATTTTGGCTCGCCCATAAAATACTTTTTCGATCTTTTTAGCGTTTACCTTATGGAAATTACCTAATGGGAGCTTGTGTCTACAAGAAGTGCACAGGATCCTTTCGTTTTTATATAAAGGGTTGTCACAGGCAGCACAATATATAGGATAAAATAAATAAGCTAAGTCGCTTAACATATTAGGTCAATTAACATTAATTATTATATTTAACTAAATTTACTATTTAACGTAACCATCAAAAATTAGAAATTTATTATGACAACTCAAAACAATAACTTGACCCTTAAGATACTAATCGGTGTTCTGGGAGCTCTTTTATTAATTCTGGGGATCTTCACGTATAAGTTTTACAACGAAGAAAAGAGAGAAAAAGCAATTTTGCAACAAGAAAAGGATTTAATTGAAAGTGAATTAGGAGAATTAATAACAAAATATGATAATGCTATCGCTCTAAATGAAGTAATGGACGATCATTTGTTAAAAGAAAAGCAGCGTGTAGTTGTTTTATTAGATAGTTTAAAAGACTATGATGCTAATGTAGCTTTAATTGCTCGATATAGAAGAGAAGTAAGTAAGTTAAAAAAAGAGCGTGAGAGATTATTTAAACTAGCAGACAGTTTAACTACAGCAAATGCTCAATTAGCTACTGATCTGGATAGTACTTCGACTGCTTTATCAGAAAGAATTGTATTCTCTGATTCTTTGGCATCACAGAACAGCAAGTTAGCAGAGATTGTAGAAAGAGGATCTGCATTACAGGCTTCAGGAATCAAAGCTGAAGGTGTTAGAGTACGTAATAGTGGTAAAATTTCTACCACTTCTAGATCTAGTAGAGCTGAGAAAGTAAGAGTTTGTTTTACACTTTCTCCAAATAAATTAACCGAAAAAGGAGATAAAGACCTTTATGTACAAGTTATTAATCCTGAAAACAATCTTATCGGAGATAAACTGGCTGTAAACTTTGATGATGCGGTATTAACCTACAGTGGTAAAAACAAAGTATTTTATGAAAATGATGCATTAGATGTTTGTGTATTGGTAGATGCAGAAGATGGAGAACTTACAAAAGGTAATTATATAGTTAACTTATTCTCTGGACCTAGAATGATTTCTAATACGCAGTTTGAATTGAAATAAAAGGAGTTTTTAAACACATACTAAAAACCACCATATTATCTTTAAATATGGTGGTTTTTTATGTTTTTGTCAGAAATTTCGCTGTCTGGCGATTAATTAAATAAATTCGTTTTCAATTCTTGTAAATTCAACTATTTTTGCGCCATGGCAAATCAAGAAGATAAATTTAAGAAGGTAATTGCCCACGCCAAGGAGTATGGGTATATATTTGGTTCTAGTGAAATCTATGATGGATTGAGTGCTGTATATGACTACGGACAAAATGGAGCCGAACTTAAAAAGAACATCAGAGAGTATTGGTGGAAAAGCATGGTGTATATGCATCAAAATATTGTGGGGCTGGATGCTGCAATTTTTATGCACCCAACTACCTGGAAAGCATCGGGTCACGTAGACGCTTTTAATGATCCATTGATTGATAATAAAGATTCTAAGAAACGATATAGAGCGGATGTGTTAGTCGAGGATTTCAGAGAAAAAATTAATCAGAAAATCGAAAAGGATATTACCAAAGCTAAAAAACGTTTTGGAGATGCTTTTAATGAAGATGAATTTAGAAGTACCAATCCAAATGTCCTTCGTCGTCAAAAAGAAATTGACAGAATTACTGCTGAACTCACTAGAGTTCAGGAAGAGAATGATCTTGCAGGATTTAAACAATTGATAGAAGATCTTGGAATAGGTTGTCCCGAGAGCGGATCTAAAAATTGGACAGATGTAAGACAGTTTAATCTTATGTTTGGAACCAAATTAGGAGCTTCTGCTGAGTCAGCAACAGATTTATATTTAAGACCGGAAACCGCACAAGGGATATTTGTTAATTTCCTAAATGTTCAGAAAACCGGAAGAATGAAAATTCCTTTCGGCATCGCACAGACCGGTAAAGCCTTTAGAAACGAAATTGTTGCTAGACAGTTTATCTTCAGAATGCGTGAGTTTGAACAAATGGAAATGCAATTTTTTGTGCGCCCTGGTGAAGAAATGAAATGGTATGAATACTGGAAAGAAACGCGTCTTAACTGGCATTTATCATTAGGGCTAGGAAGGGAAAATTATCGTTTCCACGACCATGATAAATTAGCACATTATGCCAATGCTGCTGCGGATATAGAATTTAATTTTCCTTTTGGATTTAAAGAACTAGAAGGAATTCATTCCAGAACGGATTTTGATCTTAAAGCTCATGAGGAATATTCAGGTAAAAAATTACAGTTTTTTGATCCTGAGTTAAAAGAAAGTTATGTTCCTTACGTTGTAGAAACTTCTGTGGGATTAGATAGAATGTTCCTGGCGGTATTCTCTACTGCATTACAAGATGAAGAATTAGAGGATGGATCTAGTAGAGTAGTTTTAAAATTACCAGCTGTAGTTGCTCCTATAAAGGCAGCAATTTTGCCATTAGTTAAAAAAGATGGTTTACCAGAAGTTGCAGAAAAAATTGTAGAGAATCTAAAGTGGACATTCAATGTAGCTTATGATGAGAAGGATGCTATTGGGCGTCGTTACAGAAGACAAGATGCAGCAGGAACTCCAATATGTATAACGGTAGATCATGACACATTAAATGATGAAACAGTGACTATAAGAGATAGAGATACTATGGAGCAGAAACGTGTTCCAATTTCAGAACTTAAATCCATTATTTCTGAAAAAGTAGATCCGGAGTTTTGGTTAAAATAGAATAACAACAGTAATAATCAGCCGCTTTATAAAGCGGCTTTTTAATTTTCAGATAGGTGTAATTGATGAATACAGTAGGGTTTATGTAGGTTCAACTGTTTATTTATATACTTGGTAAGCGATTTAATTTTTAGCCAAATAAATATAGCTGTTTCAATTGTAAGAAATCTCCTTTGTTTCTCGTTATAACTATAGATTAAGTGTCCGGTTTTTGCTATATTTTTTGAAGTTTAATTGTATTTTAGTTTAAAAATTGAGATATTACTCGATTCAAACCCAGACTAAGCTATGAGAAGGATCTTTTTCCTTTCTTTTTTATTTTTGTGCGCTATTGGCTTTTCTCAAGAAAAGAAAGTCTCCTATGCCACTATGATTTCTTCTTCTAGTTATATGAAAGAGGTGGAACCTTTGGTTGGTAAAAAATTGATTCCCGAAGAACCTCGAGAAGGTGAAGTAAATCCAAAGAGAACTAGCGCCAATAAAATTGTTCCAAACAAAGGACTACCTAAAGGACCAGATGCGTTATTGCTGAAACAAAAAAAAGCAAGCAATACCAGAATTAGTAGCACTCCTTCATTAGTTTTTGAAACTAATTCTAGTACAGTTTCGCCATCGGATCCAACAGGAGCGATTGGTCCTAACCATTATATTAGTGCAAAAAACTCTGCGTTTGCGATACACGATAGAAACGGAAATGTCTTAGTGCCTTCTACTTCTTTAACCAATATTTTTCCGGGAGAATCTTTAGGAGACCCAATAGTATTTTATGATAATTTTGCAGATAGATTTGTGATCACACAATTCAGCGAAACGCCGAATGGTTTTTTAGTTGCTATCTCAAGAGGTCCAGATCCTGTAAATGATGGTTGGTTTACCTATCGTTTTAATACCGGTAGTTTTCCGGATTACACCAAATTTTCAATTTGGTCTGATGGATACTATGTCACTGCTAATAAAGATCAAGGACAACAAATGGCTAGTGAAGTGGTATATGTTATTGATAGAGAACAGATGCTAGCAGGTGTTGATACTGCGCAAATGATAGGATTTCCATTACCTGGAGCAAGAATAGGAGGGTTTTATAGTCCGGCTTCTTTTAATGCAACAGGAAGTACACTTCCTCCCGAAGGTGATGCCAGAATTATTTACTTTCAGGATGATGATTGGGAAGGAGTTAGCCAGGATGCACTTAAATTATGGACGATTAACGTAGATTGGATCAATCCAGAACAATCAACAATTACGGAAGCCGAAGAACTCACAGTAAGTAACGGAAATATAACTCCTTTTGATTCTACCTTTGATGGTGGTTCATTTGCTAACCTTCCTCAACCGGGTTCAGATGGACAAGATATTGATGTTTTACAAGGAGCGGTAATGTTTGCTACAAACTATAGAAGATTTTGTAGTTATAACTCAGTTGTATTAAACTTTGCTATAGATATCGATACCCGACAAGATTCAGACGATATATCTGCCATTCGATGGTATGAACTTCGTCAGAATGGAGATAATCAGCCTTGGTCTGTTTATCAGGAAGGTACCTATACTTCTCCGGGAGGAAAAAGTGCCTGGTGTGGTAGTATGGCCATGGATATTTTTGGTAATATAGGAATGGGTTATACGACTATGGGTACAACAAATGACGGAGCGAATCAGGACAGTTTTGCTTCGATTAGGTACACAGGACGGTTAGCAGAGGATCCTTTAGGAACGATGACTTTTGCGGAACAAACAATCGCTGTAGGCACAGATGTGGATAGAACCACTAGAAATCGTTATGGGGATTACGCCCAGATTACCGTAGATCCGAGCGATGATCAAACATTTTGGCATATTGCTGAATATTTTGAGAGTTCAGGAAACAATGCGCGTAATATCGTTGGAGTATTTAAAATTGCTGAAAATATAGCAAATGATGTGGGTGTGGTCAGTATTGATGCTCCAGATGATGCAACTTTTACCACTTCAGAGGTGATAACAGTTACTATAAAGAACTTTGGAACTACTACACAAAGTAATATTCCTATTAGTTATGCCGTGAATGAAGGTACTGCAGTTAACGAAATTTTTACCGGATCCATTGCATCGGGACAAACAGCTTCATTTACCTTTAATACAACTGCAGATTTAACTGGTGGAACAGCTTCTCTTATTACTGCAGAAACCAATCTCGTGGGAGATGTTATTCCAGAGAATGATTGTGCAAGCAAAAAGGTTGCTAATTTATTACCAAATGACGTTGGAGTAATTAGTTTAGTGTCTCCTAATTCCGGAGGTGGTCTTACCGCTGCAGAATCGATTACAATAACTATTAGAAATTACGGAGGATCTCCACAATCTAATATCCCTGTTTTTTATACACTAGATGGAGGAGCTTCTGTGAATGAGATCTTTACAGGAACCATTGGAGTAGGAGAATCAGCTCAATATACGTTTATTGCAACAGCTGATTTATCAGAATTTGCAAGTTATACATTTCAGATAGGTACTGAACTAACAACGGACGAAGATGCTAATAATGATGTTATTTCGAGGGTAATTGAGCATAGATTGTGTTCACCAACGTCCGATTGTATAAGATTTGGAGATGGATTATCGTCTTTCGAATTGTCAAATGTTTCAAACCGAAATATCGAATGTGGTGATGGTTATGCTGATTTTACCAATATGGTCATTAATCTGGATAGATCAATAGGAGTATATACGCTAACTGTTCAGGCAGGTTTTGCAGAAGGTGATGCAGAGCGTTTATCATTATGGATAGATTATGATGATGATACCGTTTTTGAAGATGAAGAGCTGATTATCGATAACCAGGTAATAGCAGAAGAAAATGTAAACCAAACTTTTCTTTTTTCATTAGGTGACGAAGCTCCACTAGGAACTCACCTACTCAGAGTGAGAGCGGGAGATACAAATACCAATAATGGCGCGGATCTTAATGAACCGTGCGGATCTATGCAATTCGGTACGACCCACGATTATAAAGTAGAAATTGGTGAGAATACCAACCCAAATGCTGATCTTACCGTATTTAGTCAACCAAATAAGCAATTTTTGATTACTATGAGTGATCCGAATGCAGATGATATTCTTAGATTGAGTGTATTTACCATCACCGGAAAAACAATAGTTTCTAATTTAGTAGAAAAAGATGCCAATAGTAGGTTTACCTATTTGCTAGATATGTCTTATGTAAGTTCCGGAATTTATTTTGTAAGATTAGGAAGTAATAAGACCGGTAAATCTGCGAAATTTTCGGTAAATTAATCAGTGCGCTTACTAATTTCTTGTATTGAAACAGGTCTCCCTTCACTACATCTATTCTTCATCCTGAGACTACTGTATTTTACCCAAACTTTATCAGGCATATCATCTTTAAAAAAGTCCTGGAGATTAATAGGATCTAATTTATCCCCATATTTTTCTACAGTAAGAATATACGGGCAGCCTTCAGATTTGCTTTCGGATAATGTTCCTTTGATAAATCCTTTTTCCAACATTTTTTCTGAACTTATGGTTTGAGAATTATTTTTATCATCGTTAACTGCTTTTCCATCAGTTCTTTTAGTTGTGTTACAGCTATATATACAAATAACAATGATTAAACACGAAATTTTTAGTAGCCCATTCATCAGTTCTTTTCTATGGTTTTAATTGTTAGATGGAATTCGCCAGGTAACAGATTAGTTGCTATCAACTTAATTGTTAAGGCTCATTTCATGATTTTGATTTGTTTTATAAAGATAAGAATAAGTCTTAAAGCCAGTATTAAAAATATGCTCTAAGTTGAACGCTTCCTGTATGAATCGTATCGGCAGTTTCGCTTTTTCGACCTAAATAGGACACATTGAGATCAAGATATTTAGTTAATTTTTTTTGCGCTAAAAGAGACCATGTATAGTTATCACCAGGTTGTAAGCCATTTAATAATTGATATCCAACTGGTGAAAAAGCATTTCCTGTAAAATCGTTATTAAAATAATTAAACTCACCAGTTACAGATACCTGTTGTTTATTAGCATAGGCAAAAGATACTCCTAGTTTTTGTTGAGCAAGAGCTTCTTCTCCCGAAATGTTTTCCTGATTATTTAGAAGATAGAAAACACTAAATTGTGTCTGCGGCGAAAGCAGATAAGATAATTTAGGCTCAATTTTATAACCTTCTAGAATATAGTTTCTATTAGTAAAGTTTTCAGAAATACTTTCTGTTTCTATCAGTTCGTTTTTTAGATCAAAAAGCCATGTCTTTGCCATTTTATGAGCAAATATAAATTGATGACTGTTTATAATATTTTCCTGAAGACCAGTAACTTGTAAACTGGTGTTTTTTGTTGAAAGAAAAGTATAAGAAGTAGTGTAACGTTGTTTTCCCCGATTAAAAAATAAAGTGTTTCTAAAACTTAGATTCAATGCCAATTCATTTTCGTCTTTTCTAAAGGGATTAAGATCAAAAGAAGTATCATCACGTAGATTTTTTCTATCTACGATGTATGAAGTTTGATTATAAAAGTGAGATAATATTTTCTTGGTTTTATTTTTTGATCCAGACCAGGATATAGGATTTAACGTAATGATCTGACTTAATCTGTTTTGATGCGTTTTTACAAAGAGTTGGTTTGGTAATAACACTCGCAAATAAGTAGCTTCGTCCGTAAATTGAGCAATTTCAAATTCCTCTAGTTCCTGAATACCATTGTTATTATAGTCATTCCAGGTATAAGTTCCTTGTCCGGGATCAACTTGTACATAGGTAAACTCCTGCTGAGGTAGGGTTCCACTATTGGTTTCAAAAACAGTATTCCAGTTAATTTTACCACCAAAAAACTTCTGATTGTATAATAGTCTCGAGTTTAAAGATTGTTCATCTTCACGGTTTTGATCTTCATTATTTAGCGTTCGGTAATTTACAAACAATGATAATTGGGTGTTAGTAGTGCTTAGTAGATTAGATTTTAAAAAGTAGGTATTAGAAGTGCTTACTTTGTCCAAAAGATTATTCTTTACACTATCATTGATACGATGTCTATACCCGATTTCTGCATAAATTTTTGTGCTATCTCCTACTCCACTAAAGACCTCGTAAGATTTGAATCTTTGCGTGTTTAAAGTAAAGGTTTGATCACTGAGATTGATTTCTTTGTTTTCTTCTGTCGCTATTTTACCACCAATCCAGTTTTTCGGAAAACTATAGGTTAAAGTACTATACATTCTGAAAAATCTTGAGTCTAAATCAGCATTTTTACTATTTAATAAGCTTGAATATAAAGAAAGACCTAGTTTGTTGAGTCTAAGTTCTGTGCCGAGTAGATGTCGATTACCATTATAATTCTCTGAAAAATTAAGATGCTGAAAAGAATACCTGGTAAAGCCTTTTTTTGGATGAAGCAATTCCAGACCTGAAGCCCAAAACTGTTGGTCTCCTAGAGGATTATTTAGATTCCAATCTCGATTAAATTCTACGTTGTAGATTCTTTCGATACTCTTAAATTCTTTTTGGATATAATCTCCATTGGCAAATACATTCATTGTCCAACTACTATCCCTAGAAAAGATACGTTGCATGAGTTGCAGTCTTCCCGCTACTCCATCGTTATCATTGTCATCCAGATCAGAAAAAAGATTCAAGTCATTTTTGCTTCCCGAAATCTCAAACCCAACAGATGTTTTTTCATTAGGAATATAGGAGCCTTGAATCACCGCTGTCTGAAGCTTCGTTGGAGCAACCAGCTGCACTACCGGTGCAAAATTCCCTTGAGGAATACCATCAATAGGAGCCACATATTCAAAAATTCTACTAATGGTAGTGACGTCTCCTACGATATAATCGCCTTGATTGTCACCTACCAAAGAGAAACGAACATTGAATAATTCATCTTCGGGATTATTAGAAAACACAAAAACTTCCTGGCCATCGATGATATCTCTTCGGTACAAAATTTTATTTTCGCTAAATACATCAGGAACAGCAGACGGAGAAATCATCTGGGAAGTATCATCTCCGGCATTTGCCAGAATTTCTTTTTGTGGATCACTTAAGTTCTGTTGTAGTGGTTGATTTTTTGCATCATTTTCTGAGTATACAAAGGCACCGATCTTTAGTTTGTTGCTAGTGTGTTCACCACCACCATAAACGATGATTCTTGAGTAATTACGTTCTGTAGTTTGGTATTCTATAGATATCCTCATATCAGAGGTAATAGGATACGTAGGATTAAAACGTACTTCTCCTGCATTATAATCAATGATATAATCCTTGTTTTCGCCTCTTTCCAGTAGTAAACCATTTACATATACACGTTCGCTACCCGATACAATAAGAATAAACAATTCTCCATTAGGACCTGTTAGCTTATAAGGTCCCTGGTTTCCCTCTTGCCCTGTAAACTGGCTTCTGGTAAAAACTCCTCTTACCAATGCTCCCGAAGCAAATAGTCCAGTCTTAGATTCAGGATGATTTAAGGTGCCGTTGATCGATATACCCTGTACATTTTTAGTAAACCTGTTAAAATAGCTTGTGGTGTTTTGTAATTGTACATCACCAGCTCTTACATTCCAGTTTTTGCTATATAATTCGATAAAAACCTGATCAAATTCATCTAAGTTCTGAGAATATCCACTTTGTTGCACGGGAACATTTGCATCTTGTATGGATGCACGTAGCGATATATTATCACTTATTTTTCCAGAAATTTGTAGATCCAGTTCAGAATTTAAAACGGTACTTTGATTGCTACCTACAGTAACTCCTCTGGAGATACTTCCGTTGGTTGTGAGTCCGTCAAAAGGTTTGAATTCTTTATTGTTGTTGGCTTCAGATAAACTATAGAGTTTCTGAAGATCGCCGCTTTGTTCTACTATAATGGATGGATCAAATTCAAAATATTTCTTAGTCAAAAAATCAGGATAACGATAGTATTGTATGGTGATCGAATCGTTTTTTGATTCTATTTGTGGTGATAGAATGACAGAGGCATTTTCAAAATTAACCTGATATAAAGTACTATCTATAACGACTCCTTGTTTTGAAAGTAATTTAAAATTAAAAGAATTGATACTCACAGAATCTATTCGAATGGTATCAGTCACTCGCACTTTTTTACTTCTAAAGTTTATAGAGGCATCCTGACCCATAAGTGTATGGGTGCTGAATAGTAGTAAAAAACCTAAAACCGTAAAAATACGCATCGATACAAAACTAAAGTTTTTAGCACAAACCCTGATATGTTTATTCATAGACATTTGGGCGTCCGAGCGGGCTATACGTTTCAATTCCTCGTGTTGTATATCCTTCGACAAGCTCAGGATGACAACACTCCGGGATTTCCACTGCTATCCCTGACGCAGCACTCCGTAATAAATAACTATTTATGCAACAACTATTGATTGGAAAGGTTTTTATAGTAGCATTAACGATAAAAGTAACATTAAGTTTTGTTAGTCTGTAATTATTTAAATAAAAATTTATGACCGATTATATACATAAGAAAAGTTGGTGGCGTAAGAACCGAAGTTGGATTTTCGGGGTTTTAATACTCGTAACGGGATTTGTCATCACGATATTGACTATTTTAGGAAAACCTATCGGAGATTTTACCAGAGCCATGGTTGATCCGACTGTTTACGATAATGCTTTTGATTTGGTGCAAGAAGATGAGCGAGTGATCGCATTATTAGGAGAAGTACGACCTATAGGTTTTTTCGAGGTTCTGGAAGGAGAAGTACGATATGCAGAAGAAGATAAAGCAATCATTACCGTGGGGATCAAAGGATCTAAACAAAAAGGGAAAATGGATATTGTAGCCAATAAAAACAATAACACCTGGCAGTATCAAACGATAAGAATCCGAACCAAAAAACCAAAGAAGGTCGTGATTGAGGTTTTGGATGAGAAGTAATAAAATTTATACTTCCCCTCTTGAGAGGGGTTAGGGGTGTGTTGAAGTAGGTAGAGTGTGTTCTTTACAGTATATTTGTTTTCATCAAACATACCCTAGATATTTATCTTTTAAATGTAACCGCATGTACCTACTAAGAACCATCGTCCTCTTTTTATTTATTGCAACTCTTTCCTTTTCTCAAACCAAAACCGCAAATGATACCATTCTAGCATCTCAATATTTTAAGAAGGCAGATTCTTTGCTAAACGATAGGAAACTAGATAGCTCTATTGTTTATTTTAAAAAGGCAATACCACTTTACGAAAAAGCGAAAGCCTGGGAGCGGGTTGCTGGGTGTTATAATAGGATTTCTGAAAATCAAGGTGGAAAATATCAATTAAAAAAACACTTATTAAGTGCAAAAAAAGCATTAGAAATTTGTAATACCAAACTTAGTGAATTAAGTATGGAAAAAGCAAGAGCTTATAATAATATAGGGTCTTACTACTTTATAAATTCTAATTATAGTGAGGCTTTAAGTCAATATGAAGAAGCTTTGAGAATCAAGTTGAAAATATTACCTAAAGATCATTTAGAAATATCTAATAGCTATGCGAAAATTGGCAATATTTATTATGAGTATCGTAATTATGATTTGGCTCTTGAGCAATATTTAAAAAAATTAGAGATCATTTTAAATAGCGTTGGAGCAAACGATGAAATGACAGCAAATTCTTATAATAATATTGGCAATGTATATAAACAAAAGGGAGAGTATAATAATGCTCTACGATATTTGGATAGAAGCTTAAAGATAATGCAAAGTATATATGGTGATAGCAGTTTTAAAGTTTCTTCCTATTACTCAAATATTGGTAATATTTATAAGGATATGGAGGTCTATTATAAAGCTTTGGAGTATCACAAAAAAGCTATTGAAATATTAGAAAATAAATATGGAGAAAAGTATCCAGGTTTAATAGGAGATTATCATAATATTGGTATCGTATATCATAAAGAGAAACAGTTTGAACTTGCATTACAATTCTATAATAAAGGATTGGAAATAATTCTAGAACGTTTTGGAGACAAACACACTTTTGCAGCACACTCATATAATAACTTTGGCAAAGCCTATGAAGAATTAAAAGATTATAAAACTGCTTTAGAATATTATATAATGTCACAAAATATTTATCGTGATATTCTTGGTGAAAACAATGTGCGTATTTCGATTGCTTATAATTATACCGCATTAGCTTATTTTAAGAATATAGAATACGAAAAAGCACTGTCATATTATGAAAAAGCGATAAAAGCTAATTTGAAAAATTCAAATATGTTTTTTGACCTAAATACTTCTATAATTAGTTTGGAAGGGAAAGCGAATACATTAAAAGCAATATTTAAAAAGGATAAAAACTATCAGGACCTTAATCAAAGTATTGTAGTTTATCAAAAACTAGATTCCATAATCACAGATAGGAGACTCGATTTAAATAGTCATAGCGATAAACTTACATTTGCCAAGAACGCAAAGGAAGTTTATAAGGGTGCCGTTGAAGCACAAATTTTATCTATTGATCAAAACCTAAATACTTTAGAAACAACATTTTATTATTCGGAAAAAAGCAAATCCAATACGCTAAAAGATCTTTTAAGTGATTCCAATGCCAAAAGTTTTTCGGAAATATCCCAGAAACTTACAGAATTGGAAAAAGAACTAAGAATCAACAAATCATTTTATCAATCTAAAGTAAATGAAGAACTTTCTAACAAGGAAATAGATTCAACAAAACTGTCAAATTACGAAAACAAACTCTTCGATATCTCCAGAAGACAGGATTCCTTAACAGAAGTCTTAGAAAAAAACTATCCTAAATATCATCAACTCAAATATAATAATGAAGTGATTTCGATAGCAGAGGTGCAACAAAAATTAGATGGCAACACCACCTTATTAGAATTTTTTACTGCTGATAGCAATACTTATGTATTTACCATTTCCAAAAATAAAATGGCTGTAAAAGAATTGGCTACTCCAAAACTTAAAGAGCAGGTGGAAGTATTTCGTGCTTCAATGACCAAAAACTATGAGCAATATCAGGAGATTTCATATGAATTGTATCAAACATTAATTGATCCTGTAAAAGATGAGTTGGTAGGTAATCAATTAATTATTGTTCCAGATGGTCCGCTGTGGCATCTTAACTTTGATCTATTGCTTTCTAAGGAAGAAACTTCTAACAATCCAAGAACCTGGCCATATCTTCTTAAAGACTATGCGATCTCCTATGCCAATTCAGCTACCTTATTGTTTGACAATTTGGGACAAGAGAAAACAGGTCCTAAAGAAGATCAAGAATGTTTAGCCTTTTCTTTTTTCAGCGAGGATAATATTGCGATCACTCGAAACCTGAGTCTGGAAACTTTTAGAAGTTCGAGTATGGATTTACCGGGAACTCGAGAAGAGATTAAAGCAATTGCAAATATTGTAAATGGTCAATACTTTTATGGATCAGAGGCTACAGAAGAGAATTTTAAAAAACACGCAGGAGCATATAATATTTTACACTTAGCATTACACGGAGATGTGGATAACGAACGACCAGAAAATTCTAGACTTTATTTTACAAAAAGTAAAGATACCATAGAAGATAATTATTTATATAGTCACGAATTATTTGCATTAGATATTCCGGCAGAATTAACAGTATTAAGTGCGTGTAATACAGGAACCGGTAAAATCGCTAAAGGGGAGGGGATTATGAGTTTGGGGAATGCATTTCAGTATGCAGGAACTAAAAGTTTATTGCTTACTATGTGGGAAGTGTCTGATGAAACTACACCTAAGATCATGGAGTATTTTTACACCAACCTTAAAGAAGGGAAAAATAAGGCAGAAGCCTTGCAACAGGCAAAATTACGATTTCTAACAACTACCAATGAAGAAACCTATCACCCATATTATTGGGGAGGATTTTATTTGCTGGGAGACGCTGCTGCCATTCAGTTTGAAGATAACAATCATCTATATTGGTGGATTGGAATTGGTGTTTTAGCGTTGATTTTATTAGGTTTGTTCTGGTATAGAAGAAAATATTCCCCTCTTGAGAGGGGCTAGGGGTGTTTTTTTTTGAGGGGAGTATATACAGATATTTGTGCAACACACCTAAGAATTTCTAGCTTTCGTCTTTTGACTCAAGCTGAAATGCTATCCTCTCAAGAAGGAAGTTTTATAAAGTAAGAATATCTAAATCACTATATCCCATCTTGAGATTGATGCTAGGATATTCCACTCTTGAGAGGGTTTAGGGGTGTGTTTTGAGTGTATTATGGTATAATATCAACACACCCAAGAATTTCTAGCTTTTGCCTAAGGCGCAAGCTGAAATACAATATTAATATGTAAAATAACAAATAAGTGAAAATAATATCATACAACGTAAACGGCATTCGGGCAGCATTAAAAAAGGGATTTATAGAATGGTTACAACAAGCGGATCCGGATGTAATTTGTTTGCAAGAGATCAAAGCCAATAAGGAACAATTGGAGTTGGATGTATTTGCAGAAGCTGGATATAAATACAACTATTGGTATAGCGCTCAGAAAAAAGGATACAGTGGCGTCGCTGTTTTATCTAAAACAGAGCCTGACCACATTGAATATGGTACCGGAATCGATTATATGGATCACGAAGGTCGTAACCTAAGAGTAGATTTTAACGGAGTATCTATTATGAGCTTATATCTACCAAGTGGTACTAATATAGAGCGTGTAGAGCATAAATTAAAGTTTATGGCAGATTTTCAGGAATATATTAACGACCTAAAGAAATCCTATCCTAATTTGGTGATTCTAGGAGATTATAATATATGTCACGAGGCGATTGACATTCACGATCCGGTTCGTAATAAAAATGTATCAGGATTCTTGCCCGTGGAGCGAGAATGGATTGGTAATTTTATCGATAGTGGATTTATAGATTCCTTTAGGCATTTTAATTCAGAACCCCATAATTATTCATGGTGGAGTTATCGAGCCAATGCCAGGGCAAATAATAAAGGTTGGCGTTTGGATTATGGTATGGTAGCACAACCACTACAAGATAAATTAGAAAGAGCCGTTATCTTATCAGAGGCGAAACATAGTGATCATTGCCCAATTATGGTAGAATTGAATATGTAAAACTATAGCTCCCTCTCTTACGGGAGAGGGCTGGAGTGAGGGCATTTGTAGTCTGTTAAACTTAAAAATACATATAAAAAGACATGATAAAAAGAATTGCAATAATACTATGCATAGGCGTATTTGCTACTTCCTGTGTTTCTTCTAAAGTTCACAAAGAATTGGAAGGTAAATATGCTCGATTAAAAAGAGATAATCGTAAGCTGGAGGATAAATTTAGAGCTTTACAAAAGACGAGTGAAGCAGATAAACTAGCGATGGATCAGCTAAATGATGAATATGAAAAAACCAGAGCAGAAAGAGATGAATTGAGAACAAAATATGATGCACTTTCTGCCAATTACGAAAACCTAAAAAACTCTTATGATGCATTAGGTAAAAATAGTGCGGAGGCGCTAAACGCCAATAATAAAAGAAATAGAGAACTGCTTTCGCAATTAGAAGAGAAAGAAAGAACATTGGCTGCAGAACGAAATAGACTGGAAAAATTACAAAGAGATTTAGAGAGCCGATCTAAGAGAGTGGATGAACTAGAAGGTTTGATTGCAGCAAAAGATGCGAAGATGCAAGCCTTAAAAACTGCTATTTCTAAAGCCTTACGAAATTTTGAAGGAAAAGGATTAACGGTAGAAGAAAGAAACGGTAAAGTCTACATCTCTATGGAAAACAAGTTATTATTTGACTCAGGTAGTTGGGCCGTGGGAACACAAGGAAGACAAGCGGTAAAACAACTAGCATCTGTATTAGGAGAAAATCCAGATATTGCTGTATTGATAGAAGGTCATACAGATAATGTACCCTATACCGGTAACGGACAATTAAAAGGAAACTGGGATTTGTCTACCAAGAGAGCTACTGCCATCGTGAATCTATTGTTAGAGAATAATCAAATCGATGCCCAGAATCTGACTGCGGCAGGTAGAGGAGAATTCTCACCAGTGGCATCTAACGAAACATCTGCAGGTAAAGCTAAGAATAGAAGAATCGAAGTGATTCTAACGCCTAAGCTGGATGAGATATCCAAGTTATTGAACGATATATAATTGTAAAGATTTAGTGCATAAAAAAGCGCTCAAACGAGCGCTTTTTTTATTTCTGTATTTATTATTTAGTTGCTAAATAATTCTGATAAAATACTATCAACTTCTTTGCCATTATTAGCCTTTAATTGTTCTTTTAAGATTAGAAGTTTGCTTCTAAAGCTATCAATTACATCACTTGCTGTGTCTTTGGTAAGTCGAATTTGTTTACCAGCACTTGTTAACAAAGTATAATTATAAAAATCTTTAGCTTTAGACTTATCTTTCTTTGTTTCTAGTGAAATAGTGCCTGACTTTAATACAAAAGATATTATATTATCTTGAGCAGTTACCTTATCTGTTATTTCACCAATATCAGAAGCTAGAGCATATAACTCTTTTTGTTCTTCATAAAGCTGAGACCAATCTGTGTCCTTACCATTGTCTTGCGCTTGACTGATGAATCCTGCGCCTACCATAAGTAAAAGTAGAAATAGTTTTTTCATAATATTTGGGTGTATTAAAATTTAGTATCAAAACTACGTATTTGATTTCACGTATTCCAAAACGGAATAAATATAAATTTATTATTAAAGTTATCTTAAAAACTTGGTTTAAAATAACCATTTTAATCTGAAGTTTCCAAAAAGTATGCCACGAATTTAGTTAACAAAAATAAATTCCTTAATTATGCATATAGTAAAATCTGTAAAAATCAGGTAGACAGATAACAAAAGAAGAGTATCAGACGTTTATAATACCCAAATCAATATAAAACTATGAAACAAATGAAGCGGTTACCCATTTTTATAATGCTACTATTATCTGTAGTAAAAGGAGTGAGTCAGGAAAATGAAGAAGAGTATTATGAGGAAGAAGAAACACAAGATGAAGGAGAAGTACAAGAAGATGATGATGGTCAAAGCAACTACTTTGATTACTATCAGTATTTTGAGTTTACCAATGATGAGTATTCTAATCTATTGGATAAAGTGAATGATATGAATCCGGATCAGGAAGCTATGCTACATACATTTATCGTTGAGGTACAGCAGGATAGAGTCTTAAAACGACGTTTGTTCAATGAAATGGTTACAAAACCTAAGAAAAAGAGTCGTTATAAAGGTAAGGACAGTCCTGGTTTTGTTTGTATTATAAAAGGACTTGTGGAAAATAAATCGGTGTATGATGCGATCATAAAAGACGGTCGCTCTGAGGAACAAGCCAGAAACGCCGCAGCACTTTCCGAAAGAACTACCCGCAGAAAATGTGGTATTACCAAAAAAGCAAATAAAGAAGAAGAGCAATAAGTTTATACTTTAGATCACACCCCACTAGAAAGTAGATAGATCGTAATACTGAGCTTGTTTAAGTGTAACGAAAACCAGCATATTTGTAACTAGGCAGGCAGTAAATTTTTTCTAGATTATATAAAACACTACGATTATTTAAAAACACCTATATTTGTACTGTACGCAAGTACGTGTTCTTTGTAAAACCATACTCCATAGTTTTTGAATTAATGTTTAATTTTTAAAACTATAATTATGAATTGGAAAATTGACAAACTATTGAATGGTGAGACGATTGTCTCCAAAGAACCGGGTAATTCTATGTTACCAATCTTACAATCAAAACAACCTGTAGTGTTGGAACCCGTAAACTGGGAAGATTGCAAAGCAGGAGATATTGTTTTTTGTAAAGTAAGAGGAAACTGTTTTACACATTTAGTCAAGGGCAAAAATGTAAAACGAGGATTACTAATCGGTAACAACCGAGGTCGAATCAATGGATGGACCAAAAATGTATATGGTAAGGTAATAGAGATATTACCAATGTCATAATAGTAGCGCGATAAGCGCTTTTTTTGTTTGTAAAAACTGCCTTTAGAAAACTAATAAGTCAAACCAAAAAAGTTATGTTCTATTCATATGCTTGGTTTTTAGTTGGTCTCACACTTCCCTTTTTTTAGAAATAGTAAGGTATAAAACATCATCTCTACACCACAATGTATATTACTACATAAGAAAATCGACTATTTCCCTCATTCAAAATACCGTTTCCCTCATTCTTAGTTTTGTATATAACATAACCATTATACTTTTATATCAATCTAAAGAATAATGCGTGTTGGTTGAGTGAGGAATTAATTTTTAGGTTGGTTAGTTGTGAAACGGATGTAGTAATGGGGTAGCTACATCCGTTTTTATTGTTAATATATTTTACTATTTCTTAAAAGTTATTTCCCTCAATCAAAGTAACTGTTCCCTCATTCTTCATTTTTTACTGACTACCGGTAAAATACATTTGGAGTAACTAAATAACTAATTATGATGAAGAATGGTATACTTATCAAATATGTAGTAGCTCTTATTTTTTTGATTTCTATAAAGGCTTTTGCACAAGAAGGTACAGTTTCTGGAACTCTTACAGATGATAGCGGCTTGCCCTTACCAGGTGTGAATATAATGATTAAAGGGACTACTATTGGAACACAAACTGATTTTGATGGTAATTATAGTATACAGTGTAATATAGATGATATACTGGTCTTTTCATATATAGGTTTTAGTGCCAGAGAGGTATTAGTGACAGGGGCAATATTTGGAGAAGAAGGCAACGCTACTATGGTTAAAAAAAAACCTATTCAAAAAATACGAAGTGATGCGTATACTAATGCGATACAAAGAACCTCTACACCAAAGATAAAAATTCCTAGTCTTGAAGATGTATATAAAACATATAATAAGAATGGGTCATATTTTGATTATTCGAGAATTAGAAATATTGAAATAGGAAAAGATAAAATTAAACTCTCTTATTTTAGACCTAATACGTATTACGAAGTAGGATGGAATTCTAAGACTGGATTTCAATTTATAAATAACAAAAACCTTCCAGAACTTCAATCGGTCTATAGTCAGGGAAGACCATTTAATGGAGAGAACACTTTTTTTGGCCCGGAAACCGGTGAGATATTTTCGTTTGGCCCCAGAACACAAACCTTGGAATTTGATGGCAGTGCGTATGAGTACGATCAAAATGGAAGACTGGTAGCCTTAGGAAATGGAAACGGAAATCCCTCCAATGTTTATAACAATTCCATTTTTAAAACTTCAATTAAAACATCTAATAACGTGTTTTTGAATATATCTACGGACAATGATTTTTATGGTTTTGACTATCAAAATAAAATTATCGAAGATATTTTTGGAGAAGAACAAAGTAGCCATAATGAATTTACAGTAAGTTACAGAAATTCAAAAAGTAGTAATAAACCTATTTTATGGGATACTTTTATAAAATATAGTAATGCTGTCGATAATCAGCCTAATATTAATGGTTTTCAGAATAACTTGTTGTTAAACACCTATGCAACCCCAATAAGTTTTGGTAACAATCAGGGGATTCAACTTACTGATAATTCACAGCGCAGTTTTAGTCCTAATCGGTTCAATAACCCAATATGGTTGTTAAAAACTAATCAAAATCAGGTAATGAGCAATATTCTTATTGCAAGCCTGCAAAACAAATTTGGAATTTCTGACGACGCATACTTTAAAACAATTCTTAATTATACTAATTCTGCACGTAAGGAAAGATTTGGCTTACCAAGGAGTACAGCCGGATTTTTAGAAGGGTATGTAAGTCATAAGAATGTTGATATAAATGAGTTTGACTCTAATTTGGTATTTAGACTTGAGAAGTATATGAATGATTCTAAGCTTAAGATTGATTCTAAAATTAATTATACTTATCGAAACCTCAACTATAGCCTTTTTGAAGCAGAAAGGTTTTCTGGTTTTAGTTTTAGTAACCCACAAACGAGTAGCGAACGTACTCAAAAATTAGACAGAAACACGTTCAGGATGTTACATACGTTTGCATATACTATAGCAGATATAAGTACTACTATAACTGCAGGTAATAATTCATTCACGTCTTCTTTACAGAATAGTAAATGGTTCTTACCTACTCTAGGAATTAAAACTGATTTGGATAACTACATAGATGTGGATTGGTTACGACGATTTACTGTCGCTGCTAGAACATCGTTTGATGTCAATGATATTTCATTATTCTATACGAATCAGAGTCACAATAGTTTGTTGATCCAACCACAAGAAAGTTTGGAATATACAGCCAATAATGATTTGTTTATTAGTAATGATATACATCTGGAAGAAAAAATAAGTTATGAACTGGGAGTCAATATAGATACGGAATTATTTTATGGAGATGTATATCTTGATTTAGGATTTAACTATTTCAACAATAGAACAAATAACAGTGTATTTCCAGTTTTTGAGCAAAATGAATTTCAACTTAAGAACATTGCTGATGTAAGCAATAAAGGTTTTGAGTTAAGCCTTAATATCAGTATACGTGATTATAACGATTTTTGGTATTCTCCAGGAATTGTCTTTTCTAGTTATCGTACAAAAGTATTAGATATTTTGGATGAAGACGAACGTATCCCATTTGCTGGATTTTCTTCAGTTTCAAAAAATCTAATCAAGGGTCAGCCTGCGGGAGTATTTGTTGGATCTGCCTACCAGAGAGATAATCAAAACAATATTATCATTGATAATCAAGGATTTCCGATAGTTGCTCCAGATCTAAAAGTTATTGGAGACCCAACACCGGAGTATTCTATAGGATTTTCTAATTGGTTTCATTGGAAAAAATTTCGATTTAATTTTTTAATTGACTTTCAAAAAGGAGGAGATGTTTGGAATGGCACTCAGAATGTTCTTAATTATCTCGGTACGTCACAATTATCTGCAGAGCAAAGGCAGATTACTGGTTTTGTGTTTAATGGAGTCAACCAAGAAGGAGAAAGGAATACAATTCCGGTAGATTTTGCGAATCCTATAAATGGGCTTTCTGGAAACAAATTTGTTCGATATGGATATGAGGGAGTTGCTGAAGATGCCATCGTAGATGGAAGCTATATAAATCTAAAATCCATCAACTTTACGTATGATCTTGCCAAAAACAGGAGTAATCATTTTTTGAGAGACCTAACAATAGGGATTTACGCAAACAATCTATTTACGTGGTCTAAATATCGAGGTGCCTCACCATACAGTAATCTTTTTGATCAACATTCCAGTCATGGGCTGAACTTTTTTAATACACCAATTACTAGTGAGATCGGTTTTAAAATCAACTTAAAAATATAGTTATGACATTACAAATTAAAAATATAAAAAGAGGTGTAGTATTATTTCTTTTAGTTACTATATCTATTGCTTTTACAGTACAAAAACCCTTAAATAATCTAGTAGAGAAAATATATACCCAAACGGATCGAACGTTTTATTTTCCCGGCGAGACTATTTGGTTTAAGTCGTATATCACGGATTCAGAACATAAGATAACAACCCTAAGTGAAGTAATGTATGCAGAGCTAATTTCTCCTAAAGGTGATGTTGTAAAATCGTGGAATTTATCAATTCAGCAAGGATACGCATATGGACATTTTGATATAAAAAAAGATTGGGTAGGAGGAATATATACTTTAAAAATGTATACACAATGGATGCGAAATTATGGAGAAGATGCTTTTTTTACGAAAAAGATTACCGTTCAAAAAATCGTACAACCGAATTTGCTATTAAAACTGAAATTCGAAAAAGAAGGATATGGTAAATCATCCAAAGTAGTCGCTAATTTTGAGGTAAAAGATTTAAAAAACACTCCTTTAATTGATAAAGAAATTGCTTTTGAAGTCGCTATAACTGGTAAAAAGACACATTCTAAGACTATGCAAACAGATAAAAATGGGAAAGCAAATCTTACTTTTATATTGCCGTCCGATTTAAATACATCCGATGTAATTCTAAATGTATTAGTCCCTTATCAGGGATCTACAGAATCTATTTCCAGAAGTGTTCCTGTTTTATTAGATACAATTTATTTACAGTTTTTTCCGGAAAGTGGTAAAATCGTGGCTGGAGCGAAAAATAAAATAGCTTTCAAAGCAATAAATGAGTTCGGAAAACCAGCAGATATTTCAGGAAACATAATAGATGAGAAAGGTGATGTTATAGCGAAATTTAGTAGTTATCATGATGGTATGGGCGGTTTTGATATTAGAGCATCAAAAAATACTTCTTACTATGCTCGGATAACAAAACCGTTTCTTTCAGAAAAGAAATTTCCATTACCAAATGTATATAAAGAAGGAGTCCGTTTTTCTGTTATAACAGATTCTTTAAAGACTAAATTAGAAGTGTTTTCTACAAAACAAGAAGAGTTAAAATTAGAAGTTTCTACTATTTCTAATTCTCTGATAAGCAAAAAAATAAAGAGAGATCAGAAAACCGTTATAGTTGATAGTAAAGATTTTCCCAAAGGGATCGCCAAGTTTACGTTATACAATAAAGAAGATATTCCGGTTGCGGAGCGACTATTATTCCTGAATTCACATAAAAAATTAAATATCAATATTTCTCTAAACAAAGAAAGATATGAAACAAGAGAAAAAGTTGAAATGACTATAAAGACTACCGATGAAAATGACATTCCTATTCCGTCAAATCTTTCAATTTCTGTTGCCAATAATAAACTGCTTTCTTTCGCTGATGACAAACAGGATCACATCAGCTCATACTTATTAATGTCATCTGAATTACAAGGAAACATACATAAGCCGGTATTTTATTTTGATCAAAAGGAGCCGAAAGCTTACAAAGCTTTGGATTATGTAATGCTAACTCATGGGTGGAGAAATTACTTATCTAAAAGTGAAGTTACATTGAATAATAGCAAATTTAGACCAGAACAAAAATCGGTACAATCAGGAACTGTTGTTAACAGCAAAGGAAAACCCGTTAAAGCTCATTTACTTGTATTCGATCCAAAAGGGAACAAAGCGTTCACAATGAATACAGGTGAAGATGGACGATTTTCTTTTAAGTTAGAAAGAAAAGCTTATACAATGATCGCTTATACAGATGATGATCGTGCATTACGTATTGTTAAAGATAGACCTAATCAATCGAAATATATAAAAGTAGAAAATCGTAAACTTGAGGATTCTTCGAGTGTAAAAGGTTTTTTTGGAGTTAAGAAACCGTTACAAAAAACAATGAATAAAAAAGCTAAAGCCTCTATCACAATGGATGGAGATAATGCGCAACTCGATGAAGTTGTGGTTGTGGGTTATGGTATTGCTAATAAAAGATCAGTCACTGGAAGTGTAGTAACAATAGTATCAGAAGAGATAGAAACAGAAAGTAATATCGCTCAAGCATTACAAGGTAGAGTTGCAGGAGTACAAGTTGCTAGTGCTGACGGTATTTATGGTAACAGTTCTAAAGTCAATATAAGAGGTGTTTCTTCCCTGTCCGGAAGTAATCAACCCCTAATAGTAGTAGACGGTGTGCCGATAAATAATAATGACCTTAATCTTTTAGATACTAATCATGTAGAGTCTATAACTATATTAAAAGATGCAGCTGCATCATCAATTTATGGATGTATGGCTAATAATGGCGTAATAATTATTACTTCTAAAAACAGAAACTATTTTAGTAATTGGGGTAAAAAGAAACTAAACAATGCTAAGTTTAATAATTATGTCGTTGCGTTTTTTAATAATAATCCAATAAGAATCAACTATGTAGAAAAAGAATTTTATACACCAATTTATGAAGGTACATCATTACCATCAGAGCGAACAGATTTTAGACAAACTATATATTGGAATCCAGTTGTGCAAACAGATGAACATGGATACGCTAAAGTAGAATTCTATAACACAGATGAAATAACTTCTTTTAAGGTAATAACAGAGGGAATAGGATATAATGGGTTAGTCGGGAGAAAAGAAAAGAACTATAGTACAAATAAATTACTACATATTGATTTTAAGGTTCCCAATTATTTAACTTTAAATGACACCGTGGTTCTACCCGTAAGAGTTATTAATGAGTCCACCAAAAGGTTAAAGGCCAATTTAGCATTAGAATTACCTAAGAGTATAAAATTGCTAAATAACTTAGATCCAGAAGTTATAATAGAAGCCAATTCCTCAACAATTAAGAACATAAAAGTTGTACCGGTTCGTAAAGAAAATACAACAACCATTACTGCTTCATTAACATCAGAAGAACATGGTGATACTATTAAAAAAGAGGCAGTTATTTTAAGCCCTTATTTCCCAACAAAAGTTTCCATGTCAGGATATAAAAATCAGTCTTTTGAATTTGATATAAACCATGTAGCTGATAATAGCCTCAAAGCAGAATTTACTATTTATACTGATATTGTTGGTGATGTAATGAATGGCATAGAATCTATGATACAGCAACCGTATGGGTGTTTTGAACAGGTGTCATCCAGTACATACCCTAATATTTTAGTATTAAAATATTTAAAAGAAACAGGCAAAAGCAACCCTGAAATAGAAAAAAAAGCTATGAAATTTATAAGGCAAGGATACAAAAAACTAGCAGCTTATGAAACTAAAGAAAATGGATTTGAATGGTATGGAGCAACACCACCGCACGAAGCATTATCCGCATATGGTCTTATGGAATTTACAGAAATGAAAGAAGTGTATTCTGGAGTAAATCAAAAAATGATAAACAGAACTGTAGATTGGTTGATGAGCAGAAGAGATGGAAAAGGAGGTTTTAAACAAAATAGAGGTAAATATGGTTTTTCTGCCGCTCCAAAAGTTGTGAATAATGCATACATCGTTTATGCGATTAGTGAATCTGGTATACAAGTCGATACAAAGAAGGAATATGAGGCTACATACTCAGAAGCACTAAAAAGCAATGACACATACAGAATGGCTTTGATAGCGGCAGCAAGCTTCAATTATGGGAAAAATGAAAAAGGGAATGTACTGCTAGCTAAGATAAAGGAAAATATAGCAAAACTAGGTTTTGAAAAGTTACCTGTAGAAAATACCATAACGAGGTCTTATGGCGAGGCAAAAAATATTGAAGCTATTGCTTTTACCCTTCTAGCACTAATGAAAGAGGAAAATAAAGATGAGGTGTTAATCTCAAAAGGAATAGAATATTTAGTAAGCAAAAGAAAACACGGAAGATTTGGATCTACTCAATCAACATCAATGGCGCTAAAAGCATTAATTGAATATACAAAAAGTCAAAAAAGAAAACTAATTAATCAAGACGAAGCAGTAGAATTGACAATTAATAATATTAAGTTGACTAAAAGCCTGAAGATAGGTGAAACCGGAAAAGTAGAGATTGAAGGTCTTGCAAATTATATGAGAGAAGGAAAGCAAGAGCTTAAAATTAATTTTAAAAACTCTGAAGTAACGTTTCCATATTCAATAGATGTAGAATGGGATAGTTTTTTACCTGACTCATCAGAAATATGTCAGGTTGATTTGAAAACGATAATAACCAATGAGAAATATAAAGTAGGAGATAATGTAAGAATGGATATTGAAATAATTAATACTACTTCTAAAGGATTGCCAATGGTTACTGCGATCATAGGAATTCCATCGGGGGCATCAGTACAACCATGGCAGTTAAAGGAGATTTTGGAAAGAAAAGAGGTGGCGTTTTATGAGATTTTTGATAACTATCTCGTTTTTTATTGGAGAGAATTTGCTCCTTCAGAAATTAAAAGGATACATGTAGATTTAAAAGCTGATATCGCTGGAAAATATGTGGCTCCGGCAAGTACTGTGTATGAATATTATGCGGATGAATACAAAAAATGGATTTCTGGAAACTATTTGGAAATACAAAAATAGTTCTAGAAGCTTAGTTGTGAAACGGATGTAGTAATGGGGTAGCTACATCCGTTTTTATTGTGACAACATCTTTTCTTTTTGTATTTCGCGAATTAATTTATGATAAGAGTTGCGGTTGATTACGATTCTGTTTTCTTGTATTTCCATTAATGGATTGTAACGTTGCAATACCTTTTTAACTATTTCTTCTGTAAAAGGAGTTTTAGAAGCTATTCTCTTTATAGCAAATTCTTTATTTTCCATAGTTAATTGATTATAATATGTATTTAACATAGCTTAGTTTAGACAATTTAATGTGAAGTTAAATATATACTAAAAATATAAAATCATATACAAAAATAACAATTATATATATAATAATATATAATTGTTTTGTTAAAGTAAATTTTCGGTTGTTTGTTATTTATATCAAAAACCATTTCATAAAAAAAAGAGCTCCTCAATTAAGAAGCTCTTTTTCCGGTTAAAAAAGTAAAGGGTTCGGGGAAAACAAACCCTTTTATCGAGGTTTATGAATAGACCTCTTTTTGGTTGGTAAATTTTCTAGTTTTCTGTTCATCACTTAAAACATCACGGATGTTTTATTCCTTTAATGATATCGAAATAATTGTTCCATAAATGAAAATTATTTTCAAAAACTTGATAGTCAGTATATTAAGTATAATTTTAAATATTTGGCGGGTTCTTTAATGTGTAGATTAGGTATTAAAATTGTGGATAAACTTCTCACTTTTAAAGCGTTGTAAAACTTCGTAACGAACAAAGGTTATCGTAGGTTTTATTATGATAATTTTTAGAATAACTAATTAGAGAGTTTTTACTTTTGGGATTTATGTGTCTAAAAAATGTAACTACGTAAAGAATGAAGTATACTACATTACCGAATACAGATATAAAAGTTAGCAAAATATGCTTGGGTTCTATGACTTGGGGTGAGCAAAATACAGAAGCAGAAGGTCACGAACAAATTGAGTACGCGATTAGTCAAGGTGTTAATTTTATAGATACGGCAGAGTTGTATTCTGTGCCTGCCAAAAAAGAAACACAAGGAAGTACAGAACGAATTATCGGAAGCTGGTTAAAAAAATCTGGAAAAAGAGATGAAGTAGTAATTGCATCCAAAATTGTTGGACCTGCAGAGTTTTCAAATCATATAAGAAAAGGAGAATTTAGCAAAAAAGAGATTGCAGACGCCATCCATAAGAGTTTAGAAAGATTACAAACCGATTATATAGATCTTTATCAATTGCATTGGCCGGAAAGGCAAACTAACTATTTTGGTAAGTTAGGATATACTCATGATGAAAATGATGAATGGGCAGATAATTTTTCTGAGGTTTTAGAAAACCTGAATGGTTTTGTAAAAGAAGGTAAGATAAGACAAGTGGGAGTTTCTAATGAAACAGCATATGGGTTGATGCGATATACTGAGGAAGCTCGAAAGGGAGCTCCTAAGATGATTACAGTACAAAACCCTTATAATTTATTAAACCGAAAAGACGAAGTAGGTCTTGCAGAGGTTTTACATCGAGAAAATATCGGTCATTTACCTTATTCACCATTAGGATTTGGAATGCTAACTGGTAAGTATCTAGATGAGATTCCAAAAAACTCTAGAGTGGATCTTTTCCCTAATTATAATCGGTATATGAATGAGAATAGTTACAAGGCTACTAGGTTATATAACGAAATTGCTAAAAAGCATAGTATCAGCTTAACACAATTATCACTAGCATTTGTGAATCAACAACCTTTCGTAACTAGCAATATTATTGGAGCTACTTCTATCGATCAGCTTACAGAAAATATAGATAGTATTAATGTGACCTTGTCTGATGAAATTATCAATGAAATCAATAAAGTTCACGCACAAATACCTAATCCGGCGCCATAAAAATTAACCAAACAAGTATTCTACTACGTCTTCAATTTTGGCAACTAACTGAATATTGATTTGTGTGTTTTTTCTTGAAATTTTATTGTATTTAGAAACAAAAATAGTCGAGAAACCTAGCTTTTCAGCTTCTTGAATTCTTTGTTCTACTTTATTGATAGGTCTGATTTCACCGGCAAGCCCGACTTCTGCAGCAAAACAATAATCTTTTGCGATTGGTATATCCTCGTTAGACGATAATATAGCGGCAACCACGGCAAGGTCAATAGCAGGATCGTTTACAGAAATCCCACCGGTAATATTTAAAAATACATCTTTAGCTCCTAATCTAAAACCAGCACGTTTTTCTAAAACAGCCAGGATCATGTTTAATCGTTTTAGATTGTACCCTGTTGCACTGCGCTGAGGTGTTCCGTAGACTGCGGTACTTACTAATGCTTGTATTTCTATCATCAACGGTCGCATTCCCTCTACCGTTGCGGCGATAACGGTTCCACTTAATTCTTCCTCTTTCTTAGAGATCAGAATTTCACTTGGATTACTAACTTCTCTAAGTCCGCTACCCAGCATTTCATAAATCCCTAACTCTGATGTAGAGCCAAAACGGTTTTTTAGGGCCCTTAAGATTCTGTACACGTGGTTACGATCTCCTTCGAACTGCAGTACGGTGTCTACCATATGTTCCAGAATTTTAGGTCCTGCAATATTTCCATCTTTGGTAATGTGACCTATAAGAATAACAGGTGTTGCGGTTTCTTTGGCAAATTTAATGAGTTCTGTAGTACATTCTCTGATTTGCGAAATACTTCCTGCACTACTTTCTATATAATCACTGTGTAGGGTCTGTATAGAATCAATAATTACAATATCGGGTTCTGTAGCTTCTATTTGCCTAAAAATATTCTGAGTTTTGGTCTCTGTAAGGATTAAACAATTATCTGTTTTAGATTGAATACGCTCTGCGCGCATTTTTATTTGTTTTTGGCTTTCTTCACCAGAAACATATAAGGTTTTATAAGGGAGTTTTAAGCTAATCTGTAGTAACAACGTACTTTTTCCAATGCCCGGTTCTCCTCCCAATAAAGTAAGCGATCCAGGAACCAGTCCTCCACCGAGAACTCGATTTAGTTCTGAATCATCAGTATTGTACCTGGCTTCGTGGCTGGTATCAATTTCAGAGATTTTTAAAGGTTTCGAAACTCGACGTTCTTTAGATGATGTGCTAGGGTTTTTCCAATCATTTTTTTGAGCCTTTTGGACTACTTCTTCTGCAATAGTATTCCATTCTTTGCAGGAAGTACATTGTCCTTGCCATTTGGCATATTGCGCACCACAATTCTGGCAGAAAAAAACAGTTTTGGTTTTGGCCATAGCTTATAAATTGATCGTAAAAATACTATTATTTAAGATAATTATGTAAAACCGTAAAAGCAAAAAGGCCCCAAAAAAATGGGGCCTTCTTTAAATTCAATATTTTAGGATTATGCAAGGTGCTAATAACCAAAGTCCTCTTTTATTTTATTAACTTTCTCTAACATATAATCTTTTGTAAGAAAAGCTATCTCATTAAGAAGAAATCCGTTTTCATAGGCTCTCATAGCCTTTTTTGGCTCCCCTAGTTGCTCATACCCCAATCCAAGATAATAATATCCCAACATAGTTTCTGGATGTTCTTTAATGGCAAGCTTACCGAGGGGTTCTAATTCTTCCCATAATTCCTTCTTCTCAATTGCAGTAGATATGGCTATAAAATCATTTACTCGTATTTGTCTCTTAAAACCATATAGTTTTTCAGTAGTATCATAAATGTCTACTAAATAATCGTATAGCGATGTCTCAAGTGTTAGAATATCTTCTTTGTACGTTTTTTTGCTAATCGGGCGGTACATTTCAAAGATAGTTTCTAAAGCTTTGGGAATAGCTCTACCTACTAAGGTATAATGGGAGGACTCATCAAAGTTGTCAAAGTAATAATTCACTTCTGTGTTTTCAATAGTAGAAAAGGTTTCATTTGCTTTGATCAAATCTTTTTTGATGTTCTCGGCATCATTAGTCGCAGTAGCCAGATAATACCACATGTCTGATTTCGCTCCACTAAGTACATTAAATATACGTTCGTGCATTGGAGGCGCGAACTCGGGACTTAGATTAATATACGCTTGAAAAAGTGGATTTTCCTTAAATAGATAATAATTAATGAAATTAGCTGTGTAATCGTGTCCAACGATCATTTTTAACTGGGCTGTTCTGTAGGTTTCATCAATATAGGGTAACAATTCTTGTCCAATAAATTCAAAAAACTCGGCTCCTTTACCTTCGGGTAGATAACTTGCTAAATCATATCTACAGTCTTCTTCTCTGGTTTTTTTTTGCATTACACCAACTACAATAGACTCTGGCATATCTTCCCAATAAGAGAAATAATCTACGTTACCGGCTACAGGCTCAAATAAATGATCTCCGTCTAATACGATAATTACGGGGTATGTTTTATCTTCATTTTTTTCATAATTACGTGGTAACTGGATTTTTAAGTCTCTGTTTTGATCTAATTTAATAGACCTAAATGTTTCATATTTTACTTGTCCATATGAGATGGAGGTAATAATAGATACAAGAATCAAAAATATACTTTTCTTCATAAGTAGTAGGATTAAGGTTAAGCAAGTGGCAATATATAAATTATTTTAAAGGTTTGAAATTTAATAACCAATCAATAAAATAATCAATCTATTGTTTACAAGGGTTTTATTGTGTTTTCTTTCCTCTATTTAAAATTGGAAGGAATAAAAATGATAACGCTCCAACGATTATGTTTATTGCGGTTTGAGAACCCCATAGAATCCAACCAAAAGCTTCGCCATCACTTTTTTCGAAACCGAAAAATACAAATACTGCACCAACCACAATAGGGAAAGGCAATATGCCAATACCTCCGTTAGTTGTGGACATAGAAAAAGATCCAACCACAAAAGCTACTAGAATGACTCCTATAGAAGCATTACTTAGATTAGGAACGGCAAATTTTATAACATAAAACATAGATATGTATAAAAACCAAATGAGAAGCGTATGAAAAAGAAAAGCCACTTTCTGTTTCATTGAAAAAATGCTTTTCATTCCGTCTAATAAACCCATTCCAAAATCTCTAATTTTTACGATCCATTTATTGGAAGATTTTTTAAGGATTTGAAGGCCCAAAAATCCACAAAGAATGAGTGCCAAAATTATTCCAAGAGTCAATAAAGGATTAATATCTTTTTCTTCCAAAAAGTTAAGTAAATATTCTGTTTGAAGAATACCTGTGGATGAAGTAACCAGGATGAGCATAATAAGATCCGTTATTCTCTCAGAGACAATAGTCCCAAAAGCCTTTTCAAAAGGGATTTTTTCGTAAGTGGATACCGTAAATCCTCTTAATATTTCACCAGATCTAGGAACTCCAAGGTTAGCCAAATAACCCGCCATTACAGCCATAAAACTATTATATAGCTTAGGGTTATAGCCAAGAGGTTTTAGTAAAAACTTCCAGCGATATGCTCTAGAGAGGTGTGAGATGATACCCAAAGCGAGCGAGAGTATGACCCAAATAGGATCAGCGTTTTTAATATTTCGCAGTAATTCTTGTCTGTATTCTGGCGTAGCAGAACTGAGAAAGTACCAAATTAAAAAAACTCCCAATAAGAATGGGAGTATGATTTTTAAGAATTTTAGGATTTTTGGATTCACCCTTTTACTTTAATAAATTATTTTCTTCGTTAGGGAATAATAGTGCCGGTTTAAAATTTTTAGCAGCTTCGATATCCATCATTGCGTAGGTGATGAGAATTAATATATCTCCTTTGGCGACTTTTCGAGCAGCCGCTCCATTTAATGTGATTTCTCCACTATTTCTAGGTCCTGGAATAGCATAGGTTTCCAGGCGTTCACCGTTATTGTTATTAACGATCTGTACTTTTTCTCCTTCAATTATATTAGCAGCATCCATTAAATCTTCATCTATAGTGATACTTCCTATATAATTTAGGTCTGCGCCGGTTACTTTAACGCGGTGAATTTTTGATTTTACAACGTGTACAAACATGTTACAAATTTAGTTATTTTTAATTTAGGGCAATGTTATCAATAAGTCTAACTTCTCCTGCAAAAACTGCAATAAAAGCTCGATACTTGGTGTTCTTTCTTTTTCTCTTGATCGATCTCAGATCCGAAACTTTTGCAATCTCAAAATATTCTAGCACTAAGACGTCATTATTTTCAAATTGTTCTGAAACCCAACTGGTTAAATCTATAACACTTTTTGTGCCAAAATCATTTTTAACCTGCTTTAGGGTTTTATAAATCAAGGGAGATTCCTGAAGTTGTTTTTTGTTGAGTCTTTTGTTTCGTGAACTTAATGCTAATCCACTTTCTTCCCTATAAATAGGACAACCAATAATTTCTACTGCCATATTTTCAATCTCAACTAATTTTTTAACGATCTGTAGCTGTTGAAAATCTTTTTCACCAAAATATGCTTTAGTAGGTGAGACAATAGTAAACAAATGTTTTAAAACCGTACCGACTCCATCAAAATGACCTGGACGAAACTTGCCTTCCATTTCGTGCTCTAACCCTTTAAAGTCATAATCGAAAGAGCTTGTTTTTGATCCATATATTTCTTTAGGCTCAGGTGCAAAAACGATAATATCATTTGATAAAGTTGATAAAAGTGTTACGTCAGAATCCAAAGTTCGTGGATATTTAATCAAATCTTCTGAGTTATTAAACTGAGTAGGATTTACAAATATACTCACGACCACAGCTTGATTTTGGTCTATCGCTTTTTTTACTAAAGCCAGGTGTCCTTTATGCAATGCTCCCATTGTAGGGACAAAACCGATGCTTTTATTTTGTTTATGTAAGTCTGCAACATCCTTTTCAACGTCCAGTCTTTTCTCGTATACCCGCATTTATCTAAAAGTTAAAGGCGTGCAAAAATAAGATATTACTAGCAGACTACATAAATTTTCGTAATTTTGCAAAAATTTATACCGAAGGAGACGAGAAAAGTAGACTATATGAAAGATAAGAGGATATTGTACGTATCATCAGAAGTAATACCTTACCTACCAGAGACAGAGATTTCATCCATGTCTTTTGAAGCACCAAGAATGGTAAACAGTAAAGGCGGGCAAATTAGAATTTTTATGCCGAGATATGGAAACATTAATGAACGTAGACATCAATTGCATGAAGTGATTCGTCTATCAGGAATGAATCTTGTTATTAATGACTTGGATATGCCGCTGATCATTAAAGTAGCTTCTATCCCTAAAGAAAGAATGCAGGTATACTTTATTGATAATGAGGATTATTTTAAGCGAAAAGCTACTTTGACTGATGAGGAAGGGAATTTGTTTCCGGACAATGACGAAAGAGCAATATTTTTTGCAAAGGGAGTTATCGAGACCGTTAAGAAATTAAATTGGTCTCCAGATGTGATTCATGTTCACGGATGGTTAGCTTCTATGCTACCATTATATCTAAGAAATTATTATGCGAATGAGCCATTATTTACTGATAGTAAGATTGTAACATCAGTGTATGATCATGGTTATGAAGGGACATTAGATAAAAATATGTTGAAGAAGGTTAAGTTTGATGGCATTGATGAGGAAAAAATAGCTGACCTGGCTAAACCAACATATAACAATGTTATGAAGGTAGCAATCGATAATTCTGATGCAATAATTGTTGGATCAGAAGAAATTCCTGAAGAGCTTTCTAAACATCTAAAAACAATAGACCAACCTGTACTAGAATATAAAAAACCAGATGAATTTGCAGATGCCTACGAAGCCTTCTATCAGACAGAGGTATTGGTATAGCAAAAGAAACTATTATGAATTTGAAAAATGTTTTGATCAAAATAACGGCTATAGTAGTGGTTATTTTTACTGTGGTATCTTGTGATGATGATTTTAATTCTGTAGGTAGCGAGGTAATCGGAGGTGTAAATTTTGAAGACAATGAGTATAAAGCGGTCCCTATAACGTATAGCAAAAGATTTGAAAGAGTACAGACCAGTGGTTTACCCAATAACTTGTTAGGAGTTTATAATGATCCAGTGTATGGTCAATCTACATATAATGTGTTAGCACAGGTATTACCTGCACGGTTTAATCCTACTTTTGGCAATAATGCAGTACTAGATAGTGTAGTAATAAGTTTACCATATTTTAGTGAACTAACAGAAACTAATGTAGATGAAGACGGAGTTGTTACAAATACTTTTGAGTTAGATTCGGTATATGGTTCGGGAAAAATAAATTTATCAATATATCAATCAAATTATTTTTTAAGGGATTTTGACATAGATCAGGGGTCAGAAGAGAGACAAATATATTATTCTAATGATATTGCTGATAATTTTGGAGCATCGGTAGAGGGAACATTAATAGCAACTGAACTGGGTTTTTCTCCTTCAGAAGAAGAGATAATATTAACAACCCCTGATGGAACTGACGCAGACGAAGAAAGAGATTCACAATCCGTCAATCCTAGGTTAAGAATTGCTTTTCTTTCTACTATTGCAGCTGCAGCTGCACAGAATAATACAGATCCGCCGACCCCTAGGGAAGCTAATCAGCTTATTATAGATTATTTTACGGCATTATTTTTAGATAAAGAAGGAAGTATAGAGTTAAGTAATGCTAATAACTTCCGTAATTATTTTAGAGGGATTTATTTCAAGGCAACACCAGATACAGGAGATGGATCCTTGGTATCTTTTGACATAACAAATACCAATATCACATTACATTACTCGTTTGATACGGATGAAATATCAACAGAAGATTTAGATGGAAATCCAGATACCGAAGATTTTGTTAGAGGTACTGGTGATCTAGCGTTAAATTTTTCAAATAATATTGTCAACGGGATTGACTTTGATTTTTCGAACGGAACATTGAATGATGGTAGTAATATTTCTGATATTTTAGATAATCAAGATGAAATCAATGGTGAAGATAATTTGTTTCTGAAAGGAGGAGAAGGATCTTATGCGGTTATTGATTTATTTAATGGTAATGTAACCAATGAGAATGGAGAATCAGAAAATGAATTAGATTTCTTAAGACGACAAGATTGGCTGATTAATGAGGCTAGCATGAAAATATATATTAATCAGGATGAAATGATTTCTGGAGATACAGAGCCAGAAAGAATATATGTATTTAATCTGGAAACCGGAGAGGTTCTAATTGATTATCAAGCTGATGTTACCTCTAACGCCGCTAATCCATTTATCTCTGTTACAGAGCATTTAGGACCTATTAGTAGAGGTAGTGACGAAAGAGGAGAATTTTATAAAATAAAATTAACAAGACATATTATTAATGTTTTTAATGAAGATACAGATAATGTGAAATTAGGATTGTCTGTCTCACAAAATGTTAATGTAATAGACATCGCTCAAGGATTTACTACCCCCACAAATACAGAAGATGAAATCATCCCCTTTTCATCAATAATAGCTCATGAAGGAACAATTCTTTATGGGAATGGAACCAATGTTCCTGAAGAAAAGCGTATAAAGCTTGATATTTTTTATACAGAATCAAAAAGTAATTAACCGACAAACAATCAAACCATGTGTGGAATAGTAGGGTATATAGGTCATAGGGAGGCTTATCCAATTGTATTAAAAGGATTAAAAAGATTAGAGTACAGAGGGTACGATTCAGCAGGAATTGCACTTTATGACGGTCAGGATATCAAATTATCCAAAACCAAAGGTAAAGTGGCGGATCTTGAGAAAAGATTAGTAAATGAAATTTCGACAGAGGGAAGCGTGGGTATAGGACATACCAGATGGGCCACACACGGAGTACCGAATGATGTAAATTCTCATCCCCATTATTCTAATTCAGGTAATTTGGTGATTATTCATAACGGAATTATAGAGAACTATGAATCGTTAAGAAAAGAGTTAACAAACAGAGGATATACATTTACTTCTGAAACAGATACCGAAGTCTTAGTGAACCTAATTGAGGATGTAAAGACAAAAGAAAATGTAAAGCTAGGGAAAGCTGTTCAAATTGCATTAAATCAAACTGTAGGTGCGTATGCGATAGCTGTTTTTGACAAACAAAAACCAGATGAAATTGTAGTAGCAAGATTAGGAAGTCCACTGGCAATAGGTGTCGGAGAGGATGAGTTTTTTATTGCTTCAGACGCATCTCCATTTATCGAATTTACCAATAACGCAATATATCTCGAAGATGGCGAAATGGCTATCGTTCGTAGAAAAAAAGGGATAAAAGTAAGAAAAATCAAGGATGATAGCTTGGTTGACCCTTATCTTCAGGAATTACAGATCAATTTGGAGCAAATTGAAAAAGGTGGTTATGATCACTTTATGCTGAAAGAGATTTATGAACAACCTAATGCGATTAGTGATACCTATAGGGGTAGGATGCGAGTGGCAGAAGGAATCATAAAAATGGCCGGTATCGATGATAACCTGGCTAAATTATTAAATGCTAAACGTATTCTGATCATTGCTTGTGGTACGTCATGGCATGCGGGACTTGTTGCCGAATATATTTTTGAAGAATTGGTAAGAATTCCGGTAGAAGTCGAATATGCTTCAGAATTTAGATATAGAAATCCTGTAATTCACCAGGATGATGTGGTTATTGCTATTTCACAAAGTGGAGAAACAGCAGATACAATGGCTGCAATTAAACTAGCCAAAGAGCGTGGAGCATTTGTTTTTGGAGTATGTAATGTAGTTGGTTCTTCAATTTCCAGAGAAACACACGCTGGTGCTTATACTCACGCAGGACCAGAAATAGGAGTTGCTTCTACAAAAGCGTTTACAACTCAGATTACAGTACTTTCTTTAATAGCATTAAAGTTGGCCGAAAGGAAAGGTACAATTTCTAATAGTGATTTTCATTATTACCTTCAGGAACTAGAACGTATTCCAGAGAAAGTAAAGCTAGCTTTAGAATCTAATGAGCATATAAAATTAATTGCTGATACATACAAGGATGCTAAAAACTTCCTGTATTTAGGAAGAGGGTATAATTTCCCAGTAGCTTTAGAAGGCGCTTTAAAATTAAAAGAGATTTCATATATCCACGCAGAAGGATATCCGGCTGCAGAGATGAAGCACGGTCCGATTGCCTTAATAGATGAGCAGATGCCTGTGGTAGTAATCGCCACAAAAAAAGGACACTATGATAAAGTGGTAAGTAACATTCAAGAAATTAAATCCAGGAAGGGTAAAATAATTGGAATTGTTACAGAGGGCGATGAGACGGTAAAAGGACTTGCTGATCACGTTATCGAAATACCGGAAACTATT
Organism: Aquimarina rubra; assembly: GCF_042684305.1. Taxonomy (NCBI): domain Bacteria; kingdom Pseudomonadati; phylum Bacteroidota; class Flavobacteriia; order Flavobacteriales; family Flavobacteriaceae; genus Aquimarina; species Aquimarina rubra. Next base: position 671,512 of record NZ_JBHULE010000019.1, on the reverse strand, counting down.
GAATTTCTAACACCGCTTTTAACAACGATTCCACTACAATTATTGTCTTATCATATTGCGGTAATGCTAGATAAAAATGTAGATCAGCCGAGAAATCTGGCAAAATCGGTTACTGTAGAGTAGATTTCAGAACATAATAAATGTCTTTAAAAATGCAAGAAATGTGCGATTTGTCGCACATTTTTTGCATTTAATCGATAAAAACTAATGAAAAGTTATTATTTGTAAAGTTTTTTTTCTAGTTTCGCGGCCGAAAAGTGGAAATAAACCATTTTAAATAAATTTAAGTTACCCCAAGAAAACTTAAAACTTTAAAAATAACCTATTTATGAAAAAAATTGCTTTTATAGTAACGCTTCTGGTATGCGTTATTAGTAATGCCCAAACGACTATTAATGGTAGAGTTGTTGATGATTTTAATCAACCTATTCCAGGAGCTAATATTTCTTTGAAAGGAGAAGCAATAGGAACAGTTACGGATTTTGATGGTTTCTTTACTTTAAAAGTTACCAAAGAACTGCCTGTTACAATCACTGGAAGTAGTATTGGATTTGAGTCAAGTTCGATTGAGGTCACTTCAGCAACGCAAGAAGTAGTAATTGTCCTTACAGAAGGAAATGTTTTAGACTTGATCGTAATATCTGCATCGAGAGCGCCTGAACGTTTATTTGAGTCTCCGGTAAGTATCGAACGATTCGGAGTTAAAGAAATCAAAAATACACCTTCTGTAGATTTCTATGATGGTTTGGAAAACCTAAAAGGAGTAGATGTAAATACAAACAGTTTAACCTTTAAGTCAATTAATACTAGAGGTTTTGCGTCATTTACCAATACTCGTTTTGTACAGCTAATAGATGGAATGGATAATACCTCTCCTTCATTAAATTTTGCTTTAGGTAACCTTATTGGAATGAATGAACTAGACGTAGAGAATGTCGAATTACTTCCGGGAGCATCATCTGCATTATATGGTGCAAACGCATTTAATGGTATTCTTTTTATGACCAGTAAGAATCCTTTTGATAAACAAGGAATTAGTGCTTATGCAAAAGCAGGAATCACATCTCAAGAAGCCGCTGGAAATAATGGATATTACGATGTTGGGGTTAGAGCAGCTCACAAGTTTGCAGATTTTTTTGCTGCAAAAGTGAACTTTTCTTATATGAATGGTACAGATTGGTTTGCTACAAGTACAGATAATGTTTTGAATCCTGGTTTAAGTAGATCAGAAGATCCGGTATATGATGGGTTAAATGTATATGGTGATGAGGTTCGTGCGGATATGGAACGTGTAGGACAGAATCTATTAGCTCAGGGAGCCATCACTCAAGAGCAGTTTGATCTATTACCAGAGCAGCAATTTGTTAGTAGAACTGGATATAACGAGTCTGATTTAACAGATTATAATGCTGAGAGCATCAAGTTTGATGGAGCTTTACATTTCAAGCCTTTTAACAATGATTTTGAAATTATTTATGCAGGTAAATTGGGTAAAGGACAGACAATTTTTCAGGATTCTAACCGATTTTCTTTAAAAGATTTCTTTTTTCAGCAACATAAACTAGAGGTAAAAAACGACAACTTTTTTGTAAGAGGTTATATTTCTGCCGAGGATGCTGGAGACACATACGATCTTCGTTTTACAGGAATCAATATTAATCGCAGATGGAAGTCTGATAACCAGTGGTTTGGAGAGTATGTTGCAAACTGGGCAGCAGCTAGACAACTTGGACAGACTGAAGAAGATGCACACACTTTCGCTAGGCAACAGGCGCAAATTGGTAGATTTGTTCCAGGTACTCCTGAATTTGAAACAGCTTTTGACGAAGTAACTAGTAATCCGGACTTCTTAACAGGTTCTAGATTCAAGTCTAAAACTCAACTTAGACACGTAGACGCTAATTATAACTTTGGACATATCACGAATAACTTTGCTGATATTCAGGTCGGGGGATCGTTTAGAGAATATGTATTGAATTCTGAAGGTACTTTCTATACTGATTTTGATGGTGCGATTAACTATTCTGAATTAGGTATTTATTCTCAAATTCAGAAGAAATTATTAGATGATCGATTAAAACTTACGGGATCTGTTCGTTATGACAAGTCACAATTATTTGATGGTAATTTCTCACCAAGATTTTCTATTGGATATACTTTAGGAAAGAATAGAAATCGTAACCTTCGTGCCTCTATTCAAACAGGTTTTAGAAACCCAACAACACAGGATTTGTATTTAGGTCTTGATATTGGAGAAGGGGCTATTGTAGGTTCTGCACCAGATAACTTAGACCGTTATGTGAGAACTGCTAATAATGGAACGACTTATACTGGGCGTATTGCTTACGAGAATTCTTATACCGCTAATTCAGTTAGAGCATTTTTGGATTTGGCAAGAGAAGGAACTATCGATACCTCAATTTTAGATATAGCTAATCCAGATATAGTAAAGCCAGAAAAGGTTACGGCTATTGAAATTGGTTATCGAGCGGATTTTGGTAAGCTATTACTTGATCTAAGTGGTTATTACAATATGTATCAGGATTTTATTTCCACCATTGATGTAGCAAGTCCGCTAGAGGGACAAGCTGGAGATGCATTGGCAGAGGGCTCCATATTAACAGGTAATTTTGCAGGTTTTCAGGCGACTACAAATTCTGAAGCGGATATCAACTCTTATGGAGCTGTATTAGGGATTAGTGCTAAAGTATTTGGAGATTTTGATCTTAATGCCAGTTATACATATGCTAAGCAGGATTTTGATCAGAATGACGATCCTGGATTCAGAACTAATTTCAATACTCCGGAGCATAAGGCTAAAGCTAGTTTTGGACACGATAATTTATTCAGAAATTTTGGTTTCAATACTGCGGTTAGATGGAGTGGAGATTATGTATGGGAATCTGCTTTTGCGGTAGGTGAAGTTCCGTCTTTTACGGTTTTCGACGCTCAATTTAATTACAGAATTCCTTCTCTAAAAACTACTCTTAAAATTGGTGGTTCTAATATTGGAGGTAGCGAATACTTCACAGCAGTAGGAACAGCTCCTATTGGTTCACTTTATTACTTTGGATTGACTATAAACAATTTCTAGATAAAGAAATACATCATAAGCTTCCTATAAGGAACTTATGTGCTTAGATTTTATCCCCGTTTAGTTTTCTAAACGGGGATTTTTTTGTAGGAAACAAATTAAACAGTTGTTAAATTTGTAAGAATTTATGTGTTAACCGTATCTTTTTTGTGTTAAAAATTGTTTTTTGTCGTGTTTTTTATACTTTAGACGATATAATTGAATCTAAGCGTCTTCTATAGGAACGTTTAGTGATTTATTTTAGTGTCCCAAACACTTGAACTTAAACCTAAAAATTTATGAAAAAAACATTACTATTATTAGGCATGTCATTTTGGTGTGTGTGTACTTTTGCTCAAACAACTATATCAGGAAGAGTAACGGATGAAGTTGGCGAACCCATACCATTAGCCAATGTAAAATTAAGAGGAGAAAGAGTTGGAGCAGTAGCCGATTTTGATGGAGAATTTGTTTTGACAACAACAGAAAAACTTCCTGTAACACTTATTATTAGCAGTATCGGGTATAAAACAATATCATTAGATGTTACTTCTAATGCCGAAGAGATTTCAGTAGTTTTAAAAGAAGGTACTGAACTCGATGTGGTTGTAATTTCTGCCTCGAGAGCGCCTGAGAGAATATTTGAATCACCTGTTAGGGTAGAATTTTACGGATCCAGGCAAATAAAAAATACCCCATCAATTGACTTTTATAGTGGATTGGAAAACCTTAAAGGAGTAGATGTAAATACCAATAGTTTGACTTATAAGTCTGTAAATACTAGAGGATACGGATCGTTTTCTAATACAAGATTTGTTCAGTTAGTCGATGGAATGGACAATAGTTCACCGTCTTTAAATTTCTCTTTAGGGAATTTAGTAGGAGTATCAGAACTTGATGTTAATAATGTAGAGCTATTGCCTGGAGCTTCATCCGCACTGTATGGGGCAAATGCATTCAACGGAATTTTATTTATTAACAGTAAAAATCCATTTGACAATCAAGGGATTAGTTCGTACGTCCGAGGTGGTGTGACATCACAGGAGGCAGCCGGAAGTAATTCTTTCTATGACGTTGGAATTAGAATGGCAAAAGCATTTTCGGATAAATTTGCAGCAAAGGTTAATTTTTCATTCTTCAAAGGTACTGACTGGTTTGCTGTTAATAATACAAACATAAACAACCCTTCCCTTGATCGATTGACAGACCCTAATTATGACGGTGTGAATGTTTATGGAGATGAGATAAATCTAAATATTCCTGGTATTGGTTTTGTAAGCAGAACAGGATATGAGGAAAGGGATTTGGTAGATTATAATGCTGAAAGTCTAAAATTTAGTGGAGCATTGCATTATAGACCATTTGCAGATGACTTTGAAATTATTTATAACGGAAGAATAGGAAGAGGAACAACAATTTTTCAGAATGCAAATAGATTTTATTCTCCGGATTTTTTCCTGCAGCAGCACAAGTTAGAATTTAAAAACAATAACTTTTTCGTTAGAGGTTATATAACAGACGCAGATGCCGGAGACACGTATGATACCAGAATTGCAGCATTTAATATTAATAACAGATGGAAAGATAACCGTACTTGGTTTGGTGAATATGCAGGCACATACTTTGCTGCTGTGAATGGAGGTTTTACTCCTGATCAGGCACATCAGGCAGCAAGAAATCAGGCAGATACGGGTAGATTAGAGCCGGGAACTCCGGAGTTTCAGCAGGTTTTTACATCAGTTATTTCTGATCCTGATTTTACTACCGGGGCAAAATTTCAGGATGAAACTCAACTTAGACATGTAGATGCTAATTATAACCTTAGTTACTTAACCAATAATTTTGCAGATATACAATTAGGAGGATCTTTTAGAGAATATAGACTAAGATCTAACGGGACAATATTTACGGATAGAAGCGGGCCTATAAGTTATTCAGAGATGGGCGCATATGCTCAATTACAAAAGAAAGTTTTTGACGAAAGATTGAAAATTACAGGATCTGTACGATATGATAAGGCGGAGTTGTTTGATGGTAATTTTTCTCCAAGACTTGCATTAGGATATACAGTAGGTAGCAATAGAAATCACAATATTAGAGCTTCTTTTCAAACAGGTTTTAGAAACCCAACGACGCAAAATCTTTATATGGGATTAGACGTGGTACGGGCAATTACTATTGGTTCTGCCGAAGATAATTTGGATAGAGAACAAAGAGATTTTGAGTTAAGCGCAAATGGCTCTGCCCTGGTAGGAGAAGATTCTGTTACAATCACAGGTAGAGATGCCTTTGAGAACTCGTATACATTAGCTTCGGCAATTGCTTTTTCTCAGACATCTGATCCTTCTCAACTAATTCAATCAGCTGTAGAATTGGTAAAACCAGAAAAGGTTACCAGTTTAGAACTAGGGTATAGAGGTGATTATAATAAAATATCATTAGAGGTAAGTGGTTATTATAATATGTATCAGGATTTTATAACTAGTAATAATGTTTTAGTTCCATTTTATGGAGCGGTAGGTTCTGTAGAGTCTTTTCAAGCTATAGCAAATGGTGACTTTAAGATATATAACATTGCTACAAATTCTAGCGCAGATGTGAACTCTTATGGAGCTGTTGTAGGAGTTGACGGAAAGGTGTTTGGTAATTATAATTTTGGACTTAATTATACCTATGCAAAGGAAGATGTTTCAGACGTAGATGAGAATGACTTTTTCTCAGAATTTAATACACCCGAGCATAAAGTGAAATTTAGCTTCGGAAATCGAAATCTTTTTCAAAACTTTGGATTCAATACAAGTGTACGATGGAGTGATAGTTTTGTTTGGAATGATGCTTTCGGTTCTTCTGAGATTCCATCTTTTACCGTTGTTGATGCTCAGATGAATTATAGAATACCAAGGCTTAAATCGGTATTCAAGGTTGGAGCAACAAATATTGGTGGGAATGAATATTACAATGCCTTAGGTACAGGACTGGTTGGAGCGCAATATTATATTGGTTTATCTATAAATAATTTGTAGAATAACGAGATCAGAATATATTAAAAATAGCATTATAACCTGTTTGAAAACATTTTCAAACAGGTTATATTTTATAAGTCAATTCTATAAATTATACCTTAAAAACTGTTTCTAGTTTTGTTAAAAATCATTAAGGCGCACTGTATTTAGTAAATTTGTTAACACAGAAAGATTATAATTAACAAAAACACATCATTTTAACTTTTTTTTAGAGAATTAACAAAAAAGCGTATATTGTTCTCATAACATAAAAACTAATTTAGGATATGAGGACAATTACTTTAGTATTAATGCTCCTTCTGGGCGTTGTTACTACTGCACAAACAACAATTAGCGGGAAGGTGGTTGATGACAACAATCAACCAATTCCGGGGGCTAACATCGCATTGCAAGGGGCTTCGGTAGGAACAGTTACCGATTTTGATGGATTATTTACATTAACGCTAGAGGAGACACCTCCTTTTACTATTATAGTAAGTAGTGTCGGTTTTGAAGCTGCTACAGTAAATATTACATCTAGCTCTAGTGATTTAACGATCACCTTAAAAGAAGGAACAGAATTAGATGAGGTGGTTATTTCTGCGTCTAGAACACCAGAAAGAGTATTTGAATCACCAGTAAGTGTGGAACGTTTTGGGATTAAAAAAATAAAAACCACACCAGCTGCGGATTTTTATGATGGTCTCGAAAGCTTAAAAGGGGTAGATATTAATACCAATAGTTTAACCTTTAAATCGGTTAACACTAGAGGGTTTGCCACGTTTGCCAATAACAGATTTGTACAATTGGTTGATGGAATGGACAATGCGGCTCCTGCATTAAATTTTGTTTTAGGAAATTTACTTGGGATGACAGAACTAGATGTGAATAGTATAGAATTGCTTCCAGGAGCTTCATCTGCATTATACGGAGCAAATGCATTTAATGGGATACTATTTATGACGAGTAAAAATCCTTTCGATCATCAGGGGATAAGTGCATATGTAAAAGGTGGTATCACCTCTCAAGATGCTGCAGGTGATAATGAATATTATGATTATGGAATCAGAATTGCACATGCATTTTCTGATAAATTTGCGGGTAAAGTAAATTTCTCATATCTACGGGGAACTGATTGGTTTGCTACAAATGAGATAAGTGTTTCAGAGGGTGCAACTGGTACAAGATTAGATCCTAATTATGACGGGCTTAATGTTTATGGAGATGAGGTAAGTACTAATATTAGAGGTGTAGGAGTATCGTTAGTAAATTTAGGTATACTGCCTTCTGGAGCAGAAAATTTATTGCCTAATGAAGAGGTGAGTAGAACTGGATATTTAGAAAGTGATTTAAATAATTATGATGCAGAGAGCATAAAGTTTGATGCTGCTTTACACTATCGTCCCTTTGCAAACGATTTAGAAATTATTTATTTAGGAAAAGTTGGTAAAGGAACCACTATTTATCAGGGTGCAAACAGATACTCGATTCGTAATTTCTTCTTACAACAACATAAATTAGAAATTAAGAATAACAACTTTTTTGTAAGGGGTTATATAACAGATGAGGATGCTGGTGATTCTTATGACTCTAGATTTACAGGGATAAATATTAACAGGTTGTGGAAAGATGATAGAACCTGGTTTGGTGAATATGCAGGAGCTTTTGTGCAAGCAACATTAGCAGGTCAGTTGCCTGAACAGGCTCATTTACTTGCAAGACAAACGGCAGATACTGGTAGATTAATTCCAGGGACACAAGAATTTGCCAACGCATTTCAGCAAGTTATAAATGATCCAGATTTAGCGACAGGGTCTAAATTCCAAGATGCTACTCAACTTAGACATGCTGACGTAAATTATAATTTTAGTCATATAACAAGTGATTTTGTTGATATTCAGGTCGGAGGATCTTTTAGAGAATATAAACTAAATTCTTCAGGGACTATTTTTACAGATTTTGATGGTCCAATTCGCTATTCAGAATATGGAGCATATACACAACTTCAGAAAAAACTTGCTGATGATCGATTAAAAATTACAGGATCTATCAGATATGATAAATCAGAACTATTTGATGGTAACTTTTCACCAAGATTATCACTCGGATATACTGCCGGGGCAAATAGAAATCACAATATAAGACTTTCTTTACAAACAGGTTTTAGAAACCCAACAACTCAGGATTTATATATTGGACTTAACGTGGGTAGAGCAATTCTTGTTGGTTCTGCTCCTGATAACCTAGATAGAGATATCAGATCTTTTGATCTAAGTGGTGGAGGTCAAACCATAACAGGTCAGTCTTCTATAAATCTTGCTGGACGACAAGCGTATGAAAATTCATATTCATTAAGTTCGGCATTAGCATTTGGTGCATCTCAGGATCCAAACGATCTTGTGATAGCTAATCCAGGAATTGTGCAACCAGAAAAAGTTACCGCTGCTGAAGTAGGATATCGTGGTAAAGTAGATAGGTTGGTCATCGATCTTAGTGTGTATTATAATTCATACAAGGATTTTATTGCAGAAGAAGCTGTTCTGGTTCCTTTATATGGTGAAGTAGGAGATAATTCGTTGTCATTGGCTGCCTTGGCAAATGGAGATGCCGAAGTTTATCAAGCATATACTAACTCTAATGTTGATATTAAGTCTTATGGAGCTACTATAGGTTTGGATACTAAAATTTTAGGAAATTTTGATTTAGGAGTAAATTATACTTTTTCTAAACAAGATTTTGACAAAAGCCAGGATCCTGACTTTAGAACCAGTTTCAATACACCGGAGCATAAAGTAAAAGCTTCTTTTGGACATACCAATTTGTTTAAAAACTTTGGGTTTAATACAAGCTGGAGATGGAGTGATGCCTATTTCTGGGAAGCTTCTTTTGGGAATGGAAATGTGCCTTCTTTTAATGTTTTGGATGGTCAAATCAATTACACCATTCCAAAATTGAAGGCAACATTGAAGGCAGGAGCAACCAATGTATTGGGAGATGAATACTTTACAGCGTTTGGAACTGGATTTATAGGATCTCAATACTATATAGGGATATCTATAAACAATCTATAATTAATACAAAATACTTTAAGAAATATAAATATGAATATTCAATATAAATGGCTATTAATCTTATTGGTTTTTGGATTTATAGCCTGTGAATCTGATGATGATTCTACAACAGAAGAAGAGGTGGTGATCACCTCTGGAACTGCAGATTTTTCTACCTATGTAGCCTTGGGAAATTCGTTGACAGCTGGGTTTACCGATGGAGCACTTTTTATTGCCGGCCAGGAAAATTCTATGCCTAATATTTTGTCACAACAATTTGCACTAGCAGGAGGAGGAACAATTACACAACCTTTAATGAGTGATAATATTGGTGGTGCTTTACTTGGAGGAAACCAAATACTTTCTCCGAGACTTTTCTTTAACGGGGCTGGTCCAGCAGTTTTACCAGCAACTCCAACCACCGAAATTTCTTCGGGATTATCTGGTACCTTCAACAATATGGGAGTTCCCGGCGCTAAAAGTTTTCACTTACTGGCTAATGGATACGGCAATATTGCAGGATTATCTTTAAACCCACCACAAGCAAATCCATATTTTGTAAGAATGGCAAGTAGTCCTAATGCTTCAGTTTTAGAAGATGCTATGGCGCAAACCCCTACATTTTTCTCTCTTTGGATAGGCAATAATGATGTGTTGGGATATGCTTTATCAGGTGGTGATGGTACCGATCCTATTACAGATACTGGTTTATTTACACAAGCATACAATGGATTGGTAGCTACATTAACCTCTGGAGGCGCAAAAGGAGTAGCATTTAACATACCTGATGTTACATCCATTCCTCATTTTACCACTGTGCCACACAATCCAGTTCCACTAGATGCGGGGACTGCGGCCTTTTTAAATAGTGCTAGTGCCTATGGTGCATATAATGGTGGTCTAGATGCGGTATTGGCATTTTTAACCGCTAACCCAGGGACTTTAGGAGCTCTTTTTCCAGCTACGTCAGACATGACTTCACTAGAATTGGCAACTGCTGAAATAGCTAGAAGAAAAATAACTTTTAGTGAAGGAGAAGGAAATGCGGTGGTAATTTTAGACGAAGACTTAACAGATCTAACAGTTATAAATGCAGCTCTTGTAAACATTAGACAGGCCACAGCAGATGACTTATTAGTATTGCCTTCTGCAAGTTTTATTGGTACAGAGGCTGTTCCTGGAAACCCACAAACGGTAAACGGCGTAGCTATTCCTTTGGCTGATAAATGGGTATTAACCCCAGAAGAGCAGCAAGAAATTGCAACTGCAACAGAGGTATTTAATAATGTAATATCCTCTGCTGTACAACAGGCGGGTCTTGCATTTGTTGATGCAAATGGACTCTTGGATCAAATATCAGATACGGGTATCCAGTTTGATGAATTTTTGCTAAAGGATGACTTGGTATTTGGTGGAGCATTTTCTTTAGATGGAGTGCATCCAACAGCAAGAGGTTATGCATTTTTAGCTAACCAGGCCATTTTAGAAATTAATGCAACATATGGTTCAAATTTACCAGCTGTTAATGCAGCACCATATCCAACCTTTTACGGGGCAACATTGCAATAATTGAAATGAATAAAATATATACCCACTTGGTTTGAAAGCTAAGTGGGTTTTTTTATGCAATAGGTTTAAGAGTTCCAGTCACATATTTTCTTTCAATGAATTGAAAATAAATAGAAGCTAGAAAAGACACTATTAGATACCCGATTACAAAATAGGTAAGTCCGTATAAAACATCGTCGATTCCAAACCAGCCTTCTCCTTTGATGATAAAATAAATTCCTAAGCCAAGTTTGATAATTTCTGAGTAAATCGAAATGATATGCCGATCCATTAAAGAGGTGTATGCAAATATCGAAATCATTAAAAAGATCGAGTAATTAATAATTTGAATAAAAGGGAGCTTACCAACACTTATCAATAAGTAATACATTAGGGCAATAGTTACAATCAATTGCGTCCATGACCATATTTTCAATAAGAAAGAACTTTCTGTTTTGTATTTTTCTCTCTTATAAGGATCAGCAGTAATTGCGATAGGGTATTTCAATTTTACATCATCTGGTCTCCATCCGGTTGGCATAAACCATATCCTGATTTTATCCCAAAGGTTTTTGGTTCTTACCGCGTCTTTTAGAATTCCCCATACGTGCATAAAATTAATGAAGAAAGGATTCCAGGTATGTACTGGCTTTTTTACACCGTAAACTGGTGGTTGGTCAGACAATTCCTTTTGAAATGTTCCGAACAACTTATCCCAAAAAATAAATATTTCAGAATAGTTTTTATCCAGATACTGGTCGTTTATAGCGTGATGGACTCTGTGATGGGATGGGGTCACGATAATATATTCAAGAACACCCATTTTGTCAATTAATCTTGTATGATACCAGAATTGAGCAAAAAAGTGAATTGGGGCAACAAACGCAACAATTTCTGCTGGAATGCCAAGTAATGCTAAAGGAATGTAAAGAAAGAAATAAATGGATACAATTGCAGAAACGTTTTGTCGTAACGCACAAGCTAGATTAAATTCTTCGCTGCTATGATGAATAATATGCCTGTTCCAAAACACATTTATTGTATGATTAAATCTATGTGACCAATAACCAGCAAAGTCTAATCCAATAAAAGTTAGTAAATAAACAAGGATAGAGGATTTCATTTCTAACAAAGCAATATGATCAACCATCCAGTCATAACTTATGATGATCACGGTTAAACCCATCAGACTCTTTAATGTATTTGTTATTCCAGAACTAATGCTGGAAATCGTATCCATCACCTCGTTAACCGGAATTTTTTTCCATCTACTTATCAGATATTCCAAAAGAATAAGCACAATAAATCCTGGAATAGCATAGCTTAAAGCAATAGCATATGTTTCCATAGGTACACTTTTTTATAAAAACAAAAAATGAATTTGTAGGAAAAGTACGATTTAATGGTTTTAAAATCAAATAAAAGCCTGCTAAAATCAATACTTTTTGTACAGTAATTAAGCTTGATATTTTTCCATTTAAAAAACAAAATAAAAGACAGTATTTTTTTCATTTTAAAAGCCTATATTTGCAGCCTGAAAAAAGGTCGTATTCGGTATAGCCGAAAAAAGGGTCTTTTAAATAGTTAAATACTAAACATTAAATAGTTATATAATGTCTCAAGTTACGGGTAAAGTATCACAAATTGTAGGTCCGGTTATAGACGTAGCATTCGCTGCCGGTACTGAATTACCAAAAATTTACGATTCGTTAGAAATTAATAAAGCAGACGGTACCAAGTTGGTGTTAGAGATTCAATCTCACATTGGTGAAGATACTGTGCGTACTATCGCGATGGATTCCAGTGATGGATTAAGCAGAGGAATGGAAGCTGTTTCAACTGGTTCGGCGATTCAGATGCCAATCGGTGGAGACGTATATGGACGTCTATTTAATGTAATTGGTGACGCAATTGATGGTCTTGGAGATCTTCCTAAATCAGGAGATAATGGTCTTCCTATTCATCGTCAAGCACCTAAATTTGAGGATTTATCAACTTCTACAGAAGTTTTATTTACTGGGATCAAAGTAATTGACCTTATTGAGCCATACGCAAAAGGAGGTAAGATTGGTTTATTCGGTGGTGCCGGAGTAGGTAAAACAGTATTGATCCAGGAATTGATTAACAATATTGCAAAAGGTCACGGTGGTCTTTCTGTATTCGCAGGAGTAGGAGAAAGAACTCGTGAAGGAAATGATTTACTTCGTGAGATGTTAGAGTCAGGAATTATCAAATATGGTGATGATTTTATGCATTCTATGGAAGAAGGAGGATGGGATCTTTCTAAGGTTGATAAAGAAGTAATGAAAGAGTCTAAAGCAACTTTCGTATTTGGACAGATGAATGAGCCACCAGGAGCACGTGCTCGTGTTGCTTTATCTGGTCTTACGATTGCAGAATATTTCCGTGATGGAGCTGGAGATGGACAAGGAAAAGATGTACTTTTCTTCGTAGATAATATCTTCCGTTTTACACAAGCAGGTTCTGAGGTATCTGCACTTCTAGGGCGTATGCCATCAGCGGTAGGATATCAGCCTACTTTGGCAACAGAGATGGGTGTGATGCAGGAACGTATTACTTCTACTAAGAAAGGATCTATTACATCTGTACAGGCGGTTTATGTACCTGCGGATGATTTAACGGATCCAGCACCGGCAACAACGTTTGCTCACTTAGATGCGACAACAGTATTATCTCGTAAGATTGCTGAGCTTGGTATTTATCCAGCGGTAGACCCATTAGATTCTACTTCAAGAATTCTTACAGCTGATATTTTAGGAGATGAGCACTACAATTGTGCACAAAGAGTAAAAGAGCTTTTACAGCGTTATAAAGAATTACAAGATATTATTGCTATTCTCGGTATGGAAGAATTATCTGAAGAAGATAAATTAGCGGTAGGACGTGCACGTCGTGTACAACGTTTCTTATCTCAGCCATTCCACGTAGCAGAGCAGTTTACAGGTATCCCGGGATGTTTAGTAGATATTAAAGATACAATTAAGGCATTTACAATGATTATGGATGGTGAGTTAGATCACTTACCAGAAGCAGCGTTTAACCTTAAAGGTACGATCGAAGAAGCTATCGAAGCTGGTGAGAAAATGTTAGCTGAAGCATAAATAGTAGTGAGAAGTTAGAAATGAGTAGTGAGATTAATTCGTTTCTCATTATTCTCTAAATACTAACTACTCGATACTCAATACTTATAAAAATATGTATTTAGAAATAGTAACTCCGGAAGCAGTATTATTCAGTGGCGAAGTAACTTCGGTTGCGGTGCCAGGTGTAAACGGAGAGTTTCAGATGTTAGATAATCACGCACCAGTCGTTTCTTTGCTTGCCAAAGGAAATGTAAAGGTGTACGGAGATATGAATTTAGAAGAAGAAGTTGCTGAAAAATTCACGAAAGAGGATGGGGTGACATTACTTCCTATAAACTCTGGAACTATCGAAATGAAAGATAATAAAGTAATCGTTTTAGCAGACTAACTCAATTACTTTTACCATTATAAAATCCCAAATTCTCATAAGGAATTTGGGATTTTTTGCTTAAAAGAATGAGTTTTTGAATTGAGTAATTAGCTGATATTATAGATTAGGAAAAGGAGTTACTCCTACGGGTTTAACTCCTTTTTTATAAGGTTAATTAGATCAGAATTAGATAAACACTACGTTTTTACATAAAATTATGTTAAACCATTATTTATAGATAAAACGTTTTATACATTTCGGTATAGACATAGCTCAACGTGATGATTAGGAACATACTTACTCTATTTTTTTTCAGTTTTACAACATTGATTTTTGCTCAGAAACGACCTTTGACTCACAAGGATTATGACCTCTGGAAAAGTATAACTGATACCAAGGTATCTAACACAGGAAAATTGATAGTTTCTGTTATCGAAACCAGTACAAAAAGAGGAGATGGATACATAGAAATTTACAATACAGAAAATAACAAAAAATTCACCTTTTTTAACGGGTATAATTCTTCAATCACACAAGACGAAAATTTTGTGATTTTCAAACGTAAACCGAAATATGAGACCATTCGAAAAGAGAAAAAGAAAAAAGTAAAGAATGAAAAACAATCAAAAGATGATCTGTTTATCTATGATGTAAAGAACAATAAAATATATGATTCTATTGTAAGGGCAAGTTCCTATAAGATTCCTGAAGAATCTGATGGTTGGTTAGTGATAGAAAAATTTAAAAATGAGAAACCGGAAAAAAAGAAAGAAGATTCCTTAAAAACCAAAGAAAAAGATACTGTTAAAACCAAGCTAGGAAAGGCATTTAAGCAGAACTACGCATTAGTATATAATCTAAAAACTAAAGCAAAGGATACTATTTTTCAAATTAAGGACTTTGTTCTTTCAGAAGAAGGTAGCAGATTCTATTATACAAAGAAAAACCAAAAGAAGAAAGAAAAAGACCTTGGAGTCTTCGAATATGACATCGTTTCCAGATCTAAGATAGTAATAGATACTACTAATTATATTTATGATAAATTATCAGTGGATAGAACAGGGAAACAATTTTCCTATATTGCTGCAAAAGATTCTACTGACTTAGATTCATTAAGATACCAGTTATTTTATTATAAAGATCAAAAGCTAACAAATTTAGTAGACACCATAGGAAAAAATCTAAGGAAAAACTGGGAGTTAGGTGATGGTCAAGCCTCGTTTTTTTCGGAAAGTGGTAATAGACTATATTTTTATTCAAAGCCAAAAGTTGAGTATCAAAAAGACACTACACTTTTAGCGGATGAAGTTCCACAAGTAGATGTTTGGAATTGGAAAGACAAAATGATACAACCTGAACAAAATGCAAGGTTTGAAGAATTAAAAAACAGAGCATTTATTTCTTATTATAATACAGAAAAAAAATCCGTAGTTCATATACAGGATGAAACATTTGAAGATCTTATTTTCGATAAGAACAAAGAACAAAGATTTATATTAGGAGCTACAGGAACGCCATATGATAGTCAGCGTTCTTGGGTCATGCCTTGGACCAAAGATTTTTATGTAATAGACACGTATACTGGTCAAAAACGTTTGGGACTTACTGAAACAGCTTTACAGCCTTATTTGTCACCTGATGGCAGGTATGCTTTGTATTATGATATATTTAAAAAGCATTGGTTTTCATTAGAGTTATCAACGCTGAAAAAAACAAATCTCACTAAAAAAGTTAAGGTAGTTTTTTATGACGAAGATGATGATCATCCAATGTTGCCTTATCCATATGGTTTTGGAGGATTTGATAAGGATGGTAACGGTTTGGTTTATGATAAGTTTGATGTTTGGAAAATTTCTATGTCAGGAGAAACAAAACCTATCAACATTACAGCTAATAGTAGGAAAAATAAAATAGAATATAGAACGCAAAGATTAGATTCAGAAAATCAAAATAATGCATCTTATAGTAATGATGAACTATTGATTACAAGCTTTGATATGACCACTAAAGCTTCAGGTTTATACGTATTAAGAGATAATAAGTTAGTAGAAAAAATAAAACCAACAGAGTTTTATTTAAACAGATATCAAAAGGCTAAAAAAGGAGAAGTATTTACGTTTCGAAAACAGAATTTCAATACATTTCAGGATTTACATTACACTTCTAGTGGATTCGAAAATTTTACACAAATTACAGATGTAAATCCCCAAAAAAAGAATTTTAAATGGGGAACAGCAGAACTTTTTAGTTGGAAAGCTTATGATGGTAAAAAGTTAGAGGGAATTATCTATAAGCCGGAAGATTTCGATCCATCAAAAAAATACCCTTTGATTACATACTTCTATGAAAAACGATCTGATAGTTATAACAACTACTATACACCAAGACCTAGCGCATCTATTGTGAACCCTTCTTACCTGGTGAGCAATGGTTATATCATGTTTGTACCGGATATTGTTTATGAGGATGGTAAACCTGGCCCTAGTGCTTATAATTGTGTAGTTTCTGGAGTCGAGGCTTTAGAAAAATTGGGTTATGTGGACAGTGAAAATATGGGGATTCAAGGTCAGAGTTGGGGAGGTTATCAAGTAGCTTATTTGGTAACCGTTACCAATAAATTTAAGGCGGCGATGGCAGGAGCGCCCGTAAGCAATATGACATCGGCGTATGGCGGTATACGTTGGAAATCGGGATTGAGTCGTGCATTCCAATATGAGAGAACCCAAAGTAGAATAGGAAAGAATTTATGGGAAGGTTTTGATCTATATATAGAAAACTCCCCATTATTTGGAATTCCTAAAATAGAAACACCACTCTTAATGATGCATAATGATAAAGATGGGGCAGTTCCTTACTATCAGGGTATAGAAATGTTTATGGGTATGCGCAGGCTACAGAAACCAGCTTGGCTTTTAGTATATAATGATGAAGCGCATAATTTAAGAAAAGAAAAAAACAGACAGGATCTTTCCATTAGAATGATGCAATTCTTTGATCATTATCTACAAGGGAAACCAGTCCCAAAATGGATGGCAAGTGGTGTTACCAGGGTGGATAAAGGAAAAAATCTAGGGTATGACTTAGAAGAAAAACCTTTGGAAACAGAAAAGATTATACCCAGTTCCAACTGATAAGATGCCAGTCAATTTCATCACTTTTATACACAAGCAGATTTTTGAAACCGATGGCTTTATGAGCTTTCAGTGATCGCAAATTATTAGCAGCTACTTCTGTGATTAGAAGGTCATATTTTTCCTGTAATTCTAGCTTCATTTTTTGATATAAACCTCTAAATATTCCTTGACCACGGTATTCTTTATCGATGCATACTTGACCCATAACGATATACGTTTTAGTTTGATCCAATGAATGCTCTATTTTTGTAAACATAGGTCTAAGCACAGGAATATCATTCCCAAAATCTGCTGTCATACAAAGCGTATAACCAACAACAAGATCTCCATCCTTTGCAATTACATGTGGCTGTTGGTCATTCATCTTTTTTAGGATATCGAAATCATGTTCTACAGTAACAAAACCTTCTTTTTCTTTTTCACTTTGAGAAATTGATGCAGCTAGGTTTTTTTGTTGAAGTTGAATGATTTGTTCCAGCTCGTTGTCTGATGTAGCAATTGTATATTTTAGATGTTTAAGAATCATTTTTTTATTGATAGAATTCTAAATATAAAGATAAGATTCTAATCATTTTTTAAGAAGACATAGAAATAGGATTATAGACCTATCTTTGTCGAAAATATTTTTATGTCAAATCAGTTTCTTAATTTGGGAGTTGCTGCTCCTTTGCAAAAGAGTTTAGCAGACTTGAACTTTTCTGCTCCTACAGATATTCAGGAAAAATCAATTCCTATTTTATTACAAAAGAAAGATGATTTTGTGGGATTAGCAAAGACTGGAACTGGAAAAACCGCAGCTTTTGGTTTGCCTATACTACAATTGATTGATTTGGACACCCCAAAAATCCAGGCGGTGATACTGGCTCCGACTAGAGAACTAGGACAACAGATTTATAACAACTTAGTATCCTTTTCTAAGTATTTACCTACTATATCTATAGCTTCGATATGTGGAGGAATCCCTATTAAACCACAAATAGAACGTTTAAAGGATACTACTCATATTGTGGTTGCAACTCCAGGACGTTTAATTGATTTAATAAAACGAGATAAGATTGATATAAAAAGTGCCGATTATCTGATTCTTGATGAGGCGGATGAAATGATTAATTCTCTAAAAGAAGGATTAGATGAAATCGTTTCGGTATTGCCAAAGAAAAGAAGAACGATTTTGTTCACCGCAACAATGCCAGGAACCATAAAACAGCTGATCCAGAATTATATGTCTAAGCATGTGATCCAGGTAAGTGCAGATATGGAAACCATAGGGCATCAAGGGATTGACCACCAATATGTAGTGGTAGAACCAATAGAGAAATTAGAAGTTCTAATGCATTTTCTTAGTGCTAGAGAGGGTGAACGAGGTATTATTTTTTGTAAAACAAAAGCAGCAGTTAATAAACTGGCAAAAAATCTGGTAATTAATAAGTTTTCTTCTGGGGCACTTCATGGAAGTTTGTCACAACCCATACGAGATAGAATAATGGGTCAATTTAGAGAGGGTCATATAAACATTCTTGTTGCTACAGATTTAGCAGCCAGAGGAATTGATGTAAAAGAGATATCATATGTAGTGAATTATCATCTGCCGGATGTGTATGAGACGTATGTGCATCGTAGTGGGAGAACAGCGAGAGCAGGAGCTAAAGGATTATCCTTAACTGTATTACAAAAAGAAGAAATTGTAGATTTAGAAGAGTTTACAAAAGAATTAGGAATTACTTTTAAGGAGTTTAAAAAAGCAGATGCTCAGAGTATAGAAGAGAATAATACACTTTTATGGGCTAAAAAAATATTTAAAACCAAACCTAATCATGATCTGTCAGCGGAGTTTAAAGAAAAAATTAAAACCGTTTTTCATCACCTGACAAAAGAGGAATTGATTGAGAAAATATTAGCTAGCCATCTGACAGAAAAAACGAATAGTACCTCTCTTAAGGTAGAAACCCCTAAAAAGAAAAAGAGGTAACCCCTTTTTTAGATATCTCATTGAGACTTATAAGAATATAAGGGTCTTTATAGGGAAAAACGGCTATTTTAAAATTAAAACACGTAGTTTCGCGCCTGATTTAGAAAACCCCTGTTTTATGAAGCGTGTTAATGAATACAAGAAGTTATTTTCTGTTGAAAAAGAAATAGATCTTAAAACACTAAAAACTACCTATAGAAATTTAGTAAAGGAATGGCATCCGGATAAATTTATGGATGGAGATTCGATGCGTGAAGAGGCAGAAGAAAAAAGTCGAAAAATCATAGATGGATATCATTTCTTGGTAAGTATAGCCCCAGAAACAAAGGCAGCTAATCAAGAAGCATACAATCGAACTATAGCTGAATCAGGCATAGCAGATTTTCAACACAAAGGATTGTTATTAGAGGTTTCATTTTTAGATGGTACTACATATGAATATTTCGGAGTTCCCAAGAATGTGTATGTGAAATTAATTAATTCTGACAGGCAATTTAGATTTGCAAAAAGAAGCATTTTTAATTCATACCTATATAGGAAATCAAAGAAAGATATAGAAATGGCTTAACAAATAAGAATAGAACAAAAAAACTGTAATTGTAACTAGATCATCTTCTGTAACAATTACAGTTTTCTTTTTATATCACTATTTAATACTAACTTTCTTTTCACTTTGAGAAATCGAAGGTGATACTATCTTGGTTAGTGCCTATAACTTCTGTGTCTTACCGGATTCATTAATAGTATAGAATACGTTTTGTTGTTTTAAAAGTCCATGAACTAATCCTTTTTGGGGTGAAGTAGGATGTTTAAGATCGATAGCAATGACTTTATCCTGATACATTGTTTTTATTTTTTTAACTGGAGTATGTCCTACCACAATGTGATCAATATTATAATGCGAGGTAATTAAATCAAGTTCAGATTGAGGTAAATTTTCTGTAAAATAACCTCTATACCATAAGGGTCCTGCGTTACTTGAAAATACTCCTTTTGCACGATTATTCTTGATAATATCTTCATTGGATTTTCCATAATAGGCACGGCCAATATTATTCATTTCCTGAAGAGAGAAATTCTCATCTGCCAAACGTTTGCTTAGACCTCCGTGGACATAAATTGTATTTCCAATTTTTTCTACGCAGTTTTTTGTACGAAGCCATTGTCCCAATTCGGTATTGTCTCCATATAACATTTTGGTGGTTGTATCAAGTGATAGGGCCAGATCCTTATATTTAGTCTTTACATAACGATTATCTCCTTGTAAATTCATGGTTTCATGGTTTCCAATGATAAAATGAACCATTCCTCCATTTTCTTTAGCCTGACGTTCTAAGTCATATAATAACCATAAGGATTGGGTCACATTATTTCCGCGATCAAAAAAATCTCCAACCAAAACCAGATGTCCTTTGCCAAAAGTCCATTTGTAATCCACACTCATAACCCTACTACCTATAAGAAACTTTTTTAGGGCATAGAAATTCCCTTCGATATCCGATATGGCGACTAGTTTTTCAGGTTCATCATAATTGGTTTTAGGAATTTCTAATTTTTGTTGTAATTGAATCTCAAATTGTTCTTTTTCATTATTATCAACGGTTATCTTAATTGGCTGTTTTTTGTCAACTAGTGCCAGTTTCTTTATTTGTAATTGATTATTAATTTCTTCTACCCGAATACTCTGGATACTATCATTTTTGTAAAATATATAAGGGCCGTCGATGCCTAGTTTTATTTTATATTCCAAGTTTAAGGCAGCGAATATTTCTTTAGAATTTTGTTCTTTAGCAAAATCAAGAATTGTGTGTTCATCATCTAATTTTAGATTCATATCACCTCCTAATTCAATTAGCATTTTTAGTCCGATAGCGTTTTCGTATTTAATGGCGTATATCAATGCGTTAGCTTTACCTTTATTTTGAAGGTTTACTTGAGCTCCTTTAGAAACTAAGAATGGAATAAGATCATTTCTACTATACTTGGCAGCGTACATTAATGGAGATTTTCGGCCTTTATTAAACTGATTGACATCAGCACCATTATCGATGAGATAGGCAATTAGTTCTTTGTGTGCATTTTTTTTAATAGCATATGCTAAGAGTGGATATCCATTGTAATTTTCATTGATGTCATTACCTTCTGACAAGAAATTTTTTACGGATTCTATGTCACTGTTAGCAATTGCTTCTTGTATGGGAGAAGGCTTATGTGAGCAGGATATTTGTATGATTACTAATAAAATGTATACTATATTTTTCATTGGTTTAATTTTTAAAATTAGACAAAAGAATTGCTGGTCGAGTCTTTTTGTAGGCTCAACAGATTTATGATTAAAATTTTAGTGGATTCTATAAAATCCCAGGTATCGAAATGACTTTAAATTAGAGCGTTACCATTTGATTCATTTTTGCGTGGATTGTTTTAAAATAATTAAGGTTGATACTCTAAAATATCCGATGGTTGGCACTCTAATGCCACACAGATTGCATCCAAGGTTGAAAAGCGTATGGCTTTAGCCTTCCCTGATTTTAAGATAGAGAGGTTTGCTGTAGTTATACCAATTTTTTCGGCCAAATCTTTACTTTTCATCTTCCGTTTAGCTAGCATTACATCAAGGTTTACAATTATCGGCATAGTTATATAGTTAATTCGTTTTCTTCTTGTAAAGTAAATCCCATCTTAAATATGGTAGCGATGAATGCTGCAAATATTCCAAGTCCAACGTGCAATAATCCAGGAATAATATCATCGAGAGCAATTGTTTTCTTAATTAAAATTCCGGCTACAATATAAATAACAGGCAAAATAAGATTCAGAATAGTGAACCACTTTAAATTTTTAATTGCTTTTTCTGTAAAAAGTTTTTCACCACTAAACGTTTTGAAGATCATTGATAAAAGAAAGAAAAAAACTGCATAAAAAATGAAGAAGCATAAAATTGCAATAAATGTAGTTACATCATATTCACCTTTTATAACAGAAGAGGTAAAGGGAATTGTAATTTGAAATTTGTTTCCATCCGTAATACTAAAATTTTTAAATAATAAAGATGTGATTATAAATAATAAGAAGAATCCATATCCAAAGATTATAAGTCTAGTGCAGTAAAATAGTACTGTTGACAACGATTTTTTTCCAAACATTTTTAGTCTCATAATTATACGGTTAATTCGTTTTCGGATTGAATTTCTACTCCTCTTTTAAATATTAATGCTATGACAAACACGATTCCGGCCATAAATAAGAATTCAGAACTTCCCCAATCTATTCTAAATTCTGCTCCTTTTTTTAATACCCATTTCCCATAACCATTTGCAAAATAAGCCAACAAACCTGTCCACAGCGAGATGTAACTGATAGAAGAAATTAAGCGGGTCACAACTTTCGTAAAGGGCTTATCAAAGTTAATTTTAGAAAAAATCTTAATGACTAAATAAAATAGATAAGCTTTTAGAGCAGTTATCGAAATTAGTAATGATAAAATCGAAATGTAATGGTTTATAGAAAAATCATAGAGATTGGATAAGTCTAAGCCCAGATAAAGATTTTCCGCAGCTTCTTTGTTTACAAAAAGACTCATGATACTTGAAAAAAGGATTACTCCTAACTTAATACATAAACCAATAAATATAATCCAGGATAGGATTTTCATGGCACTTAATATTTCTTTTGTTTTCATCATTATTATTGTTTTACGATAACAAATATATAAAAATTATTGAAAAACAATAATATTTTATTTAAAAAAGATATTAATTTGTTGTTTTACAACTGTGATAACTGTTTAGAAGAGCATCATAATAGTATCATTTTATTGTATTTTTACAGTATGAATGGTTTTCCAAAAAAACTTCAAAAAAAACTTGAGAATAGAAAAGAGAATAATGCATTACGGAAACTTCCGGAGCAAAATGATTTGATAGATTTTGCCACAAATGATTATATAGGTTTTTCTGGTTCCAAGGTAATTTTTGATAATGCGCATAAGACATTAGAAGAAAAAGGAATGTACCAAAACGGTGCTACCGGATCTCGTTTACTTTCGGGAAATCATGAGTTATATTCTAATACAGAAGAGATATTAGCAAATTTTCATAACGTAGAGTCGGCATTGATATTTAATTCTGGATACGATGCTAATGTTGGTTTTTTTTCATCAGTACCACAAAGAGGAGATATTATCTTTTATGATGAGCTTATTCATGCTTCTATACGAGATGGAATTACAATAAGCAAAGCCAAGTCATATAAGTTTGCTCATAATGACATAGAGGATTTAAAAAAAAGGCTTCTACAAGCTCTGCCCGACAATGAAAGTCACTCTGAGCTTATCGAAGTGTATATAGTCACCGAGTCTGTGTTTTCTATGGATGGAGATATTCCTGATCTAAAAGCTTTCGCTAAATTATGTAAAGAAAATAACTATCATTTTATAGTAGATGAAGCACACGCAACAGGAGTTTTTGGCAATCAAGGTGTAGGTCTCATACAGGAATTAGAATTAGAAGATGATGTGTTTGCACGGATACACACATTCGGAAAAGCATTAGGTTGTCACGGAGCTTTAATTCTGGGATCTAACCAACTTAAAAGTTACCTGGTTAATTTTGCCAGAAGCTTTATCTATACTACGGGATTACCGCCACATTCTTTGGCTACTATAGAAGTTGCGTATAAAGAACTAGAAACAACTTTAGAAATTGAAAAGCTTCACAAGAATATTCGTTTTTTTAACCAGAAGATAGCTAGTACACACCTAAAACCTCTCTTCATCCAGAGCGATTCTGCAATTCATTGCTGTATTATTTCCAGAAATGAAAAGGTAAAAAAAATTGCGTTACAAATACAGGAGAAAGGTTTTGATGTAAAACCCATTCTTTCGCCTACAGTTCCTGAGGGTAAAGAACGATTGCGTTTCTGTTTACATTCGTATAATACAAAAGAAGAGATAGCAGAAGTTTTGGAGTTGTTAGCTACCTTTGTTCAAAATTAAAGAGAGACACAATTATTTCTGATAGGGCTATGGCAAATTCGAAAAAAATATTTATCACAGGAATCGGAACGGATGTAGGTAAAACAGTAGCTTCGGCAATTGTAGTTGAGGCGTTACAAGCTGATTATTTTAAACCCGTTCAGGCTGGAGATTTATCTTATTCTGATACGCATAAAGTAAAGGAATTAGTGAGTAATACTAATTCCAAATTTCATCCCAACAGTTATGCACTAGAAACACCAATGAGTCCTCACGCGGCTGCAGAAATTGATGGAATCACCATTGATATTGATACGATTAAGATTCCAAAAACTAAAAATGATATTGTTGTTGAAGGAGCAGGTGGATTATTAGTTCCTCTAAATGAGGAAGATACTATTTTAGAACTTATAGACGCGGATTGTAAAGTGATTGTAGTTTCCAGACATTATTTAGGAAGTATTAATCACACATTGATGACAGTAAAGTTGTTACAAGAGAAAGGTTTTGATCCTGTAATTATTTTTAGTGGAGATGAGCATCCAACTACCGAAAGCATTATCAAAAAAATGACAGGATCCAAAGTAATTGGTAGAATTGATAATGAACCTTATTTCGATACTATGGTAGTAAAAGAATATGCAGAATTGTTCAGAGATAGATTAGAGGAATTATGAGTCTAAAAGAAAGAGATAAAAAACATATTTGGCACCCACTTACACAACATAAAATTCATCCGGATTCTTTACCAATTGTAAAAGCAGAAGGAGCTTTATTATTCGATGATGAGGGAAAAGAATATATAGACGGAATCGCTTCTTGGTACACTGCAATGTACGGGCATTGTAATCCATATATCATAGAAAAGGTGAATGAGCAAATGCGTAAGCTGGATCAGATTGTTTTTGCTGGTTTTACGCATGAACCAGCGATTCGTCTTTCTGAAGAATTGATCAAAATATTACCGGATAATCAAGAAAAAATATTCTTCTCTGATAATGGCTCTACAGCAAATGAGGTTGGAATTAAAATGGCATTGCAATACCATTTTAATAAAGGCGAAAAAAGAAATACGATTATTGCTTTTAATGATGGTTTCCATGGAGATACTTTTGGAGCCATGTCTGCATCAGGGTTATCAGTTTATAACGGTCCTTTCGAAGATTTTTTTATTGATGTACAAAGAATCCCTACACCAAATAAGGATAATTTTGATGAGGTTATGAAACAGCTTCAGAAGATTATTAATTCATACAATGTAGCTGCTTTTATCTACGAACCACTTGTTCAGGGAGCTAATGCAATGCATATGTTCGAAGCAGAATTTCTTAATGAAATCCTTCAGATTTGTGCTGCTAACAACATCATTACCATTGCCGATGAGGTAATGACGGGTTTTGGTAAGACCGGAACAAACTTTGCTTCAGAATATGTAGTGACTAAACCGGATATTATCTCTATGTCCAAAGCATTAACAGCTGGTTTTGTACCAATGGCCGTAACAAGCTGTACACAAGAAATCTATGATGCTTTTCTGGATGATTCTGTTGGTAAAGCCTTTTTTCACGCTCACACCTATTCTGCAAATCCGATAGCCTGTTCTGTGGCAATTGCCGGAATTGAACTTCTAGGCTCAGAAGAAATACAGAAAAATATTCAAACGATTATTAAATCTCATCAGGATTTTGATACTAAAATCAAAAATCATCCCAAAGTAAAAACCACCCGTCAGCAAGGAGTAATTTATGCTTTAGATTTAGATATTGAAATGGATCGTTATGGAAAGAAAAGATATGAAATCTTCGATCACTTCATGCAAAACGGAGTTTGTCTTCGTCCATTAGGGAAAACAATTTATATACTACCACCTTATGTTATTACCAAAAATCAGTTAGATAAAATTTATAATACTATTATAGAATTACTGGAGGTTGTTTAAGGAATGTTTCAGTTTTTGTTTTGACCTTCTCCCCATAATAAATCAACAGTTTCATTATTTTCTTTCAGTATAACATAAAGCTCAGAATAGGTCCAGGTGTCATTTTGTTTAGTACCTACAATATATATTCTGGCTTCCCCATCAGGACCTTTAATCGGGATAGAAATATCCACAGAGCCCTCGTCATTTTCAAATTTTAAGCTACCGCTCATAAGTCCATTGGTTTCTATAGGCTCACCTAACATTTGGACAACATATTCATCTTGTTGTGCTTTAGTGAGTCCATCTTGATACGGCGCGGAGTTTGTAAAGGCTTTAGAAACACCAAATATAACCGATCCTAAGAAGACAAAAAATATGATAATTAAAGTAAGGCAACCTCCTAACGGCACTACCCAAGGCCAATTTCTGCTAAACCAACTTTTTTGACGCGTATGTTCTTCCATTATAATTTATATTAATTTAGGTTGTTTCTATTTTACATGTCTGTAAGCGATCATCTTTGTTACAATTTAGGTGTTTATAATTTAAACAAAAAAAATAGTAATCAGTTGAACAAAGGTCAACAAACCCCTACATTTGCTGAAAAATGAAGTGTTGCAAAACCCTGTATCCATAACCGGAATTTCATCTATTTCTCCTCTCGGAATTTCTTCTGAAGAGATTTGGAGTTTATATAAAGAATCATCCCATAAAATCACTTTTGAAGATTTTACGGGCAGTCCGACTCCTATTGCGAAACTAAATTTGGAGGCTAAACGAGAAATTGAAAAGCTCAAAGAAGAGAATTCGCAGTATGCATCTTTGGACGACTCTGTCTTATTCGCATTGTTTGCTGCAAGAAATGCAATAAAAGAAGCAAACTGGGAAGATGATTTTAATTTTGGGATTAATGTTGGGTCTTCCAGAGGAGCAACTGGTCTATTTGAACAATATCACAAAGAGTTTTTGCAAACCAATCAATCTTCCACCTTAAGTTCTCCAACCACTACTTTAGGAAATATATCCTCCTGGATTGCGCAGGATCTAAGATCAAAAGGTCCGGATATTAGTCATTCTATTACGTGTTCTACCGCATTACACGCTGTGCTTAACGGTATAGCCTGGCTTCAATCTGGTCTAAGTGATAAGTTTTTGGTGGGCGGAAGCGAAGCTCCATTGACTCCATTTACGATCGCCCAGATGAAAGCTTTAAAAATTTATGCTTCAGGAAAAGTTTCGCTTTACCCTTGTCAGGCGATGAACATGAATAAAACCAGAAACTCTATGTTTCTGGGAGAAGGAGCAGGTGTCGCTTGTCTAGAAAATGGAATCAAACAAAATGCATTAGCACTTATCACAGGAATTGGTTACGCTACTGAGTCATTAGCACATAATATATCTATATCTACAGATGCCATTTGTTTTCAGAGATCCATGAAAATGGCTATAGGAAATTATAATACCGACGAAATTGATGCTATCGTCTTGCACGCTCCTGGAACTATAAAAGGAGATAAGGCAGAATGCAAAGCCATTGAGAAAGTTTTTGGGGACAATACTCCGGCAATGACGACAAATAAGTGGAAGATTGGACACACTTTTGGAGCTAGTGGGATTCTGAGTATGGAACTAGCAATACTTATGATGAAACATCAGGAATTTATTCCTGTTCCTTTTATTGAACATACCAAAACACCTAAAAAACTAAATAAGATCTTGGTAAATGCTGTAGGGTTTGGAGGGAATGCTGTGAGTGTTTTATTGGAATCACCATCAACCCTTAATCAAAATAGAAAGTAGATTGTTATTAAAACTATCGAATTTGATAAAGCTAATTTGTGTTTTTTGATTTTAAACGATTACTTTTGAAAATTCACATACCATTAATTTATGAGCGTTATTAGACACGATTGGACATCTCAGGAAATACTTGATATCTATAATAAACCATTAATGGAGTTGCTATATCAAGCGGCAACAGTTCATAGAGAATATCACGATCCCAATACAGTACAGGTTTCAACCTTATTATCTATTAAGACAGGAGGATGTCCTGAAGATTGTGGATACTGTCCGCAAGCTGCAAGATACCATACCGATATAGAAGGGAATGATTTGATGAGTGTACAGCAAGTAAAGGCACAAGCACTGCGTGCTAAAGCTTCTGGGAGCTCCAGAGTATGTATGGGAGCCGCCTGGCGTAATGTAAAAGACGGTCCTGAGTTTGATAATGTATTGGAAATGGTAAGAACGATCAATAAATTGGAAATGGAAGTGTGTTGTACGCTAGGTATGATTACCGAGAATCAGGCACAGCGACTGGCAGAAGCCGGATTATATGCTTACAACCATAATTTAGATACATCTGAAGAGTATTATAAAGAAGTAATTTCTACCAGAGGATATGAAGATCGTCTTCAGACCATTGATAATGTTCGTAAAACCAATGTTACAGTATGTAGTGGAGGTATTATTGGGATGGGTGAGAAAACTGAAGATCGTGCGGGAATGCTGGTAGCTTTGGCAAAGCTAAATCCACAACCGGAATCTGTACCAATTAATGCACTTGTTGCTGTGGATGGGACACCTATGGAAGATGAAAAACCTGTAGAGATTTGGGATATGATTAGAATGGTAGCTACTACCAGGATTGTAATGCCACAGACACAGGTAAGATTATCTGCAGGAAGAACAGAAATGAGTAGAGAAGGACAAGCTATGTGCTTTTTTGCAGGAGCAAACTCAATTTTTGCAGGAGATAAATTATTGACAACTCCTAATCCAGATGTAAATGAGGATATGGAAATGTTTAAAAAGTTAGGATTGAATCCTCAAAAGCCATTTGTAAAGAAGGCTCAACCGGATACAGTAGAAGCAGCAGACTCTAAATTCGAAGCTAAAGGAGAAAAGCCTAAATGGTCAAGACCGGAACATGTCATTGAAAAAAATGAACTTGCAAAACAAAAAGGGAAAGAAGCTTTATTGAATAAGTAATTGTTGGAGTTATAGACTTTGAAAGAAGAGTTTTAGAATTATTTCGTTGTTAGTGGGATTACATTTAGATCAAATACCAAGAGTAGAAACAATAACTAAAGAAGAATTTTTGCGGGATTATTTTATTCCTCAAAAACCTGTGGTTATTGAACGATTAATTGAAGACTGGCCGGCTTTTGAGAAATGGAATCTGGATTATATCAATGAAGTCGCAGGTGATAAAGAAGTACCGTTATTTGATGATCGACCTATAAATTCTAAATTCAAGTTTAATGAGCCTCATACGAGCATGAAAATGAGCGAGTATGTAGATCTCTTAAAGAAAGAGCCTACCAATTATAGAATTTTTCTTTACAATTTATTGAAACAAGTACCAGCGCTTCAGACGGATTTTAAATACCCGGAAATTGGATTAAAATTCCTTAAAAAAATGCCTTTCTTGTTTTTTGGAGGTGGAGGTTCTAAAGTGTTCATGCATTATGATATAGATCTAGCGAACATATTTCACTTTCATTTTCATGGAGAAAAGCAATGCATTCTTTTCCCTCCTTCTGAGACAAAATATTTATATAAGGTTCCCCACGCACTGATCGCCCATCAACAAATAGATTTCTCCAATCCTGATTTAGAAAAGTGGCCTGCATTAAAAAAAGCAAAGGGTTATGTAACTCATCTTACTCACGGAGAAACATTGTATATGCCAGAAGGATATTGGCATCATATGACCTACTTAACTCCGGGATTTTCGATGAGTATCAGATCAGTACCCAAAAAGATACGCAATTTCGTTCAAGCAACCTATAATGTGTTTTTTATGCGTCATTTTGATAACTTTATGCGTAAGCGCAAAGGTCAAAAATGGATGGAGTATAAAAATGAAAAGGCTGTAAAAAGGACAAATAAGAATATTTAAATTAAGGTATAAGTTCTTTAGCCTTCTCAAAAACTAATTGATTTTCCCATCCTCTGTACAGAAGATAATTAATTAGTTTTTTTCTTTTCTGCATAGCTAATAATATCGAATGTCTATTATATAATTCTCAAGTGTAGTACCTGAAAAGTTTTGGTTATCTGATTTTAAGCGTAGTTGACTTCAGCTTAACTATTTTTTTGATTTAGATATGGCATCTGCCATTACCAATGCATTATAGGCGTTAACCACGCGACCAGATTTAGATAACGACGAGAACGGTACCATTTTTTTGGAATCATCTACGGTGATCTCTACATCTATATTATATAAGGTGCCTGATTTCATTAAAATATTTTTAACCTCTGTTGCTGATAGATTTTGATAATAGGATCGTATCAATCCAGCTACTCCAGAAACGATTCCGGCTGCTAATGAGGTTCCGCTGTCTAGTTTATATTCATTATTTGGCAGCGTTGTATAAATCTTATGACCCGGAGCAAAGAGATCTACATCGGTTTTACCATAATTGGAAAAATATGGTAATAAGCCAGAATTCAATTGATTACCGATCGCTCCTATAAGCATAAAAGTATCAGAGAATTCTTTTCCATTATTATCATTGTCATTTGGGTAATAATGATTCTCTTTTTCTAAATCTAATGAGCCGTTTCCAGCAGATGATACTATTAGAACATCATGCTCGGCTGCATAACGAAGGGCATCATAAACCCATTCTTTATGTAACGAAAAGTTTTTTCCGAAACTCATGTTAATCACTTTAGCCCCATTATCCACTGCATATCGAATCCCTAAAGCGATGTCTTTATCATGTTCATCTCCTAGTGGTGAAATACAGACTGGCATGATTTTATTATGATTAGAAATACCATCTATTCCTAAATTGTTATCTCTAGTTGCTGCAATTAACCCTGCAACTCTTGTACTATGTGTTAATTGGTCAATATCTGAGAATACATTATTATTACCATACTCCATATCTCTCAAATTAGATGGATCATCTCTTAAAATTCTTCTTTCGTCGTACTCTATATTAAGATGTTTTTTTATTCTTCTTTTTCTGTTTTTTAAAATATCTTGTAAAGAAGATTCTGTAAATTCGTGTTTTACAAAGAAAGACAGGCTTTCTACATAAGGTTTTAAACCGTTTCCAGTAGTATCTATGTTTTTCAATGTTTCTAATGTAAATTTACCCTCAGGTACATAAGCGCTTAATTTTATTTTGGATTCATTGTATTTATTAATAGAATTCTCTGCAGTAATTAATTTACGCTTAGCTTGTTCTTGTTCTTTTTCGTAGAGTGACATTGCTCTGTGAAATTCTACATATTCCTTTGAAAAAGTATCAATAGAATCCTTGATAAATTTCTTTTTATTTGCTTTTATATATCTAACATAGGCATAATGTGCACTAACCATATTTTCACCTTCCTTATTTCCAAGAAAATTCCATCCTTGGGTATCATCTACATAACCATTGCCGTCGTCATCTACATTATTATTCGGGATTTCTAAAGTATTTTGCCAAATTTGTGATTTTAGATCCTCGTGATTGATATCAATACGACTATCTAATAGTGCAATAATTATATCGTTACCTGATTTATCTGAAAGCAAATCCCTATACGCTTTATCCAGACTTATACCTGGTATGGTATCTTCTATAACATCCTTATGCTGCCATTTTCTAGCCGTACTTTCTAAAAGTGTATTTCTTCTGTCTTTCGTAACAACAACGTTATCAAAAAAAAGATGTCCATTAGTATGTTTAGCGCAATTGCTGAAAAGTAATATTACAGTAAATAAATAAAAAGACCTATGATTCATAGTATAATTAAGGTTAATTAAAAAGGATTATCTTTATAATAATCCTTTTTAATTTTATCTTTTAGTTTAAGCCAAATGATGTATTCCAATTAGTTGGTCGTCAGGATCTCCTCCACCTTTATGCCAGCAATCAGGATCCAGACGATCATTAGAATATGGAGGGTCAGGAAGTATTGTTTCTCCATCATCTCCTCCACCACCTCTGATATAGCTGATTTTTTCTAGTTTGGCAATTTTTAATTTGTTTAGTGTTAATTTTTTACGACTTTCTTTTTTCATCTTATTTAAGTTTTTATGCGTGATGGTTACAAATGTAAAAGAATACTTTGGTAAAAAGTTAGTTGTAATATGAGTAACGGTCTATATTCATAAATACACAGTTTTTTAAAAAAGTAAATATTTAATAATCAACAATTTATTTTTAATTTCTTTTTTCAAGCTGTTTAATAAAACTTGAAGGTTTAATCTCTGTTTTCTTATAAAATGCCTTAGAAAATGATTCTGGATTATTAAATCCTACCTCTTCGGAAATAGCTTTTATCGAATACTTTCTAAACATTTTTTCTGTTTTTAACCGATCAATAGTATATTCTAACCTAAGATCATTAATATAACTACCAAAACTTTTTTCTTTATAGAAATTAACCATTTTAGATAGATAATTGGTATTGGTTTGGAGTTGTTTTGCCAAACTGTTTAGAGAGATTGAATTATCCAAATAGCCTTTATTAATTTCGAATTGTTTTAGACCTTCCATAATATGATCCTGAATATCTTTGGAGATAGAGAGTTGATCATTTTCTGAAGTATCCAGTTTCGGTTGTATATTTTGCGATTGTATATATTTATTAAATTTATCCCGAATAATCTTTTGTTTCTTATAGTTTGCATAGAATATAATGCCAAAAACAACTAATACTATTAAAAGACTAATCGCCCAGTATTTGTTTTTGCTTTTTAATTTATTGATAATACTGTCTCTTTCCTTAATCAATTTTGGTGTATCATACTCCTTATTTAATTTTCTACTTAGATATTCATAATTACTTTTTAAAAGACTATCTATTTGTAACAACTTTTCGATATACACCAATTGCTGTTTTTGGTTCCCTTTTTCGCGATAATTGTTGATCAATATTTCGTAGCCAATACGTAACTCTGGATGCAAATCATTTATTTCCTGATATATAGTATCTACTTTTTTTAGATAGATTTCTGATTGATTTGTATCATCTAATTGATTGTATATTTTTCCCAAGAAATGATAGCCCATTGCTTCATTGGATTTATCTGGTATTTCTCTTATATAAGGAAGTGATCTTTGTATATAATCTAAAGCTTTGTTGTAATTATTTTTATCATATTGATTAGCTCCTTCATTTAAAAGGAAATAGTTATACCACTGTTCTGATTCTTTAGATAATGCTATTTTTAATCCTTTTTCATTGTAAAAAGATGCAGAATCTAATTCTTTCAGATGTCTAAATGTATCTGCTATGGCATAGACTGAACCTAAATAATTCTTGTGATTATCAGAAACCGTTAAGTAATCATTAGAACATTGTTTAAAAATAGCTAATGCTTCATTATAATATCCCAGTCTTGTCTTAATTAATCCTATTTTAAAATTGTTTTCTATAATCAGGTTTTTATCATCTGTTTTATCTATGTAGGAGTTTGCTTTAATACAGTTATCCAAAGCTTTTTTAAAATCACGTTTATCATAATAATATTGGGATTTCATAAGATATGTTCGTAATGTAAATCCTTTTAAATTTCCTGACTTAGTATACTCGATAATACTATCAAAATATTGAATTCTGACTTCATCTGTATTTAAATACGCCAAATAATGAAACCCCCTAGCAATATTCTCTAGATCATCTTCTCTTTTTGCTTTAGCAACATAACAAGAAGCATAAAAGGCAGCTATATCTGTATTTTCTTTCTCTTCAACAATAGATGAGGCTAACTCTTTATATGTTTTATTTTGTAACGAATCCGGAATTACAAATGCTTTAGTTTGTTGACTAAATAATGACAAACAACAAAAACAGCCACTTATCAGAAGTAACTTCTTCATTAAAGAACACTTGGAAATCAATAGCTTATAGAGAGTTCTATTTATAGGGGTGGTCATATCTATTTTATCTACAACTAGTTAATGTAGGTTTATAGCTAATTGTTACCCATATCAGGGGTATATCGGGCTCGTCAAATATAATCAATTTGGTTTAAGTTATCATTAAGATATATAATTTTACAAATTATTGATTTTTAAATACTTAAAAAGAAACACCGTACACAATATTCATAAATAACAGGTAGACCATTTATGAATCTCGAGTTACTGTCCTTGCACTGCCCCTCTTTCTCGCTCTATATTTGAATTGATCAAAAAAAGTTACGTAACAAGAGGCCGATACCGAAAAGCCTTTTAAACAGAGTAGGTAAAATTATAAAGTTTTATATAAATGAAAAATTCAATTTTAATCGCATTAGCAATGGTATTATTCGCAGGAACAGTAACTGCAAATACGATGAATACCGAGAATACATATACTGTTTCAGACAACGATATCATACTAAGCATCGATTTAGGTGATATCACTAATGCTACTGCAGAAGAACTAACTGCCAGAATCAATGATTTTATTAATGAGAACCTAGCTGATTTAGATGATGAACTAACTTGTAAAGTTACGGCTACTGGGACTATTGGAGTAGGGATTGCAAGTATAGAGATTTCTGTAGAAGTAAGTGGACCTTGTTCTGAAATCAGAAATGGTGGACAAGAAATTGCAAACCAGATCTTACAAGAGATCAAAGATGCACTTAAATAAAAGCGCTGTATAAACAGGAGGTCTTTATAAAGACCTCCTGTTTACCCTTCATAATGATTCTATAATATTAAACCTGTAAACTATGTATAAATATATAATATCACTAGTTTTTATCTGTCTCGTTTGTAGTGTTAAGTCCCAAACGAATTATCAGTTTCAGATCACCTATGAAATGTCTCTTAACTTTAATAATTATGATCGGTACAAATGCAATTTGTTCTTTGACAAAGAAAAATCGTTTTTTAGCTATAGCTCCATCAATTTACAAGATTTGGATATAGAACAGGATCAAGATGATGATCAAAGTTATACTTTTAAGGTTAGCGATACATCACGTTATTTTATAAAAACTAATAAAGTATCAAAATCTATCGTTCAGCTAGAAAAAGGGTTTGGTGAAGATGATTTCTACATTGTAGAAGAAGGTTTGCCTAAAATTTCTTGGAACATCACTTCAGAAACCAAAGACATTGATTCCTACAGGTGTATTAAAGCAACTGCACAATATAGAGGCAGAGACTATATTGTTTGGTTCACGACCGATTTTCCTGGGTATTTTGGCCCTTGGAAATTTCACGGGCTACCAGGTATCATTCTAGAAGCTCACGATCTGACTCAAGAGGTACAGATTTATGCCACCAAAATTACCAAAAACAATCTCCCGGTAAACGATACTGTAGATCAGGACTATTTAAAAATTAATAGACAAGATTATCAAATCCGATTAAATAGTTTTATTGATGACTTGGGTAAAAGAATGGCTACTAAATTTGGTCGAGGGTATAGAGTACAAGTAAAAACACCAATAGTTAAGCATATCGAGATCTATGAAGATTAAATTCCTATTTCTGTTCTTTTTCTTCTGTCATTTTTATACTACTGCACAGTATAGCGTTAAGGGATCAATAAAAGATGCCGTAGATCTTTCGCCATTGATTAATATAAATGTGATCTTACAGGATACTATCTCATCTGCTCTCATCGCTTTTTCGTATACGGACAACAACGGAAATTTTGCATTAGAAACGGAACAATCAGGATTTTATAATCTTCAATTTTCTGCTCTTGGATATAAACAAAAAATAATTCCTATTACTATAGGGGAAGGAGCTTATCCCATACTAGATATTATAATGATGCCAGAGCCCTTAACATTGGGAGAGGTTGTAATAAAAACAGAACGAGCCATAATACAAAAAAAAGATACGGTGATTTTTAATGTGGCTTCTTTTATTAAAGGAAATGAACAAGTGGTAGAAGATGTCCTGAAAAATATACCGGGAATAAACATTGACTCAGAAGGAACCATCAGAGTAGGCTCCAGAGAAGTAGAAAAGGTAATGATCGAAGGTGATGATTTTTTTGAAAAAGGATACAAAATATTGACTAAAAATATGCCGGCAAACCCAATAGAGAAAGTAGAACTCCTGCAACACTACTCACACAACCGGCTTCTTAAAAACATAGAAGAAAGTGATAAAGTAGCGCTGAATCTTAAACTTAATGAGGAAGCCAAAAGAAAATGGTTTGGTAATACTGCTTTAGGATATGGATTGGCTTCAGAAAATCGGTATGAGGTACAATCTAATATTATGAATTTTGGTCAAAAGGATAAATATTATTTTTTAGGAAACTTAAATAATACTGGTTATGATGTAACTCAAGATCTTCAATACTTAATTGACCCTTCTTCCCAAAATGAATCTTCTAATATTGGAGATCATCAAAAAATTAGCCCTTTTTTTAGTTTTACAGGGGATATCCTTAATTTCAAAAAAGAGCGAACAAGTTTTAATAATGACGAGTTATTATCTATCAATACTATTTTCAATCCTACAAAAAAACTGAAAATAAAAACAATAGGGTTCCTAAATTGGTCAACTATTGATTTTTTTAGAAATAGTTCAGAAACTTTTAGTGCGAATGCCACTAATTTTACCAATACCGAAGATTTTGTTTTACAAAGTGATAAAAAACTGGGTTTTGTGAAAACTCATATAACCTATGATATCACTAAAAATAAAACACTACAATATATCTCTAGATATTCTGACAAGGATCAGTCCGACACCTCTAATTTAGACTTTAATCAAAATACGACACTCCAACACCTACAGAGTGATCGACAGTTATTGGATCAAAAAGTTATTTTTTCCAATAAATTTGGCAAAAAAGATATTCTATTATTGACTTCCAGATATATTGACGAAAAATTATCACAGGAGTATGCCGTGGATAAATTCATATTTTCTGAGTTATTTGCCAGCAGTGATAACATTGATAATATAACTCAAACGATTAAATCTAAAATGCAATTTGCTGGAATAGAAGCACATCTGTTACAACGTAAGCGAAATAATAATTTGCTAGAAGTAAAATTAGGAAATAAATATAGAAAAGATCAACTTAAAAGTGCGTTGCAACTACAAGAACAAACTTTCGTGCGATTAACTCCCGAAGAATATCAAAATGATATGGTTTATCATACTAACAATCTATATCTTGGTGCAAAGTATCGTGCAGAAATTGGGGACATCGGCTTGATGGGGAAACTAAATGTACATCAGTTATTTAACCATATAGAGACTACTTTGCTAACCAAAAAACAATCTCCATTTTTTATCAATCCATCCATAAGTTTTGATTGGCAGATTAATAAAAATAACAAAATCACATCTTTATATGCATACAATAGGACTAATGCAGATATTATTCAGGTATATAATCGGTTCTTGCTCACCGGATTTAGAACATTTTCCAGGGGTACTGGAGAGTTTAACCAATTAGATGCTTCGATCTTTAGTTTTAACTATAACCTAGGAAGTTGGGGAGATCGTTTTTTTGCAAATACTTTTATTCTCTACACTAAAAACCACGATTTTTTTTCTACCAATACATTAATCACTCAAAACTTTAATCAATCAGAAAAGGTTTTAATAAAAAACAGAGAGCAACTTACTATCAACAGTAATATAGATCGATATTTCCGACCGATTTCTTCTAATCTAAAATTAAATTTAGGATACTCAGGATCTAACTATAAAAACATTATTAATGATTCTGATCTTAGAGAAGTTACCTCCAGAAGTTATACCTATGGATTAGAATTGCGTTCTGGATTCAAAGGTTTTTTTAATTATCATGTAGGCTCTAAGTGGACAACAAATAGTATTCAAGTCCAAACTACCAATTCATTTACTGACAACCTTAGTTTTATAGATCTGTCTTTTGTATTTAATGATCGTATAGACATAGAACTTAAGGGAGAGCGTTACTTCTTTGGTAACCTGGATACTAACAATAATGTATATAATTTTCTGGATTTTGATGTCCGTTATAGTATAAAGAAAAATACCTTAATGCTTTCCCTGCACGGTAAAAATTTACTAAACACCAAAAACTTCACTAATTTTTCATTAAGTGATACTGGAAGCCTTACCACCCAATATCGCTTACTACCCAGATATATTCTATTACAATTAGAGTTTAGGTTTTAGCTCTATTATATTGATTTATATAATTCAGAATATCAATTTCTATTTTTTCATTGGGAATAACTACGATATTATGGACGTCATTATGTAGTATTATATAAATATTGAGATATTACACTTGTAATTAGCTTAACGTCTACTTTTTATTTTGATCTGATTAAAATATTTAAGTAACAAGAGGTCGAAATCGAAAAGTCTTGTGACAGAGAAGCTTTACATTATATTAATATTTACAAAATGAAAGAAATACAAAACTTGAAGACATAAAATTAGATCAATTAAATCTTGTAAAAGATACATTCTCATCCCCAAAACCACGTTAAAGACTTTTTCAATTTACCAATTTATTTTAATACTTTATTTGTGTTTTCTTAAATAGCAGAAATTACCTAAAAAAGGAACGGAGTTATTAAATCTATATATTTTATCTTCATTTAGTTTTAGCGAAACTTCTACAATCTGCTTTTTTGGTAGAATTTTCCGAAAATTCAGCAAGTATCAAATAAAGAACTATAAAATCGATCTTTCGTTCAATAATTTATAGAAGTCTTTTAAAGATGTTATTAGTTTTTTACTTTAAAGTACTAACGGTTTCGATCTAATTTTCTCTGTCTAAAAAAATACTTAACCATCTCCAAGAATATAGGTGCTATATCGGAAAAACTATTTCCAATATATTGTCTTCACCTCGTTATGATTAAATAATGTATAGGTTGGTTATGTTATGAGTTTCTAAAATAAACTCCATTATAAACTATAAACGATGAATTTCTTATCGGTGTAGTTCAATTTTTTATAAATAAATAGGCGATTTGACTTTTTCTACTTTAATCAAAGAATTATTCCAAATTTTTACAGAAAACTAAATTAAAAACTAAATATTTTTATGTAGTAAATGTATCATTTCACTCTTTTCATATAATATAGACAATCGTTGACATCGTTTTAAACCCATAGATAAGTTGTTTTTTTAAAAATCTAAAAATCAAAGTGTTAATAAAAATCAAAACACACAATATTCATAAATAACAACCCTGTTATTTATGAATATCGAGTTACTGCCGTTGCTTTGACCTCTTTTCTCAATCTATATTTGACTCGATCAAAACAGTTGCGTAACTCAAGGCCGAAACCGAAAAGCCTTTTTTAAATAGAGTAGGTACAAATCATATTAATTTTCATAAAGATGAAAAAAATAGAAAAATTCGAAGACTTAAGATTAGATGCATTGAACCTTGTAAAAGGTGCAGGAGACACATTAACTAACTCTAAAGAAACAAGAGAATCTACCTTTGATTCAGATAGTGCTTGTGGTGGATCTTGTGAGCAAGACGCTAATGGTGGCGGAGGTTTAAGTGATCAAATATCTGCTGTAGGTTTCGAATAGTAGAGGTATAGGTAGTTGAAAAGGACTCTTTTCAACTACCTACTTTTTGCCTAATTCATTATATCACATTTAAATCATTTAATAAAAATAACTACTATGGTATTAATTGTAAGTCAAAAAGCTGATCTAAGTACTTGTGAGGTCATGGACTGGGTAAGACACTTTAATCATCAATGTATTCGAATTAATGTAGACGAAGATTCATTAAAATCATTACACTTTGATATTCAGGACTTGGAAAATATGGTCCTATATTTTGAGGGCGAGACTATAAAACTTGAAGATGTTAAGGGATATTGGTATCGTAGAGGTGGAATTCCTAAATATTATCAGAAAAATGATACTCTCCCAGAATTTTTTAATACTTCCCAAATAAAATCAAAAGTGTATCAACATTTAAAATCTGAAGATCATAGTCTTAATGTATTCTTACACTACGTTTTTGAAAATGGAGAAAATAAGGTGCTTGGTAATAAAAAGACGGCTGATATTTGTAAACTAGTTCAATTGGATAAAGCGGCCAAGGCTGGGCTTAAAGTTCCTAAATCCATTGTAACTAGTGAAAAGAAATATCTAAAAAAATTTAAGGAAGCACAGGGGGAAATAATTACAAAAGGAGTACAAGAAGTTATTCTTACTCAAGACGATGATAATAGATATTTTGGTTATACAGAAGGTGTTTCAGATAAGGTCATTGATACTTTACCGGATCATTTTTTTCCGTCATTCTTTCAGGAAAAAATAGAAAAGCAATATGAGCTTAGAGTGTTCTATCTAAATGGTGTTTGCTACTCTATGGCAATTTTTTCACAGAATGATCAACAAACCGAAACAGATTTCAGGAAATATAATCG
Source organism: Aquimarina rubra (assembly GCF_042684305.1). NCBI lineage: Bacteria > Pseudomonadati > Bacteroidota > Flavobacteriia > Flavobacteriales > Flavobacteriaceae > Aquimarina > Aquimarina rubra. Next base: position 631,036 of record NZ_JBHULE010000019.1, on the reverse strand, counting down.
TGATAAAGAGAATAGAAGAATTCCTTATCAACTCCCAGATGATATTACGGAAAAAGTGCATACGTTAATGCAGTCTTTAAAGTTACATACAGGTTCTCTTGATTTGATTTATTCTGTGGATAATGAATATGTATATCTAGAAGTAAATCCAGTGGGACAATTTGGTATGGTCTCGGATCCTTGTAACTATCAATTAGAAAAGAAAATTGCAGAATACTTAATTAGTTAAACTATGAATGATAATGATAATATATACGAACAAGAGTTTCAGATTATAGAAGAACAGTATCTATCTAAACTCCCAGTCATGTACAATTACCTGTACAAGATGGAGCTTAACTTGGATCCAAACAAGAAGGAGGCCATTAGTGTGGATTTTTATAAGACTTCATATTACTCTCCACATAAGAACCTAAAAAAACCAATCTCTAAAATTGTCAATTTTGACCAGCTGTACAATGAATAAGAAATATTTTAAATTATTTGCCAATTGTAAATTGGTAGAAGGGTATAAAAGATCGGTCATTGTGGATACACAACGTAATGAGATTTTTCATGTTTCAAATAGCTTAATCCCTATTCTTACAAGTTTGAATGATAGCCCTATAGCCGATGTAAAGATAACATACGAATCAGATGATATACAGGAATATTTAGATTTTCTTATTGCAAATGAATTAGGGTTCTATACTGATACTCCTAACTTATTTACTGATATTGATACTAAGTGGGATTCTCCTGATCAGATTACCAATGCTATTATCGATTATAACAAAAGTTCAAATTATGATTTTAAGCACGTATTCAATACGCTTGATACAGTAAATTGTACAACAATACAAATACGGTTTTTTGATAGGATATCTTGGACATTCCTGCTGGATATATTAGATCTAATAAAAGGAAAACGTATCAGCAGCGTAGAGTTATTGTTGAAATATAATCCCGAAATTAGTTTTGAAGACTATAGATATTTAGTTCAGAATTATCTTCGGATTAAAGGTATGGTAATTCATGGTTCACCAAAAGATGTTGTAACAAGATTAGCTACGGCAAGAAATAAAGAAAAGTTTGTGTATACCGATCAGACAATTACTGATCAGACTCATTGCGGAATAATCTCAACATCGCTATTTGCTCCTACTTTACTACATCATAACGAATCATTATATTTTAATTCTTGTTTGCATCGTAAAATAGGTGTTGATGTCAATGGAAATATCAAAAATTGTCCAACATTAGAAGATAGTTATGGAAATATAAAAGAAGTATCCAGTCTTAAAGAAATTGTAGAGCTAGCAAGTTTTCAAGAATTATGGGGTGTTACTAAAAATCAGATAGATGAATGTAAGGTGTGCGAGTATCGTACAGTGTGTTCTGATTGTAGGGCACATATGAGCAAAGATGAAATTAAAACAGCAAAACCTAAAAAATGTAATTATAATCCTTATGAAGCAAAATGGTTTTAACATATTCTATTTATTGCTCCTTGTAACCGTATTTTTTACAATGAGTGCGCAGGATAGATCGGCAAACGAAATCACAATACATTCTAAGATTCTTAAAGAATTTAGAAAAATTAAGGTTTTTGATCCTAACAAGGATATCAAAAAACCTATTGTAGTGGTTTTAGATGCACAGGAGGATATTTTCTATGAACTGATCAAATCTAATCTTGTATATGGCAATTCATTTGATGATGAATTACCCCAATCATTATTGGTAGGTATCATTACAGAAAATAGGAGAAAGGACTATACCAATGAATCTTTTAGGAGATTTATATTGGAGGAATTGATCCCATATCTAGCAACTAATTATAATACTGCTGGCTATAAGGTAATGGTTTCGTTTTCATTATCAGGATCGTTTCATCTACAGTCTTTAAGAGATCCGGCCTTTAATTTTGATGGTAATATCATTTTTAGTCCTGCAGTTTCTGATCAACTGATTAATTCATATACGGATCAAGATCTACCGAGTCATATAATTAATAAACATATCTATATAAGTAGTGGTACTATTGGACAAAATGATACCTATATCAGCAAACAATTACTAAAACTAAAAGAACATCTTGGAGATCTTACATATTTTAATATTGACATTATTAAGGGGATTAACCATAATAAAACTCCAAATTTCACTATATCAAACGGTTTATACCGTGTTTTTTACCCTTGGATAAAAAGTGATATGTTACAGATGCAATCACAGCAAATCCTAAAAACACTTACATACAAGAATAAGTTAATTTCTGAAATCTATGGAGAGGAGAAAAAAATACAACCTGAAGAATATAATTTCATTGCAGAGCTATCCTTAAAAAACAATAATGCTTTAGAAGCATTGGCAATCGTAAATAAAGGATTGCTACAAGGAGAAGAGCATAAATTATTATTTACAAAGACTAAAGCTCATTATGATTTACAGCAAATCGATTCGGCTATTATTAGCTGTAAAGAGGCTCAAGATATGTTACCTAAATCAGATATAGAATTTGAGTACTTAAGTAAAATATATCGCTCTTATCTCTATTTTTTAGAAAGTAAAAAGGCTTGTAATAATGGTAATATTGATCTTTTTTATAAAAAAAGAAGACAGGCAATAGCAAAGATAGAAGAGTTAAAAAACCAATTACAGTCATTATTGGATCTATATCACACAGAATGTCAGTCTAGATAGCTATTGATAACTGATTTTAGATATAATTAATAAACTATATCCATTTATGTAAAATTGGTAGTAGTCCTAACACCCATAGGTTTCATACAAATCTATACATCAAATTTATTACTAACAGCACCATACAAATCATTAGGATAACTAATGGTTGAGGTATCTAATCATTATTTATTATACGATGGCTTTTCCTTTTTATAAACAAGCAGATTCCAAAGATTGTGGTCCTACTTGTCTTAAGATTATTTCTAAACATTATGGCAAAACTATCAATCTATCATATATACGGCAATTATCAGAAACACAACGAGACGGTAGTAGTTTAATGGGACTAAGTGGTGCAGCAGAAACAATAGGTTATAGGTCTCTGGGTATTAAAGCACCGTTAGAAAAGCTTATAGATGCTCCACTACCCTGTTTGTTACACTGGAACGAAAATCATTTTGTGGTACTGTATAAAATAAAAACAGATAATAAATTTTATATATCGGATCCAGCACATGGGTTATTGACATATACCAAGAATGAATTTCTTAAACGCTGGTCAGGTGCAAATGCAATAGACAATACCTCAGAAGGTATTGCTATGCTATTAGAACCAACACCACAATTCTATGATCAAGAATATAGTGCAAAAGACCAAAAATTAGGGTTTAGTTTTCTTTCTAAATATCTTTTTAAGTATAATAGTCTCATTGTACAGTTGATCATAGGTCTTGTTGCAGGCAGTTTGTTACAATTAGTATTTCCATTTCTTACGCAGAGTGTTGTAGATGTAGGGATCCAGAACAGAGATGTTAATTTTATATACCTCATCCTAATTTCCCAACTTTTTTTATATCTAGGTAGTACTGCGATAGGAGTTATCCGTAGTTGGATATTATTACATCTGAGCACACGTATTAATATTTCTCTGATTTCTGATTTTTTTATGAAATTGATGAGTCTACCCATCGCATTTTTTGATACGCGAATGACTGGAGACATTTTACAGCGGATCAATGATCATAAAAGGATAGAACAAATTCTTACTACATCCTCCTTAAATGTTTTATTTTCTCTTTTTAATCTTCTTATTTTCGGAATTATACTAGCATATTATAGTCTTCAGATTTTTTCAATATTCTTTAGTGGTAGTATACTATATTTTCTCTGGATTGTCATCTTCTTAAAAAAACGAGCAGATCTTGATTACAAAAAATTCTCACAAGTAAGTCAGGAACAAAGTAAGGTAATAGAACTTATTAATGGAATGCAGGAAATTAAACTCCACAACGCAGAAAAGAAAAAACGTTGGGGATGGGAATTCTTACAGGCGAGGTTATTTAAGTTATCGATAGAAGGTTTAGCCCTGGAACAATATCAAAGAGTAGGTTCTAATTTTATTAATGAATTTAAAAATATTCTAATCACTGTTTTTTCTGCCAAATTAGTTATTGATGGGGAAATCACTTTAGGGATGATGTTAGCTATCACATATATTGTAGGGCAATTAAATTCTCCTATTGCACAGCTCATTGATTTTATAAGAGAATTGCAGGATGCCAGGATATCTCTGGATCGTCTTGGAGAAATACATACTAAAGAAAATGAAGAATCGGATCTACAACAAAAGGTCTATGAGATCTCTGAAAATGTGGATTTCTCTTTGCGGGATGTATCTTTCAGATATACTGGGTCAGAAGCCCCTGTTTTAGAAAATCTTAACCTTACTATTCCTGCAAATAAAGTTACCGCAATAGTTGGGGTAAGTGGTAGTGGTAAAACTACTCTAATGAAACTATTATTAAAATTCTATGAGCCAAATAATGGTATGATTAAGATTGGAAGCACTGACTTAAAAAGTGTGTCTCAACGATATTGGAGATCTAATTGTGGAGCAGTAATGCAGGAAGGCTATATCTTTAATGATACTATCGCTAACAACATCGGGGTTGGTGAAGATTATATCGATAAAAAGAAACTAATCCATGCAGTAGATGTTGCCAATATTAAAGAATTTATAGAATCCCTACCATTATCCTACAATACCAAGATAGGTTCTGAAGGAGCCGGACTTAGCACAGGTCAGAAACAACGTTTGCTAATCGCTAGAGCGGTATATAAAAACCCTAAATTTTTATTTTTTGATGAAGCTACCAGTGCTCTAGATGCCAATAATGAAAAAGTGATTATGGAAAAATTAGATTGCTTTTTTCAAAACAGAACGGTCGTAGTAGTAGCTCATCGATTGAGTACTGTAAAAAATGCGCATCAGATTGTTGTTTTGGACCAAGGTAAAGTAGTAGAAATAGGAAATCATCAGAAACTCATTGAGCAAAAAGGGAATTATTACAATCTAGTCAAAAACCAATTAGAATTAGGAAAATAATATGGAGCAACAAATAGAACAAATACAGTTAAGAAGTGAAGAAGTACAAGAAGTATTATCACAAATTCCCAATTGGATGGTGCGTTGGGGGAGTTTATTGTTTTTAATTTTAATTATGATGCTTCTCTTCCTATCATACTTTATAAAATATCCCGATATAATTGTCTCAGAAAGTATTATTACCACAGAGATTCCTCCAGAAAAAGTACATGCCAAGATTAATGAAAAAATAGAAGTTATATTGGTAAATGACGGGCAATATGTAAAAGATCAGACTCCGTTAGCTATATTGGAAAACAGTGCGAATTATAAAGATGTTTTACTCTTAAAGTCTATAATTGATACTATTAAACTTAACAACACATTTTTTGATTTTCCGTTTAGAGATCTTCCAATGTTATTTTTAGGTGATGTTGCTGAAAATTTTGCCTTGTTTGAAAATAGTTATTCTGCCTATGCCTTACATAAAAAATTACAACCTTTTTCTAATGAGGCGATGGCTAATCAATTATCATTATCAGAACAAAAACGAAGATTACAGAGCTCTTTATCTCAAAAGAGGATTAGCTATAAAGAATTAGTGTTGCAAAGAAAAAATCTAGAGCGTCAGCAAATTTTATTCAATAAAGGAGTAATTTCTGAACAGGAATATGAAAATGAAAAATTAGAGATATTACAGGCAGAAAGGAATTATGCTAATATGGATATTACCATATCTCAAATCCGCGAAACCATTAGCACAATGAATAAAACCTATAAAGGAACACAAATTGATAAGACCAAAGAAGATGTTAAGCTGTTTAAAAACGTGATACAATCATTTAATCAACTTAAAAAATCTATAAAAAACTGGGAATTGCAATACGTGTTAAAATCAAATTCTTCAGGTATAGTTGCATTTATGAATTATTGGAGTTCTCATCAAAGTGTGTCAGCAGAAGAAGTAATATTTACTATTATCCCTTCGCAAAATAATGGATATATTGGTAAGTTGGAAGCTCCATCTCAGAACTCTGGTAAAATCAAGATTGGACAAAAAGTACATTTTAAACTAGACAATTATCCTAGTGCTGAATTTGGCGTATTAGAAGGTACAATAAAAAAAATATCTGCATTACCTAATAAAGAAGGATTATATCTAATCGATGTTACATTACCCAATAAATTGATTACGAGTTATAAAAAAGAAATTGATTTTAAACAGGAGATGACAAGCGCTGCAGAGATTGTCACGGAAGATTTAAGACTTATCGAACGCTTTTTCTATCAACTTAGAAAAATAATGGATTCCCGTGGAGAAGATCAAAATAGTTGATTTTTTAGATAGGGTACTTCTAGAATTATTCAATGCAGACTTTTTGAGGAATAAGGTAGTCAAATTGATAATGCTGTTGAAGTGTTGAACGCTACTGATTATTACGTGAGAGTTATTCTGATAAATCTCTAGCCTTCTCAAAAACCAATTGGTTTTCCCAGCCTCGGTATAATAGATAATCAATTAGTTTTTTTCTTTTCTTTTGTATATCTTTTTCGATAATAGCGTCAAACTTTTTTTCTGCCAGTTCGTGAAATGTTTTTAAATATTCATCTTTAGGGATTTCTTTTAGAGCGGTCTTAATACAATATTCGGATATTTGTCGAAATTTTAATTCTCTAACAATTCGTTGTTTCCCCCATTTCTTAATCCTGAATTTTCCACGGGCAAAGCTTTTAGCATAACGTTCTTCATTAAGAAAGTTATGTTCCAAAAGATGTAGTATTATCTTTTCTTTTGCCTCAGGAATTAGTCTCATAGTGTTCAATTTATTACTAATATCCTTATGGCAACGTTCCTGATAGGCACAATAATGCTCCATTTTTTTTATAGCCTCGGTAACAGTTATGGATTGTGGTCTTTTTTGATACATAAACGCAAATATAGCAAACCAAAAAACCCAGCCTACATCCGTAAGCTGGGTTTCATTATTATTGTATCATTTCTCCATTCTTGTCGTGGAAATGATATTCTAAATACGTGTAAGCGTCTCTAGGTATTATTTTGACCCATCTTTTATGGTCTATAAACCATTTAGATCGGGTGGATGGAAATCCTTTAGTTAAAAAAGCTGCAATAAAAGGATGCGCGCTAAGCGTTAACTTTTTATGATCTTTTTTAATTAATTTTTCTAAATCAACCTTTATTTTATCTACTAAAACTATGGGCGCCTCAATTTCGCCATTTCCTCCGTTCGGGTTTTCCTCGCGGGTTTTGATATTCATTTCAGGTCGTACACGCTGTCGCGTTATTTGAATCAGGCCAAACTTACTTGGCGGTAAAATTTTGTGCTTCGCCCTGTCGTCTTTCATCTCTTCGCGTAAGTGATTGAAGAGTGTTCTACGGTTATCAGCATTATTCATATCGATAAAATCGACTACGATAATACCTCCCATATCCCTAAGACGCAGTTGGCGGGCTACTTCGGATGCACTGATTAGGTTGACTTCTAGTGCAGTGTCTTCTTGGTTTTTGGCTTTGTTGGATCGGTTTCCACTGTTTACATCAATGACATGCATTGCTTCAGTGTGTTCGATTACAAGATAGGCTCCCTTACTCATGGATACCGTTTTACCAAAACTTGTTTTGATTTGTCGTTCGATACCGTATTTTTCAAAAATTGGTACGTTTGACGTGTGTAATTTTACGATTGATTCTTTTTTTGGTGCAATTTCTTGCAGATAATCTTTGATTTGGTTGCAGAGATCTTGTTCATCTACAACGATCGAAGTGAAACTGTCATTAAAAACGTCTCTTAAAATAGAGGACGCTCTATTCATTTCACCTAAAATTTTTGATGGGTGGTGGGCTTTGTATAATTTTTTACACATAGACTCCCAGCGGTCCACCAGGTTTTGCAAATCTCTGTCTAGTTCTGCTACTTTTTTGCCTTCTGCTACCGTACGAACAATAATTCCAAAACCTTTTGGCTTGATACTTTTTACCAGTCTTTTTAGACGTTCTTTTTCTTCAGAGGATTCTATTTTTTGAGAAATAGACACTCTGTTAGAAAAAGGTACCAATACAATATATCTACCGGCAATCGAAAGCTCTGAGCTTATTCGAGGGCCTTTTGTAGAAATAGGTTCTTTTACTATTTGTACCAATAACGATTGATTTGATTTTAACACATCTGTAATAACTCCGTGTTTATCAATATCGTTCTCAAAAGGAAAATCCTTAAGAGAGTAATCTTTTAATTTACCTGTGCTTACACGTTTGATGAATTTAAGTAAAGAAGATACTTGAGGACCTAGGTCGTGATAATGCAGGAATGCATCTTTCTCATAGCCTACATTAACAAATGCGGCATTAAGACCTGGGACAGCTTTGCGGATTTTAGCAATAAAAATATCGCCTACAGCAAAATTACTGTCGTCTTCTTCCTTATGTAATTCAACTAGTTTTCCATCTTTTAATAAGGCAAAATCAGTAGAGGAACCAGATCTAATGATCAATTCTTTGTTCACTCTGATTAGATTTTTATCCACCTCGATATGTTCGAGACAGATGGATTAAACAAATTTTATTCACAGGAATTTTAATAATTCCGTTGAAACAAAGTCTTATAAAGGTAGTGATATAAGATACTCTATTTCGATTTCAAAGAACATTCTTAAATAGAAAAAGTAGTTAGAAAACTACTTTTTCTTGTGGCGATTAGCTCTTCTTCTCTTTTTACGCTTGTGCGTAGCTACCTTGTGTCTTTTACGTTTTTTACCACTTGGCATAGTGCGATCTATTTATTGATTATTAATTACTTAACTTCTACGTTAGTTTTTACACCTTCCACAAATACTTTTGCCGGCTTAAAAGCTGGGATATTATGTGCAGGTATTTTGATTGTAGTGTTTTTAGAAATGTTACGACCTGTTTTTTCAGCTCTTGTCTTGATGATGAAGCTACCAAAACCTCTTAGGTATACGTTATCTCCGCTCTCTAAAGAACTTTTTACTTCTTCCATAAAGGTTTCTACAGTTGCCTGAACATCTCCTTTTTCAATTCCTAGTTTTTCTGAAATTTTTGCTACAATATCTGCTTTAGTCATTATATTACCTATTTAGGGGTTTTTAAATTTTCAAGGGGGCAAATATAGCAATTTAAAATCCAAAATATCAATACTTAAGATGAAATTATCATCTTTTAAAGGTTTAATTTTACAAAACTTAAGATTTTCTTATGATTTTTCCTAAAAAACTCATTACGTGGTACTTACAAAACAAAAGATCGATGCCGTGGAGAGAAACGACCGATCCATACCGCATTTGGTTGAGCGAAATTATACTTCAGCAGACCAGAGTTGCGCAAGGATTACCTTATTATTTGTCATTTATTGATCACTATCCGACCGTTTTTGATTTAGCAAATGCAAAAGAAGAAGAAGTATTAAAATTATGGCAGGGATTGGGTTATTATTCCAGGGCCAGAAATCTACATACCACAGCAAAGTATATTGCCAATAATCTCGAAGGTGTTTTTCCTACTACCTATAAGGATTTATTGCAGCTAAAAGGAGTTGGTGATTATACGGCTAGCGCTATAGCTTCTATATGTTATAATGAAGTAGTGCCTGTAGTGGACGGTAATGTATACCGCGTTTTGTCCAGATACTTTAATGTGGATACTCCTATTAATAGTACACAAGGAATCAAAGAGTTTAAAAAACTTGCATGGGAGATGATTGATCCAGAACAACCTGCCACGTTTAACCAGGCGATTATGGAATTTGGCGCGCTGCAATGTAAACCACAAAGTCCATATTGTATTGTTTGTCCGCTCAATGATAGTTGTGAGGCGTTAAAAAAAGGCACAGTTGCTTCTTTACCCATAAAGCTTAAAAAGTTAAAAGTAAAAAAACGATATTTTAATTACTTGATATTTTCTGTAAAGGACCAACAAACAATTATCAAACAAAGAAAGGGTAAAGGAATCTGGCAGAATTTATATGAGTTTCCTCTAATAGAAACCGAAAAAGAAGTAGGTCTTGATTATATTAAGGACAATGATGTTTTTAAAAGTTTATTGAATAACGTAGATTATGACATCATTTTGCACGAAACAGAGTTTAAAATTCATAAGCTATCTCATCAACATCTGTACACTCGTTTTTATATAATAAAAACAGAAGAACCTCCCAAAATTAATGGTGAATCAAATATTGTGGGAATAGAAAAAATTCGTGAATATCCGGTTCCTATATTAATAGGTAATTTTATAGATAGCTTTTTTTAGGTATGATGCTTTTTTATTACATTTACTATAAATAATAAAGAGTATGTCTGGAACGTTGAATAAAGTAATGCTTATTGGCCATACAGGTGATGAAGTGAAGATGCATTATTTTGAAGGAGGAAATTGCATCGGTAGATTTCCGCTGGCAACTAATGATTCTTATGTAAATAAAAGCACTGGAGAAAGAGTGACTTCTACAGAATGGCACAATATTGTGGTGCGCAATAAAGCAGCCGAAATCTGCGAAAAATATCTGAAAAAAGGAGATAAAGTATATATTGAAGGTCGTCTTAAAACCAGAAAGTGGCAAGATGAGCAAGGAAAAGATCGATATAGCACAGAGATACAGTGTACTGATTTTACCTTTTTGACTCCAAAAACTGAAGGTCAGCAAGCAGAAATTGTTGCGGACAAACAACCGGTATCAAATAAGCCAATGGTTGATAATCCTCAGTCGATTTCATCTTCGCCTACAGAAATGGAAGAAGATGATCTTCCGTTTTAATATGTTTAACTAAACAGCTATAATTTGGACCCTGATCCCGAACCGTTATTTATTTTATTAGTTGCTTTTGAACCCTTACAGGCAGTTAATTTTATTGTTCTTATTCTGCTACTGGTTTGTTCTGCCTTAATATCCGGTAGCGAAGTCTCTTTGTTTTCGCTTACTTCATCAGACCTAAAAACAGACGGAGAGGATCCAACTATCAACCAAAAAATAATTTCTAAATTACTAAGTAGGCCAAAAAAGTTGCTGGCAACCATCCTGGTGGCAAATAACTTCATCAATATTGCCATTGTTTTGCTTTTTGATACATTGGGAGAAATCTATTTTAAAGGATTAGATCATTTAGTTTTTCCTGGTTTAGAATGGTTAAGTATTAGATTTGTTACTGAAGTAGGTGTAGTAGCATTTCTTATTTTACTTTTTGGAGAAATATTACCGAAGATTTATGCCAGTCGTAATAAAGTTAAGTTTGCCAATTTTATGGCAAGACCGCTGGGTATACTGGACTGGATCATTACTCCCATTAGCCTACCCATGCGAAGCATTACTTTACTGATTCATAATAAGCTAGGTAAACAAAAATCAAACATTAGTGTGGATCAATTATCTCAAGCACTTGAGTTAACATCTGATCACGATACCACTTCTGAAGAGAAAAAAATATTAGAAGGGATTGTCTCTTTTGGAAATACCGATACCAAACAGGTGATGAAACCAAGAATTGATATTTTTGCACTGAGTCGAGATCTGAAATATATAGAGGTAATTCCGGAAATTATAGAGAATGGATATTCTCGTATTCCTGTATATGAAGATAGTATAGATAAAGTAATAGGAATCCTTTATGTAAAAGATTTGTTACCATATATTAATCATAAAGATTTTAATTGGGTTGATCTTGTTAGGGAGCCCTATTTTGTTCCAGAAAACAAGAAGTTGGATGATTTATTGAATGATTTTAAAGACAAAAAAAATCACCTAGCTATTGTTGTGGATGAATATGGAGGTACTAGTGGCCTGATTTCATTAGAAGATATTATCGAAGAAATTGTTGGGGATATTAGTGATGAGTTTGATGATGAAGATTTAGTGTTCTCAAAGCTGGACGATAATAACTATATTTTTGAAGGAAGAACTTCGTTAAAAGATTTTTACAAGGTTCTAAAACTTGAAGATAATACTGGTTTTGAGAATAAAAAAGGAGATGCAGAAACCATTGCGGGATTATTGTTAGAGATCTCCGGTAGTTTTCCAAAAAGAGGAGATATCATTACATTAGAACAATATGCTTTTACAATTGAGTCTTTGGATAATAAGCGTATAAAAAGAGTAAAATTAACAATTAATGAGGAGTAGACTGAGTAAATTTTTAGCAGCGATCGTTGTGTGTGTTTTATCTTCTTGTGGAGGCGAAACGTTGCCTAAGCCTAAAGGAATGTTAAGATTGGCTTATCCTGCTCCAAAGTATGAGCAGGCCTTGTTAGATTGCTCCTATACTTTTGAAAAGAACAAGATCGCCAATTTTGAAAAAGCTAAAAACAACAGGAGGTGCTGGTATAATATTGATTATCCTAAGTTGAATGCTACCGTATATATTTCTTACTACGATGTCAATAACAATTTAGACTCTTTGTTAAGAGATGCACAAAACCTTACCCAAGAACATTTTATCAAAGCTGATGCTATACAGCCAAAGGACTTTATGTACCCGGAGAAAAAAGTATATGGTAGAATATACGAAGTGACCGGAAATGCAGCTTCTTCCTGTCAGTTTTATGTAACAGATAGCGTCAATAATTTTGTATCTGGTTCTGTTTATTTTAAAGTAAAACCGAACTATGATTCTATTCTTCCGGCAGCAAAATATTTACGAAATGATATTATTCATTTTATGGAAACGGTTCAGTGGAAAGAATAACGCTAAACGTTCGTTAATTTTTCTACATACTACGTAACTACTTTCATAATTTTAGTGATTTTTGCAGCTTATTCAAGAAGCCAATGCAAAACGCCAGATTAAAATGGATCTATTTAGCAGTCTTATCACTTGTTTGGGGTAGTTCGTTTATACTGATTAAAAAATCATTGATAGGACTTACACCAATGCAATTAGGAGCGCTACGAACATTGTTTGCAGCTGCTTTTTTGTTTCTGATAGGTTTTAGAAGTATGAGAACTATCAAGAAAAAAGAATGGAAATGGATTATTATTTCTGGTTTTTTGGGCACATTTGTTCCGGCATTCTTGTTCGCTTTTGCAGAAACCGAAATTGATAGTGGGATCGCTTCGGTTCTTAATTCTACAACGCCATTAATGACTTTGATTTTAGGTGCTCTAGTCTTTTCTATTCGCTTTAGCAGAAACCAATTAATAGGAGTCATTGTTGGGTTGATTGGTTGTCTTGCATTGATATGGGAAGGTGCTTCGGTTAATCCAAACCAAAATTATTGGTATGCTACTTTAGTGCTTTGTGCTTCTGTTTGCTATGCAACGAATGTAAATATTATAAAACGGTACATGCAGCAAATTTCTCCAATGGCAATTGCTAATGGTAACTTTATAGTTCTTGTCATTCCTTCTCTTATCGTTTTGTACTACGCTGATTTTTTTAATAAAAGTGTTATCACAAATCCAGAGATGCACACAAGTTTGATATACATTTCGATTCTTGCAATCGTTGGAACCGGTATTGCCAAAGTATTGTTCAATAAATTGGTACAAATCAGTAGCCCTGTTTTTGCTACTTCGGTTACCTATACAATACCGATAGTAGCTTTGATGTGGGGGTTGTTGGATGGCGAAGAGTTTTCTCTTTATCAGGTGCTTGCTGCCGGGATTATTATTTTGGGAGTTTATATTGCAAACCGAAAAAAATAAAGGTCCGATCTTAAGAACGAACCTTTATCATATTATTTAACAGCGATAGATTTTATTTGAAATCTTCATCACTCACTCCTTCGTTTATTTTAATTTCAGAAACATTGAAATCAAACTTTTGAGGACCTGCAGATATAGAGATGGTATGAGGAAACATGATTCCGTTTGCTTCTTTATAATTGCTATAAGCCACTGTAGAAGATACTTTTTGACCTCCTTGTTCCTGTATAACAACGTCTTTTACTTTTAATCCTGTTTCAGTATCAAAGAAAGAAGTTCTTTTTTCGCTCATTTTAAGTTTGTAAGCTTTTCCTCCCTCATAAGGTTCAATACCTTCTAGTTTGGCATCCTTATTATTAAGTCCAGAGAATGGATAGATTTCCTTCTTTGCATCGGTAATCTGGGCTTCGGTGTAGTCTATTTTTTGACCTTGAGCCATTACATATCCTTTAGTTCCATCAAATACATTTTTGTTTACAGAATTACCTCCAAATAATATATTTGTAAGTGATTGGTTTTTTGAGGTAACCTTCGTAATCATTTGAAGTGTCGCTCCACCCATAGAAGCCTCTGCCGTGGTAAAAGTTGATTGTACAGCTTCTAATTTATCTTTGCCTCCAATTGCTTTAAAATAAGTATCTAAAACTGATTGAGCAGTTACTCCTTCAGGTGTAGCAGCATTATAATCGGGCTTTTCTGTTTTGTTTCCGTATTTGTCAAAATATAAAACTGGTACTTTTTTGTTGTTAAAAGTTACTTTTTCAAGATTTTCTATGACATCACTTCCTTTACCGGTAACAACAATACGAGCATTACTTGAGCTAAAGTATTTTTTTGCTGCTTTTTGAACGTCTTCTACAGTAATAGCGTTTATTCGTTCTATATAGGTTTTGTAGAAATCCTTAGATAAACCTTCTGTTTCAATATTTAGAGCATATCGTGCAATAGTTTCTGGTTTTTCTAATGCAAGTACAAAATTACCGAGGTATTTTGCTTTAGTGTTCTTCAATTCTTCTGCAGAAACAGGTTTTTTAGTTATAAGGTCTATTTCTTTCAACATTTCGACAACAGAGCTATCTGTAACAACGTTACGAACACTTGCTGTTGCTCTAAATGTTGACGGAGCATATTTGTCATTTCCAATTCTGGAATAAGAGCCATAAGTATAGCCTTTGTCTTCACGAAGATTTAAGAAAAGACGCGCTTCTCCACCACCACCTAAAATTTGGTTAGCAACAAGTGCAGAAAAATAATCCGGATCGCTCATTTTAAGGTCAACTAGATTTTGAACAGCAATTTCAGATTGTACTGCATTAGGAACATCTACAAAGTTAATCTGCGTGTATTGCGCATTTGATGGTTTCGTATAACCAACAGATATTGAAGTCTTTTTTGTCCAAGGACTAAAATTTTTCTTAACTAATTTTTGTACTTCTTCAAATTTAACATCTCCTATTACAATTAAATACGAATTAGCAGAAGTGAAATAATCCGAATAAAATTTTTCTACGTCAGCAAGAGTTACATTGTTTACGGTTTCTTCTGTAGCAAATTCTCCGTAAGGATGTTTTACTCCATATGCTAAAGCATTTTGTACTCTACTAGCGATAGAAGCAACATCTTTTTCCTGAGATTTTAATCCTGTAATTAGTTTTGCTTTTTCTTTTTCGAATTCTTCTTGAGTAAAATTAGGATTAATTGCTGCATCCGCCATTAATTCCAAAATTCTCGGAAAATATTTAGAAAGTGAAGAAGCAAAAGCGCTTTGAGATCCAAAATTCATGCTAGCTCCTAAAAAATCCACTTCTTCATTAAAGTCGTCTTTGGAAATTGATTTAGAACCATTACCAAGCAAGCTAGAAGTAAGACTAGATACTCCTGCTTTTTCTCCTTCTCTGATAGGAGAATTGTCAATTTGTAATTGGATACTAACTCTTGGTAATTTGTGATTTTCAACTACCAGTACCTTTAGTCCATTACTTAACTCGAAACGTTGCGCTTCTTTTAAATTTATTTCTGGAGAAGGTCCCGGTTGTGGCATTTTACTCCTATCTACTTGTGCTTGTAGGTTTATGACCATAAAAGCCAAAACCAATGTTATAAGTACTTTTTTCATGTTTTAATATTTCTTAGTTTTTGGCTTTTTCTTTTGGCAAATAGTCTATTACTAGTCTTTGATTTGGCTTTAGATGTCTATCAGCAACCTCTTTAATCTCTTCACGAGTAATTGAACGGTAAATCTCTATTTCTTTATTAATTAGATTAGTGTCGTTATACAGCATATTGTATCTTGCTAAAGAATTAGCAATTCCTGCTACACTCGAATTAGAGTTAACAAAGCGATTTTCAAATTTGTTTTGTAATTTTTTATAATCTTTTTCAGAAATAAGCTCCGTTCTTATTTTGGCTATTTCTTCTTCCATTTCATTAATCAAAACATCAAGTTTTGTGTCACCAACAGGCAGTGCAAAAACTAAATACATTCCATAATCTTCTTGCGGAATACTAAATGCTCCTACTTGTAATGCTTGTTTTTGGTCGTCAACTATTTTTTTATAAAGTTTAGAGCTCTTTCCATCGCTTAGATATGTAGAAATCATTTCTAGAACATAGGCATCTCTTTCTTTAAAACCGGGAGTTCTATAAGCCAGACCGGTAGCCGGTATCTGTATATTCGCATCATATGCTTTAGCATTTATTTGCTGTGTAATAGGCTCTTCTTTTGGGTAGTTTCTAACCACTTCTTCTCCTCTAGGAATTGGAGCAAAATAGTCTTCTATTAGTTTTTTAGTTTGGTCAATATTGATATCACCTGCTACAACTAATACGGCATTGTTAGGAACGTAGTATTTTTTGTTATATGCAATTACATCTTCCAAAGTGGCAGCATCCAAGTCTTTCATATATCCAATGTTTGGATCCTTATATGGATGTACTTTGAATAAGTTTTTTCCTAAAACAGGTAAAAATTGTCCGTATGGAGAATTATCATAACGGAGTCTTTTTTCTTCTTTCACAACTTCTTGCTGCGTGTCTATACCTTTTTGATCAATTACAGGGTGTAACATACGTTCTGATTCTAACCATAATCCTAGTTGTAGATTGTTAGAAGGAAAGACTTCATAGTAATATGTTCTGTCTTGAGAAGTATTGGCATTGTTTTGCCCTCCGTTAGAAGACACGATTTCAAACCATTTTCCTCTTCCTATATTTTTTGTTCCTTCAAATAATAGGTGTTCAAAAAAATGAGCAAATCCTGTACGTCCTTCTGTACGATCTTTTCCGCCTACATGATACATTACTGAAGTTGTAACAACAGGTGCGCTATTGTCTTGATGTAGAATTACGTGCAGACCATTATCCAGGTCATATTCTGTAAATTCTACTTCTTGTGCACCACCAGACACTGCTATCAAGAGTCCACAAGCGATTGTGTAAAGTTTATTTTTCATTAGTAATAATTTTGTTTATAGAATTTGTGTGCAAAGATCGCATTTTGTTACGGTTTTCGCCAGAAAGAATTATCATGTTTTAAACTACTCAATTACAATAAATTAACAGTTTTTTAAGCCTAAAAACCGCTAATAATGCATAAATTTCTGTTAATTCCAAACAATAGAAACTATGAAAAAGTCTACTATCCCCGTTAAATATGGTATTTTGATTGCAATTGGACTCATTGCGTATTTTTTGATTTTGTCTTTAATAGGGGTGCAAACGAATCCTATTTTTAGTTTAGGTAATGGAATCATTGTGGCCTTCGGTTTATATAAGGCTATGAAAGACTATAAACTCGAAAAAGGAACTACATTTGAATATCAGAAAGGTTTTATGGCAGGATTGTTCACTGGATTTAATGCTACCCTTATTTTTACTATTTTCTTTGCTATTTATGTTACGAATATCAACACTAATTTCCTTCCTGAAATGCTTGCTAACTGGAGTTCTCACTATCATGTAGGTGTTGGAATTGTAGTGTTTGTTGCGGCTATTATGGGTTTTGCGACAACATTTGTATTGACCTTATCTTTTATGCAGCTATTTAAGGATAGTTGGAATATTAAAAAAAAACATAATTCACATCCCATAAAGGCGTAAAATATTTGTCATTTAATTAATTAGCAGTATATTTGCAACCGCTTATTTTCGAATAGGCAAGTTCTTTAGATATAAAAAATTAATTAAACGTTACGCTATGTACGCAATTGTAGAGATAGCAGGGCAGCAATTTAAAGTTGCAAAAGACCAAAAAGTTTTTGTTCATCGTTTAGCAGGAGAAGAAGGAGATAAAGTCTCTTTTGACAAAGTACTTCTTACTGCAGACGGAGATCAGGTGACTTTAGGCGCCCCGGCTATAGATGGAGCTCAGGTAGGAGCAAAAATCACGAGACACCTAAAAGGTGATAAAGTTATTGTTTTCAAGAAAAAGAGACGTAAGGGATACCGTGTTAAAAATGGTCACCGTCAATCTCTTACTGAAATCATAATAGAAAGTATAGTTGCCTCTGGAGCTAAGAAAGCCGCTCCTAAAAAGGAAACTAAGAAAGCTGCACCAAAGGCTGAGAAGAAAGTAGAAGCTAAAGCTGCTGCTCCTAAAAAAGAAGAAGCACCAAAAAAAGCTGCTCCTAAAAAGTCAGCTAAAGCGGATGATCTTAAAAAGATTGAAGGTATTGGACCTAAAATCGCATCTACATTAGTAGAAGCAGGTATCGCAACATTTGCCGACTTGGCAAAGACTGACGCTGCTAAGATTTCAGAAATTATTGCTGGTGTTCGTGGAAATCACGTAACAGACACTTGGCCTGAGCAAGCAAAATTAGCTGCAGACGGTAAGTGGGATGAATTAAAGAAATGGCAAGACGAATTGGATGGTGGAAAAGCTTAATCGCTACATTCAGTTTTAAGTTTAACATATAAAACCAAGAAATTATGGCTCATAAAAAAGGAGTTGGTAGTTCTAAGAATGGTAGAGAATCAGAATCGAAACGCTTAGGTGTGAAGATTTTTGGTGGTCAAGCTGCCATCGCTGGTAACATCATTGTAAGACAAAGAGGTACAGCACATAAACCGGGTGAGAATGTTTACGCTGGTAAAGACCATACATTACACGCCAAAGTTGATGGTGTGGTTAAGTTCACAAAGAAAAAAGATAATAAATCTTATGTTTCTATAGTTCCTTTTGAAGCATAAGGATATTTTCCTTTGTAATACATACAAAAACCTTTTCAAGATATCTTGAAAAGGTTTTTTTTGTTTTGTAAAAGATTTACATATGTAAAGAACACATATTGTTTTGTATTCTTTGATAAGTTTCACGAGATTAGAATATATAGATCGAACTTTTTTTGTTTCCAAAGTGTCGCAAACGATTTCCTCGTTTTCAAAATGATCTGATACACTCTTATTAGGTTCTTTAATATTTTCGTGAATGTCGATGTTGGTGTATCTGTTTGTTAGATATTTTATCGCTTTATTATTATCAAAATAAATTCTGGTTTCTGATGTACTCCAGTCTTCTTGTGTGACTAATAGCGCTCCTGTTTGTTTGTCATAGACAGAAGTGTCATTGTCTATGTGTTCTTCGGTAAAATAGAAGAATAAAAATTTGGTCCTTAACATAATATCTATTGTGCGAGGTATAATGTCCCTCATCATACGAGTGGATAATGAGTTTTAGGTCATTGTCTTTATAATAGTAAGTTATAGGCCTTCAATACTTAAATCTTTACATGAATAAGAAATCTCTTTTTCTTTAAGCTGATTTTTTTCTTTTAATTTGGAAATTAGTACAAATTGTTTTTTAATATTTTGAATGGCATCTTTATTACTTTGTCCTAAGATGATCGAGGTGAAAAAACAAAAAGTAAAAAGTAATTTCATAGCGAACTAGCTGAAAGGAATTGCCTAAATTTATAATCCTAAATCACAAAACTGAATAAAAGTATGAAAATTTCAATAATTCGTTTTTTCTGTTGCACTCTTTTAATGTTGTTTGTAATTACAGAAACGATAGGGCAAGACATTCCTAAATATGATTATCTAGAAGTTATTGTAATACAAAAAGCTAATAATAGTGGACGAGTAAAAAGAATAAAAGTTCAGGAGCAAAAATCATTAGAAGGGAAACAGATAACGATTAAGCAATTGGAAGATTTGGAAGGAACTTCGGATTTGCTAAATTATATGAATGCTGCCAACTGGGAGTTTGTAGATCGACAGTCTATAGTGTCTGAAGAAAATGATCCTGTGTGGATGAGTTATATTTTTAGGAAAAGGAAATAAGTCAAAATAAAACCCTCACTTTTTGGTGAGGGTTATTTCTATATTCTAAAAGCGAAGCGATCTAAAAATTCAGAAACGCCAGTACGCTAAAATCTAGTATCTGTAATGTTCAGGTTTAAAAGGCCCTTCTACAGTTACACCAATATATTCTGCTTGATCATTACGAAGTTCTGTTAATTCAACTCCGATCTTAGCTAAGTGTAATTTTGCTACTTTTTCATCTAAATGTTTTGGTAGCATATAAACTTCGTTATCGTATTTTTCACTGTTTTTCCAAAGCTCAATTTGTGCCAACGTCTGGTTTGTAAAAGAATTACTCATTACAAAACTTGGATGACCTGTTGCACAACCTAGGTTTACTAAACGACCTTCAGCAAGAATGATAATATCATTTCCGTTTACGTTGTACTTGTCTACCTGAGGTTTGATAGTATCTTTCGTATGTCCATGGTTTTTGTTTAACCACGCCATATCGATTTCATTATCAAAATGTCCAATATTACAAACAATGGCTTTGTCTTTTAAGGCTTCAAAATGATGACCTTGAACAATGTCTTTATTTCCTGTTGTAGTAATAACAATGTCACTGTTTCCGATAACAGTTTCTAGTTTCTTTACTTCAAAACCATCCATTGCAGCCTGTAGTGCACAAATAGGATCAATTTCAGTTACTGTTACGATGCTCCCAGCACCTTTAAAAGAAGCTGCAGTACCTTTACCAACATCACCGTATCCACAAACAGTTACTCGTTTTCCGGCTAGCATAATATCTGTCGCACGACGAATAGCATCTACCGCACTTTCTTTACATCCGTATTTGTTGTCAAATTTAGACTTAGTAACAGAATCATTCACATTAATAGCAGGCATCGGTAATGTTCCATTTTTTACTCTTTCGTATAGACGGTGAACACCTGTTGTAGTTTCTTCTGATAAACCTTTGATTCCCTCAGCAAGTTCTGGGTAACGATCTAAAACCATATTCGTCAAATCTCCACCATCATCAAGTATCATATTTAATGGTTTGCGATCTTCTCCAAAGAATAAGGTTTGTTCGATACACCAGTCAAATTCTTCTTCATTCATTCCTTTCCAAGCGTATACTGGTATTCCTGCATCAGCAATTGCAGCAGCAGCTTGATCCTGAGTAGAGAAAATGTTACAAGAACTCCAGGTAACTTCTGCACCAAGAGCTTGTAATGTCTCTATTAAAACCGCAGTCTGAATAGTCATATGAAGACAACCTGCTATACGGGCACCTTTTAGAGGTTGCTCGTCTTTATACTCTTCTCTAAGAGACATAAGACCTGGCATTTCAGCTTCAGCTAGTTCGATTTCTTTTCTTCCCCAGGCAGCTAAGGAAATGTCTTTCACCTTGTAAGGAACATAAGGTACTGTTTTGGTACTCATAGTATCTGTTTTATGTTTATGAAGTGCAATAATTCTAGTATTTCGCACTAAATTATTCTAAATTCGTTTCCTGAAAATCAAGTCACTGATGCCCTGAATTTCAGTTTGCAAAGGTACATAATAACTTTAAGAATTCGTATGCCTCTTTACAAAACTATAACAGTAGATGAAAGTACTAATATATTGATTTGGAAGATAGAAGAGTCTTTCGAAGTTCTTTCTGAAGGAATTCAGTTAACCGATCATTGTCAGAATAGAGTGGATAACATGAAATCAGATTTGCATAAGAGAGGGTTTATGAGCGTGCGACATTTATTGGCAGTTTTTGGATATACTGATCATGACTTATATTATGATGATTTTGGGAAACCGCACCTAAAAGACGGAAAGCAGATCTCAATTACACATTCTTATGAGTACGCTGCAGTTATTATTAGCGATAAACTTGTTGGAATCGATATTGAAAAACAACGTGAAAAAATTCTCAGGATTGCCCACAAATTTGTAGCGTCAGAGCAAAAATTTGTAGACCAGCATCAAGAAGAGAAG
Source organism: Aquimarina rubra (assembly GCF_042684305.1). NCBI lineage: Bacteria > Pseudomonadati > Bacteroidota > Flavobacteriia > Flavobacteriales > Flavobacteriaceae > Aquimarina > Aquimarina rubra. The sequence continues at coordinate 609,091 of NZ_JBHULE010000019.1, read as the reverse complement.
GTACGGGTACTTACTGTTATATGGGGAGCAAAGGAGTCGTTGTATAAATTGTATGGTACGGCAGGGTTGAGTTTTGAACAAAACATTCATATTATGCCGTTTGATCTTAATTTGCCATTCACTGCCGGAAGCATTCATCATCAAGAAGAAGTGAGTCATTATGATATCACATTTTTAGAATTTGAGGGTTTTACGTGTGTTTATGCTCTGCCATATGTCTAGTTATAATCGTTAAGCCACGAATACACGAATATTTTATGGGTGATATAATACATAAAAAAGAAAGTTACGAGGTATTAGGTGCTTTGTTTGAGGTACATAATAATTTAGGAGGAGGATTTTTAGAAATTGTTTATGGAGATGCACTAGAGTATGAATTTAATCTAAGAGGAATTCCTTTTGAAAGAGAGAAACGATACGATGTTAACTATAAAGATATTGTTTTAAAACACCATTTTTATGCTGATTTTGTGGTTTACGACAAAATTGTTCTGGAAATTAAATCTGTAAAATATACACATGAAGCTCATATAGCACAATGTTTAAATTATTTAAAAGTTTCAGGAAATAAATTAGCAATTCTTGCTAATTTCGAATCTGAAAGATTGGATTATCAAAGGATTGTTTTGTAACAATTTAAAACTTAGTTTTCGGATATTATACAGAGCTAATTTTGTAACAATAATAGAGAGTTATAAAAAACATTCGTGTATTCGTGGCAAATAAATATATATGCAAGTATCAATAGAATTAACACTTACACCATTACAAAATGATTTCGAACAACATATTATTCGATTCATAAAGAATTTGAGAGCTTCTGAATTTACCGTCTTAGAAAATCCTCTAAGTACTCAGGTATATGGAGAATACGATAAGTTGATGCCGTTTCTCACAGAAGAAATTAAGAAAGCTTTTGGGGATATGGAGCACGTTTTGGTATATATGAAAATGGTGAAAAGTAACAGAAGTGATTATGAGCCAAATTTTTGATTTTTTCTTTGGTCAATATTCCGAGTATTCTACATTGGATATTTCGTTAGAAATTATCGCGGTTACATTCGGTGTAGCGAGTGTTTTTTTTGCTTGGTTTAATAAAATTTGGGTGTATCCAACAGGTCTGGTAAGTACATCGATCTACGTGTATTTACTTCTAAAATGGTCATTGTTAGGAGATATGATGATCAATGCATATTATTTTATAATGAGTATATACGGCTGGTATGTATGGACCAGAAAGGTTGATGATACGCATACAACTCCTATTTCCAGAACAAATGCTAAAGAAAAGATAGCAGAAATAGCCATTTTTGGAGCTACATTGGTTTTTGTTTATTTTGTTTACAAGGCGTTTGACAAGTGGAATGATTGGACAGCATATGTGGATACATTGACTACAGCGATATTTTTCGTTGGGATGTGGTTGATGGCAAAAAGAAAAATTGAAAATTGGATTTTTTGGATTATTGGAGATATTATTTCTGTGCCCTTATACTTTTATAAAGGATTTACTTTTTCTAGTTTTCAGTATTTGATTTTTACAATTTTAGCAATTCAAGGTTATTTAGCATGGAAGAAAAGCTTAGACAAGATGCCAGTGACTGCATAAGAATAGTGTTGTTTGGACCAGAATCAACAGGCAAAACTACTTTGTCTAAACAATTAGCACAATACTATAATGCTTCTTGGGTGCCTGAATACATGAGAGAGTATCTCCAAAAAAAATGGGATACCACAAAAGAAGTGTGTGCTTACGAAGATTTACTTCCGATTGCAGAAGGGCAAATGAAACTAGAAAAAGAGATAACAAATAAGGAGAGTAGCATAGTGTTTTGTGACACAAATTTGCTTGAGATTAAGGTGTATTCTGAAGCGTATTATAATGGATCTGTTCCCGAAAGGATACATAAATTTTCATTAGAAAACACCTACGATTTGTATCTTTTAACTTATATTGACACACCTTGGGTTCCTGATGACTTGAGAGATAAACCGAATGAGAGAGAAGAAATGTTTTTACGTTTCAAAGAAGCTCTGGATAATAACAATTGTAATTATAGTATTTTAAAAGGAGATGCGGCATCTCGTTTTAAAAAAGCAAAAGAAATTATTGACCAACTAATAAACAACTAAAGTGAATATTACTGATAAAGACATTAAACTTATAACATCCAAAGGTTTAACTGTAGAAAAAGTATTAGCTCAGATTGAGACATTTAAGAATGAAATTCCTTTTGTAGCCCTTAGAAGCGCTGCTACATTAGATAATGGAGTCTTAAAATTCTCTGAGCATTATCAGACTGAGTTGACCAAGTTATACGAGTCAAGATCTTCTAATCTTGATACGGTTAAGTTTGTACCCGCCTCGGGAGCCGCGACACGAATGTTTAAGGAGTTATTCAAATTTTTGGATAATTACGAATATGAAAAAGAAAGTTTAAACTCTTACACCAATCATGAAAAGGCAACTGCAATACGACTATTTTTAATAGGCTTAGAAAAATTTCCTTTTTACGATATAGTAATGCAAAAAATAAAGAGTTCTTATCCTAATTTTGAATCTTTATCAGAAGGAAGACAGCTCTATATTTTTATAGAAATGATGCTAAAAGAAAAAGGATTGAATTTTGGTGCATATCCAAAAGGTTTACTTCCTTTCCATAAATATTCTAATAGTATATCTACTTCTTTTGAAGAACATTTGTTCGAAGCAGCAGGATATAACAAAAATGTTACAGGAGATTCTAAATTACATTTTACGATTTCTAAAGAGCATCTTGATGCATTTAAGGATGAATTCGAAAGGATAAAGAAAAAGGTAGAGGAAAAAACAAATACTAACTTTATAATTACATATTCATTTCAAAAGCCAGAAACCGATACAATTGCCGTAGATAAAAACAATGATCCCTTTAGAACAGAGGATGGTTCATTATTGTTTAGACCCGGAGGACACGGGGCGTTAATCGAAAACCTTAATGACCTTGATTCAGATATTGTATATATTAAAAACATTGACAACGTTGTGGTTCGTAAATATCAAGATGAGGTATCTGGATATAAAAAAGTATTAGCAGGAAAACTAATTGAGATTCAGGATGAAGTGTACAGGATACTAAACGCTATAGATAAAAAGGTTCCTACAGAAGCTGAACTTAAGGATATTAAGAAGTTTTTGGTACAGCAACTTAATGTAAGATTACCTTTAGATTTTGATAAATTCTCAGAAAAATATAAGCTTCAATTTCTGAAAGAGTCATTAAACAGACCGATTAGGGTTTGTGGTATGGTAATTAATGAAGGAGAACCAGGTGGTGGACCTTTCTGGATTAAAAAAGAGAATGGAAGATTGGTTTTACAAATTATAGAAGCCCCGCAGATAAATATAAAAGATAACAGACAACGCGAAATTTTAAAAAGCGCGACTCATTTTAATCCGGTAGATTTAGTTTGTGGTGTTCGTGATTATAAAGGGAATAAATTTAATTTACTTGATTTTGTAGATCCTGATGCAGGTTTTATAACAACGAAATCCTTGAATGGCCAAGTACTAAAAGCACTGGAGCTACCAGGCTTATGGAATGGTGCAATGGCTAATTGGATTAGTGTTTTTGTTGAGGTGCCACTCACAACATTTAATCCTGTAAAAACCGTCAATGATTTATTAAAGTCAGCACATCAGGTAAAACTTTTTTCGTGAATGTTTCGGTTGTCATAGATGAGTTAAAATTTAAAGGTATTAGAAGTTCTGGTGCCGGTGGTCAGCACGTAAATAAAGTATCGTCTAAGATAGAATTGAGTTTTAATGTAATAAATTCTGAAGGTATTACCGATGATGAAAAATTACGAATTACTAACAAGTTAGCTTCAAGAATTACCAAATCAGGAGATTTGATTCTGCAATGTGGTGATACCAGAAGTCAACATAGAAATAAGGAATTGGTAATAAGTAGATTTTTAGATATTTTAAAAGCTACTCTCCATATACCAAAACCTAGAAAATCTTCTAAACCTTCCAAAGCTTCTATTAGAAAGCGACTAGAAAACAAAAAAAAGCAAGCTCAGAAAAAATCTAATCGAAAAAACCCCTTGTTATAATTGCATTTAGATTGCAAAAACGTGTAAAATTTCTACACTTTTATGTGGATTCTACAGGTTTCTACAGGTTTTTAGTTTAAAGACAAAAACATAATAACCTGAATTTCAGGTAGTTGAAATGTTTTTTTAATCAATATATTTTTTGGAACAATTATTCCTCTATACTTATTCGTAAAACAAGTGTTTACAATATAATCAAATGAAAAATTTACAAATGATCATCGCTATAGTTGTTAGTATTATTTCGGCTCAAGGAGTGGTAGCGCAAGATGAGTTAGCTGAAAATGATGGATGGGAGTTCATGGATTATGAGTATGAATTACAAGAGTATACTGAAATTGAAATCGTAGAATTGCCTATGACAATCCAGGATGCAGCTGCCAAAGATTTTGAAAACTTACGTATTTACAAAGCATATATTTCTAAGGATAATACATACAAAATTATTCTTAAAGGTAAAGATAACTACACAAAAGTTGTATTTGCAAGCGCTAATGGCGAATGGATAAAGCCAGACGACAAATCTTAAATCTAGGGGTAGAAAAGGATATCGTTTTGCAACCAAAAGACGATATAAAGTTGTTTAGTGCTAAAAAGAGACCCAATCCCAAGGGTCTCTTTTTTATTTTTTACGTTTCTTTGATGTTAGAGAAGAATTAAATGTTTTTAATGTTTAATTTTATGTAATACATTTAGAATTAAATGATATCAATATGTCCAGATTACTGATAGTTGAAGATGATGTAGCCTTTTGTACAATGCTCAAAACTTTTTTGCAAAAAAAAGGATATGAGGTATCTACTTCATTCTCCGGTAATGAAGCTGTTTTACAAATCCAGGAGCATACATTTGATATTGTGCTTACGGATGTAAGATTGCCGGATAGAGATGGTATTACTTTACTAGACGATATTAGAGCCAAGAATCCAAAGACTCAGGTAGTAATCATGACTGGTTATGCAGAGATCAATATGGCAGTTAGTGCTATCAAGCAAGGAGCATTTGACTACGTATCTAAGCCTTTTAACCCTGATAAAATACTACAGATTATCGAAAAGGCGCTAAATACTGACGTTAAAGAATCTAGAGAAAGTGATAGCAAAGCTGTAAAAAAAGACCAGGTAATTACCGCTACAAATAATTCCTTTGTAAAAGGAATCAGCGATGCTTCTAAAAAACTGAATGAGTATGTTGCCTTAGTCGCTCCTACTCGCATGTCTGTTTTGGTTATTGGAGATAGTGGGACGGGAAAAGAATATGTAGCAAGCAGTATCCATAAAGCAAGTAAAAGGGCTGACAAGCCTTTTGTGCCGGTCGATTGTGGTGCTATTCCAAAGGAAATCGCTTCAAGTGAATTTTTTGGTCATATCAAAGGGTCTTTTACAGGAGCAGTAAACGATAAAGTAGGACATTTTGAAGCTGCAAATGGTGGGACGCTCTTTTTAGATGAGATAGGGAATCTTAGTTATGAGCTTCAGGTTCAACTCTTAAGAGCGTTGCAAGAACGAAAAATTAAGCCGGTTGGTAGTAACAAGGAAGTAGAAGTTGATATACGAGTGATTGCTGCTACCAATGAAGATTTAAGTAACGCTGTAAAAGAAGGAGAGTTTAGAGAGGATTTATATCATCGATTGAATGAGTTTTCTATAAAAGTTCCTCCATTGAAGGATAGAATTGAAGATCTTATGCTATTCGCAAATTATTTTCTTGAAGAGTCTAATATAGAACTGGACAAACATGTAGTAGGTTTTGCTGATGAGGTGTTGGATGCGTTTAAAAAATATGATTGGCCCGGAAACTTAAGAGAATTAAAAAACATTGTAAAAAGATCCGTACTACTTTCTCAAAAGGATATGATTACTTTGGATATTCTGCCTAATGACGTTGCTTATGCTTCTCATAATACCAAACAAACTTATGGATTGTTTAAGAGCCAAAATGAACAGGAGTTAATTTTGGATGCTTTAGAAAAAGCAAATGGAAATAAAGCAAAAGCAGCTAGAATGCTGGACATAGATAGAAAAACACTTTATAATAAACTAAAACAGTACGATATCAGCCTTTAGTTTTTGACTTTTAGTTGATCAATCAAATCTTCTATTTTGTTGATACCTTCTTCTGTAAGTGAAAGTATTTCCTTAGTGTTAAGTTCGTAATTATCCTGGTGCTCCAGTGTATCTAAAATTGGTACGATTTCTTTGGCTTTTAGTTGCTTAAACATTGGTAACATTTTATGAGCTAATCTTTTAATTTGCTCAATCTCTTGTTTGTTAACAGCTATTTTTAGCTCTTTCACATGGTCAATTGTACTATTGCAAAAGGTTTCTAAGATAGCATAGAGTGATTCAGAATCTCCTTGAGCAAAAAGCATCAAATCGCTTAAAGAATAGTTTGCGTTTTTTTCCTGTTCAGGAATTGAATTTTCGTAATCAAGATCAACAGCATCAATTTTTAAGATACTAGCTATTAAGTCGATTAAGGCTTGTGGAGCGTATGGTTTACGAAGACTTCCCGAAAAACCAGCTTCTTCATATTCTGATGTAGTAGTGTCTGTTCTACCTGATAAAGCAATAACAGGTAAATCTTTATAGGTAGTATTATTTCTAATAGTTTTTAAAAGTTCAAAACCGTCCATTTTTGGCATTTGAATATCTGTAAGAATTAAATCATATTGGTTTTTCTTTAATAGTTCCAAAGCATCCAAACCATTTTCACAAATATCGTAGGATAAACTAATTAAGGATACCACTTCGCTGGTTAAATCTAATTGGCTATGATCGTCATCTACAATAAGAACTTTTTTATTAGTGAAATGTTGAATTTTTATAGGTTCACTTTCCTCTTCATAAATTTGAGTTTTGGCAAGCTTAATTGGAATGCAAAAAGTAAAGTTGCTACCTTGTTCAGGGTGACTTTCGAGTTTGATTTTACCATTGAGAAGTTGTATTATTTTTTTAGTAATAGCCAATCCTAATCCGAAACCACCGTATTTTTTTTCGGTATCATCATCTCCTTGAGAAAATTCTTCGAATATATGTTTTTGTTGTTCTTTGGATATTCCAATACCTGTATCTATAACAGAAATAACAAGCTCTTTTTCGGCTAGACCATTTTGCGTGATTTTACTGTCAATAGATATAGACCCCGAGTCTGTGAATTTATAGGCGTTATTTAGTAAATTGGTGAGTATTTGCTTTATCCTAAATGGATCTCCTAAGTATTGCTTGTTAAGTTCATTGTCTGAATTTATGATGATTTCTAAGTTCTTATTGTCATTAACAGGAATAATGCTGCTAATGGTATTTTCTATTAATTTCTTTGGAGAAAAAGGTAATTCTTCGATGACCATTCTACCTGCTTCTAGTTTGGATAAATCCAAGAGGTCATTAACTAAATGAAGAATATAATCAGATGATTTTTTTAGGTGATCTAAATAATGTTTTTGTTTATTATTTAATCCTGTTTTTTCCAGTAGATCAGAGTATCCAATAACCGTATTTAAGGGAGAACGAAGATCATGTGTCACAGTATTGATAAGGGATTCTCTTGTTTTTAAAAGAGATTCTTTATAGATTTTTTCTGCCTCTAATTCATTTCTATATTTTTGACTTTTTGATACATCCTTTGTGATTAAAAAAAGAAAAATGATAGCGATCAATAAACTAATAGCCGTTATGATAATAATGAAATTAGCGGTTTTATCAAGGATATTATTAGATCGCTCCATTTTTGCTACATATTCTTTTCTTTCGCTATCTTCTATGGCAGCCATTAAATCACGTAGTTGTCGGGTAATTATCTGATCGTTTTTTAATAATTTGTTTTCTCTAGCAGTAATTTGGCGCTCATATCTTCTTTCCTTTTCTTCTACTTCAATTAATACTTTGTAAAAATGATTAGCAACAGAATCTAATGTCTGATTAGTCAATCTTTCTTGATTATCTTCTTTAGACCAGTCAATTAACTTTTTAACAAGCCTTTTGGTAGCTGGATTCTGTTTTTTAATATTTTTTATTCGTTTATCTAAATCAAGATAATTACCATATTCTTTACTCGACTTTTTAAGTTGATCTATTACATTTTCCTTTAACCCTTTTTCTTTTCGCTGTTCATATATAGAAATAAGCTTTTCGAAGTTTTTGTTTTTACTATCAATAAGTATTTTGATACTATCAATTTTATTCGATTGAACTTTATCAAAAGACATTTTCCCAACTTGATCGATTGTTGTAATTATAGAATCAATCTTTATTTTATAAGCTTCAAATTTTTCAGTATCCGAGGTTTGAATGATATTTCTAGTCAAACTTTCGGCTTCATATAAACCAGTAATGGCTTCTCCAACTAGTACCAGTTTTTCATTATTATCATTTTTAATTTTGGTAATTTCTGAGTAATTACCAAACTGCCTGTAAATAACCCAGAAAGCGATAATTGCCAATAGAATTGCAAGTGTATAGCCTGCAATTATCTTTAACGTTATGGAACGTTTTGTGTTTTTCATACTATACTAACTTCAAAAAAACCGAAGCATTGTTTTTATGTCGAATAAAGTTACGATAAATCAATTAAACGTAGTATTTTTGCGGCAAAATCTCAAAGGGGTGCCGAAATCCTGAAAACAATTTTTCAAGAAGAAGCTGAGATCATACCCGATGAACCTGGGCAGGTAATGCTGCCAAGGGACAACCAAAAACGAATGGTTTTTTTAAGATCCGTTAGTTTTATAGGGAAAATGAATAGTATTGTATAGTCAGTACAATTTCTTAATCAATTTAATTTTTAACCTTAGAATAATTACCCCTTTTATTCGTAATGATTTTTACGAATGAAAAACGTATTATTTTATCTTACCATTTTATTCCTGAGCTTTCAGTTATCCGCTCAAGAAAAACAAAAAGATTCCATAGCAGATGGAATCGAAAAATTAGACGAAGTTTTAGTGAAATCTGTTCGTGTGGATGCAGATTCTCCAATTACGCACTCTAACGTATCAAAAGAGGAATTAGCAACTCGTAATCTGGGTCAGGACATTCCGATTTTATTAAATTATTTACCGGGTGTTGTTACTACTACTGATGCAGGAGCAGGAGTAGGATATACCTATATTCGTGTAAGAGGTAGCGATGCATCCAGAGTGAATGTGACCTTAAACGGAATCCCATTTAATGATGCAGAAAGTCAGGGAACATTTTGGGTAAACCTACCGGATTTTGCTTCCTCGATAGAAAATTTACAACTTCAGCGAGGAGTAGGAACCTCTACCAATGGTTCTGGGGCGTTTGGAGCGAGTCTGAATTTATTGACTGATGCCGTTTCTGAAGAAGCAAACGGAGAAATTTCTAACTCATTTGGATCTTTCGGTACAAGAAGACATAACCTAAAATTTAGTACAGGATTATTGAATGATCATATTGAAATCGCGGGTCGTTTATCTGCAATTGCTTCCGATGGGTATATCGACAGAGCATCCTCTGATCTAAAGTCTTATTTCTTACAAGGTTCATATGTAGATGATAATACTTTGATTAAGGCAGTGACCTTTGGAGGGCATGAAATCACCTATCAATCTTGGTTCGGTATAGATCAGGAAACCTTAGAAACAGATCGTACATTTAATCCTGCAGGCCAATATACAGATGAGGATGGAAATACTCGTTTTTATGATAATGAAGTAGATAATTATAAGCAGGATCACTATCAGTTACATTGGAACCAAAAATATAATAATCACTGGTCTACTAATGTAGGTCTTAACTATACATATGGCCGAGGCTTTTTTGAACAATATAAAGAAGATGAAGATTTTGCGGATTATGATTTTACACCAATCGTTTTAGGTGGAGAGACCATTAATACTACTGATTTAGTTCGTCGCAGATGGTTAGACAATGATTTTTATGTGATTAACGCTACGGCAAATTATAGAAACAGTAATCTGGATATTGATTTTGGTGCTTTTTATAGTTTCTATGATGGAGATCATTTCGGAGAGGTAATTTGGGCACAAAATGCTGGAGGATCTGAAATAAGAGATCATTATTATTTCGGTAACGGAAAGAAAAATGAATTCACTATTTTCGGAAAAACCACTTACAGAGTGAATGATAAATGGAGTACCTTTATTGACTTACAAGGTCGTTTTGTTGGATATGAGACTTCTGGATTAACCTCAGATAGAGTTCCTCTGGAAGTTGATGAGAACTATGATTTTTTTAACCCAAAATTAGGCGCAACCTACCAAATCAATAATTCTAATCAGTTATATGCGTCCTACGCACGAGCAAATAGAGAGCCAAGAAGAAGTGATTTCGAAAACGGTATCAATACTGCAGAAAAGCTGAATGATATAGAATTAGGTTGGAGATTTAATAAAAAGAGAACTATTATAAACGCCAACCTGTACTATATGTGGTATAAAGATCAATTAGTACTTACTGGGGCATTAGATGATGTTGGAGCACCCATAAGAGCAACTAGTGGAGAAAGTTATCGTCTTGGTATTGAAATTGACGCCGATATCACTATTACAGATAAGTTTATAGTAAAACCTAATGTGGCTATTAGCACTAATAAGAACAAGGATTTTGTAACATCCAGAGACGGTAGTTTAGTGAATTTAGGAAATACAAACATCTCTTACTCACCAAATGTGGTAGCAGGAAATATGTTTATCTATCAGCCAGTTAAAAATCTGCAACTTGGATTTCTTTCTAAATTTGTTGGAGAGCAATATATGGGTAATATAGATAGTGAAACGTCTAAACTGGATAGCTTTTTTATCAATGATCTAAATGTTGTTTATGAAATTAAAAACATTCCTGTTTTTAAATCTATAGTATTAACGGGGTTAGTGAATAATATTTTTGATGTAGAATATGTGTCAAATGGTTATTTCTTCACTTTTGATGATGATTTTTCTAATCCGGGAACCGTAACGACTGTAGAGGGAGCTGGGTTTTATCCACAGGCTGGAATTAACTTCCTGGTTGGAGCAACATTTAAATTTTAATCCTAAAGCCCAGAAAATTTTTATTTCTTACTATAGTTTTCTGGGTTTTAGTATTTTTATAAAATAAACTTTAGGGGTGTCTCCGTAAGAAGGAGTCTGAGAAATACCCTTTGAACCTGATGCAGTTAATACTGACGAAGGGAAAAGTTAATATCATTTCTTATGTAAGACGTAAGAATTTGATTTTTCTTCTCAAATAGGTTTTACCTAAAGTTTATGGATTTTAAATTTTAAAAATGACCATAAACGTTAATAATCAAGAGCAAATTGTTTCAGAAAATAGTTCAATAATATCGCTGTTAGAACAGTTAGGTGTTTCTAAAGAGGGAATTGCTATTGCTATTAATAATGAAATCATTACCAAAAGTAGGTGGAGCCAAACCCTTATTCAAGTACAAGATAATATTACCATAATACAAGCTACTCAAGGAGGATAAATGAAACAGAAACTAGACCGCTACTAAGAGCTAAACCGACATATTTATGAAGAAAAAAGATACAGCACCACAAGAAGGGAAAATTACCACAACTCCGTTTCCTAATTCCAAAAAAATCTATGTGAACGGAAATATCCATCCAAAGATTAAAGTGGCTATGCGAGAAATAGAGTTAAGCGATACCGTAGATTCGATGACTCGTAAGAAAACACCCAATGAATCAGTAGTAGTATATGATACCAGTGGGCCATATACTGATCCGAGCAAAGAAATTAATGTGCTGGAAGGGATTGAGCGTATTAGAGAGCAATGGATTTTGGATCGTGGTGATGTAGAAGAATTGGATAATTTTTCTTCAGAATATTGTAATCAACGTCTGAATGATGCAAGCTTAGATCATCTTAGGTTTAACCATTTAAGAAAGCCTAAGAGAGCAAAAGCGGGAAAGAATGTTTCCCAAATGTATTATGCGAAGCAAGGAATCATAACCCCTGAAATGGAATATGTTGCTATTCGAGAAAATCAAAAAATTGAAGAAGCGACCAGAATAGCTAATCAACATCCCGGTCAGGATTTTGGAGCAAGTATCCCAAAAAAAATTACCGCAGAGTTTGTACGAGAAGAAGTGGCCAGAGGAAGAGCAGTAATTCCGTCTAACATAAATCACCCGGAAGCGGAACCTATGATTTTAGGAAGGAACTTTTTGGTAAAAATCAATGCGAATATTGGTAATTCTGCTACAACTTCTAGTATAGAAGAAGAAGTAGAAAAAGCTGTTTGGGCATGTCGTTGGGGAGCAGATAATATTATGGACCTTTCTACAGGGCAGAATATTCATGAAACACGAGAATGGATTGTTCGTAATTCTCCGGTACCGATTGGTACAGTTCCTATTTATCAAGCTTTAGAAAAAGTAAATGGTAAAGCCGAAGACCTTACCTGGGAAATTTTCAGAGATACTTTGATTGAGCAGGCAGAACAAGGAGTAGATTATTTTACGATACATGCAGGTGTTCGCTTAGCATATGTCCCAATGACAGCAAAAAGAGTTACAGGGATTGTTTCTCGCGGAGGTTCAATTATGGCAAAATGGTGTTTGGCACATCATAAAGAAAGTTTCCTCTATACACACTTTGAAGAAATCTGTGAGATTATGAAATCTTATGATGTGGCATTTTCGTTGGGAGATGGACTACGTCCGGGATCTATTGCAGACGCAAATGATGAGGCACAATTTGCGGAATTGGAAACGCTAGGTGAATTGACCAAGATAGCCTGGAAACACGATGTACAGACCTTTATAGAAGGACCGGGACATGTGCCAATGCATATGATCAAAGCTAATATGGATAAGCAATTAGAAGCTTGTGGAGAAGCACCTTTTTATACGTTAGGACCTTTAACAACAGATATTGCTCCAGGATACGACCATATTACATCAGGAATTGGGGCTGCAATGATCGGTTGGTATGGGACAGCGATGTTATGTTACGTAACTCCAAAAGAACATTTAGGCTTACCCAATAAAGAAGATGTACGTATTGGAGTAATAACCTACAAATTAGCTGCTCATGCTGCTGATTTGGCAAAAGGACATCCGGGAGCACAACATAGGGATGACGCATTGAGTAAAGCTCGATTTGAATTCCGTTGGGAAGATCAATTCAATTTAGCGTTGGATCCTGAAAGAGCAAGAGAATATCACGATGAAACATTACCGGCAGAAGGAGCAAAAATTGCACATTTCTGTAGTATGTGTGGTCCTAAATTTTGTTCTATGAAAATATCACAAGAAGTTCGTGACTATGCTGCTCAAAAAGAAATTGATGATCAAAAAGCACTAGAAGAAGGGATGCAGGAAAAGGCAGAAGAGTTTAAAGAAAAAGGAAGCGAAGTATATTTATAGGCATCAGTTGTCAGCTATCTGGTTTCCTAAGCTCCAAACCTGACACCCGAAACCTGATACCCGATACCCGAAAATCGACACCAAAAAGATGATTATAGTATTAACATCAGAAAAACCAGTTTCTAACGAAGCCAATCAGATTAATCAATTATTTAAAGCTGGTTTAGAAATATTACATCTTCGTAAACCGACTTTTACGATTGATGGATATCGCTCCCTATTGGATCAAATAGAAGCGAAATATCATAATAGAATTATGACGCATCAGTTTCCAGAATTAACTCAGGAATATGGGTTACGAGGGATACATTTACAGGAACAAGAACGTATAGATTTGGAAGATGCATTGGAGGTAACAATTCAGTTATATAAAAACAAAGGCTTCTCAGTTACAAGTTCTTTTCATTCTAAAGAGGATATTGTAGGGTGTAAGGCGGATTTCGAATATGTTTTGCTAAGTCCTGTTTTTGGTTCAATTTCTAAAGCAGGTTATGAAGGAAAAGGATTTAATGTAAATGATCTGAATCATACCATTATCGGAATGGGAGGAATTAATGAAGCTACATTGCAAAAAACCTATGATTTAGGCTTTAAAGGAGTAGGAGTTTTGGGAGGAGTATGGAATACCAAAGATCCTTTAGATAGTTTCATAAAAATAAAAGAAGCAAACAGTCAAGTCGTAAAGAATACTAACTAGAAGATACATGCAAAATCGCCCCAACGTACTCACGATAGCAGGTTTTGATCCATCCTCTGGAGCGGGATTAACGGCGGATATTAAAACTTTTGAAGCTTTAAAATGTTATGGTTTTGCAGTTTGTACGGCGAATACGATTCAGAGTGATACAGATTTTGAAGCATGTATTTGGAGCGAAGAAAAGGTTATAAAGGATCAGATAGAAGTTTTATTGAAAAGATTTAAGGTTGATTATGTAAAAATCGGGATTATCCAAAATTGGAAAGTACTTCTTGATATTATTGACTTTCTTTTAGAAAAGAATAGTAATATGAAAATTGTGTTAGATCCAGTTTTAAAATCCAGTTCTGCTTATGATTTTTATGAGCTTTCAATTGTAACCCCTGAATTCGAAGAGATATTAGATAAAATATATCTTTTGACTCCAAATTATAGTGAAATTAAGGCTTTTTATCCTGATAAAACTATTGAAGAAACGATACAACATATTTCTAATAAAACGAATGTATTACTAAAAGGAGGCCATAGAGAAGAAATGCTGGGAAAAGACGAATTATTTACCAAACAGGGAACATGCTTTGTGTTAAATCCTAAAAACAAAAACATGAATGAAAAACATGGAAGTGGATGTGTATTATCATCAGCTATAACAGCATATTTGTCTCAAGGTTTTCCGTTATTAAAATCCTGTTATCGAGGAAAGCGGTACATAGAAAAAGTGCTAAGTTCTAACACCTCGCTTTTGGGGTATCATAAATTCTAAAATATAATGACTACACTACAATATATCTCTCAAGGTGAATCTCCACAAGAACATTTACAACATATTGGGGAAGCATGTGAAGCTGGTGTTCGATGGGTACAATTACGTTTAAAGGATATGGATCCTGCTACGGTATTAAATACGGCTTTAAAATGTAGAGAAATCTGTGATCAATATGCAGCTGTTATGATTGTTAATGATAGCGTAAGCATAGCAAAAGCTTCTCAAGCTGATGGTGTGCATTTGGGATTAGAAGATATAAATCCTAAAGAAGCTAGAGCCATTTTAGGAGATAATTTTATTATAGGAGGTACCGCTAATACCTTACAAGATTGTTTGAAGCATAAAAATGATGGAGTTGATTATATAGGATTGGGACCGTTTAGGTATACCAATACCAAAAAGAAGTTAAGTCCAATACTTGGATTAGAAGGGTATCAAAAAATTATTTCAGAATTGAAAAATGATATACATATTCCAATAGTAGGAATTGGTGGAATAGAGAAAAATGATATATCTGAAATCTTGGAAACAGGAATCAACGGAATTGCAGTTTCAGGAATGTTAACTGATAAAGAAGATTTAGAAGAAAGAATTGAAACTATAAAAAAGCTAATGGTGAATAAGCTAGAAGCGAAAGGCTAGAAAATGGATACATTAAAAATTGCAGATAAAGAGTTTTCCTCTAGGTTATTTACAGGAACAGGAAAGTTTAGTTCATCTGATTTGATGAGAAAAGCATTGTTAACTTCAGAAAGTGAGTTAATAACCGTTGCGCTAAAACGTGTGGATGTCACTAACGAGGAGGATGATATACTCACTCATTTGGATCATCCTAGAATTAATTTATTACCTAACACTTCTGGTGTGAGAGATGCTAAAGAATCCATCTTTGCAGCTCAATTAGCAAGAGAAGCGCTAGAAACAAATTGGATCAAGTTGGAGATTCATCCCGATCCAAAATATTTATTGCCTGATCCTATCGAAACTTTAAAAGCTGCAGAGGAATTAGTAAAACTAGGTTTTGTTGTGATGCCATATATCCATGCTGATCCAGTTTTATGTAAACGATTAGAAGAAGTGGGTACTCAATGCGTAATGCCATTAGGAGCGCCTATAGGAAGTAATAAAGGTTTGAAAACAATAGATTTCTTAGAGATAATAATTGATCAAAGTAATGTGCCTGTTATTGTAGATGCAGGTATTGGTAGTCCATCACATGCCGCTCGCGCAATGGAAATGGGTGCCGACGCAGTTTTAGTGAATACAGCTATTGCGGTTTCAGAAAATCCAATTGCAATGGCCAAAGCTTTCAAAATGGCTGTAGAAGCCGGTCGGTTAGCGTATAATGCCAAGTTAGCTCCTATTAAACAACATGCAGAAGCGAGTAGCCCTTTAACTAGTTTTTTGACTAAAGAAATTAAAGAATAAATCAGTTCCTTCTCCCTTGAGGGAAAAGGTTAGAGCCTGTGCTGAACTTGTTGCAGTAATGAGGGTGTTACTAAAACCCCTCACCTTAGTCCTCTCCCCAAGGAGAGGAAACTCAAAACCCAAAACATGAAATCCTTTAAGCAAATATTCGATCAATATAATTGGGATAATACACTCTTTGATATCCTTAATAAAACAGAACAAGATGTTAAAAAGGCATTAGAGACGCGGAAAAGAACTATAGAAGATTTTAAAGCATTAATTTCCCCTGTTGCAAAGCCTTATTTGGAGCAAATGGCTCAATTAAGCTCTGAGATTACTAAGAAGCGTTTCGGAAATACGATACAGATGTATGCACCTATGTATCTAAGTAATGAGTGTCAAAATATTTGTACATATTGTGGGTTTAGTATGACTAATAAAATCCCAAGAAGAACCTTATCAGATGAAGAAATTTTAAAAGAAGTTGATTTTTTGAAGTCTAAAGGATATGATCATATTTTATTGGTTACAGGAGAAGCAAATCGAACCGTTGGAGTAGATTATATTAATAATGCCATCAAGTTAATTAGCTCTAAGTTCGCTAATATTACAATAGAAGTCCAACCAATGGATCAAATGGATTACGAATTGTTAATAGATAGTGGTTTATATGCTGTATTGGTATATCAAGAAACCTATCACAAGGATGAATATAAAAAACATCATCCAAAAGGAAGAAAATCAAACTTTGACTATCGACTAGATACTCCGGATCGATTAGGAAAAGCTGGTATTCATAAAATAGGTTTAGGAGCTCTGTTCGGTTTAGAGGATTGGAGAGCTGATAGCTTTTTTACAGCTTTACATCTACAATATTTACAAAAAACATATTGGAAGACAAAATATTCAATATCATTTCCAAGACTTAGACCTCATAGTGGCGGACTAGAACCCAAAGTGGAAATGACGGATTCAGATTTAGTACAACTAATTTGTGCCTTCCGTTTATTAGATGAAGATGTAGAATTATCTATGTCTACTAGAGAAAGTGAAGTTTTTAGGGAAAACATCGTAAACTTAGGTGTTACTTCTATCAGCGCAGAATCTAAAACAAACCCTGGAGGATATTTAGTAGAACCTCAATCATTGGAGCAGTTTGAAATTTCTGATGAGCGCTCAACAGAAGAGGTTGTGACTATGTTAAAATCTAAAGGATTAGAAGTGGTTTGGAAAGATTGGGCTCATAATTGGCAATAAATTGTAATATCTTTATAAGCTAGTTTTGTAATATGCTGAGCAAAGAGGAAAAAATACAATACAATCGTCATCTCATTCTTAATGAGATTGGAGAAGAAGGGCAAAACAAACTTAAATCTGCCAAAGTTTTGGTGATCGGAGCAGGTGGTTTAGGTTGTCCTGTTTTGCAATATCTTACAGCAGCAGGAATAGGTACTATTGGAATTATTGATGATGATGTAGTTGATCAAACCAACCTTCAACGTCAGATATTATATACTGTAGATGATATCGGAAGATTAAAAGCTAAAGCAGCTTCAGAAAAATTATCCAGATTAAATCCTTTTGTGTTTTTTAAAGTGTATGAAGAGAAATTAGATATAGATAATGTATTAGATCTTTTTCTCGAATACGATATTATTGTTGATGGAAGTGATAACTTTCCTACTCGATATTTAGTAAATGATGCTAGTGTACTGACAGGTAAACCTTTAGTTTTTGGTTCTATATTTAAGTTTCAGGGGCAGGTTTCTGTACTCAATTATAAAGAAGGACCTACGTATCGTTGTTTATTCCCCGATCCACCAGCTCCGGACGAAGTTCCTAATTGTTCTGATATAGGAGTTTTGGGTGTACTACCAGGGATTATAGGAAGCCTTCAAGCAAATGAAGTCATTAAAATAATTACTGGAATAGGTGAAGTATTGCAAGGGAAGCTACTCTATTTTGATGCACTTACCTTACAACAACAAGTATTGAGTTTTAAAAAAAATGAAAATATTGAAATCAATCAATTAGCGGATGACTACGATTTTTTCTGTGGGATTAAGTCAAATACTATTGAGGAAATTTCAGCTTCAGAATTAAAACAAAATCTTGAGGATTATCAAATTCTAGATGTAAGATCTTTAGAAGAAATGGATCGGTTTAATATTGGCGGAATTCAAATACCTTTAGATACACTACAGCAAAGAGTTTCAGAATTAAATGATCAAAAGCCAATTGTAGTATGTTGCCAATCAGGAATACGAAGCAAAAAGGCAATCCAGCTTATACAGGAACAAAGAGATGATCTGCATTTGATTAATCTTAAAGACGGTTTGTTGGCCTTTAATTAGAAATTGCCAAAATATTCCCTTCTCTTCTGACTTGATATCTTAAAAGAGGATATCCACCTTCTCCTTCTAGTTGTTGACCACTTACAATCTCATAGGCATTATCATTACCGCAATTAGATTCTGCACGAATTCCAGTTACACTAAGTGCAGAACAGTCACTTGGAGGAATATTAGGATCACTTAGTTCAAAAGCAGAATACAGCGTGTTATCTACATTATATACAATAACCCCTTTAATACCAACTCCTTCAATCCGAATGACTTCAAAATTCCCAGGAAATTTAAGACTATTGAATTGTGGTAAATCTAAATTGACGGTATGATTAAAACTTATAGATGGAAGATTGGGATTGTTTGAGCGACCGTCATCGCTGCTGCAAGAAAGCATAAACAGAGAAAGGCAAACTATTACTATTATTTTTTTCATCTTTTTGTAATTATTTAAGTGAAAGAGATTCTTTCTGATACGAAGCTTATTTTTTAAGTGACCAAATTAGGTAAAAATGTGATTCGGTATTATTTTTTATTATATTTGTTTATAGTTGAAGTCCCATAGCCATGGGATTTTTTGTATTTATATAAACGATGAAGTTATGAGCAAAGTATCTTATTACACTGCAGAAGGGCTAAAAAAATTAAGAGACGAATTAAATAACCTGAAGGATATAGAAAGACCAAAGGCGTCACAAGCAATTGCAGAAGCACGTGATAAAGGAGATTTAAGTGAAAATGCTGAATATGATGCAGCAAAAGAAGCACAAGGATTGTTAGAAATGAGAATTTCTAAATTAGAAGAAACCTTATCAGGAGCTCGTCTTATAGATGAATCTCAGTTGGATACATCAAAAGTGTTAATACATTCTACAGTTAAGATTAAAAATCAAACAAATGGTGCAGAGATGACCTATAAATTGGTTGCACAAAGCGAAGCTGATCTTAAAACCGGTAAAATATCGGTAGATTCGCCTATAGGTAAAGGACTTTTAGGAAAAAGTGTAGGAGAAGAGGCAGAAATTCAGGTTCCTAATGGAATTATGAAATTTGATGTGATTGAGATTACTCGCGAATAAAATTTAATACACATTATGGTTAAACCTTTCTTATTTTTTAAGAAAGGTTTTTTTATAACCTTTATTTTGCCAGAAATACCCTATATTTCGTATTGATAAACCAACTAAAGTTTTAACGAATGTCTACCCTGTTCACTAAAATTATTAATGGCGAAATACCCTCATATAAAGTCGCCGAAAACGAGAATTTCTATGCTTTTTTAGATATAAACCCTAATGCTAAAGGGCATACCTTATGCATACCTAAAAAAGAAGAAGATAAAATATTTGATCTTGACGAAGAAACCTATACAGAGTTGATGCGTTTTTCTCGTAAAGTAGCCATAGCATTAGAGAAATCAGTGACGTGTAAGCGGGTTGGTGTTGCAGTAGTAGGTCTAGAGGTTCCACATGTTCATGTACATTTGATACCGCTTAACAATATGAAAGAAATGACATTTCAGCACAAAGTATCCGTGTCAAAAGATGAGTTTGAGGCATTGGCAGCTAAAATTCAATCGAATTTATAAAAATGAGTACTACTTCTGATTTTAAATTGTCACTACAACTAAGAATTGATTGGAGTGAAATGGATACCTATCAGCATGTGAATAACGTGAATTTTATGAAATATATGCAAAGTGCCCGTGTTCAGTTTTGGGAGGTTTCCGGATTGGCAAAGTTATATGAAGAAACCAAAAAAGGGCCAATGCTGGTATCTACCAAATGTGATTTTAAGAATCCTTTGTTTTTTCCGGGAAATGTATTGATTAAAACAAAAGTAGAATTTATAAAAAACTCTAGTTTTGGATTATATCATGAATTATATAATGATGATGGTAAGTTATGTGCTATGGGTCACGATGTTGCCGTTTGTTTCGATTTTAATATTGATAAAACCTTTAGAATTTCTGATGAGTTACGAACAGTTATGAATCATTACGTTTAAATCAATTATAACTGAAAAAGCTCCTGGTGATAAAGAAAGATATATAAAACTCCGATGACTAATAGCATCAACGCAAATAAAATATAAAACAGACCTGTAAATCGAATACCAGACTTTTTAGGATCTATTGTTTTTTTGTGATAACTATACACTCTTTCAATATCATCAGTCCAGCGACCGGGAAATATAGTGGTGTCACATTTTTTGCAATCCATACTTTCAATAATCTCTCCCTTTGTCTTAATAAAAAGTTTAGAAAACAGTTTTTTTTGTCTGAATGATAGTAATAAACTTTCTTTAGCATAACATTCAGGGCAGTTGTTATTAAGAACAGCTTCTTTTAAAACAATATACTTGGTTTTCACTTTATTAATTTTTAGTATATAACGTTTGTAAAAGAATTATGTTATAATGGGTGATTCTGATTTACTCAATGTGATCTGAAAAGTGGTGCCTTTACCTATTTCGGATCTAAGCACTTTAATTTTACCAGAGTGATAGTCTTCAATGATTCTTTTTGCCAGTGAAAGCCCGAGTCCCCAACCCCTTGTTTTGGAAGTATAACCAGGTTCAAAAATCTTAGTAAATTTACTTTTCGGAATTCCTTTTCCTGTATCCGTTATTCTTATAAAAACACGTTTCGAGTCTTGAGACAATTCAATATTTAGGTCACCTTTACCTCTCATCGCATCGATAGCATTTTTTACAAGGTTTTCTATCGTCCAGCTATAAAGTTGAGAATTTAGATGTACAGGAATTGATTCTTCGGGTAAATTAAGTGAAAAATTAATGAGTTTAGAGCTTCTGGATTGTAAATAAGTATAGGCTTCTTTTGTTTCGGCAACAATATCCACCTCTTCTAATTTTGGAATAGACCCTATTTTAGAAAAGCGTTCGGTGATCACTTTTAATCTCGAAATATCCTTTTCTATTTCCACAATATACTCTGGATTCACATTTTCTACCTTGAGAATTTCATTCCAGCCGACCAAGGATGATAAAGGAGTTCCAATCTGATGTGCTGTTTCTTTGGCCATACCTGCCCATAACTTGTTTTGCTCGCTGGCTTTAGAAGTTGTAAAAAAGAAATAGATAACTCCAATCAGCAAAAAAATTATTAAAGCAATAGCAATAGGATAGTATTTCAATTTTTGTAGAATAGAAGAGTTTCCGTAATAAACGTATTGCACAGTACCTTGTAAATCTAGTGCTATGGGCTCATTCTCTGATTTCATCTGTTCCAGATAATCTGCTAGTTCCTCTTCTGTAATATCTTCAGGCAAATTTAATGTCGACAAAGCATCAATGTTGCCCTCCGCGTCCTTGATAAAATCCCTGTTGGAGTTGGTAATAATAGTCGGAATTGTATTATTCGAGCTATTAATGAGATTGGATAACTCAAGATATTCATCTAGATTTATATCTGTAGATCCATCTAGACCGGAGCTGCTTAGTGCCTTGAATGATTGAGCCCAAACTTGTACTTTTATAGTTTCATCTTTTTTTAATCGTTGTAAAAAAAGAGAAGTGTTCCAAAGTACAAGACCGGTAATCACAAGAACTGCAAAAATTATAAAATAACTAGCTAGATTACGCTCATCAGAAAAATTCATAAAAAAGGATGTGTTACCAGATCTTAAATATAAACGTTTTTAAATTATTTTATTGTTTCTGTACAAGGTAAGTAAAACCATGTAGAGAGTACTAGGAGCGGCAAACTTTAATTATCTTTGTAGAATAGATTTATGTATGTTACGTATAGACCCTTTAGAAGTTTCGACTGGAAAATTGCACGGAATGATGCTTGGAGCCATTGGTCCAAGACCGATCGCTTTTGCAAGCACCATTGATGAAGAAGGTAATCCAAACCTTTCTCCATTTAGTTTTTTTAATGTCTTTAGTGCTAATCCGCCAATTCTTATTTTTTCGCCTGCCAGAAGGGTTAGAGATAATACGACTAAACATACCTTAGAAAATGCATTAGCAACCAAAGAAGTAGTTATTAATGTTGTAAACTACGATATAGTGCAGCAGATGTCTTTATCCAGTACAGAATATCCTGAAGGTGTCAATGAGTTTGAGAAAGCCGGTCTAACAATGGTTGCTTCAGAAAAGATACAAGCTTTTAGGGTGGGTGAGTCACCTGTACAATTTGAATGCAAGGTGAATGAAGTAGTTGCTATGGGAGAAGAAGGAGGAGCGGGGAATCTTATTATTTGTGAGGTGCTGCTGATGCACGTAAAAAAGGAGATTATCGATCAAGATGGTAGGATAGATCAGCATAAAATTGATCAGGTTGCTCGTATGGGCGGAAACTGGTATTCAAGAGCAAATATGGGAATGTTCGAAGTTCCAAAACCACTTAGTACCATAGGTATTGGTATAGATGCTCTACCTGATGGTATAAAAAACAGTACAATATTTACAGGCAACGATTTGGGTAAGTTGGCCAATGTAGAAAGAATACCTAAAAATATAGACGCAAAAAATTTTGTTAATAACAATAGTGATATTAAGGATAAAATTCAGGATGCTAACCTAATAGAAATTCATAAATTTGCACAGCAGTATTTGGATAAGGATGATATGAATACTGCCTGGAATATTTTAGCAGCAATACAATAATTAAAAAGATGGAAGTACAAGGTAAAGTAAAGATGGTCGGTGAGACACAAACTTTTGGAAACAATGGTTTCAGAAAACGTGAGATAGTGGTTACTACAGAAGAACAATATCCACAGCACATAATGGTTGAGTTTGTTCAGGATAAATGCGATTTATTAAACAGCTTTCAGGTAGGTCAGGATGTAAAAATAAGTATTAATTTACGTGGTCGTGAGTGGGTAAACCCACAAGGAGAGACGAAATATTTTAATTCTATCCAAGGATGGAGAATTGAAAATTTACAAGCAGCAGCTCCTTCTGCAGCGGCTCCCATGCCTCCTGCTGATGCTTTTGAGCCAGCAACCGACTTAAAAGAAGAAGACCATGATGATTTACCATTTTAAGTGAATCAATACATAAAAAATGTACACTGAGCTTGTCGAAGTGTAAAGTAAAAAGTCCGATACACCAGTATCGGACTTTTCATATTGTGGTTTTAGGTTAACCTTTTAATCAAACTCAAAAAAGCAATGATGAACAAAATTTATCTTAAAAGGTTCTCACAAATATTGCGATTTTTTTGGTCAATTCAAACAACTAATTGATATTTAACGTTGTAGAAACTTTAGATGATTTTGATTTGTATATACTTAATAACTCTATAAACTTCCCACCCGTCACTGCTGCAGATGAAGATGGGTTATTAGCAATAGGAGGAGATCTTTCTACGTCTAGACTTATGAATGCGTATAATAGCGGAATATTCCCTTGGTATGACAAAGATCAACCCATATTATGGTTTAGTCCGGATCCGAGAATGGTGCTTTTTCCTGATGATCTCAAAATAAGTAAAAGTATGAGGCAGTTACTCCGTAAAAATTGCTTTGAAGTTACTTTTAACAAAAATTTTGAACAGGTTATTAATCATTGCGCTACTATCAGTCGTCCTGATCAGTTTGGTACTTGGATCACATCAGATATGCAACAGGCTTATATAAAACTTCATAAAATGGGGTATGCTATTTCTACAGAAGTTTGGCAAAATGGAGAGTTGATTGGAGGCTTGTACGGAATATGGTTAGCGGATAAAAACGTGTTTTGTGGAGAGAGCATGTTTGCTAAGGTTAGCAATGCTTCAAAATATGGGTTTATTAAATTAATAGAGCTTTTAAAGCAAAAAGAAGTTAAATTAATAGATTGCCAAATGTATACAGATCATTTAGCAAGTTTAGGAGCAAAAGAAATTTCCAGAGATGCTTTTATGGAATTTTTAAACTAGTTTTATAGATCTTAAATTTTAGTATGTATGATCATTCACAACCTTGAAACTGAAAATTCTGTTTTAAATCAATTTATAAGCGAAATTAGAGATAGTACTATTCAAAAGGATTCCATGCGTTTTAGAAAAAATATAGAACGTATCGGTGAGGTTTTGGGTTATGAATTAAGTAAAAGTTTGAAATACACGTCAAAAACCGTTCATACTCCTTTAGGAACAAAAGAGGTTTCTGTACCAGAACAGGATCTAGTGTTATGCTCTATTTTACGTGCAGGTTTACCATTACATCAAGGGCTTATTAATTATTTTGATACTGCAGAAAATGCTTTTATTTCGGCATATAGAGATCACACCGAAGATTCGGATGATTTTGAGGTTGTTGTCAATTACTTGGCATCACCTTCTCTAGAAAATAAAACCTTGATACTGGCAGATCCAATGTTGGCTACCGGAAAAACTTTGGAAAACACTATCAAGGCTATGGAAAATCATGGAAAACCAAAACAGATTCATATTGTATCGGTCATAGGTTCAAAAGAAGGAGTTGAGTATGTAAAAGATGTCTTTCCTGAAAGCACACAGCTATGGATTGCAGCTATTGACCCCGAATTAAGTAATAGAGGTTATATAATTCCAGGCTTGGGAGATTCTGGAGATTTATCGTTTGGAATAAAAATATAACCCAATTGCTATCCTGTATAGTTTTGAGATAAATTCTTAAGCACCTTAACTGCTTTTTTACTATCCTCTGTATTCACAAAAATGTGATCATGATAATAACCTGCAATCACATTGCAACTGATATTATATGCTGCTAGTTCTGCAGAAAATATAGCTGTTAAACCTACAGCATCAAGTGAAGAATGGATTTTTAACGTTATCCAAGAGGCAACATGTTCATATTTTAGGTTGAGGTTGTCGGCTTTTTCACGTGCTAGAATAAGTGTAATCCCTTCCTTTTCTTTAAACTCACAGATAATATCGTTCCTTGAGATTGTGTCGGTTGTTTTTACAGTTGTAAAGACATATTCTCCAGGTTGTAACTCTGGAGTCATTTTCTGTATGAGCGTAGTTAAATTTGTTTCTCCAGCCATGATTATACTTCTTTGTATCTGAAACAATCAATTGTATGATCATTTACCATTCCAATGGCTTGCATAAAAGCATAGATAATAGTTGATCCTACAAACTTAAACCCCCGTTTTTTTAAATCTTTACTAATAAGATCAGAGATTTCTGTGGTAGCAGGACAATCCTTATGATTTTTCCAGAAATTAACAATTGGTTTGTCGTCTACAAAACTCCAAATATAAGAGTCAAAACTACCAAACTCTTCCTGTATTTTCATGAAATTTTGAGCATTTGTAATTGCAGAATTTACTTTCAGTTTATTTCTAATAATACCTGCATTCTGAAGCAATTCTTCTTTTTTTGCATCGTTATATTGGGCCACCATTTTATAATCAAAATTATCAAAAGCAAGTTTGAAATTTGCTCGTTTTCTAAGAATAGTAATCCAGCTTAATCCCGCTTGAAAAGTTTCCAAAATAAGAAATTCAAATAGAAGTTGCTCATCGTGCAATGGTACTCCCCATTCATTATCATGGTAAGATTCATATAAAGGATCACCTATACACCAGCCGCATCTGTGTTTTTCCATAAAATTGGTTTTAAGAAATAAAGATATTAGATTAGATGTGAATTTAATGTGTAAGTTTCACATATTTGTATCGTCCTATAGGATAAGATATAAATAAAATTATGGAAACGACTACGATGACTATACATGAATTAATAGAAGAAGGGATAAACAATTCTTATTCTTATGAAGAATATAAAAATACGGTAAGCAAGCTGTTGTCTGAAGGCAAATCTACCGGGCAGGAACAATCAGAAGCACTTACTAATTATAGTATGTTAAATGATCGTAGAATGAAGCGATTGGATAAAACATTAAAAATTAATGGCTCTGTGGCAGAGGCTTTTTCTACTGTTAATACTAATATTACCTGGTTAGTATTAACAGAAGGTTGGTGTGGTGATGCAGCCCAATCGTTACCTGTAATTAATAAGCTTTCAGAAATGAATGAGGGGATTGACTTAAGAATCATATCCAGAGATGAGCACGATGAATTAATGAATAATTTTCTGACCAATGGAGGGAAGTCGATTCCTAAACTAATCGCATATAATAAAGAAACTCAGGAAGTAGTTAATACTTGGGGGCCAAGACCTTCAATTGCTACAAAAATGGTAAATGATTATAAAGAAGCTAACGGTAGTCTAGATGCGCAGTTTAAACAGGACTTACAAGTTTGGTATAATAAAGATAAAGGGAATAACATAGCCGAGGACTTGGTTGAACTATTATAAGTTTAACCACCGTAATTAAAATAATAGGTGATGTAACCTTTTTGCTCTTTTAAATCCGAGGAGGAGAATAATGCGTCCTGCGCATAATCCAATGCATTATCAAAAAGACACTCATTTCTGGTAGAGGATCTTTTTTTGTCAATCTTAGCATCAGTAACATAACCATTTTGGTTTACCTCGATTTTTACCACAACTTTTCCACTTCCGTTACAGGTATAAATAGGATTCGGGATATCTTTCTTTTCTCTACCTTTTAAAGTAAAAGTTACCGAGCTATTTCGGTTATTAACCTCTTCTGTTATTGGTTTTTCCTCTTTTTTTGCTTCAGGAACTTCTTCGGGGGTTATGTCTTCGTTAATAGCCTCTTGACCTTCTGCTAGTTGTTCGTTATTAGAGGTTTCTTCTGTTGCTTCAGCAGTCTCTGTTAAAGACTTGATTCTTTGCTCAAAATCTTCAGAATCTTCAAAATCTTCATTAAAAGCATCATGGGTTCTTTTGGAAGCGATTAATTCTCTTTCCTGTTCCTCAACAGGTGGCTCTATTTCTTCTTCTTTCGCCAATTCTTCCATCAGCTCTTCAGGAATTTCCATTAGAATTTCAGACTGCTCTTTTTTCTTATTTACCATATTGATGTTATAGAGTGTCATCACAAAAATACCCATCAACATAGATGTGATAATCAAAGCTTTATGTTTTTCTATAAATTCCATAGGTATCTATAACTTCTTTTTTTCTACTATATTTTATGTAGTTTCAATTTCTATTCGCAACTGATTTTCAAATGTTTCCGGGTCAATAGCATCAGCAACAGAAAATTCTCCGATTTTAGTTCTCCTTAGAGCGCTTAGGTGAGCACCACTTTGCAGTGATTTGCCAAAATCGTGTGCTAGTGACCTAATATAAGTTCCTTTTCCACAAACAACTCTAAAATCGACTTCTGGTAATTCGATTCTGGTAATTTCAAATTCCTCAATAGTGATTTTTCTTGCTGATATTTTGACTTCTTCTCCTTCTCTAGCATATTCATATAGCCTTTTCCCATTTTTTTTTAAAGCTGAAAAGACAGGAGGGTATTGTTCAATTTCTCCAATAAACTTTTTAGTGGTCGATATTATACCTTCTTCTGAAATATGATCAATGGCAAAAGTTTCATCCACTTCTGTTTCCAGGTCATAAGAAGGTGTGGTTGCTCCTAATGTAATGGTTCCTGTATATTCTTTGGTTTGCCCCATAAACTCTTGTATCCGTTTGGTAAACTTACCAGTACAAATGATAAGTAATCCCGAAGCTAATGGATCTAATGTTCCGGCGTGACCTACTTTTATTTTTTTGATCCCAAAGTTTTTACGAATTAACCAGCGTAGTTTGTTGACCACCTGAAAGGATGTCCATTGAAGCGGTTTATCGATCAAAAGAATTTGACCGTCTTTATAATCTTGTTCGGTTAGCATTATCGGGGACTATTTAATAAAACCAAAGATGATGGCCGTAACGCCAACAATAACACAATATAAGGCAAAATATGATAATTTACTCTTTTTTACGAGGGAAATCATCCACGTACAGGCAAAAAGACCAGAAATAAATGCGGCAATAAAGCCTACTAGTAAAGGGGTACTACTTTCTGTAGTAAAGTTAAGATCTCCACTTAAAAGGTCTTTACCAATTTTCCCAAAAATTAAGGGTATTACCATTAAAAATGAAAAACGTGCAGCTTTGGTCTTGTCATTACCAAGTAATACAGATGTGGAGATCGTAGCACCACTTCGGGAAATACCAGGTAACATTGCTATCGCTTGAGCAACTCCAATGATAAAAGCATTAGAAGTGGTAACGATTTTAGCAGTGTCCTTTGCTTTATCAGCTAACCATAGAAGAATCGCTGTGATGATAAGCATACAACCAACAAACAGTATGTTTCCACCAAAAAGTTGTTCTAGTTGTTCTTCAAAAAATAAACCGATTAGAACCGCGGGAATCATAGAAACGATAATTCTTAGAGAGAACATCGTTTCATCATTTTTTTTGAACTGTAACAGACCTTTGATAATCTGAAAGATATCCTTCCTAAAAACTACAATGGTACTTAAGGCCGTCGCAAAATGCAAAACCACGGTAAAAAGTAAGGATTCTTCGGGAACACTTTGATCACCCAGAATAGCTTTTCCTAATTCTAAATGGCCACTGGAAGAAACAGGTAAAAACTCTGTAAGTCCCTGAACTATACCTAAAATAATTGCATCAATAATTTCCATGCAGAAAGATTTCTAAAATTAGATGCAAATATATAATAACTACCGGAAGAGGAATTATTTAATTATTGGTTTTTCTTCTTATCAGGATTTAATAAAATGGCATATACTTCGATACCAAAACCAATCAGGACAATGGTAGG
Source organism: Aquimarina rubra (assembly GCF_042684305.1). NCBI lineage: Bacteria > Pseudomonadati > Bacteroidota > Flavobacteriia > Flavobacteriales > Flavobacteriaceae > Aquimarina > Aquimarina rubra. Next base: position 579,762 of record NZ_JBHULE010000019.1, on the reverse strand, counting down.
TGCCAATCGAATTCTTCTAAAATTGTATATCTCAGGATTAAATACATTAGGATCGTCACTTCCTCCGCCTGCCATCAAAATAAATCCTAATGCAATTACAGCAATACCAATAGCCATTACTACATAGTTCTTTTTTCCAAAAACGAAATCTGGTTTATGTGGAATATTATTGTTGGATTGTTTGCTCATGAATGTCGTTTTTAAGTTCATTAAAAATCACCCGATCTTCGATCATTAATTTTGAGATATGTCCCATAATCTTGTCGCGTGTAAATATAGTCCATCTATGAATAGGATACAAAGTAACCTTTTTATTTAGGATTTCTTTTTGTAAATCTTCTACACTGAGTCCTTGTTCCAAGCCGCGATTAATGTAATAATAATGATCGTCATTTTCTAATGTTATGGCAATATCAAAACCACTTCCCTCCTCTATTTTTGCAACAATGCCTGTAATTTCTATTACATCTTCCGGTTGTACATTACGCACGGGTTTAAATGTCTGAATCATTGCCCACATAAAAATAACAAATAGCACAAAAGATATAGAAAAGAATATTTTACCTGTTTTTTGCGTACTCATACAATAGTGTTAATAATATAATTCATCCGTTCTAAGATTCAGAAAACGTTGTGTTGCAAAAAATGTGCTAATCCATGTAATTAAAACACCAATCCCAAAAACACTTGCAAACAAGCCAATCAATAGTATTTCATCACTAAGCAAAGCTAATTCCGGAAAAGCTTTATCCAAATAGTATAAAACTACTCCAACCCCAATTAGTGCTACAATGGCGCCTATCATTCCGAGACGAACACTTTTCCATATAAAAGGTTTACGAATAAATCTTTTGGTGGCGCCTACCATTTGCATAGTTTTAATAATAAAACGTTTAGAATATACGGATAGTCGGATAGAGCTATTAATCAGAAGTACGGCGATAAAGGTAAAAATTCCACTAATTAATAGAACCCAAAAACTTATTTTTTTAATATTGTCATTTAGCAAAGAAATCAAAGGTTTATCATACGTTACTTCATCTACAAAATCTTTTTTAGTGATAGATGTTGTTATTTCATCAATCTTTACCTGATCTACAAAATCGGCTTTTAGATACACATCAATCGAATTCTGAAGCGGATTGTAACCCAGAAAATCCATAAAATTTTCGCCTATATCTTTGCTATGTTCTTCGGCAGCTTCATCTTTAGAGATATAAGTGGTGGATTTGGTGTATTCTGCCAGAGCCAAACTTTTTTCCATTTGTTTGATCTCAACATCTTTGGCAGTGTCTTTTAGATAAATAGTTAGTGCAATTTTTTCTTTGAAATGGTCAGCAACTTTTTTCGTGTTCAATACCAAAAGTCCTAGTAAGCCTAATAAAAAAAGTACCAGAGAAATACTAATAACCACAGAGAAGTAAGAGGAAATTAGTCTGCGTTTCTGATATTTTTCAAAAGAGGAGCTCATATATATCTGTTTTGCAGGTAAAAATAATAAAGTTAACGAGACTTTTTATTCTAAAACGGATCACATTTTAGAATTAATTGCGCTTTATTATAGAACCTGTTTATTATGATGTTTTAATTAACTTTGATACATACAAATAACGGTTAATAAGACATAAAATTTTTGAAGTCACAATAAAGATTATATTTCTAAGAGCGCAGCAATCTAATCAATCTAATAATCTAAAAAAAGAATATGCATATAGTTGTTATTGGAGTTGGCGGTGTCGGAGGATATTTCGGAGGAAAGATTACTCAATCAGGTCAAAAAGTGTCTATGATCGCCAGAGGAAAACATCTAGAAGCGATACTTCAGAATGGGTTGCAGGTTAAAAGTATTGAAGGTGATTTTGTTACGAGACCTTTTTTAGTTACTGATGATATACACAAAGTTGAAAAAGCAGATTTAATATTAATTTGTACAAAGTCCTGGCAGGTCAAAGAAGCTGCAGCACTCATCAAACCAGTCCTGAAAGCAGATACTATTGTAATTCCGTTACAAAATGGTGCGGATAATGCCGAAAAAGTAATGTCTGTGATTGATGAAAAACATGTGCTGGGTGGATTATGTAAAATCTACAGTAAAATTGAAGCTCCCGGAATCATATCGCATTTTGGTCATCCACCAGAGATTGTTTTTGGAGAATTAGATAGAAGTAAATCAGATCGTTTACAAAAGGCAAAAACAGTTTTTGATACAGCAGGATTTAAAAATAAAATCTCGGCAGATATTCAGGTAGATATATGGAGCAAATTTATGTTCATCGCCACTGTTAGCGGTTTAGGAGCCTTAACCAGAGCAACAATCGGAGAAATGTATGAACATCCTGAACTGAATAAGATGCTTAGAGCAACAGCTACTGAGATTTATAAAATAGCTATAGCCAAAGGAATTGAAATGCCTTCGACTATTGTAGATGGAATTATGACTTTTATTGGCAAACAACCTTTTGATGCCACTGCTTCTACACAAAGAGATATAATGGCAGGCAGACCTTCAGAACTGGATAATTTTAATGGTTTTGTTGTAGAAGAAGGTAAAAAACTAGGCATAGATATACCTGTAAACACATTTATTTATAGTTGTTTACAGCCAATGGAAGTAAAAGCCAGATTAAAATCTTAGAATTTAGCGAAGCTTTTTTATCCTTTTACACAGAATATATACTCAAAAGCTTCGAGATTCAGGAGCTGAGGTACGAGGCGACGAGAAGTTTTGAGTATGGTTTTATGAGATTTATCGAATAAAAATTCCTTGTAAAAGGTGTCTTTTTCTTTGTTTCGTTTCTTTTGGACAAGCAAAAGAAATGAAAGATATAATGTTGAAGGTTTAAATTTGAAAATCAAATTAGAAAGAACTTAAAAGTGATCTGTCGTTTAACTCGCATAAAATCGTAAATTTGCGGTCTTAATTTCAGATCATGAGTTACGATTTTAATACGATTGAAGCCAGATGGCAAGCCTTTTGGGCAGAGAATGGAACGTTTAAAGCTGAAAACAACAGCGATAAACCAAAATACTATGTGCTAGACATGTTTCCTTATCCTTCTGGAGCAGGATTACACGTTGGGCATCCACTAGGATATATTGCCAGTGATATTTATGCAAGATATAAGCGTCATAAAGGTTTTAATGTATTGCATCCGCAGGGATATGACTCATTTGGTTTACCGGCAGAGCAGTATGCGATCCAAACGGGGCAACACCCAGCAATCACTACCAAAGAAAATATCGCTAGATATCGTGAGCAATTAGATAAGATTGGATTTTCTTTTGATTGGAGTCGCGAGGTAAAAACCAGTGATCCCACATTTTATAAATGGACACAGTGGATCTTTACAGAACTTTTCAATTCCTGGTATGATAATGATGCCGATAAAGCCAGACCAATTAGTGAATTAGAGCAATTATTTTCTGAAGAAGGAAATGCAAAAGTAAATGCTGTTTGTGATGAAGATATAACCGAATTTACTGCTGCTGACTGGAATGCTTTTTCATCAAAAGAAAAACAAGAGGTATTACTAAAATATAGATTAACATATTTAGCAGAAACCGAAGTAAACTGGTGTCCGCAATTAGGAACTGTATTAGCTAATGATGAAATCGTAAACGGTGTTTCTGAACGTGGTGGATATCCCGTGATTCGCAAAAAAATGACGCAGTGGAGTATGCGAATTTCTGCGTATGCACAACGTTTAATAGATGGATTAAATACTATTGATTGGCCACAGCCATTGAAGGATTCTCAAACCAATTGGATTGGTCGTTCTGAAGGAGCAAGTGTTACTTTTAAGGTGAAGGATCATGACGAGGTGATCGATGTGTTTACGACTAGACCTGATACCATTTTTGGAGTAAGTTTTATGACATTAGCTCCAGAGCACGAGCTAGTATCCAAAATTACTACTCCAGAACAAAAAGCTGAAATAGATGCTTACATAGAAGCGACTGCAAAACGTAGTGAGCGTGATCGTATGGCAGATGTAAAGACCATTAGTGGTGTGTTTACAGGGGCTTATGCAGAGCATCCGTTTACCAAAGAGCCGGTTCCAATCTGGATTGGAGATTACGTATTAGCAGGTTATGGTACTGGAGCTGTAATGGCTGTACCTTGTGGAGATCAACGTGATTACGACTTTGCAAAACATTTTGGTATCGATATTCCCAATATTTTTGAAGGAGTAGATATTTCTGAAGAGGCCTTTGCGGATAAAGATAATACGATCATTGCCAATTCTGACTTTCTGAATGGTTTGAAATATAAAAAAGCAGTAAAAACTGCCATTTACGAGCTAGAGAAATTAGGTCAGGGAAAAGGTAAAATCAATTATAGATTACGTGACGCAGTATTTAGCCGTCAGCGTTATTGGGGGGAACCGTTTCCTGTATACTATGTAGACGGAATGCCACAAATGATTGACTTAAAGCATTTACCGATAGAATTACCTGAAGTAGAAAAATATTTGCCTACCGAAACTGGTGAACCACCATTAGGTCGTGCAGATGTTTGGGCCTGGGATCTAGAAAATAGTAAGGTAGTAGCAAACGATCTAATAAATCATACAACGGTATTTCCTTTGGAGTTAAATACCATGCCGGGCTGGGCAGGAAGTTCTTACTATTTCAATAGATATATGGATCCTCATAACGAAGATGAGGTATTCTCGCAAGAGGCGATTAACTATTGGAAAGAAGTTGATCTATATATAGGAGGAAGTGAACATGCAACCGGTCATTTATTATATGCACGTTTTTGGCAAAAGTTTTTATTTGATAGAGGTATTGTGCCAGTTGATGAATTTGCAAAGAAACTGATCAACCAAGGAATGATTTTGGGGACTAGTGCAATTGTATATAGAGTTAATGGTACAAATAAATACGTTTCTAAAGGATTGAAAGATCAATATAATGTTGAAGAGCTGCGCGTGGATGTAAATATGATCAATGCATCTGATGAATTACTTCCTGAAGATTTGAAAAATTGGCAACCGCAATTTAAGGAAGCAGAATTTGAATTGGAAGATGGTAAGTATATTGTAGGAAGAGAAGTAGAGAAAATGTCCAAAAGGTGGTTCAATGTCGTAAATCCAGATGGTATTTGCGAACAATATGGCGCAGACAGTTTACGACTATACGAAATGTTCTTAGGGCCATTGGAGCAAGCAAAACCTTGGAACACAGCAGGAATCACAGGTGTACATGGTTTTCTAAAGAGACTTTGGAAACTATATCATAATGGAGATGTTTTCAGTGTAACTGATGCAGAACCTACTAAGGATAATCTGAAGACATTACATAAAACCATCAAAAAAGTAGAAGAAGATATAGAGAACTTTTCTTTTAATACTTCGGTAAGTACCTTTATGATTGCAGTGAATGAATTAACTGCTCAGAAATGTAACGCCAGCGCCATTTTAGAACCATTATTAGTGCTAGTTTCTCCATATGCTCCGCACATCGCAGAAGAGTTGTGGAATAAGTTAGGACATAATGAATCAATCGCAACGGTAGCATTTCCAGTTTTTGAAGAGAAGCATTTGGTAGAAAGCACAAAGCAATATCCAATTTCTTTTAATGGGAAGATGCGTTTTATGATGGAATTATCTTTAGACTTAAGCAAAGAAGATATTGAAGCAGCCGTAATGGCTCATGAAAAAACGCAACAGCAACTTGATGGTAGAACACCTAAAAAGGTAATCGTAGTACCAGGTAAGATTGTAAATGTAGTAGGGTAAATATCAATCCTTATGTAATTAAGTTTAAGAGTTCCTTCTCCTTGGACGACAATGCGTAGCGATGGGCGAGAAGAGGCGAAGGAGTTAGGATTAGGGGTTTTTGACATCGACTCTCTTATTTTGATTTTCTTTTATCTCAAAAAATATGATCAACTCAATAGAAATACTTGGGTTAATAGCAGCAACATTAACTACAGCTGCTTTTTTACCACAAGTTTATAAGACCTGGAAAACAAAATCAGCTGATAGTTTATCTATGACAATGTTGTTAGCTTTTGTTTCAGGAGTCTTATGTTGGTTGGTTTATGGCTTTTTGATAAAAAGTTTACCGATAATTTTGTGCAACTTTATTACTGCGATATCAGGTTTTTTGTTACTTTATTTTAAAATTCGCTATAAAAAGTAGCATAAATTGAGAACTCTAGTCTTTTTTTAACAGCTTTCCGTGTGTTTTATCAAATTACGGATAAGATATTTTTTAAATACATTTTATTGTTTTATTTCAAGAAAACATCTATTTTCGACCCAAAAATAAGAATATGATAATTGGTGTTCCTAAGGAAATCAAGAATAACGAGAATCGAGTAGGTGTTACACCTGCAGGAACGATGGCACTCGTTAGTCATGGTCACACTGTTTTCATTCAGCAAGATGCTGGTCTTCAGAGTGGTTTTAGTGATGATGAATATATCGGTGCAGGAGCAAAGATCCTCCCTACAATCGAAGAGGTATATGCTACCGCTGAAATGATTATTAAGGTTAAGGAGCCTATAGAACCGGAATATAAGTTGATTAAGAAAGATCAATTATTATTTACTTATTTTCATTTCGCATCCAGTGAGCCATTAACTAAAGCAATGATAGAGAGCGGAGCGGTTTGTATTTCTTACGAAACTGTAGAAGATCCTGATCGTAGTTTGCCATTATTAACACCAATGAGTGAAGTGGCAGGACGTATGTCTATCCAACAAGGAGCTAAATATTTAGAGAAACCATTAAAAGGAAGAGGAATTCTTCTTGGAGGTGTTCCTGGAGTTGCTCCTGCAAAAGTGTTAATACTGGGTGGAGGTGTAGTAGGAACTCAGGCTGCTAAAATGGCAGCAGGAATGGGAGCGGATGTTACTATTCTTGATATTAGTATGAAACGATTACGTTATCTAGATGATGTAATGCCTGCTAATGTAAATACCGAGTTCTCTAACGAATATACCATTCGTGAACATATAAAAACTTCTGATTTAATTATCGGAGGAGTACTAATACCGGGAGCAAAAGCACCAAAGCTTATCACCCGTGATATGCTAAAAGATATGCGCGCCGGAACGGTATTGGTGGATGTTGCAGTAGATCAGGGAGGCTGTTTTGAAACAACAAAACCAACTACGCATCAAGATCCTGTTTATATCATTGATGACGTGGTACACTATTCTGTAGCAAATATGCCAGGTGCGGTACCTTATACGTCAACTTTGGCATTAACTAATGTTACTTTGTCATATGCGGTACAATTAGCAAACAAGGGTTGGAAAGCTGCTTGTGCAGATAATGAACCGCTTAAAAAAGGATTAAACGTAATTAACGGAGATGTAGTGTATCCTGCTATTTCAGAAGCATTTAACCTTCCTTTGGAAGATGTAAATAACTATTTAAGTTAAACTCGACTTATTGGCTAACTCAAGTTTATTTAACTGAAAACCTCGTCTTTATGGCGAGGTTTTTGCTTTTAATATTGTAAATTTAATGAACTCTTCTAAAGAATAACTTGAGAAGAGTTCGGTAACAAAAAAAGTTTACAATTATGATGGGATATTATGTCTTAGCCGGAATTATCTTTTTAGTAAGTTCATTTGTTAGTAGTAAGCTAAAAAGCAAATTCAAGCATTACTCTAAAGTGCATTTGCAGAATGGAATGAGTGGGGCAGAGATTGCAACAAAAATGTTGCAAGATAATGGGATTCGAGATGTAAAAGTAATTTCTACTCCAGGAATGCTAACAGATCACTATAATCCAAGAAATAAAACAGTGAACCTAAGTGAAGGGGTATATAATCAAAGAAATGCCGCTGCAGCTGCTGTTGCAGCTCACGAAGTTGGACATGCGGTTCAGCATGCTACAGCATATAGTTGGTTAACGATGAGGTCCAAGATTGTTCCTGCTGTAGGGATCGCTAGTAAGCTTTCTAATATAGTGATTATGGGTGGTTTGATTCTATCGGCAACGGGTTCATTGATAGGTAATACGATTTTTCTAGTAGGAATTATTTTATTTGCCGTGACCACATTGTTTGCTTTTATCACGCTTCCTGTAGAATATGATGCCAGTAACAGAGCGTTAGCGTGGTTAGAAGATAATAGAATGGTAAATCAACAAGAATATGCCGGAGCCAAGGATGCATTAAAATGGGCGGCAAGAACATACGTAGTGGCTGCATTAGGGTCGTTAGCTACGCTCTTGTATTTTATTTCTATTTTTATGGGCAGAAGAGATTAAGTCTACCTTATTTAGATGTTAGATAAGTCTCAGAGTTATGAAAACTTTGAGACTTTTTTATATCTTAATTTGCCTATTTATTTGTTGATCTAATGAAATGAAAGTTTCTGTTCGAGAAACACCTTCTATAGCTTGAATTTCTTTGTTTAATACATTCATTAAATGCTCATTGTCCTTACAAAGAATTTTAATAAAGATAGACCAGTTACCGGTAGTGTAATGACACTCAATTACTTCAGGGATATCCTTTAGTTGTTTAACTGCTTTGGGATTGCTTACGGCCTTGTCTAGATAGACTCCTACAAATGCCATGGTTTTATATCCTAATACTTTTGGATCAATAATAAATTTAGAACCAGCAATCAAACCGGAAGCCTCTAATTTTCTTAATCTTTGATGAATTGCTGCGCCGGAAATTCCGATTTTTCTTGCAATTTCCAGAATAGGTCTTCGAGCATCTTCCATAAGATTACGAAGAATCTCTTTATCGATACCGTCTATTTTTAAACTACCATATTGTCCTTTCATAACCAGAATACATTACAATTAATAATCAAAAATAGTGGTAAAGATTTAAAAATGAAACTTTTCGAGCTTGATTATCCTATTGCGCCGTCGGGGTTGTAACCCAAGTACTCACACTCTTTTTCTTTAAATATAATACCGTATTCTTCTAGCTCTTTAAGGATTGGAGTGTAAATTTCTTCTTGTATTGGTATCTGAACTCCTGTAGACGTGATTTCATTGTTAAGTATTCTTAGCGTAGCCATAGCAACAGGTAGTCCAACCGTTTTTGCCATGGCAGTATATTTTTGGTCTTCACCAATACTAACCATCGTAGCGTCTATTTGTTTACGTTCTCCATTAATTTCGTATCCAAACTTATGGTACATCACAATCATATCTTTATCTCCATCATCCAGTGTCCATTTATCCATGAGTATCTTTTGTAATGCTTGAGCAGGTGTGGCGTTAGGAATCCCTATTTTTTTATCCGTATTAAAAATGTCAAGTTCCAGGAGTTTATCCCAGATAATATCATCCTGATCAATTTTTAGATAATGACGAAGCTTTAATTCTACAGAATCTGTTGGAGAATATGCAAGAAAGGAGTTTGTAAAATCACGATAACTCATATGTTCGGAATTTGTCAATGTGTAGTCATCTGCTGTCATTCCTAATTGTACGAAAATGTTCCACGCCTTCGAAAATCCTACTCTTCTTATAGTTCCTCTGTAGAGGGTTAAAATATCATCTAAACCATAGATGCTTTGATATTTTAAAGAATTTCTATTGGCGTATGCTTCAAATCGGCCGTATTCTTCTACTTCTAAAAACTCAGTTCTCCTGAATAATTTGTGGTATGGAATATATTTATAAGTTCCCTCTTGCAGAAATTCTGCGGCACTCCCTTGACCTGCTACTACCACGTTTCTTGGATTCCAGGTAAATTTGTAATTCCAAAGATTGGTATCGCTTTCTGGAGCTACTAATCCTCCGGTAAAAGATTCAAATAAGATCACCTTTCCACCTTGATTACGGATTCGATCAATCACTTGCATAGCACTCATATGATCAATACCGGGATCTACACCAATCTCGTTCATAAAAACAAGTCCTTTTTTCTTTACTTGGTCATCAAGTTCTTGCATTTCTTTACTTACATAAGAAGCTGTAACCATTGATTTTTCTAATCTAAGACAATCTTTAGCAACTTCTATGTGAAATCTTGCAGGAAGCATAGATACTACTATATCCGCATTTTTAATTGCATTTTCTCTAGAGTTTTTATCAAAAACATCTAGTTTAATAGCAAGGGTGTTTGGATGATCTGCTGCCAGTTCTTTAGCATTATCAATAGAAATGTCTCCAATTGTTATATGTAAATTTTCAGATTTTGATTTGTCCTGAAAATATTTAATTAAAACCGCAGTCGATTTACCCGCACCGATGACCAGTATCTTTCGCATACCTAATGATTATTTTGATAACTTTGATGCGAATGTAGTAAATAGATCAAAAAGTAAGTTCTCAATTTTAAAGGATTCGTTATATCTTACGAGAAAATATGTTGAAAATTTATTTTTCATTTAAAAATAAAGTCAATTATTGCTAAAAAAAGAATGAATAAAACAATTTTGATTACAGGTGCGGTGGCTGCTTTATTAGCAGTATTGTTAGGTGCGTTTGGTGCACACGGGTTAGAGAAACTTGTAGACTCAGACAATATTGACTCCTTTCAGACGGGCGTTCGATATCAGATGTATCACGCAATCGTTTGCATAATTTTAGGAAATATGACGATGGTAAGGGACGTTGCCAAAAAAAGAATTTTTTATTTCTTCCTAAGTGGAATCACCCTTTTTTCTGGGTCTATTTACCTTTTGGTATTGGATGAGGTTTTGGGAATTTCTTTGTCAGGTATAGGTTTTATTACACCTTTGGGAGGTTTTATGTTAATTTTAGGATGGATTTTCTTTATTACTTCGCTAATTAAGATTAAGTGATATTTATAGCCGCTAGTGTAATTTTTATTTATAATTTTGCCAGACATAACAAACACAACATATTTTTATGGAACCACTGTATCCAATTACGAAAACGATTTCGTTAAAGCATTACGGTATTAAAGATGCTACAATACGTTACCAATTATCTCCTGATGAGCTTCAGGAGGAAACGGTACAAAAAGGTCAAGGGAAAATCACAAAATCTGGAACACTAGCAGTAAATACCGGAGAGTTTACCGGCCGTTCTCCAATGGATCGCTTTATAGTGAAAGACGAAATAACCTCAGATAAAGTATGGTGGGGTAATATTAACATTCCTTTTGAGCCAGACGCTTTTGATGCGTTGTATGATAAGGTAACAGCTTATCTTTCTGAAAAGGAAATATTTGTAAGAGACAGTTACGCGTGTGCAGATCCTGATTATAAATTGAACATACGAGTGATCAATGAATATCCTTGGTCTAATATGTTTGCTTATAATATGTTTTTAAGACCTACAGAAGAGGAATTAAAAGATTTTGATCCTGAATGGACAGTAATTAATGCTCCAGGCTTTATGGCTGATGCCGATATTGATGGAACACGTCAGCATAATTTTGCAATCTTAAACTTCACAAAAAAAATAGCACTTATAGGTGGAACCGGGTATACGGGTGAAATCAAAAAAGGTATTTTCTCGGCATTAAATTTTATATTACCTGTATATAAGGATACACTTCCTATGCATTGTTCAGCTAATGTTGGAGAAAAAGGAGATACAGCTATATTTTTTGGACTATCAGGTACTGGAAAAACTACATTGTCTACTGATCCTAATCGCAAGTTAATCGGTGACGATGAGCACGGTTGGACAAAAGAAAATACTATTTTCAATTTTGAAGGTGGTTGCTATGCAAAAGTGATAGATCTTTCTGCAGAAAAGGAACCAGAAATTTATGGTGCTATTAAGAAAGGTGCTATCCTTGAGAATGTGATCATCGACAATAATGGAGAGGTAGATTATGCTGATACTTCAATTACTCAGAATACACGTGTAAGTTATCCTATTTATCATATAGATAATATTCAGGAATCTTCTATTGGTAAAAACCCTAAGAACATCTTCTTTTTAACAGCAGATGCTTTTGGTGTTATGCCACCTATTTCTAAGTTAACTCCAAGTCAGGCAGCATATCACTTTATTTCGGGTTATACTGCAAAAGTAGCAGGAACAGAAGCAGGTGTAGTAGAACCTACTCCTTCATTTTCGGCTTGTTTTGGAGCGCCTTTTATGCCATTACACCCAGCAAAATATGCCGAAATGTTAATAAAAAAAATGAAAGACACCGGTGTAAATGTTTGGTTGGTAAATACTGGATGGACTGGCGGACCTTATGGTGTGGGAACCAGAATCAAGCTAAAGTACACACGTGCTATGATACAGGCAGTGCTTAACGGTGATTTAGGATTATATTCTTACGATAACTATCACATTCACTCCGTGTTTGGAGTTGCGCAACCAAGAGAATGTCCCGGAGTTCCAACAAGTGTATTGAGCCCTAGAGCTACTTGGAATAATGATGAGGAATATTACAAAACCGCGTTTAAATTAACGAATGCTTTTAGAGAGAATTTCAAAAAATTTGAATCATATGCTAATGAGGAAATCCGTAGAGGAGGACCACAGCGTTATGCTTTCTAACTTAAGTGACATAGTAATTCTATAAAATAATAAAGCCTGAAATTTAAATTTCAGGCTTTATTATTTTTATTCTATTCTAAAAAAGAAACAGCTTATTTTTTATTAGCTTCTTTAATGTATTTCTGAAGTGCCATGGTCATCGATGGAGTTTCAGGAGTTGGTGCTTGTATGTTTACCACCAAATCGTGTTCTTCTGCAGCTTTTACTGTAGAATTTCCAAAAACAGCGATGCGGGTATCATTTTGTTTAAAGTCCGGAAAGTTTTCAAATAAAGATTTGATTCCTGAAGGACTAAAAAATACCAAGATGTCATAAAAAACATCTCTTAAATTAGAAAGATCACTAACAACAGTTTTATAGAAAATTGCTTGTTTCCATTCAACTTTTAAGTTGTTTAACGTATCAGGTATTTCTGGCTTTAGTTGGTCAGATGAAGGCAATAAAAACTTTTCGCTTTTATATTTCTTAATCAAAGGAGTAAGCTCTTGGAATGTGCGTTTACCAACGTAAATTTTTCGCTTTCTGTAGACTACATACTTTTGCAAATAATAAGCAACAGCTTCACTTTGACAAAAATATTTAAGTGAATCAGGAACTTTAAAACGCATTTCTTCAGCAATTCTAAAAAAATGATCCACAGAATTTCTACTGGTAAGAATAATAGCTGTGTATTGAGATAAATCTACCTTTTGTTGCCTCACTTCTTTAGCATCTACGCCCTCTACGTGAATAAACGGTATAAAGTCAATTTTTACCTTTTCTTTCTCCTCAAGTTCGAAATAAGGTGAATTTTCTACTTTAGGCTCTGGCTGTGAGACCAAAATCGTTTTCACTTTCATATATAGTCTTTATTTGTAAATAACAACCTAAATTATACAATTAGCTTGTACAGTATAAAATAGGGTGCGATTTCAAGTGCGCAAAGATACAAAATAAAATAAAACAAGTGGTTTAAAATAACGTTTTCATTCTTTCTATAGACAGAAAAAAGCACGATTAGGTTGAGGATCAATAAAGATATTATTAGAATAATAATAACAATTTTTGAAGGTTTTGCAGTATAAATGAACAATAAGTTGAGAGGTAGCAAAATTAACCCCAAAAAATTGCGATATGATATTTTATAGAATAAGTAATCTTCAATTAAAATTTCTATTGAAAAAATTGTAGAAATTATTTTTTCCACTAAAATTTTACAGATAAAAATAAATAAATACAGAGATGCGATCTTTAAATAGAGCGTCAGGTCGATAACTTGATCTTTCCATTCTAATACATCGATAGAGAGGTAGATAAATAAGGATACAGATAGAATCTGCACCAAAATTAGAATACCATTAAAAAAAGTAGATAGCTTATTTCCTTTTTGATTAATGACAATGTATTTATTCGTATTAAAAAGCATGACAAACTCAGAAAACCTGGCGGAGTTTATAAGCTTTGCTGTTGCCAAAAGGGCAAGACACACTATAATTACTATAGTGATCCAGTCTGTCGATATGATTTCTCTTGTAATAACTTCCATACTCAGAATGGGATAAAATTAAGCCATAGTTACAACATAATAAAATAAAGTATAGTAAATAAGAATGCAACGCTAATTTAAATAGATAGTCATATACTTGTAAACATAATATAAGAGCAAAAAACTGAAAATAATCTAGTAATTATTTAGTTATATTTGCCTGAAAACACTTTAAATGGTAGATGCCGTTGTAATTATACCTACCTATAATGAGATCGAAAATGTGGAGCGTATTATTAAAAATGTGCTTGCACTTCAACGTGATTTTGATATTCTGGTTGTAGATGATAATTCTCCAGATGGAACAGCAGTAAAGGTAAAAGAACTGCAGGAAGAGTATCCCGAACATCTTTTTTTATTGGAGCGTAAAGGAAAATTAGGATTAGGAACGGCGTATATCACTGGATTTAAATGGGCGTTAGAGAGGTCTTATGAGTACATTTTTGAGATGGATGCGGATTTTTCACATAACCCGAATGACCTAATAAGATTATATAATGCGTGTGCAAAAGGAACATCGCAAGTAGCAATTGGATCTAGGTATGTTACTGGGGTAAATGTGGTGAACTGGCCAATGAGCAGGGTGTTGCTATCCTGGTTGGCCTCAAAATATGTTCGGTTTATTACAGGAATGGATATCCACGATACAACTGCAGGTTTTATCTGTTATAAGAGAGAAGTGTTGGAAAAAATTAATCTGGATAAGATCAAATTCGTAGGATATGCATTTCAGATTGAAATGAAATTTAAGGCATACCTTTTGAAATTTAAAATAAAAGAGGTGCCCGTAGTATTTACAGATAGAACTCGTGGGACTTCAAAAATGAGTAAAGGAATTATCTCTGAAGCTGTGTTTGGAGTTTTAAGAATGAAATTTAAGAGTTTGTTTAATAGTTATGAGATATGATCATGAATAATGTATTGATTAAGAATGCTAACATTGTCAATGAAGGAAAGATTTTGAATGGTGATGTGTATATAGAGAATGGTTTTTTTAAAGAAATTGCTCCTCAAATTAGTGCCAAATCACCTAACGTACAAGTTTTTGATGCTGAAGGAAAATATCTTTTACCGGGCGTTATCGATGATCAGGTACATTTTAGAGAACCGGGACTAACACACAAGGCAACGATAGAAACTGAATCAAGAGCGGCTATCGCCGGAGGGATTACATCTTTTATTGAGATGCCTAATACAAATCCTCAGACAACTACTATAGAAAAGCTGGAAGAAAAATTCGAAATAGCATCGAAAACCAGCTATGCTAACTATTCTTTTATGTTTGGAGGAACCAATGATAACCTTGAGGAAATATTAAAGGTAGATTCAAAAAATGTAGCAGGACTTAAACTATTTTTAGGTTCTTCTACCGGAAATATGCTGGTAGATAATCCTGAAGTACTAGAAAAGATTTTCTCATCCACAGATTTGGTGATATCAGTACATTGTGAAGATGAAGAAACCATAAGAAATAATACTGCAATATATAAAGAGAAATATGGAGACGATATACCTATTGAGCTACATCCAATTATCAGAAGTGAGGAAGCGTGTTATATATCTTCTTCTAATGCCGTAGCACTGGCCAAAAAAACGGGGGCTAGATTGCACGTTTTTCACTTGTCTACAGCAAAAGAACTGGAATTGTTCTCGAATAAAATTCCATTAAAAGATAAAAAGATAACAGCAGAAGTATGTATTCATCATCTTTGGTTTTCTGATGAGGACTATAAAGAAAAAGGAACATTGATTAAATGGAATCCTGCAGTAAAAACGTCAAAGGACAGAGACGCATTGTTTGAAGCATTATTGAATGATAAATTAGATGTAATCGCTACAGATCATGCGCCTCATACAAAAGAAGAAAAAGATAACGTCTATACGAAAGCACCTTCTGGCGGTCCGCTCGTACAACACGCATTGCCTGCTATGTTGGAATTTTACCACAAGGACAAAATTTCACTAGAGAAAATTGTAGAAAAAATGTGCCACAATCCTGCAATTTTGTTTCAGGTTGAGAAGCGAGGTTATATTAAAGAAGGATATTGTGCGGATGCTGTATTAGTAGATCTTAATGCGCCTTGGACTGTTAATACCGATAATATAGCTTATAAATGTGGTTGGTCTCCATTTGAAGGAACTACATTCAAATCAAGAATAACTCATACTTTTGTGAACGGAAGTTTAGTCTATAAGAATTTTAAATTCTATGATGTTAAAAATGGACAACGATTAACTTTTGACCGATGAAAAAAAGAATCATATACAGTCTCTTTCTTTTAGCGCTTCTTGTTTTTTCTTGTCAGGATCTTGATAAGCCCTCTAAGCCGGATAATCTTATTGCTGAAGATAAAATGGTAGAGATACTTACGGATATTGCATTTATAAAAGCAGCAAAAGGAAGCTACAAAAAGGTTTTTGATATAGAGAAAATTAATCCGGAGGAATATATTCTAAAAAAACATGGGATTGATAGTTTAGTGTTTGCAGAAAACAATAGCTGGTATACAGCTCAGTTAGATGAATACGAGGAGATTTTTAATAAAGTGAAAAAAAATATAGAGGGATCAAAAATTAAATTTGAAAAACTAAAAAAAGAAGAAGACTCCATCAAAAAGATAGAGGATTCTATTAAAAGAGCAAAGAAAGGTCTAAAAGACGCAAAAGTATTACCCTCAGACTTAGATAAGATTAAATTAACAGATGAAGAGTTAATCGAACAAGAAATAGAAACTGCAATTAAGAAAAGGAGTACATCTAATGCTCCTTTAGGAAAAAAGAAGCAGTAGTCTCAATGGCTTTTTGAACAGGAGTAAAGCTATAGGTGAGTTCTTTCTTTATTTTTTCGTTTTCATAAAAAGAATTAGAAAAAGCACTCTTTATTGAGGATTTAAAAATGACTCTTTTCGTTCTAAAAAAGAAGTAACTAAACTGTTGTAAATAATATGCGGTTTTCATTAAAAAAGGAGAAACTTTCTTCTTTGGAGCAGGCTTGTTAAGTGCTTTCGCGATGAGGGAAAATGCATTTTTAAAACTTAGGTTTTCACCCACAACTATATATCGTTCGTTGTTAACTTCGCTATTCATTAGGCGGTGCATAATTTTAACAACATCAGTAACAGCAACATATCCCGTGGTTCCCGTGGTGTAGTATTTCATTCCTTTACGGATCTTTTTAAACAAATATCCACTTCCAGCATCGTAAAAACCTCGACCTATAATAATACCCGGATTTACAATCACGGCGTTAAGTCCTTCCTGCGTGCCACGCCAGACTTCCATTTCTGCACCATACTTGGTAATGGCATATACAGAATCGGATATTTCCGGATTCCATTCGGCAGTTTCATCAATAGGGTTTTGCAATGTGTTTTCACTTAATGTAGCAATAGTGCTTACATAGCATAGTTTTTCTACTTTATTTATTAGCGATAGATTTACAATATTTGCGGTTCCTTCGATATTAATTTTACGAAGTTTTCTATAATGTGAAGGGTTAAAAGAGATCATGGCAGCACAATGGTATACACGGGTAATACCTTTAAATGCAGAGGAGAGTTTAGGAATGTCATTCAGTTCACCCTGAATCCAATCAATAGCATCAAAGGCAAGTTGATCTTCGGGTTTACAGCATTTGACAAACACGCTCTTGGCATATTCTTTTTTAGTGTCGGTTCTATATAATGCTCGTATCTGATATTTTTCTTCTACCAGTTTGATCAATAAATGAGTACCTACTAAACCTGTTGCTCCGGTAACTAATATCATCGTTTTTGTTCTATGATACTAATGTACACAATTAGCAATAAAAATTGTTATCGCATTGAGATATGTTTTTTTGTGCAATTAAGGTTTGGATTTCTGCCTGGGGTATCCCTCTTCAGGATAGTAAGTATTTCAGGTTTTACAAAGATAAAAGGTGTAAATTTTTGGATGTATTGATGTGTATGTTTTGTATGTATTTCTAACTTTTTTTTGGATGTAATTTTCTTTTTCTATACCAAAATATAACAAGAAATGATAGCATCAATCCTACGAATCCAATTACCCAATATAAAGTATAATTTGTACTAAACTGAACCGGGGCAACATCACCCAATAGATAAAATCCACCCCAATAAAACGGATGTGTGCGGTTCATGTTTGCGTTATGTAAGTATTGTAATTTAGCCTGTTGCAAGGCTTCGGCTTTATTCATGCCATCTTTTATGTTGGTATAAAAGTTCTTCATTAACTCTGGGGTGGTCTGATCCGATACTTCCCAACTGCTCAATAGTAAACTTTTGGTGCCTGCGTATTGAAACGCAGTTCCTAAACTCATAATGCCTTCTCCTTTGGCAATTTTACCGGTTCCTGTATTACAGGCACTAAGTACTGTCAATTCTGCGGGAATATCTAATGCAAACAATTCGTGACTATACAACATATTATCCTCTATCGAATCATTGTTTTTGGTAAAAAGTAGTTTAGAATTCTCAGGCCTTTCGTTATCTACTTCACCGTGTAATGCCAGATGCAGAATATTATACTGACTGGCATTCTTTTTAAAATTAGTTTCTACAGCTTCAGACCCATAAAAGTAATTTCCATCTATAATATTGGCAATGGCTTTGATTTCTTTTCGGGTTCCCGGTAAATCATTTTCGTACTCAGTAAGCGCAGATAGACTTATAGCTTTCGAATTTTGAAAATCTGAATTCCCTGAAAATGAAAATGCTAAACATTCCTTTTGCATTTGCGAAAAATCGAAAAGACTCTTCTTTCTATTTGAAAATAGCAGATTTGCTGAACTGGCATACGAAATTGCATACTCTTTCAACATATAGGATAATTCCTTGGGGTTGTTTGATATATCTTCTTGGCTTAGTAATAAATCAAAATTGAGATACCATAAGGTACCATCAGGCACAATAATTAATTCTTTGCCAACTAATTCTTCTTTTATGGGTGCAATAAGATCGCGGTAAAGATGATTTGCTATTGTTTTATAGTCTTGAGTATGCTTGTCTTTGATGGATTGTCTGAATTGTGTAATTTTTGCTGTTAACGTTGGAAGATGGAGTTCTTTTATCGCAATTTCTTGTTTGGTAATAGTAATAGCATAGGTGATATCATCTGAGATGAAAAACTCTAATAAAGAGGAGTCATCTTTAAGCATTTTTTGAATTTTGTCAACTAAAATAATAGCCTTCTCATATTTTAGCTGATGATATTTAGGGTAATTCTTTTTCAATACTTTTGCTATGGAGTCTTCTATACTTTTTAGCCGTGATAGCTTGCTTTCGTATGCTGTGATTTTTGAATGATTTATAGTTGCATTTGACCTTTCTTCGATGATTCTGGATTGATAGAAAGAACGATTAATTTTTTGAATTCTTTCTAATTCTAATAATTCAACGGTAGGTCCTGCAAAGTCTTTTGTTTTGGATTCGTTGATTAAATCTTTAAGCATGTTGGCCTTGCTTTTTTCGATGTAATAAATCACTTTTTCCAATGTTGGTTTTGTGACTACTTTTCTATAGTGTAATAATTGGGTCTTTATTGCATCAGCATAAATTTCTCTTGCTTTTTCAGCAAACATCAGCTTTTCCTGATAATCGTGATAAGATTTTCTAATGTATTCAATTAGTATATCCGCTTGCTCATATATTTTTAAACTATTACTTAAATCTTCATCATTTTTAAATTTGATATAACTAGCCTGTAATGTTTTAGCTTTTCCGTGAAGAACCTTTAAAAGTAATTTGGAGTCATAATATTGACTTGGGTCAAAGTCGTTTATAGTATTGCTGGGATATTGAGCTTTTTTGTTTGCCATTACGGCTTTGTCAAAATAGGAAATTGCTCTTACAAATTCTTTCTTTTCATTGTAAACTGTTGCAATGCTATAGTAGAAGTCTGAAGTTAGCAAATGGGACTTGCCACGAGTAGTTTGAAATATATTCAGGCCTTTTTCGTAGTATTGTAAAGCATCGTCATATTTCTTTTTTTTAGTATAAATATTTGCTATTCGTAAGTTTAGATTCACAATTTTTGGATGATCCTCATCTAAAACTTCCATATATCCTGAGAGCGCTTTCTCGTAATACTTTAATGAAGTATCATATTCTTTTTTGTCATGATATAAATCTGCAATGTCAAAATTAAGATTTGCCACTTTTAAATTGTTTTCTCCATAAGCATTGAGATATATCTTTAAGCTTTTTTCGTAGTAGGATAACGCTTTTTCATACTCCTTTTGATCGGTATATAAATCTCCAATGTTTTTATAACTTTTGCCATTTTCAAGGTAGTATTTGCCAAATAATGTTGTTCCTATTCTTATACTTTTATTGTAGTACTCGATTGCCTTATTGTTTTCTCCACTTTTGGTAAAAACATTTCCCATGTTGTCGTATATAAACGCAATCATGTCCTTTTTTTTGCAATATTGGAATATAATCAAAGATTTCTCATAATTGTCGAGGGCCAAATCATATCGTAGTAAGTTTTGATAAGTCAATCCGATATTTAGGAAACCGTAACCTGCAT
The DNA here is from genome assembly GCF_042684305.1 of Aquimarina rubra. Classification (NCBI taxonomy): domain Bacteria; kingdom Pseudomonadati; phylum Bacteroidota; class Flavobacteriia; order Flavobacteriales; family Flavobacteriaceae; genus Aquimarina; species Aquimarina rubra. The sequence goes on along the minus strand of NZ_JBHULE010000019.1, from coordinate 559,280 downwards.
AAAAATGATATAATCCATATCTTTTTGTGGCTAACTTTAAAAATGTTTTAAAATAATCAAGAGCGATTTCATGTTCTCCTAAGTTGTTATAGATAAGCCCTATTCGATCGTAATAAATTATAATTTTTTCGTGATGTTGACCCAGTATTTTGGACTCTATATCTAATGCTTTTTTAAAGTAAACTACAGAACTTTCGAGTTTGTTTTCTGATAACAAGGACTCAGCCTTTTTTAGATATTGGGAAGCTATAACAGTATCCTGAATTTTTTGTGCAGAGATGCTACAAAATGGAAGGATGAGGATAAAGAAACAAAAAATCTTAATATCAAAAAGATATTCAAGTGGCTTCATAAGTTGTCATAGGATTTCACCTGTTGTTTGTTTTAGCTTTTTTCACTATCTATATCAAAACACATAGTAATATGTATTTCTTTATAGCAAAGAACGTAAAAATGTTACTTTTACAGTGTAAAATAAAATTCATAATAAAGGTAACAGATTACTATGTTACGACATTAATCTATGAGTAACAATGAAGAAAGAAGAATTTTAGAAGGGATTGCAGCTGGAAATACTCAGGTTATTAAAGCTTTCTATAAAAAAAACTATAACTATATAAAGGGTTTTGTCCTTCAAAATTCTGGTGATGATACAGATGCAGAAGATGTTTTTCAGGATGCTTTGATAGTGATTTATGAGAAATTGAAATCGGGTTCTCTCGATATGAATAAGAATGTTTCGATACGAACATATCTTTATGCAGTATGCAAAAATTTATGGAGAAGTCGATTACGAAAGAAGAAAAGATTGATCGTAGATAGTGAAATAATAGAGGCAGATGAGGGATTTGAAATGTCTATTGCCGAAGAAATAGAGAATAAAGAGCGTGAACATTTGTATCGCAAATATTTCCTTACGTTAAGTAATACCTGTAAGGATTTATTAAATCTCGTTTTTAAAGGGAATAGTATGAAGGATATTGCCGCTATTACTGGGTATTCTGAAGGGTATACGCGTAAAAAGAAATTTGAGTGCAAAAAAGCATTACTGGAAAGAATAGAAAAGGATCCCATATATAAAGAACTAAAAATGATCTCTGAAAAAGAAAAATAAGTATGGAAAGAACTCAGGAATTGTTTGAAAAAATAGAAAGGTATCTGGTTAAGACATTATCAGGAGATGAACTCATAGCATTTGAAAATGAAATGATCTCAGATCCTGAACTTGCTCTTGAGGTTGATAAACACCGCAAGTTGCATCAGGTATTAAATAATACTGATACCCTTCATTTTAAAGAAAAATTACAAAAAATTACTGAAGAGGTAAAACAGGAAGAATCTATTGATCAATCAACCTCCTATTTTTCGTATTTGAAAGTTGCTGCTTTCATTGTTATTCTTCTTGGAGTTGGGACCTTGCTGTGGAACAATTTTAGTGGATCAACGGATTATTCAGATTTATATAGTTCCTATTATGAACCATATCCGGCAGAAGATATCACAAGAGGCGATCATACAAATGAACTTCATCTAATAAAGAAAAACTATGCTGAAGGTAATTATGAAAAGGTGATTTCTGGACTAAATAAAACTACTTCTAGTTCTTTACCCGATCAGCTTAGATTATATCTTGGGAATAGTTATCTTAATCTTGGTAAGGAACAAGAGGCATTAAAACAGTTTGAAACCATAACAGATACCAGTAATTATTTCGAAGATGCAAGTTGGTATAAAGCACTTACATATCTTAAGTTAGGAGAAATTAAAAAATCTTGGGAACTCCTTAAAGTAATCATTCAATACGATGGAATCTACAAAGAAAAAGCAATTCAATTGATAGATAAGTTTAAGGAATTGTAACCAGCTCAGTTGGGTAAAGCGATTTCTGTAGTATTCATAGCGCTATATAATTCATATTTTTATCTTTGCCGCATCTAATTGAATTATACTAAAATGGCTATAAATTTTATAGAAGAACTACGCTGGAGAGGAATGCTACATGATGCTATGCCTGGTACAGAAGAATACCTGATGGAACAAATGAGAGCAGCATATGTAGGTTTTGATCCTACGGCAGATTCATTACATATAGGAAATCTTGTACCGATTATGTTACTGGCGCATTATCAGCGAGCAGGACATAAACCTTTTGCCTTAGTTGGAGGTGCTACCGGAATGATCGGAGACCCATCTGGTAAACCTTCTGAACGTAACCTTCTTGATGAAAAAACATTAAGACATAACCAGGAAGCGATAAAATCTCAATTAGCACAGTTTTTGGATTTTGAAAGCGAAGCTGCAAATGCAGCAGTTTTAGTGAATAATTATGATTGGATGAAAGATTTTTCATTCCTTGATTTTATAAGAGACGTAGGTAAACATATTACCGTAAACTATATGATGGCGAAGGATTCTGTAAAGAATAGAATTTCATCGGAGTCTTCTGATGGAATGTCTTTTACAGAATTTACGTATCAATTGGTACAAGGATATGATTTCTTACACCTGTATCGAGAGCATAACTGCACACTGCAGATGGGAGGTAGTGATCAATGGGGTAATATTACCACAGGAACTGAATTGATCAGACGAATCGGAGGAGGAAAAGGATATGCATTAACCTGCCCATTAATCACAAAATCTGATGGATCTAAATTTGGTAAATCTGAAGGAGGAAATGTTTGGCTGGATGCTAAAAGAACTTCTCCCTATAAATTCTACCAATATTGGTTAAATACAAGCGATGAAGATGCAGAGAAGTATATTAAGATTTTTACATTTCTAACTAAAGAAGAAATAGAAGGTTTGGTTGCTGCACACACTGAAGCTCCTCATCAGAGAATTCTTCAGAAAAAATTGGCCGATGAAATTACCATTATGGTGCACTCTGAGGAAGATCTGGAGAATGCAATTAAAGCATCAAATATATTATTTGGAAAATCTACTTCTGAAGATTTAAAAGCATTAGATGAAGCAACATTTTTAGATGTTTTTGAGGGTGTGCCTCAAGCAGAAATTTCTAAAGACCTTATTAATGATGGTTTAGATATTATTGGAGCATTAGCAGAGCATACAGGTTTCTTAAAGTCAAATGGAGAGGCACGTAGAGCACTAAAGGAGAATTCTATATCTGTAAATAAAGAAAAAGTAAAAGAAGGATACGCTATTAGTGCAGATGATTTGATTAATGGTCAGTTTGTTTTATTACAAAGAGGAAAGAAAAACTATTTTGTAATCAGAGCGGTTTAGAATAAGAATAGTTGTACTATACTTTTTAAAATTTAATTAAATAAAAAACAAAGCCTGCAAGAATCTCTTCTTAGCAGGCTTTGTCAACTAACCAATCAATTATTGAAAAAAACTTAACGTTCTATATGTTTATCGATGTACTCGATTATTTTTTTGTTTTTATTTTTTGCCAATTCACATCGGCTTTATTTTTTAATGCTGTAGCTCCTTCTTCATTCCATTTAGTCAGCGTATTGATTCCCCAAGAGTTATAGAATAAATATAACTTACCGTCTCTTATTTCAAATGTTTCAGGATCAATATCAACTTTTTCTGCTTTAGCTCCAATCGCATAAGCACAGTAACCACCATATTGAGGTACAAACTTTTCTGGATTGCTTTTAAACTTTTCCAGATTTGCCTGACTTGCAAATTTGTATTTTGCATTGTCGTGAGTTGCAGTAAATTTACTTTCTCCTTTAATAGCTTTATTATTAAAGTATTCAGTTACGTCATATCCTTCAGCTACAAATCCTTTTTTTAAATTATAATCAATTTGCTGTGCGCTTAAGGAAAATGACACTCCTAAAAACAGTATGACAAAGAATCTTTTCATTTTAAGTTGTTGTTTTGTTGTTACATCCATTCAGTCGTGAGAAAAAACAGAACATTACAATTTTAACATAATAATATGTTTTCAAAACACAATTACATTTTTAAATACGGTGTTTAAAACGGAAAGTTGCAAAAAATTTAATTTATAGTAACATCAGATTACATCCTCTAATATCACTATGGTCAAACCTACCAAGTATCTCAAAACTACCATCGGTATAGATTTTTCCTAAATCTTGGGTGGCAATAAATGAGCAGGAATTTATATTAGCCAGATCTATAATATTAATACCGCCTGTTTTACCTGTGCTCATAGATGTCAGAGCATCTTCGGGGTCACGAGTGCTGACTTTCATCCAGGGAGGGGAATGAAAAACACCATCACCTTTAGAGTAAGCTTGGGACAATAATTCTGTCATCCCATACTCACTATGAATTTTAGAGACACCAAAACCTTTTTTCAGAACTTGATGTAATTCCTCGCGGATCATTTCTTTTCTTCGGCCTTTCATTCCGCCGGTTTCCATAACAACTAAATTATCATTTGGCTGTATATGATGATTTTCAACAAGATCTAATAATGCAAAAGAAACACCTATAAGAAGTATCTTTTTACCTTGTAAGGAAAGCTGTTTTAGCGTGCTAACCAGTTTTTCGGTTTCGTCTAGGTAAAATCCACTTTCGGCTTGTTGACTTTCTTTAATGAGTGCATCTGCCATATACACTAAAGAGGAGCCTTCACGCTCCAGATAGGACGGTAAAAGCGCTAAAATGGTATACTCTTTTATATCTCCATAAAAAAGCTCAAACCCTTTTCGGAAACTAGTTTCATAAATACTCAAATTAGTTACATAATGTTTACTGGTAGTACTGCCGGTTGTTCCACTACTGGTAAAAATTTGTTGAACATTAAAAGCTGAACTAACTATTTTTTCTTGTTTAAAAAATTCAATGGGTAAAAACGGAATGTCATCAGTGGTTTTTACTGAACTTTTGGTAATTCCCAAAAGATTACAAAACCGTTGGTAAATTCTACAATTAATGTATTGGTGTTGAAAAACTCTTAATGCAGCTTTTTCAAAATCCTGATCATTTTGAATTGTAAAAATAGTCTCAGCCAGCATACGAGTCGAAAAGGGATTTTGTTTGAAACAAAGGTATAAAAAAACACTCTGCGATAAGAGAGTGTTTGTTATATAATAAATACCGAGATAGTTTTATATGACCAACATAACCATTATTAGATTGTTGGTTAAAGAAAAACCCTGGTTGTTATTTCCTAATTAATTTTTTTGTAAAAGCTTCTTCTCCTATTTTGATTCTAAGAACATAGACTCCAGGAGGTAAAGCAGAAATATTAAGTTGTTCTTGGGTAGTAAGTACCTTAAAAAGTACTGTTTTCCCTAAAACATTAAATACTCTGCAAGTCATAGACTTACCTGATTTAGATGTAATATTAAGGATGTCACCAGAAACAGGATTTGGAAAAACCTGAACTTCTTCTTTTTGATCAATAGTATTAAAGGACGATTGCGCCTGCACTCCAGTAGAAAAGGAGAGGACAAAAACACCGATAAGTATGAGTAATAAGTAGATTTTTTTCATAAATACTTTATTTTGGGACTATAAAAGTACAATATTTTATTAAAAATTGAGTTAGGAACTCTTTTTTTTAATGTTAAATCTGAACAAATTATCAATTTGATACAAAAGCTATGGGTTTACCGTATTAAAAACAGGTTTAATTATTTATTTTGTGTTTTCCCTAAAAAATTCGATATTTGTCTCATTATGAAGTTATAAGAATTATGCACATCTCTTTGGAAATATCGGCTTCGGTATTGTTTAGCTAAGAAAACCTTTCTTAGTTCTGTCCAATTTATTCCTTTTTTTTAATCATAATTCTTTCACTTATGACATCTAATAAGCTTACACTTTCTAAACTATTTTCTTACTTTAAGATAGCTATTACAGGTAAGGAGCAACAATTTACATCTGGTAGCATCCGCAAAGCAGTATTCATGCTTGCAGTTCCTATGATCCTAGAAATGATGATGGAATCTATTTTTGCATTAGTAGATGCATATTGGGTTTCCAGTCTCGGTCCAAATGCCATAGCTACCGTAGGATTGACAGAATCAGTCATTACTTTGATATATGCCATCGCGATTGGTCTCAGTATGGGAGTTACCGCAATAGTAGCACGCAGAGTTGGAGAAAAGGATATGGTAGGAGCTTCTCATGCGGCAGTGCAGTCTATATTATTAGGAATTTCGGTTTCCATAATTATAAGTGTGATCGGAATACTGTTTCCAAAGGAAATTTTAACTCTTATGGGAGCAGAACCTGATTTAATAGCAGAGGGATATGGATATACACAAGTGCTTTTGGGAGGAAACATAACAATTATGTTGCTTTTTTTAATCAATGCCGTTTTTAGAGGTGCAGGAGATGCTTCTGTTGCTATGAAAGTATTAATCGTTTCTAACCTTTTGAATATCATTTTAGACCCACTTTTTATTTTTGGTTTTGGACCTATTCCGGGTTTTGGAGTCCAAGGTGCTGCTATTGCAACTACTATAGGAAGAGGGAGCGCTGTGGTATTCCAAATGGCGATTCTTTTCTTTGGATGGAGTAAAATTAAGGTAACCTTTAAAGATATCGTTTTACGTTCTAAGGTGATGATTAACTTAATCAAAGTATCTCTTGGAGGCATAGGTCAGTTTATTATCGGAACCTCTAGTTGGGTGTTTTTAATGCGAATTATGGCAGAATTTGGTAGTGAAGTATTAGCTGGATATACAATAGCTATTCGAGTACTAATGTTTACGCTTATGCCATCCTGGGGAATGAGTAATGCAGCTGCAACACTTGTTGGTCAAAATCTGGGAGCTGGCGAACCGAATCGTGCAGAACAATCTGTATGGAAAACCGGAAAATACAATGCGTATTTTATGCTTTTTGTATCTGTATTTTACCTGGTGTTTGCAGAGGTAATAATCAAAATCTTTAGCTCAGAGCCAGAAGTTGTTAAATATGGGGCATTAAGTCTTCGTGTAATTGCTGCTGGATATGTATTCTATGCATATGGCATGGTGATTATTCAGTCTTTTAACGGAGCGGGAGATACTAAAACTCCTACCATTATCAACTTTTTCTGTTTTTGGGTGTTTCAGTTACCGTTTGCATATCTGGCGGCAATTGTTTTTGATTGGGGTGCTATGGGAGTATTTTTAGCAATTACTTTTGCCGAAGTTTTAATTGCAGTTATAGCCATTATGTGGTTTAGAAAAGGGAATTGGAAGTCTGTGAAAGTTTGATCATATAAAAAAGCACCTTGATGGTGAACAAGGTGCTTTTCTGTTTATTGTTGGCTGAATTTTTAAGACGTATTAGTTACGTGTCCAACCAGAATTCCAAGAGTTGTAATCTGCACCAGTTCCATTACCTACACCAGAGATTACATCACTTTCTTCAAAAGTAGCTCCAGTATCATTTTTAAGGTTTAGTGTGATATCATCAAAAGTAATATCAGTAATAGAAGTTTCATCATTTAAAACACCGTTTCCAGTTTCGGTATCATCAAGGTCAAAACCTTCTGCAAAACCTTCCAAAAGAACATTGGTAAATATAGCTCTTGTTCCTGCACGTAATCGGATCGCTTCATTCTCATTAGAAGAACCAAGTCCATTGATAGTAAGGTTTGTAACTGTAGGTGCGGACCAAAATACAGGATTAGAGTTGTTTCCTATATCGGTGTTAAAACCATCACCTTCTATTCCTTTATCGTGAGATTGTCTGTGCTCGATGTATACATTTGTTAATGTTCCTGTAAATCCTTCAGTCCAGTCTACAGAGTCATCCTGAGCACCAACAACAGATATAAATGAAGCGTTCACAGTTCCTCCAAAAAACTCTACTCCATCATCTGCTCCTTCAAAAGCCTGAATAAACTCGATAGTAGTTCCATTTCCTACTGCATAAAATGAAAATCCATTGTTTTCTGAAGCTGCGTCTGCCGCTCCTCCAGAATATTCGATACGAACATATCTAAGGATACCAGAGTTATCATCTGCTATACTACCACCATAGGGTAATCCTCCGATTTCAGAAGTAGAAGTTGCATCACCTCCAACTACAGAGTTTATTGGTGCTCTACCTAATATGATTAGACCTCCCCAGTCTCCAGGATTTGGAGTTGAAGTAGCAGATGTAAATACAATAGGATTAGAAGAAGTTCCTTCAGCATTGATAGTTCCTCCTTGTAATACAGCAATATATACATCAGATCCAGTAGCAGCTCTTACTACTACACCTGGCTCTACAGTAAGGGTGATACCGTCGGGTACTATAAGCGCGCTATTAAGAGAATATTCTGTTCCTAATTCTAGTGTAAGGTCTTCTGTTAAAGTTCCACCTATCACTTCGCCAGTAGGATCTATAGGAGAACCGTTACCGTCGATATTAATAGTAATGTCTGCTGTGTCATCACTTGCACAGGATGCAAAAAGCAATGCAAAGACAAGGGTTTTTAAAAGAAATATATTTGCTTTCATGGGTTTTTATTTTGATTAATTTTGTTTTTTAAAATGAGTTAAAATGTATATTTAAATTGTAATCCAATATTTACTCCTCTCTTATAACTCGAAAGAGCAAACTCGTCTATTGGATTGATTTCATTATTTGTATTTCTAGTGAATGGAATGCCAAAAGTGGTAAGCACGTCTTCTGATATCGTAGCATTTTCACGTACTCTTTCGATCGTTGGATTCAATAAGTTTTTAACACTAAGGTTGATTTCAAAATTCTCTCGTACTTTATTCTTCCAAACGAAGTCTAGAGTTGGCACTCCTTTTTCTACGATATTTCCTAATTGTCCTGCTCCCAATGCGTCGATTCGATCGGAAAAATAGGAGAATACAAGGTTTGCTACTGGTTTATAATCTCCAAAAGTTGGTGTATAGCTTACATCGGCATTGATCAAAAATGGTGATGCACCTTGTAGTTGGTCAGAATCTCTGTTAAAATTGGTATTGAAGGTTCCTGAAACAGTTTTTAAATCCTGTTTTGTAGAGGTATAAGTAATGTTTACACCTGCAGAAAGAAGACTTTCTTCTTCAGTATTTAACAACAATGCTTTTCGAGCTTCTAATTCAATACCAAAAACCTCTGCTTTGTCTCCTGTTCTAAAGAAACGCTGCGTTCCTGTTGCGTCGTTGGCAGATACCAAGTTTACAGGATCGTTAATCTGTTTTGCAAAAGCGGCAATAGAAAATATCTGACCTTTTTCAAAGAACCATTCGTATTTTAAATCCAAATTGATAATAGAAGAGAATGCCGGGTCATTTAATAAGTCTGGATTACCTCCTATACGATCAGTTACATTTTCATATACAAATGGAGCTACTTCTTTAAACTCTGGGTTAGAAACAGTTCTACTTACAGAAAAACGTAAGTTTTGATCTTCGTTTAATGCGTATTTTATATTTAAACTAGGTAGTAAAAAAGTTTCTGTTGCCTCATTGCGCCCAGGGTTGTTGAACGCAAGGTTGATCACATTATATTCAATACTTTGATTGAAAGATTCTACACGTAGTCCGGGAACAAATGTCCACTTCTCTCCATATTTATAGATTGCATTCGCATATAAGGCGTGAATATCTAGGTTGCCGGTATAAGTATTTTCTGGAAGTCCTGGAAGGTTTGTATTTCCTAATCCATTTGAAGGATCTAGTGGGTTTATAACTACTGTATTATAAGTAACACCTAAATTATCAATATTAAAAATGGAATTGAAATCATTAACATTAGTAACTTCTGTTCTTGGTTCAATAATACTTAATCCAAAACGTTGGTTATCAAAATCACGTTGCTTTATACGTCCATTATACCCGAAATTAAAGGATAGATTTTCTTTATGCTCGTAGGATACATTTATACGCCCATTCCATTCTTGATCTTCAATATTTTGGAAGTAACGTTGATTATCAAAATCTACATTACGAAAAAGAACTGGGTTCGTACTTGGGTCGTTGTCTAAGGCTAGATCAAACTGTTCTAAAGCAATTCGTTTTCTGTCTGGTTGACGAGCAAGAACACTGTTAAAGCCAATCCCGTAATCTACTTTTATCTTCTCATTAATGTTACTAACTCCAGATAATTGATTCACATAAATCATATCCTGTTCGAATTGTACATTTTGCGTAAAAAAACCAAAATCATCAATGTCTGCAATAGTGTTTCTGTTAAATCCATTTCCATCAATTCCAAAACGGCCTATTTCATCTTTCGCATCATTAATAAACAAGGAGGTAAACTTTATTCTATGATCTCCATTGATACGATATACAATATTGGTCATTGCAGTAGTGGTGCGGTTGTATTCAAAAATTTCAGTATCTCTAAATATTTGATTTTCTGCTGCTGTAACATTTGCTGCTTCGCCTCTTAGATATTCATAACTACTTCCAAAAGAAGCCGTTCCAAAGATGCTTAGTTTTGATTCTTCACCAATGTCCCAAGATTTTCCTGCTGTAATCGATCCTGAAAGTCCAACGGGTCCCTCTGATGAGATAGGGTCAATACCGTGAGATAAAACAACAGCAAATGGATCGTTTCTATATCTATTATAAAATCCAAAGAATCCAGTCCCCTCACTTTTTAAGAACTTTTGTCCAATAGAGGCACTATTTATAGTATTTCCTAGATCTACATCTATATATGCTTTTCCAACGTGTTCTTTTGCTTTAATGTCTACATTACCTGCTGCAAAATCACCGTAAAAATTAGCAGCATATGTTTTGCTTACACCAATATTCTCAATAACATCAGAAGAGAATAGACCAAGATCTATATTTTTCTTATCTACGTTATTTGCTGGTAGGGATAAACCGTTGAACGTGGTGTTTAAGTATCTATCTCCAAGACCTCTAACATACACATTACCTCCACCTTCTTGTTTTGAGATCCCAGAAATTTTAGTAACAGCAGCGGCGGCATTACTCACACCTTTGTTGGAAAGCTCCTGAGCTCCAATACTTTGTTTCTGAACTACAGCACCTTTTTGATCTAAAAGTAGTGCTTGCACACTTTCTTTTTTTCTACTAGTTGTTTTAATAACAACTTCATCTAAGGCCGCTGCACTAGCACCAATTGATGCATTAACTGTGGTGGTTTCATTGGCTTTTACAATAACCTCTTTATCTAAGGTTTCATAACCAACAAAACTAAATTCTACTGTATAGGTTCCCGGCTCTAGGTTTTCAATACTATATAATCCATCAAAATCAGTAGTTGTCCCTTTGCTAGTCCCTTTAATTAAGACGTTAGCAAAAGGTAAAGGTTGATTATTTGCTTCTTTGTCAAGCAAAGTACCAGCTATGGAGCCAGTTTCCTGCGCACTCACTATTCCAATAACAAATAGTGCACAGAGAATTACAATTTTTCTCATAACGTATTCTAAATTCGGTGCAAATAACGATAGCTATTGTTACTTGTGCGTTACTGAAAAATTAAATAAGAGTGATTATAATGTTATGTAATTGTTATCCGACACTGTCAAAATAAGAGGTTTACACGAAAAATCTACTTAATAAATTTTATATAAAGTATTGTAGAACAAGTGCTTTAATAGATTTTTTTGATAGTTACCTAATTGTTAAGGAAGAGAGTAAGACAGAGGTAAGTTTTAGATAGAAGGATTTAGTAATGCATGAACAAACATTAGTTTTTTTTAGTTTATTACTTTTTTAAAGCAAAAAAAGCGCTCAGAAATTTCTGAACGCTTCATATTAAATTATTTTGGCAAATTTAATTATCGTTATAATTAACAACCACGTCACTTTTGTTAGACCACGTTGTTACAGATGCAATCGTATTGTCAGAATAGTTTACTTCAGATAGTTTTTCATTTTCCCAAAAAAACCACTTACCTGTTTTCACACCATTCTGGTATTGTCCCATGGCGATTTTTTTACCGGTCATATCATATGACTTCCATTCTCCGTGAAGTTTTCCTTCCTTATTGTAAAATCCTTGTTGACGAATCTCACCATTTTCATAAAAGTAAGTTCCTTTGATTATATCTCCCTGTTTTTCAAAAGTAGGTTTAACATCCTGAGCCATCATTACTCCTGAAAAAAGAATCGCTAATGTTAACAGTAAATTTTTCATAATATATCTTTTATTGGGGGTTCTTAATGTTTGCATTACAAATGTAACATTAATTTTACTTTTAAGCAACATTTACGTAACATTAAATTAACATTGAGTATATAAAATACTGAAAATCAAATTTTTGTAATGTTATGATTTATTTTTTATGCTACCATTAGATACTCTTGATATAAAATTTCAGCTAATATTACTAGAATTTTCAGCCGAATTGATATTGGCAGAATGCTCTAAGTACAAATACCAAAAATGCTACTCAGCAAAGGCGTCTGATCAATAACTTTGAGAAAATGCTGTGGTTTCGAGGCTGTAAAGAAATTTTAAGGTTTCCTTAGCATCAGTTGATTTTCAAAAATTGTAAAATCGTAGCTAACTACTAGGCTTTTATAATTTCGAGAATACCTAAAGTTCAATTCGGGTGGGAAAGGATAAAAAAGATAACATTTCAATAACATACGACTAGATTTTTAATAACATTTTTGTGGTTTATAAGATTGTGAGAAAAATATGAACGACATTTATATTTTGATGATCGTGGCTTTAGCGATTTTGGCTATAGCAGATCTAGTTGTTGGGGTGAGTAATGATGCTGTTAATTTTTTAAATTCAGCGATTGGTTCTAAAGCGATTTCGTTTAGAACTATAATGATCGTCGCAAGTATAGGAATAGCTGCAGGAGCTATTTTTTCAAGTGGTTTGATGGAGGTGGCTCGTAAAGGTATTTTTGTTCCCGGAGAGTTTTATTTTGATGAGATCATGATCATTTTTATGGCGGTTATGATCACAGATATATTACTGCTGGATTTTTTCAATACTTTAGGTATGCCTACTTCTACCACGGTATCCATCGTATTTGAACTATTAGGTGCAGCAGTATGTGTTGCGCTAATTAAAATTGCTGCAGATGCTGATCTTTCTTTTGCAGATTTAGGTAATTATATAAATACAAAAAAAGCTGGCGAAATAATAGCCGGAATATTATTATCTGTAGTTGTTGCATTTTCTATAGGAGCAATGGTTCAATATGTATCCAGATTATTACTGTCTTTTAATTTTGAAAAAAAAGCAAAATGGGTAGGTGCGCTTTTTGGAGGAATCGCCTTAACCGCAATATTATATTTTATTTTTATAAAGGGAATCAAAGGAACAAACTATGCTAAAGAGATAGTAGATGTATTAACTAATGATACTGGGCTTGGTTTTTTGGAATGGGCCAATTTACATTTCGAAAGTTCTTATGAAACAATTAAAGAATTGGCAGCTGCTAAGAAAGATCTGTTTAAGATTGATGCAGAAGCAGGTACTATTTCTACTACTTTAAGAGGTTTTCTGGAAACTAATGTTTTAGCAATTGTTATAGCTGGTTTTGGATTCTTATCCCTGCTTTCTTACGGATTTATGACAATCCTAAAAACTAATATTTATAAGCTTATTATAATTGTAGGAACTTTTGCTTTGGCTTTGGCTTTTGCAGGAAACGATTTGGTAAATTTTATTGGTGTTCCTATCGCTGCATATAAATCGTATCTGGATTGGAGTGCATCGGGAATCCCTGCTAATGAGTTTTTGATGTCTTCACTTAGTGGTAAAGCTGAGACACCTACGCTTATATTACTATTTGCAGGTCTTATTATGGTATTAACGCTTTGGTTTTCTTCAAAAGCCAGAAACGTAGTTAAAACTTCTATTGATTTATCTCGCCAGGGAGATGGAGATGAAAAGTTTCGCCCAAATTTTTTGTCCAGAGGTGTGGTAAGAGGAACAGTTTTTATTTCTGAAGTTTTATCTTCCGTTACTCCAGCACCTTTTAGGAAGTTTTCTGAAAAACAGTTTGAAGAAATTCCTAAGTCTGCTACTACTAGAAAAGAAGATCTTCCGGCATTTGATATGGTACGGGCTGCAGTTAATTTAATGGTTGCTGGTGTATTAATTTCCATTGCAACATCTATGAAGCTACCTTTGTCTACTACCTATGTAACTTTTATGGTTGCAATGGGTACTTCATTAGCCGATAGAGCATGGGGAACAGAGAGTGCTGTTTATCGTGTAGCGGGTGTGTTAAATGTGATTGGAGGGTGGTTTTTTACGGCAATCAGTGCATTCTTGGCAGCAGCATTGATAGCATTCCTGATTAATTTTAATCAACCTATTATGACCGGTGTGTTGCTGCTCGTAGCCATAATCCTGTTGGCTAGAAATACAATTAGATATCGCAATAAGACCAAAGCGCATAAGGCAGAAGATAGTCTTAAGAAATCTGAAAGCAGTTCCATACAAGGAGTGATCGAGGAAAGTGCAGATAATATCAAGTCTTTTGTAAACCGAGGGAATAAAATTTATGGAAATACCATTGATAGTTTGGCAAAATATGATCTGGCTTCGCTGAAAAAGAGCAGAAAAGGAATTGCTAAATTAGAAACAGAAGTAGAAGAGTTAAGAGATAGTATTTTCTATTTTATTAAAAACCTTGATGAATCAAGTGTAGGAGCCAGTAGTTTTTACATTTCCATCTTAGGACATCTGGAGGATATCACTCAGTCTCTGGAGTATATTTCTAAAAATAGTCATAAGCACGTTAATAATAACCATAAGAAATTACGATTCAATCAAATCAAAGATCTTAAAGAGATTGAAGACCAATTGCAGGAATTTTTCGCTAGTATTAAAGATATTTTTGACAAAAGAGAGTTCGGAAGTCTTAATGGTATCATAGAAGAAAAGCAGGAATTGTTTACTTTAGTAAATGATAAAATTAATAAGCAAGTAGAGCGAACAAGAACAGAAGAAAGTAGTCCTAAAAATACAACACTTTATTTTGGACTATTAACGGAGACGAAAGATCTCATAACAGCTACTATGAATTTGTTAACTACGTATAGAGATCATCAGGATTAACTATTGCGATCATTTTATAACGTTAACTTAATGTTATGTCTATGAAATCTTTATGTTAGTTTATAGTTTCTAAGTTGAATGTTTATCAATACTTCATTTTAACCTAGTATATTTACGAATAGCGATGTAATTAAAACGAAATGAATAAAAAAGATATTACAATTTTACTAGTAGACGATGAGCCGGATATTTTGGAAATTGTTGGTTACAACCTAACAGCAGAAGGTTACAATGTCTTAACAGCAGAAAATGGAGTGGAGGCTGTTAAAACTGCCAAAAAGAAAAAACCAAATTTGATCATTTTGGATGTAATGATGCCTGAGATGGACGGTATCGAAGCATGCGAACAAATCCGTAAAATACCAGATTTACAAAATACAATTATCACCTTTTTAACTGCTCGTGGAGAAGATTACTCACAAGTAGCAGGATTTGATGCTGGTGCTGATGATTATATCACTAAGCCGATTCGCCCTAAAGTACTGGTTAGTAAAGTAAAAGCATTGCTTCGTAGATTAAAAGAAGATGATTCTTCTAACAATGTAGTAAAGATAGGAGACCTTATTATTAATAGGGATGAGTATAAAATTGTAAAGGATAAAAAAGAAATTATATTACCAAGGAAAGAATTTGAATTATTATCTTTATTAGCCTCAAAACCCGGAAAAGTATTCAAAAGAGAGGATATTCTGGATAAAGTATGGGGTAATGAGGTCATAGTAGGGGGTCGCACCATTGATGTACATATCCGAAAATTGAGAGAAAAATTAGGAGATAGTAGTTTTAAAACAATAAAAGGGGTTGGCTATAAGTTTGTTATATAATGGCAGAAAATTTTAAGAGATCGTATAGGTTTGCTTACCTATCATCTTCATATATAACTTTAGTATTAACGCTCTTAGTGAGCGTTTTTTTATATATCCAAGATCAATTCAATTTCTGGTTTACAGGAATTTTTATTGTGTTGTGCTATGCAGTATGTTTTATCATTATTCAGTATCGAGTTCAAAAATTTATTTACCGTAGAGTAAGAAAAATCTATGATGATATCGAAATGCTGGATGTTGAGACCTTAGGCGAAAGTCCGGTCACAACAGATATGAAAACGCTGATCAAAGAAGTCGAAAAATTTGCTCAGAAACGAAAAACTGAAATAGAAACTTTAAAAATTAGAGAAGATTATCGTAAAGAGTTTATGGGTAATGTTTCTCATGAGCTAAAGACACCATTATTTACGGTACAAGGATATATACTAACCCTGTTGGATGGCGCTATGAATGATCCTGCAATTCTAGAGAAATATCTTAATCGTGCCAATAAGGGAGTAGAACGCCTAATATATATAGTGAAGGATCTGGATATGATTACCAAACTAGAAGTGGGTGATCTAAACCTTAATTATACTAATTTTGATATTATAGAGCTTGTTCAAAGCGTTTTCGATTTATTCGAAATGAAAGCGTCTAAAAAGAATATTGCTTTGACTTTTGATATGAATTACCAGGAGCCTATTATGGTGCACGCTGATAAGGAGAGAATTCAGCAGGTATTATCCAATCTTGTAGTGAACTCTATAAAGTATGGAAAAGAAGATGGTACAACAGAAGTTAGTATAGAGAATTTAATCCGAAATAAGGTTATAGTCAGAGTTACGGATAATGGCGAAGGAATAGCAGAAGCACATATTCCCAGGTTATTTGAGCGCTTTTATAGAGTAGATAAAAGTGGATCTCGTAAAGAAGGAGGTTCAGGGCTTGGATTAGCTATTGTGAAGCATATCATTGAAGCACATCACGAACGCATCTATGTAGAAAGCGATTATCGAATTGGCAGTGAATTTTCATTTACTCTGGAAAAAGTGAAAAAGTTCCCCGTAGTCGATATCGGTACTAAAACCGCTTAATCCTTTGTAAGCATTTAGATCGTATAGTTTTTTCAGTGTAAATTCTTGTTGTTTACAACTCGGAACCAACTTATTGATCTTAAGGCGCTCTGCCAGATATTCTTGTTCGAATTGTCCGGGAGTTGGTATAAAAAATGCTTTTTTCTTCAGTTTGGCCAGATCCATCACGGTAGTATACCCTGACCTAGAGATGATCATATGACTACTATTAATGGTGTTTTGTAGAGCTATACCGGTCAAATAATTATATACGGTTATATTATTTTTACTATAGGTTTTTTGCTTTTCCTCAATGACACCTCTTACAAACGCTATTTTTTTATCACTGCGTTCAAACTCTTGAAAAAGCTTTTTTTCTAACATCGTACGTTGTGGTTCCGGTCCGGATAGCAATACTAAGATATCATACTTTTTTGGTAAATTTTGATAATTAAATCGACTAATAGGACCCAAATAGGTTACAGGAATGTTGCTACGCTTAGGATGACCCAGCTCACCACTTAGATTAGGATCATCAGCCATATCAGGAACCCAGCAGACATCAAATTTTTTAATGTATTTGTTACGAAATTTAGTGTTAATTGACGTGGTTCTTCCGCTTAGAAACGTAAGCTGATGTGTAATAAATACAGAAGGAACATTTTTGTGTCTCACTCCCATTCTATTATCGGATATAATTCCGTGGAAGTCATTAGATTCGACAATACGCTTTATTGCTTTTTTTTCGGCAGTAATTGCATGAGCTATTTTAGAGCTATTTAGTAACATTTTTAGTTTAAAATTACTTCCTTTTTTAGCATATTCTACATTATATGCAGGTAGTATCTCTGTTTTCAAATCAGGAAATTCCTTTTTTAATAGGGCCAGTGCAGCTCCATCTGATGCGATCACAGGTTCAAAATCTTCGTCAATCAAGGCATTTATGATTGGAATACACCGAGTCGCGTGACCCAAACCCCAATTAAGCGGTGCTACAAGTACTTTTTTACTCAAAATTTGTCATTTATGTATGTTAATTACTCAAGAAGCATATTGTCTTATTTTAAAATTAATAGTATTCTTCTAAGTATATATTTCCTTAATTTTACCAAAAAATTATATTAAGGTTAGATAATATTGATCCCTATAGTTATTCAGAAAGTTGCTGTTGAGTTAATTGATATATGTAACAGAAATTTGATTTTAGAGTCAAACAAGTATAGAAGCATAAAAACCCGTGGGAAGTAAGAATAAATTAAAACGTTTTAACGAGAATAAAACCTTTGAGAATGTAGTGGAGCCTACAAGAGAAGAGGTACTAAACAATTCATTAGGTTTCAAAGGAAAATGGAGAGAAAAATTCTTCAAAAATCAAAACCCAATTGTGTTAGAATTAGGATGCGGTAAGGGCGAATATACAGTAGGATTAGCAGAAAAGTATCCTGATAAGAATTTTATAGGGATAGATATCAAGGGAGCTCGTTTCTGGCGTGGTGCTAAGACTGCTATAGAGAAAGAAATGAACAATGTAGGTTTTATTCGAACTCAGATAGAATTAGTAGATCATATATTTGATACTAACGAAATTGATGAGATATGGATTACATTTCCGGATCCACAGATCAAATACAAGCGAACAAAGCATAGAATGACCAACCATGAGTTCTTACAACGGTATAAAAAAATTCTGAAACCTGATGGAGTTATGCACCTGAAAACAGATAGTGAGTTCATGCATGGGTATACACTAGGATTGTTGCACGGAGAAGGTCATGAAGTATTATACGCTAATCATAATGTATACCATCAGGAAGGTTCACCAGAGGTAGTGACATCAATTCAAACTTTCTATGAGAAACAATATCTGGAAAAAAATAAACCCATAACTTACATTCAGTTTAAAATTACCTAATTGCGTCATCGATTTGGAAACTACTAAACTTCTTCTTGTTACCTTTTTTGCAGCCTTGGTCGGAGTAATACCTCCTGGCTTAATTAATATGACCGTAGCAAAAACGTGTCTTGAAAGAGGAAAGAAAAATGGTGTTTTAGTCGCAATAGGAGCTTCTATAGTTGTTTGTATCCAGGCATTATTTGCTATTTTACTAGCTAAGTATATCTTTTTTAACCCTTATGTAAAAAATATGCTCCTAAGAACCGGAGCTGTGATATTTTTTCTAATGGCGATTTACTTTTTTGTAAAAGCAAAACAGAGGAGAACCAAAATAAAGGTGTATAAACATGCAGGATCTCGTAGTTTGTTTAAAGGAGTGATGATGTCCACCATCAATGTGTTGCCGATACCTTATTTTTGTACGATAGCCGCTGCTATGAGCGTAAGTGGTAAAATAGAATATGATGCATTAAGAATTGTTTTGTTTGGAGTTGCTGCAGGAACCGGGACTTTTGTAACCTTATATTTTTATGTTTTATCCTTTCTTAAGATCGAAAAAAAGACGGCATCAATTACCAAATATTCTAACTATTTTATGGGGATATTGATGTTGATTTTAGTAATGCTGACTTTAGCTAGAATAATTTATACTTGGGATGAAGGATAAGAATACAAATGAAAATTTCTTTGATCGCGTGTATGAAGTAGCACGGCTAATTCCGTACGGTAGAATTACTTCGTATGGAGCAATTGCAAAATATCTAGGGGCAGCAAAGAGCGCTCGAATGGTTGGTTGGGCTATGAATGCTTCCGGTAAGCAAGAAGATGTACCTGCTCACCGTGTGGTAAATAGGAAAGGAATCCTAACCGGAAAACACCATTTTGATGGAACAAATTTAATGCAGCAATTACTAGAAAATGAAGGGGTTAAAGTAGTTGATAATCAAATCCAGCATTTCGAGAAACTGTTCTGGGATCCGATGAAGGAATTATGATTTTATGATATTTCCTAGCTTTTGCAAAATTTGTAAAATTATCACATTAGCAATACCGATACCACTATAAATCATTTCAATTTATTGGTTTTATAATCTTAACTATTCAACCTATCTTTGCATTTAGAATCATTCTAGATTGATTGGTTTTTAGAAAAAGAAATAATACGCATGAAGTTAGAAAAATCAGATATATTAAAAGCGTTAGAGACGATCACCGTTGCCGGCGAAGGTAAAAATATGGTAGAGAGTGGTGCTGTGAAAAATATAATCACATTTGGAGATGAAGTGATTGTTGATTTAGAGTTGCCTACGCCTGCATTACACATCAAAAAAAGAGCAGAAGTTGATGTCATGAAAGCTATTCACGAGAAAGTATATGAAAAGGCTAAAATAAAAGTGAATATCAAAGTAGAAGCTCCTGCCGCTAAACAACCGGCAAATAATGTAATTAAAGGAAAACCAATTCCCGGAATTAAAAACATTATTGCTGTTGCTTCTGGTAAAGGTGGAGTCGGCAAATCTACTGTAACTTCTAATTTAGCAGTAACTTTGGCTAAAATGGGCTTTAGTGTTGGATTATTAGATGCAGATATCTATGGCCCTTCTGCACCAATCATGTTTGATGTAGAAAGAGAGAGACCATTATCCGTTAAAGTAGGAGATAAATCAAAAATGAAACCTATAGAGAATTACGGAGTGAAGATATTATCTATTGGATTTTTTACCCAACCGAACCAGGCAGTAGTTTGGAGAGGACCTATGGCTGCCAAAGCACTGAATCAGATGATTTTTGATGCTGCTTGGGGAGAATTGGATTTTTTACTTTTGGATTTACCACCGGGTACAGGAGATATTCACTTATCGATTATGCAGTCTTTACCAATCACGGGAGCTGTGGTAGTGAGTACACCTCAAAATGTGGCATTGGCCGATGCAAGAAAAGGAGTTGCGATGTTTCAGCAGGACAGTATCAGTGTTCCGGTGTTGGGAATTGTAGAAAATATGGCATATTTTACTCCAGAAGAGCTTCCTAACAATAAATATTATATCTTTGGAAAAGAGGGCGCTAAACACCTTGCAGAAGATATTGATGTGCCATTTTTAGGAGAAATACCTTTGGTACAGAGTATTCGTGAAGCGGGAGATGTAGGTAGACCGGCAGCGTTGCAAACTGCTACTCCTATAGAAAAAGCCTTTGAAGAATTAACCAGGAATGTGGTACAGGAAGTAGTGAATAGAAATGAAAGTTTACCACCTACCGAAGCGATTAAAATAACAACAATGGCAGGATGTTCTGCTGTAAAAAAATAGAAAATGACTTCTGAAGAATTAAGAGTTAATGTAGAAAAAGCACTAGATGAAATTCGCCCTTTTTTAGAAAGTGACGGAGGTAATATTTCTTTAGTGGGTATTGAAGATGATAAAAGAGTTAAGGTTCAGCTTGAAGGAGCTTGTGTAGGTTGCAGTGTAAACCAAATGACACTAAAATCAGGAGTAGAGATGACCATTAAAAAATATGCACCTCAAATTGAAGAGGTAGTAAATATCGAATAGCATTATTGCTGTTTGTATTATAATCATATGCTCAAGAAGATTGTTTTTCTTGAGCATATGTTTTTTTAGATCTAATTTAAGAATAGATTCATATGAAAAAGTTTATTTGTACACCGATTTTTGGCTTTGCATTAATTTTTTTATTTACTGATTGTAAATCAAAAACGGAAGAAAGAGTTGATATTACAAATAAGCTATTGGAGAACAATAAACATTTAGAAGTTAAAAAAACAAATAAAAACACTACGTATACAGGTCTTATAACAAACTCTAATTATGGAACAAGTCATCATTATAGTTATAAACTTACAGTAAATAACGGAGATGTAAATTGGAACGGAGGTACAGCAGAACCAAAACATCTTCTTTTTTGTAAGGACTCAATTTACATTCATTATCTCAAAGAAAAATACATTCCGATAAATGCTAAAGATTCCATAGAAAATAAAGTTGAAAAAGGGGGTTATTATGAGGTTCAGGATGTATTTGAAGTCTATGTAGATAAACGTTATTTTTTTAAATTCTTTGGAGATGACTATTGGTTAGAGATCTCGTCAGAAAGATATAATCTTCAAAAAGAATCCTGTACTGAATATAGCATCCCAAATGACAATGAGTTATCAATATCTAATACTATAATAGATTAATAACTATTTGGTTTTTTTAGACCAAATAAAGGATGTAACACTGGAATCTTTAAGATAATACAGTGATATATAATCCAACTTCCTCCAAACGTACCTATCACCAATATCATAAATTTTGGCAAGAATCCCCATTCAAGATTCATAATGTAATATCCGATGGTTATAGTGATCGTTTGATGTAAAATATAAAACGGATAGACTGCTCTATTACAATAAGCAAGCAGATTACTTTTTGTATTTAAAAATTTAGCTCCATATCCTAAAATAACCAAAATCCAAGACCATAAATTGGCAACCTTAACCAATGCTTCAGTGCAATGAATGAGAAGACTATCTTTACCTTGTATCCATATGAAAAGCTGAATAGAGAAAGCAATAATTCCGATCAGCAGTGCTTTAGACTTTATACGATTCAGGCTTTTCCAAAAGGCTTCTCCGGAAGAGATCAGTATAAAACCAAAAAGGAAGAATGCCAAAGAGTTAATAAAATTGAACCAATCATTAATTAAGTCGTGTGTAATATCAAAGAAGGGTTCAATCGCGACCTCAAAAAGATATAGTGGTATTATAAATAAATACAATCCATAAGGCTTTTGAATTTGTCGTCGCATCCAATTTGTAAATCCCGGAGCATTTCTTTTAATTTTTATAAATAAAGGAGAAAGAATTATAGAAAATACTAACAGATATGGTAAAAACCAGAGGTGATGCCAACTGATATTTCCTTCGGGATATACTCCGATAAATGCTTCTGTAGTGAAATACTCAACATAAGATCCACTGAATTGATTATTAGCCAATCTTTCAAAATAAATCTGTGGAGGCACAATCAATAACATCCCAAATAATAATGGGATTAATAACCTTTTAATTCTTTCCCAATTAAATTGCCGGATATTTCTATACGACAATGCATAAAAGGTTCCCATACCCGAAATAACAAATAAAATTGGTAAGCGCCATTGATTTAGAAATAACATAGGCCAGCGGATCCAATCATAGGTTATATTGTTTTTAATATGCCATCCCCATGGAACAAAAAACATTCCTACGTGATAAAAAATGAGTAAACCAAATACGATAACTCGTAACCAATCTAGATCGTAACGACGAATTTTTTTATTCATAACTTTTGAAAATGTTGTTTTGTCAAAAGTGAAATAATTACCTTTTAATTAGATAGAAAATGAACCGAATTACGTCCGGAATTGTAATTTTGGACATTTTTGAGATACTACCTGTTCGATTTTTGAAGTGTAACAAATGCTTTTGGGGACATTGTCACGTGTTTTTTAAAGGCGCTGTAAAATGCTGATTTCGATTTAAATCCTACAGAGTTTCCAATTGCTTCAATAGTTAGATGTTTATAATTGGGATCTGTTAAACGATTCTTGGATGCTTCAATTCTATATTGATTGATAAAATCATTAAAATTAAGACCGGTGGATGTATTAATTACTTGAGAGATATAATTGGAGTTTGAGTTTAGCTCTTCGGACAAACTTTTTAAGGAAGTAGAATTCTGTAGGTAAAATTTGTTCTTCTCTACAAATGCTTTGATAGTATCCATTGAAATTTCCTGATTTTTAAACCTAGAAGTTTCATACTTATCTGCAATCCAAGAGTTTTCAAAAAAGCGAGATTCTGATAATAATACGATACTGGTAATACTCACAATCATAGTATTAAGAATGAATATATAATGATCTCCACCATCATCCTCAAAATTTAAATACACAGTAAATATCAGCACGAAAAATATAAAAAGTCCGAGAGAAATGTTTTTAGAGAAATCAAACTTGTTAATACGTGTGTTCTCTGCGCTTGCTACTTTCTTTTTTGATCTGTTTTTTATAATGAGTCGAATGGATAATATACTGTATAAAACGAAACTTGCTAAAACCAACCATCTAAACTCATCTTTAATCCATAGATAGCCATAATCAGTATCATCAGGAACATTCACTTTTTCTATGTCATCGTAATATGCTCCTAAATATGCATTGATTTTGATAGAGATAGGCTGAAGATAATACTGTATTTGTGAGATAAAGTATAATACTGAAGGTACCAAATGAATCCAGTGTTTTTTTAGTATTAATGGTTTTCGTGTTAACAGGGTATAAACAAAAAAGTATATGGATGGTGCCAGTAATAGTACTAAAGGTTCTGTACTATCATTAAGATGTGGTATATATTTTATTAAACCTGTATAGCATAAAAAGACATCAGTGGCGATAATAGATTGTATCAATAATGACCATCCATAGATTCTAAAGGAATTACTTTTATTCGTAGCACGAAGTAATATTACTAAACTTAGCAATAATCCTATAGCAATACCTAGGCTAATAAAATAGGATACAAAATTATGTCGTATTGGAATCTGATCGAGTATATGTTGAATATCCTCCATTATTATAACAAGTTATTCCGCAATAAAATCGGTTAGTTTTTGAGGTCCTTCCAGAGGTACTCTTATAATTTTAAGGGTTCCATCTTCTGTAGTAGCGATTTGCCATTTGATGAGGGTAATGCTTCCGTTTTCTATTTCGATTCCGGTGATGGATCTTGGATGCACACAACTTCCGTCGTTAAACAGTGCTAATTCACCAGCCTCAGGAAAGCGAGGACGATGAGTGTGACCGATAATGGTAAATTGATTTTTATGATTGGCAATCCATTTTTTAATTCTTCTTTCTACTTTGATGGTTTCTTTGTAGTTCTTAGCAGGACTCGTAGGATCCGCTATGCCTACTACCTGAAGCGGTTTCCATAAAACACGAACTAAAAATCTATTAATTCTCCATCCTACATAATTCATAAAATCAGCTTGATGCCCGTGCAGTAAAAAAATCTCTTGATTAGAAATTTTGTGCTTTAATATAATGGCTTCTTCAAATTTTATATCTGGAAAAAGAGGCGTGTCTTCATTTGTTTTTCGATCAAAATAGGTGCTTAAATGCTTTTTTATATATTTAGGATCTCGATACACCATATCGTGATTACCCCAAATCATCTCTAGTCTGTTTTGGAAGTAAAATTTCTGAAGTAATTCATAAACATTTTTATGAGCTCTTAGAATGGTTTCAAAGTTTAGATTTTCCCAGAGTTCATCACCATCTCCTAATTCGCAATACGTAAAATCCTCATTATAATAATGTTTTAGTGCATGAAAGTAGATGTTTCGATTGTTGGCAAAATCATCAGCAAAACTATTATCACCTCTATGACAATCACTAAATAAGATAAACTTGGAGCTGTCATCAAAAGAAATGACTTTTGCATTCTTATAAGCGCGATCCAGTCGTGATTGGGATGACATATAAAGTACTTTTTGCATAAATATACAATGAACTTATCTTGAATAGTGCTTTGACCTGCAAAATTTACATTTTGCGCTCTAATTTTAGTGATTTTTTTAACCGTAGCTAAGGCTATGCTGAAAAATATCAATTTCATTATAGCACAAAAGCTTTTGCTAACGCCGCAACTGGCTCCTTCCTGTCGGTCGGCCCTGGCTGAAAATCACTATTCAAGATGAGTTCAATACTATATGTTTTTTTGTAGAATACTATCTAATAATTAGTACTAGTGACTAAAAACTTGTTTTTTCCGTAAATGAAAATTACTTAAAATCATTAAAAAAGTAACTATATATAACCACCAGGTTTGACTATAGTTTAGATAATAGGCGATCAGTAAAATAGATAGTCCTGAAGTGTATAAAAGAATATTAATCCAGGACTTATTTTTATAATGTTTCCACATCAAAATAATACTACCTAACAAAAATGTAGCAAGAATAACATATTTCCATTTGGAGTTATATTCCAGTTGCCCGAATCCTATAAAACTAAAAAACGAGGCATAAGCTGCCCAGCAGAAAGCACATTTTGGGAATAAAAAAAACACAACAGCAGATAGTATATTTAGAACGCTCATTTTCTTTGTGTGAGTACCAACTTGTTTTTTTGAACTTTTGTTAGCACAAGAACAAGAGTTTTTGCTTGAAGTATACATTTGCTGCTGTGTTTTATAATTAAACTTGATTGTGGGCAAAAAAGGGGTATTAAAATGATATGTTGTTTAAATCAATCAAAGCGAAGTGAATACGATGCTTTGTAAAAACCTCGCTTGATTGTGATCCTAAATCAGTTAGTTCGATGGTTTTTTAGGTTTTCCTTCTTCCCATTGGGCTTTGCCTAGTAACCAACTAAAATCTCCACTTAATTGATCTCCTGATACTGCTTTCCCATTTTTATATTCATAAATTCCGGCACTAGAGTGACATCCCATACAACTTTCTGTACCAAAAATGGTGATATCGCTCACCGGATTTGCTTCCATAAGATTAGCCGCTGATTGATTTCCTATTTGGAAAAAAGTTTCCATCGTGATATTGGTCAGTAATGCCAAGTTAGGATTTCCACCAGGTTTATTAACTACGGATTCTGGTAATTTATATCCGGCCTCAGTATGATTTCCTGGAGGTGCATCTTGATTTAATGGATATTGAGTATCGATTAATTGATAGTATTGCCAAACACTTTTTTGTTGTTTAAAATATGTCTGCATTTTTTCATTTACTCTTTGTACTCGCACAGGGATGTCAACCATACGTTTAGCCTGAGTTTTCATAACATCACTCTTAGCATAGTACATTTCAGTATTACTACTTGAAATAGTCC
Organism: Aquimarina rubra; assembly: GCF_042684305.1. Classification (NCBI taxonomy): domain Bacteria; kingdom Pseudomonadati; phylum Bacteroidota; class Flavobacteriia; order Flavobacteriales; family Flavobacteriaceae; genus Aquimarina; species Aquimarina rubra. The sequence continues at coordinate 532,704 of NZ_JBHULE010000019.1, read as the reverse complement.
AAAAATCTCCGTGTGCTCCTTTATTATGAGTATAGGTTGTACCACCATTGGTTACGTCTATATTTACAGGACAGATCTCACAGCTTGGATCTGTTAGTGAAGGAGGAATTACTGTTGTTTTCCCATCTTTTTCAATAACATTTTGATCAAGATTGTCAATATGTTCAAATGTAGACCAAACCCATTGCTTTCCAGTTGGTGTTTTTTGACTGATATGAAAACCAATCATTCCTAAATCTGTAGGGATTGAATCTAATTTACTGGTAGTTTGATTGATCAAATACCCTTCTTCTCTATAATATCTTTCTTTATGATCTTTATCCGTAAGAACTTTCCATGCAAACTTAATTTCTATAGCACCAAGCTTATTGTTTTTATAATCTCCTTTTGGAAAATTGGCGATACCACTTTCAGAAAATTTTGTTTGTCCATTTTTGTTATACAACTTATTAGTAACGATATAATCAAACTCCTCTTTATTCATTAATACTTCGTATACCACTACATTTCCGTTTTGATCAAATAGTTTTCCTGCAAATGCCTGATCTACTTCATCAGCGATGTCAAAGTTTTTAGGATGCGTAGGTGTTGCTGAAGAAAGTACTAATCTGGCATCTTTAGTTAATTTATCTTCTTGTAAACCTAAGCCGGAAGCTGTTCTCGGGCTTCCCCAGGGAGCAGGAGTTTTTCCATCTTTGCGATATACCTGAAAAGCCTCTTTCCAACCTAACCAAGTTGGCTCTCCTTTGTCAGTGAATTTTGGGGTAGGAGCACCCTTATCATCTCTTGGCCACATAATTGCAACAAACGCTTGCCAGCTATATTCATTAAACTTTTCATTAAGCTTAAATATATTTTTTTTGTCTTTTAATTTTTTTTGAATCACTGGATCTACGTCTACAGGAATGTCTGGTGAGAGTTTCACTGGTGCGGGTATTTTTTTGTAGTCATCAGTATTAACATTGACTTCTGCAGTATCATTATTTCCCTCAATCGTTACCTTATCATCACAAGAAAACAGTATAAATGAAATACATAAAATCAATGCGATCTGTTTCAAGTTTGAGTATAAAAGTTGTAATGCGTGTTTCATGGTGTAGAAAATTTTAAGGTTAATTAGTTATCGATTTATTAGTGTGTCTTCTCTTCCAAAAAAGAGATGTAGTGTATCTATCTTCTTGAATATAATATTCTTGCCTTTTCTTTAGATATCCCTGATAATCTTGAGTGATAATTCGTTGATATTTTTGTAATCCGGTTGGATTTCCCTTTAGAGCATCTAAAGTGGCATATGCCGCAAATTGACTCATGGTCAAAGATTTAAAAATACCCATAGAAGAAATAGGATCATAGCTGGAAGCTGCATCACCAACAGCGAGCCAGGAATCTCCAGTTGGAGTACTGAGGTATTGTGTGTGAGCCGCTATTGTCTTAGGCTGTGATATATGTCTGGTATCTTTAACTCTGTTGTGGGTATGTTTTGTCCTGTGTAAGAATTTGTCAAAAACTTCTTTTTTACGAAGCTGCATCTTATTGGCAATATCAGCATCCGTCATATAGCCAACTACGATAGTTTTATTAGGTAATGTAGCACTATACCACCATCCATATGGATCAGTTTCTACACAGGTGCCGTTACCTATTCCAGAATGATCCTTATACCTACCTTTTGTATCATAAATACAATAAATCCCAACCATTTGGTCCTCTTTAATTTTATTGGATTTCTGAAGACTGGAGAATGCAGCCTTTTTACCGGTGGCATCTATAACAAAATTGGATTTTATAGCTATAACATCTTGTTTATCATTGGCTTGTAAAGACCAATACTTAGGTTTCTTTTTTGATGAAATAATACTGCTTTCAAAATAGAAGAAAACACCGCGTTCTTGTGCTTCTTTAATCATGAATTGATCAAAAGCAATTCGATCCAGATGCCAACCATATCCATAAGGAGAATAGATATATTCATTATGGTATAACTCCGATGATCCCCAAGCAGCAGAGGTTCCATATGCAGTTATAAAATTACACGCTAGAAAAGAATTCCAAATCTCCAATTTTTGTAATTGTTGAGAAGCATGAGGAGGTAATGTCTCTCCTATTCGATATGCAGAGGTGTCGTTTGATTTAAAAGGAGGTTTGCGTTCCACAATAGCGATACGAAGGTCAGGAGCTTCATTTTTTAAAGCAATTGCGGTAGCACAGCCGGCAACACCTGCACCTATTATTAAGACATCATATGTAAGACAATTGCTGTTCATTAACTTGGGTCTTGTTTTACGGCGATCCATTGCGCAACTACACCTGCAGGAGCAGTTGATTTTCCATTTGGTCCTGTCGGATGAGGAATAGACCTTACTATTGATCCAACAATGGCTGGACGTTGATCCATGCCATTCATCCAGTTTGGCACATAATATCCCAGGTAGTTATAGATCCATTCGGCACCTCCTACAATTCCTTTTCCTTGAAATTGTAAAGTAAATGGATTACCATATCCAATGGAACCATTTAGTTTTAGTTCCCATCCTGGACCGTATATCAAACCATCCAGAGTTTGCATAGGAGCTTCGTTTATTTTTATATTTCCTCTTCCAAATTCTAATGAATCAAAATCTGCATCTAAGTCAGGATTGCTTAGAAAACTTCTATAAGTCCATATTCCTGTAAGAACTTCAGGAAGTGAGTTCGTTGATATACTCATGATATTTTAATTTTTGTTATTTTCTTTAGTAGATTCTCCAAAACTTTGTCCCAATACACGGTCTCCCGGTTTTACAGGATCCCCTAATGCGTCATTGTTACGTTCTACTTGATAAAACTGTCTTGTAATTCCAGTACCATCGGCAATTAAAAATCCAAGATCTTTCCATGCTTGTACCATTTGCAGATCACCAGCTTTGTTATTAGGTATTCCTGATGCCCAGTATACCTGAGATCCTCCTTTGGATTCAGGAACTACGATAGGTCTGTGAGCAGGCCACCAGGGAATATTATATGCTATTTGTTGTTCTACTGGATCACCGGTTGATTCTGGATAAATGTTATTCCATTTTTCATAAGTGATATTAATATTCTGAAACGTACATTCGTGGAAATCTGCTTGCCAGGGAATACCAATGTATTTTGTTAAATCACCTGGTTCAAGTCCTGCTGAAAGATTGGGAGCAGTACTACCATCTGTATTGGCAATCGGTTGAGGAATACTTAGCCCTCCAGCTATATAAGTTGCGTGTTTGATTCTATAAGGTTCGCTATAAATAGCCGGGTTATTAACAATCCAGGAGAGTTCGCCTCCTGGACAGAAAGCACCGCCTAATACATTACTCAATACGCCTCTGTCAATTCCGATACCAGTTGTAGGAGGATTTGCCCAAGGGTTTGTACACTTTTTATTGCTTTCTCCCCATTCTGCGCACTCATTCACAAATTTCCCATTCGCCCATTGTTTTAAAAAGAACAACTGGGTTTCTGTCATAGAAAGAAACTTCTGTGGAGCCGTATTGCTAAGCGGATTGTTGCCACAGAGCATAGGCATTAAACGTGGTTTATTAGAAGTGGAATTGTAGTTCCCCTCTACTTCATATTCGTTAAGCTGGTTGGTTTGTCTCATAATGCCGAATACAAATTGCCTCAATCTGTAATATGGATCTTTTCCATTCTCCGGAGGGATAGAGAGTGTTTCATAATTTAAATTTCCACCAGTACCGCGATTATGAGGATCACCTCCACCAAAGAAGTCAAAAACAAAGGTGTATTTAAAGTCATCAGGCCTGCGTAATTGGGGCCACAATTCTTTATAAAATTTTGGATAATAATCAGGATTGTATCGTGCTTCATTTCTCCAGATATCAAATTCTTCCTGAGTTTTGGGGCTGTTGTTTTCTTTTGTGAAAGGAGGTACTCCAAACACTTGAGGATCATATGCCATTTTACGAACAAAAAGGTCATACATCTTTTCATCCATAGTGATCATATCTTCCATTTCAGGAACGTATCTTGGATATCCCACAACAACCCATGCCGGAATTTGTACATCCATGGTTCCTGTAGTTTTGGTTTTTATTTCTTTATCGCCGTCATAGGTGATATCTGTAAATGTATATTCGATTTTAGCGGTCACAGGTCCATCAGAGATATCATCAAACCAACCATCATTATTTACGAAACTTTCGATAACTGGAGTGTTTGTAGATCCAGAATTACCATTTCCTCCTAATACAATCAGTCGGATATTTTTTTCCTGTTCATTAACCATTAGACTTCCTAATGTTTCAATAGAATTCGGTTGTATATCTGAAGGCGGAAAGGTTTGGGGATACGATACTTTTTTATACTTACTCGCATCCATTTTCTTACTTTCTGAACCAAATTTGGCAAAAGCACCTTTGTTGTTTTTAAGGTTTACCGTAAGTGGCCCAGGATCAATAATGAGTTGCCTTCTTAAATCGGGTTGAGTGACTTCAGGATTACGAAGCGGATGACTAGGAGCATACCCATGTTCTCCATCGGTTTCCTGAAACTCATACCAAGAGGCTTTCTTATTGGCTAAATGTACGGTCCAATCAATATCAGTGACTTTTCCCTGAACCATTCTTGGCGCTGTAACTGCAGTTTGATATACAAAATTATAAGTGCCTCCAACTTTGATTTCTTCTCCTTCAGTATCTTCTTCATCTTTGTAAGCAAATACTCTAAATCGAGCAGCTTGTTTCTTGATTTTAGATAAATCACTACTGTCTTTAAAAGAGCTTACTCTGATTGGATTTCCTTTTGAATCTTTTTGTTCTCTTCCCATTTCATCACAAGCTATAGGCAATGTTCCAGGTTGCTCTGGAGTAAGGTAGAAATCATCATCAGTGTTACCGAGTCTTGCAATTCCGATACTTGGGTGAATTTTAAAAGTAGTATATGTATTGTCCATTATGTGTTGCTTTAATTTAGTCCATGAAGTTTAAGGATACACCATCGATGTATACAGCATTGTCTATCTGTTTTCCATCAATACCCAGAATCACTAGTTGTATGGTAATGTCTTTTGCACCATTATTTAAGATGCGTTGTACTGCATCTGTGGCGTTAATTTTATAATTTCTGGGTTCGTGGTGATGTAATTGTCTAAAATCAAATTGTCTTGTTTTGTCCAAAGGCAAATTACAATGCCCTGGACCTCCATAACAACTTCCGTGAAACGTGGAGATTTCCTCCACAAAATGATCATTTCCTTTTGTTGGCGTATCCATAGTAGCATCAGGAGCGTTTAAAAATACTCTGATATGCGCATTTTGTAGATTTCCTCGTTGAACTCTATGAATTTTAATTTCTGCTTTGCGGTGAGTATCTAATGTATTTGTTGAAACTTTGGTAGGCGCACTATTAAATTTTACCAATCCTACTTTACTAGATACATCATAGAACACAGAATCTCTCATATATGTATATCCTAACTTTTGAATACTCATAGTATCCTGAACGGTCATAGACCAAGGAGCTAAAACAGCATTCATTTCCTGAGGAGTTCCGGTATGTAACTCCTGCCATCGTGCCCATATTCGGTCTACATTAGAATGATGTGCCCAAAACAAAGGATCGAAGGCTGTAATTCTGTTGTCAGTCATCCATCCATATACCGGGTTTTCCTTGCTTTGTGGATCAACAGTAAGCTTTAGTTTTTGATATATTTTTTTCCACTCATCACTACTATCGGGATAACATGGGTTAGTACCACCAGAGAAGTTATGCATACCATTATGTACTTTTTCTAAAGATCCATAATGATGGTCATAAGAAGGTCCTCCTCCAAAATCCCCGAAATTATCCATGGAAAGGAGCAAGTTTATATCATCTTTGGTTGGATATTGTGATAAAGGACCCATTGATCCAGGCCATCGATTAGGAAACCATAAAGGATTAGTTTCTTTTAGAACATCATAGATAGCTCGGATTTTATCTGACCACACGGCTACATTATTAACATTGATAATTTCATAAGGAATTCCGGCGGCTTTTAGAAAACGCAAACCTGAATTATAAACGGTTCCTTTTTTTACAATTTTTTCTAAGGCCGAAATTTCTTTCTTGGTTAATATGGATTTACCTTCAGCAGTTTTTTGGTCTTTGAGTTTGTCTAATCCTTTTTGAGTTAGATAACATCCATAAGCTTCTGGAAGGACACCCAAATCATATTCCTTGTTATTAAAGGTGTTCTTATTTTGATCAGCATAATCGGACCAAGACCAATAAGGCAAGGCAATATTCTGATCATAATCCTGTAGCTTTTGCTCAAAAAAGTATAAATATAGTCTATGCCAAGTAGTAAATTGCTCCCATCCGTGCTGACATGAGTCAGTATGTATTCTTGCCCAATAGTCAAAGCTTCTTTCATCCTGCCAATAATCTGTATATTGAAACATACAGTTTAGTGCTTCTCTAAAGGTATTCAATTCTTCAGGTGTAAGAGAGCTTACTTCTTTTCTAATCGTAAGACCTTTATTATCCCTGTGATCCTGATTGGTTTTATTGGTAGATACCTGATGAAGTAATTCTCCATTGGCCAGTGCCAGATGATTATTACTGGTAGAAGCTTGTAGCACTTTCGATGCGTTTTTTTGCTCTTCTTCTATGGTTAACGGACAATCAGCATCAATCCAGTTGGCAATAGTTTGTATTTGGTCTGCAGAAGCTGTGGCAGATGCATCCCACAATAGTTTTGGGAAAATGCTACCATCAAAAGGATACTGGCCTTTTAATCCTATAATAATTGCAGATTGGTCACTTCGTTTTTGAGTTGGACTACTTCCACCTCCACCACCAGAACCTCCTGATGGCCAGCAATCTCCTATAGAAGTTGTAGTAGGTGGTTGCTGTACGGCAGAGACCGCTCCCTGTGATGCCGCAGTGTCAGAAGAACTTTCCTGAGATCCGCAACACCCTTCGCTATTTTTAGTGGATTGCTTAGCAGTTACGGGTATCGAAGCTGAATCTTTGGATCCACAACAATCATCAGACCCTTTATCAGCATCAGAGTGATCCTTGGGAGCAATTAATCGTTGTCCATATAAAGAACCAGTCATAAAAGTTTCCGGATCTAACCAAAAAGCATGCAATCCCTGATAGCTGGGAACTGTTTTTCCTTGTAGTGTATTGAGAATCTCTTTTACCTGTTCGTATTGAGAGATTTTTTTCTTTTTACCAGACATAATCTTGAGTTATATTTTTACTTAAGCTGTGCTTCTCAAAGCTACGCATACGAGGGAATTTTTGGTATAGGTGAAAACACCTGTTTTCTTGTGATGTATTGTATTTATTGTTTCAATCAGTTTTTTAAAAAACAATCTTGATTCGTTTATGAATCAAAAAAACAGGGGTTTATACGCTTTTTTTCTTTGAAATTAAAATAGAACTTTGGGGAAATCCCCGGCTTAGAATTCACAACTTTTAAATACTAAACAACATGTCTATTTTAACGTTTAAAGAAATTTCAGATCAGGAGGATGTGGATATTGCAATTATTGGAGCAGGTATTTCTGGTCTGTATTGTGCATATCGATTGATCAATGATCCTGCATATTCAGGAAAAAAAATTGCGATATATGAACGTCTTAATCGAACAGGAGGGCGGTTACAATCCGATTTAATTCCTATTCGCGGAAATCATAAAGTTTCTGATGAAAATGGAATCCGTAATTTTTACGACCAAGTTCAAATTGATTTAGTAAAGGAAGAGCAAGGCGGTATGCGTTTCAATTATAATATGGAAGAATTAATGACCCTTAATGGCGCATTAAATATATGTGATGAGATTGTTCCTTTTCCAATGTCAAGTACAGATGACACTAATAGATTTTGTATTAGAGGACATAGTTTTTCATTGGCAGAAGCTAATGCCGGAGGGAATATAATCTGGAGTCAATTATATGATTTAAACCCAGAAGAGATAGGGTTAAGTCCTGTACAGATTGTAACGAATGCTTACAATAGAATTCTGGAAGCAAATGATATTATTTTGGATGAGGATCAGACGCCAGAATATTGGCAGAAATTCAGATTACATTTTAAATGGAAAGAAATTCCTATGAATGAATGGCAATTATGGGGGTTATTACGAGATATGGGATATTCTGAAGAATGTATAGAAATGCTAACCAATACTATTGGATTTGCAGGGCCTTTTAAGTCATTGCCAAACGCAGGTGATGCTTGGCAGATTCTGGCTGACTTTCCAAAAGATCCAACATATTATACTTTTAAGTATGGATTTAGCACGCTTCCTGATGCTATCAAAAAAGAATTGGAAGGAAAGGTAAATATTTATCTCAGTACCAATATAGATAGCATCCAGGGAGAAGAGAATGATTTTATCATACATCTTACCGAAGCTCCCGAAGGGCAAAATTCCAAACCAAATATTCCGTGTGGTGAACACAAAAAGATAAAAGCAAAACAAATAATATCTGCGATTGCAGCTACCGGATTTAAATCACTTTATACTAAATCTCCAGCCCTTTATACAACGAATAAGAAACAGGATGGAATGAGATTGTGGGAAAGTATTAATGGGGTTTTAGGGATGAATCTGATGAAGATTAATTTCTATTTCAGAGAAGCTTGGTGGTATACCGAATCTACAGGAAGACCAAAAATAGAATTCGGACCTAATTTTACAGATTTACCTATAAATTCTATATATCCATTCTATTCTGTAGAAGATTTGGAGGTGGATCATAAAAAGGGAACTGTTTCTATAATTAGTGGTGAAGAACCAGCAGCATTAACGTTATACTGTGATTTTAACAATACTAATTTTTGGAAAGGATTACAAAATGTGGGTCCAAAATTCACTTCGCCGTTGCAGGAAAAATATAATGAGATGAAATCACAAACCGTTTTTCCAGCTTCGCAAGCTGTAGTGGCTGAAGCGAGAAAACAAATGGGGTTATTATTTGGGGTTACCAATATACCGGATCCAATTTTTACAAGCTATCGTTTATGGAACGGAGAAGATGATTTTGAACACGCATATCATCAATGGCAACTGAATGTCAATGATAAAGAAACCATCGAATATCTCTCTAATCCATTACCTGGATTCTATATGTGTAACGAAGCTATTTCTGATATGCAAGGATGGGTAAACGGATCATTAAGATCTTCTGATTTAGCATTAAGTAAAATATCTAAAGGAAAGATTAAGCCGATGGATAATGCTCCGTGTAAAAGTTCTGTTGAAAAAAAGGATAAAACCCAACAAAAAACTGCTTTACGGGTTTCCAGAGGGCATTGGGGATGATTACAATACAATCAACTAAAAATAATATCAAATTTAAAACGTACTATTATGTCAGAAAAAGATACAACTTACATAGGAAAAACTTCGGGTATAACGCCACCTGTTTTTCCTGATTCTCTTATAAATGAACCGGTTCAGACCAATCCAGCTGCTAATGTTGATGGTTTGGGGCCACTTAGTCATTTGATTGGAACCTGGACAAATCAAAATCTGGGAACAACAAATGGTGGAGGAACAGCTTCTCCCTATTCTTACAATATTATGCCATTGCCAACTGGATCAGAGGCGAGTGGATATATTTTGAAAAATTTTAAATACTACGAAGAAATTACATTTTCTCCTATAAATGGTACTGCTCCAAACAGAGGAGGTGATTATATTCAGAATGCGAATGTACTTTTTTATGAACAACGTATTTACTTTGCAGATGGTCCGGCAAAAGATAGATTAGTTCACGCAGAAAATGGTTCCTGGTTATTTTTGATAACAGGTCCACAATCAGAAGAACCTTATGCCAGCACTCCAGTTGTACCACATAATGGTCCGATACCTGATCAGTCAGTTGCGACCAATGTAGCAAAACAAATTTCTGTACCTCATGGAAACTCGATTTTAGCACAAGGTGGAATTATGGGATACCCTAATTCCTATCTTCAGAATGGTCCGGCTCCCATCGGTACGTATTCAGGAACTATCATTCCTTCCGGAATAGATACTACCCAGTATACAACAAAAAGTGTAGGCAATCCTTTTCCTGCTTTAAACAATAACCCTAATCAACCATTACAGGATGGAGTCGCAGCAAACTCTTGTGCACAATATATTCAGTGGGGAGTTGATACTGAAAACCCGGCAGCAAAAGGTTCAGTAACCAATATTCCATTCGAAAAACAAAAGGCGAATGTGGTAGATTATAGCGCTAACTATTGGTTACAGGCATTTACACAAGGAGGAGAGTTTACACAATTATCCTATAATCAAACCATTTTGATGAACATTCCTATAAATGGTAAAATCGTTAAGTTTCCGCATATAACGTGCAATACATTGACTAAAAAATAAGGTGTATCAAATAATACTATCGAAGGGACTGAATCTACTAGATAAGTTATGAGTTACGCTGTTTTTGAACTTAGAAAAGTACATGTCTGATTGTTGTCAGAGCGAGTTTCAGAAATATAATAATCAGAATAAATAAAAGAAAACCGCATTGTGCGGTTTTTTTATGCACTGTTGATAAGGATAAAATTGTTAGAGATATGTTATGATCTTTAGTATACTTAAGAAAATACCTAATACATAAATAATACTTATACATTGCATTATGAATATAAATAAAAATATATAAAAAAATGTTCTCACTTTTATACTCAGTTTGAACAAAATTTTACGTAAAACCTTGTATAACCTAAAGATGAAACGAAGATGGTCTTGGTACTATCCTGGTTTAAAATAAAGCGTAATATTTTTAATCTAATGTCATTTGAAAATGCAAATAGTGAATAAAATTCTTCTTACAGATTTACTGATTACAACATTGTTCTTATCCCACTCACAAAATTATTTATGAAGGAAGTAATGATATCTAGTCTTATCATTTTATGTACGTGTATGCTAAATAGTTTGGATAATCAGGAAAATCAGAAGCCAAAAAACTTAACTTAAAAAAATCAAATAAACAATAATTAATTAAAAACTAAAATTATGACACTTACAGATCAAAAAGTTAAATTAATGGAGGGGACATTTACTCCATCAGAAGCATCAGACATTCTTAACATTTTTATCGATAAGAAAATCAACTTTCATAAATTACAACGACTAAGCATTATTGAGCAAAATTGTGATGATGACACACCACACTTGTATAGTAGAATGGATGAGCTGATCAAAGCAAAAGAGTCCATCAGAGAAACCATAATGGAGGCCAGAAGAGAAGGTTTAGAACTTCAAATAGAAAGTGACATACATATTACTTTAGTAAAAAAATAATCTGACAAAAGAAGTCTGAAATCATACGAAATAAAAATAGACGGTATTGTCTTTATTATGGATTTACATTTATTAATTGATAATTTAACTAATCCTGCATTATTATTTTTCTTTCTTGGTATTCTAGTAGTGAGATTAAAAAGTGATTTAGAAATCTCAGGAACTCTTCAAAATTCATATCCCTTTATTCATTACTGTCTATTGGTTTTAAAGGAGGAGAAGAGCTTTCTTATAGTGAATTAATACTAGAAATTATATGGTCTCTTATCTTTGGTGTGGCACTGACAGTGACTTTTCTATTTAATATTACTATAGGATTACCGTTGTATTTATGTTTAGTACAAATATTTGATTAGGAAATATTTTATAGATAAACAGGTTCAAAAAAGTATCTTTTTGAACCTGTCTTTTTATAGATATCGAAGTAGAAAATCGCGGGAACAGTAACTATTTTTTATTGAGATATCTTCTCAAAATTCCCCCTTTAATTCTGTTAACGTCGTATTCTACAATAAATGCATCAGGATCAATAGTGTCAATAATTCGATTTATTTTTCTAATTTCAAATCTGTTTATTATGGTTTGAATTACTTCAAAATCTTCAGTTGAACCATTGCTTCCGTGACCATTTACACCTTGAAAAACGGTCATTCCAGCACCTAGTTTTTCTGTAATAGCACTTTTCATTGCTTTAGATTTTTTGGATACAATCATAACACCAATAAAATCCTCAAAACCTTCAATAGTAAGATCTGTAATTTTTGCAGTCACTAAAAATGTCAAAATAGAATACATAGCCGTTTCTTTGGACACAATGATGGCGGTTATAGCGAATAGTATAAAATTAAATAATAAAATAACCTTACCAATACTGATCCCAAATGCATTATTAATATAAATACCTAATATTTCGGACCCATCCAAAACAGCACCATTTTTTATAGTAATTCCTATTCCTAACCCAAGGAAAAGACCCCCGAATATCGAAGTAAGTAGTTTGTCATTTGTTACCACATCAAAGGTTTCAATCTGTATGGAGATTGCAAGACCTATAATTGCAATAATAGATTTTATGACCATTGTTTTTGAAATTGAAAAATATGCAAGTGCTAAAAAAGGAAGGCTTAGTAATACTAAAACAATGGAAGTATTGATATGCAAGGTAGAATTAAGAAGAATGGCAATTCCGGTAACTCCTCCATCTAAGAAGCCATTAGGTAATAAAAATGCTTTTAATCCAACACTAGCTAATAGTACTCCAACAGAAATTTGGAAATATTCGGATAATCTAGAAATAAATGCTTTAGTCATTTTCGTGTTTTTATAGGATAGAATAAGTCCATCTCGTTTTACACAAAAATCAGCATAATTTATTATATATTTTTATTTATATTAATGATAATAATTATAAGGAATTGTTATGCATAAGCTATAGTGTCGTTCTGTCAAAAAAAACTTTGTTATTGATCAAAAAAATGAAATTTATCTTTAATTATTTCGTCTTTTTTATCCTCTACATATTTTAAAAAGGCTTCTGCAACAAGCGAAAACTTTTTGTTTTTTAACCAGATGAGATTCCAGATAGATTTTATAGGAAAACCTTGTACAGGAATAATCTGCAAACGCCCGGCCTCTAAATCATTTCGAATTCCAATAAGTGGCATAATGGAATATCCTAAACCTGCAATAACTGCCTGCTTTACTGCTTCATTAGAAGTAAGCTCCATTTTCTTTCTGACTGGGATATCGTTTTTTTCTATATATTTTTCCATAGTGTGCCGAGTTCCTGATCCGGGTTCTCTGTAGATCAAAGGAAGTTCAGAAAAAATCGATTTGTTATACTTCTTCTTAGTAAATTTTTCTGAAGTATTACCTACCAGATATAATTGGTTCTCCATCAATTTTGTTTTTTCAATTTGCATATTGTTAGGTAATACAGAAACTAGAGAAAAATCAACTGTATTTTCTTCTAAACTGTTTATTACTTGTTGCTTGTTTGTTACGTCAAGAACCAAGTCTACTCCTTCGTGCTGTTTCATAAAATCAGATAAGAAGTAAGGAATAATATATTTTCCTGTAGAAACGACAGAAATCTTTAGGACACCAGATAATTGGCCTTGATAAGCCATGGTTTTATAACTGATCTGATTTACTTCATCCACAATTTTCTGCGCAGCTATTGCAATTTCTTTCCCAAAATCAGTGACGTATAGTTTTCTACCGATAACTTCGGTTAAGGGAATAGGAAATTGATCCTGAAAGTTCTTGAGTTGTATGGATACCGCAGGTTGTGTTAAATGTAACTCTTCAGAGGCTTTAGTGATGCTTTCTTTTTCTGCTATTTTGAGAAATATCTGTAGTTGATGTAAAGTATAATTCATAAATTATTTTAATGTTTATGATTACAAATATAAATAAAAATATATGAAGAATAATTCATAATTTTATCTTGTTGCTAGTAAAAAAAGTGGTGTAAAGATTTTAAATATAAAAAGTTACAAGCGATTTCAATGTGCTACTTGATTTCAAAAATAGCAAGGACCAAAATTGAATGTTTCACTTAAATGTATTCTTATGGAGTTATTGAAAAAGGCAAAAAAATTTCTAAAGAAAAGTATGAGTAATATGAGTACAAGTGATCGTGTTTCTGCATCTAGAGAAGCGAAATCATTAGTGTTAAGTATTAATGAAATATATAAGAAAAGTAAAGATCCTGATCTGATGAATATTATGAAAATGATTACAGAGAAAAAACGTAAAATAGACAAAAGACTCCGTGGACGTTTAGTTATTTAATGGATGGTCTTAAAGAACATTAAAAGTAAATATTGATTAATATCTAAATTAAAGGAGTATGAAAACAGTTTTCGAATATAAGAGTATAGAAGGTGGCAAATATTTAGAGTCATTTACGGCAAAAAAATTGCTAAAACTTGCAAAAAAGTATGCATTTATTATAAGAGCTGACATCTTCTTTAATAAGGAACACAATGATTTCAAAAAGGGTAATATTTGCGGGATTCGGTTGAGTCTTCCGGGACCAAGAATTTATGCCTCTTCTGATGAGAATAGTTTTGAAAATGCAATAAATAATACCATAGGAGACCTTAAAGACCAATTAGAGAAAAGAAAAGTAAAATTATACAAGAGTTTGAGTTAGCCGAGTCGGAAAACTATTGAAGCCCATTATAGTTTTCTGCTTATGATGTTTTCAGAGTTGATTGTTTTGAGAAGTAGCTGTTTTTGCCGAACAGCTACTTTTTTTGTTTAGAGAATATATTTCAATATCTGTAATGGAGTATTTTGAATCTGAAAAACTGAGTTATCACCACTTACAATTAAAAGCAATAATTTGAGTATCATCTGTCACTTCCATAAGAAACTTGCGTTTTCCATTCGTTGGATTTATTACATATAATTTATCTCCCGTATCAAACGCTCCAGATGTTCTTACACCAGGGGGATAGGTAATTCGTTCTCCAGAATATTTACCTCGCACTTTTTCGATAATCATATTGTGATTACAGGAGTTTTGTATCGTCCTACTAATAATTTCTAGTTGGTTTCTTTCGTCTAGAAATTTTTCCAGATCAGCTTTTGTTGCTTTTAATTTAAATGTTCCTTCAGCTATTTTAACTTTACCTTCATCTTGGATGGTTTGATTAAATAAATAGGCTTCTACGCTGACATTATAAGTTCCCGGTTCCATATGCCAGACAATGAATTTTTTTCCTAAATAATGATAAAAACCACTGGTATAGTTTACATCGATTGGCTTTTTGGTGATACACTCCCCGCTAAAGAATGTTGACTTTTCGTCATAATCTCTCTGGGCAGGAGAGATTTCTATCCAAGAATGTACCAATCTGTCGGACACATATAGACTAAACAGAATTCGATTGTCTGATTTGGCAAACCATCGATCATCCCCGGTAGATTCTTGTTGATCCAGAGCTAAATTATGAATTGCTTTGGATAAAAAAAGGTAGTAGTTGAAACCATTGTTTATGGTAAATTCAGTTTTAAGACTTGAAAAAGATGCTCCATACGTATATTCTCCAAACTTAATAGTGCCAATATTGTTTTTATGAAACGAATTTGGAGTGCCATTATCTTCTATACGGTTGTACAGCTCTGGATTCATTTTTTTTCTTAAACCGGTTATACTCTGCCTACCTTTTTTAAGTAAACCGTTTAAGCCATTATTTAAGTCGTCACCAGAGCTGATAGCAACATCTGTTTTACCTTTTGTATCTAGTAAGTTTTTAAAGTTTTTAAGCAATTTTTTTCGCTCTGGCAAATCAGAGGTAGCAGAATCGTTCTTTTCAAGCGTGACTATTAAGGATTCACCTCTGTCAATGAACATCTGGTAGTTGTTTGTAAAATTAGAATCTTCCCAAGCACCCAAAGAAGATAGTTGTTCTAATTGTTGTAGACACTGATCAACTTGTATTAAATAAGGATTCTGAGAATGTGATAAATTTGGAATAGTAAACATACATATAATCACTAAAAGTTTTAATGTTTTCATACTAATGGTTTATGATAAAGGATAGTTAAGTTTCATTGTTTGAACTACCCAAAATTGGTAAAGGTTAAATCGTAGTGTTAAAAAAACAACCATTCAATTACGAGGTACAGTAGTGGATAAAAACAAACAAGAAACATCTGAAGGCGGTATTTTTGAAAAAAACTTTGCATTACTGTTTAATAAGTTTGGTTTTATAAGTTCCTTGGTCGGTCGTTACATTAATGAAGTATACTCCGGTTGATAACTGCTCAATGTTAAGCTCTTTTCGAGGTTTTTTATACTTTAATACTTCTTGTCCCGCATTATTGTAAATACTAATATTGTTGATAGGTTTATCTGTTGTTATATTAAATTTTTTATATGTTGGATTTGGGTATATTAAAATATTTTCTCTATCTAGATCCTGACCATTTGATAATGTCGGTGCCCAAACTTTTGTTTCAACATCTAAGTAAGTATTGGTCCAGCCAACTATGGTGTTAGTAAGTGTAATGGTTTGAGAATTACCTGTAGCATAAGTATGAGAGGCCATTGGGTTGTTAATTACGTTGCTACCATCTCCAAAATCAAAAGCATAAGATAAATTGGATTGATTTGACAGTTCATTTTGATTGTACATTCTATTCTCTATGAATAGATCAATTGTTCCATTAGATTCGACAGTAACCATATTATTACCTGAGTTTGTAGGTGGAGAAATAGAGAAATCTGTATCAGTATCATAAGATATGTAGGGTTCAATTAGCCAATCTGCATCAAATACTTGCCCTCCTACTAAAACATCATAACTGCGAGTCCAATTTCCAAATAAGTCAATACTTGCCAACCACTCTTGTTGTCCGTCTAACGCTACTCCGATATAATCGTTACTAACCAAATTAATATTATTAGGGCTTAGATTTTTGATCACAATTACATAAGGTTGAGTAACTGTTACTGGCGGATTAAACATCACCATTTTTTTTATCTCATTAAGAGAACCGGTACCAAAAGTAGTATCTACAGAGATTGTAGCTTGTGCTATAGGGACGTTAGTTGGTAAAGAGTCGTTATTTGTTAGCTGTACTTCTACTTCAATGGTTGTTGACACCCCAGCACTCCCATCATACCAAGCATAAAAGGTTACTCCATTAATAGTTAATGGGTTGGGGACATCAAAATATTGACTGGCTGCTTGAGCAGAATTAGAATTATTTATATCAAGTGCTCGTAAACCCGTGGTTTTTGTATCTATGTATTTGATAGTATCAGTTATAAAGATATTTTTTTTACCGTGTATAGCTTTTAAAATCTTACTGGGTTTTGAAAAATTTTTGAGTCGGTTTTTAAAATTGGGATGTAACTTATTAATAGTATTGGCATCGCTCTCTATGATTTCTTGTTGTGCCGATATACTATTATAAAAAATAAAGTATACCAGAAAACATAGAATTACTTTAAAATAAGATCTTGTTGAATCGTTAGTAGGTCGTTTTGATATCATATCAGATAGGTTTTAGTTTCAAGTAAAAATAAGCTCTAGAATGGATCGTAGTACTACCAGTTTTGGGTAGGAAATAACAAAAGGAGTTAAAAAGTAACTCCTTTTGTTGTTAATCGGCTAACCCCAAGAATAGCAATTTCTGTGCTATCTGGATTATTTTACTATCAACTTAAATCCAATGAATTTTAGTTAATTTTTCTTAAGGTAATTTGAAGTATTAATACTGTAAAATGTATACTCAATATGTATTAGAGGCAACAGCTTGAGTCCAATTTTTAGAATTAATTATTTATTAAAAATTATCTTTTTAATATCCTGTAGTATTGTCCATAAGGGTAGAAAATGAAAAGAGAGCATGACAAATACACCATACTCTCTGATCACCTTTAATCATCAAGTATTTAAAACATTTTTGACTAATTTTTTAATAGTTTGTAAGTATAGCTTGAACCATCTGTTGTTAGGTTTAGTAGATACAAACCTGAAGGTAATTCGCTAATATTGTAGGACTCTTTGTATTCTTCGAATGATTTAATTATTCTTCCATTCAAATCAAAGATTTCTACTTTCAAAGTATCAGCAGTATTGTTTTTGATTACAAAATAGTTATTTGCTGGGTTAGGATATAAATCTATATTTTGTGATACGTTTTCGTCAACTGATAGGGTGGCACAGTTTTCAGAATATATGGCAGATCCATCTTTTAACCAAGAGCTATAAGCGCCGGATTCTGAATTAGCATCGGTTTCATTGTCTACCTCAATACATCCTAGATTGATATTGCCCAAGGCATTAAAGTCGACTAAAATAGTATTGTTTCCATTTTTAACATTGAGACTAGTTAATTGATTATTTTGAACCAAAACACGATCTAAGAGTGTGTTAGAGGTTAAGTCCAATGTTTGTAATCCACTATTGATAATACCAATATCGGTTAAATTGACGGCAGTACTTACATCTATAGATGTAAATGCTCCACCAGCAGTAACGAATAATTGTCTTAACGCAGAAGCATTCGTAACATCTATTGCCGTTAGGCTTGAGACGTTAGAAATATCCATAGTCAAATTAGAAGATGAACAGTTACTTATGTCAATAGAAATTAAGTTAGAATCGCCTTGAATATTTACATTTTCCAAAGTTTCAAAATCACTTAAGTTTAAGTTAGATAGATTGCCTAAAGCATATGTTACCCTGGTTAAGTGTGTATTAAAAGTAGGAGAAACGATTATATTGTTAATATTCTGATCTATAAAAACGGTCAAATCTGTTAGGTTGGAATTTTCTGTTAGATCCAAACTGGCCTCTGAATTGTTAGTAGTTGTGAAATTCTGCAAAGATTTAAAAGCTTCTAGTCCGGTAAAATCTGAAACTGGGGCAGAACTTCCATCGATTGACAAAGTGGTTATACCATTAATGTTTCCGGTATTTACATTGTCATCTAATGTTGTGTCGTATCCTAAATCAATTAAAGCCTGTTCAAAATTGTCATCAGGCACAAAGGTTTGGAAACTTGGATCTATATAAGCCCATAATTCCCGTCCTGTATTTGAAGGATCATTAATCGTTAAAATCATTTCATTCTCATACACCAATTCAGGAACTGGAGATGAACCTAAAGCGCCTACTACCAGATCTTGTATTAATACAGTTCCATTTGTATCATCATAGGCCCAGAGTTCCGGACCACTGGTACCATCATCTGCACTAAAATAAAGTTTTCCATTATATGCTAGGAAATTTTCGGGATTACTAGATCCTGAAGCGTTAATATCACTAACGATACCTGTTCCGGATTGAAACCCATTAGTTGAGTATAGCTCTCTTCCTGAGGTGCCATTAGTTGCAGAAAAATATAACATTCCGTTGAAAACTGTTAAGTCTAGAGGTTCAGAATCTCCTGTAGGATTAATGTTTCCAAGAGATGAGATGCTTTCGGAAGGGTTCATTTTTACTAACTCTATTCCCACGGAGGGCACATTTGCGGAAAATACTAGGTTATCGTTAAATACAATTAAATTGTCTGGCTCACTTCCTGCTAATCCAGCATTTAAATCCTGCACTATTTTTGTGCCTGCATTCGTGCCATCGGTCACCCACAATTCTCTTCCAGATACACCGTCATCTGCTGTAAAATACACTTTACCATTAAAACCAATAAAATCTCTCGTTCCACTAGGGGCTGCTCCTGCTGCAATATCTTTTAAGAGTTGTGTCCCTGATGTAGTGCCGTCTGTTACCCAAAGTTCATTACCATTAACATTGTCATTAGCAGTAAAATATACAGTGTTTCCATACACAAAAAAGTTTTGTGGACTACTACTGGCGTTCCCGGAGGCGATATCTTTTAAAATTTGTGTGCCGGATGTTGTTCCATCGGTTACCCAAAGCTCACGACCATTAACACCGTCGTTTGCAGAGAAAATTAAGGTGTTATTAATTGGAGTAAATTCAAAAGGGTTTGATCCTCCTGATGAGCGCATATCTAGGACTAATTCTGCAGTACTATCTGTATTGCTTATTTTGTATAATTCTGGGCCATTTACCAAATCCTGAGCAGAAAATAATAATTCATTTCCAAGAATTTCCCAATCTATTGGTATCACCCCGTTTGTAGCAGCATTACCATTTAGCAAGGTATTTCCGGATTGGTCTTTCAAACTAAATGTTCCCAGGGTGGTACCATCACTTTCAAAGCATTGATCATCAGTACCCGAATTTACAACATCAGTTGTAAAATAAAATTTTCCATTAAACTCGATAAAGTTATAAGGATTTGAACTATTTGTTCCTACAATAATATCTTTTATTAATCTAAATTGAGAAAAGCTTAAGAGAGGGCATAGTAGGATTAAAAGGAGTAGTCTTTTTTTCATGATATTTTGGTTTATACGGTTTACTCAAAATTAGGGTTACTTTGAAACTGCTGTACTACCTGAAATGGGTAGGGCTTAGAGTAATAGGTTTACTGTTCTTGATTTATTTTTTGATAAGCCTCACAGTAGCTCTAATCATTCCGTCTTCTACGTTTAAAAAGTATACCCCATTGGTGAAATCAGAAAGATCCAGGTTCAGACTCAATTTGATTGTTTCGTCAAAAATCAACTGACATCCAAACATGTCAAATAGTGTATAAATAGCATTTTTAAACTCATTTGGTAATTTAATATTGAAGCTATTATTGGAAGGATTTTTATACTGAATGATAATTGTAATCTCTTACCTAGCGCAAAATAGGTTTGCGATATTTTGAACCAACAAATAATAAAGAAGAGGCTATTTATAAAGCAGCCTCTTCTTTCCCCTATTCATATTAATATCCTCTTGGAAGTTGTTGGATTTCCCTGCGAATATCGCCCTTTTCTTGGTCAGATTCTCTGGCTACTTCTACCAGTGGTTGTCCGTCATCATATGTCTTAGATGATGTTGTTGAAGTATTCATAGTTAAAAGTGCATAGATCACTAAAATAATTTGTTCCATTTTTTTCTGTATTAAAAGTTGTAGAGCCAAATTACCTGTTTATTTAATTGAGTGTACTACCTGTGTTGGGTGGTTAAATGAGATTTCTTTTGGATGCTTCGTTAATGGCATCTTCTTTACAATGCACTTGTAGCTTATCGTAGATATTTTTGATATGATATTTTATCGTATTAGGGCTAATATCCAGAACTAAAGCAATGGATTTATAACTACTTCCTTTTGCTAATCTTGTGAGTACTTCGGTTTCTCGACCAGTCAAAATTGTTTCGGGAGCTTTCTGAAAGGATTGTACAACCATTTTTGCGATATTAATACTCATTGGAGCTCCACCATTAATTGCCTCTTCTAATGCGGATAAAAGTTTTTCTGATGTAGCGCTTTTGGTCAAGTATCCTGTTGCTCCTGCACATAAAGCGTCAAAAACCATTTCTGAGTTTTCAAAAACAGTTACCATAATAATTAGGGTTTTAGGGCTAATTTTCTTGATTTCTTTGGTGCATTGAATTCCGTTCATTTTTGGAAGCTCTATATCCATGAGCACAATATCTGGAAGATCTTCTTTAAAAAGTTCCAACGCGTCTTCTGCGTTTAAAAAAGTGCCAGCTACTTTAAATGAATTTGATGCATCAATGACTTGACGAAAAACATCGTTTAGGAGTTCATTGTCTTCAATGATATATACTTTAGGCACTTGTTTTTCCATGAGATGATAAATTTGATAATTCGGCGTGAAAGCTAATAGTAGTGCCTTGGTTACCTGTTATGATTTCTATGTTAGCTTTAATTTTATGTGCCCTGGATTCTATATTAGCTAATCCGTTTTTACGTTCAATTTCTTTTTGATTAAATCCTGAACCGTTGTCTGATAGAGACAAAAATAGATTTTCATCATCTTGTTTTATAGTTAATGTAGCCATACTAGCTTTTGAATGTTTTACTACATTAGTCATAGCTTCTTTAAAAATCATAATTATTTGACGAGTCCAATAATAAGGTAGTTTTATATTTTCCTCGATATGTTTTTCGACAAAAAAATCGATATTAAAAGACTCAAAAAACTCTTCGCCAAAATCAGACAAATAAGTAAATAGTTCCTCTATATAATCACTGTTAGCTTTTAAAGAAAACATAAAATCCCTGGTGCCCTTATAGAGAACGTCAGAGTCCATTTTAATACTTTTTAAAGCTTTGATGATATTTTCTTTATCACGATTATCACTGGTGCTGATCATTAAATCTGACAGCGTCGCAATCCGTGCTAATTTATTACCTAAGTCATCGTGAAAATCTTTGGCGATATTATCTCTTACTACTTCTAGCTCTTTTTCGAACTTCTCTCTAATTTGGATAGACTCTTGTAAGGCTTGGTTTTTTGATTTAAACTTTTTTAATTGATATAGTATTAATAGTATAATTATAAGACCAAAAATTAATGAGGTTATTAATATGATATTGTTTTTTTTGGCAATGGTTAGGTCTTTATGAGCAGTTTCCTGTTTAAGTTGTAAGTTTTCTTTTTCTTTTTTTTCGGTTTCGTATTTTTTTTCGAGTTCTAATACGATCTTATTTTTATCAATTGTATAAATACTATCCCTAAATGTATTAGATTTTTTTAAAGCATCTAAAGCTAGTTTATCTCTATCAAGTTTTTCATAAATAGAACTTAACAACCCATAGTTTTCTGCTGCATTTATAGACATTCCACTCTCTAAAACCATGGTAAGTGATTCCTCAGCTTTTTGTAATGCTTCATTATACATTTTAAGTTTAAAGAGTGCTTTTGCAGAATAAAAAATAGAATTTTCTAATGCCGGTCTGGAAACAAATTCTTTATAGACTTTTTGGACTGTGTCTGTGTGAGCAATGGTTTTATGATAGTCTCCCATATTCAAATAATTTATGGAAGAATTATGATGAAATTGGCCTAAATGTCTGTTTGAGTTTAATTCTCTGGCAATTTGATACGATTTTTTTAAATAATACATCGAGCTATCATGTTTCTTTAAATACAAATATGTTGAGCCAATGTTTTGTAGTAAGGATAAGTTCCATGTTTTATTTACTGAAACAGGACAATATGTTAGTGCTTTCTTTTTTAATACTAGGGACTCTCTATATTCACCTGAAGAGTTTAAAATAAGGCTTATATTGTTATAAATCTTTGAAGTTTCTAAGGAATCATTACTATTCTCGTATTGCCTGCTTGCTTCTAACCAATATTTCATGGCGTTTTCATAATCACTGATTCTATAAAAATAATTACCCTTTAATTTATTGACATATCCAAGTATAGAATCTTCTTTAGAATTTCTAGATACAGCATCTATTTTAAAAACTGTTTTTTTTGCGTTTTCAAGTTTTTGTGTTTGTATTTGGACTCTTAAAGTATCCGATAATACTTTTAGTTGATCATAAATATTTTGGGAATACATATTTACCGAAAGCAATAAAAGTGACGTTCCAACTAGGTTTTTAAGTTTTTTTTTCTTGTTAAACAACATAGAATGTAGTAATTACAGTAAAAGTAAATAAATTTTAGGATGTACATAACTTGAGTCTTTTGTATTATAAAATTTATGTAATTTTTATTATATTTTTAAAAAAGAGCAGATATAAACTTTTTGGCTCATTTTAAAAGTTAGTTATGTAAATTTTGGTGTGTGCATTAACCATTAGTCATTGTAGTCTTTGTCTTCCCTTGGTAAATAAATATATTGTGAGTGCCAGATGTAGCAAATAATATAATAAATGCCCGGTAAGTTGTCCTTTTTCATTTGTTGAGAGCGCTGTGCTATTAAGTAGTTGAGAAAAAGCATTAGTGATTTCACCAATTTGAGTTAACAAACCCAAAAGCATTAATAGAGCGATAACGATAAAAATATATCCAATTGTTTTCCTTTTCATGTTAAAAGTTTTTAGGATGTTAAAAATCGACAATTGAGAAGAAGATTGTACTACCTCAAAAGGGTAGGTGGATTGTTAATTTAGCCTTCATCCGTTTGAAGTATTTTATGAAAGAATTATACACACTAAAAAACTTCCAATCTCTGAGAAGCTTCTTGTCGGTACTGTTGGGGAGACTCGAACTGTGATACCTCGCGGTACTTGATTTTATTCCTGTTCTTCTATAAATGAGTAGCCAAGTGTTCAAAAGCTTTACTAATCAATGTCGGAAATGTTACAGTTAAAGTATTTTTCCCCTATTTAATGTCGGAAATATCCACAGATTTGGCGGACTTGTTCTACATCATCAGTAGCATCCTAAATTACCTTTGATACCACAAAAGTTGAAGAATCTAAAGTGTGTATTATGGTCGATGTTGTATTAAGTGTTTTAAAAGATAAACTCAATGAATATTTCAAAAATGTAGTAGGAACTACAGAGTCGAATATTATAGAATTTATTAGCACGACTAGTAATGATCCGGTCTCTTTTACGAATGATAAAATAACTCCATTTCTAATCAATATTTCAGAGGATAGGAAATTTAGAAATCCAGATCAATATTCAGGTGTCATACGAAACGGAATTCGTACGCAGACCAATCCGGAAATTCGAATAGAGCTTTTGATTCTTTTCGTATCCAAATTCAGTAAATATGATCAGGCACTTAAGTTTTTATCCCACGTGATCAGGTTTTTCCAGGTCAATAGGATTTTCAACCCACTTAATTCGCCACAATTGTCTGATGAGAATATAGAGAAATTAGTGGTAGAACTAATTTCAATTCCATTAGAAGAACAGAATCAAGTATGGCATTCATTGAATACCTCTTATTTACCCTCAGTACTGTATAGAGTTCGTCTGTTATCATTTATTGATGATCAGAGTATGGAGTTTGTTGGACAACAAATATCTGATATGAAGCTGGAAATAAATGAAAAATAACTGATACTCACCATTTATCAACAAGTGGGAAAGGAATACTAGAAGAGATAGCGAAAAGTAAGTTAAATATTGAATTCAAACGAAGTATAACATGGAATATCAAGAATTTTTTGAGATAGAAGTCATACATCCATATTTTTCAGGAATATCTGCAGATTTGGTCCTTGCTGCAGATATTGAAACCGGAAAGCGTTTCATAAAGTTGGGATATGTTCTTAAAAAGACAGTAAATGGAATAAAAGTTTTAGCTCCTTTTACTCGGGAAAATAATAGTTTTAGAGATTTGGGCGAAGAGGATAACTTCACGTTTTACGTATATCCTACTTCTGAATATACACAGGAAATCACAGATTTTTCTGAGGTGGAAAAAGGCAATATGATTTTTTTTACTAATGAGGGACAACAACAAAATAATTCAGAATTAATAGCAAGTCAAGTAGCACAAGAAGGTTTTCTTTGTGGTTATCCCGCTTTAGCAAGAATCGTTATCACCGCTGCTGAAATCGACCTAGCTTCTTTGGATCAATCCATTACGTTTAGAGCCATATTTGGCGCAAAATCCATAAAATGGAAGTATTATTTTGTTTCTGATACTGAAGATTCAGGGTTAAGCTTAGAGTCTAGAAATGATCAAGTTAGTTTCAATGAAATTGTTGTTGATGAAAACACGACAGATCAGATCATAAATTCTATTCAATTAAACTTCCCAAATACGCAAGTAAAGGTTTTTGAGTCTAAAGACTTAGTTCCCTATAGCAGAAAACCGATTAAAAATATAAAGTTATTGCAAAATGGAGATGTATTGATCAACCATTTACCCAATCCTCAAAAGGAAAAGAACGGTATTCAAATAATTCGAATTAAATAAAAAAAGGCATTTCAAAAAGACTCACATCGGTTTTTGAGAGTGCCAAGTATAAACATTTTAAAATTAAATAATATGTCAAGTTTTTTAACACCTGATGTGTACACAGAAGAAGTACCCGTTTTACCACAATCTATTGCTGGTGTATCTACAGCCGTACCTGCTTTTATCGGTTTTACCGAAAAAGCAGTAAAAGATGGTAAAAGCGTGTCTGATATGGCTGTACGAATTTCTACTTTCTTAGAATTTAAAGAAATCTTTGGAGGAGCTCAAAAGACCGCTTTTGAGGTTCTGATTGATGATGATGAGCAAATACAAAAAGTAACTGCCACACCACCAAAAAATACGTTATACTATGCTTTAGATCTTTATTTTAAAAATGGGGGTGGTGATTGTTACCTTATTTCAGTGGGTTCTTTTGAAGATAATTACACTAAGGATGCTTTTGAGAAAGGATTACAGATTTTAAGTAAAGAAGACGAGCCAACATTGATTATGTTGAGCGAGGCAGCTAAGCTATCTGAGAATGACTATCACGATATTTGTCAGCAGGCTTTGGCGCAATGTGCAAATCTAAAAGATAGGTTTTGCATTATGGATATCAAAAGAAATGATGAAGGTGCAAATGGATTTAGAAATAGTATCGGAACCAACAATCTAAAGTACGGAGCTGCCTATATGCCTTATCTGCATACTACGCTCAATTTTATCTACGATGATGAAGACGTACAAATAAGTAATGCGTTTTCTACATCGGATTCTGCATTGTTTGAGGTAGTTCACGATGGTATCAGAATTACTTATACGGGTGGTGTTTCAGACACCCCAAAATTTAGAATCAATGGAGGTAGTGGAGATACTGTGGAATTTTCTGTTTCTACAAGCAAATTATTAACTATTTCTAATGTTCCTACAGAAGGAATATCAGCTTCCGATTTACTGACAGCTTGGAATGCATTTGACGGAAAAGCTGATTTTGATATTGAAATCCTTGAAGCCAATAGCTCGGTGACCCAAACTTCTGGTACCGGAGGAAACGAATTAGCAAAACAAATCGGAGAAGGATCTTTTACTTTGGAGAGTCGAGAAGGTACTGCTTTATATAGTAAAGTAAAAACTGAGTTGGCCAAAGAAACGATCATTTTACCACCTAGTGCAGCTGTTGCAGGGGTTTATGCAACTACAGATCGTGAAAGAGGTGTATGGAAAGCACCTGCAAACGTGAGTATCAATTCGGTAATCGGACCGATTCAAAAAATAAGCTCCGCAGATCAGGAACGTCTCAATGTTGATACTACAGCTGGTAAGTCTATCAATGCTATTAGAAGTTTTGTAGGTAAAGGAACAATGGTTTGGGGTGCAAGAACTTTAGCAGGAAATGATAATGAATGGAGATACGTTTCGGTTCGTAGATTATTTAATATGATCGAAGAATCAACTAAAAAAGCTTCTCATTTTGCTGTATTCGAATCCAATGATGCTACCACTTGGTTAAAGGTAAAAGCCATGATCGAAAGTTTCTTGTATGGTATCTGGCAACAAGGAGGACTAGTAGGATCTACAGAAGAACAGGCTTATTTTGTAAATGTAGGATTAGGAAAAACTATGACACAGCAAGATATCCTTGAAGGTAGAATGATTGTAGAAATAGGAATCGCCGCAGCAAGACCAGCAGAATTTATAATCCTAAAATTCTCGCATAAACTACAAGAAGTATAATTCAGCACCAATTTTAAAAAAGTAATGGTGTTGGATAATCACCTATCCAACACCATTACTAAAGATTATTCAATTAATAAATTAATACAAAAGTAAAATGGCTTTAACTAAAGAACAAATAAAAACAGATTACCCGTTGGTAACCTATAATTATAGAGTTGATATTGACGGGGCATCCTTTAGCTTTTCTAAAGTAACCGGTCTTGACCTTTCTTTTGAAACCATAACATATAAGGAAAGTTTTGCTGCAGGAGGCAAAGTAGGACCAAATATTATGTACATGCCGGGTCAAATCCAACCAGTAAACATCACACTGGAAAAAGGTTTTGTGAAAGGAAAAAGTATTCCGGTTTTCTACAATTGGATCAATGATATAGAGCTTAATCAAATCGATAAGAAAGATATCATAGTTCATTTATTAGATGAAACAGGAAGTACGGTAGTAAGTTGGAAAGTGATTGATGCTTTTCCTACCAAGCTAACAGCTCCTTCTTTTGATGCGAGCACAAGTGAAGTCGCGCTGGAATCGATGGAACTTATGGCGTTTCGAGTAACTATGGAAGAAGCATAATATTTAGATCCAATATGTAATCCAAGGCTTTTCGAGCCGGCAAATATGCTTTTTTAAAAACTTTAATTCATGGCAACAAGTAAGAATACAATTTTACAGGAGTATCCACTACCCGTTTATAACTATCAGGTAATCATTGATGATACTGCAGAAGGAATGTCTTTTTCAGAAATCTCAGGTCTCGAGATGGACTATGAACACGTTTTATATCGACACGGCTTTAGTTGGGTGATGGGGGATCACCTGATCCGTGCACAACGTAAACCTATCAATGTAAGTTTAAAACGGGGAGTTGCCAAGAATAGAAAACATTTATACGATTGGTTGCGCAAGGAAGATAAAAGGAACATCAATATTTCACTTTGTGATGAGAACGGTACTCCCATTGTAACTTGGGAAGTATATCGGGCATTACCTATAAAATTGAATGCACCTTCTTTTAATGCAAGCACCAATGATGTCGCCATCGAAAGCCTGGATTTAATTGCACACGATATCAAATTAACACATCACGATCAATAGAACTATGGAAGCCTTAGAAAATTTTAAAAGTATTATAGATCCAAATCCGGCATTATCACATCGATTCGGCGTTTTTTTCTTTGCAGGTGGAGTATTTCCTAATCCAATCGATTTTCGATTTCAAAAAGTAAGTGGGTTAAGTGCAGAAATTCAAACGGATACCGTAAATGAAGGAGGACAAAATCTATTTGCGCACCGCTTACCGGGTAAAGTAAATTACAATAATTTGGTTCTCGAAAGAGGGTATAGTACAAGCTTTGTTCCGTCTCCGTTAACACAAGAATTTAATATTGCTTTTTCTGCTTTTAAGTTTGCTCCTTCCAATGTGATCGTAACGCTGTTTCACGATTTTGAAGGAACTTCAGCACCCTTGGGGGCGTGGCACTTTTTTAAGGCCTATCCTGTAAAATGGTCCGTTTCTGACCTGGATGGAGAATCCAATACCGTTCTCATAGATCGTATGGAATTAGCGTATACCAGATTTCAATCTATAAGATTATAAGCACTATGCCAGTAGAGATAAAAGAACTTGTGATTAGGGCGGTGGTCGAACAGCATCAAAATACATCTTCAGAACATCATACCCATAATGACCGTGTGGTACAAGAATGTGTATCGCAAGTATTAAAGATATTAAAAAAGAAAAATCGTAGATAATTATGGCTTTTGATTCTTTTACCATATTAGAAAAGTTAACTATACAAAGTTTTAGTGATGCAGAACGGAAAAAACCGATCACGCTAAAAAAGAAGGATTCGATTTTTGAAGCGATGTTTAATCCGGAATCTTATTCGTTATCATACCATAACAGGTATAGTAGAAAGCAAGGAATAAACACCACTGGTAGTCAATCCAAATACGGGTTTTCTAAACCGGAGAAATTGAGCTTTAAACTTATCTTGGACGGTAATAAAGTGGACACTCATTTTGGAATACGTAATATTTTTAGCCGAAATGATGTATCAAAAAAAGTTCAGAAGTTTTTAGAACTGACAACAGAGATGAATGGGAGTATCCACGAACCTCCTTATTTAAAATTGAGTTGGGGTGATTTACTGTTTAGTTGTAGGTTACAATCTGTAAATATTAACTATATACAGTTTTCAGGAAGCGGGATTCCTTTGCGAGCTGAGTTAGATACCGAGTTTTTTGGCGATCTGGAGACCGTTAAAAGGCTTAAAAAAGAAAATAAAAGCTCACCAGATCTTACGCACTACAGAGTTGTTGGAACTCACGATCAATTACCATTGATGTGCCAGGCGATTTACGGATCAGCCGAGTATTATCCTTGGGTGGCCAAAGTCAATAATCTTAATGATTTTAGAAATCTTACTCCGGGACAACGAATTTATTTTCCACCTATAGAAAAGTAGTAATATGTCAGTAGTAACAGCAATTATAAAAAGAGGAACTAAGGAGATGAGTGGCACATATGAGTTGCTTTCTATTGATATCACTCATGAATTTAATAAGATTCCTACTGCAGAGCTAACCTTTATAGATGGAGACATTGCTAATAAGAAGTTTCAGATTTTGAATGATAAATTCTTTGAACTGGGCAATGAAATAGAAATATCATTAAAGTATGAAGAAAATACGAAAGAACAAGCTAAAGTTTTTAGCGGAATAGTGATCAACAAAACTTTCGAATTGCTGGGGGCAGAACCAACTCTGAAGATTGAGCTTAGCGATGTCGCTATAAAGATGCACAGTGATAGAAAAAATAAAATATTTACTAACACTGCTGATCATAAGATTTTTAAAGGGTTATTGCAACAAAATGGTTTAAAAGCAGGAACTATAGATACGACATCGGTTACACATGCTCAGATGGTACAGTATTATGTAACGGATTGGGATTTTATGGTAGCAAGGGCTGAAGCCAATGCACAACTGGTGCGGGTATTAGATGGAGAAGTTTCTATTTTTCAACCAAAGTTGGAGACACCTAAAAAAGACCTGGAGCTTGGACTAAATGATATTTACGATTTTGAGTTACAAATTAATGCGGATCAGCAGCAGCACTCGGTAGAGGCTATAGCCTGGGATATTAACCAAAAAAAGGTAACAGGTTCTACAAATAGAAGAGATGCCAAACTCTCAGGAAAAAAACGGGATATTAAAAAAATTGCTACGTCTGTAGGTAAGCAAAATACTACTTTAATGAATGTAGTACCCACTACATCCAAAGAACTTGAAGTGTGGTCTGATGCACAGATTGTTAAATCCAGACTTTCTCTGATAAAAGGATGTATTACTGTCCCTGGGCGAGGTAACATAAAAGTAGGAGATACCATACAAATAAAGGATTTTAGCGAAACATTTTCGGGAGCAAACATAGTGTCGGCGATTCGTCAGGAAGTAACTGCAGATGGTTGGGATACCCATATTCAAATAGGAATGGACGCTTGTTGGTTCACAGGTTCTACAAAAGTAATGGATACACCGGCAGCAGGATTATTACCGGGAGTCAATGGACTGCAAATAGGTATTGTTCAACCTACAGAAAAAGATCCGGATAATTTACATCGTATCAAAGTTAGTATTCCGGCTTTTGGAGCCGAAAAAACAATTTGGGCACGTCTGTCTACTTTGGACGCAGGAAAAAACAGAGGTACTTTTTTTATACCACAAGTAGGCGATGAAGTGATTGTTGGTTTTTTAAATGATGATCCCAGACACGCAATTGTTATGGGATCTGTATATAGTCCGGTTAATAAACCAAATCTCCCGTTGGACGTGCATCCGAAATCCAAAGGCATTTTTACGCAATCCAATTATCAATTGTTTTTAGACGAAGAAAATCAGTGTATTACGATTGCAACATCTGATAAAAACCAAATCACCATTGATGAAAAACAACAACGTATTGCATTTTCTGATCAACACGGTAATCAGGTGGAGTTAAGCAAAAAAGGAATTGATATCATTAGTGCAAAAGATCTTCAGATTAAAACGGAAGGCGATTTAAAAATCAATGCCAGTGGTACGGTTGAGATTAAAGGGAGT
This sequence comes from Aquimarina rubra, assembly GCF_042684305.1. Lineage (NCBI taxonomy): Bacteria > Pseudomonadati > Bacteroidota > Flavobacteriia > Flavobacteriales > Flavobacteriaceae > Aquimarina > Aquimarina rubra. The sequence goes on along the minus strand of NZ_JBHULE010000019.1, from coordinate 501,350 downwards.
GAAGTAGATATCATTTAATAAAAAATAAAAAGCATTGAAAGTAATGATAGATGATAATAAATTTTTGGGAAGTGGCTGGTCTTTTCCGCCTCAATTTTACCAAGGAGGTGATCGGGTAGCTATGGTTTCCGGAGAAAAAGATATAGAACAAAGTTTACATATTCTTTTAACCACTTCATTGAACGAAAGAGTCATGCAATCAGATTATGGTTGTGCGCTAAAGGATTATGTATTCGAAAGTATCAATCAAAAACTGATCACGGATATTCAAAATACCATTACCGATGCTATTCTTACGCACGAACCCAGAATTAGTGTTGATACAGTAACCTTAGATAATACAGATCCTGAAAAGGGTATGATACGAATCCAGGTAAGCTATACGATACGTATGACAAATAACAGATTTAATCTTGTTTTTCCATTCTATATCAATGAAGCATTTAATTAATCACTAAACATAAAATCATATGGCGGCCAATACAATCATATTAGATGGGGACACTGTAGTATTTGATCCCGCTTTCGGAAATGCTATAGTTACTGTAAAGCCTGGTAAGATTAAAGCATCTGGAAAATCTACAGTACAAGGTAAAAAGATAGCTGTAAAAGGTGATGAGTTACAAGTAGAAGTATCCGGGTGTAGTTATATTACTCCTAATTTGCCTCAGGCAGGAACAGGAACACTATCCATACAACCACTTACTAAAGACCATTTAACCAGTAAAACTACAAGTGGAGGGATCCCGATTATCCGTAAAGGGAATGGAAGTTTTAAAGCAAAATTTGTGTTTGATCCGGGAACACCAGCAAAACTAATCCCTCCAAGTGGACCTACCGTATTGGATACAAAACCTTTTTACGAAGGAACCGGAAGAATAATACCGAATAAGGATAAAGTAAAAGCAACATAACAAATTGAGTTGTAAAGAGACATGAGAAATACAATACATAAACATCAGTTTCTTTTTAGAGACGGCGCCAGCAAGCAGAATGATACTGCCGATCGATTGGATGCATCCTATGTACAGATTGAAAATCGGAGTATAGAAGAACTAATTCAGGAAGCACAGCTTTTGGCCAAAGAATTGATTTTTGTTGATAAAAACAACCAGGCAACGACTACCTGGGAATCTTTTTTGATCGAAGATCCAAGCACTTACTATAAAGAGTCAGAAATTGAAAGAGCTTCTTTACGCAAAAAGTGGGCAAGTCAATTAGTAGCTTATGTAGAGAATCCTGATCATTTTCTGAAAGATCAAAATGCGCGAGAAAAAGCTAGTGCACCACATACAGTGCTTTTTTTAACTTTTTTAGAACTGTTGCATCACATCAAAGATCAGATCAATGGGTTGACACAGAAGCATCTTGATTTTTACTATCGCGATCGACTGGGATTATCACCCAAAGAAGCCGTACAGGATATGGTGACTATTCTAATTGATTTGGCAGAAGAAAATACACAGTTAGAATTGAAAAAAGGAACTGTTTTTCTGGCAGGAGAAGACGAAGAAGGAAATGAGCTGCATTATACTACCACAGAAGATACGATCATTAATCGGGCGCAGATTGAACAAATAAAAAATGTATTTGTAGATAAACAAACCTTTACGATTAAAAAAAGTCATCTACTTAATATAGAAACTCCTGATAAAGGAGTCGTTGCTATGATGCAAATGGCTCTTGGAACTCCAAATCCAGGCGATGCATTACCCGATTTTCCGGAGGAGTTTGATACAATCTCTCAGATTTTTGAATCGCTGGATCAAAATGAAGTAGCAAAGCGCTATGTTACCGAAGAATTGTTTTTAAGTATTGAAGAGTTCCAGCTCATTTTTCAGAAACAAGAAAAAGAACGAAGTGGTGTAGCTACAGAATGGGAGCCTGTGTATGCATTATTAGAGGAAGCATTTCGTCGCAAAAAAAGATTTATCAGAAGACGGCATTTAGAAGATTTACACAAACAACAAGGATTTCAATTATTACTGAGAGAAGTATATGGAGATCCCCTTCCAACGGATTCTTTACCGAATTATAGAGGATCAGAAGCTACATTTGAACGTGTTTTTCAAGATTTAAAAAATGAGGATCTTTCCACACAAAGAGAGGCGTCAGAATTTATTCAGGAAATACTAAAACTGAAAGTGCCGGATTTTGCTTTTATGGTAGATACTTTGTCAAAAGATATTACAGATAATGCCTGGCAAGAAGTATACACACTTTTAGAAAATTCCGAAAGACAAGTACGTCGAATTATAATTAACCCTCCTACACAGGAAAAAATACTTGATATATACGCTGCAAAAGATGCAACCAAAAATTCTTTTAGCCAATACAATGATAAAGCTGAAAGCAAAAGGTTTAAAACTTTTGGGAACGCAGGCAATGGTACTATTGATACTTTAGAGTCTGCTAATCTTGGTCTTGCCATAACATCACCTTTACTATTGCTTAAAGAGGGACAAAGAACCATTACCCTATTTCAGCAATTGGACATTGATCAGGAAGGCTTTACAAAACTCAAAAAGTTATTTGATAAGGGAGTGATGCGAGTCTATTTGAGTAGTGAAGATCATTGGTTTGCCCCGAAAAATGTAACAGTAGAATTAGGGGATTTCCTAAAGTCACCCTCAGGAATATCGTTGTCATCCGTAAGTATTGAAGAAGATGTTTTAACGATCAATGATGAGACCGGAGATCTTTTTGAAATCCTTCGGAAAGAAAAGATCGTTGTGGATGTTGATGGTACGATTTATCAAATTCTATCCGAGATTGTGGATAAATCTATGGCACTGCGAAAGATTGGTACTCTGGAGGAAGCCTCGGCATCAGTGACGTTGTACGAATCTTCACAGGTTTTTGTAAATGCGATTAAAACCAACATTGAACTCTTACCAGAAGAGCAAATGGTTACAGGAATCGAAACGGAAGATGACTCGCAATTTATTGAGGCTGGTACTCCTTCATTGGTGATGGTAGTAAATCCGGAAGTTGTGAAACAGTTCAATGAGCAAGGTACAGTGTCGGTCTTTGATTGCTTAGTGGATCTTGTGATCCAAAAGATAGGACTCACTGTAGAAGTTACAGGATTACAAAATATTATAATCCAAAATGATCAATCTACCTTAAATCCTAAAAAACCTTTTGAGCCTTTTAAAACTGAACCAGAGATTAGCGATGGATTATATTTTACGAATGAAGAAATTGCTCAAAAAGCGATTACCAACCTTAGTATCCATCCAGAATGGCTCAATCAACCTAATGATTTTGCTTTGCATTATGAAAATTATTGGAAGGTAGCTCAAAACACCCTTACTCCGGAAGAGAATGACATAAAAATCAAAAGTAATCTGGATTTTACAACGGATGTTTACCTATACCACAATTTTAATGAATTACCTGTAAAAGAGGCAGTGCCTTTATTTCCTGAAGAAACTCAAATACAAATAAATAACATTCCGGCTTTATTGCAACAAACCAGACCGGGTTACGAATATCAAAATATGGTTCTTGAGGATATCGACCAGCGTGAGGTAACCGACTGGCAACGGTATTTTAAACTGGAGTTAAATGGAGTTGATTTTCAGCACGGTCTTTACAGTGATCTCATAATAAAACAAGCCATCACAACCATTGATGAGATTAAACAATTGCAATTGCCTAAACCTTATCAGCCTAAGCTTAAAAGCCTAAAAATAAGCTATCGAGCTGAAACCGATATGATATTAGAAGATGGGTCTTATAGCGATAATCAAAAAGTATTTCATATTCATCCTTTTGGTTATCACGAGCAGCAAGTAGACCAACCCATAAGCTTTTTACCAGAATACAAGGATAATGGTTCTTTACTGCTGGGAATTTCGAATTGCCGTCCGCCACAAATCATAACCATACTGTTTCAATTGGCAGAAGGAACTTCGAACGCAGATATCAATAAACCTGAAGTATTATGGAGTTATCTAAAGGATAACCAATGGGTTCCGGTAGATCCTACCACGATTATCTCTGATACCACAAACGGTTTGTTAAACAGTGGCATCGTTCGCATAAGAGTTCCGGAGGATGCTACCACGGGAGGAACGCTTCTTTCGAATCAGTTGCACTGGTTTAAAATAGATGTGGCAAATGATATCGAAGGTATTGCCGATACTATTGCTATTAAGACACAAGCAATACAAGTTAGGCTTGCCAGCGAACAAGTGGCAGCCTCACATTTCGCGACTCCTTTAAGAGAAGAAAGTATTACAGAAACACAGGAGTTTATCCCTCAAATAAAATCAGTATCCCAACCTTTTACCTCTTCACAAGGGAAACCAAGGGAAGATATTTTAAGCTTTAATCAACGAATCAGTCAGCGACTTCGACATAAAAACCGTGCCCTAACTATGTGGGATTATGAACACTTGGTATTGGATGCGTTTCCAGAAGTGTATAAGGTAAAATGTTTACCGGCAGTTCATGAATTAGGAAAAGTGACTGTTACCGTAGTTCCGGATATTAGACGGAGTGTGCCTTTTCATCCTTTTGGCCCTAAAGTGGCTTCAAATACTCTGGATAAAATACAGAAATTCCTTCAAGATCGAGCTCCCAATACGGCTGAGATATCAGTTGGTAACCCAGTTTATCTACAGGTGCTTACTCGCTGTACCATCAAATTCAATACTGGTTTGGATGTTATTTTTTATAGAGAAAAAGTAATCGAAGAGATCAAAAGATTTTTATCTCCGTGGGCATTTGATGACACACAGGATATTCACCTGGGAGGTGCACTGGATGCAGGTGTGTTAGTCAATTTCATTGCAGAAAGACCTTATGTTGATTTTGTGGCGAATCTTAAGCTTTTTCAAAGTATTGATGGTGAAAATTTCACCGATGTTACCTCTTTGTCACACAAAAAGAATGCGGTGATCCCTGATCAACCCAATATGATTATGGTATCTGCCGCTAATCATATTATCGATATCGCCGATGAGAATAATTATGATGAAGATGCCGAAAAAGGAATCAATTATATGATCGTAGAAACAGATTTTGAAGTAGCAAAAGATTTTTAATCTGTCTGGTGAAGTTTAATTCGCTATTGCTGATTTAGAAGACAGTTACCTAAACAAAGATAGATTGCCATACAATGGCAGAACCAAATAAAAAGAAGAAAAATGGATATCAATAAAAGAAACAGAACAGAATTAAAAGAATTTTTCAACGAAGGGGATATACCTACAGAAAAACAATTTGCTGAATTAATCGATGCCAATATCAACCAAATGGAGGATGGGATTGCAAAAGTGCCCGGTAATCCTTTGGCTATTATGGCCGAAGGCGAAAATGCAGGTACACAAGAGGTATTACAATTTTATACAGATTTTAAGCAAGATAACCCTAATTGGTCTGTAAATATGCATCCCAGGGTGAATCCCGACAATCCGGAAACAGCTACCCCGGGATTGAACATTAAGGATGCGGCAGGTAACAGCAGAATGTTTATTCAATCCAACAAAGGGAATGTCGGGTTTGGAACTCTAGAACCCGATTCTAAATTGACGATTAAGGGAGATAATGATACTTCGTTGGTTTCGGTAATCGATACCACACAACAAAGATCCAAAATTTTTGAAGTACGCCAGCAGGAAGGAAACGGTTTGATATCGGTACGTAATGGTAAAGCAGATGAATCCGTACATATAGAAGTAAACAAAATTACTTTTGAAGATGCAAAAGATGCAGCAAACATTAAATCCGCTAAAATCGCCTCTGAAGAAGACACCTTTAGAATTTACGGAAAATCCTCGAATCCAGCTGGAACGAACAGAGCAGTAGAAATTGTAGCTGATCAAATGAATATTACCGGTAATGTTTTAATGAACAATTTGTCTTCTAATCCAACACTACAGGAGGGCGGAGAAGCGAGTGATCGTACGATTGCTTCTCAGCGTGCGGTAAAAACCTATGTAGATACGCGTTTGCCAAAAGGATTGATTTCTATGTGGTCCGGTAACGAAATTCCTTCGGGTTGGGCATTATGTGATGGCACCAATGGTGCTCCGGATTTGAGAGGAAGGTTTGTAGTAGGATTAGATAAAGACAAAGCGGATTATAATACGATTGGAAATAAAGGCGGGGACGAAAAGGTAGCTTTAACTAAAGCACAGCTACCAGCACACAAGCATTCGGGAACAACCAATGAATCAGGGAATCATCGTCACACTTTTGTAGGTGCAGCCAAAAGAGGAGATGGAGGTGGTACCGGGAGTTCTAATGATTATTACAAGGCTTTTAACAGAATCACAGCATTTGGGGGAGTACATACCCATTCTTTTGCGACCAATGAAACCGGAGGCAATCAACCCCACGAAAACAGACCACCTTATTTCGTGCTTGCTTATATCATGAAAGTGTAATCCGTAAGATAAGATTTAGATGAGACAGGCCTGCCTGTTTACAGACAGGGATAGCAGTAGAAAGCCCAGAACCCGATAACTATCGGGTGAGGACTTGAAACGAATAGCCCGACCCTTTTTTGGAAGGGTAACGCCCAAAAAACTAAATAAGATCACAAAAAATTAAACAAATAAGAGTAGAGATGTCAATACCAGTTACCATACCTAAAGAAGTGCCCAAAGATTCTGCATTGAGCTATGATTTTTTGAGAAGCGAGGGGATCAAAACCATCCAAAGACTAGCAGGAGATAGTTGGACCGATCATAACACACATGATCCGGGAATTACAATTATGGAGCAATTGTGCTACGCCATTACAGATTTGGCCTATCGCCTGGATTATGATATTAAAGATATACTAGGAAATAATGTTGCCGCTTATAATGAGTTATACAGTCCTGCTACCATTCTTACCAATAACCCCGTAACCTGGTCGGATCTGCGAAAGGTAGTAATTGACATCAAAGGGGTTAAAAATGCCTGGATAGAAAAAATTATTGCGGAAAGTGAAGGTCAGGTGGCTCCAAAAGGACTGTACCAGGTGATTGTCGAAAAGGATGATTTGGTAACTGCAGAACGTGACTTGAAACAGACAATCAAAGAGCGTTTGTCTGCAAATAGACAACTGTGTGAAGATTTTGAAGAAATTCGGGTATTTGACAAACAAAGAATTCAGCTAACTGGTACTATAGAAATTTCTGATCAAACAGATGATATTCACGCAGTAGTGGCAGATATTTTATATCAGATACAAACCAATCTTTCGCCTGCAATTCGTTTTTACACTTTACAAGAACTACTAAATCACGGAAAGCGAATTGATGAAATTTTCGACGGACCTGTTCTGGAACACGGTTTTATTAATAACGAAGAACTAGAAAGACACGACAGGAAACTAGAAATTCATGCTTCGGATTTGATTAAAGAAATGATGGACGTAAGGGGTGTTGTTACCGTTCAGGAGTTATTGGTGCAATCAGGAATTAACGATGGAAAAAACTGGGTGTATTATCTTGATCCGACAAAGACACCGACGCTTAATGTACAGGACACTTTACAAAGTCTTCAGTTCACAATACAAGGGCTAAAAGTCGCTTTGAACACCAATCAGGTAACCCATTTGTACCATCAGAAACTCTTAGCGTCTGTAACCAAAAAGGAGCTAAGTCTGACAGAAAAAGACATCTTGCTATCGGTAGGAAAGGATAGGAAGATTGGCTCTTATTATAGCTTGCAAAACTTATTTCCTATCAATTATGGAATAGGGACTTCGGGGTTACCTAATTCTGCTACGGTGCAAAGAAAAGCGCAGTCCAGGCAACTTATTGCTTATCTCACACTTTTTGATCAGTTGTTAGCGAATCATTTTGCACAACTTGGCGATGTTCATAAACTGTTGGGGCTTGATAGTAGCATGGACACTACCTATGTAACACAATCTTTAGCAGGAGTTGTACCAGGCCTGGAAGAAGTTTTGGTTAGCAAAGAAGGCTATCAAAATTATCTGAATGCTACTGAAGAACAAGTAGCGCAAGGGATACAACGAAAAAATAAGTTCCTGAATCATTTACTGGCACGTTTTGGAGAAACTTTTAAAACCTACACACTGGGAGATCAAAAAGAAGGAAATGAAGCTGTGGTAGATCGACAAAAACTGATCGAGGATAAAGTAAGGTTTTTACAAGCTTATCCTGTTGTAAGTGCTGATCGAAGCAAAGGATTTGATTATCGCAAACCATATACCAAAGATGATAACTTTTCTGGTTTGGAAAAAAGGATCGCGCTAAAGCTGGGTGTAGAAAAAGACGAACAATTCTATATGGTAGAACATTTGTTATTGCGTCCGTATGCTAACGATGCAACAACCTTCGAGAATTACTATGAGATTGGTGAGATCGTTGCTTTTGAAGCTTCTGACGTATCAACAACTACCATTTGCATTGTTGACACACATAATTTGACCGAGGGAGAACAGATCCGAATTACACAGAACGAAACGTATAACGGAACGTACACAGTACAAAAAGTAAGCGCAACAAGTTTTGAAATTGACATCCCTTTTGAAGTGGCAGGAACGAATGGTACAGCGAATTGGCAGCGAATTCAACCCAACCTAAGACACCATCTTTTTTCAAATCCCATAGTTTCATTGGAAACATCGCCAAACGCGGGACATACCTTTTGTAATGTATCACATACTTTAAAAATTGGAGATTTGATTACCATTGGGGGAGCACAGGGGTATGATGGCACTCATCGGGTTACAAATATCACGGATCAGGGTTTTGAAATCGAAGTGCCTTTTGATCAAAATTTCACTACTGCCCGATATCATAAAAATGAGGTAAAAGATCGGTATTCATTGCAACTAAGTTTTGTTTTCCCCGAAGAGGTCGGAAGATATCAAGATCCGGTATTTCAAAATTTCGTGGAGAATATGGTTAGAGAAGAAACCCCCGTGCATTTTACTACACATATCTATTGGGCAACTCAACAGGAAATAACATCTTTTAAAAAAGCACACGAAGATTTTATGGCTAGCATTCAACAACGGTAATCTTAGTTTTTATGAAACCTCAATCACATATCATCAATAAGCAGCTCATCGAAGTAGTTATATCCGACGAGTCAACTTCTTTGGAGTCTCAACAAAGGATCAGTCAATTGAACGTTGATGAGTTGTTGCCTATACTCAATCGTAGGTTGGATGTGTGTTTCGGGGATGCTGAAACACATTATCAGATCGACAAATTAACGATAGATTTAGGGTCGGTATCGTGGGATACATTACCTCAGATTTTTGATGCAGCATTACAAGAGAAACTTATAGAGATACAGAGTAGCAGTCAGGTCAATTTGACCAAAACCGTAGTTGGAGAAGCATCTCATGTTAAAGAGGAAAAAACACCACTTCGGATACTTGCGTATTATCTGGAAACCGGAAGATTACCTTGGTGGCTGGGTACGCAAAAGAAATCATACTTGCAGGAACAGTGGCAGCTGTTGATGCAAAACCCAACGAACGATTTTAAAACACTACTCTCGCAATTACACCATAATCATATCCATCTGGAACGCTATCTTCAAACATTCTCAGAAGTACAAGTTTTACAGGCTGCAACCTGGATTACGGAAGTATCAGAAGAAGAAATCAGATCTATCATTAAAAAAATAGAGGGGCATTTGTTTAACGAAGATGGAAAACAAATTCCCACTAGTTGGAAACCGATCTTTCTGAAAACACTATACAGCCCAAAGCGATCTGCGAACACAAGTGCAAGGGATTATTACGTTCAGGAGACCCTCAATATATTGGGTGTTGACAATAATGACACCACTAAGGGTGATATATCTTCGTATAAATGGCTACGGCAGATTCGATCGGTATTACGTCAATATCATCAGATAGCTCCGCATCATCATATGCTGAAACAGATTACCCGACAATTGGATGTGTTGCTAAAAACCCCTGCCATCTATACCATTCCGAAACATTTGATTTATAAAACAGTAGCATTACTAGAAGGCTTAAAAGAAGAAATACGGACTTCTAAACTTTATCGTAATAAAAAGAGTCAAGCATTTTTGGAGAGGTTACAAGAAGAAACAAGTATGTCCCCAACTCATTTTGACAAAAAAAATACCAGATCAGAAGTCTGGACGCCATTAATATCACACATTACAACTTTAGAAAAAATAGTGAAACAAGCAATACCAGAGACATCGGTAAATGTTGTAAAACTACAATCGCAGTTAGAGGATGCTGACTTTATTACCATAGACAATGCCGGTCTGATTTTGTTCTGGCCATTTTTACCACGATTTTTTGAGAATCTGCGGTTGTTGGAAAACAAGGTTTTTTTGGATGAGTCAGCTCAGCATAAAGCAATTTGCGCTTTACAATATCTCTGTAACCCTGAGGAATCCGAATTTTTTGAAGGACAATTATCATTGCCCAAAGTTTTATGTGGATTTCCATTAGATCAACCGGTGCCCCCCGTTTTGTTAACTGACGAGGAAAAAGAAACAGCACACGGATTAATGCGAGCAGTATTGCTGCAAGTCCCCTATTGGAAGAATTTATCATTAGAAGGTTTTAGAAGTTCTTATGTATGTAGGCAAGCTTCTTTTCGCACACGTGATGATCATTGGGTTATACAGGTAGAAAAAGAAACCTATGATATCACTTTAGAAAAACTTCCGTGGAGTATTCAGGCGGTAAAATTACCCTGGATGGAGCGCGCATTAATGGTAGAGTGGTTGTAAGTTGAAAATAGAAATTAGAAATGTGAAATAAGAAAACGAGGGCTGAGGTTCTCGAAGTCCGATTTACTAGAAAGAACTTTAGTACAATATAAAAAAATAGAAATATGGAAAAACCAATATGTATAGAAACAAAAAACCATAATGGCACTATCATAAATACAACTAGTAGTAATGCTAGAGTTTTACAAGCCGAACTAGCTTGGCTGAGTTTGGTATTACAAACCCGTTTGGAACTACATTTTCAGCAAGAAACACCTTATAATTCTATAGAAGAATTAACACCTCCAGAGATAGTAGGAAAAGAAGGAAGCTATGCCAATTTCATCCAAGAACACAAACTCAACTTTGCAGAACGGTTGTTATTAATTTTGGCGTTGGTGCCACATATCAAACCCGAAGCGATGGATATTTTATTAACCAAAAATAAAGATTACGATAGGCGCTACAGCGAATTTGGCGGATTATTGCTCGAAGGTCATTTAGGATTGATCCCTACCGCAGAAACTGCTATGTTTTTGTTGGCAGGAGACGACCTTGAAAAACGGTTACAGTACCACGCATTAGTTACCCAAAATTTTATTTCGGTACGACAAGGAATGATCGGGATTTCGCAAACGAAAGGGAATAGTCCTTTATTGAGTAGCATTTGGATGATTGCGAATGAATACGTAGCATCCATTATAACGGGCACACCCTATCAAGCAGTATATAGCCCTGATTTTCCTGCGCAACGGTTGTATACCAAGCTATCGTGGCAAGATCTCATCGTCTCTAGATCTACAGCCCGTAGCTTGCAGGAAATCAGGGATTGGGTGACACACGGACAAACCGTTTTAGAAGCTTTAGAATTGGGCAAACGATTAAAACCCGGTTATAAAAGCTTGTTTTATGGACTGCCAGGAACCGGTAAAAGTATGGCAGCAGCATTATTGGGGAAAAGCACCGGTAAGCAGGTGTATAAAATAGACCTAAGTATGACGGTCTCTAAATACATTGGCGAAACCGAAAAAAACCTAGCCAAAGTATTCGATCAGGCTCAACAACATGATTGGATTTTGTTTTTTGATGAAGCTGATTCTTTATTTGGGCAGCGTACCCAGGTAAGCAGCGCTAATGATCGCTACGGAAACCAAGAGATAGGATATCTACTACAAAGAATCGAAGATTTCCCGGGAGTAGTCATTTTAGCATCTAATCTAAAAGATAATATAGATGAAGCCTTTACCCGAAGATTTCAATCGATGATCGAATTTAAAATGCCTGGAGCAGAAGAACGCTATCAGTTGTGGCAACAATCTTTTGCAGAAAAATTACCATTGGATGCCAAAGCAGACTTATGGAACATTGCAGAATCCTATGAGATCTCCGGTGGATTGATGATGAATGTGATCCGTAAATGTACCTTACAAGCCATAACGAATGGAGAAGCAACCATCACGCAACAAAGTTTAGAGATGGCAATACGACAAGAGTTACAGAAGGAAGGAGTTATTTTAAGTTGATAAAATAAACATCCATCCCCAACCCTTCCTTCAAAGGAAGGGAACTAAAAAGGGTTACACTAGCCCCTCTTTGAAGAGGGATTGGGGAGATGTTTTTGAAATTAGTCGTGATCTAACTTGGAAGATGCTAATAAATAATATTTAACAGAGGAAACTATGAAAACACAAACAGATAAAATCCAGGAGTCAAAGGACTCGATTACCCCGAGAGTTGCTAGTGAGTCTAGTAACGGAGGTACGGCTCAATTAAAGGACAACCGTACCTCTTTTTTGGATCAAAGAAAATTAAGATCAGGAATGGATAGTACTGATAACAGTAAAAATTCTATCCAAAGAAAGACTCTTCCTGAGCGTCCCGACCTGAGCGGAGTCGAAGGGAGTCGAAGGGCAAATAACACAGGCTTACCAGACAACCTGAAATCTGGCATCGAAAACCTATCCGGTTACAGCATGGACGATGTAAAAGTACATTACAATTCCAGTAAACCAGCCCAGCTACAAGCACACGCCTATGCACAGGGAACAGACATTCACCTAGCACCCGGACAAGAAAAGCATCTGCCACACGAGGCCTGGCATGTAGTACAGCAAAAACAAGGACGAGTAAAACCCACAATGCAGTTTAAAGGGAAAGTGAATATTAATGATGATGCAGGGTTGGAAAAAGAAGCGGATGTGATGGGTGACCAAGCGAAAAACCTTAATTACCAGTTAAATGAATCAAGTATGTCAAGCGAGAACAAAGCTGACAAAGAAATAAAAGGGGTAAACCATTCTATAGCAAATACATCTCATGGATCAATAGTACAACGGGTGCTTGCTCAACCAGATATTAATCCAAATTTTCGGAATGAATTCTTTAATATGCTGACGAACTCCTTGGACCTGCAAAATCCCCAACATTTACAAATAACAATGGATGCATTGTTGTTAGATACAAATGACCTTGATCGAATGTATAGAGCAGCATTGAGGTATATTGACCAGACTGTAATCGGTAGTTCAATTTTAGATAAAATCCGACTATGGACCAATAGAGTTACTATAAAAATAGGATATAACTTAGCAACTGAAGCACTGATCCCTGATGCAGCCGCTCGTGCAATTAGTACCGATGTTGAAATACCTTGGAACCCGCTTATGACATTTGCCGTTTGGAATGAAGATTACATTCTTCAAGGTGCACCTCCCACATTGGGAGCTACAGTAGGTACGATGTCTCCGGCGGCAGTGCTCTTACACGAATTTGGACATGTATGTCAGCATATAGATGATACACAAGGTTTCGATAACATTACAAGTGGAGCAAACACCAATATAAGTTTGTATGCCACATCTAATTTTGAATTTCAAGGAGGGCAGAACTTTAGAAACTTGTTGGAGCATCATAATGTGGCGAACCACGAACACCCTTTTGCAGCTGAAAAAAACGAACCAGTTCGGAATATGTATGATAATGTGTTTATCGCTGGAGATATAACCCCTCCAAGAGCAGCCTCGCCAATTCCTCAAGTCCTTATGCCTTTGGTAAACCAGGCTGTAGCAAACAGGTGGCAATATATTGCAAATAATGGATGGGTAAATGGAGTAACCCAGCATACAAACAATCAACAAGCGAATAGGCAAGACCGAAACTTAGACAAGAATCTTTACTTAGATGGGAGAAACGGACTTACGGGTACCACAAATAACCTAAATTTAATGTACAAGTCGATCGGCTATTTTTTGGATAATATTGATCAGGAAATAGCGACTCAAACGCGGTTACAGAATTGGGACAATATTGATTTAACCAGAATAAGTAATATAGTCAACAATTATATTAATCCTATCATTAACCAGTTTCGGGCAGCGAGAAAAAGAGGGATAACCGATAGGATTTTATGGCAAATTACTTTATTAATAATTAATTATGTAGATCCAGGCCCTGTTGGAATTTTAACAAGGTTAAGAAATACAGTTAATAACTGGTAAGACCTTGTAAGTTTACTCTTGTTGCCACTAGTCTACAAATGGCGTCGTCAATAAGAAGCTGAAAAAGTTCAAAATTAGTACTAAATGTATTATCCAAAATGAAAGAATCAATAGAAAACACTCGAGAACCACAACGAGAAACAGTACAACGTGTAGAACAAGAGCTTAGTACTGGAGGAGAATCTAACATAAAAGATAATCGCCCTTCTAGTTCAATACAACGTAAACTACGATTAGGAATTGATGGTTTTATTAATGGCAAAAATCCTATCAAACGGAAAAACAATACAGGTTTGCCAGATAATTTAAAATCGGGCATCGAAAACCTATCTGGGTATAGTATGGATGATGTAAAAGTACATTACAATTCCAATAAACCTGCACAACTACAGGCACATGCCTACGCACAGGGTACTGATATTCATCTCGCACCGGGACAAGAAAGACACCTACCCCACGAAGCCTGGCATGTGGTACAACAAAAACAAGGACGTGTAAAGCCGACGATGCAGTTTAAAGGGAAGGTAAGCATTAATGATGATGCCGTTTTGGAGAAAGAGGCAGACGTTATGGGTGAATTAGTATTACAAAAAAAACAGATTCCTGCAGATACAAAGGGTATACGAACAGTAGGTAAGTCTGAATTTTTAAAAGGATCACAAAGATCAAGTAGTGTTACACAACGACTCTCTTGGGAAGATTGGGCATCTTCAATCGGAAATGACACAAAACGTCGACGCCTAAAAGAATGGGATCATTATGCGAAATATTTAAAACACGCATTGGGTGGCAAGGTAGCAACAGCTGAAAAAAAAGCAAAGGTTAGAAAAAATAGAGCTTTACAAGAAAATAAACCAGCTAGAATGTCAAGACAAGATTGGGATTATATTCAAAATTTTGAAATAATATCTCGAGAAGAATTCAATCAAAAATGTAATGAAATAGCAACTGCAATAGCTGATTTTAGTATCAATGGAGATCCGTATATATGTGTTGTTTCTAGTAATACTAAAAAAAGTAACTTTTGGTTAACTGCAAAGATACTGAAGATGGTAAAATCAAAAGGAGGACATAAACCGGATAGAATTGTAAGGTCGGACAATATAGAGTCGGTAAGGGCTATAGCTATGGAAGATACTGCCATTTTAGCTAATGCTAATAGACAAAAAAACCTGGGAAATATCCAAAATAACACAAAAATTGTATTTATTGATGATGCTATGTATTCAGGGACGCAGAGCACCAATTTTATACGTAATTTTTGGACTTATAAAAATGATATAAGGCTTGGTTTTGTAGCGGCTTCAGATGATGCTAAAAACCTTTTGAACATCCCAAATAATCAATATCTGGCAACTCCAATTTCTATTAGAAAACAAGAAAAATCATCTTCTAATAATCGTGTAATGAATCCAATACAGGCTATACAGTCATTAAATGCTCCAATATCAGAAAATGGTTTTAATACTGAGCAACGTTTTATGACCGGGATGTATTATAAAATGCCTGATGGGGATTCTGTTAAAAATTCCTTACTATTGACGGGAGATGGGAAAACCAATGTACCACCTTTTGTTGGATATGTAAACGATACAGAACAAGAGCATTACAAAAGAAGGGAACTGAATCAAGCTGAAAAGGTGGAAATGTTACAGAATATCGAAGTTATTTAAAATATTGATGGTGTTGTAAAGACATCACAAAACGAAAACACCTCTTGCTCTCCAAAGCTTTTCTGCTACAGGTAGATTTGCAAAAATAGGGGCGGTATTTTGCTGATGGGTTTAAAAGGTTTTAGTATAATATTTATAGAGTAGCCAAAGTCAACAAACCCATCTAACGAAAGAATATACCCCTTTCTAAAGAGCTTCAAAGTATTAAAATAGTGTCTCGAACTGTTACTTTACTAGTCCGAAGCATTATTTTAAAGGTTATTACCCCAAAGAAGAACACTTTTTTGGATCGATTTGATTCTTTTTTGGATTAGTTTTAGGGTTTCAGGGCTTCCTCTTAGGGCATCAATGCCTTAGCGAACTGCTACTAAGTATTATTTTAATCCTTCGAAGTAGTTCATCATCTCTTCGAAGCAGTTTATAAAGGGCTAACAAGTGGTTTCATAATCTATATTTTTATTTCTTCATGACTTCAGACTTTACTAGGATGCCATGAATAGGTACTATAGCAAAAAATGTCGTAAAATTCCCTCTATTTGCCGTTTTTGTGATAGCTATTCGGTCTATGGCTGTACTACTTTTGGAGTAACATAAATTAGTACATCATGGAAGATAAAAAATCAATGTATTCGCTTAGAAAAACAATAGGAATTCTCGGGTTAGCATTACCGATACTGTTGTTAGTGTCACATCAGCAATTACTGTCTAGTATGAGTCATTATTATTACACGGCAGGAGGCGTGTTTTTTATTTTGATACTGTCGGCTTTTGGCTTGATCTTACTAAACTATAGAGGATATCCAAAACAAGAAGGAGAGTCGTTTAGCGATCGTTTGATCACTACAGTAGCAGGAATATGCATTTTGGTTACCGTACTGATTCCTACCAAATCAGAAAACCCTTTAGGAACCTTATTTTTTACTGACTATCCGTATTTATTTGGTCACGAATCTAACGGATTCCTGGGAGCTATTCACTTACTAAGTGCAGCTTCATTTTTCTTTCTGTTGGGATATATGAGTTTTTACAAATTTGTTTTAAATCACGATGCATCAGCCTCCAGGAATAGATTATTTCGTAGGAGTGGTATAATCGTTTGGGCTTCTGTAGGTGCGCTTATTATAATTTTTGCGATCGAGAAAATACTAAAAATAAACATGGATGAGGTGTTTCCTGCCTATACCTTTTGGTTAGAGTGGGTAGCGGTATATGCCTTTGCAGTTGCCTGGTTGGTAAAAGGAAGAATTCATAAAGATATACAAGAGGTTATGAAAAAATTTACAGATCGAAGTGTATAATTTTAGACCTGTCAGGTCTAGACAATAAGTTTCTCGTTCTTTTATGTAAGAGTGGAGGTTGAGTGAAGATGTTTTACAAAAAATGATAAAAAATAAAAGAAATTGAATGTCGCAATTTTCCCTGTATTTACCGTTTTTGTGATAGTGATGGCAAATAGCTCTCAGTACTTTTGAGTATCGTAATCTTTCAAACAAATAGTAAAATGAAAGCAACTAGTATAGCCAAGCATGAGAAGAGTTTTTTTAATACCGGAAGAGATACCGCCGGTAAGGAATTTATCTTAACTCCGGGTACCGTTCCTATCCAAGGGAGTGGTCTTGAGATGCCGTATGTAAAATGTCGTACAAAGAATGGTGACACTTCTTTTTATGTTAAAGAAAAGCATCCCAAAAATCAAATTGTATTGCATTATACAGCCGGATATTTAAAAGGGGATGTAGCAGCATTATCCAGACCCAATCACCGCGTATCCGTACCGTTTATCATTGCCAGAAATGGGACGATACTAAACATGTGGTCTTCGGCTTATTGGGCATATCACTTAGGTTCCAGAGCTGTTGGTGGCAACACCAGTGGTGGCAGGAGAACTATCGCGATAGAAATGTCTAATATTGGATTTCTTAAAAGAATAGGTGACAATCTGGTGACAGTATATAATGATAAAGATGTGTATTGTCATATCAGTGAGCCACAGTTTTATACAAAATTAGACACACCGTTTAGAGGAGAACATTACTTTGCTACACACACAGCAAAGCAGTATAAAAGTTTGGCGTTGTTACTTCGATATTTAACTGCGGAATATGATATCCCTTCAACATTTTTACCAGAAGATAAAAGATATGGAATCGTTGCCGAAGATGAGTTGGTAAACTTTAGGGGAATTACTTCACATGTAAATTACCGATCTTCTGGCAAATGGGATATTGGTCCTGCATTTGATTGGGATCAGATTATTAGAGCTTGATAGTACCCCGATCACCGTCGGAAAATTACCGCCATTTGCCGTTTTTGTAATAGCAAGAATGGAGTGATTCCCCGTAATTTTGAATCAAAATAATCCCTATAATAATTCATTAAAACTCCCTAAAAATGAAACAAATAAAAATAATACTGTCGTTGATTACGGTCCTGTTTTATAGCTGTGCCAGCTACGGGCCTAAAAACAAAGACCTTTCATTGGTGTTGGCTAATACCCAAATAAGCCTTATCAATTTACAGGAAAAAATTAATACTTCCAAGGAACCAAAGCTTAAAGAAGCATATGATCAGTTAGCTCTTATAAGTAAAGAACTATTTCCGGTATTGGAAAAATGCAACGACAAATATGCGTTGAGCCCTGAATATGTAGCTACGCTAAGAGAAACAGAGAGAACATTAAGATATCTGGTAAAAGAGTATGAAACGATATCTGATAAAGAATATATCATCAATGCGATGTATCAGGATTATGATGCCAAATTACAGACTATTAAGAATACTGCTAAAAATGACGCAACTACAAAAATTAAAGTAATCGTAAATTCAAATGAAGAAGAAGGATTTTTTGTTTTCGGAAAATTGTCCTACGAGCAGGGACAGGATATTAAAAGATTTCGGTTTAACCAACCTACTCAGAATGCTGTTCAGGATTTTGTGCCTGGGTATTATCTATTTTGGCTAGAAAAAGACGGCCGAATTGGAGCCCCAGAACTACATCTTATTCTGAGTAGTAGCGGAGAAGAAGAGAAAACATTGGTATTACAAACCCCAAAATAATATATAATGTTAGTAGCAAAACTAAAAGAAGTCTGGAAAGAAATTACACTATTAAGTACTTGGATTGCTTCAGTAGCGGGTGCTTTTATCATCCCATTACCATCTTGGCATGCATCAGATGATAATACCACTTTCTTAATGAAATTCGGCGTATTCATTGCCACTGCAGTGGCTGGTTTTCTGATCTTATATTCATTAAAAAATAAAATAATTTCAGTGTGGATGCGGCTATCGGTCTATTTTATCGTGATTTTAATAGGAACCTATGCGGCATATCACTTTTCGCGAGAAGCCAATACATTACCCTATCTGGAAAAAGATATTGTCATCGGAGATGAATTTATTGATACCAACCCGTTTGAAGCGTTCGAAGCTACTCACGGATTTTTACCTGCGCGAAATGAACAAATGATGATCTTATTAGGAGATCCGGAAAAAGCCTGGACCAAAGAAAGCATTATGAACAACAGAGTACAATTGATGGTATTACTATTTTTATGCTACCTGTTTTCTGCAGGATTTATCATTTCCTTTTGTAATCTGATGATTTTATATAAAGAAAAGTATACCATAAAAGTGGAGGAAAAAAATTACGAGATACCATGAAAACCATAAATATCAGTACCATACTTCAGATAGTAGCAGTAATCTTTCTGATCATTATTGGCTATATGACTTTTAATAGCAGCGAGAACTGGAAAGTGGTGACTTCAGAATTAGAGAAAGCCAACCAGGAGCTTCGAGTATCTAAAGATACGCTGGCAGTCACTAAAGGTCTTTTAGAGAATTCGAGAATAGAATTTAAAAAAATGAAAGCACAGAAAGACTTATTGATACATCAAAGGGATTCATTGCTGTTTGCTTTCAAAAGAAAAAATGCAAAAGATTGGGATGAGTTACAAAACATTAAAGATTCCATACAGGTAAATAATAACCAATTAGCGAAAGATAGGGTATTGTTAGAAGGCCTTTTTGGAGGAAATCAATAGATAAAGCTTACGCAATAAACAGTTATATTATGAATAAAATAATCACACTAGTCTTCATTTTGTTAATGCCTAAACTTTTTGGTCAGGAGGTAGATTCGATTCAGGTAATCAAAATTCCTCTATCCTATGCCGATCATACCGGAGAACCATTTATGGTAAAAAAGGATAGTCTGTATATGTTTCAGACTGCTGATGTTTTTTTAGTAAATAAAAAATCATTTTTAGCTATTAAAAATGTATACCAAAGTACAATAGACCAGGATCGGATGACCAAGGAGTTGGTAGAGAAGTATACACAAACATTACGCAGAAATATGGATTTAGAGCGTAGACTAAGCTTCAATTTTACCAAAAGTGACAGCTTGGATCTGTTGGTGTATCAAAAAACACAAACGACATTAAACCATACACAAAAAGCACTAGATTATACGATCAATAGTTTAGACAAAGCAACCAATAGTCTGGAACTTGTAGAGAAGGCAACTAAAAGACAAAGAAGAAAGACTGTTTTCGAAAAAATACTAATTGGGGTGGCTGGCGTAGGCGCTGGAGTATTATTGGGTATTTCATTATAAATTGGAAGATAGAAAGACGATACGTAAATACGTTTTTATTAAATTATAAAGGGAATTATTAACAACTTTTCAAAACCTGTAGATTCTTACAGGTTTTAACAATATGTACAGGTATGATTAAAAAAATGATAAGTAGTTTTGTTTGCATTCTAAACAATTTATTCCTGTAACCCTGATAATAATGAGTTTTTTTGAGGTTTCGTTATATTCATATAAATACTATTTAGTTGGTAAAAAGTTAAGTATCTCCATCGCTATAGGAGTCTTGTCTTGTATGAATATTTCATTTGCCACTCAGAAAACCCAAAAGATTGATAGCTTAAGAAACAAGGTTCAAAATTATACTTTGGAAGACACTATAAAAGTGAATCTTCTTAACGATATCGGCTATGAATATTGGATAGTAGATGCTAATGAATCTATAAATTTTGGCTCACAAGCACTACAGTTATCAGAAAAACTGTCCTTTCCAAAAGGAATAGCAAGAGCTAATCGTGTTGTAGGAGTGGCCTATTGGGCTCAGGGTAACCTCACACAAGCTTTACTGTTTTTAAACAACTCTTTTAAAGCTTATCAGCATATACAGGATAAAAAAGGGATGGCTAATACTACACTCAATATAGGAATGGTGTATTCGGATCTCAAAGAATATAAGAAAGCTCAACAATATTATGAAGAGGCAATTAATGAATTTACAGCATTAGGTTTGAAGGGTAGAATAGCGACTACCTTTACCAAAATAGGAACGATGTTGGTAGAGCAGCGTAAATATGAAGAAGCTTTAAAATATTTAACCGATGCATTAAAAATGCATACAGATGCTAATTTTACCTATGGTATTGCAGAAGCTCATAATAAACTGGGAATTCTATATTTATATAAAGATGAAATAGAACAAGCCTATTATCATATTAAACGATCCAAAGAATTAGGTAGCAAAGTAAGTGATATCGATGGGTTAACGAATAATCTGATTATTCATGGCAAAATTCTAAGACTATCCGGTAAATTGGATGAGGCTGTAAAAGAGATTAGTAAGGGACTAAAACTAGCAAAAGGAAATAACCTAAAGAAATATGAACTGTTTGCTTATGAAGAATTAAAAGAACTAAAAAAACAGCAATCCAAACCCGAAGAAGCGTATTATTTTTATGATAAATATATAGTGCTTAGAGATTCTCTTTTCAATTTAGAAAAATCTAAACAAATCGCTTATATAGAATTCGCAAATGAACTTGAAAAAAAGGATAAAGAACTGGTGTTATTTAAAGCACAAGAGGAAAAAGATGATATTATTCAGCTTATTTTGGTGCTTAGTGTGATTATCATATCCATTAGTGGTTGTTTTATTTATATCATCTCTAGACAACAAGCTAAAAAAAGTAGTCAGTTAGCGATAAAAACAAATGAGCTGTTAGAATCAGCTCATGCCTTAACCCAAAAAGAGCTTGAAAATTCAGAATTAAAACAGAAGGAATTAAAACAGCAACTGGAATTTAAAAATAAAGAACTAAGTTCTTATACGCTTAATTTCATTAAGAAAAATGAAATAGTTCAAAATATTCAACAAACTATACAACAAATCAAAAAATCTCCTTCTATAGAAAAAGCAAAATTGATTGCTGATTTAAATAAAATAGTTCGAAAAAATCTAAGTATCGATAAAGACTGGGAGGATTTTCAACGGTTTTTTGAAGATGCACATCAAGGTTTTTATACCAAACTGAAATCGAAATATCCGGATCTAAGTACGAACGATCTAAAAATTTGCTCCCTTATCCGATTGAATCTTAATGTAAAAGAAATGGCCGGTATTTTAGGGATTTCTCCCGATAGTGCCAGAACAGCCAGATATCGCCTTCGGAAAAAGTTAAAACTAGCACCCGAACAGGAAATTTTCTCCTATTTGGTTCAGTTAGAACAAGAAAATACGTAGATATGGGTAATTTTAGAAAGATCAAGAATTAACATATTTAAATTATTGATTATCAATAATTTAAAAATATTGTGTCTACATGTTGTACACCCTTTTTTAACAGTTTTAATAGCCTCGTATACACTTTGTAAGCCCAATTTTTGTGTACTAAGCATTGTCATTTTTTAGTTTTACGGAAGTAAGATTTATTAACCTTCTTAAAACCTTAGAAATGAAAAAACCAAAGACAGCATATGCAAAGAGTGGAGATGTAAATATAGCCTATCAGGTATTCGGTTCCGGCCCGGTAGATTTGGTATACATTCCAGGATGGGTTTCTAATATAGATCTAATGTGGTCTTGTCCAGAATTGGTTAATTTTTTTGAAGAATTAGGAAAATTTGCCAGAGTGATTCTTTTTGATAAACGAGGAACAGGGTTATCGGATAGAGTGGTGGAATTTGCAACACTTGAGGAGCGTATGGAAGATATCACAGCGGTAATGGATGCTGCAGGATCAGAAAAAGCGATTCTATTTGGACATTCTGAAGGTGGTAGCGTTTCTGCATTATTTAGTGCAACCTATCCGGATCGGGTCATTTCGTTAATTGCTTTTGGGATTTTTGCGAAACGAAGATACTCAGAAGAGTATCCATGGGCACCCACAGATCAAGAGCGTCAGCAGATTTATGATCTGATAGAGAATGACTGGGGCAGCGGAGCTATGAAGTTGGAGTCTTTAGCGCCGTCCAAAGCAAAAGATAAAGTGTTTATGGACTGGTTGGCGAATTATTTTAGGTCTGGAGCAAGTCCCAGAGCAGCCATGGTGTTGACCAAAATGAACACCCAAGTGGATATTATCGACATTCTAGGATCGATAAAAGTGCCGACATTATTATTGCAAAGAGTTGGTGATATTGATGTTAAAATCGAAGAAGGAAGGTTTATTGCAGATCGTATTCCTGATTCGAAATTAATAGAGTTAGAAGGTAATGATCATTTATTCTGGGCTGGGGATACTCAAAAAGTGTTGGCGGAAATAAAGTCGTTTGTTGACTCCATAAAAATTGCTTCTCAACCTGTTTATGAAAGAAAGCTGTATACTTTTATGGTAGGTCATTTAAAAGCAGCTGAAGCCTATCAATACTCTGTTCAGAATTTAGTTAAGAAGTTAGCAAATAAGTATAAAGGTAATTTAGTTATTGATACTAAAAAGTCGTTTACAATTACTTTTGAAGGTCCGAGTAAGGCAATGTACTGCAGTACAGAACTTGTAGAGGCTGTTCAAAGCTTTAATGCTCAGGTTTCGATCGGAATCGATATCAAAGAGTGTTCTGTGGTAGATTGTATTTGTGAGGAAACAGAAGATTTTGAGAAGCTGATAGCCAGCCAATCAAATCCAAATCAAATTATACTTACACAAACAGTAAAAAACCTATTAATCGGTGTCGATATTGATTTTACGCCAAACAAATCAGTATATAAAACAGAATTAGGAACTTCTATGCTTTTGTATACTGCTGCTAAAAAAGCAACATCAGAAATAATAACAATTACTAAAGATATACCCCAAATAAAAAATCCTATTGAAGATTCCTTTTTACAAATGGTGATTCAAAACATAAACAATCATTTAAGTAATGATTATTATGGAGTAACTATACTTTGTAGAGAGATAGGGGTAAGTGAGCGACAACTACAGCGGAAACTGAAAGCAATTACCAACAAATCTCCGAATCAATTGATTTCATCGATTCGCTTACATAAAGCCAAAGAACTACTCATGAGCAAAGAGAGTACCGTGGCAGAAATTGCTTTTCAAACAGGGTTTTCCAGTCCTTCCTATTTTTCAAAATGTTTCAAGAAAGAATTCGCAGTAAGCCCTTCAGATTTAGTATATGAATAAGGATTTTTGTAATTAGTTACGAGCTAACAAAGTTTGGGAAACAAAAAAGCTTCTCAATTAAGAGAAGCTTTTTTGTTCGGTGCGGGCGGGGAGACTCGAACTCCCACACCTCGCGGCACTAGATCCTAAGTCTAGCGTGTCTACCAATTCCACCACGCCCGCATTAAAACCTTTACAAAACTTAGGACTATTTGCAAAAGCGAGTGCAAATATACATAATCTGTGTAAAACTCAAAGAACTTAGATTATTTTTTTACAAAAAAAATGAATTACTCCCGAAGCCATTTTTTCATATGAGGAAAACTAGACTCTTCTGTATCTAAATAGGTGAGTCCCATCCATTGTAATAAGGGTAGCCCTATATAAACCTGATTACGATATTGATTAAGAATCCAATCACTTTCTCCTTTATATCCATCCGGATGAAAAACTATTTCAGCGGCTAAACCCATTTCCAAAATGGCGGCATAGGACCATAGCATAGCGGCTAATTCTTCTCCCTCTTTCGTTGTATTATTTTCAGTCACATTGTTATTCAGATGTATTCTTTCTTCGGGTATTGAAACGGCAATATGTCCGGCTTCGTGAAGAATGTCTCCTGGATGTGTAAGCTTATTCGCATCAACTAATATTGTACCCTTTTCAATTTTTATGCCAGGCAAAAAAGTCTCAGTAGGTATTTCAGAAAACTGAATAGGAATTGGCAAAGACTCAAGAAATTGAAAAATTTTCTTTACAATATCTTCTTTTTTTACACCTTCTCTCATTATGATCTTGATCTTAATGAGAGAAGTATTTCTTTAGAAGCTTGCGTATTCATACGTTCTAATTCCTCAATCATCCTTAACGTAGTATTTTGATCATATTCCACAGGTTGTTTTTCGAATTCAAAATCATAACCGATTGTTGAAAATAATTGGTCAGACCATTCATTGCGGATACAATCCATAATCAAATGAATGCGATCTTCAGCTCCATTATTTTCCACTTTATGTGGTAAATTAAAATTTCCATACCAACATTCTCCCTCCTTCATTGAGACTTCTTCATGATTGATATAGAAATGGACATCTACGTTTGTCATAATAGGAATATGTATCCTAAAGGTCCCATCTTCATACCCCAAATTATGATCGGTATGTTCTTTTATTTTGCTATTTGGCGAAAGGTTTAGTAAACGAATGGATTCCTTTTCACATCGAAAAGAATCAATAATTTCTTTGAAGTATGGGCAAGCATCTAATAAAGGAGTATTCTGAAACTTTTCTGAACCCGAAGCATGTGCGTAGATCTGATTAGGATCACCATTAAGTGATCTAAGCGCAATAGATTTCCATTCACCTATATAATTTGATGTATTGTAATGAGGGCTGAATGTATGCGATGTACATACTTCTAAATCTTCCAAAAGAAGCTTTTCAGAGAATACAAAAGGAAGTTTAAGAAATGCATTTTTCATAAGATGTTAAGCTTGGTTCTAAAGGGATTAAATTACTGCATTTTTACTACTTTTAGACAAAATTAACTCAATCCAAATGCAAAATACTAAATCTTACGTTCAGGAACATAAAGATCGTTTTATTAACGAACTTGTTGAACTACTCAAAATACCATCTATTAGTGCAGACTCAGCATATGAAAAAGATGTCATCAAAACAGCTGATGAAGTCAAAAAAAGTCTGGAGAATGCGGGTTGTGACATTGTAGAAATATGTGAAACTCCCGGATATCCCATTGTGTATGGAGAAAAAATCATAAATCCTGATCTACCTACGGTTTTAGTGTATGGTCATTATGATGTACAACCACCAGATCCAATTGACCTTTGGGATAGTCCTCCTTTTGAACCTGTTATCAAAAAAACAGAACTACATCCTGAAGGTGCAATTTTTGCTAGAGGTTCCTGTGATGATAAAGGTCAAATGTATATGCATGTCAAGGCGATGGAATTCATGACCAAAACAGATCAGCTTCCTTGTAATGTGAAATTTATGATCGAAGGAGAAGAAGAAGTAGGAAGCAATAGTCTAAGTTGGTTTGTAGAAAGAAATCAAGAGAAATTATCCAATGATGTGATCCTAATTAGCGATACGGGGATGATCGCTAAGGATGTTCCGTCTATCACTACAGGATTAAGAGGATTAAGCTATGTAGAAGTTGAGGTTACCGGTCCAAATAGAGATTTGCATAGTGGGTTGTATGGAGGAGCCGTGGCTAATCCAATTAATATCCTGACTAAAATGATAGCCTCATTGCACGATGAGAATAACCATATTACGATTCCTGGTTTTTATGATAAAGTAGAAGAGCTTTCTAAAGAAGAGCGTGCTGAAATGGCAAAAGCACCATTTTCTCTAGAAGCGTATAAAAAGTCATTAGATATTAAAGCGGTATACGGAGAAGAAGGGTATACAACTAATGAACGTAATTCTATTCGTCCTACACTGGATGTGAATGGCATTTGGGGCGGATATACCGGAGAAGGAGCTAAAACTGTGATTGCGAGTAAGGCGTATGCTAAAATTTCGATGCGTTTAGTGCCTAATCAGGATTGGAAAGAAATCACTGAGCTGTTCAAAAATCATTTCGAAAGTATTGCACCTGCAGCAGTAACGGTAAAAGTTACACCGCACCACGGTGGACAAGGATATGTAACACCGATAGATAATATAGGATACAAAGCTGCGAGTATGGCTTATCAGGATACTTTTGGTAAGACTCCGATTCCACAACGAAGTGGAGGAAGTATCCCTATAGTTTCTTTGTTTGAAAAAGAACTGAAAAGTAAAACCATTCTCATGGGATTTGGACTAGATAGCGATGCGATTCATTCACCTAATGAGCATTTTGGTGTTTGGAACTATTTAAAAGGTATTGAAACGATTCCGTTATTTTATAAGTATTTCACGGAGCTGAATAAGAAAAATTAGGGCGTTACCCTGATTCTGATCAGGGTCGGGCTTTCACTACTCGCTCTTTTAATGATTTATTAAAATCAATAAAAGGAGCTCAAACAAGCCATTCAATCCCTAACGTAAATAGTAAAATACCTGTTAGGTTTTTAATACCTCACAGGTATTTTTTTATCAAAGTATTTGGAAATATAATTTTTTATTCTACATTTGTAGAGTTAATTCTAATAATGTAGAGTAATGCAATTATCCAAAGCCGAAGAACAATTAATGAAATACCTCTGGAAACTAGAGAAAGCCTTTATGAAAGATTTACTAGATACTTTTCCGGAGCCCAAGCCTGCAACCACTACAGTGGCTACTTTACTTAAGAGAATGACCGACAAAGGATTCATCGATTATACGTTGTACGGAAAATCCAGAGAGTATTATCCTTTAGTAAAAAAGACCGATTATTTCTCTAAACATGTAAACGGTTTGATAAAGAATTTTTTTAATGATTCTGCATCGCAGTTTGCATCTTTTTTTACTTCAGAAACGAACTTATCAACTTCAGAATTAGAAGAACTTAAAAAGATTGTAGATCAGGAACTTTTAAAGAAACAAAAATGATAGCATATATAATTAAATCATCACTTTGTTTACTGCTCTTATGGGCATTCTACAAGTTGTTTTTAGAAAAAGAAAATATTCATTTTGTAAAAAGGTTTTATCTTCTTTTTAGCCTGGTATTCGCATTCAGTATCCCGCTAATTACGCTTACATATGAGATTGAGGTTATTGCCGAACCAGAAGTGGTATCAGAAATAACCGCTCCTTTACTTATAGAACCTGAAATGATAATTACAGAAGATTCTATTAATTATCTGCCCATTACTTTATGGAGTATTTATGGCATTGGAATGCTGATTTTTGGTTTCCGATTTATGCGAAATATCACGGATATTTCTAACAAGATCAGAACCAATGAAAGACTAAAAGAACCATCACATATCAATGTATTGTTAAGTAGTTCAACAATTCCACATACATTTCTGAGTTACATTTTTGTCCCTAAAAAGGAATTTCAGAATAAAAATATCCCCGAAGAAGTATTGCTTCATGAAAAAACACATGTAGTACAAAAACATACATTAGATATACTGTTTGTAGAGGTTTTGCAAGTAATCTTTTGGTTTAATCCTTTATTTATTTTTATAAAAAGATCTATAAAACTAAACCACGAGTTTCTTGCGGACCAGAGCGTATTGAAGCAACGATTTTCAATACAAAATTACTTTGAGTTACTCCTTAATTACCCCAGCAGCTCTAATCAAGCTGTATTATCGAGTCCTATTAATTATTCATTAACAAAAAAACGATTACAGATGATGACAAAAGAGTTTTCTAAAAAAAGAGCGATGTTAAAGCTAGTCACTTTAGCACCTGTTTTATCACTATGCGTATTATTTTTTAATAACGAAATAGTGGCTAAAGAAGTAGAGCGACCAATGGAAGAAGTTATGTTTCCTGATGTTGAAGAATTGAATACGCTCGAAAAATCTTCAATTATTGTTTTAAAAGATAAAGAAGAGAGCAGTTCCCTAAATCAAAAACAAAATAGTGTTCAGGAAGGAGTGACTGAGGAAATGGTAAAAGAATATAATGTCTGGGCAAAAGATGTACACACTAAAATCAAAGGAAATAAACCGATTACCATTAGCGAGAGCGAGATTTATCGTATGATAAATATTTACAGGAACATGACTACTGAGCAGCGTAAAGGATCAGAGAAGTTCCCTGATATTCCACCGCCACCTCCTGCACCAGAGGCACCAAAAGTAAAGAAAGGAGAAAAAAGTGATATTCCACCGCCTCCACCGCCACCAGAAGCACCAAAAGTAAAGAAGGGAGAAAAAAGTGATATTCCACCGCCTCCACCGCCACCAGAGGCACCAAAAGTAAAGAAAGGAGAAAAAAGTAATATTCCACCGCCTCCACCACCTTCTAAAGCTCCTAAGGTGAAAAAAGGAGAGAAGAGTAATATTCCACCACCACCAGCACCCACAGAAAAAAATGTAATTGAGGGGCAATCTAAAAAGACCGTAAAGATTAAGACCGATGATGGTTATGCAGAAATTCTTTTATCAGAAAAAGAGGATTTGACAGAAGAAGAAAAGACAGAGCTAAAAGGACGAGTTCAAAATGAACTAGCAAGAGAACGTGCAGAAATTGAAAGAGAAAGAGCCAGTCTCCAAAGAGAAGAAGCGATGCTTTTGGCTGAAGAAGCCAGAATGAAGCAGGAAATTGCTGCAGGTAATGCAATGCTTATTGCTGAAGAACGTAGAAAAGTAGCTGAAAAGGCAAGAGTTATGGCTCTAGAAGCATCTCAGGAAGCGAGATTAAGAGCTAAAAAAGAAATGAAAAAAGCTGAAATGCAAGCTCACAAGGCCGAAAAAGAAATGCGTAAATCCGAAATGGAGGCAAGAAAAAGTGCAAGAGAAGCAGAAATGAAAGCCAGAAAAGCAGAACGAGAGGCAATGAGATTGGCCAGGGATCATACTCCTGAAAAGTTAATAGAAAGCATGGCTAAAAAAGATGCTGATTTTTATTACAATGGGAAACAAATTTCTGCTAAAGAAGCACTTAAACTAGTAGAGGACTCTAATAACAACCTTTCGATAGATGCATCAACAAAAAATGGTAAATCAAAAGTGAAACTTAAAGACTGATCGTAAGCTTTTGTTATTATAAAATGCATAAATTACCTAAAACCTCACCTCGGTGGGGTTTTTTGCGCAACATTTAGTTAGAAATCAGCGTTATAGGTCTATTGTCGATCAAAAAACACCCTTAGATTATGTTAAAACGATTTTTTATTATGTGCTCCGGCGCAGACGCCGATATACTGGCAGATAGTTCTAATGGAGAACAAAATAAGTATGCCGGTATTGGTGCAACCGTATTTTTTACAGCACTTATGGCATTTTTGGCAGCCAGCTATGCACTTTATACTGTATTTGATAATTATTTTACTGCTATATTCTTTGGATTAGTATGGGGTTTGTTGATCTTTAATCTGGATCGATTTATAGTTTCCACCATTAAGAAAAAGGATAACGTTTTAGATGAATTGTTACAAGCTTCTCCCAGGATTATTTTAGCGGTGATTATAGCCGTTGTTATTTCAAAGCCGTTAGAATTAAAGATTTTTGAAAAAGAAATTGATCAAGTGCTACTGGAACAAAAAAATGATTTAACATTAGCAAATCAAGAGCAAATAGCGACCCAATATACTCCAATTGTAGAAGGAATTGATACTAAAATAGCTGGGCTAAAACAAGAGGTGAGTGCTAAGGAAACAGAAGTAAATGAGCTGTATGAGACTTACATTGCAGAGGCAGAAGGTCGAAAAGGTACCGAGCTTGTGGGTAAGGGTCCTGTTTATAAAGAGAAAAGAGAAAAGCACGATGCAATGCTGGCTGAATTGGTGGAGCTGAAGAAAACAAATGCTGAAAAAATCACAGGTTTAGAGGTACAAAAAACTGAACTGGCATCAGCCTATGATAAACAAGTAGAAGCTTCTCAACCAATCATTGATAATTTTGACGGATTAATGGCGCGAGTAAACGCCCTTAATGAATTACCGTGGTTGCCTTCATTTTTTATCTTTTTATTGTTTTTAGCTATTGAAACTTCCCCGATTTTCGCAAAGCTACTTTCGCCAAAAGGAGAATACGATTTTAAAATCGAAGATGTAGAGGGTGAAGTAAAAACATGGACGGCACAGAAAGCTGATCAACGCAAAATACTGTTAGCAACAGATCATACCGTGAATGATCGAGTATATGGCGATATCGCAGAAGAAGATGAATTATATCAATACAAAAAGAAAATCGCAAGAGAGTTAATGCAAAAACAACAGGATACTTTTTATAAGAGACAAACTGGGATTTTGTAATGTACAATAAAAAGATCCGACAGGTTTCCAAAACCTATCAGGTCTATACTAAATAGAGGTTTTTTAAAATTTCCGATCTGGATGATAAACGCTTAAATCCAATGATGGTTTTTTATGTGAAATCAGTTCCGAAACTAATTTACCGGTAGCTGGTCCCATACTCCAACCCATCATTGCATGTCCAGTGGCGATGGTTAGATTTTTACATTTACCAGATTTACCTATGTACGCCATACCATCTGGGGAGACAGGTCTTAAACCACAAGCAGCATTAATCTTTTCGTCATCAGTAAGAACAATATCTGGATAGTATGTATGAGCAGCATTGGCAATAGCTTCGACTCTTACTCTGTTAATATCATGATTGATTCCGGCGATTTCCATGGTTCCTGCAAAACGAGTAAATCCTTGCATGGGAGTAACTGCCACTTTAGCTTCTGCTAGAATAGTAGGCATTGTAATTCCTAAATCTCTTTTTACGTTTATTCGATATCCTTTTCCTGCTTCAAGCAATAATTTAATTCCAAGTTTCTTACTCAATAATTTGGACCAAGAACCAGCAGCTAAAATAAATTCATCTGCGTTATAAGTATTAGAAGAACTAGTTACCGAAACTATTTTATTATTACTTACATCAATATCAGTAATCTTTTCATTTTTCCGAAAGGTAACACCAGAAACTTCCAGATAAGCTTTCATTTCTTCCATAAATAGATGTGGAGTAGTGTGTCCATCACATTCATACAATACAGCACCTTTAGCATGTAGTTGTATGTTAGGTTCTAGTTGTTTTAATTCTGAAAAAGAAAGATTTTTAACCGGTAAACCTTCTTGTTGCGCAATTTCTCCTACATGAATTTCCTCTGCTAACATTTTGTCTGTTTGACAAAGAATTAACAATCCTTTTCGTTCTAAATGAAAGTTAAAATCTTCCTGTTCCTTAATATCAGAATATAGATCTCTACTTAACAGGTTTATATCTTTAATGGCAGAAATACTGCGAGCTACATTTTCTGAAGAACAGGATTTGTTGAAGGCCCAAGACCATTGTAAAAAATGAGAATTTAAACGAGGTTTTATAAATAAGGGACTACTTTGATTGAACATCCATTTTAATCCTTTTTTCATAACTCCGGGAGCTGCCAAAGGAATAATATGACTTGGAGTCAGATATCCGGCATTGACATAAGAAGCACCATAATCCATAGAGGATTGATCTATTACCGTTACCTTATGACCTTCTTTATGCAAGTAGTATGCAGAACAAAGTCCTATGATTCCTCCACCGATGATAACACAATTTTTCAATGTTTTAATGTATAAATGATAAAATGAATTAATTAAAGATCGTATTTTTTCTGGCTTTAGAAACTACTTTTAGAATTTCCTCTGCTTCGTTTAAAAGTGGGTCAATTATTTTTTTCAGAAGCTAATCCTGAATCTTTTAAAACTTCTAACCAAAATACAGTTTCATCTGCTTCTTCGGTTGTGATAGAGATTTTAGCATAGAATTCTTTTTTAGATCTAGCAATACAAGAAGCCCTATAATTAGCAGCAGTTGATGTTGCACTTTTTATAATTTGATAACCAATGACTTTTGTAGCTTCTGATTTTTTTAGATTATTATACATTAGAATAATATCTACGGATAATTTTTTGGTTCGTTTTTTAAATTTTTCAATGAACTGTTGTTTTTCCATTTTTATTAAATCATTTTCACATTAATTCATTAGTTCCTTAATTATCTAAATCACCTGAAATCCATGTGCATAGGGATCATCTTGATCATCAATAATGATGGTGTTGTATCCATATATTTTTGCCCATCCTTGTATACTAGGAATAATAGCTTTTTGATTAACAAGCTCAGTCTCTTCTTCAATTCTTCCAATAAATTTAGAACCAATAAAACTTTCATGTATGAATTCTTCTCCTTTTTTTAATTTTCCTTTAGCGTATAATTGTGCCATTCTCGCTGAGGTTCCTGTACCACAAGGAGAACGATCTATAGCTTTGTCTCCATAAAAAACCGCATTTCTTCCGGATGAACTAGGATCGATTGGATCTCCTGTCCAGAGGATATGACTAACATCTCTAATAGTATCGTTTTCAGGATGAATAAAATAATCGGGATACTTTTCATTAATTCGATCTCGAATAACTTGAGAATATTGGATCAATTTAGAAGCAGTGAAATCCTGTATTCCGCTAAAGTTTTTCTGAGAATCTATAATTGCATAATAATTGCCACCATAAGCCACATCAAAAGTGATTTCACCTATTTCCGGACAGTCAATGGTGAGGTTTTCTTTAGCTAAATAAGACTTCACGTTTTTTAGTTTTACCCAATCTACTTTCTTTCCGGATTGTTGATATTCGATTTCAACTAATCCTGCAGGAGCTTCCATTCGTATTTTTCCGGGAACTTTAGGTTCGATTAACCCTTCCTCAATTACAATAGTAATGGTCCCGATAGTTCCGTGGCCACACATAGGCAAACAACCGGATGTTTCTATAAAAAGAATAGCAAAATCATTTACTGGATCGTGTGGTTCAAATAAAAAGCTACCGCTCATCATATCATGACCACGAGGTTCAAACATCAGTCCCGTTCTTATCCAATCGTACTCCTTTAAGAAATGCTGTCGTTTTTCACTCATAGAATTACCTTTGAGATCCGGATGTCCTGTGGTAACTACCCTCACCGGATTTCCGCAGGTATGAGCATCGATGCATTTATAGGTTGTTCTGGACATAATTAGATGGTGTCGTGAGTTTGTTTACCGTTTACTAAACGAGATATTCCTAAGGGGTTTTCATTTTTAAGTTCATCGGGTAATAAGTCATTTGGCCAACTTTGATAACTGAATGGTCTTACCCAGCGTTTTATAGAATGAATCCCAACTGCTGTAAACCTACTATCTGTTGATGCCGGATATGGACCTCCATGAAGCATTGCAGGACAGACTTCTACACCGGTAGGAACACCGTTAAAAATAATTCTTCCCACACGGTTTTGGAGCGCTTCAATTACAGAGATATATGTAGTAGCTTCTTCTTTTTCGGCTAGTATTGTTCCTGTTAGCTGACCTTCCAGATTGTTGATAATAGTTTCTAATTCACGTGCGTCTGCGCATTGCACTACCATAGAAAAAGGACCAAATACTTCCTGATGTAAAGTAGTGTTTTCTAAAAAAGTTTTTCCTTCTACCGTGGTTACTGTTTGTCTTGCATGATTAGTCGCTACATCATTTTGATAATCCGCGGTAACGGTCAATCCGCTTTGCTGTAATGCATTGGATTTATTTTTTTCATAATTACCAATGATAGTAGGATGTAACATACAAGATGGTTCAATTTTTATAATCTCATCAGAAAGGATATTGATAAAATTATCAAGTGAATCACCTTTTATTCCTAAAATGAGTCCTGGGTTTGTACAAAATTGACCAGTTCCGAGTGTGATGGATTGGGCATATGTCTTAGCGAGCGCTTCACCTTTGGATGCTGTTGCCTTTGGAAGCAGAATTACAGGATTAACACTTCCCATTTCTGCAAAGACAGGAATAGGTTCTGGTCGCTGAGAAGCTAAATCAAAAAGAGCTCTACCTCCTTGTATACTTCCGGTAAACCCGACTGCTTTTACTTTGGGATGTCTTACCAATTGAACACCAACTTCTATTCCTGAACTGTTTAGGTTAGAAAACACGCCGTTTGGCATTCCGGTTTTTTTGGCGGCTTTGATAATAGCAGATGCAACTAATTCTCCGGTGCCGGCGTGCATGGGATGTGATTTTACAATCACAGGACACCCAGCGGCTAGTGCAGCAGCGGTATCTCCACCAGCTGTAGAATAGGCTAAAGGAAAATTACTAGCTCCAAAAACAACAATGGGACCTAACGGAACCATCATTTTTCGAATATCTTGTTTCGGGATTGGTTTTCTATCTAGATCAGCTGTGTCGATAGTAGCTTCTACCCAAGAACCGACGGCAACTAATTCTGCAAACATTCTTAATTGTCCAATGGTTCTACCTCGTTCTCCTTTTGCTCTGCCTTCTGGTAAGCCAGTCTCAGACATATAAGTTTCTATAAGGGTTTGATCCAATGCCAAAATTTCATCAGCAATAGTATTCAGAAACTCAGCTTTTTTACTGCCAGAGACTTTCTTGAAGGATTCGAAAGCCTCTGAAGCCAGAGATACGGTTTTTTCTATTTCTTCAGAAGAGGCTTCATAAAAAGTATTTTTATTTTCAATATTTAGCTTAGGATTAAAGGTTGTATATTTTTTGGTTCCTTCGGCTGAAAGTTCATTTCCTATATAGTTTTTACCAGTGATCATGAATGAGGAATTAATGAGTTATTGTATGAAAATTGAATCCACACTGCGGATTTTAATTCTTTATGAGTTGCTCTAATAGTCAACTAATGATTTGTAATCTGGTAAAGAAGGTCTTGTTTTTAGTCCATTTTCTATAATTTCCAATACCTTTTTACGCTCTTCTCCTATTAAAGGGAGTCTGGGAGCACGCACATTTTCAGTGCCTATTCCTGTGGCTACTTCTGCCAGTTTAATATTTTGTACTAATTTAGGGTTTATATCTAATTCCAACAATGGTAAAAACCAACGATAGATAGCTATTGCTTCTTTGATTCTTCCTGCTTTTTGTAATTCGTAAATCGCAACTGTTTCTTCCGGAAAAGCACAGACCAATCCTGCAACCCATCCGTCTGCACCCATCAATAAACTTTCTAACGCCAAGGTGTCAACTCCGCAGAGTATCTTTAAACGATCTCCAAATCGGTTTTTTATACGCGTTACATTAGAAATATCTCTGGTAGATTCCTTTACTGCCTGAATGTTATCCAGTTTAATTAGCTCTTCAAACATATCCAAAGTCACTTCAATTTTATAGTCCACAGGATTATTGTAGATCATAATAGGTAAATCAGTGTTTTTTGCGACTTCTTTAAAATATGTAACTGTTTCTCTATCTCCGGCTTTGTAACGCATAGGAGGGAGCATCATTAATCCGTGAGCACCATCTTCTTCGGCTTTATGAGCTGCTTCAATAGCCCCTTTGGTACTTTGCTCAGCAATATTAATAATAACCGGTACTCTATTTTTTACTAGGTCTGCAGTAGTTGTAACCAGTATACTCTTTTCTTCATTACTTAAAGTACTGGCTTCTCCCAAAGTACCTCCCAAAATAATACCGTCTACTCCAGCATTTATCTGAGCATTAATATTTGTAGTAAACATTTCCAGATCCAAGGTGTCCTCATCTGTAAATTTCGTGGTAACGGCTGGCATAACGCCTTTCCAATCTATTGTCATTCGTTTTAATTTTGATTCAAATATATTGTCAATTTAAATGTGAGGGTATCTATAAATTATCCTATAGTAATACTATATTACCTCTTGTTGTATTAATTAAGCTAATTATGATTAATATTGAAGTATATATAGCTATAAATGAAAGCCTTGCCCTTTAAAATACCAAAGTCTTCAACAGATACCCTAATCGTCCAAGAAGATAAGGAAATTGTCTTATATGATAAATTTCATCAGCATGAAGAAATACAGATA
Organism: Aquimarina rubra; assembly: GCF_042684305.1. Taxonomy (NCBI): domain Bacteria; kingdom Pseudomonadati; phylum Bacteroidota; class Flavobacteriia; order Flavobacteriales; family Flavobacteriaceae; genus Aquimarina; species Aquimarina rubra. Next base: position 464,613 of record NZ_JBHULE010000019.1, on the reverse strand, counting down.
TCCATTATTATATCTGGAGAAGGTAGTTTAATTGTTGGTGATACCATTACTGATTATAAGCCAGACGATATTTTGGTTTTTGGAAGTAATGTGCCTCATGTTTTACAAAGTGCAGCTTCTGATGAAGAATCTTATATGATTTCTCTCTTTTTTACCAAAGAATCATTTGGCAACATGTTTTTTGAACTTCCGGAGTTTGAAGATTTTTCAAACTTTTTCAAAAGCTCTGCATATGGAATGAAGGTACTTTCAAAAAAACAAAAATTGAAAAGGCAATTTCTTAAAATTATCAATAAAGAAGAAAGACTAGATCGGTTTACTGTTTTTCTCAAGATATTAAAACTACTAAAAACAGCTAAAATAGAAACAATATCTTCATTTATCTCCAAAAGAGCATATACGGATAATGAGGGGAAACGCATGGCGATAGTGTTTCAGGCGGTGATGAATGAGTTTAACCGCGATTTTTCTTTAAAAGAAGTTGCAGACTTGGCTAATATGACACCCAATGCTTTTTGCCGATATTTTAAACAACGAACAAACAAAACATTTTTCCAGTTTTTAATTGAAGTTAGGATTGAAAATGTTTGTAGGTTATTATCCAAGGAAACCGAAATTACGATATCAGAAGCTTCCTATAATAGTGGCTTTAAAAATTTATCCAATTTTAATAGAAAATTTAAAGAAATAAAAGGGATCACTCCCTCTAACTACAAAAAGAGACTACACGATTCCCATTTTGTTTAATAGGAAGGAGGCATTCATATTTTGACAAACACCATCTTTAAATTTATAATCAAAATATAGTTCATCATCCACAATCTGTGCGTCAAAGAATCTATTTTTTACTTGATCTAATTCTGAAGCAATTTCGCATAAACTCAAATCATGAGTAGCGATAATTCCGGTTGCATTTGCTTTGACCAATTTTTCAACAAATTTGCGTGATCCTGCAGCCTTATCTTTACTGTTTGTACCTTTTAATATCTCATCCAGAATGATAAAATATTCATCGTTTTCCAATGCATCTACAATTCTTTTTAGTTGGGTTAATTCTGAAAAGAAGTACGAAGCATCATCACTTAGGGAATCTGAGGTTCTCATACTGGTAATCAATTTAATAGGTCGATACGCGCAAGATTTTGCACAAATTGGGAGACCTATATTGGACATCACAATTTGTAATGCTACGGTTCTTAGAAACGTACTTTTACCAGCCATATTAGCACCGGTGATAATAAAAAACTCTTCGTTGGCAATAGAGATATCGTTATCTACTCTTTTCTTTGCGTTAAGCATAGGATGTCCTAAATCCTGAGCATTAAGAATTGTACCTTTTGCGGTTAATTCGGGATAGATATAATCAGGATTGTTAAAAGCAAAATTTCCTAATGAGTTATAAGAGTCAAAAAAAGCAATAACTTCAAACCATTGATCTACTTTATCGTGATGAGTAGCGATCCATTTTTCAATACGATAACACTGAATGATATCCCAAAGAAATAGACCATTAGCTAAAACCCCAAACATCATATTGTTTCGTTGATCCAAAGCATTGAGGATTCCTGCAAACTGTTTCAGTATTACCGATGCCTTTTCTTTTTCATTGATTACATCTTGTTGTTTTTCTTGAAGTAAAGTAGATTCGAAATTACTTTTCTCAATCTGATCTACCAATTTGTAATATTGTTCGAACGTATCCTTTACTTTATTAGATTTACTATATAAGGTGTTGATTTTTTTAAGTTGAGATCCGGTAATTCCTAAACCGATAAAGAACCATAGTAAAAAGACTTGGAACGTAATAACTTCCATAAATAATAACACAATCATCAGTACTGAAATTCCAGATACTATTGCAGGAAGTATGCGCATTATTTTAGGAACAAAGGGAGTGTAATTCTGTAGCCATTGTCGGATAGTAGATACTGAAATAGATACATCAACCAGAGAGGCAACTGCACTGAATTCCTGACGCCATTCAGATAATTTAGATAAATTTTTTATAGCTTCTTGTTTTCGCTGTATATGTTCAATATCATTACTTATTAATAAAGTGGCTAGTTTGTTTTTTCCGGCTGCAGTTGTCGTTCGATTGGTATATTGAAAGAAAGATCGGTCTCCAAATAAATCGATATCGTGACTATATGGATGTGAAGGATCGATATACTTTTTTCCTGTGGATAGTTTGCTGTAATCACCTTCAAAAACATCAAGCTCTAACTGGTTAAGATTGATCAGTTTCTGAAGCTTATTTTTTATATAAGATAGATCTGTGTGACGATTTATGATAATAATAAACCCGGTTATACCTATTACAATACTTCCTATAATGATTTGAGTATTTGGATACCCTAAATAGATGCCCACTACGATACTTAAAAACAGAAATAGTCGGATTGTACTGGATAGGGCAAGTTGTTTTTTTACCTTTTTTAAAGATAAATTATGAGCGTCAATTTGTGATCTATAAAATTGTTGTGGGTTGTTCATATTATATATTCGAAAAGAGAATGCAAAAATATATCTTTATGTCATCTGGAGCGGAGTCGGGGGATAGTTGTTTGGAGTTGTCAAAAACTTTCGCCCTTACTAAATATGACCATATTTTTTCTTCTATTCTTTTATTCTGATTTATAAATTGTCTAATTCTTGTTTTGCTTTTTTTGTTAAACCACTTGCTACTAAATCATAGGAGTGATCGATCAATTCATATAACATATCAGTAGCTAAACTGCCCGAAAAGTTAACAGTATTCCAATGTTTTTTACTCATGTGATATCCAGGCTCGATTTCTGGATGGAATTCTCTAAGCTCAATAGATTTGTCAGGATCACATTTTAGATTTACACTAAAGGGAAGTCTATTCAGTCCGGTTAATACGAACATCTTTCCCATCACTTTAAAAACTAAGGTAGTTTCATCAAATGGAAATTCTTCGGTTACTCCTTTTTTTGATAAACAATACTCTCTAAACGCTTCTATGTTCATGTATGATATTATTACCTATTGATTTTACCCTTACCCATAATCATATTTGGATCAGGTAACGCATCAAATCCAAATTGTTTATATAATCCATGAGCATCAGCTGTGGCTAGCATCCAGCGGTGAACTTTTTGTAACTCGGGATGTTGTAAAATTGTTTTCATCAATTTTTTTGAGTACCCTTTTCCTCTGTAATTCTCCGCAATAAAAACATCCATTATATAACCAAATACGGTATAATCCGTAAGGACTCTGGCAAAACCAATCTGTTGCTCATCTAAATAAACGCCAAAACTAAGGCAATGTTCTATACTTGTTCTTACTTCTTCTTTTGTTCTTCCTTTTGCCCAGTATGAGTTGGTCAAAAATTGATGAATAAAGTCGATATCTAACTTTGAATTTTCTGTAGAAATAATAATGCTCATCGGTCTTAATTTATAAGCTTTTGGTCAGGATCATTGTCTAATTCCAGTGAAGAATAATCTAAAGTCCAACCAATAGATTCTGCAACAGTTTCCATCAGAGAAATCACTGTAAGTAATTCTTTGCCGGCTGATTCTATCAACCCACTTTCCGGTATTTTATCAATAATGAATTGTTTAGCTTCTTGATTAATATCGGTGAGATCATTAGAAGTCATTGGATTAAGCCAACCTTCTTTTTTATCATAGTACTTAAAGTCGGTTTCTATGGTTAGTAGTTTTGGCTTTGGAAATTGAGTTAACACTATTCTTTTGTTTTTAGTGTCACTATCTAACTTTATTTTGGAAAGATCAAAACCTACATGTGCTTTAGCGTCTATGAGAATTAGGGCTTTTTTCTTCCCCCTTATTGTTTTGAAGAATTTTTCTTTTACACTTTCATAATGATAGATTTCTGCAAAATCACCTTCTACCGTAACCAGCTTACAAACACTTCTAATTTTTTCCATTAGAATAGTGGATTGTGTTTGTATACCAGCTCTTTTTTTTGCGGCATTAAATCTGGCAAAAATGAAATATGCCAAAACAGAACCTATCAATAATCCAACAAATAACAACTCCATATTAATTCTTTTTACCTATCTCACCAAGGTGTGTAAATTTAAAACCTTTTTCATATTTCAAACCATAACCCAAAATTCTATCAAAGGCAGCATGCGAAAATAGGATAATTCCGCATAGTTGTATATGCTCATTTGATAAATATATCCCAACACAGTACAAGAAAATAGCTAAACCTTTATGATGAAAAATGTTGTAGGTAAGCGCACCAATTTTCTTATTCACAAGATATCCTAACATTCCTATATCCGGCACCAAAAATAACGCCAGGAATAACCACCAGGGAAAAGACAATAGGCTGAATAGATAAATTCCTAGGACCAGCATAGCAAGTTCTTCTAGTTGCAAGGTAGTCTTCATTATGATTTTAGTATTTTGTATAATATTGGTTTGCTTGGCGAAGCATCATTCTCGAATGGAGCAATCTGAAGATTTAAGATGTAATTACCATCTGGCATTTCATTTTTTACAAAAATCATTTCGGTGATAGTTGCTTCAATTCGTGGAGCTTCTGGATAGTTCCAAAAAGCTTTATGAGCTACTAGTTTACCATCGTCTTTTTCTTTATCCACTGATGGCAAATCAATCAATAGGTGATCAATTCCTATTTCGCGAATATATAGTGCAGCCTCTTTAGATATGTACGGCCAATTGGTATGAGAATATTGTTTATTACGTTTTTTTTCGGTATTAGGAAGCGTTCGGATAATGATAGCTTGTGGATTAGATTGTAAAGCTGTCTTTATTAGATTTTTGGTAATCACAAAATCATCTCCTTGTTTTTCCGGGTTTATGGTTACAAGTTCAGCGGTAAAAAAGAATTGTTTTAATGTTTTATTAATGCTGTAGAACTCTTTGGTAATATGCCCGACACATTCGGTATGTGTTCCGTGTCCGTGTGGATTAAAGTAGATATTATTAAAGTTTGTAGAAGCACCTTCAGAAACTTTTCCTATCCAATCTCCATCCGTAACGGGTTCAATTTTTGGAGCCGGAATATACCAGGCATTCACATTTTCATCGGTTGCTCTTAGTGGGATTGATATATCAAGAGGCTGAGATAGATCAACTTTATATGTAACGTTTTTATAATGTATACTAGTAATCATTAAATTCTTAATCTACAGTTTTGACTACAAGAAACAGATAATCTCCATCTGTATTTTCATAGTTTTTTATAACATTTTTTATTTTACCTGAATCTATATCTTTTTCTAAAGCATTTAGACCATTTTCTACTTCTGAAGCATTAGAAAGGGATGAGAAAGATGATATTCCATGCCTTACTTCAGCTCTAAAATATAGTTTTGGATTGTGTTTTCCTGAATATAGAAAAAGATCTTCTATATCGGGTTTAATAAAGTACTTTTCTGTCTTCTCTATAACCAACCCATTTTTATGTAAGCTCTTTTTGACAGCATCTAACGAAGGCATTTGATTCATTGAATCTTCTAACATTTTTGGAAAGTAATGGCATAACCAATATCCTTTCATTTGTTTTGGAGTAGCGGTGAAAATCACAATATTCCCTGCTGGTTTTAAAACTTTACGAAGTGATTCAAAACCTTGATCCAGACTATCCCAATGATGAAGCGTCAAACTTGCTACTATTCCATCGATACTATTTTCTGAAAGCTCTAAAGTTTCAGCCTTTCCAATTTTCCAAAGTACATTATTGCTTGGGATTTTAGCTTTTTCTAGCATCTCTGAAGAAGGATCAATACCTATAAAACGATATCCTTTTTTGTCAAATTGTTTTGTGTAATTGCCTGTACCGCATCCAATATCTAAATATGTTCTGTCGGTTGAAGGATTAAGAAGTGTATGTAATCTATTAAAAAGATAAGGATCTGCTTTACGAGTGGTATTATAATTGGTTCCTATGACATCATATTTTTCTTGCATGATCCTGATTTTGGTTTAGGAAATAGCTTACCCTAAATTTAACAAGAAAAGATCACTTGCGATACCATCACTTAAAAACTTTCCTTTTTTGGTAACTACTACTATATCTCCATCAAGAAATAAAAGATGCTCATCAAGGTGTTTCTGAGCTTGTTTTAATAAGTATTCTTTATAAGTAAGTCCAAAATCATCTTCTATTTTTTGTAAAGAAACTCCCCAAATAGTTCTTAATCCGGTCATTACATACTCATTGTATTTATCTGTAGTTGTTAGCGTTTCAATCTCTCTTGGGAGTTTATTTTCCTGAAGTGCTTTGATGTACTTTATATTGTTATTAATGTTCCAGCTGCGTTCTTTTCCGTTATAGGAATGTGCAGAAGGACCAATACCTAAATAATGTTTGCCTTGCCAATAGGCCGTGTTATTTTTGCTAAAATATCCGGGTTTTCCAAAATTAGAAAACTCGTAATATTCGAATCCGGCATGTTCCATGGTTTCTACAAGAATGTCGAAATGTTCCTGAGCCAGTTCATCCTCTACCGGTGAGATAATTCCTTTTTCGATGAAAGACGATAATGCAGTATTTGGTTCTACTGTTAATGCATAGCTGGAGATATGCGGAATCCCAGTATCTAATGCTATTTTTAGATTTTCCTGCCATCGTTTTGAAGACATTCCGGGAATTCCATAAATCAGATCTATTGATATATTATCAAACTCGCGAGTCGCGAGAGACAAACAATCCAAAGCTTCCTGGGCGTTGTGAGCGCGATTCATTAGTTTTAGATCTTCTTCGAAGAAAGATTGAATACCAATACTTAGTCGATTTACTTTTGTGACAGCTATTGATTTTATATATGCTGTGGTAAGATCATCGGGGTTCGCTTCTACCGTGATTTCTACATCATCAGCAACAAGGTAGTTTTCATAAATAGTGTCGATAATAAACTTTAGTGCGGATGTGGATAAGATACTTGGAGTTCCACCACCAAAATATATTGTATTGATTACCTCGTAGTCATCAATTTCAGATCTTCGTAATTTGATTTCGTTACATAATGCAAAAACCATTTGATCCCTATTCTTTGTCGAAGTAGAAAAGTGAAAGTCACAGTAGTGACAGGCCTGCTTGCAAAATGGGATATGTATGTAGATGCCTGACAAATTAGTGCTTAATTAGTTGAGAAAAATCTGGGTTAAACTTTCTTTTTATAACAAACCTACGTTTATAAGCTAAAAATATAGAATAGCCTATAAAGGTAAATATCAGAACAACTAAAAACCAGATGATTTTGACTTTTTTTGATGTAAAACGAGTAGTATAAATTTCTTTAAAAAAGAAGTAGGAAAAAATCAGTCTTAAAAACCAAATAATTGTCCACACTTCTAACTGAATCATTTCTTCACTCTTTTTTCATTCTGTTTTACAAAAGCTGCCCAACCAGTATAACTTTTACCAACAATGTCTGCTCTGCCCATATTGTAGAAATGGCAAACGGCAGCTGCTAACCCATCGGTAGAGTCCAGATTTTTAGGAAGAGTTTTTAATTGTAAAAGACTTTGTAGCATTTTTGCTACCTGTTCTTTACTAGCATTACCATTGCCGGTAATCGCCATTTTTATTTTTTTTGGAGAATACTCTGTAATAGGTACTTCTCTACTTAATCCAGCTGCCATAGCTACTCCCTGAGCACGACCAAGTTTTAACATCGATTGTACGTTTTTACCAAAAAAAGGTGCTTCAATAGCTATTTCGTCCGGATGATAGGTGTCAATGAGTTCCACGGTTCGTTCGAAAATCAGCTTTAGTTTTAGGTAGTGGTCATCATATTTACCAAGCTGAAGTTCATTAAGTTGTAAAAAAGACATTTTTTTCTTCACTACTTTGATTAACCCAAACCCCATAATGGTAGTTCCGGGATCAATACCCAATATTATTTTCTCATTTTCCAACAAATCGTGAATTTCTACAAAACTAAGGAATTAAGAATAAGAAAGAGTTCTTAATTAATACGAATTACCAGCGGTAGTTTATATCTGGTATTCACAGGAGTACTTCTGGTATGAGCAGGTTCTATGTCTGGAAGTTGTTCTATACTTTCTTCCAAAATATCTTTAAAGTCGGGAATTTGAGAGGTAATAATATCCGGAACTAAAAAATCTTCCAGAATAATGTCTCCTTCTTTAGTAATGAGTAAAGGAACCCAAACAGTGTCATTGATAGCTTCTTGTACGGTGATTGTGTGATCTGAAAGATAATCACCAATATGTTTATTGATAGTTTCCTGAAAACAGCGCTTCTGTTCTTCTTCAGAGGCTTGTTTGCAGGCTTCAAACAAAGGAGGTTCATCAACTTGATTTTTGTCAATTTCCTTCCACTTTTCTTGTAAAACCTCTTCTTGATTCTCTTTTTTAACAATTAGATTATCACAAGAAAATAACGTAAAAACTAAAACGAATATATAATAACTTCTTTTGATCATCGATAATTCTATTGGCTATAAAAACATGAATGTGTTTGCCAGCGTATAAAATTAAAGTTTTTTATTCAGAAGGTTAGGATAAATGTGATTAGAAAACAATACTTTGAGAGCTTCAGAGCTAATTTCTTTCAATAGTTTTTTTGTTGGCTTCTATTTCTTCTTCTAATTGTGTAATTCTTTTTTTGACAATAAAATTGAAATACTTCCCTTTATCTGTGTCATCACCAAATTTTTTCATAAATAAATTATAGTAGTCTAATTTGGTCTGAGGATCTTTATAATAAGCATCTGCAAAAGCAGCGAGTTGATATTGTGCTCTGGCATAATTAGGATTTTCTTTTAGCGCCAGTTTTGCTTGTGCCATCGCTTTTTCCCATTCTTCCTGATGTCTGTATACCATCGCAATATTTAGAAGGTCTTCATCTATAGGTACATCTTTTAATGTCAAAGCGGCTTTATAACTATCCAAAGCTTCATCGTATTTTTTGATCGATTCATAAGCCTGAGCCATACGGGTATATCGTATAGGTACTTTATCATTATATTTTAAGGCTTTCTGATATTGGGCAATTGCTAGATCATAATCATAGTTTTTGTGATAACATAATGCTAATGATGCGTGTATAAATTCATTAGTATAGTTCAGTGAAAGTAGTTTTTCGAAATAAGGAATAGCTTCAGTATAGTACTTTCTCAAAAGATAATTTTGTGCCAATACATTCAACAATTCCGGATTTTCTGGATAAGATGACAATCCTTTGTTGGCGATGTCAGATACTAAGTTGTATTTTCTTTTTCTAAGATAATGCATAGAAACTTCAAAACAACTTTTCTGATGTGTGCTATCCAGCCTAAAAGCTGTTTCAAAATACTGTATTGCTGTAGAATCTTTCAACTTCTTCTTTACGGACCCTAATCGGTATTGGAAATTGGGATTATTATTATGTGTAGCCACTAAATTAGAATAAACACTATCTGCTTTTTTAAATTTATTAGTAGTTACTAATAATTTGGCATATTCTAGTTTTGATGAGGCTACAGTCGAATCTTGGTTAATGGCTTTTTCGTAATAATGTAAAGCATCCAGATACGTGCCCTTAGCCTTGTGGGCTTTGGCAATTTGCAGCAGTATGTATTGATCCTTTTTGGTTATTTTTTGATAGGTTTTAATAGCTTCGGCATAGTTTCCAAGCGTATACAAACTATCGGCAATCTTTATACTGGAAGTTTGGCCTTCGACCTTTACAAAAATCAAGGAGATAATTATTAAAAAAACTAAAGTCAGTTGGTTACGAAACGTCATTATCGTCTTTATTGATTTCCTTGAGTATCGTTTCCAAATCTTCAATATTCATATCGTTTTTCTTTACAAAAAAAGACACCATATTTCTAAATGAGCCATTAAAATAATTATTCATTAGTTTGTTTAAAGACTGATTACTGTATTCTTCTTTTTTTACTAATGGAAAATACACGTATCCTTTACCCTCTTTACGATGTGAAACAAATTCTTTGTTTTCCAGAATCCTAATGATTGTTGAAATGGTGTTATATGCAGGTTTGGGTTCCGGCATTTTATCTATAATAGCAGCTACGTTTCCTTCATTTAGCTCCCATAAGAGTTGCATGACTTCTTCTTCTGCTTTGGTGAGTTGCTTCATCTGTTTTACTATATTGGTTTACGCTTAGTTTATTATTGAATTTTCAGGATATACATATCACCTTCATACTTGCCATTAAAATCAGAAAAAAGCATTGCTTTAGCTTCTTCGTAGCTATCATATCTTTCTAGGTATACATACAGATATGAATCTTTGGGATTTCTAAAGTGTTTAGGATTTAGTCCTTTCTCTTTTAATCGTGCCATACCTTTATCGAAATAACTTTTACGTTTAAAAATATTGGTTACCAAATAGTATCCATTTTTTATCCTATGATCTTCGGTAGTGGATAGTGTTTCTGTTAGAACAGCTTCCTTTTTGATGGAATCTTTTGATATAGGTTCTTTTAGCTGTACCGTATTGGAAGGGTCTCCAACATGAAAAACAATAGGTAGTGAGTATAAGACGTTCACTTTTTCACCCTGAGATTCTCCCGGAATCATCTTGGGTAAAGAACCGATGACTCTATTAGCTTCTTCTTCTAATTCGATAGCGGGTCCACGAGATTGAACTTCTACGATATTTCCGGAGGTGTCAATTTTAAATCTCACATAAACTCGATTCAACCCTGTAAGACCAATTGATTTGGCAATTTCTGTGTTAAAGTTTTTATTTATAAATTTCTTAATCTCATCGGATACACATTTTTTAATTAAGTCTTGATCTTTAAGGTCCTTGCAATTTTGGGTTTTAGGAACTTTGTCTACTTCAGAAAAAGGAATGTTTTGTTCTCTTAAGATTAATATATGTCTAACATCAACTCCATCTGCCTTAATTTTCTCAACGGTAAGAATATGCCATCCAAACGGAGTTCTAAAAGGTTCAGAAATTTCTCCTTCTTTTAGGCTAAAAGCGACATCCTTAAATTTTTGATGAAAAGGGTCGTCTGGTTTTATTGAATATAGTCCTCCATTTCCTTTGGATCCTGGATCTTCAGAATATAAAACAGCTCTGCTGGCAAAGCTTTTTCCGTTTTGGATAATATCGTTTTTGATTTCCAGAAGTTGGTCTACAATTTTTTGATCTACCTTTGATAAAGAATCTCTATTGATGGTTTGGATAGCCTTTGGTGTGATTACTATATTAGGTTTTTCCTCTACAGTTTCAGAAACTTCTTTTTCAGTAGTCTTTTCTTCTGATACATTGTTACTAATAGGTTCTTCTTTTACTGGAATCTCATTGTCTATTTGATTAGAAGATAATGGATTCGTAAGTTCCTGAATTTCATCGGTGATTTTTTCACTAGAAATATTGGCAAGTTCTATAGCTTTCTGAGAAAATGCTGTAAAGGTTACCATTACAGCGAGTAAAGGTACAATAGCCAAATATTTTAGTTTGGCCTTTGCTTTTGATTTCGTTTTTTGAAGCATGATGATTCTTTTTTTAAGTAATTTATGATTGAAGAAATTATTAGCAAATTTCACATTTGTGGTTTGGAAATTGGTGTTCAGTAATTGTTCATAATATTCGCGTTTACCTAAGTGTTTAATTGCAGATGCATCAGAAATATATTCATGCAGCGCAATTATTCTGGAGTGGTATATATAGATCATAGGGTTAAACCAGAAAAGGATTTTAATGAATTCAAACCATATAAGATCTAATGTGTGTTTTTGTTTTAGGTGTACAATCTCATGAATTAAGATTTTTTCTTTTTCCGCGTCAGACAATTGATTTCCTATATAAATGGTATTCCAAAACGTAAAAGCATCTTTGCTGTCAGGTAATATTCTTACAGGATAGTTCTTTATATTTCCTTTACTAGAGTTTTTCTTTAAAGAACGGATAATCAAAGTTTTTTTGATAAACATACATACCGTAATCCAAACACCAACTGTGTAAATCACTAACCACCAGTTAATATCTAAGCTTTGTGCTGTAGCTGAATTTGCCACTTCGATAACATTGTTGTTTACAATACTTTCGCCAATGAAAACAGTGGGTAAATCAATGATATAATTATCCGGAATCGTTTCTTGTATCCCTTTTACCTTTATAAATGGTAAGGTTAATGAAAGTAGAGAAGTGACTAAAAGATATACTCTGTTTACAGTAAAAAAAGTATCCTTTTTATGAAACAAATCATATGCTAACAAAAATATTAGCTGAAATAACACGGTTTGAATAATGTATTGAAGCATATCTTTTAATTTTAATTTTTCTAGTTTGCTCTGTTAATGGTTATGTTCTTCTAGCATATCTAAAGTGATAGAGTAGGAGGGTACATTCCGTCCTTGCGATGTTGTAATTACATTAAAATCTAAAACATCTTCTCCTTTTTCTACCATTAATTCTTTTTTGAAGGAAAGCTCACAAGTTCCATTTTTTGAGTTTTCCTGATACCCTTCTCCATAGACAATTTTCAAATGGTAAATACCATTAGGAATATTTCGAGCAAAATATTCGGTGTTTTTAGGTAAATATACTGTTCTCACCACTTCAGAAGTCTCAGTAGTAACTATGTCAACAATCAGTTCAGCATTTTCTCCGCTGGTAAATTTTAGATAGTTATCAATGTTGTAGTCATATTTGTTGTCTCCCTGGTTTGCACAAAAGGGCTCAGCATCTTTTTTAAAGATTTCGTTGGCTTTTGGCGATGTTGTTTCTGCAGTTTGATTATCCGTGTAGTCCGATGTGTTTCTATTACGTTCGCTTTCTGGTAACAAATCCATTGCTAAACTATAAGAAGGAACATTTTTGCCTTTATCATTGATAATAACATTATAGTCTAGAATATCTTCTCCCGTTTCCGAAATTAATTCTTTTTTAAAGTAACCTGTGCAAGAACCGTCGGTTTCTTTTTCGGTATATCCTTCTCCATAAATTACATCCACGCGATAAATTCCTTCGGGGATATTTCTTACAAAATAAGTCTGGGATTTAGGTAATAATACAGTTCTAACTACCTCATTATTTTCTAAAGATACTAATTTGGCGATGATATCGGATTCCTTGCCATTCTTAAGTTTTAAATAATTGTCTAATGTGAAATCATGTGAAGAACCTTGAATAAGACATTTAGGTTGTTTGATTGTAATAGAATTATCTTCTTTGGATAGGCTTTCATCTTCAAGCCCGGTAGAAGTTTGATTTGATTGGGTTTGATCTGTGTCTTTACAGGAAGTATAGGTAAGTATTCCCGTGATAACCGGGATTAATAACAGGTATTTAAATTTGGCAATAGATTTCGATTGGGACTTTTGTAACATAAGTATTCGTTTTTTGATTAATGATTGATTAAAAAATTGATTGATGAACGTTATTTTTTCGGTCTGAAACGCAGCATTCAGTAATTGTTCTATATAATTTCTTTGATTGACTTTGCTAATGGTAATCGAGTCAGCGATATATTCATGAAGTAACGTGATTCTTGCCTGATAGATATATATTAAAGGATTCCACCATAACAATATCTTCAATATTTCTATACCTATTTGATCTATCGTATGCTTTTGGTGTACGTGAACCAGCTCGTGCGAAATAATATTTTTCTTTTCTTCTTCTGATAAGGAATCTCCTAAAAAAATAGTATTCCAAAAAGAAAATGCGTGCGAACTGTTAGGAAGTATCACAATTCTTTTGTCAAAGGCTCTGGTGATGTTAGAAACATTTTTTAGAATATGAAGTTTATGAAACTTGAGGATAAGATGCACAAGACTAAGTACTATTCCGGTTAAATAAATTACAATCCACCAATTAATAGGTTTAGAAGTGTTTTTTGCGGCAACTTCAGTTTGATTAAAAAGTATGTTTTCTGTAGAAGCGACAATCGTCCGTTCTATGTTGGATACATAGCTCAATGTAGAACTTGAACTTAAAAAATCAATCTCTATAAATGGTAATATCAAAGATAGAAACGGTACCACCAGTAGATATAGTCGATTCCAATTAAAAAAGGTGTCCTTTTTATGGAATATGTCATAGATCAACAGGAACAATAGCTGAAATATTAAGATCTGAAGCAGGTAATGAAACATGTTTTTTCTTTTACAAATAATAATTTAGAGCATTATGTCAATCTTGAGTCTGTGCATCATTAATTTATTTTGATAAACTAAGGCAAAGACTCAGATTGACGACCCCAATATTGTGATTTAGACAACTAAACCTATTCAACTAAAATATTAGTTGAATGACAAATATAGTTTTTTTTTTAATTTAACTAAATTTTTAGTTGAAAATATTTTAAAAAGGATTAGGAAGAAGATCTTTTACATAGTTTCCGTAACAAAAAACGATAATCTTAGTCTAATAGTTAATTATGGATATAGCATTAGTAATTATTGGTTTTATTTTGTGTCTGGTTGGAATTATAGGTAGTTTTCTGCCGGTATTACCGGGGCCTTTAACATCATGGATTGGTTTATTAATACTTCATTTCACGAATGTTATTCCGCAAAACTGGACTTTTCTTGGAATCACATTAGGTATTGCAGTGTTAGTTTGGGTATTGGATTATATTGTTCCTGCATGGGGTACGAAACGCTTTGGAGGCACAAAATATGGGATGATAGGTAGTTCTATTGGACTTATTATTGGTTTGTTATTTTTAGGCCCTTTCGGTATTATCATTGGTCCTTTTGCAGGGGCTTTTGTTGGAGAATTGATAAAGGATAGTAATGATTCTTCTAAAGCATTAAAAGCAGCTTTTGGATCTTTTCTTGGCTTTCTTGCCGGGACTTTTGTAAAATTTGTGGTTTCTATTGCCTTTATTATTTTGTATGTAAACAAGGTTTGGGAGTATTGGGGAGAACTGTTTTAATAAAAGATTCTTAGTGAATTAAATGTTTTAAAGTTTTTCTGATATATATAACAAACAAAAAAGAGCGTCTCCACGCTCTTTTTCTTCACACAAATCATCTTAATTTAGGGGCTTATTCTAAAATTAAAACTCACTTTTATAAAAACTTTCATCTTGGGGGGTAATGAAAGCACTAACTCATTTTCACTTTGTAAAGATAGTGCAAAATTCGTAACCACCAAACTTTTTGTGTATTTTATCGTAAAAAAATTACATTTTAACATAATTATAGTATTTAAAAAATAAATAAGTAAGAAAAAGACTACTAATTATCAAAATGAATTCAATCAGGAAATAGAAAGTTAGTTTATTGGAGTTTAAAATGTGGAAGATGTTGATGTTGGAGTAGCGAATTGGTTTCAGGAAATTATGTACTTCAACATTACAATTGATTTGGATCCTCTAGAAACTAAAAAAAGCCTCTCCGTTTTCAGGAAAAGCTTCTCATTGGTTTACTACTAAACCACCCACGCAACAGGCGTGGGACAACACAACTTTGTTCATTGCAAAAAAAAGCTTCAATGTTAGTTGAAGCTTTTGCAATTTTGCGGTCTGGACGGGACTCGAACCCGCGACCCCCTGCGTGACAGGCAGGTATTCTAACCAACTGAACTACCAGACCATTGCCTTATTGCGGATGCAAATATACACCTCATTTTAATACTCACAAATGTTTTTTTAGTTTTTTTTTGAATTAAATTTCAATATTTATACAAATTTCTGCCTTTCAACTAAATACGTAGTGAGGATTTTATCAAAATCTTTTGTGATATCAGCTTCTACATACTTTATTTTATATTGAGAACATTTTAATTTAAGATCATAAAAATAAGAAGCAACAGCTTTCTTGTAGTTTTCTTTTATATTATCTGCATATAAATTTACGTGTTCACCGGTTTCTACATCTATAAATCGAGTAGGACGATTGCTAAAGTCAAAATTTAACTCCTTCGTACTGTCAAAAGTATGGAACAATACCACTTCATGTTTATTGTACTTAAGGTGTCTTAGTGCCTCAAATAATTTTTCCGGACTTGAGGTAGCTTGTAACATGTCTGTAAACAAAAAGATCAAGGATCTACGATGAATTTTTTCTGCTATCTGATGTAAAAAGGTATAAGTATCTGTATTTTTTGTGTTAGGAGTAGAAGTTACTATTTGGCTTAACTTACTTAAAAGCATTTGATGATGTCGCTCACTCCCTTTTTCCTGAGTGTAGTAATCATAGGTGTCACTATAAATGCTAAGACCAATAGCGTCTCTCTGTTTTTTTAGGATATTCATTAAACAAGCAGTGGCAAGAACAGAAAAGCTAATCTTATTTAATGATCCCAGATGATGTTCTTTTACCTCGGGATAATGCATAGATGACGAATTATCAATGATAATATGACATCTTAAGTTGGTTTCTTCCTCATATCTCTTAGTAAATAATTTATCTGTTTTGGCATACAATTTCCAATCTATATGTTTGGTGCTCTCTCCATTATTATACACTTTGTGTTCTGCAAATTCTGCAGAAAATCCGTGAAAAGGACTTTTATGCATTCCAGAAATAAAGCCTTCTACTACTTGTTTTGCTAAAAGTTCCAGGTTTGTAAAACCACCTGTTTTATTAATTTCATTTTGGATTTTCATCATCCTTCTGGATTGTGTAAAAGATTACAGATTAATTGTAGCAAACAATATACGGATTAGTAAAATATATTTTATAAAAAAAGGGTTGACAATCCGTCAACCCTTTTTCTTTTGTTATGTTATTTCTTAGATTAACGAATCTAATGCTTCTGCATATACATTTTTAGGAGAAACGCCTACTTGACGACCAACTACTTCTCCGTTTTGGAAAACTAATACTGTTGGAATATTTCTCACTCCATATTTAGCAGCAAATTCTTGATTTGCATCTACATCAACTTTACCTACAACGGCTTTTCCATCATATTCTTCACTAATTTGCTCGATGATTGGTCCTACCATTCTACAAGGGCCACACCATGCTGCCCAAAAATCAACCAATACAGGTTTATCGCTTTTAAGTACTACTTCATCAAAAGTAGCATCTGTTATCTCTAATGCCATAGTTATTTATTGTTTAAAATTCTTATTCGCTTTTAATTTCACAAAATTAGTCAATAATTCTCCCAAAGCTTACAATCATAATATTTGTTTTGACTATAAGGTTATCGAGTTTATTGATACCAAATATAATTTAAATCAAACAGACAAAGAATTATTCTTTCAATCTTTAGTTAATTTTTAATCCTAAGGTCTAGGTTATGAAAAGAACCAAAAAGTCAATTCAACATCAGAAAAAAATTAACATTATATTTACAGTTGTAAAAAATAAAATGAAACAAACTGAATTGCCATATTGTAATCTTGTTTTTAAAGAATGTCACGCAATTTTGGAGATGAAGCCTAACTCTGCCATTACTATGGAAACGGCGGCTGAGATTACGGATCATCTTGAAACGTTCTATAAAGGAAGAAATTTTATATTCATTACGCATAGAAAATTCCCTCACGATATTGATCTGAATGTCTATAAAGGAAGAATATTGAAAAACATGATTGGCTTTGCCATTGTTTCTAAAAACCCGGAAGAAATAAAAAGAGCCCTCCAAGAGCAGCCTCTTTGGAATGAAGCTTTTACTTTTTTTAAGGACCTGAGTGAAGCTGAAGATTGGGCCAGAAGTTTTTTTGATTAAGTTTTTAATTCACCTTTTGATTATAGATTCCTATTAAATGAGTTCTTACATCCACAGAAACTTCACCATTTTCGGGGATTTGTATTTTCATTGTCTTACTTTTCACTAAAGGCATATGGCATTGAATACAATTGTTACTCATTTTTCTGATCTCGTCTTTATCACCAGAACAATTTATAGGTTTTTCCATAGTTGAATGACAACTCATACATTTTTGATTAAACGTAGTAAAATTTCCTCTCTCTTTTTTGTGAGGATCGTGACAAGTCGTACAGTCAAGAGTGATACTTTTTGTAAAACATTTGCTTGCTTTCAATAAACCGTATTGATTACCATGTACATCTAGTTCTTCTAGACTTGATTCGTCATAATCAGGAAATGAAAACTTTTTTAGTGTATCTCCTGTCATAAAAGAAAAAGCACGTTCTGTGGTTTCTGTTCTTAAACCAGAATGACACAGGGCACACGCATCTAATCTTTGTTGTCTGGATAATGAGCTGTACTTTATAATGTGTTTAGCAATCTTATCATAAGGGTTTTGTTTGTGATATTTTACGTGTTCTTTTACAGGTCCATGACAGCGTTGACAATCAATCCCATATACCAAATTTTCTCGATGAAATTGGTTGCCATTTTTATTGCCTGAGATATTCTGAGCATAGGTGGTATGGCATTCTAAGCAACGTTCTAAAACAGGTCTGGCTGGGGCTAACTGATCCGGTGCTCCCGGACTATTAATCCAACTATTAGTAGGAGTGAAATAAGAAGCTTGTAATTGAAACAAGTTATTATTATTCCACATCAAATAAGATTGCCCTTTAGTTCCAGAACCTACAACAATATTCATCTTTGCAGAATAAAAAGGAACATCTTGATCCTTGATTACTGGTTCCTGATAAAAACCAGTATTCTTTTCTATGAATTTAAAAGTAACATCATCGTTTAATCGTAATGTGTTTTTGCCTTCTTCAAAACTTCCTTTGATTGTGTTTTTGCTAGCAGGTTGGAAAGAATTAAAATGTGCGGTGCGATGATGATCTTCTACGATTTGTTGATGGCATTCTATACAAGCGGAAGAACTAATAAAATCCATTCCGTTTGAATGTGTAGCGATGGGTATGATGGCAACATATTCACTTTTGTTGTCTGATTTTTTTAGATTGAAAGCGAAATATGATACTGCACCAAGAATAATAATACCAATAGTTATAATGTACAATGTATTCTTTTGCATAAGTTCTGATGTGCGATTCTTTTACAAGATATAATAATTTTAAAACAGACACTTCTATAATGTATTTAAGAATTGATATAGGTCTGTTTCTTTATCTAGATTCAATTTCTTTTTTAGACGGTATTTAGATTTTAGTACACTATCAGGTAATACATTGAGCATTGTAGCGATTTCTTTAGTGGTAAGGTTCATTCTTAAGAAAGAAGCTAATCGTATTTCTTTTTCAGAAATTTCACTGTAGATGGACTTAAGCTTGTTATCAAAATTGTTGTGTACATCAGCAAAGTAAGATTTAAACACCTCCCAGTCTTTATCCTCGGCACTTTCTTTTTTTAATAACATCACGAGGCGTCTAAATTCAACTTTAAAAAGTTCAGGAGAATTCTTAATACGTTCTAGGTTTTCTTTTAATTCCTGGATGAAACTACTTTTTTGAACCAGATGCAATGTTTGTGAGGTGAGTTCTTTCTTTTTAAATTCGATTTCTTGCTTATAGATTTCCTCCTGCTTTTCACGTTCTATCGCATTCCTTTTTATACGTTGTCTGAATCCAAAAAACAGTAATCCTGAGAAGGCGATAAATGAAATCATTCCTCCAGCATATAAGGTTTTGCGTAAGTTGCTAATTTCTACTTGCTGGTTTAGGTTTTTTATTTCTTCTTTTTGTAAAGCAATTGCGGCTTCTTTTTTCTCTGTTTCATATATTATTTTTAGTTCTTCTATCTGTTGTGATTTTGTTTTATTAAAAATGCTATCGTTTAACAGTTGATATTGTTTTCGATCTTCTAGTGCTTTTTTCATTTGGTTATTTTGTTCATAAGTCTCAGACCTACTTTCATAAGCTATTTTAGAAAGATCAATCGCTTCAATAGAATCGGCTTTTTTAACAGATAGATTTAGAAAAGTAAGAGCTTCGTTGTATTTTCCCATCTCGGTAAGAATTCTTCCTTTTTCTCTTAAACTAAAAATTTCATTTGTTATAGAATTTATTTTTCGATGAATTTTTAGGGTGATATCCACATATTCTATAGCTTTAGTATACTGTTCATTATCCGTAAAAATCATTGCTAAGCTTCCATAAGCATTGGCTTTCATATCTGGAATATCAAGACTTTTTCCAATATCAAGACTTTTGTTAAAATAGTCCCGGGCTTGATCTTGTTCTTTAAGTTCTAAAAGTGCACTTCCGATATCATAGTATGTATATCCTTCCCAAAGTTTATCATTGGTTTCTAGATATATTCTAAGGGCTTCTTTAAAATATCCAATCGCTTCCTTATAATTTTTTCTAAAATGCTCTGTACGACCAATATTACGAAGAATATCAGCTTTTCTCCAGGGTTGTTCTTGTATAGTATCGATTATTTTCAATGCTTCTAGGCTTTTTTGAAGGGCAATCTTGTAATTACCTTTTTCCATGTATGTGCTTCCAATTTCGCCAATACTGATGCCGTATCTTAAGTAGTCTTCTTGTTCTAAATAAATATTACTAGCTTTTTCTTTCATTTGGATGGCTTCCGTAAAAGCTCCTTCCATTTTCTTGATACCTCCGAGAGCATCCAGAACCATAGCAATATTGTCCGGTTCATCTGTTTTTTCGAAATTTACTAAGGCTTGGTTGTAGTAAAACTTAGCAGAATCAGCATTTTGCCTAAGAATATAGCTTACCCCAATATGATATAATCCAATATTTCGTCCTAGTTCATAATTTATTTTTTCTGAAATGGAAACTGCTTTCCTTGCATAGTTTTCCCCTTTTTGAGGATCAGTATACGTTTCTTGATAGAATAATGCTTCTAAAGTCTCTATTTTAGGAATACCATCTGGTTGATTTTTATAAACACTCAGTAAGCTATCTAGTTTAGTATCGTTTTGCCCATATATAAATTTGAAATTACCAAGAAAAAAGCACAGAATTAAAGCATAAAATTTCATAAAGAATGGTCGTTTAGTTTCCATCTAAGGTACTTAATAAATACTTTAATTATATAAACTTGTCCATTGAAGGAATCATCTTTTTTAAACAAAAAATGTCTTAAAAATTGATTTTCTTCCACTTAATGAACTACAGAACCCCTTGAAAACACTAAGAAATTTCACAAAGAAGACTCGAAGTTAAGTGAAGCTAAAAAGTTATGTAACTCATTGATTTTTAATGCTTGTCCATACTTTGTCCATACTAAAAATTAGGTGCTAGGAGACTTTTCGGATAGTTTTGACTCGTTGAATCAAAAAAACATAAATCAATGAAAACTTCAATTTTAAAAATGCCCCAAGCGTTTATTTTAATTTGTATTATAAGTACGCTAATAGCATGTAGTTCTTGTAGTAAGGATGAAGATGTAATACCAGGAGATCCTGTTAATCCAGAGGCAAACAACATCAATGATTTTATTAAAAATCTTGATTATGATGCTAATCAATTATTGGGACTAGAAGATACAGGTGGAGAAGCGTTATTAAAGACTCCAGGAGAAACAACAACTGATAATTCGTATAATGAAGGAATAGAAACTACTTGTGTTAGGGTAGACTATAACCTTAAAGCAAATTTTGAAGACGTTGCGATTCTTCGTCCTACTAATGGTATCGTTTGGCCCGGTGCTTTAGTTATAGGAAATCAAACGATGAGAGATGGTTTACCCGAGGCATTTACACTAGGTAGAGCTCCTATGACCATTCGTTTGGACTTACCAGGTATTGGGGAAGCAGGAAATATTAGAATAGAAGATCCAAGAAATTCTAATGTACAAGCTAAAATTGATGAAGCATTAGAATATTGGAATGCTAATGCATATCAAGAAGGATATGTAAATGCTTCTAATTCATCCTATGCTGCAAGTACTTCGTACAGTTCTAAACAAATGAGTTTAGAAGTTGGAATGAATACCGAATGGGCTACAGGAGATGTTTCTGCGCAATTTAATTATGAAACTACTTCGACCAGAAGAGTGGCTATAATGGTATTTAAACAAGTTTTTTATACCATAACTATGGATACACCGGATAATCCGGCAGATGTTTTTAGAGCGGACGTATCATTAACTCAAATAGAGAATGCGTTTAATTCTACAACACCACCAGCATATGTGCATTCGGTAAATTATGGTAGAATTATTATGTTTAGAATGGAAACTACTGCTGAAGCTACTGAGGCTGAGTTGACAGGAGCGTTTAATTATGCTAGTGGTTTGAATAGTGCTTCTGGAACTGTAGAGGCGAAGTATAAAGAAATCTTGAATGAATCTAACATCACGACAGTAACCATAGGTGGTAACGCTGCTGTGGCCTCTGAAGCCGTTTCAGCGCAGAACTTTGGAGATTTACAATCCATTATAAAAGGCGAAAATGCAGTGTATAGTAGAGATAATCCTGGTGTTCCTATCGCTTATACGATTCGATTCTTAAAAGATAATAGTTTAGCCAAAATGGGATACACTACCGATTATGTAGCGCTTAACTGTACTGCCACAGGAAGACAACATAATCAAATAGAATTTATTAATAACGTTGCTGATAATTTTAGAATTGGTATCGAATATAAATCTAAACAAGAAGGTGGAACTATAGATTATGATAATATTGTCTGGAAAGAGAATAAAATTGATGGTTCGACTACAGCTATTACTCCACCTGACGGTGCTTATGATATTTTCTATTATGTAGAACGAGCTAAATTTGGTGCCGGATATGAAAGAAAATTAAAAGATAATATTGGTGGATATGTGCACGATTATGAAGACTGTTGGGAATCATACAGAGATATTCTTGAAGTAAAAGTAAGAACTTGTCAATAAAAAGATAGCATTACCCCTTTGCAAGGTCGGCATCCTAAGTTGTGATTCAACAGCTTGATGCCGGCTTTAGCGTTTTTCTAATTCAATTTATAATACACCGAATCATTTTCTAATGCTGTAAGCAACTCCGGAGATATATTTACCTTCTGTTTTCGACTAGGCATATGCAACTTTAGTTTTTCGGCCATTTCGAATATTACAAAATTTAAAGTGTGATTTCCAGAATGCTCTGTCAATAATTGCTTTAAACCATCAATTCTTTTATCAGAGAGGTCATTGATATCTAATTGTATGGTTAACTTTCTGGCATAGGTTTCCAGGACATCGTGTAGCAACTGAAAACTGTTAAACTGTATTCTAGGATCTCCTTTTTTACCGGTATCACGGTTTACCCAGCCTTCTTTTATAAAGGCTTTGGCATATACAAAGGTACTCTGTACCAAAAAAGGTCTGTGTTTTAGATAATCTTCTCCAAAAATCCTAAACTCGTGAGCGGTATTATAATCCTCAATAGTAAAAGTGGCCCAACCCTTTCCGTTTTTAGAAGTACGATGTTCTACTCCGGTAATCACTCCACCAAATGATATTTCACGATTCAGGTTGTTTTCTAAATCAGCAAAATTCAGTAATGTTCCGTTGCAGAAATATTTCATTTCGTATTTAAAATCATCCAGTGGGTGTCCAGAAATATAAATACCTACCACCTCTTTTTCTCGGGCAAGTTTCTCCATGGTCCCCCATTCTTCGCAAGGAGGAACTACTGGTTCTGGTATTTGAACATCACTGGCTTCTCCAAACAAACTTACTTGAGAGGAATTTTCATTCTCTTGATATTTAGCTCCATATTTCATGGCTTTTTCTAGGAAGGTAATTCCATCTCCATCTTGATGAAAATATTGGCCTCTATGTGTTTCGGTAAAAGAATCAAAACCACCTGCTAGCGCTAGACTCTCAAATGCTTTTTTATTAGCAGCACGTAAATCGATACGCTTTGCCATATCAAAAATGGATCTATAAGGCCCATCTTCTTTTCTGTTTTCTACAATGGTAGCAACAGCCCCGGTACCAACACCTTTGATCGCTCCCATACCAAATCGTACTGCGCCATCTTTGTTTACAGAGAATTTCCTATAGGATTCATTCACATCGGGGCCCAATACTTCTAATTTCATTCGCTTACATTCTTCCATAAAGAAAGTAACCTGCTTGATATCATTCATATTGTTAGAAAGCACTGCAGCCATATATTCTGCAGGATAGTGTGCTTTTAAATATGCTGTCTGATAAGCTATCCAGGCATAACAAGTGGAGTGGGATTTGTTAAACGCATAGGCAGCAAAGGCTTCCCAGTCTTTCCAGATTTTTTCAAGCTTGTCTTCGGCATGACCTTTTGCAGCAGCTTGTTCAATGAATTTAGGTTTCATTTTATCCAGAACCGCTTTCTGCTTCTTACCCATTGCTTTACGAAGTACATCGGCTTCACCTTTGGTGAAATCTGCCAGTTTCTGTGATAATAGCATCACTTGCTCTTGATATACCGTAATTCCGTAGGTTTCTTTTAGATACTCTTCACAAGCTTCAAGGTCATAGATAATTTCTTCGGTACCGTGTTTTCTGTTAATAAAACTCGGGATATATTCTAAAGGACCTGGACGATACAATGCGTTCATTGCAATAAGATCAGCAAAAACCGTAGGTTTTAGTTCCTTCATGTATTTTTGCATCCCGGGAGATTCATATTGGAACACCCCAACGGTTTCTCCTCTTTGGAATAACGCATAGGTTTCTTCATCATCCAGCGGAAAATTCTCAGGATCGAGTTCCACTCCGTGTTTTGCTTTGACAATTTTTACCGTATCCTTAATTAGGGTTAATGTTTTTAACCCAAGGAAATCCATTTTTAGTAAACCAGCACTTTCCACAACCGAGTTATCAAACTGTGTACAGTACATATCTGAATCTTTTGCCAAAGCTACAGGAACAAATTTGGTAATATCATCCGGAGTGATGATAACTCCACAAGCATGAATACCGGTATTTCTTACAGAACCTTCTAAAACTCGGGCTTGATTCAGTGTTTCGGCTTCCAGGTCACTTCCTTCAGCAATATTTAGTAATTCGTTTACTTTTTCTAATTCGTCACTTCTAAATTTTTTCTTAAGTACTGCTTCATCTACACCAAATATTTTCCCTAATTTGGACATGTTAGGAATTAATTTGGCTATTCTGTCAGCATCACTAAGAGGAAGATCCAATACGCGTGCAGTATCTCTAATAGAGGATTTTGCGGCCATCGTACCATAAGTAATGATCTGTGCGACCTGATTAGCTCCGTATTTTTCGATTACGTAATCCATTACACGTCCACGTCCTTCATCATCAAAGTCAATATCAATATCGGGCATACTTACACGATCCGGATTTAAGAATCTCTCAAAAAGTAGATCATATTTAATGGGATCAAGATTGGTAATCCATAAACAGTAGGCTACCGCTGATCCGGCGGCAGATCCACGCCCTGGTCCAACTGATACTCCCATATCTCTGGCTGCTCGAATAAAATCCTCTACAATCAAGAAATATCCAGGATATCCTGTATTCTCTATTACTTTAAGCTCAAAATCTAATCTTTCGTCAATCTCAGGAGTAATTTCTCCGTATCTTATTTTTGCTCCTTTATAGGTAATGTGTCTTAAGTATGCATTTTCTCCTCTTTTACCTCCATCGATCTTGTCTTCTTCTGATTGAAACTCCTCTGGTATATCAAAGGCAGGTAATAATACATCTCTGGCTAGAACAAACGGTTCTATCTTATCAATGACTTCCTGAATATTAATAATCGCCTCCGGAAGATCTTTGAATAGATTTTTCATCTCTTCAGAGGACTTAAAATAATACTCTTGGTTTGGCAAACCATATCGATACCCTCTTCCTCTACCTATAGGTGTAGCTTGTTTTTCTCCATCTTTTACACATAAAAGAATATCGTGAGCATTGGCATCTTTTTTCTCGCAATAGTAGGTGTTATTGGTGGCAATGGTTTTAATATTGTGTTTTTTGGAAAAATTAATCAGGACTTGGTTTACTCGGTTTTCATCTTCTTGATTGTGACGCATGATTTCTATATACAAATCATCACCAAACTCCTGGTGCCACCAAAGTAGGGCTTCCTCTGCTTGTTTTTCTCCTATATTCAACACTTTACTCGGAACTTCACCATAGAGGTTTCCAGTAAGTACAATAATGTCTTCTTTATACTGTTTAATAACTTCCTTATCAATTCTGGGTAAGTAGTAGAATCCATCAACAAAACCAATGGAAGACATTTTTGCCAGATTATGATATCCATTTTTATTTTTAGCGAGAAGCACAATTTGGTATCCATTGTCTTTTCTGGACTTGTCTTTATGATTCTCACAAACAAAGAATTCACAACCTACGATTGGTTTTATTTCTACTCCTGTAGGTTCCTCACCGTTTTCAATAGCTTCTTCATTAGCTGCTTTTACGCTTTTGTTATGATTTGTAACTGCAGAAACGAAATGAAAAGCTCCCATCATATTGGCGTGATCGGTCATAGCAACTGCAGTCATTTTATGTTTGGCAGTTTCTTTTACCAAATCAGGAATGCTGGTAGTTGATTGCAGAACCGAAAATTGTGTATGATTATGAAGGTGTGCAAAGTTTACTGAATCCAGCGCAGCAATGTTATCTTTAATCTCTTGTTGAGAGATATCAGAACCGCCCCGTTGATCCAGTGCCTCTTGGATTTTTTGTGAGGCTTTTTTGAGATTTATGTGCTTTAGACCTATTAATTGAATAGGTTCTGGGTTCTTTTCTTTAAAATTTTCGAAATAATCTGGTTGTACATCAAGTTCTTCTTGTGTAAAAACTTGTTTACGGATTAATTCAAAAAAACATCGGGTGGTAGCTTCTACATCTGCTGTTGCATTATGGGCTTCTCCAAATGCTGTTCCGAAAAGATACTCGTGTAATTCAGTTAACGTCGGAAGTTTAAATTTACCACCACGTCCTCCAGGAATTTGGCATAAACTAGCAGTGGTTTCTGTACAAGTATCTAGTACTGGTAATTCTTGTAGTTGATTATCAATGCCCAGTCTGTAAAATTCAGATCCCATGATATTGACATCAAAACCTACATTCTGACCTACAATAAATTTGGTTTTGGATAATGCTATGTTGAATTTCTCTAGAACTTCTGTTAATGTGATTCCATCTTGTTCAGCCAAAGCGGTAGATATTCCATGAATTTTCTCGGCATCATAAGGAATGTTGAATCCTTCAGGTTTTACTAAATAATCCTGATGTTCGATACAATTACCCATTTCATCGTGCAACTGCCAGGCGATTTGTATACATCTCGGCCAATTGTCAGTGTCACTTATCGGGGCGTCCCAACGCTTAGGTAAACCTGTTGTTTCAGTATCAAAAATTAAGTACATAAAAAGATCAGTTTCGAGAAAGTTCAATCTTCCGATGGAAGCGATTTTCAAAAATAACTAAAATGATAGGTTCGAGTGGTTAAAAGTTATTCAGATTTATTAACGATAAGGTATTTGTTTCTTTTTGGATACCTAAAAGATAGAGCTCAATAGATATTGTTAGGATTTATTAAAAATAAAAAGCGTTCACCAAAATAATTGATGAACGCTTTTCGAATTATAGTTGAGTTGTGATTAATATCCGTATTCAAATAATCCTTCTGTGACAACAACTCCGCTTGTAGTAGTAAATTCAAAACTACCGCTGATACATTTAGTTTCTGTATCGTGAGATGTTATTGTTAATCTACCCGAAACTGCAGAAGCTTTGTCATTGTATAAACTGTATGTTGCACTATATTCTCCCGATCCAGTTAAGGAATGAGTTCCAACGGTAACGTCTATTGGGAAAACGATAGTTATTTCTTCATCCTCGTTACTTGCTTTGATAAGAATTGACGGGTTGTTTACTCCAAATGGGATGGCATCGTGATCGTCGGTGATCATTTCATTACCATTAATCATAGCAGTCAGAGATGCATCAAGAAGACAAGGGTTGATTTCTTCCTCTTCTTCCTCTTCTTCTTCAACATTGATAATAATTTCCTCTTCCTCTTCAACTTCAGGAACAAAATTTTCTATAGGTAGTTTATAAAACCATCCATTTTGGAAGCTCATTGATTTTCCGTTACTTCCTTTTAGGTCTTCAAAATAAAAATTACCAGAAACTTGATTGTTATAAATTTCGGTAATAACTATTTGTCCGTTAGTTATTCCATCTTCTGAAATAAATTTTACGTTGTCTTCTTCAAAACTAACTTTGTTGATAGCTTGTTGTTCTAATCGGTACGTTCCGATATTTGTAGAAGAAGTAGTGAAACTGATGGATTCTGTGCCAGTATTTCCAACGATTACTAAAGTACCGTCATCGTGAATTATTGCTTTTCGAATATCAGGTCTGAATAATTTTCCATCAATCGTAGCTTGTAATCCTGGAGTGTTAAACTCCACATCAGTGGTGCAAGAATTAAAAATTAGACAGATAACTGCCAATACTAGGGTAGTTTTTTTAATCATACGCTTGGGGCTTTAAAAACCTAATTATGACAAAACTATAATTAGATGTTCGGGTACAAACATATAATGAAAATTTCAAGAAAACAATTTTTAAATGGAAAAAAACGTAATTTTTACCGATTAATGATAAAAAACATCGATGAAATACACAAAAACTCATTATGGATTGAATTTGAGTAAGTTTTTACACTTATTTAATGATTTCATATTTTATGTGGAGGTATAGTTATTTTGTGAGGTACATGAAGGAAGATTTTAAGATCAAAAATAAAGATGAGTCGTTCTAATGTTAATTTACTAAAAATGATTACATTTGCGCACTTAATTATAACCGGGGTCGAGTACCCAAAAATTAATTCATATGTCTGTTAAAATTAGATTACAGAGACACGGTAAAAAAGGAAAGCCTTTTTACTGGATCGTAGCAGCTGATGCTAGGGCAAAAAGAGATGGTAGATTTTTAGAAAAAATCGGTACGTACAATCCAAACACTAACCCTGCAACTATTGACCTAAATGTTGATGGTGCAGTAAAATGGTTACAAAATGGAGCGCAACCTACTGATACAGCTAGAGCTATCCTTTCTTATAAAGGAGCAATGCTGAAAAACCACCTTGCCGGTGGAGTTAGAAAAGGTGCTTTAACTGAAGAACAAGCTGAAGAAAAATTCAATGCTTGGGTACAGGAAAAAGAAGGCACTGTAGATGCTAAGAAAGATTCTTTAGCTAAAGCAGAAGCTGATGCGAAAGCAAAAGCACTTGCTGCAGAGAAAGAAGTGAACGCTAAGCGTGAAGCTGAAGCTGCAGAAGCTGAAGCTGCTGCAAAAGCAGAAGAAGCTGCCGCAGAAGCTACAGAAACAGAAGTAACTGAAGAAGCTAGCAACGAGGAAGAATAGTTGCATTACTAACGATGAAGAAAGAAGATTGCTTCTATCTAGGCAAAATCGTAAGCAAATTTAGTTTTAAGGGCGAGGTGTTGATAAAACTCGATACGGATGAACCCGAAAGTTATGTGAAAATGGAGTCAGTTTTTATTAACTATAATAAAAACCTGGTTCCATTTTTTATTGAAAGAAGTTCACTACATAAAAGTGATTTGCTTAGGGTGAAATTTGAAGATGTAGATTCAGAAGAAGATGCAGATGACTTGATGAAAGCAGAAATATATCTGCCGCTAGACCTGCTACCTAAACTTGAAGGTGATAAGTTCTATTTCCACGAAGTAATAGGTTTTAAGATCGTTGATCGTACTTTTGGAGAAGTAGGTATTATCAAACATATAAACGATAGTACGGCTCAAGCACTTTTTGAGATAGATCGCGACGGTATCGAAATTTTGATACCAATGAACGATGAATTTATAGATAAAGTGGATAGAGAGGCAAAAACAGTCTTTGTTGATACTCCAGAAGGATTGATTGATCTTTACCTTTAAGTAAAATTCCAAAAACTAAATTCCGACCTATAAATAGATCTAAAATTACTATTTGAGATTTAAATATTGAGATTTATTTGATGAAACCATTCCAGTTTAAACAGTTTATCATACATCAGGATCGATGTGCCATGAAAATTGGTACAGATGGAGTTCTGTTAGGTTCTTGGGTTCCAATATCTGATGAGATGAATTCAGTGCTGGATATTGGTGCTGGAACTGGTGTTATTGCGTTAATGATGGCTCAACGATCCTATGCAGAAACTATAGATGCCATCGAAATTGATGATCAAGCCTACGAGCAAGCGGTGGAAAATTTTGAAGCCTCGGACTGGGGAGATCGCTTATTTTGTTATCACGCCTCTTTTCAGGAATTTTTTCAGGAAATCGATGATGAGTACGACCTATTGATCAGTAATCCTCCATTTTATACGGATGATTATAAAACTGATGATTCAACTCGTGATATGGCCAGATTTGAAGATGCGCTTCCTTTCGAACACCTTTTTATAGGTGTTTCTCATCTACTTTCACAAAAAGGAAAGTTTGCGGTTATATTACCATATAAAGAAGAAAATAAAGTCATAGATATTGCAAAAGGAGTAGAATTGTATCCTCAAAAAATTACCAGGGTTAAAGGCACCCCTTCTTCCGAAATTAAAAGGAGTATGATGTTATTCGGTTTTAATGAAGTGTTGGTTAAAACAGATGAACTTATTATTGAAAACTCTAGACATCAGTATACCGAGGAGTATATTAAATTAACGAAAGACTTTTATTTAAAAATGTAAGAGAAGTGAATAAAAAAAGGAGAATTATAAAAATTCTCCCTTTTTCCAAATTTAATCACTCTACGAAGTTTAATTTATATTTCTATAAATCAACACTCTTAAGATTTTTAAAATAACTAGTCTTTAGCTACCCAGTTTCCTTCTGCATCACAATGAACTTCTACTGTTTCTCCATCTTCTTTAGTAAGTTCTAATTTAAACTCAGAAGCATCTTCCTTAGCGGCAGCTTTACTGATCGTTGCCCCGGCAAAATCTTTCGCCACAGCGTCAAGTACTGGTTGTGGTAAATTTTCAACAGCTAATTCAATATATTTTTCCTGAGTAGTAACTTCTACAGTTTCATCAGAAGACATCTCTTGTGCACTAATTCCTTGCGTTCCTAATAAAAGTCCAAAAGCTACTACTGGTAATACAAATAAATTTTTCATTTTGTTTTTAGGTTTTAATTATTCTTTATTTCGTTACTTAATGAAAAGGAATAATTATGCCAGAAGACTTTTAAGGAAGCTTAATTGGTTAAATTATTGAAAATCAATTGTTTAAATAAAAAACTAATAATGTTAAGGGTATCAAAAATGTGTAGAAATCGGTTTCGAAATGCGGAAATTATCCACAAATTTCGTGAAATTTACCGTTAATGTGTTTCTGTTATGAGTGGCTTTACCGTTATAGATTTTAAGTATTAGATATCCTCAGTGTTTTGTATTATATTTTAAGAAGTCAAAAAAAATTGGTTGCTCTTTTTTCATTAATTACATTTGTTAGCGGTTTAGTAACCATAATTTTGAAAATAGTATAAAATATAAATAGAAAATATAATGAAGCCCGATCTTTTTGAAGCACCAGATTATTATAATTTAGATGAACTCTTGACAGATGAGCATAAGTTAGTTCGCGATGCTGCTCGCAGTTGGGTGAAACGAGATGTATCTCCTATTATTGAAGAATATGCTCAGCGTGCTGAGTTTCCGAATCAAATTATTGCAGGATTAGCAGAAATAGGTGCGTTTGGTCCTTATATACCGGAGAAGTACGGAGGTGCCGGATTGGATCAGATTAGTTATGGATTGATTATGCAGGAAATAGAAAGAGGAGATTCTGGAGTTCGTTCTACGGCATCGGTTCAATCTTCTTTAGTGATGTACCCTATTTGGAAATACGGTAGCGAAGAACAACGAAATAAATACCTTCCTAAGCTAGCTTCAGGAGAATTTATGGGATGTTTTGGGCTAACCGAACCGGATCATGGATCTAACCCTGCCGGAATGACAACTAATTTTAAGGATAAAGGGGATCACTATTTACTTAACGGAGCCAAACTATGGATATCCAATGCTCCTTTTGCTGATGTAGCAGTAGTTTGGGCAAAAAATGAAGAAGGAAGAATCCACGGACTTGTTGTAGAACGTGGTATGGAAGGTTTTTCTACGCCAGAAACACATAATAAATGGTCGCTTCGTGCATCAGCAACTGGAGAGCTTATTTTTGATAATGTAAAAGTGCCTAAAGAAAACCTATTGCCGGGAAAAAGCGGTTTAGGAGCTCCGTTAAGTTGCTTAGATTCTGCGCGTTTTGGTATTGCTTGGGGTGCCATCGGTGCGGCAATGGACTGTTATGATACAGCTTTACGCTATTCTAAAGAACGAATTCAGTTCGATAAACCTATTGGAGGAACACAATTGCAGCAAAAGAAACTTGCAGAAATGATTACCGAGATTACCAAAGCACAATTGCTTGCTTGGCGATTAGGAGTTTTGAGAGAAGAAGGAAAAGCTACTACCGCTCAAATCTCTATGGCAAAACGTAATAATGTAGATATGGCTATAAAAATTGCGAGAGAAGCCAGACAAATTCTCGGAGGAATGGGTATTACAGGCGAGTATAGTATTATGAGACATATGATGAACCTGGAAAGTGTGATTACCTATGAAGGAACTCATGATATTCATCTTTTAATTACAGGAATGGATATTACAGGAATTGCTGCTTTTAAATAATATTGAATTTTTAAATTATTAACGTCTTAGTTTTTCTAAGACGTTTTTTTATGGATATTTGCCGCTC
The DNA here is from genome assembly GCF_042684305.1 of Aquimarina rubra. Lineage (NCBI taxonomy): Bacteria > Pseudomonadati > Bacteroidota > Flavobacteriia > Flavobacteriales > Flavobacteriaceae > Aquimarina > Aquimarina rubra. The sequence continues at coordinate 432,122 of NZ_JBHULE010000019.1, read as the reverse complement.
AAAAAAATCAAACAATGAAAAGGATATTTTTAATTTTAGTATGTGGTTTATTTGTATGTTCATCTTTTGCTCAGGATATGGCAAAGGTAGAACCGGTACAATTTCGAATAAATTTTCTAGCTCCGGGAGCAGAAGTTGAATTTGGAGTAACTAAAAGTTCTACCATATTACTAAATGCAGGGTTTTTGTGGGGTATTGGAACAAGTGAAGATTTTAACGGAACTACCGAGACTAACTTTGCGATTTTACCGATACTTGATGGTCAATACCGATACTATTATAATCTGAAACAAAGAGAAGAAAAAGGTAGAAATATATCCAAAAACAGTGGTAATTTTATTGCGCTAAAAGGAACCTATTATTTTACAGAAGGTTTTCTGGAGGCTTTGGAAGGAAATGATGAAGACCTTTTTACCGATGAAAGTGATCTGTCTGTAATTGGATTAACATATGGAATACAGAGAACATATTTTGATTGGCTTCATATAGGTTTTGAAGGAGGTATAGGTTACGGACAAACTCGTACAGATAATTTAATATTGCCCATACTATCATTTACTATTGGATACGCTTTTTAATTAATTGATAAGTGATTAAAAATATTTAAACAGATGAAAATATTTGGACATCGTGGAGCAGCTGGATTGGTTGCCGAAAACACATTAGAATCTATAACCGAGGCATTGAAGTATAACGTAGATGGAATTGAAATTGATGTGCATAAGTGTAAATCGGGAGAGTTGGTAGTCATTCATGATGAAACATTACAAAGAACAACTAATGGAGTAGGAAAGGTATCAGAGTTTACCTGGAAAGAATTGACAAAATTAAGAACACCTGAAGGCTATAGAATTCCTAAGTTAAGCCAAGTGCTAGATCTAATAGATGCAAGATGCATTTTAAATATAGAATTAAAAGGAATTGGAACAGCTCTGCCCGTTGTAGAACTTATAGAAAATCGAATCAAGGATACAAAATGGGATTATGACCATTTTATCTTATCCAGTTTTGATCATGCACAGTTGTTTCAGATAAAATATAGAACTTCTTCATTTAAATTGGGTGTGCTAACCGAAAAAAAAATCTCTTCCATATTAAAAGTAGCCGAAACGTTAGAAGCTTTTTCTGTACATCCGCTGATTTATTCATTAACAGAGGAAGAAGTTGCTTTGGCAAAAGATAAAGGTTATAAAGTGTATCCCTGGACCGTAAATGATCCATCCAAAATAGAATCATCAAAAACATGGAAGGTTGATGGTATCATTACAGATTTGCCTAATTTTGCTTAATGCAGTATGATCTTTTAATAATTGGTGGCGGAGCAGCTGGTTTTTTTACTGCTATTAATGTAGCAGAAAATGATCCAAGTCTAAAAATAGCTATTCTCGAAAGAGGAAAAGAAGTACTTTCCAAAGTCAGGATTTCTGGAGGAGGACGATGTAATGTGACTCATGCAGAGTTTATTCCTGATGTTTTAACTAAGAATTACCCACGAGGTGAGAAAGAACTAAAAGGGCCTTTTCATACTTTTATGACGGGCGATACAATGGAATGGTTTGATCGTCGCGGTGTAGCCCTAAAAATAGAAGATGATGGCAGGATTTTTCCGGTTTCTGATTCATCGCAGACGATTATAGATTGTTTTTTATCAGAAACCAAGCGGTTAGGTATCAAGGTCCTAACGAATCATTCGGTAAAAGATTTTTATCAGGAAAAGGATACCTGGAAAGTAATTACTAGTCAAGGCAATTTTGAAACAGTAAAACTGATGATCGCTACAGGAAGTAATCCTAAAATTTGGACAAAACTTAATTCCTTGTATCATAAAACTATCGATGCAGTTCCATCATTGTTTACCTTTAATATAAAAGATAATAGAATCAAAGGTTTACCGGGAATAGCAACGAATGCCTCCGTTCAAGTAAAGAATTCTAAATTATCTAGTGATGGTCCGTTGCTTATTACACATTGGGGAATGAGTGGTCCGGCGATTCTTAAACTTTCTGCTTGGGGAGCAATAGAATTGAATTCCTATCAATATAATTTTGAAATCATAGTGAATTGGATACAGGATTATTCTCAAGAAGAAGGATTGAATATGCTCAAAGTACTAAAAAATAAAAATCCAAAGCAACAAGTGTCTAAATACGCCCAGTTTGAGCTGCCTAAAAGACTTTGGCAAAGTTTAGTTGCCGCTTCTGGTATTGAGAGTACAACTCGATGGGCAGATACCAATAAATCCCAACTTAATAAACTTTCAGAAGAACTAACCAAAGGTGTTTTTCAGGTAAATGGGAAAAGTACGTTTAAGGAAGAATTCGTTACGGCAGGAGGAATTGACCTCAAAGAGATAAACTTTAAAACTTTTGAAAGTAAGAGATATAAGAATTTGTATTTTGCAGGAGAGGTGTTAAATATAGACGCCATAACAGGAGGATTTAATTTTCAGAATGCATGGACAGGTGCTTATATCGCTGCTCAGGCTATTACGTCAAAATAAATGAATATATATATCGCTTTACTTCGCGGAATCAATGTGGGTGGCCATAAAAAGATAAAAATGGCTGATCTTAAAGAGATGCTGGAAAAGTTAGGATTTAGCGATGTAGTGACCTATATCCAAAGCGGAAATATTGTTTTTAGAGATGCTTCAGGGAATATAGATCTTTTAGAGACCAAAATTCAGACTGCCATTAAGAATCGTTTTGATTTTGATGTACCTGTATTGATAATGACTCACAATACGCTGAATGAAATTTTTCAGAAAAATCCTTATACCAAAAGATTGGAAAGTGGTGAGATTGATGATAAAAAAATGTACTTCATGCTTTTATGTGATCAACCGGATCCTTTAGCAGTAGAAGAACTTTCTAAAGTATCTTTTGATCCGGAAGAATTCATAATTACTAAAAATGTAATTTACTTATTTGCCGCTATTGGGTACGGGAAAACCAAACTGCATAATAACTTTTTTGAAAAAAAATTAAACTGTCAAACAACCACTAGAAACCTCAGGACATTGAGTAAGTTGTTGGAATTAAGTTTTTTAAAAAATTAAGTTGTTTTAATACTTCTCGGAAATCTGTGTAAAATTTTGTACCTTAAAAAGGTTTAACCATTACCTTATTAACTATGAAAAAAATTACACTAGCACTTATTATTATTTTTATTTCCAATAGCACTTTCTTTGCTCAGGCCAGCGATAAAGAGCCTATAAAACAGTTATTGATGGATTATATTAATAAGATTAACGATCTGGAAAGAGGGGCTAAAAAAAATGATGTTTTGTACCTGTTTGATGAAAAATATAGCGGTAATACCGTTTATGTAAATTTATCAGGTGCTTTAGTCAGAAAAAATTATGACAAAAAGAATGTTTCCTCTCAATTAGATGATATTATTAATGATGATAACTATAACTTTCGGCTTACGTTAGACAAAGTTGTTTTTCAAAGTCAAAAAGACAACGCCGGAATCATTTCTGCCGTGGTTACGTTTGAATCCTTTATCAATAAAAAATTAGCCGAGAAAGGAACGATGTTGATGGATATGGTCGGGGTTAAGATCGATGAACGATGGAAGATAGTTCAAAATAATATGGTGCGCGTCTCTGAAGCCAAGGATATTGGAGAATGTGTTTGTTATATGTATGGAAATGGTGATACTAAATTTGTAACAGAAGTATACTTTCCTGCCGGATTAGAGTACAGCCAGAAATTAGAATCTTTTCAGATTACGAGAAAAGATGGTTCTAGATTAATAAAAACTCATAGTGAGGAGTTTTCTTGGAAAGGAAATGGTGGTTTATATTACAAAGGAAAATCTATTGGTCAAACAAAAGATGCTAAACTAGCGATACAAGCAGCGGTTAAGAATTTATATAAGGATTCTTGCGTTAAAGTGATATTTAACTAGACTGATATCCTGATTATAAAAATTTTTGAAACCAGAAGTCAAGATATCCTGCTAAATTATTATTTGGCAGGATATTTTATATTAAATTTTAATGATCAGCGGAGCATTCAATCTCTTAAGAATCCTTTCCAGGAGATTTCTATAGCTTGATTGATGTGCTTGTCCAGCAGTTTTACTTTTTCATTTTCATGGATTTTTACAAGAGATACTACATTTCCAAAAAATAGTTCTTCCATGACCATTGGATTGTATGATTTAAATACTTTTTGGCGAATGCCTGTTTTAAAAAAATTTTCGATTTCACCGTAGTATTGCCTTGCTTTATCCTTTAAAGATTGTGGAATCTCAGGAGACCTGGCTATTTGCTCAGAAAACACAAAGGCAAGTGGGTTGTTTACAAAATAGTGAAATAGATTGAGCCACATAATTGAAAACTGCTTTTTAATATCATCTTCAGGGATGTTACGCATTACTACAGTTCCGAAATCTTGTGTAAGCATTAAATAGAGTTCGGTTATGATCTCTTCTTTGTTCTTAAAATGATGATATACAGTTCCATTGGCAACCCCAGATTCTTTAATGATTTGCGAAAGAGAGGTTGCTTGTATTCCTTGTTTTGTAATTAATTCTAAAGTAGTTTGTAAGACGATTGACTTCTTGTTCATAAATAATTTATTCCTTCATTCTTGGTTTAGTTAAGTTGCCATATACTAAAATTCAACGCAGTTGCAAAAGCAACCCAAATCAAATAAGGGATAAGTAGGTAAGCGGCCGTAGAGTTAACAACTTTAAACCACCTGATTGTAAACAATAAAAGGATAAACAGGGCAAGTATATCCACAAGTGCTATCAATGGATTGCGCATTCCAAAGAAAAAAATAGACCACGCAGCATTGAGTAAAAGTTGAAACCCAAAATGATATAACGCAGTTTTTACCCATTTATGATAAAAACCTTTACTCCAAACAATTCCTGCTGCAATTCCCATCATAATATAAAGGATTGTCCAAACAGGAGCAAAAAGCCAATTAGGGGGCGTAAAGGACGGTTTTTCTAAAGTTACATACCAGGTGCTAATCGATGTTTGAGTAGCAATACTGCTCAAAAACCCTATTAATAGGCATAATAAGACAGCGATACCTATACGAAGTAACTTTTTTTTCATTAGGATTAGTTAGTTAAATACTAAAATAGCAATTTATTTTTACTAGCTTACTCTTAAAACCACATAACCGCTTATCTTTGCCAAAATTATTTTTGCATTATGGGTGATTATAGTCAGTTTATCACTAAAATATCTTCGGTATTACCAAATAAAGGATCTATTTCCTGTACATCACCAAGCAATATAGCATTAGTAAAATATTGGGGCAAACGACCGGTACAATTGCCAGAAAATCCTTCTATAAGTTTTACATTAGATACTTGTAAAACAGAGACTACATTGAAATATGAAAAGTTAGAAAATGTCTCAGAAGACTTTCAGTTTGAACTTTTTTTCGAAGGAGAACCAAAACCGGATTTCAAACCAAAAATCCAAAGCTTTTTTCAAAGAATTTCTGAATATGTTCCATTTCTTAAGCATTATAAATTTGTAATAGAAACTAGTAATACTTTTCCACATAGTAGCGGAATTGCATCTTCTGCAAGCGGTATGAGTGCTTTAGCATATTGTTTAATGCAACTAGAAAAACAGATCAATCCAAAGATGTCAGACAAAGAGTTTATTAAAAAAAGCTCTTTTTTGTCTAGATTAGGATCAGGAAGTGCTAGCAGAAGCATAGAAGGCCCCATAACAATATGGGGGGAACATAATGAGGTCGAAGGGAGTAGTGATGCTTACGCGGTTAGATTTCCCTATGACATCCACCCAAATTTTGCAGATTATCAAGATACCATTCTTCTTGTAGATAAAGGTGAGAAACAAGTAAGTAGTTCTGTTGGTCATGATTTAATGCACGGCCATCCTTTTTCATCAGAACGATTTAAGCAGGCAAATAAAAATATTATTTGGCTAAAAGATATTTTAATGTCAGGAGATTTAGATGAGTTTATTGAAGTAGTGGAAAGTGAGGCATTAACATTGCATGCGATGATGATGACTTCTCTGCCCTATTTTATATTAATGAAACCGAATACATTGGCGGTAATCAACAAAATTTGGGAGTATAGAAAGGAAACAGGATCTAAGATTTGTTTTACACTGGATGCCGGAGCAAATGTACACGTATTGTACCCGAATTCTGAGAAAGACAGAGTGATGGACTTCATTAAGAGCGAGTTAGTTGTATATTGTCAGAAAGGACAGTATATTTGTGATAAAATAGGATTAGGCGCAAAATTGTTGTAACTTTATCCTAAATGGTTAAACAAATTGGATAAAAGGAGAACAAACTAATGAAGGGACCACTATTTTACTCAAAAATACTTTTATTTGGTGAATATGGAATTATCAAAGATTCTAAGGGTCTTTCTATTCCTTATAACTTCTTTAAGGGTGCTTTGAAAGTGACTGATAATCCAAATGAGCAAGCTATTAAATCCAACAAAAGCTTACGTGATTTTGCGAACTACTTGGAAAAAATTCAGGATAAAGGTGTTGTGAAATTCGATTTACAAAGATTGAAAGAAGATGTTGAATCCGGAATGTATTTCGATAGTAGTATTCCTCAAGGATATGGAGTAGGTAGTAGTGGTGCATTAGTCGCTGCCATTTATGACAAGTATGCAGATGATAAAATTACGGTTTTAGAAAACCTTACTCGCGATAAACTACTGAAACTTAAAGAAATTTTTGGGCTAATGGAATCATTTTTCCACGGTAGTAGCTCTGGTTTAGATCCTTTAAATAGTTATTTGAGTCTTCCAATCCTTATCAATTCTAAAGATAATATAGAACCGGCAGGAATTCCTTCACAAAGCGTTGATAATAAAAAAGGAGCTGTGTTTTTATTAGATAGTGGTATCGTGGGAGAAACTGCTCCTATGGTAAGTATCTTTATGGAAAATATGAAACAAGAAGGTTTCCGTACAATGCTTAAAAATCAATTTGTAAAACATACAGATGCGTGTGTTGATGATTTCCTTCAAGGAGATATCAAGTCATTATTCTCAAACATTAAACAATTATCGAACGTTGTTTTAGATAATTTTAAGCCTATGATTCCTAAACAATTCCATGCACTGTGGAAAAACGGAATCGAAACTAACGACTACTATCTTAAACTATGTGGTTCTGGTGGCGGAGGTTATATTCTTGGATTTACCCAAGATTTCGATAAAGCTCAATCTGCTCTTAAAGATTATAAATTAGAGGTGGTTTACAACTTTTAATAGGTATACATCAGGATGCTTTCCAGAAAAAATAAACTCATTCTTCTAAAGTTATTGAGTTTGTTTTCTATTGTTAGAGGTTATAATATTCTTGTTATTGTCTTTGCGCAATACCTTACTTCTGTATTTATTTTAGCTCCTCATATACCATTGAGAAATGTTCTTTTTGATGCTAATTTGTTCGTCATTGTTTTAGCTTCTGCCGGAGTAATTGCTGCAGGATACATTATCAATAACTTTTACGACCGAGAAAAAGATCTTATCAATAGACCACAGAAAACCATGCTGGATCGTTTAGTGAGTCAGCGTACCAAATTAACCGGGTATTTTGTACTTAACTTTCTTTCGGTAATATTTGCTAGTTATGTTTCATTTAGGGCGGTTATGTTTTTCTCCTTGTACGTTTTCGGGATATGGTTCTATTCCCATAAACTAAAAAAAATGCCCTTTTTAGGAAATTTTGTTGCTTCAACATTATCTATAACACCGTTCTTTGCCGTATTTATTTACTATAAAAATTTTGACGAAGTTATTTTTGTTCATGCTACTTTTTTATTCTTAATGCTAGTGATGAGAGAAATGGTTAAAGACCTCGGAAACCTAAGAGGAGATGTCGCTCAGAATTATAAAACAATACCTATTATTTATGGTGAAGCTACTTCTAAAAAACTAATAAGTTTACTTGTTCTTGCTTCGTGCATTCCTATTTATCTCCTCCTTACAAAATATGAAATAGGTTATATGTACCTCTATTTCTACGTATGCTTGGGACTGTTGTTTTTATTTCTGATTGCTTTATGGAAATCAGACGGAAGAACACATTATGTTTGGTTACATAATATCCTGAAACTGATTATTGTATCTGGTGTGTTTAGTATTGTGCTAATTGATGTTAATATGATTTTGGATAGGATATTTTGGTAGAAAACAAAAAAAGCAGCTACATTATATGAATGTAACTGCTCTTTATATGTTTTGAATCAAAGTTTAAGCTTCAGGATTCAATACTTTTAATCTTAATTTGAATACTTTGTTTCCTGTTCTAGTGATATCAGAATCAACTTTTTTGTAGTTTAATCTAGACTTAACATAAGATTCCACTGCTTCTTTTTCTGAATCAACGTTTAGGATTACAATTTCTCCTTTGGCATTTAAGATAAACTCTATACTAGCGTTAATTTCGTTACGATCTAACCTGATTTGAGGTTTGTCTAATAAAAGAACAATCTCGCTTCTTAATTTTTGTTCTGTGGTTTCTTTTGTGGTTTTGTCATTTGCAAAAATCTGAGTTGACGCTAAAACTGCTACTACTAATACAATTAACTTTTTCATTTTTTGTGTTTTTGATTTGAGTTATAAAATATTGTTTGTTTAAATTTTATAGTACAAATGTAGATGTGATAGGTAGATTTTTTTGAATTTGAATTTTATTAGAATGTGTTCCTAAGTTTACCATTGTGTAAAAAAGAGAACGTTTTAACATAAATTGAACTTTGAATAATATATACTTTTTATAAGTTTACTTTGGGAGTATGAAGGTGGATTGATTTTTTTGGTGTTAAATTCTCAAATCTTGATATTATAGAGGTGCGAATAATTAAATTTTTGTCGCTACTCCAATGTTAACTTAAGGTTACCGAAGGGTTTAACCGTAATGCTGATATTTGAAATTAAGTGATTGAAAATCAATTTTTTGAACGTTAATTATTCGTTAACTAAATCCTTGAATTTTGTAAATCCTAACAGAAAACCTGAATGCATAAACTATAAACCTAGACATTCTTGATGAAGAATCAATTACTTACTGTTGCATTGGCACAGATATCACCAATATGGTTGGATAAAAATGCCACTATAGAAAAAATAAAAGAATCAATTATCGAAGCGGCCTCAAAAAAAGCAGAGCTTATCGTGTTTGGTGAGACGTTATTGCCGGGATATCCTTTTTGGGTTTCGCTTACAGATGGCGCTCAGTTCGATAATAAGATTCAGAAAGAAATTCATGCCCACTATGCTCAGAATGCTGTGGTTATAGAACACGGTGATCTGGATGAGATTTGTGGTTTAGCAAGGGAACACAAAATTGCTATTTATTTAGGTATTATAGAACGGCCATTGGATCGAGGTGGACATAGTCTGTATGCATCTTTAGTATATATAAATGAACAAGGAGAGATTAAATCAGTACACCGCAAGTTACAACCCACATATGAGGAACGATTAACTTGGGCGCCTGGAGATGGAAATGGACTCCGTGTTCATTCACTCAAAGCTTTTACCGTTGGAGGCTTAAACTGTTGGGAGAACTGGATGCCACTACCAAGAACAGCATTATACGGACAAGGAGAAAATCTGCATGTGGCCGTTTGGCCGGGAAGCGATTATAATACCAAAGATATTACTCGTTTTATAGCTAGAGAATCTAGATCCTATGTGATTTCGGTTTCTAGTTTAATGCGGAAAGAAGATTTTCCTCCAACTACTCCACATTTAGATGAAATTCTGAAAAAAGCTCCCGATGTTTTGGGTAATGGAGGTTCTTGTATAGCAGGGCCTGATGGAGAATGGATTCTGAAACCCGTACTTCATAAAGAGGGATTGTTAATAGAAACTTTGGATTTTAATCGCGTATTACAAGAACGCCAGAATTTTGATCCGGTTGGGCATTATTCCAGACCAGATGTTACACAATTGAGTGTCAATAGAGAACGCCAAAGTACAGTTTGGTTTGGTGAGGAATAGTTGTTATTTCTAAAAACTAAACAACTATCTTTGCAAAAAATGTAAGATATGAGTCGTGGAGACAATTCCAATAGAGGAAAAGGAAGTGGAAGACAAGGAGGTAACCCAAAAAGGAAGTCATATGCCAGAGGTAATGCTCCCATAAAAAATAAAAATAACTCACCAAAGAAGATTTCTGATTCTGATGAAATCCGATTAAATAAGTTTGTTGCCAATTCTGGAGTTTGTTCTAGAAGAGATGCTGATTTGTATATTAAGACCGGCAGTGTTTGGGTAAACGGAAAACCAATTACAGAAATGGGGTATAAAGTGAAACTAACTGATGAAGTTAAGTTTGACGGTAGGCTTATTACTCCGGAGAAGAAAGAATATGTGCTACTTAATAAGCCTAAAGGTTTCGTGACTTCTATGAGCCCTGAAAAAACCAGAACCGTAATGGATTTGGTAGCGAATGCTTCTAAATCCTTATTGAAACCAGTAGGGAGATTAGAACGTAATACGACAGGATTGTTATTGTTTACTAATGATGTAGATTTAGAAAAAAAATTGACACATCATAAAACAGGAGTTCGCAAAATATTTCACGTAGAGTTAGATCGTAATCTTAAATTTGAAGATTTTCAGAAAATTGAAAAAGGAATCAAATTAGAAGAAGGATTTATACAAGTGGATGAGATTTCATACATAGAAGGAGCTTCAAAAAATGAAATCGGAATTCAATTAATGTCTTCAAAAAATGGAATCGTAACAAAACTCTTTGAACATCTTAATTATGGAGTGGTCAAACTCGACAGAGTTATTTTTGCAGGATTGACCAAAAAAGATCTTCCCAGAGGGCATTGGCGTATACTTACCGAGCAGGAAGTTATTAATTTGAGGATGATGTAGTTCGAAAGGGATTTAACAAATTTAAAAATAGAAGCGATGGATATAATCCATCGCTTCTATTTTGTTAATACCTCGCCAGCAACTCCTTCAATTCGTCATAATATTGTTTGGTAAGATGTACACTGTGTCCTGCACCTTTAATCAGAGTGCGCTCAATCTTATCTGGATATAAATCTTTTAATCGTTTGGAATGTTCTTCTGGTTTGATCAGAAAATCTCTGGTGCCGTGAAAAACTCTAATAGGACACTTTACCTCTCCTAAGAATTTATATGATGGGATTTCATAGTTAATTAAGGCTTGCGGAACTGGAGCCATGCTAGCAATAAATTCGTTCCATGCGTAATAGGGAGCTTCCAGAATCAGCAATTTAGGATTGTTCTTTGCAGCAGTATAAGATGCAAATCCGGTTCCTAAAGAAAAGCCTAGTATTATAATATCTTTTTCATCATAACGGGTCAGGGCAAAATCATATATTTTTTGAGCATCGTTATATAATTCTGATTCTTCTTCATAAAAGCTATCACTTTTACCATATCCTCTATAATCAACAAATAAAACATCAAAATTGTTCTCGGTATATAAATAAGCTCGTTCTCCCCACTCGTGGATTGCTCCGGCATTACCGTGAAAATAGAGAATCAACCCTTTACTAACCGAATCCGTTTTGAATAATAAAGCATTTAAATTTACATCATCTTCTACTGCAATATTGATTTCTTCAAAAGGCTGATCAAAGGAATATGTATAATCTTTGGGTAGTATTTTGGGATTGAAAAAGAAACGTTCCTGCTTGATATACAAAAAGATATATCCGCAAAGAATCAAAACAACAATAAATGCTGCGAATCTTAATAAGCGTCTTCCTATTTTTCTGAAATTAATTTTCAAGATATTGTTGTGTTTTTTTTAATACGAACAGGCTTGCTGTTGACTCTATAAAAAGAGCAAAACCTTCCTCTTTTTTATTAAAAAGTTTGATAGTGTTGTTGTCCAATAATTTCAAAATTTCATCATTTAATGAAGAATCGAAAGTAATAAGGAAAACATCGTCTTGATGATGTTCGATCTCAAAATCACCAGTATCAATCTTTTGTGAATCTATGAATAGGGTAAATTGATTTTCTAAAAATGTAAGTTGATAATCACAGCTCAGTCTAGACGAATTTGATTCACAATAATGCTTAGAGGTCATGTATTTGCATAAATCCCAATTGCCTTGTAATGAATCTTGTACAGCTTCTACACTTTGAGAAAACGAAAAATTACTTATAAATATGATTATAAGTAGGGAGAACATTTTACTATGTATTACGGTAAAATTCAATTATAAATAGACTTTAAAGAAACTCTTGTCGTGTTCTTAATAACTTCAAAAATAAAAATACCAAATACAATACTATATTCCAGAGCAACAAACCATAAATTTTCTTTAAAATCAGGATGTATATATGCTGTATAACTAAGAATAATGACAAAAGACCACCAAATCGGGAACTTGTATTTGGTAAAAACACAAAGTGCTAACGGAACAGCTAAATACCAAGGATGAACAGTTGTTGATAAGAAATAATAGCTAGAAATACCAATAATCATCACCGTAATGAGTTCAGTTGTGGTGTTGTTTTTTCTGAAAAAAGTGAGTAGTAAAAGAATACCTATCACAATCATGGGCAAAATCTTCCCAACCGTCCCAATAATGTTCCATCCAATAGTTTGATAACCAATCCAACGGATGATATAATAAATACTGGCATTGAATTCAAAATTCTGAAACCAAAGCCCAATAGTTTCACTAAAATTAGAAATAAATTCAGAAGACAGAAAAGGAGCAAAAAGAAGTATTGTCATTAGAATGATAATACCATAAAACCCTATAAGCTTCAGCAATTGATTTTTAAGGTTGATGTTATTGAATCCAGTGATAAACTTCTGAAAAAATAGTGGTAAAAATAATAAAGGGATTAGTTTAACTGAAACAGAAAGCGCTAGAGCAATAGCTGCCCAATACCAATATCCTTTTTGTAATAAATACAAAGACCAAATAATGAAAAATATCATTACTGCTTCAAAATGAAGATTCCCGGTAAGTTCTATAATAGCAAAAGGATTCAACAGATACCAAAAGATTCTGTTTTCAGGAATATGGAGTATTTGTAAAAGTTTTCTTCCAAAGAAAAAAGTGCCAATATCAGCCAGAATAATAAGTGTTCTCATGATAATAACTGAACCTAGGATACTTTTTCCGGCAAAAACCCCGGCAATCAGATAACAAAATTGACTGATTGGAGGATAATTGGTATAATGACTACCGTTTAGAGCGCCCATTCCATCATATAATTCTTGAGCTTGAGTAATTGGTGCATTACCTTGCGCAATCCAGCTTTCTGGTAATGATAGATATGGATTAAATCCTTCTAGTAGCATTCTACCATCCCAAATAAACCGATAAAAATCTTGAGAGAGATTTGGTATGGCAAAAAGAAATAGTATTCTAAATCCCAACGCGATAGCAGCTAAGAATTTGATGTTACTAGGATTCGTTTTAATAATCTTATAAGAAAGAAAAAATAACCCGGTCCATAGCGCGAGCATCTTAATGAAATCTGTACGCTCTAATTGATATGCAAAACTGCAATAAAATAAGCCACAAATGAGAGTGAAGATAATGGAAAACTTATTGTATTTCCATAACCTAATCATTATAACTTAGAGGTAATAGATTTGAAGAATACGAATCCAAATCCAAGGAATAGCATGATGTGAAATAAAAACAACCCAAAATCCTGAAGCTTAAAAGCGCTATACAATGCAAATGCGAAATAACACATTAACAATGCTTCTATTATTGTGTTTCCGGAGATGTTTTTGTTGACATATTTATTTCCTTTCCAGGAATCCTTAAGCGTATTGATATTAAATTTTGGAGTTCTTACAAACTCGCTTTTCTTTCCGAAATGACCTTCTAAAACTGCCATAGAGTTATGGACAGAGAATCCCATGGCAATCGAAAAGAAAGTGAAAAACATTTTTATGTATTCTATAAAATTCCAAAATCCGCCACTATGTATTTTCTTAAAAGTATGCCAGTAACAAAAGAAAAATATGACTGTGCTTAATGCAAAAAAGGCAATCACATTAAAATACCAGCTAAACATGGGGTTGCTGTTTTTAATATACATGACAGGTACACTTAACACAGCGACTAGTAATACTAATAAAAACATACTACTATTCAGTAAGTGAAAGAAACTATGGAATTTAGTTTTGAAGGGAACTGTTTTATCCTTAAGTAGTTTCCAATATAACTTTTGGAAATTTTCTGCGGCACCTTTGTTCCATCTAAACTGTTGAGAACGAGCAGCGCTAATAACAACAGGTAGTTCTGCTGGAGTTTCTACTTCCTCAAGATATTTAAATTTCCATTTTTTAAGTTGTGCTCTATAGCTTAGGTCTAAATCTTCTGTTAATGTATCACCTTGCCAGTTTCCTGCATCTTCGATACATTTCTTTCTCCAGACACCGGCTGTTCCATTAAAATTTATAAAGTGATCTTTATAATTACGGCCTACTTGTTCCATGGTAAAGTGGAAATCCAATGCAAACGCCTGAATTTTAGTCAGCATAGAATAATCTCTATTGATATGTCCCCAGCGAGTTTGTACGACTCCAATATTTTCGGTTTTGAAATAAGGAATGGTCTGTAATAGCCATTTTTTACCTGGAAGAAAATCAGCATCAAAAATGGCTATAAATTCACCTTTTGCAATTTTCAACCCTTCTTTTAAGGCTCCTGCTTTAAACCCTGTTCTATCTTCACGACGAATATGTTGAATATCTAACCCTGTTTTTTGTAATTTCTCAATATGAGCAGCGGTAGTATCCACAGATTCGTCTGTAGAGTCATCTAATACCTGTATTTCTAATTTATCTTTGGGATATTCTAATAAGGCAATATTATCCAGTAAGCGTTCCATTACGTAGAGTTCATTATAAACCGGCAATTGAACAGTGACGTATGGAGTTTCTTCTTCTTTGGAAAGGTCAAAAGTAGGAGAATTATCAGCCAGTTTGCGAGATTTAAGATAGTTGAAAAGTAAATTCAACTGTGCTAAACTGTACAAGAAAATTATTAATAAGGCTAATGTATAAATAACAATGATAGCAATATCCATTACTGAAAGCTATATTTAAAAATCCAACTTAAAATCTTAACGCCTGCAAAGATAGCACCTTTTATGGTTCCTGAAACTTTTGACACACCTATTCTCTTTTTATATCTAACAGGGACCTCTACATACGAAAAACGTTTTTTTATGGCTTTTAGTTGCATCTCTACAGTCCATCCATAGGTTTTATCTTGCATGTTTAGTGTTAGAAGCTTATCGTATTTGATAGCTCTAAAAGGCCCGAGATCCGTAAATTTAGCACCAAAAAACAATCTCATTAAACTAGTGGCAAGCCAATTTCCAAAAATCTGAGGAACCGTCATAGATCCTTGTTCTCTTAGTTTTTTATCTCTTGCCCCAATGACCATATCGATGTTTTGATTAATTATCGGAGCAACAATTTTCGTCAATTCTTCTGGATAGTCGCTATAATCACCATCTAGGAACACAACAATTTCTGGGATAGGTTGTTGTGAGCCTAAATAATGTAACCCTTTTAAACAAGCATATCCATACCCCATTCTTTCCTCTGTTAACACCGTAGCTCCAGCCCGCTTTGCCACAGTTTCTGTATTGTCAGTAGAGTTATTACTTACTACAATGATCTCCGAAACTATATCAGGAATTTCAGTAATTACGCGACCAATAGACCCTTCTTCATTAAAGGCAGGTATGACAACTTTGATTATGGGATTCATTTATAGAGAAGCATTGGGATTATCTTTTTTAAAGCTAAAAACATCAGTCCATTCTCCGGTTTTTTGATCATCAACGTATTTTTCAGCTTTAAAAAGTTTGTCATTTTTATATAATAGACAGTACCCGTTTTTTTTGTTATTTTGATATTGATACTTTCTGGTAATTTGATCTTTCTGATTACCAGCGGCAATATCGTAAATAATCCACCATTTTTCTGCTTTATCGTTTGTAAAATGTCCTTCTTTAATAAGTTTATTTTCTGAGGAGTAAAAATACCAATACCCATCCTTCTTATTATTTCTGAAATGTCCTTGCTCCGAAATATTTCCGTTAGGATGGTATGCATACCAATAATCTATTTTTTGATTCTCTATAATCCAGCCTTCAGCTTTGATCGAGCCATCATTATAATACTCTTTATGATATTCTTTGCTAACTGTTATTTGGTTGTTAAAAAAAGAATATATCACCGCGAATATAAAAAGCTTATGTGTCATAATATGTATCTATAAACATTTAGACGAAAACCTTTTATAATACCAACAAGAAGGGATAAAAAAAGATGATTTTACTCCTTGTTTAAGCGCAAGTAGATGTATTGGTGTTCTTACTTTTGAATAAAAAACAAACAAAAATTGCGTTTTGTCGGATTTTTTGTTATTTTTAACGATAACTAACAACAATAAATTGTTGTTCTTTTCAAAGTTTAACGGGGCTAATTAAATAGATATTTATATGAATATTACTATTACATCCCCAAAGTTTCCCCGATTATTTCGATTTGATAAGGTGTTATTTACAGTAATGTTTATAGCGCTTCCTGGAATTATACTAGACGGTATTGTAGAGTATAATGAAGGAGGTTTTAGTGCCTATTTTTATAGAGCGGTAATTACTTTTACAATAGTTACTATGGGCTTGCTATTGCAGAAAGTAGGTCTTATAAGAAAGTCAAGACTACTTACCCTTTCTGTATATGCAATTGTTTTAGGGATGATGTCTTCCATTTTTTTTGGAGTACAGGATCCGAATTTCAGATTTGAATCATTTTTTCTAAAAGTTGAGGTAATCGTTTCTCTACTATTTTTTGCAGTAGGAATGTTGGTTCATTTTAGACATATTATTATTTTATTGACCATAAATTTTCTTTTCATAACACTGTCTATGTTTTATTACCCTAATTTCCCATTAGAGAAATTAGCATTTTATTTTGTGATTGTTAGTGGTGGTGGATTAATGGCATATTTCTGTCAGAGATTACTTGTGCAATTATCCAGAAAAGTAAAAGAAGCCAATAGATTGATTAGTATCAAAAATGAGGAACTAAAGGAGATGAATCAATCTAAAGATGATTTATTTAGAATTATCGGACATGATTTGAGGACACCGTTTTATCAGCTTAGGTCTTTAATTGATATGGTGGATGAGGTTGATAATGAAAAAGAGCGAGAACATATTAGGAGTATGATAAAAGAGGCTGCTGATAAGGGGAATAATTTATTGGAGGACTTATTAGAATGGGGCAATATTTATAAAAAGCAATCACAAGTATTACTTGAAACAAAAGAAATATCGGTGATTGTAGACAAAGTTTTTGCATTTTCAGACTTAAAAACAAAAAAGAAGGAAATTAGCCTGATAAATAAATTACCAAGGGATCTTAAAGTGACTATTAATCCTGCTATGATGGAAACTGTAATGCGAAACCTAATCGCAAACGCCATAAAATTTTCGCATCGAGGTTCTGATATTATTGTGAAATCAGAAAAAATGGGGAGTCACATAAGAATAGCTATAGAGGATAAAGGAATAGGGATGTGTGATAATAGCCTTTACAATCTATTTACAAAAGAAAAGAATAATTCTACCAACGGAACTGAAAATGAAAGAGGTACTGGATTCGGATTAAGTATCGCTAAGAAACTAGTAGAAAAACAAAACGGTATTTTAGAAATAGAAAGTGAGTACAATAAAGGAACTACAATTAACTTGTATTTTCCTCATACTATGAGTGCGTGATAATAACAACCTAACTTTTAAATATAAAAAACAGCCTAATCTAAAGGCTGTTTTTTATATACTGATATTTTTATGCTTATTTATTATTCACATAATCCATTAGATCAACGTCATTTCCTAATAAAATCTCATTAGAATTAATTCTCCCATCTAAACTATCGTTTTCTAACTTTAATACACCTCTAGGGCATACTGCTGAACAAATTCCACAACCCACACAGCTGGATCGAACAATGTTTTCGCCTTTTTGTGCATAGGATCTTACATCGATTCCCATTTCGCAATAGGTAGAACAATTACCACAAGAAATACATTGACCTCCATTGGTAGTGATTCTGAATTTAGAGAATAATCGCTGCTGGATTCCAAGTATTCCCGCCATAGGACATCCCATACGACACCAAACACGATTTCCAAGAATTGGGTAAAACCCGGTTCCGATTACTCCAGAGAAAATAGAGCCAATACCAAAACCATAAAACGTTCTTAGTGCAGCGTCGGCAGCGTAACTTTTATCGTTTAGACCGAAGGAAAAATATTTTGCTTGAATCTGTATTTGACTTAAATCTACAAAAGCTATTAAAACAAGGAAAGCAATGGTAAGAATAAAAAAACCTGTGGCTCCTTTGACAGCACTTTTATTAAGTTGATTTCTCTTGTAATAAAGGATACCTACAAATAGTAAGGTTAAAAATACTCCAACACTTATTAAAAAAACATTCTTTGTAAACCAATACTTAGTAGGATCATATCCCAAGTACGTCGAGACTGTGGCTACAGTCATAATTACAGAAAACACTAAAACAGTATGAATCATCCATCTTTCTAATTTCCATGCGTTCATACTTTTGTCGGATAACTGACGGAAAGAATCGCCTGCCGTCTCGGCTAATCCTCCACAACCACATACCCAGGAACAATACCATCTTTTTCCATATTTATAAGTAAGAAAAGGAGAAATAACAAAAACCATCAATACAGCAAGGATTAAAAAGAACAATCCTATAGTTTGTGCATTGATAAATTGATCTACTCGCCATTGTTCAAATGCATAGTAGTTGAGAGGCCACATGTTTTTTAAGTCATTATAAGGTAATGAAAATGTATCTGAGTTTAAACGAGCCATTAGTTCCGGTATTACAAAGGCAAAAGCGGTTTGAAAAAACATAACACTAATGGTTCGTAATTGTTCATAACGATTGTGTTTATATTTCATTAAGAACTTAATTCCAAAAGCAACAATTGCGATGGTATACAATGTTCCGTACACAAACCATTGGCTTGCAGGATTACCGCTAAGTAAACGACTTAATGGATCAAATAATCCTACTAATCCTGTATTCGCTCCGTCTACTCCTTGTCCAAGCCCTAAAAGTTCTGCAAAGAAGTATAAAACAATATAAAAGCCTGTGAGTGCTATTCCTGCTATCCAGGCAAGTACTCCTCTGGAAGATAAAGATTTGAACCATACTCCATCATTTTTAATTCCTTCTAGCTTTTTATCATAGGCTCCTTTTGAGAATACTATAATTCCAATTGTCAATGCCGCTAATGAGATAGTGAGCCAGGCTGCTTTATTAGGTAAGTTAATATTAAATGTAGCTAGTGATAATACTAATAAACCAGCCATTCCGATAAGAACACCAATTTTTTGTTTTGTATTAAGACTTTTAGGAGGTTGCCCTGTTAAAGCCATATTTCTTTCTATTGCCATTTTTTATGCGTTTATAAGTTGTTGCTTTTGAAAAGTATTTAAAATATCTTTTTCGAAATGTCTAAAAAACTCAGGATCGAAATTGGCTTCTGCCAGATGTTCCATAACATAGTCTACATCTCTTTTTTCCGTTAGCCATTGGTCAAATGTTTCATGACGCATTCTTATTCCGAAGGTATTTAAACCAAGAAATTCTCTGGATTCTTTATGGTATGAAACAGTAATACATTTAGTATCATCTTGGTGTATCCAATGAAATTGTTGTTCGTATTCTTTGGGTTTCCCAAATACCCAACCATAGGTTTGATATTCGATATCCAGAAACTTGGCACTATTAAACCAATGTCCGGGTTTGTATTCAATTTTGTTTCCGCAGATAGTTTGCGCAACCGTTTCACCCATCATTCTTCCTGTATACCATACCGCTTCAATAGGTCTTCTGCTACCAATAGATTCGTGTTGTTCTGCACAGTCACCTATAGCATAAACATTAGGGATACTTGTTTCTAGAAAACGATTTACTTTTACGCCTCTTCCTAATTCGATTCCGGAATCCTTTAAGAAATCTACATTTGGTGATACACCTGCAGTAAGTCCAACTACGTCACAGTCTATGATTTCTCCAGTTTCTTCGATTACAACAGATTTTACTTTTCCATTATCGTCAGCAATTATTTCTTTAAGATTTGTGCTTAAACGAAGATCAATATGATGATTTTTAATGTGTCTGTTGATCATTCCACTTTCACCAGCAGGCAGAACACCGTTCCAGAAACTACCTTCTCGCACCAAAAAAGTAACAGGGATATCTCGCGAGCGTAACATTTCGGCTAATTCAATACCTATCAGACCTCCACCAACAATCACGGCTCTTTTACAGACTTTTTTGTTAGGAGCATATTTTTCAAGGTTTTCCAGGTCTTGTTTATGATACATACCCATCACTCCATCCAGGTCCTGACCGGGCCATCCAAATTTATTTGGTTTGGAACCTACAGCTATGATAAGTTTGTCATAAGGCAGATTTTCTCCACTTTCAAATATCAATTGGCTTTTTGCATGGTCTACTTTTGATACATACCCACTTTTTAATTCTATTCGATTTTTTTCCCAAAACCAATTTTCATAAGGCTGTGTATGTTCAAATTTCATATGACCCATGTAGACATACATTAGTGCTGTACGGGAAAAGAAATAATCCGTTTCAGCAGATACAATGGTGATTCTTTTATCTGACATTTTCCGGATATGCCTTGCAGCAGTGACACCAGAAATTCCGTTGCCGATAATTACAATGTGTTCCATAAGTTGTGTGTTAGTTGAATTCGATTTTTAGTTTCAATAGTGAAGCTTCCGTTTGTAAGTCGTTTATAAATATAAGAACTTAAGGAGAGTTAGTAATTTAGAATGAATCTAAAAATCGGTAATTCTGTAAGGTTTAACAAGATTTTTGCACGTGTTTAATGCCCCTAAAGCGGATAAGGATATCCATAAAGAAATTAAATTTAATTTGTAAGTAGCCGATATGCCCTTCGACTTAATGCGAGTTAGCAAGCTAAACTTTAACCACTTTAACTCATATTCACACAACTTCAGTCAATGAAGTTTTTAAAAAAAATACCTCATGAAAAATATAATATTTACACTAGTTTTTTTAATAGGAGCTATTAGTTTTTCTCAAGATACTGATGATTTTTTTGCTAAGTCCGATGCCTTTTTCAAAAAACACGTGACTAACGGAAGAGTAGATTATAAAGCAATAAAAAATGAAGCTACTGCATTAAATGAATTATTGGATATAGCTTCTGGCATCAATGTTTCTAAAAGCAATCCAAAAACTTTTCAGGCATTCTATATCAATGCTTATAACCTGGCTGTTATTAAAGGAATCGTAGATAATTATCCAACAAAGTCACCATTAGATATAAAGGGTTTCTTTGATAAAACGAAATATACTTTAGGCGGAAAAACTACAACACTGAATGATCTGGAAAATAAAATATTACGTAAAAATTTCCCAACAGAAGCCCGTTTTCATTTTGCTTTGGTGTGTGCGGGATTAGGATGCCCTCCAATAATACCGGAGGCATATAAACCCAATACTCTTGAGAAACAATTGAAGCGTCAAACGACTATCGCATTAAACAATCCTAACTTTATTAAAGTGAAAGGAAAAAAAGTACAACTTTCCCAAATTTTTGAATGGTACAAAGGAGATTTCACACAAAATGGTTCAGAAATAGATTATGTAAACCAATATAGAAAAGAAAAAATTCCTACAGGAGCCAAAGTATCTTATTACCCATATAACTGGAGCTTAAACATAATTCAATAAAAACACAATTATATAAAGAGTGAACACGCTCATAAAAATTAAATCTATTAAAATCATGAAATCTACTAAAAACCTCATAACCTCATTTTGCCTTTTATTAACGATCTCTTTTGCATTCGCTCAAGATGATGAGGATCAAGGATCTGTTATACAAACATTAACTCCTTCAAAATTGATCGGTAAAGGTCAATTTGATATCAAATGGTTTAATAATTTATACACAGAAACCGAAGATCTTTTTGGTCTTGGAGGAGAAAAACGTGATATTCCTAGAAATACTTTTTTTACATCTACTTTGGAAGCCTATACAGGGATCGGTAATAACAAAAGATGGAATATTGGAGCAATTTTAGAATTTAGATCTAACGCTGTTGGAGGAAGAAAAGCTTTAGATGTTTTCCAGTTTGATGGAGAGCGAGGGACTGCAAGATCCGGATTTACCTCTATAGCGCCTTCAGTAAAGTTTGTACCTCTTAAAAATGTAACCAACTTCTCGATCCAGAGTTCGTTTTTTATTCCATTAGTAGATAATGAAACTGAAGATGGTGTGTTTTTAGATCAAAATGGATTTATTTGGCAAAATAGATTCTTTTATGACTATACGTTTCCAGGAAACAAATTTCAGATTTTTGGAGAGATCAATTCTGAGTTGAATTTCGGAAAAGAAGAAGATAGTTTTGCCAATAATAGTTTGCGCTTAACTCCCGGTGTATTTTTTAGTTATTTTCCGAGCTCTAAGTTTACAGTATTGGCATTGGCGCAACATTCTGAATTAATAGATCTCGGAAATGATTTTGATCAAAACTTTACAGCACTAGGCGGTGGAGCCAAGTATCAATTAACAAAAGAACTTAACATTGAAGCCTTATATACTAATTTTGTAAGAGGTAATAGAACGGGTTTAGGAGAGACTTTTAACATTGGATTAAGAGCTGTTTTTTAATATAATATCGTATTTTCAGCAGTGTAAAAAGTATATATGAAACGATTTTTTGTACTGCTAATTTGCTTGATTTGTACCAGTTGTTCTGGACAGCAACCTAAAATAAACGGAGTTAGTTTTGTAGGCTCTCCAAAAGAAATTAATGAAACCCATATAGATCCAGTAGTTAAGGTCAATGCAAATTGGGCAGCTGTAATGCCCTTTGGTTTTGTAAAGAATCTAAAAGAACCATCTGTTGTTTTCAACATAGAAAGACAATGGTGGGGAGAACGAGCAGATGGAGCCAAACGCACGATTGAGTTACTTAATCAGAAAGGAATTAAGGTAATGATGAAACCCCAAATATGGGTTTGGAGAGGAGAGTTTACCGGTAATATTAATATGGATTCTGAACAAAACTGGCAAACTTTCGAGAAGTCATATGAAGATTTTATACTGTTGTATGCCCAATTAGCTCAAGAAATGAAGGTTCCTATTTTATGTATTGGAACTGAATTGCACACTTTTGTACAAAAAAGATCCGACTACTGGAGCAGGTTGATAAAAAAAATAAGATCAGTATATAAAGGAAAGTTGACATATGCAGAGAACTGGGATCAGTTTGGTAAAGCTCCTTTTTGGGATCAACTGGATTATATAGGTATTGATGCTTATTTTCCGGTTTCTGATAGTAAAACACCCACTTTAGAGGAGCTGAGAGAAGGTTGGCAAATACATAAAACCAAAATAGTAGCATTACAAAGAATTATCGGCAAACCTATTCTGTTTACAGAATACGGATATAGAAGTGTTCATTATACCGGAAAAGAACCTTGGGATTCGAACAGAATAAATGGTAATGTAGATTTGAAAGCTCAGACTAATGCATTGACGGCTTTGTATCAAGAATTTTGGGATGAACCTTGGTTTGCAGGCGGATTTCTTTGGAAATGGTACCACAATCACGATAAAGTCGGTGGAGAAGAAAATAATAGATTTACAATTCAAAATAAGCCCTCAGAAAAATTAATACAATCACTATATAAAGACGATGAAAACTAGCACAATTGGATTTTATTTTTGCCTGTATTGTCTTTTGTTCATATCCGTTACGAGTGTTGCACAAGAATTGAAGGTGGTTGACCTTAAGGTACAGGGAAACAAAAAAACCAAAGCATCTTTTATAAAAAAAATAGCAAAAGTAAAAGCAGGAGCTACTCTGGACTCAATTGCTTTAGAAGAAGATATCAAAAGAATTAAAAGGTTGCCATCCGTCGCTCACGCCTATTACCAGGTTTTCAAAGCTCAAAACGAAGGGGAGTATAATGTTTTTTATACGATAGAGGAAAATTTTACGATTATTCCCAGTGCTAATGTATATACAACGAATGATGATGAGTTTGCTTTTAGAATAGGTGTGTACGAGTTTAACCTTTTTGGACAAAATATTACGTTTGGCGGTTTTTATCAGGATGATATATACAGTTCTTTTGGGGTTAACTTACGAGCTCCTTTTTTATTTAGTAGTAAAATAGGGTTGGCATTTAACTATCAGAACCTTACCACGCAGGAACCGGTATTTTTGGATACAGGCACAGCCGATTATAGATATAACAACACATCCTATGAATTACTGGGATTATACCAGTTTAATTTTCAGAATCGAGTGGAGCTAGGAGTAAACTATTTTAATGAAGATTATAGTTATAAAAATGGAGCTACAGGTCCTGATGTTCCTTTGGATTTTGATGTGAATAAATTATTATACAAATTGATTTATGAATATAATGATCTCGACTATGACTTTCAATATGTATCAGGATTTAGGAGTATAGCTAATTTTCAATATGTAATTAGTACAGAAAATGTGTTACCCGACTTTTTAATCGGTTGGAATGATTTTTTGTATTACCACAGAATAGGAAAAAAAGGCAATTGGGCATCACGATTACGTCTCGGGTTAGCAACTAATGATGATTCACCTTTTGCACCCTTTGCAGTTGATAATAATCTAAATATTAGAGGTGTAGGCAATACAATAGATAGAGGAACCGGAGTAATTGTATTGAATACAGAATACAGACATACCATATACGATAAAGATTGGTTTGTTTTACAAAGCAATGTTTTTGTGGATGGTGGTAGTTGGCGAAATCCTGGAGGTGATTTTGGTGATTTTGGAGACTCACAGAATTTTAGAATATATCCTGGTGTTGGACTACGATTTATGCACAAACGTATTTTTAACGCCATTTTCAGAATAGATTATGGTTATGGAATTACGGATGACGCAACAAATGGTTTTGTGTTTGGAATCGGGCAATATTTCTAGAGCAATTGGGATTCATTCTTTTCATGAATCCCAATTATTGTTCATTGCTATTATTCAAATATACCTGAAATACACATATGCGTTTCTCTTGTTCCTAAGCAACATCCATTTGATAAAGGGTAGCCTCCACAATTCAAGCATTTCTGAGCGTTAACAGGATTCGGACAAACTCCAAGATTACCACCGTTTACAGATCGTTGTTCTTCTTTGCTAAGCGTTTGAGCGTCTTTTAAATTTAAAATGTTTTTTAACATAATTAAGGTTTTAAGAATGATATTTCCTCAAACATTTAGAGACACTTGAGGTTTGTGTCTATAAATTTTAGTAACGCTAAAACGGGGAATTTGTTGCTTTTTATAATTTATTTATGATTTCAGAAGCGGCTAGTTTAGTGCTCTCAAAAACTTCTTCATTCATAGTTGTTCCTTCTATTGGCAAGAAGGTAATATCTGTTATTCCAATAAGTCCTAAAACAGTTTGTAAATAAGGCTGAAGATAATCTAAAGCTTTCATTTCCGGAGATGAATATACAGCTCCTGCTGAAGTTATGATATAAGCTTTTACATTTTGTACCATTCCATAAAATTCGCCTTGTTCATTTACTCCAAATGTGCTGTTAATTCTAACGATATGATCAATCCATGCTTTTAAAGCAGAAGGAATACTAAAGTTGTACATAGGAGTGCTTATTAGAAGTATATCTGTTGCTTTTAATTCTGAAATAAGTTCATCAGATAATTGAATAGCTAGGTTTAATTCCTCGTTCAATTCTTCTTTCGGCGTGTAAAATCCTTCAATTGTTTTTTGTTGGATATGGGCTATTGGATTATTAATAATATCTCTTGTAATAACAGAACTTTCTAAATTCGTTTTTTGCCATTGTTGTTGAAATTGATCTGCTATTTTTCTGCTATCAGAATTCTCATTTCTGGAACTAGCATCTATTCTAAGTAATTTCATGTATTCTATTTTTTAAGGTTTAAAAATTCATAAACTGAGGTAAAATCTAGATCTCCATACCCTTGTTGTTTTGCTTGTGCAAAAATTTCTTTGGTAGTATTCAGATTTGGAGTTGCAACACCATTTTCATAAGCAGAAATACTTGATAAATGAAGATCTTTTTGTATCCATTTTAATGGGAAATTAGCTTCATAATCAGAATTTTCAAGCTTTGAGCGAATAACAGACATTACAGGAGCCACCACAGGAGTGTTGAGTAGAACATTGAATAAGGTGTCTTTTTCTAATCCCATTGCTTCACCCATAACCATTGCCTCTGCAAAAGCTACCATAGATTGCCCTAATAGTTGATTAATTAACATTTTTATAGAGGATCCAGCACCAACTTTTCCTAAGTGTAATGTTTTTTTACCCATTACATTAAACAATGGTGCAGCTTCATTTATCGAAGATTGATCACCTCCCACTAGAAATAATAATTCTCCATTCTCTGCAGGAGCTTTGGTTCCGGCAACGGGAGCATCCAAATATCGAATACCCAGTTGTTTTGCCCGGTTATCCATTTCTCTGGCAAAAGATGGATTAACGGTACTACAATTAATCCAAAGACTATTATCTTTTAAAAGAGAAAGAAATCCCTGATTTCCTGTAGCGACTTCTTTTACTATTTTGGGAGTGGAGAGCATAGTAACTAAAATGTCAACATTTTGGACTACTTCTTTAGGTGAATCAGCCCATTGTGCTCCATTACTTATTAAGTTAGTTGCTTTTTCTTTAGTTCGGTTATAAATTACCAGAGGATAGCCAACATTTTGAAGATTAGCAGCCATTCTGCTACCCATAATACCGAGCCCGATAAATCCGATTTTTTTCATTCGTATCTGTTTTTATTTCTGAAACAAATGTCATTGAAAGTGAAGAGGATAAGTTTTCGGAAAAACCAAAAATTGTGTTTTTCGGTCAAAAGTTTAAATTAAGATATCTTTTCGATACTTAATCTGAAATTGTTTTGGAGAAATGTTGAATTTTTTCTGAAACACCTTGATAAAATGTGAGATGTTTTCGTAGCCTGTTTGCAGAGCAATAGTTGTTACAGAATCATTGGAGTCTTTTAGTAAAAGAGCAGCTTTTTCCATGCGTCTTTCGATTAACCATTTTTTTGGAGAAATCCCAAACTTAGATTTAAAATCTCTTCGAAATGTTGAGATACTTCTTCCTGTGAGATACGCATAGTCTTCTATATCCAAAGGTTTATCAAAGTATTCAGACATAAAAGTTTTGATGTTCTTTTTAGCCCTTTTTTTCAGTTGAAAAAGTTTCGAAACAAACGCATCGCCTTGTTTCGAAATACTTATAAGATGTAATAATTCTAATAGTTTAGGCCTGGTAAATTGATGTTGGTTTTTACCTTTATAAAGAGTAATCAGCGTATCTGTAAATAATCGTAAATTCTGATCATACTCTAAAATCAAATTTTCTACAATATTCTCAGGGTTATAGGTTTCAAAATTGCGCAAAAATTCATTTGTAATTTCTTCATCAAAGAAGAAGACGATAGCTTCAAAAGATTCATCTTTTGGAATGATGTCTGATATCATATACAACCCTCTTGGTAAAAGAATGATTTGATTTTTATTAACAATGTTCAAATCACCTTCTGTCGTTTCAACTTGCAAAGCACCTTTTAAAACTAAGGTTAGCGCATGCGAAGCCAAGTAGCGCTGATTCTGCAAATCTGCTTGTTGTACACTTTTTAGAATTACACAAGAAAGACCATCTACTAATACTTTTTCTATTCGAGGATGCCGGTAAAATGCTTGAGGAACTACTTTCATAACAAACAAATATCAATAGAATATACCATAATAAATACCAGAATTTATTAAAAGTAGCGATTTTCGGTCAAAAGATGTTATGGAACAAACACTAAAGTGCCTTCTAGTATAAACTCATCTGCAATTGCATTTTCTTTCATACGTTTAAAAATACTAGGTGAGTTATGGTTAATACCATATTTTGTTCTATCAATAGCATGTTTGAATTTAAGCACTATACCAGATTTGATTTGTTCTATTTTTACTGGAATATTCTCTGTATTTGTTTTTCCTTTGATAGTTAGTTTTCCGATTAAAATTGTTGTACTGTTTTTAACAAGTGTTTCGTTATTAATGGAAAAAGTAGCTTCTGGGTATGTTTTCACTTCAAAAAAATCTTCATTTTTTAAATGACTTTTAAGATCGTTGTTTTCATGATCAATGCTTTTCATATTAATGATAATGTTTAAATCTGAAATTGCAGTATCGTTTATAGAAAGAGTCCCTTTTTTAGGAGCTATAGTTCCTTTTAAGGAGTAAGAGTTAAAAGCCGCTTTTCCTGTCCAGAACATCGTTGATTTTTTAGTATTTAATATATAATTCTGACTATGGATTTCTTGCACTCCAAGTATAAGGGAAAGAGTGAGAATGATTAGCTGTATTATTTTCATTTTGAATATTTTTTAATTTAAAAGGTTATCTGTGGTATCGATTTTTTCATATCCGCATACTTTTTCTCCATCTTTTGTAATACCAATAAAGTACCACATAGCCCATCCTCCGTAAAGTGAACTGTCTGTACGCCAATTTTGTGACCAGGTATAGGGTTCAGACTGTTTCATAACTTCTTTTTTAGTCCCGAAGTTTTTGTTTAATTCTTTTAATGGATATGATTTCCTAAGGTTCCAGGTATTATTATAAAAAAGATAAGCTCCATACTCAATAATTTTGATCTCACTTTCTTTACACAGGATTGCGGTGTTGTGTTTCCAGTAATATCGCTCATCAATCTTAATAGGATCAATGGTTTTAGGGAAGTTGTTTACTTCAATTGCTTTGCGTAAGCTTTTTAGTTTCTCTGGTATTTGATGGTTAACAGGAGTTCCATATTTTATTTGTGCAGTTAATGAGTTTAAGGTGAATGCTATTAATAGTATAATTGCTGTTCTCATATTCTTATTATTTTATTTTTTCAGCGATCCAAACTGCTAAAAACCCTCTGTCAACAGCGTGAGTGGAACCATATAGTTTTCCGTTTTTGTAGTAAAAGCTGGTGTTATAACTTCCACTATTGTCACCAGAGATAAGCGCAACATAGATAAGACCTAGTTGTGTATTAACTTTTCCATTTTTTATTTCAACCCCTTCTCGATAAAATGTTCCGTGTACTGAATTAGCATCTATTTTATCTATGCGCATCATAGCAAAATTGTTATCTGTCTTATCTTGCGGACTCATATCTAATTGCCATTCGCCAACCAGTAATTGTAGATCTTTATTATTTTCTTGAGAAAAGCTTGAGAAAGAAGTAATGAAAAGAATAAGTAGACTTACTTTTTTTAAGATCGTGAGATGTTTCATTTTTTCTGATTTTAGAATTTATTTGAGACAAATATTAGTCAAATGCATAAAAGAATCGTTTCAATTTGCTAAATGAGACGGATTTTTAGAGAAATAAATGGTGCAATTTTTTAATTGAAACCTCTATTGTCCTGATTTTAGAGCGCTTGGGGGATTTCCGGTAATTTTCTTGACAGCTCTATTAAAGGAGGCTTTAGAATTAAAACCTGCATCATATGCTAATGCGAGAAGGGTAAGATTATCATTTTTGGGATTACTAAGCAACTTTTTTACTTCTTCAAAACGAAGTTCGTTTATATAATCAGTAAACTTTTTCTGATAGATTGTGTTTAGGCATTTAGTAACCAAATAGGGTTTTACAGAAAGTTGTTTTGACAGAGAAGCTAGTGTAAGCTCTGGGTTTTTGAAGAGCTGTTCTTCCTTCATTTTAATTTCTAAAGTTTTACTAATATTTTGCAATTGCTCTTTCTCTTTATCAGAGATGGCAGCAATTTGTTTGAATGCACTTTCTTTTCTTCTAGCAAAACCTTCTAGACCTAACCAATAGGTAATAATTGCCATTCCTATAAATACAGGGTGACCATAGAAAAAATTACTTGCGAAATTGAAGAAGAAAAAGTCGATTAATATTCCAAGTACATATATGATAGAGAATATTTTCATCACTAAAACGACTCTTTTAATCCAGTCGAGTTTTTCTTTAATAATCTTAAATCCTTCTACCTGAATAGTATTGCTAAGTATTTTTTCAGCTTTGATACTATAAAAAACAATTAATGCTCCGGAAACGATAAACATTGTAGGGTAATGCATCCATACTACATATCCCCAATATCCTAACCAGGAGAGACTCTCGCGAGTACCATCCCAATAAAAATTTTGTGCTTTTATAAAAAAGCTCCACGCAAATTCTATAAATACAGGTAAGAAATGGATCCAATCTTTTTGGACTAACCTGAATTTTGGATTGACATAACTTTTTACAAAAAAGTAGATAAGTGTTCCGTAGATCCAATTATATTCTAATAGAATATGATACCAGAAATCGTATCGTCCCAGCCCAAAAATGTTTAAGGTTTCTACAATAAGGCGATAAGAGAAGAAAAATAGAATGGTAGCTAGAAATCGATTAGCAATGTAATGCAATCCTTGTTTTTGCCATAAAATGATACCGAAAATGATTCCTTGTATGGCACCAATACATAATAATATGATCAAAAGTATCTCTAACGTTTTCACTGCATTAAAGATATAGAAGAAGATTTAAGAAACAACTTTTTCTTTATAATATCGATACAAATCTTCTGATGAAGCACCGAGCCATCTTCTCATATGTATGTTCAAAAAGTGGTATTGTAGTCTCCAAACTCCAACTTCTCTATAGCGCCTGGCAGAGGTAACAACATATTTAGGGATGATAACAAATTTGTTTATGGCAAAAAGTCGATCAACCAGATCATTGTCTTCGTATACTACATAAGCCTCGTCATAACCATTTATTTCTTTGAATAATGAAGCAGTGATAAACTGGCTTTGATCTCCACCACGGCAGCGTTTACTTTCGAACTGTGTTAACCAGCCCAGAAAACGAAGCCACCAATGATTAGAGTCAAATTTCATCCGGAAACATCCGGCTTCATTTCCCTTATGCACTTCTTTTATAATATCAATATCATATCCTTTAGGAGGAAATGAATCTGCGTGTAAAAAATAAAGTATATCTCCCGATGCTTCTGCAGCTCCGGCATTCATTTGCTTGGCACGTCCTTTTTCTGAAGAAACTATTTTAATAGGAGTCCTTTGTGTATTCGAAAAATTTTGAACTGTTTTTTTAGATTCATCCACACTCCCTCCATCAACAACAATAATTTCTTTGATGGTATCTTCTGTATTTTTGGCTTGTATCAAATGGGAAAGCAGCTTACAAATTGTAGCTGCTTCATTAAGAATAGGGATGATTATCGATATTTTCAAAAGTTTGGGTATTATGCGGATATAAAATTACTCATTTAAACTCCAATCGTATTTTTTGTACCCTTTCTTTTTCTGTTTATCAATCTTAATTTCAGAATACCTATTAATAAAAGCCTTCGCATCTTCTCCATCTACCTTGAAATCTTTTTTAAACCAACTGAAGATTTTAGACACTTCAACTACTTCTTCAGTAATCGTATTTCTTTTAGGATCATTTATAAAATTTCTAGTGAGAGTTTCTAGTGCAGTATCTACATTTGAAGCTGTAAAAGCTCTATTCCATACAATTGGACAAGAAAATGAAGCGCAGTTAATTGCAAAATGAATTCTGGGGTCACCTAATTTTCTCAGAATTTTGTGTTCTAGTTCGTTTAAACTATGCAAAACACCATTGATTTTAAAAAACTGTCTATCCCAAGGATCTTTGATTTCTTTGATACTTTTTAAAGGATAATTATCTATGATTAACTTTATCGTATACGCATTGTATGCATTTATCCAATACGCTAATGTTTCTTCCTTGCTCCAGTCCTTTGAAGGCGGATTGTTAGAGAGGTATGCGAAATATTCGTATAGTTGAGCACTATCTCTCATAAACCCTTTGTAGTCTACTTTACCATCCTCGGAAACATTAATTAACAAAATTTGATCCCAAATAGCATGATCAAGGTTTTGTTGTGCTTTAGCCTGAAAAGAGATAAATACGATTATTATAAATACAATTATTTTTGGGGTGTTCATTTTCTTGTCTTTTAAAAAAATCTTCAAATGTTTTTTATATAAAACTGAAGTGAGTTCAACTTATGCTTACTTTTTTATGTTTCTAAATAACGAAATCTTTAATTAATATTCGTTAAATACTTGGTGTTAGTCCAAAGTATATGCCAGAACTTACAACTGAAATATAAAAGGTTTTATCGCCGCTCATTTAAACTCCAATCATACTCCATATATTCTTGATCCATTATTTTATCAATTTTTGTAGTAGAGTATTGATTAATAAACGATACGATATCGCCATTATTAAAATCATCCTTATACCATTGAAACACCATTGATACATTCACTTTTTCATCCGTGATTACATTTTTCGCAGGATTATTTATGAATTGATGTGATTTATCTTCTAATGCCGTCATAATATTTCTGGCAGTATATGCTCTGTTCCATAGTTTAGGAGAAGATTTTGTAGCGCAATTAAGTAAAAAATGAATTCTGGGTTCCCCCATTTTCCTTAGAATGGTATGTTCTATATCATCAAGACTGTATTTTATTCCGTTAACAGTTATCTGCTTTTGTTTCCATGGGTTTTCCAGATCATTGATGGATTTTATAGGATAATTGTCAATAATCATTTTCATAGCAATTGCATTGTACAGGTTTACCCAATAAGCAAGTTTTTCTTCCTTGCTTGACTCTTCTTTTGGATAATTATCTGCTAGAGATTTGAAATACTTATCAAATAAATACTTATCTCTTATAAAACCAGGGTAATTAACTTTTCCATCATCAGAAACATTGATTAATAGTATTTGATCCCATACCATATGATCAATATGGTTTTGTGCGTTCATCTGGAAAAAATTGGACATGAATAGGGCTAATACTGTTGTTTTTAGGGCATTCATTTTTAAAATTTTAGTAAGTTATGATTAATATATTGGTTTAATTCTTTTCAAAAAATTGCTGAGATAATTAAAAATCTAAGCTATCATCAGAAAACTTAAACCTTTGTCTGTATATGACTTTTATCCTTACATAAAATTTTAAAATACAGCTAAATAGAGTTTTGTCGGTTGTTAGACTACTTACCTTTATAATATTGTAGATTACGATTGGATTGCGTAATATTGCAATCGAACTATTTTTATATGATTAGTACAACTTTAACACTTCCTTGTGGAGCTAAATTGAATAACAGGTTGGTGAAATCTGCTATGACAGAGCGCATTAGCAATAATAGATTTGAGCCTACCAAAGGACACGAACAATTGTATAAAGATTGGTCAGAAACAGGTGCTGGATTATTGATCACAGGCAATGTAGTGATCGATCGAAAACATCTTGAATCTGCGGGAAATGTTTGTTTTGATGATGAAAAGATGTTATCAAAATTAAAATCCTGGGCAAAAGCAGGTAAAAAACAAGGTAATCATATATGGGTTCAGATTTCTCATTCCGGAAGACAAACCAATAGATTTGGGACTAATAAACCTTTAGCACCTTCTGAAGTACAACTGAAAAAGCTGGGACTTTTTGGTAAGCCTAGAGCAATGACAGAAGAAGATATTCTAGATGTAATACAACGGTTTGTGAAGGCCGCTAAACTGGCTAAAGAAGCTGGTTTTACGGGAGTTCAGATTCATTCTGCTCATGGATATCTACTAAGCCAGTTTTTATCACCCAATACCAATGTGAGACCTGATCGTTGGGGTGGAAGTATTGAAAACCGAAGCCGTTTATTACTTACCATCATTAGAGAGGTTAGAAAAGTTGTTGGAACTGATTTTCCGATATCTGTTAAGTTAAATTCTGCGGATTTTCAAAGAGGAGGATTTACCGAAGAAGAATCACTGGAAGTAGTAAAAATGTTAGATCAGGAAAAGATTGATCTGCTCGAAATATCAGGAGGAACGTATGAAAAACTTGCTTTCTTCATACTGAATGAAGAAGATTCTGAACTTAAAGAAAGTACTAAGCAGAGAGAAGCCTATTTTATCGATTTTGCTAAAAAAATAAGAGCCGTTAGTAAGCTGCCTCTAATGATTACCGGTGGTTTTAGATCCTATGATTTTTGTAATGAGGTATTAGCAAATGGAGAAGTTGATTTGATTGGTATGGCACGTCCGTTTATTACCAATAGAGAAGATATATCTAAGTTCCTCAATGGAGAATTATCACATCTTAAAAACTTGGTGCTCCGCACTGGATTAAAACAGTTTGAAGATGCTGCAGAAGGTGGTTTTTATGCCAGACAAATCATACGATTTTCTAAAGGAAAAGGATTAAAAACCAATATGAGTCCTCTTTGGTGCTCTTTATTTTTAATATTGTACGAATTCAGAAAAGCTATGGCTAAGAAACTAGCGTAGGTCATAATTATGAAACCACTATTGTATTCTTAAGAGGTATTTCGATCAAGACCTTTGTTCCCTTCGAATTATTTTCGGTGCCCAGGTTCTCAAAAACTAAATTATAATCCTGAATACTGTCTTGAGCAAAAAGAATCAAACGCTCTTTGGTAATATCTATTCCTAAAGATTTATGAGTGATGCTTTTCTTCTTTTGGATTTCCAGAGCCTTTAACATTCCTATTCCATTATCCTGAATGGTTATCTTGAGTTTTTTCTGATACTGACTAATGTTAATTTTGATTGACTTTTTCCCTTTTTTATTTGCTAATCCATGCCAAATTGAATTTTCTACAAAAGGTTGGAGTATAAAAGGAGGAATTTTGATACTGCTTGTTGAAGTAATATTAGGGTCAATTTTTAAAGTAAAATGAATTTGATTTTCGAACCTAAGGTTCTCCAGGAGAACGTACAATTTTGTAATTTCTATTTCTTTTTCCAGCGATACATATTCTTCTAATGAATGGTTTAGAATATTTCGTATTAACTTAGAA
Organism: Aquimarina rubra; assembly: GCF_042684305.1. NCBI lineage: Bacteria > Pseudomonadati > Bacteroidota > Flavobacteriia > Flavobacteriales > Flavobacteriaceae > Aquimarina > Aquimarina rubra. The sequence continues at coordinate 397,102 of NZ_JBHULE010000019.1, read as the reverse complement.
AATTTATTAAGATGATCTATTGACTTTTCTTTATTATTGCTAATGATACTCGCTTTTATCGAGTTTAGAATGTTAAAAATAAAGTGCGAATTTACCTGGCTTCGAAATACCTTGGATTTTAGTTTGTTTATGCTATTTTTAAACTCTAGTTCGATTTCCTTTTTAGTGAAATTTTCGATGCGATCTGTTAGGATTTGATTGTTGTATTCCACCAATTTTTTATTGGTTTCTAATTGATCAATGAGCTTTTCCTGATACTCATTTCTTTGCTCAAATATCAGGTATACTTTGATTCCTAAACCCACTGCAAAAAATATAAACTCTATAAGAACTCCAATCATAAAAAATATCAGTGGGAAATCTATTTTTTTAGTAACCGAAAAATACATGGATGTTAAAGCGGATAGAACATATACAGTTGATCCGATAATTATAAAATGCTTAGCCGGATCGTTGGATTTGAGTATTTTATATAATACATATGCTGCAAAAGGTACAAAAAAGGGGATATAGAAAAAGAGTATAAATTTCTCAAAATTGTATGAGATACTCCTGGTAGGGGTATGCAACACAAAAAAATTAAGTAGTGTAAATCCTAAACAAATTATACCCATTCCCCAGATAAATTGTACTATTAATTTATCCAGTTTTGGGTTATGTTTTTTGAAATTAAAAAATGTTCTAATAAACTGCGTATATAGTAAGTAATAAACAAATTGTACCGGCCAATTGATAAGCGAGGTGAGTGGTACGCCATAAATTATACGAGACTCGTGGATCAAAGTCATAGCCTGAAAGGCTATATAGATATTTAGGAATATCGCATATAAAGAATAATAAAGAAAACTTTTTTCCCTTACTTTTAAAAATATAAGAAAGGTGATGGTGGAGAGCAAGAAAATTGCTCCAAGCGTCCATCCAAAAAATAGAACCCTTGATAAATATGCGTAGTTTTCAGACAAATGTTCTTTATTTAAGAATATGTTTTAATAATTCATTTTTCTTACTTCTGGAAACAGGAATGTTTTTACCATTAAGCAGTATTACTTCACCTCCATCACCTCTGTAATATTCTTTAATTGAATTAATATTTACGATAAAAGATTGATGTATTCTTATAAAGTGTTTTTCATCTAATTGAAGAGATAATTGCTTCAGATTTTTAGAAATCACGTGTTTGATACCACTATCCATAAAAACTTGGGTATAACTACCATCAGATTCACAATATAAGATTTCTTTTTGGTCTACTAGAACTATTTTTTTTTCCATTGGTAAAGCAATCTTAGCATTATTGGTATCTAGTATTTCTAGATTATGTTTTATATAAGATTTCAAGTTTTCTCCTAGTGTTTTATTTTGTTTATTTAGGACTACCTTATGCACTGCTTTTATTAATTCCTCCTTCTCAATAGGTTTTAAGAGATAGTCAATTGCATTCATTTTAAATGCTTGTATGGCGTAATTGTCGTAAGCGGTTGTGAATATGAGATCAAAATTTCTGAATTCTAATTGATTTAAAAGCTGAAATCCATCCAGTTCAGGCATTTCTATATCCAAGAAGAGGACATCTGGCCTCACCTTGCTAATGGCTTGGATAGCTTCTGTTGGTTTATTGGTAGAAAATAACACTTCTACTTCCTTACAATTGGTTTCTAATTCCCATTTTAAGGTGTCAATTGCTAACTGTTCATCATCAATTATAATTGCTTTTAACATTTTGTTTAGGTTTATTTCCTACAATACTAATTAATTTATTCTAATCCCTTACACGTTTAGATTCCTTAAACTCTTTATTTTTTTCCTGATTTATATTAGAAGTCGCTAAATACGAATTATTGAACACAGGATATAAACTCCTGGTTGAATAGCAACTTTATTGTTTTAAAATTTGCGCTATGACTATTCGTTGTTAGCTGATTATTAGATTTTTGAATCAGTTTTTATGAAAGTTATGAGTTTATGTATTTACTAAAAAGGGGTTGTTTTTTATATGCAATTAGTAAGATTCACCCCTTTTAGTTTTCTGAAGACTCCTTTTAAAACCTTAAAACCTATTCTTCAAAATGCAAAACCTAACAAAGCAATTATTGTTTATTGATCACCTTATTATTTGTACAGAACATGAGATGGTAAGAGCAGTTTAAATCTTATTGACTTTTGTTTTAATTTAAAATTATTCTTGCAAGGATAGACATAATGCTTGAGTGTCTCTAAATGTTCAAGCACTCACTTAATTAACTTTTAATTTTCACAATTATGTTAAAGAACATTTTAAACATTGAAGGAGTTCAGAAATTGGCCAAAAGCGAACAGAAATCACTTCAAGGAGGTGCTTTTTATGGTTCCTGCAGTATGAAACCTGGAGGGATTTGCTGTATGAATGGAGCCTGCTATCCTGGGTACTGCCGACGAAATGGCTGCTTCTGGTGGTAATAATTAGATTGAATATTAGAATTGGGGGAATGGGATTCCTGTTTCCTTAATTCTTCTTATCCAGAGCTCTCTTTTACTCTAAAAACTAAATCAATCTGAATTAAAAAACTCTTGCAAGAATAGACATAAAGCTTGAGTGTCTCTAAATGTTCAAGCACTTACTTAATTCACTTTTTAATTTTCATAATTATGCTAAAGAACATTTTAAAAATCGAAGGAGTTCAGGAATTAGATAAAACCGAACAAAAATTACTTCAAGGTGGTTTAGGATGGAGACCTTGTACTCAAAATCAAGGATTATGCTGCCAAGGGGGCGGAAGTCAATGTTATGCAGGAGTATGCACAAGAAGAGGTTGTTTCTACTATTAGTAGAATGACATTTTAAACCTTAAGAACTAAACTACAATGTTTGAATTAGGAGAATCATTATGATTCTCCTAATTCTTTTTTGGTTCAATCTTAACAACATCCACCACCATCATAATGATAAGTAGATTCACTAATGAAGATGTCATCTCTTCCTAAATCCGCAATAGCACCGGCAGTTTTATCACAAACAGCTATAGGTTGATTTTTTAGCAGTATATGACCTTTTTTATCATCAAAATAATCTTCATCCCCGTAATAAATGGCAGCTTTACCTGTAAATATACACGGCCCATCTTCTGGCATTGGATCTTTGATCGCGGCAACTTCTATAGATTCTATATATATTAATTCATCTGTTTCGTAGTTTTTAGGATCTAGAATTCGATAAGGCTTGCGTGCTCTAATCTCGATAGTACCAAAACCAACATCGGTTAATGCTTTTACATACTCGGCTATTGGTAAACTACCACTAAGACATAACGCTCTTAGTCTTTCATCATTTCTTAAGGTGTCATTCATAGGTTGCTCACAGGTAGGATCGCTCATCACTAGTCTTCCGTGAGGTTTTAAAACACGATACATTTCCTCGATTGCTTTTTTTAAATCTTCTGCTTTAAAAATGTTAAACAAACAGTTTTGAGCAGCAACATCGATACTATTATCTTCTACAGGAAGATTAAGTGCGTCACCAAATCTTAAATCCACAAACTCACTCTTGAACCAATCATTTTGCTCCTCTGCTTCTATAAAATTTTTACGAGAAGCTTCCAACATTTCTTGAACGACATCTATACCTATGACTCCGCTTTTTTGACGAGAAAAGTAGGAGAATTGTAACAATTCCATTCCTCCTCCAACACCCACATAAAGAACTTTGGGATTATTAGTCAAGTCACGAGCATTAACAGTGCTTCCGCAACCATAATTCATTTCTTGCATGATCTTTGGAATTTTCAATCCGGGTAACTCCCAAATAGGATTTGTGGTACAGCATAAACCTACATCGGGAGTTAATGCTGCTTCTTTATATACGTCGTGTGTGGTTTCTAAATAACTCATATTATTATGTTTTCTTCTTTTTGAAAAGAGGGAATTTCTTAATTTATACTATTTACAGAGATTTTATTAATTCTTTGAATAAAAGAATCATTTCCGGTTCTGCTTTTCCGGCCATTGCTATGATTTCTTGGATATCTACTGGTTGAAGATTATCTGGATCGCACTCATCTGTCAGAACGGAAACCGCGGCCACAGGGAGACTTAAATGATTTGCTACAATAACTTCTGGAACCGTACTCATTCCTACTGCATCGGCTCCAATAATTTTTAGATAGCGATATTCTGCACGAGTTTCTAATTGCGGTCCAACTACTGATGCATATACTCCTTTATGCAGATTGATATTATTTTCCTTGGCAATTGATTCTAATTTGTTACTAATTTTCGCATCATAAGGAGCGCTCATATCGGTAAAACGAGTTCCTAATTGTTCCACTCCTTTAAATGCCAAAGGAGAACCTCCCTGAAGATTAATATGATCATCAATCAGCATTAATTCACCTTTTTTGAAGTTTAAATTAATTGCTCCCGATGCATTAGAAACTAATAACGTTTTGATTCCTAATTGATGCATAATTCTAACAGGGTACGTCACGTCTTGTAGTGAGTACCCTTCATATAGATGAAAACGTCCTTGCATTACCACTACTTTTTTACCTTCTAATTTTCCATAGATTAACTTTCCTTTGTGGAATTCCACGGTTGCTGTAGGGAAATTGGGAATATGATTATAACTTACTTCCTTTATGATTTCTATTTCATCTAGTAACTGTCCTAATCCTGTTCCTAAGATGATACCTATTTCTGGATTATCAAATCCTTTTTCTTGTAAGTATTCGGTTGTTTCTTTAATGTATTTAGTCATTTTGATAGCTTAATAAATGTTGAAAAACTGGGATGTCTTTGATATCTTCATAATAATCTACATCATTACGTTCTTCTAATAATTTGATATTGGTTTGTTGTAAATCGTTTAATGTATTCTCTAATACTGTATTTGTTCCCCAGGATTTGTTTCTAAAAACTTGAGAGTTCAGGGTTTTCATTCCTAATAAATAATAGCCTCCATCTTCAGCCGGACCTAGAACATAATCATGCGTTTCTAATGCATTGAATGCATTTTTTATGTCCGATTGACTAAGATCATACATGTCGCTTCCTATAATAATGATATTGGTGTATCCAGCTTTAAATCCGTTTTGGAATGCATTATACATCCGATCACCAAGGTCTTCTCCTTCTTGTTGTTTTTTATCATAGATATTAGAATCCCAGATATCGTTCTCTCCAATTCTTGTAGAATAGTGTACTTCTTTTGTTAGCTCAAGTTTTTTAGTGATGGATACGGTGTGCTCTAACAAAAGCTTATACACTTCCAGAGCAGCTTGATCTCCTATAGTTGCTGCTAAGCGAGTTTTGCATTTACCCAATTCCGGATTTCGGGTAAAAATCATTAAGAGGTTCTTTTTTTTCACTGTGTGTATACTTTTTTTCCTTTATGTAACCATTTCCCCCATTGTTTAGAAAATGCGTGTACGGTGTCTGTTTCTTTTTCGTTTGAATCAACGACCTGATGATTATTATTTTTCCATTCAAAAATTCCGCCATATAGATTTAATACATTTTGATATCCTACTTTTTTTAGTTTTTCTGAAACATCTTCTGATCGTATTCCTAAACTACAGTAAACAACAATTTTGGATTCTTTGGGAATGTTTTTATTGGATAGTGTATCTATATTAAAATGATCATATCCTACGTGAATAGCACCTTTTAGATGGCTCGTTTGATACTCTTGTATTTCTCTTGCATCTAATAAGATTACTTCACTTTGGATCTTACTTAATTCTTTAACCGATATATAAGGTATACTCTCATTATTATACTGATCAAGCAATTCATCAAGTGAATCCTGACTCATAACCAAAAATGGCAAGGAAATAAATAGTAGTACTGAGGTTATTTTTCTCATATAAAAGTATGACCTATTATTGTCGCTATACAATGTATTATAATATTAAAATAAAGTTTAGCTTACAGAAGTCGATGATTTAAACTACATACGAATTTTTTATATAAGCTTGTTTTGATAAGAAAGGGCCTGGTTAGAATTGAAATAACCTTAGACCGCGCAAAGAGGAGAACCCTTGTTATAAAAAGAAGGGAGATGATTATTATATTTTAGTATCTCTGTATATTTCGGTATCTCTATGGGAGAATGACAAATATGATATATAATCGCCCGAAGAGCATTTGAAAAAGTAAAACTTAGTCTACAAATTGATTTTAGATCTTCGGGATTGTCAATGTCTTGTAAAACTTCCAGCTCTGCTACTTCGATTTTTGCAGTTTTAATCAAAAGCGATATGCTCTTGGCTAAGTTTTTGGATTGCCAGGGAAGTTTTAAAAAAGTACTTAAACTAAATTGAGATTTATGTAATCCCATGAGATAAAATCCACCATCGACAGATGGACCAAGCACAAATTTGTTGTTTTCTAATTGTCTGGCACTTTCTAACAAATGATGCTTCCTTAAATGAGGAGTGTCATTTCCTATTGTGATTATATTTTCGAATCCGAGATCATAGGTGGTTTGGATTGCATTAACAAAACGTTCCCCAAACGTTTTTCCATGCTGATCTTTTTCTGTAGAAATAAAATAAGGAATCCCCGAATTTTCTACAACTGCAATTGTTTTTTTAGTAAGCTCGGTAAATAGTTTTTCACCTCCAATAATAGGTTTATGCAGAAGCTCTTCCTTAGAAGAGTTCGCAAAAACTAATATGGCGGTTTTTTTGTTCATCTATCGATGTTTATTATGCTACGGTTCCTTGACAACTACTTCCTGCACCGGCAGTACAACCATAACAGTGCTGAGAAATAATAATATTTCTGTTTTGTAATAATTCTTCGTTATACTCACTAATATGTTTTACTTTACTTGCCACTTTAAGGTCTAACATTTGGTTAAAGTCACAGTCATAAAGCCAACCATCCCAACTTATCGAAATCGTATTGGTACACATTACATTTGCTACAGCAGATGGATTATAGGCCTCTACCAACGCATACATATAATCTTCATAATTCTCTGAAGCAATTAGATAATCCAAAAATCTACTGATGGGTAAATTAGTAATTGCAAACAAATTATGAAAGTGAATTCCAAAATCTTCTAATAGCGCTTTTTTAAAATCCTTCTCCATAGAAGCCTGATCCCCTGGTAAAAAAGCACCCGAAGGATTGTAAACCAAATCTAATCTTAAATCGCTATTCGGCATGCCATACCCTCGCTCATTAAGTTCCTGTAGCGCTTTGATGGACTTGTCAAAAACACCATCTCCTCGCTGCTTATCTGTTTTGCCCCTTGTCCAATGGGGCATTGACGAAACTACATGAACATTATGCTTTTTGAAAAAATCGGGCAGGTCATAATACTTTTTATTTGCTCTGATAATAGTAAGATTACTTCGTACAATAAAATCTTTTATTCCTGCTTTACTCGCCTCTTCTACGAACCATCTAAAATTAGGATTCATTTCTGGGGCACCGCCTGTAAGGTCTAATGTATGGGCTCCGGTTTTTTTAATAACTTCAAGACACTGTAGCATGGTCTCTTTCGTCATAATTTCTTTTCGATCCGGACCTGCATCTACATGACAATGTTCGCATACCTGATTACACATGTATCCTACATTAATCTGTAATATTTCCAGTTTGTTAGGGCGTAAAGGATAATGACCAATTTCAGCAATCTTATCTGCAAATTTTGGTAATTCTCCATTGGCAAATATGCCGTTATTAAGAATCTCTAATTGCCTGTGAGAGTCAGCGAGTTCGTTATTTCTATTTTTTAGTGACTTGGTAGCCATAAATTGTTTTTAAGCAGTAATACTTTCTTTTTCAATAACCTGGATGAACAACCATCTATTTACATAGACAATTTTTCATATTTATTCATCATCTGAACACCATGTACTAATGTTGCTCCACTTTCAATAGCGGCTCCAGCATGTACTGCTTCCATCATTTCTTCTTTGGTAATACCTTTCTGAAGTCCGTCTTTTGTATATGCGTCAATACAATAAGGACATTTTACCACATGAGAAACTGCTAGTGCTATTAAAGATTTTTCTCTTGCAGTTAGCGCTCCTTCTTCAAAAACTTTTCCATAGTAATCAAAAAATTTAGTACCAAGTTCTTCACTCCATTCTGTTATTTTTCCAAATTTTCTAAGATCAGAAGGATCATAATATGTTTTAGACATGCTGTGTCAATTTTTAGTTATGGGAATTTATTGTTAGTCGTATCAGATAGATCAAAACTTACAATGAAATAATAAATTACTTAATCAGGACTAAAGTCTACATTATGAAGGTAAAATAAAAGTTAATGTTAAATTATTAAGTATTTTTTAGTAAAAACTACGCATTAGTATTCTATAAAAATGTTTCAATATCATATTGATTTATACACTTTTTTATTATGACATTGTGAAATGTCTTAGGGTATATGTTAAGAAATAATACTGCGCTTTATGTCGTATATGATCAACTAATTTTATCTGAAAACCTCATATAGTAGCTCTTGATTGTATTTAAATAATCTATACTGAGTCATATTTATTTTTTGACATTATAGTTTTGGGTAGCGTAATGTTTGTTTTTTAATAAATTGATTTAAAATAGTTTAGGTTATTTTTGAATGTAAAATCGATACCTTTTTAGTTTGTTTGTAAATACAATGTTAAGATTGTTATGTAGTAATTAATAATGGTGTATTGTTGTAATTTTATCAATGCTAGTATGTGAAAATCTAAAATATTTATTTACGTTTTATATAAAGAGTGAGTTAATATTTCATCAAAATAGTAAGCTAAATGTTTTTAATAAATTTTAACTAATAAAAAGAAGATCTGTGAAAGCTTTTAAACAATGGAATGTAAGGAATGTTAATTTAATAATGATTGCAGGGCTTTTTTTTATGTTGCCTGGGTTTAGTTTTGCTCAAAATACGGGAAGTAAAAAATCATCTGACAATATTGAGAAGAAAGTTGATTCTGTACTTTCTTTAATGACACTTAAAGAAAAAATTGGGCAGCTTGTATTATATAATGGAAGTTGGGATGTGACCGGACCCCCTTCTGATGTTGGTAATAAAGAGAAGTATCAAAAGTTGAAGAATGGTGAAGTTGGCGCTATGCTCAATGCAACCTCGGTAGCAGGAACTAAAGAATTACAAAAAACGGTAATCGAAAATTCAAGATTAAAAATACCATTGCTTTTTGGTTATGATGTTATACATGGTTTTAAAACTATTTTTCCTATTCCGCTAGGTGAAAGTGCAAGTTGGGATTTGGAAGCAATAAAAAAGTCTTCATCTATAGCGGCAAAAGAGGCGACCGCTTCGGGTATTAATTGGGCATTTGGACCGATGGTGGATATTTCAAGAGATGCTCGTTGGGGTAGAATCATGGAAGGAGCAGGAGAAGATCCTTTTCTGGCGTCAAAAATTGCGGTGGCAAGAATACATGGTTTTCAAGGAGATGACTTGTCCAAAAATAACACTTTAGCAGCATGTGCAAAGCATTTTGCAGCATATGGTTTTGCTGAAGGAGGGCGAGATTATAATACTGTAAGTATAGGTGAATATGAGTTGCATAATACTGTATTGCCTCCATTCAAGGCAGCGGTAGACGCAGGTGTAGCTTCTATGATGAGTGCTTTTAATGAGATTGATGGAATACCGGCTACCGGACATAAAGGATTACAAAGGGATATTCTGAAAAACACTTGGAATTGGGATGGTTTTGTAGTTTCAGATTGGGCATCTATTGCAGAAATGATATTTCATGGATATGCAAAGGATAAAACACAGGCTGCAGAATTAGCAATGAACGCGGGTAATGACATGGATATGGAAGGAAGAGCTTATGAAACCGGTTTAGAGCAGTTGGTAAAGGACGGAAAAGTAGATGAAAAATTAATAGACGAAGCAGCGAAGCGAATACTTCGTGTAAAATTTAAGTTAGGACTATTTGATGATCCTTTTAAATATTGTGATGAAGAGCGAGAGAAAAAAGATATATATACAAAAGAGAATTTAGAAGCTTCCAGAGATGTAGCAAAAAAGTCAATCGTTTTGCTGAAAAATGATAATAATGTATTACCTCTTAAAAAGGATGTAAAAAGCATTGCGGTAATTGGCCCGTTAGCGGATGATAAAGATACGCCAATCGGAAGCTGGAGAGGAATGGCAACACCCAATTCTGCAGTTTCACTTTTAGAAGGAATTAAAACAGCTGTTAATCAAAGTGTAAAAATATCGCACGCAAAAGGAGTGGAACTTGGAGTTGGCGAAAGAAGTTTTGTTCGTGATTTAAAGGTGAATAGAGAAGATTTTAAAGGTATTGAAGAAGCAGTAAAGATTGCAAAAGATGCAGAAGTTGTGGTTTTGGCAATTGGAGAAGAAGCTTTTCAATCTGGAGAGGCTAGAAGTCAGGTAAGCATAGAGCTAACAAAGCCTCAACAAAAGCTATTCGAAGCTGTGTATGCTGTTAATAAAAATATTGTGGTTGTTTTGATGAATGGTCGTCCAATGGCAATTAGTGATATAGCAGAAAAAGTACCTTCTATAGTTGAAACCTGGCATTTGGGATCGGCATCAGGTAATGCAATAGCAGATGTTTTATTTGGGGATTATAATCCTTCTGGTAAACTACCGGTTTCTTTTCCAAGACATGTTGGTCAGTTACCTTTATATTATAATGTAAAAAATACTGGAAGGCCTACAAATGCTGATGGAATGGTATTTTGGTCGCATTATACTGATGAGAAAAATGATGCTTTATTTCCATTTGGACATGGATTAAGTTATACAGAATTTGAATATAAAGATTTAAAGATAAGTGCACCATCTTTTAGTTCTGGAGGAAACATATCAGTTTCAGTTAAACTTACAAATAAAGGTAAGAGAAAAGGAAAAGAAGTGGTACAGTTATATATTCGAGATTTAATAGGAAGTCTGACTCGTCCGGTAAAGGAATTAAAAGGGTTTGAGTTAGTCGAGTTAGCACCTAATGAGAGCAAAACAATCACTTTTGAGATCAATGAGGAGACTATCCAATTTTATACAGCAAATAAAAAATGGGAAGCAGAACCAGGCGATTTTAAAGCGTTTGTAGGGGGAAGTTCAAATACAGATCTTGAAATTGATTTTACTTTTAAAAAATAAATAATGCGAAAATTATATATAGTTTTATTGATTCTAATTGTAGTAAGTTGCACATCAGAATCTAATAATGAGAATAAAAAATCCATGTCAGAAGTACCAGCAGTAAGCACAGAAGTAGATAAAAAAGTAGCGGCTTTGATTTCTGAAATGACCTTAGAAGAGAAGGTAGGTCAAATGACGCAGATTACCCTTGATGTTATAACCAAAGGTGATAATCAATATAGTTCATCACAACCTTATCAATTAGACTCTGCATTGGTTCATAAGGCTATCCACACTTATAAAGTTGGATCTATACTCAATACTCCGGGAGTGCCTTTGTCAAGACAAGATTGGTACAGCACAATTAAAACTTTTCAGGATGAGGCGGCAAAAACACCCAGACAGATTCCAATAATTTATGGGATCGATGCGATACACGGAGTAAACTACACAATCGGAGCGACATTATTTCCGCAGCAAATAGGATTAGCGGCAACTTTTAATAAAGACTTGGTAAAAGAGGCGGCAAAAATTTCTGCTTACGAAACCAGAGCATCTTCAATTCCCTGGAATTTTTCTCCGGTTTTAGGTTTAGGAAGAAATCCATTATGGCCACGATTATGGGAGACATTTGGAGAGGATGTGTATTTAGGAAAAACTATGGGCGTTGCCATGGTAGAAGGGTATCAAGGGACTTTGGGTGATCCAAATACAGTAGCCTCCTGTATGAAGCATTACCTAGGTTATAGTGTTCCACTTTCCGGAAAAGATCGTACACCCGCTTGGATACCAGAAAGAGAATTAAGACAATATTTTTTGCCGGCGTTTAAGGAAGCAGTAGATGCAGGATCGATTACATTAATGATTAATTCAGGAGAAATTAACGGAGTACCGGTACATGCCAGTAAGTTTTTACTAACCGATGTATTGAGAGGTGAATTAGGTTTTGAAGGCGTAGCGGTTACAGATTGGGCGGACATCAATTACCTTCATACGAGACATAAAGTGGCGGAAACGATAAAAGATGCTATCAAAATGTCTGTCAATGCAGGAATAGACATGAGTATGGTGCCACATGATTTTGAATTTGCTGAATTATTGGTGGAACTTGTAAAAGAAGGAAGTGTTTCAGAAGAAAGAATCAATAGTGCTGTGTCTCGTATACTAAAGGTTAAAATGCAATTAGGATTATTCGAAAACCCTGTGACAAATCCAAAAGATTATCCGGATTTTGGGTCTGATAAATTTGCAGCAGTAAGCAAAAGGGCCGCTTTAGAATCTTTTACCTTATTAAAAAATAAAGATAATATACTTCCTCTGGAAAAAGGAACCAAAATATTAGTAACCGGTCCAACAGCAAACACCATGAGATCGCTTAATGGAGGGTGGTCTTATAATTGGCAAGGAAGTGAGGCGGATAACTATGCAAAAGATATGAATACAATTTCGGAAGCTTTTACAAATTTTGGTAATGCTACATTTAAACAAGGAGTTTCTTTTGAAGGTGAAAATAATATTAATGCAGCGGTCAAAGCCGCAAAAGAAAGCGATGTAATATTATTATGCTTAGGCGAAAACTCATATACAGAAACACCTGGTAATACAAATTCTATTTTAATGCCTAAGGATCAAATAGAATTGGCAAAAGCACTCTCTAAAACAGGGAAGAAAATAGTTCTTGTCTTGTTAGAAGGACGACCAATTATTTTTAATGAAATAGAACCTTTAGTTGATGCGGTTTTTATGGGGTACTTACCAGGTAATTATGGAGCAGATGCTCTGGTTGATTTGTTATACGGAATAGAAAACCCGTCGGGAAGGTTGCCGATAAATTATCCGAAACATCCTCACGCGTTTGTAAATTATAATCATAAACATTCTGATAATATTGCTGTTCCTAATTATTATGAATCAGACTATGATCAACAGTATGAATTTGGAGACGGGATGTCCTATACCAATTTTGAATATTCGGATTTATCACTAAGTGCTGATGAAATGGATGAGGATGGATCCATTACAGTTTCTGTAAAGGTCACCAATACAGGTAAAAGAAAAGGAAAAGAAGCGGTGCTACTTTTTATTAGTGATTTATACGCTAGCATCACACCAGAAGTTCGTGCGCTCAAAGGATATGAAAAGATTCTATTGGAAGCGGGAGCGTCGAGAAAGGTTTCGTTTACCATCACAAAAGATGAACTATCCTTTGTGAATGAAAAATTAGAAACAGTTGCGGAGCCTGGTGATTTCGAAATTACGATTAGAGATTTAAAGAAAAAAATTAAGCTTAAATAATTATCAAGATTTAATAACTGAATTTTTAAATGTATTAGTATTGATTACTTATTAATATGTTGTAAACCACTTATCTGTAAAATTTGTTAAGATTTTAATGGTATATTTGATAAGCTTACTTATGTAAAAACTCATCCGATGTATCGTCTTTTTGTTATATTTTATTGTTTTTCCTTATCAATTTTTTCACAATCTATAAGGAATAAAACGCTACCTAGAATTACCCATTACGATACCAAAAACATGGGCTTTAACGCTCAATCATGGGATATTAAGCAAGATGAAAATGGCTTGATTTATATTGCTAATGGTCAGCAGGTCTTAATATTTGATGGTACGGATTGGATTTCGGTAGCTACCAATCCTGAAATGGTTAATAGAAGTTTATTTGTTAAGAATAAAGACACTATTTATTTTGGTGCAGATGGACATCACGGAATATTAATTAAGGATGATGATGATTATACTGTAGAACCGTTAAGAAATAATAAAAAAGATGTTGCTGCGGATATAGAAGAATACTGGAGAACACATTACATTAATAATGAGATTGTTTTTCAGACATTCAGAAATTTATATGTTAATCAAGGAAATATAATTACTAAAATTCCTGCTCCATATCGTTTTAAATGGAGTTATAAAGTAGACGATCAGATCTATGTTAATGATCTTAAATATGGAGTGTTTAAACTACAAGAGACTAATTTAATACCTGTTGTAAGTGATGCTAACCTAAACGAGAATATAATTGGAGTTACAAAAATTGATGGTGAATTAATTGTTATTACAGATACAAAAGGACTTTATAAGCTTTCTAATAACAGCCTTATTCCAGTTCGTTTTTCAACATCCGATGAAGTGCAAAAGGCACAGATTTTTTCCTTCCTTAAACTTAACGATAATAGGATCGCTCTGGGTACCGTTTCTAATGGCCTTTACATTTTGGATCTCAAATTAGGAAAAACAGAGAATATTAATAAAAAAAACGGATTACAGAATAATACAATTCTTTCGATATATCAGGATGATGAGGATAATCTTTGGTTAGCATTAGATTATGGAGTTGATCACATAAAATTAAACTCCCCTCTTACATATTATTATGATTATTACGGAGAACTAGGAACTACCTATGCTGTTGTAAAAAAAGGAAGTCTTTCTTATTTAGGAACCAATCAAGGGCTTTATATAACAGATAATAACTCTTTAAATCCTGATAATGAGTTTGAATTATTAATAAACGGACAGGTATGGAATATCGAAGAAGTTGACAGTAAAATTTATGTTGGACACGATAAAGGCGCATATGCTTTAGAAGGAAAGACTTTAACCAGAATGGGAGAGGATTTAGGAGCCTGGAATTTTAGAAGTTATTCCCTTCCTGGTCATAATGATGTTCTTGTTTCTGGAAATTATAATGGTATTTCCGTTTATGAAAAGATTGATGAACAATGGAAAGGATATAAACTAAAGGGTTTCGAAAAATCAGGAAGATATTTGGAAGTGGATGAGGACAATAATCTTTGGGTAGCTCTTGGAACAGATGGTGTTTTTAGGTTTAGTCTGGATTTTGATGCCAAAGAATTAATAAATCAGGCTTTTTATCCGGTAAGTGATTTTGATGGAGAAAGAATATCACTTTCGAAAGTCGGGAATAAGATTGTTGTAACCTCAAATTACCATTCATATACTTATAATGCCAGGGAAAGTAATTTTGTAAAATCTGAAATAGGTACAAATCGAGGATATGCTCCGCGAATATTTAAAAAAGAAGATGAAACCTGGTATTTGGATAACGATAAAGTAGTTGTAGAGGATAAAGACGATCTAATAGAACTTCATGAGCTCAAAGATCAGCTTGTGCCGGATGTACTTAATGTTTTTCCTTTAAATGGAGAACATAAAATCATTCCTGTTTTTAATGGTTTTGCTATGTATTCTAAAAAGAGAAAAGCAAATTCAGAAAGAATTAGAAGCGATATTCTTATTCGGGATTTTATTTCTGTAAATAGTGGAAAATCATATGTTTCGGGTTCCAAAATACCATTTTCTGAAAATGATCTTAAGATTAACTATGCACTGCCTATTTATGGCCAGCAAATAGAATATCAAACCAGTCTTAATGAACAAGAATGGAGTGAAAAAACTATAGCTACCGAGAAGACCTTGTTTAATCTTATAGAAGGAGATTATACGTTTAGGATAAGAGCAAAATATAATGGAGATTTTAGAGAAAGTAGTTTTGATTTTAGTATAAAACCGCCTATTTACAGAACTCCTTTAGCATATGTGTTATACTTGCTTTTGTTCTTGTTGTTGATTATTTCGGTAATCGGAATTAATCGATATAAAATGAAGAAGCAAGAAAGGGTTTTGTTGGAGGAAAAAGCAAAAAAACTTCAGAAGCAGGAAGAAGAGCACAAAGCACAGAAATTAGAACAGGAGCATAAAATTATTGAATTAAATAACTCTAAACTTCAAGATGAAATAAAAGCAAAAAGTAGAGAACTTACTCAGATTGCATATGTAAACCTAAACAAAAATAAAATCCTGAAGAAAATAAGGGATAAAATTATTAAGGTACAAGATGCTGCACCGCAGAAACTACCAACCAATAGCTATAATGAATTAATAAGGCTGGTAGATTATTACATAACGGATAAAGAAAGTAAGCTGTTTGAAATTAATTTTGATAAATCACATCAGGAGTTTTATGAAAAACTTTCTAAGAATTATCCGAACCTCACTTCCAAAGATTTACGGCTGTGCGCATACTTGAAAATGAATCTTTCTTCTAAAGAAATTGCGCCACTATTAGGAATAAGTTCACAAAGTGTTGATGTTAGCAGGCATAGATTAAGAAAAAAGCTTAATTTAGGCTCCAAAGATAATTTGACTAATATTCTTATAAGTCTTAAGTAAGAAATTTCTAATAGTAAGGTCATGAGGAAAAAGGTTACCCTAAAACAGCTTGCCAAAGAATTGAATTTATCCATCTCAACAGTTTCAAAATCCTTAAAAAATGATTCTGAAATAAGTGAGAAAACAATTAACAGAGTTCATGAATTAGCTAATTTTTACAATTATAAACCTAATGCACTAGCCGTAAGTTTAAAAAGTAATAAGACAAATACAATTGGAGTATTACTACCAGAAATTTTGAATCATTTTTATGCCAAAGTTTTATATGGAATTGAGCAGGAAGCATCCAAAAATGGATACAAGATTGTGACCTGCATAACAAATGAATCTTATGAAAAAGAAGTTGAATATGTAGAAATGCTGAATTATAGTAGTGTTGATGGTTTTATTTTGGCTCTAAGCAAAGAAACACAAATGCTTAATAAACTAGATCATTTTAAAGATTTGAAAAGAGACAATGTCCCATTGATCATGTTTGATCGGGTAAGTAATGAAGTAGACTGTGATAAGGTGATAGTAGATGATAAGGACGCATCAAAAACAGCAGTTCGGCATTTAATAAAAACAGGATGCAAAAAAATTGCGGTGATCTCTACCATCTTCGATTTAAGTGTTGGAAAACTAAGATTAGAAGGAGCTCGCGAAGAAGTATCTGCTAATCGTGGAGTATCATTAGTAGAGTTACCGATCAATAATATAGAAACAGAAGAAAAAGAAATAGAATCATTTCTTAAAAATAACGAGATAGATGCAGTACTTGGACTAGATGAGACGGCAGCCGCGATAGCGATAAACATGTCTCATAAATTGGGGTATAAAATACCAGAAAAAATTTCGGTAATTGGCTTCACTGACGGGTTGTTGGCTAAACACTCGTATCCAAAACTCACAATTATATCTCAACACGCAGAGGATTTAGGTGCAAAAGCTGCAAGAATATTACTTGAGCGATTATCTAATACTTCAGAGAATAGTTACAAAACAAAAACAGAAATTGTCAAGACTTCATTAATTCTTAGAGATTCTACCATTTAATTTTATTAGTAAAACTCTGTTTTGAAAAGTTGCATAGCAATGCATTCAAAATAGATAGTTGAATTAATCCCGCTTTTTCAGCGGGATCTCAGGGCCTTCTGCCGAGCCGGGTAGACTAATACCTCGAAGCTTGCTTCGGAACTTTAAAAACTATTTTCCATTGAATACCTCGTATGCTGGTAATGAGGTAGTTTATTCAATTACATACGTTTTCTTTTGAGGTCCAACTCCAGTAATAGTTAATTTTTTCCAGGTTTTTGGTAGTATTGGTTTTTTTTGAATAATTCCTTCGTCGGTAAGATGTAATCCACCAAAACCAAATATTACGGTTTGTAACATTCCTCCGGCTCCTGTTGCAAAATAGGGGTTGTTACTTGTAGCAGCTTCTGCCAATGCTCCGAAAGGAGGTCTTTTGTTAGGTTCATAACTTCTTTTAAAAAGCCTGAAAGCATTTTCTGCATCACCTAATCGAGCATAAATTACGGCAAATACACTTTGTGCCATGGCAGGACCTTCTTCTGCAAGTTTAGGTTCATAATAGGATAGGTCTTTTAATATTGTTTCTTGATCAGAGATAATATCTAGAGGATAAGCCAACAAATTTACATCTGCTTGTTTTATACGATCCCCATTATATGTACTATGTTCTTTGGTTGTTCCATCTTCAAATTTATGTATGGTAATATTTTCTGCAACCTCGATCCAGATATTTTCTGGTGTTAATCCTATTTCTTTTGCAGCAAGCGAAGCATATCGTAAACAAGTAATGGCTGAGCCATTGGTAAAAGCATTATCATCAACATTGGGAGCAAATTCATTGGCGCCTACCACATTTTTAATGGAATAAGACCCATTAGTATTTTTGGTAGCTCTGCTAACCCAGTAATCTGCTACTTCTTTAAGTAAAGGATACCCACGCTCTCGAAGCCATTTTTTATCTTTGGTTACTCGGTAATAATTCCAGAAAGCAATACCTATATCCGCGGTTATATGATGTTCAAAGGTTCCTGTTAATGCCCAGGCAGGTGTTGCCTCTTCTCCTGTATCATCACTTTCCCAAGGAAACATCGCACCTTTATACCCAAAATTAGTGGCTTTTCTTTTTGCAACATCAAGTCGGTCTGATCTATAGTTAACCAATGAACGTGCAATATCTTGATTTAATACTAATAACGGAGGATACATCCATAATTCGGTGTCCCAAAAAATATGTCCGTTATAGTTTTGAGAACTTAATCCCATTGGAGCAATACTGAGATTCGAGTCGCCTCTGGAGAATGCATACAGATGATACAGTGCAAGTCTTACATCTAATTGAGATTGTAAATCCCCTTCTATTATTATATCTCCTTCCCAAAGACCTTTCCATAAATCTTTATGTTGAGATAATAAATCTTTTCTAGGTGTAAGCAAATTGAATATTACAAACCGTTCACTCTCACTTTGTGGGTCAAAAAAATCCTGTGTAGAACATTGAGAAGCGGTCCAAGCAAATGAATAGTTTTCTGCTTTACTTATTTTCTTTCGAAATGAGAGCTGATTATTATATTCTGAAACTTTATTATGAGTCAGTTCTGGTCGCTGGTTCTCCCTTGTAGAATTAATATTGTGCCATATAAAAGTGGCAGATGTTCCTACGGTATGTCTGCCTAGTCTGCTTTTTGCAACGGTCTGTAGAATTGGCATGGTAGTCTCTGCATCTCTTAATACTCTGAAAGTACTCAATGGGTTTTGGTATTCTTCAGGAGTTGTGATTTTCCCAATGACCCTGATATCAATATCTTTTAATGCTTTGATTTCAAAATCTATGTATGCAGAGTAGGGTACATTTCTAAGAGCATATATAGTATAAGAAATTTCAGCTATTGAATTATAGTTAAATGAAGTAGTAAAGCTGGCTTCTTTCATATTCAATGTTTGTCGCCAATCACTAATATTACCATTGTTTAATTTGGTGTTGTTAATATATACATCGAGATTTCCAAAGTTCATTCCCAAAAGGATTCTACTTACACCAAGCGGAGACTCTTTGTCATATACATTGTTAAGAATGATTTTATCGGTTTCTAAAATTTTCGCAGAAGGAAGAATACCAATTCTTCCATTAGCAGATACAATGCCGGTATAATTTTGATTGTCAGTTGTGGTTAAAGTCCAACCATTTTTTTGTGCTATTCCTGGAATAGAAGCAAACAACAAGATGAAAGCAAATACAAAAAGAGTTTTAGTAATCTTAAACAACATAATAAAATGATTTTGTGAAGTGAAAATGTATTTGTCTATTAGTAAATACATTACACAATGTACTAAACAAATTTTGAAAATTGAAAACGAATAAGTGGATTAACTAATACAACCGTTTGTATTATGTTTTATTAAAGAAGGCTGATATTTTTTTTGAGGCCTAGAGATTTTTTTAAGTGCTTTCTCGTTCGGTAAGTTTGGTCTTAAGGTGAATAATTCTTTTCTGATGATCTACCTCATCGGATTCATTTAGTTGATTTATTAAAAGCTCTGCCGCTTTTTGTCCCATCTCAAAACTGGGTTGAGAGATGCACGTTAAAGTAGGGACGAATACTTCACCAAGTCCAAGATCTCCAAAGCCTATAACTGCTACTTCTTCAGGTATTTTTTTTCCAGTTTTTAATAGCGTTTTCATCGCTAATAAACCATAGTTATCTGTACAGGCAAAAACTGCATCAGGAGTTATGGATAGGTGTTTAAAAAAATCTAAGATTTCTTTATCTTCAAATTCTCGATCAAGAGAGTTGCAGTGTAAAACTAATTCATCGTATACAGGTATTTTGTATTTTGTTAATGCAGAAATAAATCCTTTATATCGGTCCTGAAAGACTTTTTTCTGCTTTATTCCACCAATAAATGCAATTTTTTTCTTTCCTTTTTTAATTAAGAATTCTACTGCAGAGAATGAGGCTTTTTCATCGTCGATCATTACGTGATCAGCACCAGAAACTTCTTCTCTTATATTATCAAATAATACCATTGGGATTCCTTTGTTGACCAAATTATTTAGATGAGCAACATTTTCGGTTTCATGAGTGGGGGATAAAATAATACCATCTACTAGACCTTTTTCAAAAGAAATAAGGTTTTCTTTTTCAAACTCATAAGAATTTCTTGATGAACTAATAAGTATTTTATAATTGTGCTTTCTGGCATATTGATCTATTCCCCTGCATACTTCAATAAAAAAAGGTTCATCGTATCGTGGGATCAAAACACCGATGATATTAGTTTTTCCCGAACTCAGGCTTTTGGCAATTTGATTAGGCATATACCCCATCAACTTCGCCATGTGAAATACTTTTTCTCTGGTGCTTTGTTTTACTCTGGGATTTTCATCTAACGCGCGAGATACTGTTGCAATAGAAATATTTAATTTTCTTGCGATATCTTCAAGTTTTACCCTTCTTTTTTTAAAACCCATTAAGATTAATATTAAAAAATTATCAATGAATCTTTAATTTTACTAAAAAAACAATAATACAAACGTTTGTATTTTTTTTAGTATAAGATTTGCTTTCCTGAGATGCTATTTGTTATGTAATTTGTAATAACATTAATTGTCAAGTAATTAAATAGTAACAAAATGTATAAAACAATACGTTTTATAAAACCTTTCCCAAAATTAATAATTCAAATTTCCCATTTGAAACACCTACGCTAATTTATGACAAATAATGTTAAAATATTTATTTTTTTAAGAAATTGAAATCTAGTTTGATAAGAAGTTTATAGGTTCTTTTTTAATGAAGGTATAGAAAAATGTTAAGCATATGTCTATATAAAATCTATACTTAATCGATTAAGTTTATTTGTTGTTACTTTTTCTTAGACTTGGGTTTTTTAAATTAAAATATTGGTATTCAGTTGTTTAAATTGATTTAAAAGTTGTTTACATTAAGATGTATAGGTAATGTTAAGATTTAGTTATTTAAAATTCTATATGAATAATATTGTAGATTTGTTAAAAAATCAGCTCAAAATACATTAATACAGATTTATTTTAACTGTTTTTTTGCGAAATCATTTTTGCAATACTGTCCCAAAAGAATGTTTGATAATAACCGATGTAAGATTATCTAAACCTATATAAAAGTTAAAATAAAATATTGTTAAAAGCTAAAATTATATTGAGTGAAACTTACTTGGTTTAGAAAAGGAACTATTTATCAAATATACCCTCGCAGTTTTAATGATAGTAACAATGATGGTGTCGGAGACTTAAGAGGGATAATCGAAAAATTAGATTATTTAAAAAGTTTACATATTGATATTATTTGGTTAAGTCCAATCTTTAGTTCACCGAACGATGATAATGGATATGATATCAGCGATTATTGCTCTATTATGCCAGAGTTTGGTACTATGGAGGATTTTGACGAATTATTAAGAGAAACGCATAAAAGGGGTATTAGGTTAATATTGGATTTGGTAGCTAATCATTGTTCTGATGAGCATAAGTGGTTCGAAGAAGCTAAAAAATCTAAGAACAACCCTTACAGAGATTATTTTCATTGGAGAAAACCAGCTTCTGATGGCGGACCTCCTAATAATTGGAAATCGTTCTTTGGAGGAAGCGCGTGGGAGTTTGATGAAGCTTCTGGAGAGTATTATTTGCATCTTTTTACCAGAAAACAACCCGATCTTAATTGGGAAAATCCTAAGGTTAGAGAGGAAATTTATGATGCAATGCGCTTTTGGTTAGATAAAGGGGTGGATGGATTTAGGATGGATGTTATTCCTTTGATATCAAAGCCAGTTGGGTATCCTGATGCACCTGATGTTGGATTCAGGAAGATCATTGAAGATGTATATGCAAACGGTCCGACTGTTCATCAATATTTAAAAGAGATGAATGAAAAAGTAATAAGTAAGTATGATGCTTTTTCTTTAGCAGAAGGAGTTGGGATTAATGAATCGATTGCGGGACTTTATGTGAATGAAGATAGAAAGGAATTAGATATGTTGTATCATTTCGATATTCTGGAATGTACCATCGTCAATGGAAAGTTTGAAGAGGTTTCTCCGTTTGATCTCGTTAATATGAAGAATATCTTTAAAAAATGGAGAGATGCCGTTCATGAAACTGGTTGGATAGCGAATGCTATGGGAAACCACGATTTTGCACGTATGGTATCCAGATTTGGAGACGATAAGAAGTATCATTCAGAGTCTGCAAAGATGTTGATAACAATGTTGTCTACTCAAAACGGTACTTTGAACATATATCAAGGCGATGAGATTGGTATGACCAATGTTTCACTACAACATATAGATGAAGTAAGAGATATACAGTCTTTAAATTTTTATAAAGAAAATAAAGTAACAAAGAGGTACTCAGAGGAATTAGCTTTGGAAATGATTAATAGAGAAGGAAGAGATAATGCTAGAACGCCTGTACAGTGGAATGATGAAATAAATGGAGGGTTTTCTGCCAAAGAACCTTGGTTAAAAGCAAATCCTAATTATGTCAATATTAATGTGGAAAATCAGGATAAAGACCCGGATTCTATATTAAATTTCTATAGAGGGTTGTTAAGTACAAGAAAAAAACATGATGTTTTTGTACACGGTAATTTCGAAGAGATAGCGTTTAATAACCCGAATCTCTATGTTTATAAGAAAACCCTTGATCAAAACACAATTATGGTAATACTCAATTTCAATAATACAGAAGAATTGTTTGATTCAGGGTATGACTTGAAAGGGATTGAAATTCTTGTAAATAATTATAAAAATCTTGAAATAGATAATGCCAGTATGACTCTAAAACCATATCAGGGAGTAGTACTGGATTTAAAATAAAATTAACGTATAGCAAATATGAATCGAGTAGAAAGTGAAATTAGTTTTTGTTTGTTAGCGAAGGAGTTTTTCTGATAGGACTCCTTTATAAGAGGTAACATAGGGGCATCTTAAAATTGTAACTTTTATTTTTTTAAATATATATAAGATGTTACTAATGAGTCAATTGTTCTAGTAAGACTGAGGCGCCCCTGTTACTTGTTTTTTTAAAGAAATATTAAAATTTTTAACGGTAAAAGTAACAATAATTCACAACTAATTATTTAAATTTAATCAAACTCTAAATTATGAAAAGTATGATACTTAAAAAACTCATGTTTCTTTTAGTATTTATCTCGGGGAATATGATGTTTGCACAAATCACGGTTACAGGGGTGATTTCTGATGCAAATGGTCCAGTACCAGGGGTAAATGTCCTTGTAAGGGGGACTCAAAATGGGGCGGTTTCTGATTTTGATGGAAACTATACACTAAACAATGTACCGGAAGACGCTACATTGATTTTTAGTTATGTTGGGTTTCAAACAAAGGCTATTGATGTTAATGGCCAAACAGTCATTAACATTACCATGACAGAAGATGCAGCCGAATTAGAAGCTGTAGTGGTAATTGGTTATGGAACACAATCCATCAAAGACGCTACCGGTTCGGTAGCTGTTGTTACCTCCGAAGATTTTAACAGAGGAGCCATTGTTTCTCCAGAAGAGCTAATCCAAGGTAAAACTGCAGGGGTGCAGATTACTCAAGCAAGTGGAGAGCCTGGGGCAGGAGTAGCTCTTAGAATTAGGGGAACAACTTCGGTTCGTTCTAATAACAATCCTCTTTTCGTGGTAGATGGAGTTCCTTTGGCAGGTGATGATACCGCAGCTGGAGGTGCTGATTTAGGATTAGGAACCAGTTCTGCAAGAAATCCGTTAAATTTCTTAAATCCTAATGACATAGAAAGTGTAAGTATTCTTAAAGACGCGTCTGCTACAGCGATATACGGATCCAGAGGGGCGAATGGTGTTGTTATAATTACTACAAAGACTGGTAGGGGAGCTCCAAAAGGAGTTTTTGAGTATTCTTCTTCTATTAGTATTGCAAAACCTGCACAGGAGTTTGATTTATTAAATAGACAGCAATATCTGGCAGCCATTGATCAGTTTGGTGGTAATGTTTCTGCACAGGATTTTGGAGCAAGTACAGATTGGCAAGATGTAATTACACGACAAGCCGAATCTACAATAAATAGTTTGTCATATTCTAATAATTACGATACCGGAAACGTTAGAGCTTCATTTGGATATAGTAAGCAATTCGGGGTTATAAAAAAGAGTTCATTAGAAAGAATTACAGGTAGGATCAATGCGACTCACAGATTTTTCAACGATAAGTTAAAATTAAATTTACAAGGTACGTTGTCAAGAGTAAACGATGAGGCACCACCTATAACAAACAATGCAGGATTTCAAGGAGATTTATTAGGAGCAGCTTATTCTGCTAACCCTACTTGGCCTGCTGAGACTGGTTTTGTGCCCGGAGGATCAAACATTAACCCTTTGGCATTGCTAAATTTTAGTCAAAACGAAACAAAGACGAATAGATATTTAATTAATTTTTCGGCAGAATATAATATTACATCCGAGTTAAGTGCAAAAGTGACTCTGGGGTATGACGATTCTGAGTCTACTGCGATAAATGTGTTATCTGGCGAAATTACAGGGTTTAACAACGGAGCCCCAGAAAATGGAAGAGGAGTTCTTAATGATATTGACGTAGAAAACAGACTTTTAGAAGTAACCTTAAACTACGAGAAGGAGTTTGGCAACTCTAAACTTTCTGCGTTAGCTGGGTTCTCATATCAGGATTTTGCTAGAAGCGGTAGAACCGTACAGGGTTTTGGATTCGGTACTACAAATTTAGATCGAATGGGCGATAGTTTGGAAGCAGCAGCTAATTTAATTGAAAGCTCAATTGAGGGGTCATACCAACAATATGGAGTAGCTCCAAATGGCTCTTTTGTAAATAGATTGTTTCCAGAGATAGTACAGGGCGAAGCTTTAAATGCACCTGCAATTCCTTTAACATCAGTGTTGGGTGATACCTTTGATTTTACGGATGAGTTACAATCATTTTTTGTAAGGGGTACGTATACCATTGCAGATAAGTATATTTTGACTGCAACGGTGCGTGCGGATGGTTCTTCTCGATTCGGGCCAAATAAAACTTATGGATATTTTCCATCTGGTGCATTTGCCTGGAAGTTAGACCAGGAAGATTTTATAGGAGATGCTTTTTCTACGTTAAAACTGAGACTTGGATATGGTGTTACAGGTAATCAGGACGGACTTGGTTTTGGTAATTTTACAATTAGACGTAGGTTTAATCCTGGAGGTATTGCGCAAGATGGTGTGATCAATGCTCCAGGAACAAGTCGTGTTTCTTTTCAGGATGATGATTTGCAGTGGGAATCAACAAGCCAGGCAAATGTTGGTATTGATTTTGGTTTCTTTGGAGATCGTTTATCAGGTACTATTGATTTTTATCATAAAGACACTCAGGAATTATTACTGAGTATTCCAAACGCACAACCGACTCCGCAACCATTTAATTTTACTAATATAGATGCAAATGTTATCAACCAAGGAGTAGAATTTGCAATTAATTATGATATTCTCCGACAAGAAGATCTAAATTGGAATTTTGGTTTTAATATAGCATATAATAAAAATGAACTCCAAAATTTTGATGGGCAGATTCCATCAGGACAAATAAGCGGGCAAGGATTGACAGGTGCTTTTGCTCAACTATTAGCAGAAGATCAACCGCTGTTTTCTTATTATTTGAGAGAATTTGCTGGATTTGATGCTAATGGACAATCCATTTACCCTAATGGAGATGTACAGGAGTTTGTAGGTAAAAGTGCTTTACCAGATATTAACTTAGGAATCTCTACTACATTTGATTATAAAAACTGGGATGCATCGTTATTCTTTGCAGGGCAGTTTGGTCACTACATTTATAATAATACGGCCAATGCATTTTTTACCGCTGGTAGTATCAATGGAGGTAGGAATGTTACTGTAGATGTTTTAACGAATGGAGAATCTGCTGCTAACGCTCCTGATGTATCTACTCGTTTTCTTGAAAAAGGAGATTTCTTAAGATTACAAACGGCTTCCTTGGGATATAATTGGCCACTATCTGGCGAAGGAGTTTTTAAAAGTCTTCGTATTTTTGCTACAGGTCAAAACCTTTTCGTAATAACTGACTATAGTGGTTTGGATCCTGAGGTAAACGTAAGTGCACCTCTAAATGGAGTGCCCACAGCAGGTATTGATTATACAGCCTTTCCAAGACCGAGAACCTATACATTTGGATTAAATGCAACGTTTTAAAAAATTAAGATTATGAAAGAAAAGAAATTTAAATTTGGATTATCGGCTTTAATGTCAATAATACTATTGATCTCCTGTACAGATCTGGAGATTGAACCTACGGATTCAGTTATTGAAAACCTTACCGGAGAATTTACAGGAGTTGGAGACGTAGATGCGGCTATAAGTAACGTGTACAACGCGGTGTATGGTCAGATTGGAAATCAAGCAGATTTATATGCATTGAATGAAGTAACTACTGATGAGCTATTAGTGCCAACAAGAGGTACAGACTGGGGGGATAATGGATTATGGAGAAATTTACACGAACATACGTGGACTGCCATTCACCCATTTGTATTGAATAACTGGAATAACTTAAATACCAATGTTTTCAATACCACAGAAATCATCGATCCAATAAGTGGAGCTGACGCTTCACAATTGGCAGAAGCAAAATTTCTAAGAGCATTTAGTATGTTTTGGATATTGGATATGTATGGACAAGTTCCATTTAGAGAAGCCGATGAGGGACCTGAAGTGGATCCAATAGTTCTTACTAGAACTGAAGCGGTTGATTTTGTAATTACAGATCTAAACGAAGCAATTCCAGATCTACCGACGGTAGGGCCAAGTGCATCAACCAATAAAGCATCCAGAGCAGCAGCAAATTATTTGTTGGCTAAAGTACTTTTAAACAAGCATATTTATAATGGAACGGGAACCCCGGATGCGGCAGATATGACAGCGGTTGTGAATGCCGTGGATGCGATTGCAGCAGATGGCTATTCATTACAAGCAGGTTATTTTGATATTTTTGAAGAAAGTGTAGATAATGAAACTATTTGGTTCGCAGAAACAGGTGTGGGAAACAGAATCTGGAATGGATTACACTATAATCAAAATGCACCGGGTAATGACGGTGGAGGATGGAACGGTTGGTCTACCTTGGCAGAGTTCTATGACTTATTTGAAGGAGATCCTAATACGAATGTACCAGGAAGTGGACAAGAAGAGCGAAGAGGTTTTGTTCCAACTGATGGGTCGAATCTTGGTATTGGATATGGATTCTTAATTGGGCAACAATATGATGAAACTGGAGCTGCGATGACAGATAGACCTGGACAACCATTAATATTTACTAAAGAATTCCCTGGATTATTAGGTAATGATGAACGTACAGGAATCCGTACAATAAAATATCACCCAGAAAATGGTTCTTTTACCAATCACGAGATTGTTTTTAGATATGCTGATGCTCATTTAATGAAAGCAGAAGCGATTTTTAGAGGAGGCACCTCTGGTGATGACGCATTAACTATGATTAATGATCTTAGAGCTATTAGAAATACCTCTACCAGTTTGACTGCTTTGACAGATCAAGATATACTGGATGAAAGAGGAAGGGAATTATATAAAGAATTCTGGAGACGTAATGACCAAATCCGTTTTGGAAAATTTGCAGAACCTTGGGGTCTAAAAAGTAGTACAGAGGATTTTAGGGTGTTGTTTCCTATTCCTGCAACGGCGTTGTTGTCAAACCCTAATTTAACACAAAACCCTGGTTACTAACATATTAAATTGCTAAGATTTGTTAGATCAGAGCCCTTCAAAAATTGAAGGGCTCTGCTAATTAAGGCATTTCAAACTAAAGGTTACGGTTGATCATTTCTTTTAAAAATATTGGTATTTACACGCTACTGTTACTTCTTTTTATATGTTGTAAAAGGGAGGAGAGGATATATCATTTTCAATTATTATCAGAGGAAAAAACTGGGATCAATTTTCAAAACAAACTAGAAGATACTCCAGAATTAAATATATTAACATATCTGTATTATTATAATGGAGCTGGTGTTGGAGTTGGGGATTTCAATAACGATGGTTGGGAGGATTTATATTTTGTTTCTAACCAAAATGAAAATCAATTATATATAAATCAAAAGAATTTTACATTTTCTGAAACAACTTCAGATCTTCTTAAGGATAATGAAGGATGGTCTACGGGCGTTACTATAGTAGATATTAATAATGACGGATTATTGGATATTTATGTATGTAAAGTTGGAAATTATAGAGGAATAAAAGGAAAGAATAAACTCTTTGTAAACCAAGGATTGGATACTAAAGGTGTCCCATATTTTAAGGAACAAGCAGAAGACTATAATCTGGATATATCTAGTTTTTCTACACAGGCTAGTTTTTTTGATTATGATCGTGATGGAGATTTGGATATGTATCTTCTAAATCACTCAGTTCATCCTAATCGCACCTATGGAAGAGGAGTTAAGAGAAATCAAGTAGATTCTCTATCCGGTGATCGATTATATCGTAATGATAATAATCTATTTGTAGATGTTTCTAAAGAAGCAGGGATTTTTCAAGGAGCTATAGGATATGGTTTAGGTATTGCCACCAGTGATATGAATAATGATGGATATCCTGATATATATATTGGGAATGATTTTTTTGAAAATGACTACTTCTATATCAACCAAAAGAACGGTACTTTCAAAGAAGTGATAACATCAGATTTGAATAAAATTCAGCATACCTCTCACTTCTCCATGGGAACAGATATTGCGGATATTAATAATGATGGATTTTCGGATATTTTATCATTGGATATGCTGCCGGAAGATTTAGCAACCTATAAATCATCCGGAACCGAGTATGGTTTTACAATTTATAATCAATATCTCAAAAACGGTTACCAACCTCAATACATGCAGAATGCTTTACAGATAAACAGAGGAAATGAAAACTTTAGTGAAGTTGCATTTTTTTCTGGGATTGCAGCTACAGAATGGAGTTGGGCACCATTACTGGCAGATTATGATAATGACGGGTTCAAAGATATTTTTATTTCTAATGGAATTAAAGGAGCAACTAACGATATGGACTTCATAAGCTTTATTGCCAATGATAATATCCAGAAACGAATCGATGCAGGAATGACTAAAGAAGATTTAGCTTTGATTAATGAGTTGCCCGATAAGAAAACTGCCAATTATTTCTATCGCAATAAAGGAGGTTTGACTTTTGATAATGTTTCTAACACTTGGTCAGATAATGTGCCATCTTATAGTAATGGAGCAGTATATGCAGATTTAGATAATGACGGTGATTTAGATATCGTAACCAATAACATTAATGAAAAGGCCTTTATTTACCAAAACCAGACAGATCAGTTAGAAAAGAATAACTATCTAAAAATACGATTGGATGGAACGGCGCAAAACCTACATGCGATTGGTGCCAAAGTAACTATTTTTACTGATAAGGGTTTGCAAACTTCAGAAGTGTATACCACCAGAGGATATTTATCTTCAGTCTCTTCTTCAGTACATTTTGGATTAGGAAATAGTTCTACTATAGACTCAATTAGCATACAGTGGCCGGATGGGGATACTTCTTTACATAAAAAGATACAAATAAACACAATAATGACTCTAAAGCAGGATAAGGTAAATAATACTTTAGATACTGCTAAAAAACCTTCCGATTTGTTTGAAAGTGATTCATTAGGCATAAAATTCAAACATCAGGATTACGAGACAAAAGATTTTAGTATAGAGCCTTTAGCTCCTTACGCTATTTCTAATGAAGGACCTCACATTTCGGTACAAGATATAAATAACGACGGGTTAGAGGATGTTTTTATACCTGGAGGAAGGTTTAAACCTGGAACATTGTTTTTACAAGAGAAATCAGGAAAATTTCATAAAACAGAGCAACCTGATTTAGAGCTCTATAAAAAGTACGAAGATGTTGATCAACACTTTTTTGATGCAGATTCGGATGGAGATTTGGATTTGATTACTATTTATGGAGGGAATGAAAATTATACCGGATATGAGACGGCTCCTGTAATATTCATGAACGAAAACGGTGAGTTTAAGGCTAAACCCGACACTTTTCCCAAAATAATAATAAATGCCTCTGTAGTGATCAGTTCAGATATAGATCAAGATGGTGATATGGATATTTTTATTGGTAGTAATAGTGTTGCAGGTTCTTATGGGGAGTCGCCAAAAAATTACCTTTTCGAAAATAATGGGGAAGGTATTTTCAAGGAGATAACGACAACAAGTGCCTCAGAGTTGTATACTACTGGTCAGGTATTCGATGCAAAATTTGAGGACGTTAATAACGATAATTTTCCCGATCTGATACTGGTAGGACATTATATTCCGATAACAATAATGGTTAATGACGGAAGAGGAAATTTTAGAAAAAAAGAGATACCTTCTTTAAAAAACACCAATGGTTGGTGGAATTGCATTGTGGTTCAGGATATGGACAAAGATGGTGATCTAGACATCATAGCTGGTAATTGGGGGCTAAACAGTCGCTTAAAAGCTTCGTTTGAAGAACCAATACAGTTATATCTGAATGATTTTGATGATAATGGAAAAGTAGATCCGATAGTGACCTATTTCTATCAGGGAAAAGAAACTCCAATTGCTACTAAGGATGAGCTAACAAAACAAATCCCTCAGCTTAATAAAAAGTTTCTCTCATATAAAGCTTTCGCAGAAGCAGATTTTAAAGATTATTTTTCAAAAGAAAAGATAAGTCAAGCTGAAAAAAAACAGGTATCCACGCTTGCTACCTTATATTTTGAAAACAAAGGCGATCTTGAATTTATAGAACATCAATTACCTTGGGAAGCGCAGATTTCCTCTGTACATGATATCTTAGTCCAGGATCTAAATGATGATCAATATCCTGATATCATTCTTGGGGGTAATACCTATGAGATAAACACCCAATTGAGTAGATTAGATGCCTCTTACGCAGAGGTGTTTCTAAATGATACTAAAGGGAACTTTAACAGTGTTAAAAATTCAGGCTTAAGCGTGAAAGGAGCAGTAAGATCTATAAAATCAATAATGGTTAAGGATTCAATGTATTTTCTATTTGGTGTCAATAATGATAGTATCCAAGTATTTAAAAAATTAAAAAAAGAACATGAATAAGCTTTTGTACATTGCTTTTGTAATATTCGTATGTATTTCTTGCGGAGAGGATAAACCTGTGGAAAAATTAATTAAAAAAAAGGATGTTTTATTTACTAAGTTAAATCCCGAAAAGACACATATTGATTTTATCAATCAAGTAAATAACGAAAAGGATTTTAATATTTTCACCTATAGAAATTTCTATAATGGTGGAGGAGTGGCTATTGGGGATATAAATAATGATGGATTACCTGATATATATTTAACAGCTAATAGAAAAGAAAATAAGCTCTATCTTAATAGAGGAGATTTTACATTCGAAGACATTTCTGAATCTTCTGGTACAACCGGCAAAAATTCCTGGTCCACAGGAGTTGTGATGGTAGACATTAACGCAGATGGATTATTAGATATTTATGTATGTAATGCAGGTAATGTAGAAGGCGATGATCAAAAGAATGAACTTTTTATTAATAATGGCCCATCAGCAGACTCTGGAACCATCACATTTACCGAAAAAGCAGAAGAATACAATCTTGCTGATAGCGGTTTTACCACACATGCCGCATTTTTTGACTATGATAAAGATGGTGATTTAGATGTATATATATTGAACAATAGTTTTATTCCGGTAAGTAGCTTAGGGTATGTAAATAAGCGAAATCTGAGAGCAAAGGATTGGGATATTCCTGAAATCTTAAAAGGAGGCGGAGACAAGTTGTTGAGAAATGATGATGGAGTCTTTATCGATGTTAGTGAAGAAGCAGGGATATTTGGAAGTTTGATTGGTTTTGGATTAGGAGTTACCATAGGAGATGTCAATAAGGATTTATTGCCGGATATATACGTGTCTAATGATTTCTATGAAAGAGATTATTTGTATATCAACAAAGGTGATGGAACATTCAGCGAAGAAATTAAGGATTGGGTAAAACACCTGAGTATCTCTTCGATGGGAGCGGATATGGCAGATGTTAATAATGACGGATATCCCGAGATTTTTGTTACCGATATGCTTCCCGAAGGAGATCAACGATTAAAAGAAACCAGTTCTTTTGAAAGTTATGATGTTTATCAATTAAAGAAAAGCAGGGATTTTTATAATCAATATATGCAAAATTCATTACAGCTAAATAATCAAGATGATACGTTTTCAGAAATTGCTTTTTATAGTGGTGTAGCAAAAACAGATTGGAGCTGGGGAGCTTTATTATTTGATATGGATAACGATGGGTATCGTGACATTTATGTTAGCAACGGAATTTACCACGATCTGACGGATCAGGATTTTATGAACTTTTTTGCCAACGATATCATACAGAAAATGACATTAACAGGTAAAAAAGAAGAAGTAGATTCGATTATTAATAAAATGCCCTCCACTCCCATTTCAAACTACGCATTTAAGAATAATGGAGACCTAAGTTTTGTGGATACCACAAAAGATTGGGGTTTTGAAGAACCTACATTTTCGAATGGATCCGCTTATGGAGATTTGGATAATGATGGTGATTTAGATTTGGTGGTTAATAATCTAAATATGCCAGTCGCTATTTATAAAAATAATAGCGAAAAGAACGGTAATAACTTTTTGAAAATCAAAATCAATGGGGACGTTAAAAATACCTTTGCGATCGGTAGTGTAGTCGAGGCATATATTGACGATACTATAATTAGACAAGAATTGATTCCTACTAGAGGTTTCCAATCTTCCGTTGAATACATCATGACCCTTGGTTTGGGTAACAATAACAAGATAGACTCTTTACGGGTTATTTATCCGGATGGAAAATCTCAACTAATGCAGGAGGTAGCATTAAATAAACAATTAGAATTTAGTTATCAAAATGCCGATCTGGATTTTACATACGCTCAGAAAAAAGAAGACAGATATTTTGAAGAAATCCCGCATACCTTGTTCCAACATAAAGAAGATGCATATGTAGATTTTGATTATGAAGGATTAATCTATAAAATGCAGTCCAAAGAAGGTCCTGCCCTGGCAATTGCAGATGTAAATAATGATGGTAATGATGACATTTTTATAGGTGGAGCATTTAATCAGACCGGAAAATTATATGTGCAGGATGATACAGGCAAATTGAAAGCGACCTCATTCGAAACTGAAGATATTTTTGAAGATGTAACAGCTGTTTTTGAAGATATCGATGGAGATCAGGATATGGATTTGGTTATTGGTTCCGGAGGAAATTTTAAAGGTGCCAGAACGGGTGTTAGAAGTTATTTGAATGATGGTAAAGGAAATTTCTCAAGAGGAAGCGTTATAAAACCAACCAATACCAATATTTCTGTATTAGCAGCTTATGATTATGATCAGGATGGAGATGTCGATATTTTTGCAGGAAGCCATAGTATTATAGGAACCTACGGAGTTTCACCACAAAGCTATCTTTTAGAAAATGATGGTAAGGGAAACTTTATAGATGTAACAGCAGCAAAGGGAAATGAAATTAAAACTGTCGGAATGGTTACGGATGCCACTTGGAACGATATAAATTCAGATGGTAAGAAAGATCTTATTATCGTTGGAGAATGGATGTCTCCTAAGATATTTATAAATGATGGGAATACACTAACTCTTGCCAAGACAAATCTGGATAAGACTTCAGGTTGGTTCAATACGGTAGAAGCAACTGATTTAGATGGTGATGGAGATATAGATTTAGTTCTTGGAAATCGAGGGTTGAATTCGATATATCAATGTAGTGCAGACGCTCCAACCAAAATGTATATCAATGATTTTGACAATAACGGTACAGTAGAGCAAATTGTTACGCAAACTATAAATGGAAAAGATGTTCCAATACATTTAAAGAAGGAAATAACAGCTCAAATTAATGTGTTGAAGAAACAAAATCTCAAATTTTCTGAATACGCAACTAAATCTATAGATGAATTATTTTCTAAAGAAACTATAGACAATACGACAATTAAAGAGGTAAACAATTTCGCCAATTTAATAGCTTTGAATAACGGGGATATGACTTTCGAGATTGGAGAACTTCCTAAAGAAACTCAACTATCTTGTATCTGCGATATTGAAACAGAAGATGTCAATAACGATGGTCATTTAGATTTAATCGTAGCAGGAAACAATTATAATTTTAAACCGCAGTTCTCCAGACTGGATGCCAGTCGTGGAAATGTTTTATTAGGTGATGGCAAAGGAAACTACACAGATCAAAAGTTTTCAGGATTTTTGGTAGAAAATGAAGTTAGGGCGATGCGTTGGGTGAAAAACAGAGCAGGAGAGAAATATTTACTGGTGGCGATTAATAATCAGACTCCAAAAATATTTAAAAAGAATAAATAGCAGAAGTTTAGATTTCGACAGAATGATCAAGCATATAACCATAGTAACTTTTGGGCTTTTACTCTTATCCGGATGTAAGGAAGAAAAACCATACCAAGGAGAAGTGTTTAATAAAGTTACTTCTGAGATTACGAATATAACTTTTCAGAATACCCTTAACCCTACCGAAGAACTC
Organism: Aquimarina rubra; assembly: GCF_042684305.1. Classification (NCBI taxonomy): domain Bacteria; kingdom Pseudomonadati; phylum Bacteroidota; class Flavobacteriia; order Flavobacteriales; family Flavobacteriaceae; genus Aquimarina; species Aquimarina rubra. The sequence goes on along the minus strand of NZ_JBHULE010000019.1, from coordinate 362,110 downwards.
AATATTTTAGATTATCTGTATTACTATAATGGTGCTGGAGTTGCGGTAGGTGATATTAATCGAGATGATTTAGTTGATGTGTTTTTTACTTCTAATCAAGGTAAAAATAAATTGTACCTCAATAAAGGAAACTTTCAATTCGAAGATATTACAGAAAAAGCAGGAATAGCAGGAAATGCTGACTGGAATACGGGAACCGTAATGGCAGATATTAATGGAGATGGTTATTTGGATATCTATGTATGTGCAGTCGTTGGTCTTCAGGGCTTAAAAGGCAAAAATGAATTATTCATCAATAACGGTGATAACACATTTACAGAAAAAGCAGCTGATTATGGGTTAGATTTTAGAAATTATTCAACTTCTGCAGCCTTCTTTGATTATGATAATGATGGGGATTTGGATATGTATTTATTAAATCACGCAATTCATACTCAAAATTCTTTTGGTAGAGCATCACTCAGAAATCAAAGAAGCTCTGAGAGCGGTGATAAATTACTACGTAATGATGGTGATAAATTTACAGATATCAGTGCCACGGCAGGAATTTATGGTGGTGGAAATGGGTACGGTTTGGGATTAGCAACATCAGATTTTAATAACGATGGCTTTACAGATATTTATGTTAGTAACGATTTTCACGAAGATGATTATTACTATATCAATAATGGTGATGGAACGTTTAGTGAGTCTCTTAAAGAATATTTTGCTCATACCAGCCGTTTTTCAATGGGGAATGATGTAGCCGATATCAATCACGATGGATATACGGATATGCTGACCTTGGATATGACTCCAGGGGATGAAACTGTTCTTAAAGCCTCAGCAGGAGACGAGACGGTAGATATGTTACAAATGCGTATCAATCGTTTGGGATATCATTATCAATACGCTCGCAATATGCTTCAGATCAATCAAGGAGACTATTTTTCTGAAACAGCCTTATTGAGTGGTGTCGCAGCCACAGATTGGAGCTGGTCTGCGTTGTTTGCAGATTATGATCAAGATGGTGAACAAGATGTATTTATCTCTAATGGAATTCCAAAAAGGCCTAATGATCTGGATTATATAAAGTATATTTCTAACGAAAAAATCCAGAAAAAACTAAATAGTTCTAAGTTAGTAGACAATGAGGCGTTAAACATCATGCCTTCAGGAGAAGTACAGAATTATGTTTTCAAAGGAACTAGTGGAATAAACTTTATCGATATGTCTTCAGCCTGGCTTCCTGCAGAAAATACCGCTTCAACAGGAAGTGCATATGCAGATTTTGATAATGACGGGGATTTAGATATTGTAACCAATAACATCAATGCACCTGCCTCTTTTTATCAGAATAAGACAAACGAAAAAGGTAATTTTTTAAAACTGAAGTTTAGTTTTAAAGATCAAAACAAATACGGGATTGGAACCAAAGTAATCTCCTATCATCAAGGGATTGCACAATACAAGCAGTTATTTACTTCCAAAGGTTTTCAATCCTCTTCAGAACCTGTGATTCATTTTGGGTACGATACCATAGCAACGATCGATTCATTAAAAATTATATGGCCAGATAATACCATTCAGATTGCAGAAAATATCGTAACCAATCAAACGTTGACCATCAAATTATTGCACAAAAGGAACGCTGTTGATTATGAAAAGCTATTCCCAAAAAAGAAAGGTTGGTTTAAAAAAATGGACTCTATTCCTGGATTGCAGTATATTCATAAAGAGAATAACTATACTGATTTTAATCGTCAAAAGTTAATTCCATATAAAATTTCTGATCGAGGACCAGCTACTGCAATTGGTGATTTAAATAATGATGGGAAAGATGATGTTTTCTTCGGAAGTTCAAAGCTGGAGGCATCTAAAATATATATTCAAACTGCTACTGGTTTCGAAGAGCTGTTATCTGAGGTTTTAATAATGGATAAAAAGAAAGAAGATGTTGTGGCGATTATTGAAGATCTAAATAACGATTCAAAAAACGATCTGCTAGTGGCATCTGCTGGAGGAGAATTTTTTGGCACATCTAAAGAATTGGTAGATAGATTGTATCTTAATTCTGATAAAGGTTTATCTTCAGCTGATTTTCCGGAATTATATGAACATGAATCAGTAGTGAAACCTTATGATATGGATGGTGATGGAGACCTCGATCTTTTTGTTGGGGGTTATGCTGTTTCCAATGATTTTGGCAAAACGCCCAATTCATATCTTCTGATCAATGATAATGGAAGCTTTAGCGTTAAAGAACACCAAGGCTTACAGCAAATAGGAATGGTAACAGATGCTCTTTGGACTGATTTTAATGGTGATGGTGTAAAAGATTTAATCGTTGTGGGGGAATGGATGGCACCTCATTTTTTTAAAAATGAAAACGGTAATTTAACTGATGTTACCAAAGAGATTTCTAAAGAAAAATTAAAAGGACTTTGGCAATCAATCATAGATTTTGATATTGATAATGATGGCGATCCAGATTATCTATTAGGTAATTTTGGGCTCAATTCTAAACTTTCAGCATCATCAGACTTTCCATTAAGATTATATTATGCAGATTTTGATAATAATAAGAAAACGGAAACAATTTTAGCATTACCAAACAATGATAAGTACTATACCGCCCTAGGATTAGATGAACTTTCTGGTCAATTAAATTATCTAAAGAAAAAATTCACCACCTATAACAGCTTTGCTGGTAAAACGGTGGAAGAGATTTTTGGTCAAAAAGCATTAGAAAAGGCAGCGTTGTTGGAGGTACACCAGCTGGCTTCAGGATATTTAAAGAATGATAACGGAACATTTACGTTTGTTCCTTTTAAAAACTCACTTCAAATAGCACCAATAACCTCGATGCTTCGATATGATTTTGATAAAGATGATAAGGATGAAGTGCTACTGGCGGGTAATTATTTTGGAGTGATTCCTTATCACGGTAGATTTGATGGATTTGCAGGAGCGGTGTTAGAAGGAGACGCTTTTGTCATGGAAGCTCGAGAATTAGGTATTAACCTAAGTAAGAAGTCGGTTAGAGGTTTAAATATTATTAATTTTGTAAACAAGGATTATTTACTAGTCACTATAAACAATGGAAAAGCAGAAATTTATGAAATGCTTCAGTAAATCAGAAAATAAAACATTAGTTGCTATCAGTAAAGCTATGCCTATACTAGTGTTGCTTTTAGTATTATCTGTTTCTTGCCAAAAGGAAGTAAAAGAAATCGAGATTACCTCTGATGATTATCACAAAGCGGTGGATAAAGTAACAGAAGTGATGGTGCATGATATATTTTCTCCACCCGTTGCAAGTCGGATATACAACTATGCTAATATCGCAGCGTATGAAGTGATACGACAAGAAGGGAACAATTACAAAACTTTAGCTAGTCAATTACACGAGTTAAGACCCGTGCCGAAAGCAGATACCACAAAAAATATCAACTATAAACTTTCTGCGCTGGTAGCGTATTTAGAAGTAGGAAAATCATTACTTTTTTCTGAAGATCGTGTAGAGGCGTATCGAGATAGTTTATACAATTCCTGGAAGTTGCAGAATGAGGAAACGTTTAATGATTCTAAAACATATGGTTTACAAGTAGCAGAACATATCAAAAACTGGTATGCTACCGACAATTATGCCCAGACCAGAACCATGCCTAAGTTTTCTGTAAATACAGATGATCCTTCCAGATGGCAACCAACTCCACCGGATTATATGGATGGTATTGAACCTCATTGGAAAGAAATAAGACCTTCAATAATCGATTCTTCATCACAGTTTAAACCAGCTAGATATCCTGATTTTTCACTCGAAAAAGACACTCCATTCTACAAAGAACTGATGGAGACTTATGAGGTTGGTCAGAAAATTAAAGAAGAAGGAGAAGATTCAGAAAAACTGGAAATAGCGCAATTTTGGGATTGTAATCCTTATGTTTCAACGCATAAAGGTCATTTGATGTTTGCAACCAAAAAGATTACACCAGGCGCACATTGGATTGGAATCTGTAAGATAGCCTGTAAAAAAACCAATGCTGATTTTGCGAAAACCGTTTTTGCTTATACGAAAACATCAATTGCAATTGCAGATGCATTTATAAGCTGCTGGGATGAGAAATACAGAAGCAACCTGATTCGTCCAGAAACTTTGATCAATCAACATATTGATGAAAATTGGACACCGGTTTTACAAACACCACCTTTTCCTGAATATACTAGTGGGCACTCGGTAGTTTCCGGAGCTGCTTCTACCGTTCTAACGGATATTTTTGGAGATAACTTTGCCTTTGATGATGATACAGAATTACAATATGGATTGCCTGTTCGTTCATTTAAGTCCTTTAACAAAGCTGCAGATGAAGCTGCTATTAGTAGATTGTATGGAGGAATTCATTATAGGGCAGCTATTGACTTGGGATTAGACCAAGGACGTTCCTTAGGAAGTTTTGTAGTGCGTAAATTAAAAATGAACTCATCAAATTCTGGAGTAGCTAGTTCTAATTAACATGAAGAGAATTGTAGTTTTGATTCTAGTGATACTATCAGGATTATCAATCTGGTATTTATTTATTAAGAAATACGATTATCAAGTATCCTTTACAGCTAAAGGTTCACGAGGAAGCGTGTATCATCAAATAGTTGGTTGGGAGTCTTGGGGGAAGGATCCAAAAGTAAAAAATATTACTACGATGGATACTACCCTGTTTGAGGGCGTAGTACAACAGGTCAAATTAAGTGATACCATTCTTGATTTAGAGTGGACTTTAGAAAGTGTTAATGATTCTATAACCAAAATTAAGGTAGGTGCCATTTCTGGGAAACATGCTATAGCGAATCGATTACGAATTCTTGCAGGAGAAAGTCCATTCACAAGATCTTTAAAAAATGAATTAAAAGGTTTCGGAAAAGGAGTGAATAAATTTGCGGGGAACTTTAGGATACTAATAGAAGGAGAATCTGAAATACCGGCAGTAGAATATCTGTATGTTTCATCAACATCCAACCGACTGTCAAAAGCTGCCATGATGATGCAGACAAATACCGATCTTTACCCTAAAATAATAGAAAATCAAGTAAAGGTTAATGGAGCACCATTTGTAAAAATAAAAGAATGGAATACTGTGGATGATACCATTAAGTTTGATTTTGGTTTTCCAATAAAACATATGGATTCATTACCTATTAACTCACTAATAAGATATGATAAATCACCGGCAAAGAAGGCCTTAAAAGCTACTTTCTATGGTAATTACAGGAATAGTGATCAAGCGTGGTTTGCGCTCATACAATATGCAGAGGAAAGAAATATTCTGATAGAAAAAAAACCTTTGGAGATATTCTATAACAACCCTATGCAAGATGGGAATGCCTCACAATGGAAAGCAGAAATTTTTATGCCTTTGAAATAAATAATATTTGGAATGAATTTTACGGTCTTAAAAGCTGCCTACAACTCCTAATTGACCTGCACCAAGTTTCAGGTCCCATTTGATTTTAAATTTCTTACTGTCGTAAACATACCTTTCCTCCTTGTTAAGGTAGTTATCAATGCCATCCACAATAACCACGCTTAAAGCTACACCAAGGACAACATCCGTTAACCAATGTGCTCCACTCCATAAACGAGAAATAGGACTTATCAATCCTACAGCATAAAGCCCTCCTTTGATATAAGGGTTGTCGAATTGTTTGGCTATTGCATAAGCGGTGGTAAAGGATAAAATGGCGTGTCCAGAAGGAAAAGAATGATATTCGGCTTCGCTCGAATTAAAACGAAAACTTAAATTATCTTCTCCCGAGGTTGGTCTGGCGCGACCTGCCAGTGTTTTACTTACTGTCTGAAGAATTCCTCCGGCTGTCGCAGAAGCTATCAGTAAGACTCCTGTTTTTCTTATTTTTTCATCTTTTGTGATTAACCCCAAAGCATAAATACCGGTTGTTAATCCATAATTGAAAAGTGGTTTTCCAAAACGGAAACCGCTTTCTTTTATTATTTGAGGTACACCTTCACTCTGATTTGTAAAATAATCATTTGCCCGTTCATCGATTGCCAGTAAAATGGTACTACCGGCAATAATTCCGCCAAAAGTTGCCCAGTCTTTACCTTTCCATCTAAAAGGCTGAGTGTAGGCGTGTTTAACTCCTCCAAATGCAGAAATGCCATCATATTTTACCATTTGCCATCGGGTCATTTCATTTTTCGATTCCTCTTTTTCCTCAGGAGTAGTTTCTGACTGCTCTTCTTGTAATTGCCTTTCTAATTGTTCGTCTGATTTTTCTTGAGAGTAGGTAACAATCGAAAATAGAAAGAGCAATAAAAAAATGGGAAGTACTTGCATATATTTCATAAGCGGAATTTGGAATGTAAAAATAACAACTTATTCACAAACAAAAGTTAAATTATAGAACAGGCTTAGAGATTAAATAATGACAAGATTCAAATTGATAAACTCTATTAACGATAGTTTCTAAGTTCACAAAAGAAATTATTAGTGGTTATTGTTTTAGCTATAAATTTTATCGGGAGTTCCTGTAGGATAATTGGAAAAATTGTCATTCTCTACCTTGTCAAATTGACATTTTAAGCGCTAAATTTTAAATATTTATTAAGATGAAATCTTAAGTTTTTTTTAAAATTTATAAGGTTGAGCACTAAAGTTACGATTGGCATTTGATTTGTAAATATAAAGTTGATTTTTGAATTAATGTCTAACTTAAATTTTTGTAGTTATGAGTAATTTAGTAACAACGAAGAACGGAAGTACGGCAAGAACTAATTCGAACAGCCTTACTTTTCCAACTTGGTCTTCTTGGATTGACGAAATGTTTAACAGGGACCTACCTTCAGTATTTACTTCAAATTTTAATACAGGGTTAACACTTCCTAAGGTAAATATTAGGGAAACCAAGGATGCTTATTTTGTGGATATGGCAGCGCCAGGATTGAAAAAATCAGATTTTCATATAGATCTTGATAATCAAATACTTTCTATTTCCAGTGAAATGAAAGAGAGTGCTGAGCAGCAAGATGAAAACTATACGCGAAGAGAATTTGGTTACTCATCATTTAAAAGATCATTTTCCTTACCTGAGACTATAAAAGAGGATAAAATAAAAGCTGAATATACCAATGGTGTGCTTAGTATTCATATACCCAAGAAAGAAGAAGCTATACAAAAGCCTCCAAGAAGTATTAAAATTTCATAATTTATTTCAAAAGGGGTCAGTAATACTGGCCTCTTTTACTACTGTTTTTTTTAAAATTTGTGATATAGGTGCAAAGTTTAGGTAGCATTGAAATCAAATTACAATAAGATAAAATATTAATTTAAAAAAATAGCAACAATGAAAAAGTATGCAATTTGGATGTTTGCGGCTTTTTTGAGTATTAGCTGCAACAGTCAGGAGAAAAATCAAGAAAAATTAGAAGCGGATAAGAAAATAGAAGAAGAGATTCCAAAGGGAAGTTGGGAAGTAAATAAAGAATTTGATGAAGCAGGAAATTTGATACGTTACGATTCTATTTATTCCTGGTCTTCTGGTAATGATTTGAAAGACTTGGCTTTAAAGGATCGGGATAGTGTGCTAAAATCTTTAAAGTCGAGGTTTTATAGTAGTTTTTCAGGATTTGATTTCGAAAATCCAGAATTTGAAAACCTGTTTCAGGAGGATTCTCTGTTTACAAACCAATTCTTTAAGGATGATTTCTTTTCTAATGATTTCGGTAAGGATTTTATGGATTTAGACAATATGCGTGAACGAATGGAAGCCATTCAAAAACAGTTTTTGGAACGATATCGTTTAGAAATTAATACTCCGAAAGAAAAGGAAACTCAAAATCAAAAAGGGATATAGATGTTATAAGGCAACTAAGAATTAATTTGGAACAACCTCATTAAAATTGATTTAGAAAACAAAAAACCCGAACGTAAGTTCGGGTTTTTAAGGTGGTGCCTCCAGGAATCGAACCAGGGACACAAGGATTTTCAGTCCTTTGCTCTACCAACTGAGCTAAGGCACCTTGTTGTAAGCGGATGCAAATATAGAACGCTTTTTTTAATCCTCAAAAGAAAATTTTAAAAAAATCGTTTCGTACTTTTACTCACTTGTAAAAAGTGATATAAAATGAATCACAACCCTAAATTTACTGTTAATTTAAATAATTAGTGTTGAATTCTTTTAATTCGCTTAGAAACAATAAATAAGAACAGATGAATCTCGTTATTGATGTTGGCAATACCTCTATAAAGTTAGGAATTTTTGACGATAATTTAATTATCCATAAAGAAACACTGAGACCCCAGAATTTTTTAGGTATAATTAAAAGAATAAAAAAAGATTATTCTTTAATAAAAAGAGGAATTCTATCTTCGGTTTCCAATATGGATGAAGAAAATGTTGCTGTCGTAAAAGATTTATTTAATACTCTTATCCTGGATCATACGGTAAAGATGCCATTCACTAACCTATATGCTACCCCTACAACGCTTGGTGTGGATAGATTAGCATTAGTAGCGGGTGCGGTTCATCAATTTCCTGAAAGAGATGTATTGATAATTGATGCAGGAACCTGTATAACATATGATTTTAAAAACAAACAAGAAGAATATTTAGGAGGAGCCATTTCACCGGGACTTACATTAAGATACACAAGTTTAAATAACTTTACCTCAAAATTACCTTTATTGAATCTGGAATTCCCAAAAAATCATATTGGAGATACCACGAATCAAGCGATACATTCAGGTGTTGTAAATGGAGTTTTGTATGAAATTGATGGTGCAATTGACGAATATTGCAACACTTATCCCGATTTAACAGTTATTTTAACCGGAGGAGATGCACATTTTTTGTCTAAAAGATTAAAAAATAGCATATTTGCCACCTCTAATTTTTTATTGGAGGGACTAAATCACATTTTAGCTTTTAATAATAGTCAATGATAAAGAAGATTTTAGTAGTCATTCTGGTAATAGTTACCAGCGTATCTTATGCTCAGGAAGGAACCTCTTCGCCTTATTCTTTTTACGGAGTAGGATTGCAGAAGTTTAAAGGAACAGTAGAAAATAGATCGATGGGGGGATTGGGTATACTTACGGATAGTATTCACTTAAATCTTCAGAATCCGGCATCTTTTGGAGAATTGGGTTTAACAACCTACACAATAGGAGCCAATTATAATGGTTTAAATTTGGACAATGCAGCAGGCGATGATTCTTATAAAGATAATGCATCTTTAGATTACTTGGCGATAGGTATTCCAGCGGGTAAATTTGGTTTCGGTTTCGGAGTAATTCCGGTAAGTTCTGTAGGTTATCAAACAAATTCATTTAATGACGATGGCTCTGAGAATCAGTTCCTTGGAACGGGAGGTCTTAATAAAGTATTCGTGGCAGCAGGGTTTAAAGTTAACGAGAATTTAAGTGTTGGTTTGGATATTAATTATAACTTTGGGAATATTGAAAATAAGGCGCTTCTAAGAAGAGCAGAACTGGAATTTGATACCAGAGAAATTGATAATTCTGATTTATCAGGAGTAAGTCTGTCTTTTGGTGTTGCATACAAGACAATGTTAACCGAAAAGTTAGAATTAACCACATCGATAGTGTCTACTCCGTCATTTAAACTTAAATCAGAAAATACTCTGGAATTAGCGACAGTTCAGATAGCGGCTACAGGAGCAGAATTAGTTATAGAACGACAGGAGGTAGAAGTTGCTGATAGGGATTTAGATCTTCCTGCAGAGGTAAAAGTTGGTGGTGGAATTGGAGAACCTAAAAAATGGTTTATCGGAGCAGAGTATACATATCTTAATGCTAGTAATTTTGATAATAGATCATTTACCGCTGATAATGTAGTATATGATAATGCGTCAAAAGTTAGATTAGGAGGATATTACATACCTAAATATAACTCACTTACAAGCTATCTTAATAGGATTGTATATAGAGGTGGAATCAGGTATGAAGAGACAGGTTTGAATATTAATGGACAACCAATTAATGAGTTTGGCATATCTTTTGGAGTAGGGTTACCAGTCGGCAATTTATTCTCTAATGCTAATGTAGGTTTTGAGTTCGGTACACGTGGAACAACAGATGCAGGATTAGTAAAAGAAGAATTTTTTAATTTGTCATTAAGTTTATCGTTAAATGATAGATGGTTTAGAAAAGTGAAATTTAATTAACTACAATTATACAGCTATGAATACTAAAGTTTTATATACAATAGCAGCAGGATTAGTTTTAAGCACTACAAGTATTAGTGCTCAGGCTACTGACTGTGCCACAACGGCTTCTATTGCCTATGAGCACGCTAAAGTAAAAAATTATGAGGCTGCAGAGGAGCCTTTATGGAAAGTAAGAAAAGAGTGTCCTACGCATAGTCTTGCAACCTTTCAATTCGGTAAAAAATTACTTGAAAGCAAATATAAAAAAGCAGCAGGTGCGGAAAAAACAGCTATTGCTAATGAAATGATTGCTCTATGGAAAGAACGTCTTCAGTATTTTCCAGCTAAAACTAAAGTAGGTGATATGCATTCTGACATTGGTCAGATTATGTATGATAATAAGATCGGTAATGCAGAAAGTCAGTTCGCAGAATTTGATAAAGCATGGACAGAGGATAAAAAGAATTTCTCTAGCCCTAAAAAAGTATATACCTATTTTTCTTTATTAGTAGAGCTTCAGTCGGCAGGGAAGAAAGATCTTCAGGATGTTTTCGATTTGTATGATGAGGTAATAGAAAAGATTGAAGATGAAGAAAGTAAAAAAGCAAAAACTATTGCAGAATTAACTGAAAAAGAGGAATCCGGAGCTGCACTTTCTGGCAAAGAGAAAAAAAGATTAAAGACATACGATAAAATCTTAAACAATTATAGTAAAGTAAAAGGTGGTGTTAACCAAAAGCTTGGAGAATTGGCAGATTGTAAAAACTTAATTCCTTTATATAATGGTCAGTTTGAAGGGAAGAAAAATGATATCAATTGGTTAAAAGGAGCTGCTGGTAGAATGTCTGCAAAAGAATGTACAGATGATCCATTGTTCTTTAAGTTAGTAGAAGCGTTGCATAAAGCAGATCCTTCAGCAAAATCTGCATATTACTTAGGGATTCTTGCGTTGAAAGATAAGAAAACGTCTAAAGCTTTAGAATACTTTAATCAATCAGCGCAGCTGGAAACAAAAGCTAGTGATAAAGCAAAAGTATACTTTAGAATTGGTGAAGTAGTGAAAAAGCAAGGAAACTATTCAAAAGCTAGATCTTACTATAAAAAAGCATTAGCCAATAAGCCGTCTTATGGTACTGCTTATCTTAGAATAGCTTCTATGATCGCAAGTAGTGCAAATAACTGCGGTACGGATGTATTTAGTAAAAGAGCAGTATATTGGTTAGCAGAAAGATATGCGATAAAAGCTGGTAAGGTAGATCCAAGCCTTAAAAAGAATGCTAATGCAACTGCAGCTAATTACAGGGCAAAAGCTCCATCTAAAACAGATATCTTTAATAATCCTGGAGTTACTTCGGTAAAAATTGGATGTTGGATCGGTGAGACGGTAAAAGTACCGAAATTATAATGCAAAGAAAGAACCTATATATATTAGTGAACTTTGTCACAGCTTTTGCTGTGACATTGTTTTTTTCATGTCAATCCAATTCGTCAGAGACAAATAATTATCTCATAACAGAAGATGCTCCAATGGCTGAAGGTTATGAGCTTAATCTAAAATATACCGACTCTGGGAGGCTAACAGCAATCCTAAAAACGCCAAAAATTAAAGACTATTCTAATAAAAATTTCGGATACCAGGAATTTCCTGAAGGTATTATTTTGGATATCATTGACAAAGATGGTAAGATTAGTGTAGTTAAAGCAGATTATGCTATTTTTTATAAAGAAACGGGGCTTATTGATATGAGAGGCAATGTAGACGTAAAAACAGCCGATAGCACTCATTTAGAGGCTCGTCAACTGTATTGGGATCAGAGTATAAATTGGGTGTTTACAGATTTACCATATAAAAGCACCCTTGCTGATGGCACTGTAAACGAAGCTGATGGTTTTGATGCTAATCAGGATTTTACTATATTGAATTCTCGCGTCAATGAAGGAATAATGTTCATCGAGGAGTAATTTTATATGATGAAATGAGTATCAAAAAATGTTAATGGAAGAGTAAGGGGTTTACAACCGTTCTCAATGTTAAAATGTACCTACTACTAATCTTTAAAATATAAACGTGTGAAAATTTTTAGATTTTTTGAGCTTGCCTACCTGGCGATTATGTGTTTTTTCTTGTATCAGGCATATGAAGAATGGGGGAAGGAAGATAGTAGAAGTATTTTATATTTGTGTTTTGCCGGAGTAGCAGTTTTTATGTATTTCTTCAAAAGAAACTTTCGAAAAAGATTTGATGCTAATAACAAGGATAGTTAATGGAACTACAAATCATCGCTATTGTACTTTCAGTTATTTTTTCGGCCTTTTTTTCCGGTATGGAGATTGCGTACATCTCTTCTAATAAAATTCATATTGAAATAGAAAAAAAGCAAGATGGTTTCCTTGCGAACATTCTATCTAGGTTAACTAAAAAACCTTCAAAATTTATTGCTACCATGTTAGTAGGCAATAATATTGCTCTAGTAATCTATGGGTTTTATATGGGAGATTTATTGATGGGTGTTATAGAAGGCTATTATCCCAACTTGGTAGGTAGTGTTAACCTATTATTACAGACCATAATTTCTACCATGGTGATATTGCTAACGGCAGAGTTCCTTCCAAAAGTATTTTTTCAAATTTATGCCAATACACTACTCAAGTTTTTTTCATTTCCTGCTTATGTGTTTTATTTGATTTTTTGGCCCATTTCCTTCTTTGTTATTTGGGTGTCTGATTTTGTACTTAAAAAATTTCTTAAAACCGATGGTGATGAAGTTCAGCTAGCATTTACCAAAACCGAACTTGGTGATTATATTACAGAGCAAATGGAAACTGTCGAGGAACATGATGAGATTGATAGTGAGATTCAGATTTTTCAGAATGCATTAGATTTTTCGGATGTAAAATCCCGTGAAGTGATGATTCCGCGTACCGAAATTATTGCTATAGAAAAATCTCAATCCTTAGAAGAAGTCAGTCAACTTTTTATCGATACAGGACTTTCCAAAATATTAGTCTATAAAGGAACTATAGATGATATTATTGGATATGTACATTCTTTTGAATTGTTTAAAAAGCCCAAGTCTATTAGATCAATTTTACTTCCTGTAGTTTTTGTACCTGAAACGATGTATGTTAAAGATGTGCTTAATCTTTTAACCAAGAAACATAAAAGCATTGCGGTTGTTATAGATGAGTATGGCGGAACCAGCGGTATAATTACTGTAGAAGATATTGTAGAAGAACTCTTTGGCGAGATAGAAGATGAGCACGATTCAATAGATCTTATAGAGGATAAATTAGGAGAAAATCATTATCGGTTTTCTGCCAGAATGGAAGTTGATTACATTAACGAAACATATAAATTAAATCTTCCTGAAAGTGAATATTACGAAACGCTTGGAGGAATGATTGTAAATCATACAGAAGAAATTCCCCAACAAGGAGATATCGTACATATTGATTCTGTTATTATAGACATTATTGAAACTTCAAACACAAAAATTGAGATAGTAGAATTAAAGGTTTTATTAGAAGAATAATATTTGTGTTCTACATAAGTCTTGAAACATATCTCGTATAGTTTTTTCCCGTTTAATCAGAAACCTTGGAATTATATTTTCTATGTAGTTGATTGTTTTTTGGTGATGTATTATGTTTTAAATCAGGAAGATAGGAGCTGGTGTTTAGTTGAGATCCTGTTGAATTTAGACTTCAGAAGACCTTTAAAAATAAAAAGCAAAAAAAGTTGTAAAGACTTTCTGTCTTTAATTGGTAATATTCTAATAAAATGGTATTTTCGCCCACTATATTTGAATAAATTAAACTTATAATGGCAGTTTTAAATAAAATCAGACAAAGATCCGTTTTCTTAATTGTGATTATCGCTCTAGCGCTTTTCTCTTTTGTATTAGCGGATTTGATTCGAAATGGAGGAGCTATTTCTCAAAAAGCAGCAAATACGATCGCTACCATAAATGGGAAGGAAATTGATAGAACTGATTTTGCAAGAAAAGTAGAAGCAGCATCAAGAAATTTTGGATCCAACGGATCTAACCTTCAGACAGTAAACTTTGTTTGGAATCAGGAAGTGAGACAAATAGTTTTTGATGGCCAATTTGAAGAATTAGGAATTAGAGCGGGTGCTGATGAAGTGAATCAATTACTAGAAGAAGGATTAGCTAATAATCCAACTTTCCAAAATGAAGCAGGTGTATTTGATAAAGCAAAAATGCAGGAGTATGTAGCTAGTATTAAATCAAACCCCGTAGCTTATCAACAATGGCAAGATTATAAAATTTCTTTAGGAAAAGGAGCTTTAGAGCAAACCTATCTTAATATGATTAAAGCTGGAGTTGGCGCAACGCTTAAAGAAGGAGAATTAGCTTATAAAATGGAAAACGATGTTGTAGATATTAAATATGTTCAACTTCCATTTTCAGGAATTCAAGATACCGAAGTAAGCGTATCTGATGCAGAGATTCAGTCATACATAGATAAACACCCTGATTTGTATCAGGCAGAGGCTTCTAGGAATATGAGATTCGTGTTCTTTAAAGAAGAGCCTAGTCAAGAAGATGAAGATCAATTGATAGCAGAGGTAGCTAAAGATGTTGAAGGTTTAAAAACAGCTGAGAATATTGAAGAGTTTATCAATCTGGATAAAGGTTCTGCATTAAAATATGATGACCGTTTTGTATTCAAAAAAGATTTACCTGCTACTGTTGCTGATACATTGTATAATGTTCCTGTAGGAGAAGTATTTGGACCTTATAAAGATGGAAAGTACATAAAGATATCTAAAGTTATTGCGCAGAAACAACAACATGATTCTTTAAAAGCAAGTCATATATTAATCTCTTGGAAAGGTTTAGGTACTGCTGGAACTACAGAAAGAACAAAAGAAGAAGCCAAAACGCTTGCCGATAGCTTGCTTAATGTTGTTAAAGCTGATAAATCTAAGTTTGTAACCTTAGCCAAAGATTTTTCTGCAGACACTTCAAATAAAGATAAAGGAGGAGATCTTGGTTATTTTGGTCCTGGAAGAATGGTACCTGCATTCAATGATTATATAGTAAATAATAATGTTGGAGATATGGGAGTTGTAGAGACTGCTTTTGGATATCATATTATTACTATCGAGGATAAAAAGAATGAACAGAAAGCTGTAAAGGTTGGAACTATTGCCAGAGAAATTGAGGCTAGTGAAAAAACAATAAATTCTATATTTACGGAAACTACCAAATTTCAGATTGCTACAAAGGATGCGGATTTTGCTGAGAAAGCAAAAGAGAGTGAGTTTGTGGTGCGTCCTGTTAATAAGATCAGTGAGTTGGCAGAAAATATTCCTGGATTAGGGTCTCAAAGATCTATTGTACAATGGGCATTTAAAGAAGAAACTAAAGTAGGAGATGTAAAACGTTTTGATGTAACTGATGGATATGCTGTAGTGCAGTTAACGGCAAAAGCTTCTAAAGGTCTTCAAAAAGTTGAAGATGCAAGTACTTCTGTAAAACCAATTCTTATTAAAGAGAAAAAAGCAGAAATGCTTAAAAAGAAAATATCAGGAAGTACATTAGAGGATATCGCTAAAAACCAATCTCAAACGGTTAAAACAGCTACTGCTTTAAATATGAAAACTCCAACGATAAGTGGTGCAGGAACAGAACCAAAAGTAGTGGGAGCCGCTTTTGCTCTAGAAGCTGGAGAGATTTCTGAGCCGATTGTGGGTAATAACGGAGTATATGTTGTAGAAGTGACAAAGAAAACACCTGCGAGTGGATTGGATACGTATATGAGTTACTCAGCACAAGAATCTAAGAGTCAGGCTAACGCTGTAAATACCAGAGTATTTAATGCACTTAAGGAGGCTGCAGAAATAGAAGATAAAAGAGCTAATTTCTACTAAGAAATAGGCAAGAAAATAACGATAAATAAAAATCCTGAAGAAATTTTCTTCAGGATTTTTTTTATGTTGACACTTCATCATCTTCTACTTCTTATGTCTAACTTTTTGTTCCCATTTCCAAGCAGAAGACAAAGCTTCATCAAGACTGCTTTTTGCCTTCCATCCTAATTCATTATTTGCCTTATCGGTATTGGCATAAGCAGCTGTAATATCTCCCTCTCTTCTATCTACAATTTTATAGTTTAATTTTTGATTAGATACTTTCTCAAATGATTGTATAACTTCTAATACAGAGCTCCCTGTTCCTGTCCCAACATTAAAGACTTCATAATTAGAGGTGTTCTTATCACTAAGCAGACGTTGCAATGCAACCACGTGAGCTTTTGCCAGATCAACTACGTGAATATAATCGCGTATACAAGTTCCATCTTCAGTAGGATAGTCATCCCCGAAAACAGAAAGTTGTTCTCTAAGTCCAATACCCGTTTGTGTAATAAACGGAACTAAATTCTGAGGCACCCCAATAGGTAACTCACCAATTTCTGCAGAAGGATGTGCTCCGATAGGATTAAAATATCTCAATGCGATAGCATTAAGGTTAGGTTTTACCTTGCAGGTATCTTGTATAATTTCTTCTCCGATTTGCTTAGTATTTCCATATGGAGATTCTGCGATTTTTACAGGTGCATTTTCAGTAATAGGTAGTTCATCTGCCTGTCCATAGACAGTACAAGATGAACTGAATATAAAATTGGTTTTATTTTTCTTTTGTAGCTCTTGTAGAATATAAACCAGTACACTTATATTGTTCTCGTAGTACAAAAGAGGTTTTTCAACACTTTCACCAACTGCCTTGGACGCAGCAAAATGAATTACTCCTGCAATATCATCATGACGAGAAAAGAAATCCTGAACTTTATCTTTTTCTCTAAGATCGAAATTTTCGAAAATAGGTTGCTTTCCTGTGATAGCCTCAATGCCTTTTAGAACCTCTGTAGAAGAATTAGAACAGTTGTCAATAATAACCACCTCATATCCCTCGTTTTGTAATTCTACAGTAGTGTGGGATCCGATAAATCCTAATCCACCTGTTACCAGTATTTTCATTTTTTTGTTTTCAAGAGTATTAAATATCTACAATACATAGATATACTAAAAGCAAATTTATACAATTGATAAGTAATCTAAAAGATATTATTGAAATGACTGACTTAAAACATGATAGCAACAAAACTATGTAATTTCGTTTTCATAATATGTAGAGGCATCTTGTAATAGTAAATCTAAATATTCATTTTCGTTTTCGAGACGCTTTTCATCCCATCCCAGATATTTTATAAGATCTTCCTGGACAATAGAGCGATATTGCCATACACTTTGAATATCAAAATATAATCTCCCTGTTCTTCTTACAAAAAAATCAGCTAGACTATTCACCATTTCGTGATGTACTCCGTACCAAACTTCTGCCCGTATTAATTTTTCCTCTACAGAATCGTTTAGGAAATAGTTTACTTTATTGATAACGATGTCGGCTTGTTTTCCATAGGTGGTAGCTAGATACCATCCATAATATTGATCCTGAACTCCTATATCTTTAAGTTGTTGATTAATTTCCTCCAGATATTGATCTACCGCATCTTTGTTTTTTAAAGGCTCACTGGTAAGTGGGATGTTTTGTGTAAATGATTTAGAAAATTGTTCTCGTCTCTTGCTACTCATTGTTTTTAAAACTGCATCAATGACTCGTTGAGCCATTTTACGATATCCTGTGAGTTTACCTCCTGCAATAGAAATTAACCCTGTTTTAGAAACAAAGATTTCATCTTTTCTTGATAATTCTGAAGGATCTTTTCCATCCTCGTGAATTAAAGGTCTGAGACCAGCCCAGTTGGATTCTATGTCTTCCAGAGAAAGATTCACTGTGGGAAACATGTTGTTTACTGCATCTAATAGATATTTTGCATCATCTATGGTCGCTACTACACGATTAAGGTTGGCATTATAATTAGTATCCGTAGTTCCTACATAAGTGGCTCGTCCTCTTGGGATGGCAAAAATCATTCTTCCATCAGGAACATCAAAATAAATAGATTGCGTCAACGGGAACCTTTCTCTGGAAAATACAATATGTACACCTTTTGTTAGATGCAGGTGTTTACTATTCATGGAGTCATCTTTCTCTCTTAACAAATCTACCCAAGGTCCGGCTGCCGAGACATAATTTCTGGATTTGATAACGAACCGTTTTTTTAGATTATGGTCTAAGCATTCTAAGCTTCGTATTTTTCCTTCATCATCATAATTAAAAGAGGTCATCTCACAATAGTTAATGATATCTGCCCCATAGGAGGCCGCCTTTTTGAGGAGTTCTATAGTGAGTCTGGCATCATCTGTTCGGTATTCTGCATAATATCCCCCACCTGTAAGTCCTTTTTTATTAAGTAATGGTTCTTTGCTAGCTGTTTCTTCAACGCTAAGCATTTTACGTTTGTCATCTCCTTCTACATTGGCCAGGAAATCATATACTTTTAACCCAATTGCAGTCATCATTTTGCCATAGGTCCCACCTTCAATTAACGGTAATAACATCTTTTCAGGTACTACCAGGTGTGGGGCAAGCTTATGGACCATTGCCCGTTCACTTCCTGATTCCTTTACTAATGCAATTTCCATTTGTTTCAGATATCGTAATCCACCATGAATGAGTTTGGTTGATTTATTGCTGGTTCCAGAGGCAAAGTCATTTTTTTCTACAAGACAAACTTTTAACCCTCGTGAGGCTGCATCCAAAGCAATTCCTGCTCCGGTTACGCCACCACCAATAATAATTAGATCATATTTGGTGGTTTGAACTCTTTGTAATTGTCTTTCACGATCCAAAACAGAAAACCTAATTGGACCTTCTTCTTTTACCGAAAGCATATTTTTGTTTACTGTTTTGGTGCGCTCTACAGCTTCCTTCCATCCACTATATTTTCGGTTTCGTTGATGTTCTGTAATTTGGGGTTTAAACCTGATGTCTGTGACTCTAATTTTCGAAATATCCTTTTTAGTCCAAACTCCAGCTTTTATTCCTGCCAGAAATGCAGCACCTAATGCTGTTACTTCTAGCATTTCAGGCCTATCGACTTCTACATTAAGAATATCTGCCTGAAATTGCATTAAGTAGTCGTTGGCAGATGCTCCACCGTCTACTTTGAGTTCTTTCATTAGTTTTCCACTATCTTCTACCATAGCATCTAATACATCCCTGGTTTGGTATGCTAAGGCTTCAACTGTAGCTTTGATAATATCATTTTTACCGGAATCTAAAGTTAATCCATAAATAGCTCCTTTGGCATTCATATCCCAATGCGGTGCGCCAAGACCGGCAAATGCCGGAACGACATATAAATCCTCAGATGATGGAGTGGATTTACAAATTTCTTCGGTTTCTGAGGCTTTTGTGATTACCTGTAATTTATCACGAAGCCATTGTATAGAAGCACCACCAACAAAAACACTTCCTTCTAGAGCATATTTTATGTTATCACCTGGCAAACTACAACATAAAGTCGTCAATAAACCATTCTTAGATTGATATGCTTTTTTTCCTGTGTTTAATAATAAGAAACAACCGGTCCCGTAGGTGTTTTTGGCGATTCCGGATTTGTAACCTCCTTGCCCAAATAATGAAGCTTGCTGATCGCCTGCCACCCCGAAAATCGAAATGTCATTTCCCATATATGAAATACTGCCAAAATCAGATGAAGAATGCTGAACTTTTGGAAGCACATTTTCAGGAATATTTAATTCGGTTAATATCTTCTTGTCCCATTCAAGTTGCACAATGTTGTATAACATTGTTCTGGAGGCATTAGAGTGGTCGGTAACATGCTTTTTTCCTTTTGTAAATTTCCAGATAAGCCAAGTGTCAATTGTGCCGAACAAAAGATCTCCCCTTTCTGCTTTTTCTCGAGCATCCTTTACATTATCTAATATCCATTTTAATTTAGTTCCTGAGAAATAAGAGTCTATTCTTAGTCCTGTATTTTTGGAGATATAATCTTCAAAGCCTTTTTCTTTTAAGTTTTCACAAATTTTGGATGTTCGCTTGTCTAACCAAACGATTGCATTATGAATAGGATCACCTGTAGTTTTATCCCAAACAACCGTAGTTTCTCTTTGATTAGTAATCCCAATTCCCGCAATTTCATCAATAGCTATTTTGGATGTTTGTAATACTTCTTCAAAAACTTCTTGTTGATGCTTAAAAATTTCTAGAGGATCGTGCTCTACCCATCCCGATTTGGGATAATGTTGGGTCAATTCCTTTTGAGAAATACCACAAATGCCACCATTATTATCAAAAATAATTGCTCTGGTACTTGTTGTTCCCTGGTCAAATGCTATAATATACTTTTTACTCATCAGAAGATATTTGGCTTTATTTTCTATTAACAAATTTCTCTAGAATTGTCTTAAAAAATATCATATTCGATAGAGAAATAGCAATATGAATATAAATATCCTAAATATAAGATCGATAGAAAAGATATTTTTCAATTTAAAATAATGCAATCGTTTGTATTATTTTTTATGTATTGAATAGCAGTTTTTATTGATTTTCTTTAAAAAGAAAAGTTCTATGAGCGATTATAGGAGGTATAAAATATAGCACAAAGAAAAAACTAGAAAATAAGATTCTTTAGTAGTTGATTACTTAAGCTAATTTAGGAATGTATGTTTTACTCTAAAATTTTAGCAACCTCTTGGTTTACAAATTCTAGAAATCTTTCATCTTTTTCTGTAAATGGATCCGGGGTTTCAGAATCAATATCAATTTGCCCGATGTTTTCTCCATTTTTAAATAGTGGTATAACAATTTCTGATTTAACTGTAAAACTACAAGCTATATAATTGTCTTGAGCCTGAACATCGGGAACTACAAAATTCTCATTAGATACAGCTACTTGTCCGCAGATTCCTTTTCCAAATGGAATGATGGTGTGATCAGTTTCTTCACCTACATAAGTGCGTAGCTTCAATTCTTCTTTGTCACCATTTTTGAAATAAAAACCAACCCAATCATAATATGTTATGGTTTTATTAAGCAATTGACAAATTTGGTGTAATCTATCGGTAACAGAATTACTTTCATTTTTAAGTATGTCAACAACCTTTGGTTTTAAATCTTCAAATAGCATTCCTTACAATTTTTCGGCAAAAGTATTTAAAATATTTAAAAACAAAGGTTTTTTTGAATGGTATTGTTTTGTTAAAAATCTCTAAGGGAAATATAAAAAAATACTTTTTTTATAATTATTACGTACTTTTGTTAACGAATGAAAGACATGGTTAAGAAAATAGCATCTTTTCTACTAGCCTTTATAGTATTGTTTTCTACAGTGTCCTTCACAGTAGAAAAGCACTACTGTGGAAGATTCTTAGTGGATGTTGCGGTATTTTCTAAAGCCAAAAATTGTGGGATGGATATGATGAATCACTACGATGATCAAGAGTCAGAGGTGAAGAAACCTTCTTGCTGCAAAGATGAGATTATCGTTGTAGAAGGTCAGGATGAACTTAAAACGTCTTTTGATCAGATAGCTTTTCCGCAGCAAATATTCATTACGTCGTTTTTTCATTCCTATATAAGTCTCTTTACAATAAGTGAAGAGAAAAATACTACTTATAAAGAGTATGATCCACCAGAACTTGTCAGGGACATACTAACGCTTGACGAGACTTTCTTAATTTGATATAGTTGATGTTTTTAAACAGACACGGTTACAATTGCAATTGTGACGTTGTCCTATTGGTTCTTGTTTTCATTTTGATGAATCTAAGGAACTTCATAATCATCAGCTAAATCAAACAACTATGCTAAACAAAAGCATTAAATTTTTAATAGAAAATAAACTTGTAGCAGTTTTGCTATTGTTGATTTTTGTGGGATGGGGTCTTATTCATTCTCCTTTTCAATCAGAGTATAACTTTTTACCCGGTAATCCGATCGCAGTAGATGCGATTCCCGATATTGGCGAGAATCAACAGATTGTATTTACTAAATGGATGGGAAGATCTCCTCAAGATATCGAAGATCAGATCACTTATCCATTAACAAGCACTTTATTAGGAATACCTGGTGTCAAAACTATTCGTAGTTCGTCCATGTTCGGGTTTTCTAGTATTTATATCATTTTTGAAGAAGATATAGAGTTCTATTGGAGTCGTAGCCGTATTTTAGAAAAACTGAATTCTTTACCTAATGGGTTGTTGCCAAACGGGGTTAAACCTATGTTAGGTCCCGATGCTACGGGTTTAGGTCAGATATTCTGGTATACTTTAGAAGGCAGGGATGAAAATGGAAAAGTAACCGGTGGTTGGGACTTACAAGAATTAAGAAGTATACAGGATTACTATGTGAAATATGCATTATCCTCGGCTAATGGGGTGTCTGAGGTGGCTTCTATAGGCGGATACGTTCAGGAATATCAGGTTGATGTAAATCCCGAACTAATGAAGCAATATAACATTGGGTTACATCAGGTAGTAAAAGCGGTGAAAGAATCAAATCGTGATATTGGAGCTCAAACACTAGAGATTAATCAGGTGGAATATCTGGTTCGTGGTTTGGGATATGTTAAATCAATCGCCGATATAGAAAATGCTGTTGTAGCTTCTGAAGACTATATTGCTATTAGAGTAAAAGATATCGCTAACGTTTCTCTTGGCCCCAAAACCAGAAGAGGTATTCTCGATAAAGAAGGTGCAGAGGTTGTGGGAGGAGTAGTGGTTGCCAGATATGGAGCGAATCCGCTGGAAGTGATTACAAATATTAAGGACAAAATAAAAGAATTAAGTACCGGATTACCCTCTAAAATACTAGAAGATGGTCGAACATCTCAATTAACCATTATTCCTTTTTACGATAGAACCGAATTGATTCAGGAAACTCTGGGAACCTTAAAAGAGGCATTAACGCTGGAGATATTGATTACAGTTTTAGTGATTATCATTATGGTTTTTAACCTAAGAGCTTCGATTTTAATTTCTGGATTATTACCAGTTGCTGTTTTGATGGTTTTCATTACGATGAAAATCTTTGGAGTTGATGCAAATATAGTGGCGTTATCCGGTATTGCGATTGCCATAGGAACCATGGTAGATGTAGGTGTCATACTTTCAGAAAACATCATACGTCATATAGACGAAAACAAAAATAATATACCTATAAACAAGGTTGTTTATAATGCTACCAGTGAAGTTTCGGGAGCTATAGTAACTGCTGTGCTAACCACAATTATAAGTTTTATTCCTGTTTTTACGATGATCGGTGCAGAAGGAAAACTTTTTCGTCCCTTGGCATTTACAAAAACCATGGCACTTGTTTCATCCATTGTCATTGCGCTGTTTTTAATTCCGCCCTTTGCAGCATTTTTATTTAGAAAACGTACTACTAAAAAAGCCATCAGCTATGTAATTAGTGTTCTGCTGATGATGTCTGGATTATTTGCGATTTTTTATGGCACTTTTTTAGGGGTTATTTTAATTGCATTTGGTGTTACCAGAGTTTTACAGCTTAGAGAAAAGCTTTCTGAAAAGAAATCCAACTTGGTTAATAATACAGTTTCAGGAATAGCTATAGTTTTTTTGCTGGCAGAATATTGGAGACCATTGGGAGTTGACAAAAATATATTTTGGAATCTAATTTTTGTTGGTCTCATTTGCTTCGGATTGTTAGGAGTGTTTAGTGTATTTAGAAAGTATTATACCAGAATCCTGACTTGGGCACTAAACAATAAGTTATTGTTTTTGTCCTTGCCAGTTGCGATGATGATTGCCGGGGTACTGATATTTCAAAATACGGGCAAAGAATTTATGCCATCTCTTAATGAAGGTTCGTTTCTTTTAATGCCTACATCTTTACCTCATTCTGGAGTAGAAGAAAATAAGCGAGTGCTACAACAATTGGATATGGCAGTTGCAACCATTCCGGAGGTAGAAACCGTGGTAGGCAAAGCAGGAAGAACAGAATCAGCATTAGACCCGGCTCCTTTATCAATGTATGAAAATATTATTTTGTATAAGCCGGAATACGTTATGGATGATCATGGCGAACGTCAACGTTTTAAAATAAATAATGATGGATTATTCGAATTGAAAAATGGTACCTACGTTTCTAATGCAAGTGTCGATAAAAATTTATTAATTCCTGATGATAATGGAGAATACTACAGAAATTGGCGTTCTCATGTTAAATCACCAGATGATATCTGGAAAGAAATTGTAAAAGCAACAAAACTTCCAGGAGTAACTTCTGCTCCAAAACTACAGCCTATTGAGACAAGGTTAATTATGCTTCAAACAGGAATGAGAGCTCCAATGGGTATCAAGGTTAAAGGACAAGATCTGGCGTCGATTGAGGCTTTTGGGATTCAACTAGAAAATATTCTTAAACAAGTAGAAGGGGTTAAAGATGAAGCGGTTTTTGCTGATAGGATCGTGGGGAAACCTTATTTGTTAATCGACATAAATCGTGATCGTATTGCTCGATATGGGATTTCTATCGAACAAGTTCAACAAGTATTGGAAGTAGCACTAGGAGGTAAAGAACTTACACAAACTATAGAAGGAAGAGAACGATACGGTATTAGAGTGCGTTATCCTCGTGAATTGCGCTCTAATCCAAGCGCTATTGGTGATATTTATATTCCCGTTGCAAAAGGTAGTTCTATTCCGCTTAGTGAGCTGGCAACAATTAAATATGAGCGAGGACCCCAAGTGATAAAGAGTGAAGATACATTTTTAGTGGGTTATGTGTTATTTGATAAATTGAATGAATATGCAGAAGTTAATGTGGTAGAAAGCGCCCAGCAATTAATTAACGATAAAATTGAGCGTAAAGAACTAATGGTACCAAAAGGAATTACCTATCAATTTACAGGGTCTTATGAAAATCAACTGCGAGCAGAAAAATCATTGTCGTTAGTAGTACCTTTGGCCTTGGTTATTATCTTTTTGATATTGTATTTTCAGTTTAGATCGGTAACCACATCTCTTATGGTATTTACAGGAATTGCGGTGGCTTTTGCCGGAGGATTTTTGATGATTTGGTTGTATGGACAAGATTGGTTTTTAAATATTGATTTCTTTGGTAAAAATTTAAGAGAGCTTTTCCAAATGCAAACTGTGAACCTAAGTGTAGCCGTATGGGTTGGGTTTATTGCATTGTTTGGAATTGCAACAGATGATGGCGTCGTGATGGCAACATATCTGACCCAAACTTTTAAAAGAAACAACCCAAAAACATTTGTAGAAGTTCATCGTTCTGTGTTAGAAGCTGGTGAAAAAAGAATACGTCCTTGTTTAATGACCACTGCAACAACCATACTGGCATTATTACCGATATTAACATCAACAGGAAGAGGAAGCGATATTATGATTCCAATGGCCATACCTAGTTTTGGAGGGATGCTAATTGCTTTGATAACATTGTTTGTGGTGCCGGTATTATTTAGCTGGAGAGAAGAGTTTTTGTTAAGAAAAGTGGAAAGTTAATAAGGAGTAAAGATAAAAGAATAAAGAATAGTGAGAATTGGCAAAATGTGCTGTAATATGAAAATAAAAATGGTTTGGTATAGTAGTTTTTTGAATCCGGATTTTAGAATAAGAAAGAAGCAGTCTTTGATTCTTTTATCTTTGCTCTCTTTTCTTTTTTCAAATGGACAAACATTACAAGAGTATATAAAAGAGGCACAGAAAAATAACCCGGAACTTAAGGCTTTTCAGAATGCATTAGATGCAAGTATAGAAAAAGTAAATGAAGCCGGAAGCTTGCCAAATACTAAAATAGGAACAGGATATTTCATTAGTGAACCCGAAACCAGAACCGGAGCTCAAAAAGCTAAATTTACAGCTCAACAGAACATTCCATGGTTTGGTACTATAAAAGCAAGAAAAGAATCGGCCTCTTTAGAAAGTGATGTGCATAAAAATAAATTAGAAATTGTAAAAAGAAAGATCACTTTACAAGTTGAGCAAAAGTATTATAAATTATATGAATTAAAGGCCACTCAGAATGTATTGGAGGAACAAGATAAACTGCTAGACACCTACATTGAGATTGCACTTAAAGGAGTAGAAAATAATCGAGCCTCAACTGTTGATGTTTTAAAATTAAATATTGCCAAAAATAATCTTCAAAATCAGAAAGAAATACTAAAAGGTGAAATCCTTACGGCAGAAACTGCATTAAATCAATTATTACATAGAGACGGCTTTGATCCTTTGATGATTCCTGATAATTTATTTATTCCAGAAGAAGAACCTACCATGATGTTGGATGACATTATTTATCACCCGGAATTACTTACATATGATCACCTAAATGATCTTTTAGAAAAAAAAGAAGTGGTAAACACTAAAGAAGCGTTACCATCTATAGGTCTTGGATTAGACTATGTAGTTGTTCAGGAACGTCCTGATGTAAGTTTTTCTGATAATGGTAAAGATATAGTGATGCCAATGCTTTCCTTCTCGATTCCACTTTTCTCTAAAAAATATAGCTCTCGATCTAAGCAATATGAGCTTCAGAAAGAAGAAGTGTTTCAGAAAAGAGAAGCTTCTCAGAATAATTTAGAAAACCTACTGGAAGAAGCTATAAATAACAGAATTACAGCTCGAATTAATTATAACACACAACAAAAAAATTTAGAGCAGGCAAAGCAAGCAGAAAAAGTACTATTGTCCGAATATCAAACGGCACAAATAGATTTTGAAGAAATATTAGACATTCAGCAAATGTTATTGGATTTTGAAAGTAAAAAGATACAAGCGATATCCATGTATTTTATGCAAACTGCTGTTCTTAATTATTTGCGTTAAAAATATAAAAAGTATAACCCTTAAAAATTAATAAAAATGAAAAAAATAGTTTTAAATATCACTGTTCTGGCAATAATCTTATCCATAATATCTTGCGGAAAAGATAAAAAAGAGGAAACAAAAATAATCCCTGAGACAGAGGAAACGGCTGCTACTTCTAAGGTGGATCTAAATGAAACTGATACCAGAAGTAACGTTGTTTTTACCGATGAACACATTGACAAAATATACAGTCAGTACCTAATGATAAAAAAAGGGTTGGTAAATTCTAATCCTAAACTGGTACAACAGGAAGCAAAAAAGCTTAATACTCTCCTTGACGACTCTGAAGAAAAGAAGCAACTAAAAGCAACAACAGAGTTGATTTCTCTTACGAAGGAAATTAAAAAACAAAGAGATTTTTTTGTAACCCTAACCGCAGAAACAGAAAAGTTGATTAGCAAAGCAGATATTACTTCGGGAGAAGTGTATAAACAGTTTTGCCCAATGGCTTTTGAAGGCAATGGAGGATATTGGTTATCCGACTCCAAAGAAGTTCGTAATCCATATTATGGAAATAAAATGTTGAAATGTGGTAGTGTGAACCAAACGATACAATGAAAAATCAATATCATATAGAAGGAATGACTTGCGAAGGATGCAGATCTGGTGTAGAAAACATTCTGAAATCGATTCCGGAAGTAACAAGTGCTGAAGTACATCTTGAAAGGAAAGAAGCCACTATTACGTCAAAAAAGCTTTTGGATATCGAAGTTTTTGAAAAAGCGTTACCGGATAAATATACAATTACTGAGAAAGGTAATAACATAACTGATTTTTCTGAATCTGGTATTGAAATTTCAGCGGGAAAAAGTGAATTACGGCAACTATTTCCACTTTTTCTGATTTTTGCATATATAACTATTACATCAGTATTACTTAATTATAATCCCTGGAGCACTGATGATTTCATGTTAGACTTTATGGGTTTGTTTTATGTGGTGTTCAGTTTTTTTAAAATACTTGATCTGAAAGGATTTCCTCAATCTTTTAGGATGTATGATCCTTTGGCAAAGGTATTACCGGTATATGGATGGGTATATCCTTTTATAGAAGTAGGATTGGGATTTATGTTTTTAATGCGTTTTAATATTCATATAGCATTAATTGTAACGGTTTTTGTGTTGGGGATTACTACGATTGGTGTAACCAAAGTACTCCTGGATAAAAAAAGTATTCAATGTGCGTGTTTAGGTACTGCGTTAAAATTACCAATGACCAAAGCTACATTTATAGAAAATGCTATTATGCTGGTAATGGCGATCTGGATGCTTGCAAAAAATTATTCTTAAAGAAATTATATACAGATAATGGTTAAAAGAAAAACTGCAATACTTATAAGAAAATCGCATCGGTATCTAGGGATATTTCTGGGCTTGCAGTTTCTAATGTGGACGATTAGTGGATTATATTTTAGCTGGACCAATATTGACGAAATACACGGAGATCAGTTTAAAAAGGAAGTAAAACCAGTTGTCCATAATGATCTGTTAGGATTGGATATTGTTGCATCTGGATTGAAGGTAACCAGTTTAGAATTAAGAACCATTGCTGATCAGCCTTACTATTGGATTAACGATAGTGTATTGATGGACGCAAAATCCGGAATAGTAAAGCCCAAAATCTCTAAAGAAGAAGCATTAAAAGTTGCTTCAGCATATATGTTAGAAAGTTTAGAAGTTGCTTCGGTTGATCTAATAACCGAAGTAGGAAAACATCATGAATATAGAGAAAGGCCACTTCCGGCTTATGTAATTAGCTATAATCATCCAGAGAACATAAAGGCATACGTGTCGGCAGTTGATGGCACATTTCAACGTGTACGACATAGATCCTGGCGATGGTTTGACTTTTTGTGGATGACACACACTATGGATTATGAGGGCAGAGATAATTTTAATACGATTGTACTCAGGGCTTTTTCATTGTTAGGTTTGGTAACGGTACTAAGTGGTTTTGTACTTTGGTATGTGTCCTCTCCAACAATCAGAAAAGTTTTAAAAAAATAAGTAAGATGAAAAAGAATGTTGTTTATATAGGTATTGCATTATTGATCGGATTGTTTGCGGGATATCTAATTTTTGGGAGTAAAACTGTAGAAGAGCTATCAGAAAAACACGATCATACGATGGATACCTCTGATCAAATGTGGACCTGCTCTATGCATCCTCAGATTATACAATCAGAATCAGGCGATTGCCCTATATGCGGTATGGACTTAATTCCCGCAGAAACCAATGCAGATGGTCTTAGACCAGATCAGTTTAGGATGACAGAAAATGCGGTGGCGTTAGCCAACGTACAAACTTTAGTGATAGGTGAAAACCGATTGGATTCTGAGATGGTAAAACTATCTGGTAAGATTGAAGAAAATGAAGAGGCTAATGCAGTGCAAGTAGCCTATTTTGGGGGAAGAATAGAAAGGCTTTTTGTCAATTCTACCGGTGAATACGTAAAGAATGGTCAATTATTGGCCACAATTTACTCTCCGGAATTAGTGGCTTCTCAACAAGAGTTATTGACTGCATTATCGTTAAAAAAATCTCAACCAGAATTATATAAAGCTGTTCGTAATAAGTTGAAATTATGGAAGCTTTCAGAGAATCAGATTAATCAAATAGAAGCTTCAGGAAAGGTAAAAGAAAACTTTCCGGTGTATGCTAAGGTTTCAGGAACAGTTGCTTCAAAAATGGTGGAAGCAGGTGATTACGTAAAACAAGGACAGATTTTATATAAGATTGCAGATCTTAGTACGGTTTGGGCATCTTTTGACGCATATGAGAATCAAATTTCCTTATTGAAGGAAGGTCAAAAGATTAAAATCAAAACAAAGGCATATCCTAACAAAGATGTTGAAACTGAAATTTCTTTTATAGATCCTGTTTTAAATACAAATACGAGAACGTTTAAGGTAAGAACCATATTAAAAAATAGCAATTCAATTTTTAAACCGGGAATGTTTGTGGAAGGAATGATTTCTGTATCGGATAGTGAAAATAATTCAGTGATCACAATTCCTAAAAGCGCTGTCTTATGGACAGGTGAGCGATCTGTTGTTTATGTTAAAATGGAGTCTGATGAACCTGTTTTTGAAATGAAAGAAGTAACATTAGGGAATGCAAACGCTGATTCTTACCAGATTCTTGATGGTCTTAGTAATGATGAAGAAATTGTTATTAATGGAACATTTACTGTAGATGCTGCAGCACAATTACAAGGAAAAAAATCTATGATGAAGCGTAATGAGATGTTGGATAAGTTAGGAACTGAAAATGAAAGTGAGAAAGTGAGCTTGTCTGGTGATTTTCAGAAAGAACTTATGGAGTCTTTATCAACTTACTTTCTTTTGAAAGATGCTTTGGTAGCGAGTAATGCAAATGATGTTTCGAAGTTTTCTGAACAAATGTTCAATCAATTGAAGCGTGTTAATACACTCAATTTACAACCTGCTGAATCGGGATATGCCAATGCAATTATGAAGACTTTAGCGATGATTGCTAAAAAAGAAGACTTAGTAGGGCAAAGAGATCATTTTATAAAACTGAATGAAGATTTACAGGCTTTGATTAAAAACCTGGATCATTTGTCGGATGAAATCTATATTCAAAAATGCCCTATGGCTAATAACAATAAAGGTGCAACATGGTTAAGCAAAGAAAAGAAAATTAGAAACCCTTATTTTGGAGATCAAATGCTTACCTGTGGGAGCGTAATTGATTCTTTAGGAAAGGGTTGATTGGATAAGAAGAAATATATTTAACTGTTAAAATATTAACGTTTTTTTTTAATTGTAAGTCAAAACAACGTATCTTTAATTTAGGGAAATATTGGATTACGTTTTTTATTGGATCGCAATTGTTAGTGTTGAATGGTGTATTTTTTAGTAAAAATTAATAGCCGTTCGGCTCCATTATTATGCAAATTTTATTCTAATAAATGTGATCGAAAACGAAAGGGATATGGTAAAAAAACTACTTTTTATTACATTTTTAGCCTTACTTTTTTCTTGTAAGGAAACTTCAGTAACAACAATGACCAGTGCAAGTACAATGGCGTTATTGGAAAAATCGAAAGCTATTCAGTTACGTGCAGAGAAGGTAGAAAAGCATATGCGAGAATGGCAGGACTCTTTAGACCGCTTTGACAAGAAGAAGGCAACACAAATTACCGTCGATGATAATGAATTTGTGGATATAGAGACGCTTTCTAATTATTTTGTCTTAGATATGAAATATGCCACCGAGGATAACTTTTTGAAAAAAGCAGTATATTCTTGTGCAAAATGTTATGTGAGAGGAGTAGTGGCAAAAGCTTTGATTAAAGCCAATAAGGATTTCATGAAGAAAGGTTATAGAATTAAATTGTTTGATTGTTACCGACCCTATAGTGTACAGAAAAAAATGTGGAAAATCTTTCCTAACCCCGGTTATGTAGCGGATCCCAAAGGAGGATCGATTCATAACAAAGGAGCTGCTGTAGACATTACACTTACTGATTTACAAGGAAATCAATTAGATATGGGTACTGCTTTTGACCATTTTGGCAAAGAAGCCCATCATTCTTATAAAGAACTATCGGATGAGGTGATTGCTAATCGTAAATTGCTTAGAGAGATTATGGAAAAACATGGTTTCTCCATCATAAGAACCGAATGGTGGCATTACAATTTCAAGAACAAGAAGTTTAAGATTTCTGATTTCAGATGGAAATGTGATTAATAGTAATCAGTTCTTTCTGGTTATAAAAAAACAGCATCCGCCAATTAGCGGATGCTGTAAGAGCACAATAATAAAATCGGAAAAAATTAGAATTGTTTCACTTCTGTACTATTCGTGATTGATTGCTGTAAAAGATTTAGCTGCAGTTATACTATTCTTGTTCAGCATCAAAGTAAGTAGTACTAACGGATTCTTGATGTTTCACAGCACATAATCCATCTTTTTGTAATATAAGCTCTTCTTAAGTTTTGTTGATTCAGGATAAAGGAAACAAAACATTGTTGTGTTGTGCATGTTTGTTTTGTTTCCCTATTATCAATTGCTCCTGAACTATCTATAAATATTTGTATGCTTTTGTTGTTAAAAATTCTTCAAAGTTTTCTGAAGTAACGAGCTTGTAAAAAATCTGAATAGCGTTCTGATAATTCTCACCCTCGAAAAGAGCTTTTCCTGCCTGCTTCTCAACAGTTTTTAACTCATCCTCAAAAAGCATATGGAACATGTTAGAATTAAGTCGCAAACCATTTTCTAGTTTTACCTCATTCTTAAGCCATTGCCAAATCTGAGTTCTGCTAATTTCGGCAGTAGCAGCATCTTCCATAAGATCGTAGAGAGCAACTGCACCATTTCCTCCTAACCAAGTAGCGATATAATGGATTCCTACATTGATATTTTCACGAATTCCTTTTTCTGTAATAGTCCCTTGAGGGATTTCCAGAAGGTCTTGTTCTGTAACTACCACATCATCTCTTTTTACATCCAACTGATTAGGTTCTTGCATGTGCATATCAAAAACCCCCATCGCTAATGGCACCAATCCAGGATGTGCTACCCAAGTACCATCGTGGCCATTCTTTACTTCACGCTCTTTATCTGCTTTTACTTTAGCAAAAGCAAGTTTATTACGTTCTTCATCATTTTTAATTGGAATCTGAGCTGCCATTCCGCCAATCGCAAGGATATTTCTCTTGTGGCATCGTTGGATCACACGTTTGCTATATGCATCCATAAAAGGGCTGGTCATTGTTACTTGAGCACGATCCGGAACTACAAAACCCTTGTGGTTTCTTAGTTTTTTGATATAACTAAATATATAATCCCATCGTCCGCAATTAAGACCAACAATATGTTCTTTTAAGGCATAGATGATCTCATCTAACTGAAAACTAGCAGTGATCGTTTCTACTAACACGGTCACTTTAATCGTAGCGTGTTCCATCCCCAAATACTCCTCTGTGAAATCAATCACATCGTTCCACCAGATAGCTTCAGTAAAGTGCTCTAGTTTTGGGATGTAGTAATAAGGAGCGGTACCGTTTTCTTTTAATTGCTCATTATTGTGAAATGCGTACAATGCAAAATCAAATAGAGAGCCGCTAATCTCTTTACCTTCTATTAGTAAATGTTTTTCATTAAGATGTAAGCCTCTTGGTCGTACAATTAAGGTAGCTACTTCTTCATTAAGTTGATAGGTTTTGTCTTTCTTAGGATTGTAGAACGAAATAGTTTTATTGACGGCATCCATAAGATTTTTTTGTCCTTGCAAACAGTTTTCCCATAGCGGTGCGTTGCTGTCTTCAAAATCAGCCATAAATGTTTTTGCACCAGAATTTAGTGCATTGATGACCATTTTTCTATCGACAGGACCGGTGATCTCCACTCTGCGATCTTGTAGATCTCCAGGGATCGGAGCGGCTAACCATTCGCTGTTGCGAATCTCCTTTGTGTTTTCCGGAAAGGCCGGAGAAGTTTCCAGATCAAACAACTGTTGCTGTTGTTCTCTGTTTCTTAAAAGTGTTAATCGTCTTCCGTCAAAACGATTATGCAACGCTTCTAGAAAAGCTAAAGCACCATCCGTAAGAATCTCGGGATGATAATTTTTCACCTCTTTCGTAAAGCTAATTTTCTGACTTAGGTTTGTTTGAGTTTCCATAACTATATCGTTTGAGTGAACAATATTAAAAAAAAGTTTTTTATAAAACAAGCGAACGTTCGCTAAATGTGATTTTTTTGTTTTTGAAAATGTTCGCAAAAATTGCTACTTTTGGTTTTATGGCAATAGCAGAAGAATATATTAGATTAATTTTTGGCTTGAAAATCAAGCAGATACGAACGGATAAGGACTTGTCTCTTTTTGGTTTGTCTAAGTTAAGTGGATTGTCTAAGTCCTATTTGAATGAGATAGAAAAAGGAAAAAAATATCCTAAAACAGATAAAATAATTAAGCTTGCAGAAACCTTAGAGGTTCCGTATGATAGTTTAGTTTCGTTAAAATTAGATAAAAACCTGGCTCCTATAGGGGAGATTTTGCAATCCGGGATATTAGATGAAATCCCACTTGAACTTTTTGGCATACAGCAAAGTGACTTGATTGATATTATAGCTAATGCTCCTTCTAAGGTAAATGCATTTATCAGTACCATCATAGAGATTGCCCAGCACTATAATATGAGTAGAGAAGGATTCTACCTGGCTTCATTACGATCGTATCAAGAAGCTCATAACAACTTCTTTAAGGATCTTGAGGATACTGCGGTACGTTTTGCTAATTCTTATCAATTGGATTTATCTGGTAAAATAACCTCTGAAGAATTAGAGGAAATTTTAAAAGAAGAATATGGGTATACTATTAATACGGCTGGAATACCTCACCACGAGGAGTTGGATAATTTGAGATCTGTATTCGTTCCTTCTACAAAGACACTGCTATTATCGGATAGAGTAGATGGACCTCAGAAAACATTTATCTATGCTAAAGAATTAGGGTATCAGTATATGAAAATTAAAGATAGACCTTATACTTTTTCTTGGATACGTTATGATAATTTTGAAGAAGTGTTGCACAACTTTTATGCTTCTTATTTTGCAGGAGCTTTAATTATACCTAGAAATCACTTAAAAGAACATCTCAAAGAACTATTTGCAGCTAAGCGATTTTCTGAGAAAGCTTTTCATAAAATCATGAGGTTGTATAATGCTTCTCCAGAATCTTTTTATCAACGATTAACTAATATATTGCCAAAAGATTTTGGTATGCAGAATGTATTCTTTTTAAGATTTACGCATAAAAAAGGAATGGAGCGCTTTAACTTGGTAAAAGAACTGCATATAACACATCAGCAACAACCTCATGCCAATGAAATAGATGAGCATTATTGTAGACGATGGATGGCTATTAAAACATTACAGCGAACGGCTAATGAAGATTTAGACTATTCTTTTGATATACAGATATCGGATTATGCGGATACTGATCAGCAATATCTTGTGTTTACATCAGCAACTAAAGATCCCTTTAGAAAAGACTATTATCGTAGTATAGGTATTGGGTTTTTAATTTCATCTGCCTTGGAGAAAAAGATCAGTTTTGTGAACGATTCTAAAATCCCAAAGGTAAAGGTTGGCGTTACTTGTGAGTCGTGTTCTATTATGGATTGCGAAGTTAGGAAAGCTCCACCAAAAAGATTATTGGCTAAAGAAAAGTACAAAAGAACGTCTCGATTGGTAGCAGATATTGTGAAAGAGTATTCTTAGCAGCACGTAATTTAGAATATTAGTTAAAGACTTTGCTAAGTTTACTTAAATATTGTGATGTGGTTTCTTTTAGATATAAGCCCATAGCAATAGCAGTTTTGTCTAATAGGTTCATTTTGAAAAATGAATAATCAAAGTGGTGAAGTTGTCCGCTTGTTAAGGAAGTGCGTTTTTGTATTAAAATTTCACATTCAGAACGAGATATATTATTAATTCCTCCTGCATTAATATAGTTACGTAGTCTGTTTTCAGTATTTGTGAGTGCTTCTTCTAAAATAGATAAGCTTGTTGCTGCGTCTGCAAGAATCTTTCGTTGTATGTTAATATGATCAATAGCTATTTCTTTTTCAGATTGTACCTGCTTATCTGACTTTTCAATCGAATAATAGTCTTTGTCAATATCACGATTAAACTGTCTAATAGTTTCTAGGTGTATACTCGCTAAATCTCTCATTGAAGCGATAACGTTCTCAAATTTATTTTGTAACATGGCATAATACTCCCGTTCTCCGGCCAAAGTTCCCTGGTCATATTTGTCATTTGCAATCAGGAAAAAATCGAGTATTCCTTTTTCTACCTCATGATCTATTGCGCTTGTACGAGTAAGTAACTGAGAAAATGGTTCTGCTTTTGCAGTAAACCTTTTGATTAATGATAGTATTTCGTCCAGAGATTCTTTTCCCGTTTCGGAAAAACGATTATTATCAAAGTTTATAGAGTCCAACTTGGGATCGACTGGTTTATTTTCCTTTCCATCCTCTTCAAACAAATCATCATATAAGCCTGGCATATTGTTAGTAAAAGTTAAAGTTGGTTTCGTATTATATTCTATAATCCAAAGATACTGTTTTAGAAAAAGTATGAGTGAATAAAATAGAATCCATGCGAGTATTAAAAACAAACCCCGTTTCGAAAATTCGAAACGGGGTTTTATATTTTTTAGCAATCAGTAATAATTATAAACTTGCTAAAAATTTTTCACTGCAGCTGTGCGATTTACAAACAGGCTAAATAACTTCGCTGTCGTCGCACGTCCTACATCATTCCTGGCATACCTCCGCCCATTGGTGGCATTCCACCTCCGGCAGGAGCATCTTCTTTGATATCAGTTAATGCACACTCTGTAGTAAGAATCATTCCTGATACAGAAGCTGCATTTTCTAAGGCGATACGAGTTACTTTTTTAGGGTCAATAATACCAGCTTTTAACATATCTACATATTCCTCAGATTTTGCATCATATCCAAAATCACCTTTACCTTCAAGTACTTTAGAGATTACAACAGAACCTTCTCCACCTGCATTTTCTACGATAGTTCTTAACGGAGCTTCGATAGCACGGTTTACAATTTGTACACCTGTTGCTTCATCGGCATTTTCAGTTTTTACCTTTTCTAAAACAGATTTAGCTCTAACTAAGGCAACACCACCACCAGCAACAATACCTTCTTCTACTGCTGCACGAGTAGCGTGAAGTGCGTCATCAACACGGTCTTTCTTTTCTTTCATCTCTACTTCAGAAGCAGCACCAACATAGAGTACAGCAACACCACCAGCTAATTTAGCTAAACGTTCTTGTAGTTTTTCTCTATCGTAATCAGAAGTAGTAGTTTCTATCTGTGATTTGATCTGGTTTACTCTATTTTTAATTAAATCTTCTGCTCCGGCGCCGTTTACAACAGTTGTATTGTCTTTATCGATAGCAACTTTTTCTGCTGTACCTAAATGTTCTATAGTAGTATTTTCTAAAGTAAATCCGCGCTCTTCAGAAATTACAGTTCCTCCTGTAAGGATGGCAATATCTTCTAGCATTGCTTTACGTCTGTCTCCAAAACCAGGCGCTTTTACAGCTGCAATTTTTAAGGCACCGCGTAATTTATTTACAACTAAAGTAGCTAATGCTTCTCCATCTACATCTTCTGCAATAATTAAAAGAGGTTTTCCTGTCTGAGCAACTGGCTCAAGTACAGGTAATAAGTCTTTCATTGCGGAGATTTTCTTATCAAATAAAAGAATATAAGGATTCTCTAAATCTGCAGTCATTTTTTCGCTATTCGTAACGAAATATGGAGAAAGGTATCCTCTATCAAACTGCATTCCTTCAACTACATCTACGTGAGTGTCTGTTCCTTTAGCTTCTTCGACAGTGATCACACCTTCTTTTCCTACTTTCCCAAAAGCTTTGGCAATAAGATCTCCGATAGTTTCATCATTATTGGCAGAAATTGCAGCGACTTGTTTGATTTTATCAGAAGAACTTCCTACTTCTTTAGTTTGCTTTTCTAAATCCTCTGTAATCGCAAGAACGGCTTTGTCAATACCACGTTTAAGATCCATTGGATTAGCACCTGCTGCTACATTTTTAAGACCTTCTTTTACGATAGCCTGTGCTAGTACAGTAGCAGTAGTAGTACCATCTCCTGCAAGATCATTAGTTTTAGAAGCAACTTCTTTCACCATTTGCGCTCCCATATTCTCAAGAGCATCTTCTAATTCTACTTCTTTAGCAACAGAAACACCATCTTTAGTTACTTGAGGCGCTCCAAACGATTTACTAATTATTACGTTACGACCTTTTGGTCCTAAAGTTACTTTTACTGCATTTGCTAATGCATCCACACCGCGTTTGATTCCGTCACGTGCTTCTATGTCAAATTTTATGTCTTTAGCCATAATATTTTTTTAATTTTTTAAAACTTCAATATTTCTTTGATTCCAAGATTATCGAAAGTTTTGATTTGTGTTTTTTGATTCAGTTTTAAACGATAGCAAGGATGTCATCCTCACGCATTATTAAATAGTCTTTTCCATCTAATTTTAACTCAGTACCAGAATACTTTCCGTAAAGTACAGTGTCACCAACTTTAACAGTCATTTCGTGATCCTTTTTACCACTGCCTACTGCAGCCACTTTACCTTTTTGTTGTTTTTCTTGTGCTGAATCAGGGATGTATAATCCTGATGCCGTTTGCGTTTCCGCTGGAAGTGGCTCAATAACCACGCGATCCGAAAGAGGTTTAATATTTACTCCCATTATGATTAGTTTTATATTTTAAAATTAAAATGACTTATTCGATGCTATGCATTTCAGAAATTATGCCAGTGGTGTGATACTGACAAATTGAAACAAAAAATGCCGACTGTATGACAAGTCGACATTTTATCTTGGTTTTTCAAGATATATTATTCTTCAGGTGTGTCATCTGTTGTAGGAGCAGGTGCCACAGGTGTGTCAATTACTTCCACATCATTGGTGTCAACCGTTGGATCTTGGCTTGTAGCTCCGTCCATTAAATCTACATTAGATAAAAGGATTAGTGCTAATAATAGCGTTGCTAGTGCCCAAGTACTTTTGTCAAGGAAATCTGTGGTTTTCTTCACACCACCTAATTGTTGAGTTCCTCCACCACCAAAAGAAGATGATAAACCTCCTCCTTTAGGGTTCTGAACCATAATTACTACTACCAGCAAAAATGATACTACTACGATTAGTATTAAAAAGATTGAAAACGTTGTCATTATATATTGTTATTTATTTTCTTGTATTTTTTTTATCGCTCGAATTTGGTCTGCAAAGAAACCACTTTTTTCGGGATTTTTCAAAATTAATATTTTATATGCCTGAATTGCCTTTTTATACTTTTTTTGAGCCAAGTATACCCTGGCTAAAGTCTCTGTCATTAACTCGTCTGGAGCGACCGTATGTTCATTGGCAAGGTTGCGTGCAGGAGCATTTTTTTCAGCAGGTTTGATCTTAGGGTTACTTGCTATAAACTCATCAATCAAATTGAACTTATGTTCCTGATCTGGTGTTGCATCTATTTGCTTTTCTTCCTGGGTTTCTTCATTTTTATGCAGAGGATCTTTCTCTTCTTCAATACCTCGATCGATAGGTTGTATAGATGTAAGCTTTAACCATTCTGCAAAAGAGTGAGATTCTTTTTTGCTAAAATCCAAAGGTTTGTCTACTTGTAACTCTTTTTCAGGATTTTTTTCGTTAGTAGGCGCTACTATCGAATTGTTTTTCTCTGATTGCTCAATGATGGTTTCTGCAATTGTGATATTTCTGGATGTATTCTCTTCTTTTGATGAAAACAGAGATGGATCGAGCACTTCTTCGGCTTCTTCTATTTTCATAGATACAGCGTCATCAAGAGAAATTCTGGAGAGCACTTTAATTTCTTGTGCATCTACTACATCAATATCGGTCTTACTCTTCTTTTCTGCAGTCGATTCTTTAGAGTTTTTATCAAAAACAGGAGAGGTTATAAAATCAAACAAAACTCCTCGATCTGTCGTATATGCTGCGGTTGTTTTTAGCTCTTGATTATATCTAAAACTTTCATCGTCTTTTAGACCTTTTAATACTAAAGCTCTTGCAGACTGAAAATAGGGAAATTCTTGAATGATTTTTTCCAAATTTTCTGTTTGCTCCTTATTAATTAAGGAGGGATTTTGAAACAAATATGTAAGTTCTTTAGTATTCAAAAAAACAATGATTAAATTATTACCATTTTGCCAAAGTAGCGTTTAGTATATCCTGAGTAATTCTATCGTAGATGATTTGTATCGCCTCGTCTCTAACTGCAGTTTCTGCTTGTGATGCGGGATAGTCAAAAAAGAAAGAAAAACGCTGTTCTAAATCCTCCTTTGGATTTTTAGTATCATAAAAACGAACATTGATCGCAATCG
This sequence comes from Aquimarina rubra, assembly GCF_042684305.1. Taxonomy (NCBI): domain Bacteria; kingdom Pseudomonadati; phylum Bacteroidota; class Flavobacteriia; order Flavobacteriales; family Flavobacteriaceae; genus Aquimarina; species Aquimarina rubra. The sequence goes on along the minus strand of NZ_JBHULE010000019.1, from coordinate 322,197 downwards.
TTAATCGGTTTTGCGCAGCTGTATTAGAAGATGTTGCATTCGTAGGAGCTACATAATATTGAACAATTTCTCCTTCGTATACCAAGTCACCACTGGAAGTGGTTAAATCTAGGTTTGTCTGATTGAGAATTATATCCTGTAACTGATTGGTAAACCTTTGGTCAATTCCAGGAATAATTATGGATGCTTGATTTTGAAAAAACTCTACCTGAAATGTCTTAACGTCTGGAGAGATATTAGTTCCTGTAAAAGAATATGCACCACATCCTTGAAGTATTACTAATCCAATGATTGCTACAAAGAAGTATTTTAATTTACGCACCAATTTTCTATGTTTTAAATTCTTTATTTTTTGTAATAAATATCTGATTATTCAGATTTATATAATAATTTCCTCAAACCTCAAACCTCAAACCTCAAACCTCAAACCTCAAACCTCAAACCTCAAACCTCAAACCTCAAACCTCAAACCTCATTAGAGGTCATATTGTTTTATTTTCCTGTACAAAGTTCGTTCACTGATGCCTAATTCCTCAGCGGCTGCTTTGCGTTTTCCACGATGGCGTTCCAGAGATTTTTTAATTAATTCCAGCTCTTTATCGTGTAGTGAAAGTGTTTCTTCTTCTTCAATTTCTTCTGCAAAATGATATTTATCGTCCTCTTTTTTAGTTGTTTCAGCAGGAGTTATTTGTAAAACTTCCGTTGTTGGTGTGATGGGTTCTTCAAAAGGGATTTCTTCTTCATCTTTATCTTCGCGATAAATCTTTCTGATTAACCCTTCGTGCTCCTTTTGTACTTGCTGAGAGTTTCCGCTCTGCATCAACTCCATGGTTAGCTTTTTAAGATCATTCAGATCATTTTTCATGTCAAAAAGAACTTTATATAATATCTCTCTTTCATTACTGAAATCACTATCCTTTTTGTCCGAAGAAATTATAGCAGGTAGATTACTTCCTATATTTGGTAAATACCCGCGCAATGTATTTGCCGAAATCGTTCTATTTTGTTCAAGGACTGATATTTGCTCTGCAATGTTGCGTAATTGTCTGATATTACCACTCCAATGATATTTTTCTAATAACTGAGCCGCATCATCTTCTAATCTAATGGTTGGCATTTTATACTTTGTGGCAAAGTCAGAAGCAAACTTTCTGAATAACAGATGTATATCTTGTTCTCTTTCGCGCAAAGGAGGTAATAGAATTTCTACAGTACTTAAACGATAATAGAGATCCTCACGAAACCTTTCTTTTTTGATGGCTTCAAACATATTCACGTTGGTCGCTGCTACAATCCGCACGTCTGTTTTTTGCACTTTTGAAGACCCTACTTTGATAAACTCTCCATTCTCCAGAACTCTCAGAAGTCTTACCTGAGTGGTTAAAGGCAATTCTCCAACTTCATCAAGAAATATAGTTCCTCCATCGGCTACTTCAAAATATCCACTTCTTGTAGAAGTCGCACCGGTAAATGCTCCTTTTTCATGACCAAACAATTCACTGTCAATAGTTCCTTCAGGTATGGCTCCGCAGTTAACAGCAATATACTTGCCATGCTTTCTATGAGATAAAGAGTGAATAATTTTAGGAATACTTTCCTTACCTACACCACTTTCTCCGGTAACCAGAACCGATATATCTGTAGGAGCTACTTGAATAGCTTTTTCTATAGCACGGTTTAGTTTAGGATCATTTCCTATAATCCCGAATCGTTGTTTTGTAGCTTGAACTGATTCCATTTAATAAACTATATTAGTTGGTTTTCTATATTAGACTTTAATTATTGTCAGAATATCCTATTGCTTCTCCAAGTAGAGTTGCACTTGTACATTCATCGATACGAACCATCACAAAATCTCCTATTTTGTAATCTCCTTTTGGAAAAACAGCTACTATATTTTGAGTATTTCTTCCACTCCAGTGAGCATCAGATTTTTTAGATTCTTTTTCTATTAATATTTCAACCGTTTTACCAATAAAAGCTTCGTGTCTGTAGGTGCTATGATTACGTTGTGCTGTAATTATTTCATTAAGTCGTCTCTTCTTGGTTGCTTCCGGCACATCATCCTCTAGCTTACGGGCTGCAAGTGTTCCAGGTCTTTCTGAGTATGCAAACATAAAGCCGTATTCATATTTTACATATTCCATAAGAGATAAGGTGTCCTGATGATCTTCTTCGGTTTCTGTAGGGAATCCGGTGATGATATCTTGAGAAATGGCACAATCAGGAATTAATTTTTTAATATTATCAATCAATTCAAAATATTCCTCACGTGTATGCAAACGATTCATTTCTTTCAAAATACGATCACTACCACTTTGTATTGGTAGATGAATGTATTTACAAATGTTTTTATGTTTTGCCATCACTTCGATCACATCCAATGTCATATCTTGTGGATTAGATGTGGTAAAACGCAGTCTTATTTTGGGATATTTTTCAGCAACCATATCCAAGAGCTTAGCAAAATTAACCGCTGTTGCTTTTTGGAATTCACTGGCTTTTTCAAAATCTTTTTTCAGTCCACCGCCATACCATAAATAACTATCAACATTTTGACCCAGTAGTGTGATTTCTTTAAAGCTTTTAGAAGCTAAGTCATCTATTTCTTCCATAATACTTTGTGGATCACGACTACGTTCTCTACCTCTGGTAAAAGGTACTACGCAAAAAGTGCACATATTATCACAACCTCTGGTGATAGATACAAAAGCAGATACGCCATTGCTTTGTAATCGAACAGGAGAGATATCTCCGTATGTTTCTTCCTTAGAAAGGATTACATTCACTGCATTACGTCCGGCATCTACTTCTTCAATTAGATTAGGAAGGTCTTTATAAGCGTCCGGGCCTACTACTAGATCAACGATTTTTTCTTCTTCCAGGAATTTACTTTTTAATCGTTCTGCCATACATCCCAGAACGCCTACTTTCATTTTGGGATTAATGCGTTTTACCGCATTATATTTTTCCAAACGTTTCCTAACGGTCAACTCTGCTTTTTCACGAATAGAACAGGTGTTTACCAAAACCAAATCTGCATCTTCCAGGTTTTGAGTAGTGTTAAAACCTTCTTTGGCTAGAATAGATGCTACAATTTCGCTGTCGCTAAAATTCATCTGGCACCCATAACTTTCGATAAAAAGTTTTCTGGTGTTTCCTTCTTTTTTGTCTAGAGACAATGCTTGTCCCTGGATGTTTTCATCAATAATCTTCTCCATGTATGATAATGTCCTTTCCGTTTCAACTCAAATAGTGTGCAAAGATACTCTTTAAAACGATATATGACAAAGTGGCAGAGTTATATTTGTTTAAATATTTATATTTGAGAAAGCTAATCTGCTAAATAACCTTCGGTATGAATACAAACCAGCTCTTCGAAAAAATAGAAAACAGTAACCCCATCGATTTTGGAAACATTTTCAATAAAAGTATTGAGCTTTTTAAGAAAGTCTGGTTGCAAGGTTTTATACACTTGTTAATTTCTATGGTGATTATTATTCCATTAATTATTGTGATGTATATTCCTATTATTGCGATCGCGGGATTGGCAGGCTTTGAAGAATCTTATGGCGAGTATCCAAATCAGTTTGAAGAAATTTCTATTGGATTAGCTATTTTATTTGTGATATTAGTGGTTATCATTTCAATGATAGCTTCGGCTTTTCAATTTGGGATTATTGCCCATTTCTATCAAATTTGTAGACAAGAAGATATAGGGCAACAACAAAGGCCAAATTATTTTATGTTTTTTAAAGGTAAATATCTTGGAAAGATTTTAGTTCTCGCTATAGCAATTACATTGATTTCGCTTGTTGCTACCTTGTTGTGTTTCTTTCCGCTTTTGTATGTTCTGGTGCCATTGCAGTTACTTGGTGTTATATTTTCGTTTAATCCTGATCTTAGCTCATCAGATTTGATAAAGGCAAGTTTTAAATTAGGGAATAGAATTTGGCTAATGGCTTTTCTATTAATTTTTATTTCATCAATATTGGCGGAGATTGTTGGTTTGATGGCTTGTGGTATTGGTATATTTTTTACGGTGTTTTTTGTCCGTATTCCAATTTATTATATGTACAAGGATACTGTCGGTTTGGAAAGTGAAAGCAAACCGGAAGGCTGGAGTGCTATTGTCGAATAATAAACAAAATAAAACCTGCTCCTTTGCAGGTTTTTTTAGTATAATCTTTGAGAAAAAATTTTGATCTCAAAAAATTGATATACTTTTGTTCTCAGAAATAAGCCCTTGTGGCTGGGTTGCCACCAACCAAAAAAATGTTTATTGGCTATTATATCTGTCAATCGATAAACATGAATTATCAACAGATGAAAAAAAAGGATTATGGCTAAGAATTTAGTGATCGTAGAGTCACCAGCTAAGGCAAAAACAATAGAGAAGTTTTTGGGCAAAGACTATACAGTAGCCTCTAGTTTCGGGCATATTGCGGATTTACCTGCAAAAGAACTTGGGGTAGATGTAGAAGAAGGTTTTAAACCAAAATACATTGTTTCCAAGGATAAGAAGGATGTGGTAAAAAAGCTGAAAGACCTCGCTAAGAAAGCCGAAATGGTATGGTTGGCAAGTGATGAGGATCGAGAGGGAGAAGCTATTGCCTGGCATCTGGCAGAAGAGCTAAAACTAGACAAGGATAAAACACGTAGAATTGTTTTTCACGAAATAACCAAAAAAGCGATACTTAAAGCCATTGAAAACCCTAGAAGTATTGATTATAATCTGGTAAATGCCCAACAAGCGAGACGGGTTTTGGATAGACTGGTAGGTTATGAATTATCTCCCGTTTTATGGAGAAAAGTAAAAGGAGGATTGTCTGCAGGTAGAGTACAATCTGTTTCTGTTCGTTTAATTGTAGAGAGAGAAAGAGAGATACTTGGTTTTAAGCCCGTTGCTTCATATAGAATTGATGCAGAATTTGCGAATGAAAAAGGAAAGTCTTTCAAAGCAAAGCTTCCCAAAAATTTCGCGACTAAAGAAGAAGCTGAAGCATTTTTAAAGAAAAACCTGGGAGCTGGTTTTAATGTTGCAGATCTTACTACCAAACCAGCCAAAAAATCACCGGCACCTCCATTTACAACATCAACATTACAACAGGAAGCATCAAGAAAATTATATTTTTCTGTTAGTAAAACGATGACAATGGCGCAACGTTTATATGAGGCAGGACTTATTACCTATATGAGGACGGATAGTGTAAACTTATCAACCGAGGCTCAGAATGGTGCAAAAGCAGAAATTGTTTCTGCATATGGAGAAGAATATAGCAATCCAAAACAATATAAAGGGAAAGCCAAAGGTGCTCAGGAAGCTCACGAAGCGATAAGACCAACAGATTTTTCAAGACATACAGTTCCGGTTGATTATGATCAGCAGCGTTTGTATGAATTAATCTGGAAAAGAGCAATAGCATCACAAATGAGTGATGCCAAGTTAGAAAGAACAAATGTAAAGATTGGTTCTAAATCACATAATGAACAATTTGTTGCAAACGGAGAGGTAATAAAGTTTGAAGGTTTTCTAAAAGTATATCTTGAAGGGAATGATGACGAAGATGAAGAACAAAGTGGAATTTTACCGGCAATGAAGGTCGGAGAGCATTTGTTCAATAATTATATTACAGCCACAGAGAGATTTACAAGACCTCCAAGTCGTTATTCTGAGGCAGCTTTGGTAAAAAAGCTGGAGGAATTAGGTATAGGTCGTCCATCTACGTATGCACCAACAATTTCGACTATCCAAAATAGAAACTATATAGAAAAAGGTTCTAAAGAAGGAGAAGAGCGAGGATATGTTCAGATTACACTTTCTGGTGATGCTGTCAAAGAGAAAAACCTAAAAGAAAAAGTAGGAAGTGATAAAGGAAAATTGATCCCTACGGATGTCGGGATGGTGGTTAATGACTTTTTGGTAAACCATTTCTCTTCCATTTTAGATTATAACTTTACAGCGAAAGTAGAACAGGACTTTGATGAAATAGCAGAAGGGCAGGAAGACTGGACTCATGTGATGAAAGAATTCTATGAAGAATTTCACCCTAGAGTAGAGGATGTAGCTCAGAATGCAGAACGCGAAGTAGGAGAGAGAATTCTGGGAGAAGATCCTGAATCTGGAAAACCAGTAAGTGTTCGTTTAGGGAAATTTGGGCCTATGGTACAGATTGGTACCGCAGAAGACGAAGATAAACCAAGGTTTGCTAGTTTGGCTCCAGGGCAAACATTAGGGAGTATTACTTTTGAAGAAGCAATGGATTTGTTTCAATTGCCAAAAGAATTAGGAGATTATAAGGGAGAAATAGTTACTGTAAATAATGGACGTTTCGGTCCATATGTGAAGTTTGGCGCTAAGTTTGTCTCATTGGATAAAGGAGAAGATCCTTTAAGTACATCACTAGAAAGAGCTATTGAACTTATTGACGCTAAAGAAAAAGCAGATGCTCCTGTATATATATACGAAAATTTACCGGTGCAAAAAGGAACCGGTAGGTTTGGACCGTTTATTAAATGGAATGGGATGTTTATCAATGTGAATAAAAAATATGACTTTGATAACCTTTCTGATGAAGATATCATTCAATTGATTGAAGAAAAGAAACAGAAAGAAATTGATAAAGTAATTCATCATTGGGAGGACGAAGGGATTAGAGTCGAAAAAGCGAGATGGGGACGTAGTAATGTTATAAAAGGTAAAATAAAAATAGAATTACCTAAAACTGTGGACGCTACTAAACTTACTTTAGAAAAAGTAAAAGATCTTATCGAAAAGAATGCTCCTAAGAAGAAGACCGCTGCAAAGAAGAAAACAACAAAAAAGACTACTAAAAAGAAATAGGTATATCATATGTCTTTAGAATTTCTTGCACCAGTTAGTGATATAGTGGCTGCACATGTTGCATTGCTTCCAGATCAATCACTGGGTAAACAAATTAAAATACATACAGCTGATTACGGTGTTCCTGATTTAGATAAAGTTGATATTGCGATTATCGGAGTTAGGGAGAATAGAAACGACATTAATTTCCTGGGAGAAGAAGTTTATTTTGATAGCATACGCAAATCTTTGTACGATCTCTTTCCTGGTAATTGGGATAAGGCAATTGTTGATTTGGGAGATATTGTTCCGGGAGAAGAGGTAAGCGATACTTATTTCCTGATGAAGGATGTGCTTTCTACACTTCTTCAGAAAAATGTAATTCCTTTAATAATTGGTGGAAGTCAGGATTTAGTTTATGGCCAATATCGTGCCTTTGATATTTTAGAAAGGATGGTTAATCTGGTCAATGTAGATAGTAAATTTGATTTAGGAAACACCTCACAACCGATAACTAATACTTCTTTTGTCGGTAAAATTATTGTAGAACAGCCTTATAATCTTTTTAATTATAGTAATATAGGGTATCAGACGTACTTTAATTCTCAAGAAGAAATAGATCTTATCGAAAAATTATATTTTGATGCCTATCGATTAGGAGAAGTAATATCTGATGTTACTATTGTCGAACCGATTATGCGGGATGCGGATATTGTTGCTATAGATCTTGGAGCGATGAGCTCTACATGTCTTAATTATCAGTACGCCTCACCAAACGGTTTTAATGGAAGAGAGATTTGTGCGATTGCAAGGTATGCCGGTATAAGCGATAAGGTAAAGAGTTTTGGTGTTTATGAATTTAAAAATTTCAAACAAGAAGAAACAACTACGCTTTTAATTGCACAGATACTTTGGTATTTTATTGAGGGTGTTAATTACAGATCAAATGAACTGAATATCAAAAATCAATCAGGAACACTTCACTATAATGTACCGGTAGAAGATGAAGTTCTTTCATTTTATAAAAGTCATAAAACAGAAAGATGGTGGATAGAAATACCATTTATTTCATCTGGAAATAATAAATTGAAAAGACACACGTTATTACCTTGCACATACAACGATTATGAGCGTGCTTGTAATCAAGAAATACCTGAAAGATGGTATAAGGCAAAACGAAAAAACGAAGTTTAACATTTTTATTAGGGAGATTTAAGGTTTTTTTTGGAAAAAAATTGTTTTTCTGGAAATAAATAAATAGGTTTACCACCTTAAATCTCGAAGATCTTAACCTAAAACACGTTATGAAGAAATTTGTATCACTCTTTGCTATTGTAGCAATGCTATATAGTTGTGGCGGAGGAAACCGCGGAGAACTAGTTGGAGTAAAGGGTAAAAAATGGCATCCTGAGAAACCTTATGGAATGGCCCTCATCCCCGGAGGATCATTTATTATGGGTAAATCCGATGATGACAAGGCAGCATTAGCCAATGCGCCTACAAAGACAGTTACCGTTCGATCTTTCTACATGGACGAAACTGAAGTTACTAATAGTGAATACAGACAGTTTGTTCGTTGGGTTCGTGATTCTACCGTAAGGATGAAGTTGGCTATAATGGCTGATGAATTGGGAAAAACTCCTGGAGACGATGGAATCGGAGAATATGCATTTCTTGATGCAAATACCGAGGATATGTCTGTATACGAAAAATATGTTTACGACAACTATAGTGGTACCGGAGAAACTGGCTATGAAGGTCGAAAACTTAACAAAGACATAGATATCGAATGGGATACTGAAGATTATCCGGATGAATTTTACACTGAAGTAATGGATTCATTATATATACCATTAGAAGAATCTTATAATGGTAGAAGAACTTTCGATGTACAAAACTTTAAGTTTAGGTTTACTTGGATGGATATTCAGGCAGCTGCCCGAGCTAAAAAAGGAAGAAGGAAAGATTTCGTTAAAGAAACAGTGATCGAGGTATACCCGGATACAACTGTTTGGATTAAAGATTTCAATTATTCTTATAATGAACCAATGCACAATGATTATTTCTGGCATAGTTCATACGATGATTATCCGGTAGTAGGTGTTTCCTGGGAGCAGGCAAAAGCTTTTTGTACTTGGAGGACTATCGAAAAGAATTCTTATCAGAAAAAACGTAATAAGGAGTTCGTAAATTATTTTAGACTACCTACAGAAGCTGAGTGGGAATACGCGGCTAGAGGTGGATTGGAGTCTGGAACATACCCTTGGGGTGGACCTTATGCGTTGAATGACAGAGGTTGTTTCTTAGCTAATTTTAAGCCTTTAAGAGGTAATTATGCAGCGGATAACTTCTTGTATACAGTAGAAGCAAAAACATTTGAGCCTAATGATTATAACCTATACAATATGGCAGGTAATGTTTCAGAATGGGTGCAGTCTTCTTATGACCCTGCAGCCTATGAATATGTATCATCAATGAACCCAAATGTCAATGATGATGAGAACAAACGAAAAGTTGTGCGTGGTGGATCTTGGAAAGATGTTGCTTATTTCCTACAGGTAAGTACCAGAGATTACGAATACGCAGATTCAGCTAGAAGTTATATCGGATTCAGAACCGTACAGGATTATATGGGTACTGACGTTACTGGAGAAGATAATACTAGAAATTAGAATAAGTCCCAAAATTTATCTATCAAAACCCTAATTACTAACCCTTTTTTAATTTAAGATTTTTTAAAAAATTTAAAAAACTAAACACATTTATTATGGCAAATTCAAAATCAAGCAAGAAATTAATGAATATGGTATACGGTCTGGGAGCAGCCGTAGTAATCCTTGGAGCATTATTTAAAATTATGCACTGGCCTTTTGGTAACGAAATGCTTATCATTGGTCTAATTACGGAAGCATTGGTATTTACCGTTTCTGCTTTCGAACCTGTGGATGATGATTTAGATTGGTCTTTAGTATATCCAGAATTAGCTGGAGGTAACAAAAAAGATAAGAAAGAAAATCAAACTCCAGAAGGAATGTTGTCTAAGAAATTAGATGAAATGCTTAAAGAAGCAAGAGTAGATTCTAGCCTTATGAGTAGCCTAGGTGACAGTATCCGTAACTTCGAAGGAGCTGCAAAAGGAATTGCACCAACGATTGATTCTATTCAAGGTCAGAAAAAATATAGTGAAGAAATGCAAAAAGCTGCTGCTTCATTAGAGTCTCTAAATAGTCTTTATAAAGTTCAATTAGAATCTTCAGCGTCTCAGGCAGAAGCTAATCAAGCTATTGCTGATAATGCTCAGAAGCTTAAGGATCAAATGGAAAGTCTTGCTAGTAATTTATCTTCTCTTAATGGAGTATATGGTGGTATGTTAAGTGCTATGAACAGAAACTAGTATTTAACTTAATTTAAAAAATAACTACCAAAATATAGAAATATGGCAGGAGGAAAATTATCACCAAGGCAGAAGATGATCAATCTTATGTACTTGGTATTTATAGCGATGATGGCATTAAATATGTCAAAAGAAGTATTAGCAGCTTTCGGTTTGATGAATGAAAAGTTGTCTGCAGCTAATAGTACAACTACCGAAAGAAATCAAGCTTTCATGGGTGGTCTAGCAGACAAAGTTTCTGAACAACCGGCAAAATATCAGCCTTTAAAAGAAAGTGCCGATAAGATAAGTGCTAGTTCAAATGACTTATATGGTTATATTGATAACTTAAAGTCAACAATTTTAAAGGATGTTTCTGATCCAACTGACTATCAAGTAATGGACAAGAATACCGTATTAGATGAGTACTTTTTCAAAAGTGGTAATATAACTGCAGCTGGTCAGGAGTTTGTTAAGAAAGTTGACGAATATAGAACTAGTGTAAGTGCAGTTATAAGTGAGAAGTATCCAAAAATTGCAGGCGATATTGAAAAAGAATTTTCAACTGATAAAGTTGAGAATAGAGATGAAGTAAAAGTAGATTGGTTAAAGTATAGCTTTGAAGGATTTCCAATGATTGCGTCAATTACTAAATTGACACAAATGCAGAATGATATCAAAACTACAGAAAGTAAAGTACTTTCTGCAATGTTATCAGGACAGTTAGAGTCTGAGGTGTCTTTATCGAATTTTGAAGCAATTGTTGTTCCGGATAAAACGGCTTTTTTTAGCGGTGAGAAATTTAAAGGGCGTATCATTCTAGGTAAGAAAGATAAAACTTTAAAAGCTTATAAAGTGGTTGTTAACGGTAAAGAACTTGAGCCTGAATCTATGCAAGAGGGTCAAACTATTCTTGATTTCCCAGCTGGTAATGTTGGTGAAAGAGATATTAAGGGAGAGTTCCAGTTTAAAGAAGGTGATTCGATAGTTACTATACCTATTGAGAGTTCATATGCGGTAATACCTAAACCTAATTCAGCGGTTATTTCGGCTGATAAAATGAATGTGGTTTATCGTGGAGTACAGAATCCAATGACGATTTCTATTCCTGGTGTTCCTAGTGTAAATGCTACTGCACCTGGTTTAAAAAAGAGAGGTGGAGCCGGTAAATACGTGATGAACGTTACTACGGTTAAGGCTAGAGAGGTAGCGATTAAAGTAAGCGGTAAGTTGCCAAATGGATCTACTGTAAGTGATAGTAAGAAATTCAGAATTAAAGATATTCCTAGACCAGTAGGAACTGTAAGAGGTGAAGATGGTAGCATCAAGATGTCTAAAAGTGGTTTAGATAAGGCTTCGATTGGAGCGATCCTACCGGACTTTGATTTTGATATTAAATTAAAAGTAACAGGCTTTAAGTTTAAAGTAGAAGGTCAGCCAACTGTTAGTGTAAGAGGCGGTAGATTAGATTCAAGAGCAAAATCTGCACTTAAAAAGGCAAAAAGAGGATCTTCTGTTCAGGTAATAGACATTAAAGCACAGTTAACAACTAATGCAGGATATAAATTAAAGAAAATATCTCCGGTTATCGTTGAGTTAACGAACTAAAATAAACTAATGATTATGAATTTGAGAAATTTGTTATTAACCGTTTTTGGCCTATTCGTGACCTTGTTTTCGTTTGGTCAGGCTAACATTTTAAATGCTGATAGTCCAGAAGATATCGGAAAGAAGACAATTGAGCAGATTCAATTGGATAATGACCTTCCGTTAGAGTACGGTTACGTGGATGAGCGTGATGTGCTTTGGGCTAAGACGACTTGGGAAACAATTGATCTTGATGAGCGTATTAATTTTCCATTATATTATCCAATCGATACGGTTAATATAGGAGCAGATAGACGTGCATTATACGATGTTTTGTTATCAAACGTTAAAAATGGTAAAATCAAGAAAATTTATGCAGATTCATATTTTACAGAAACACGTACATTAAGTGATCTTGATGGTACTTTGTCAAAAATTGATACACTGGATTTAGGATATGAGCAATTTAATGCAGGCGAACCTGTAGACCCTCAGTATGTTGAGGTTACTACTATTAGTGCTGCAGATATTGCTGAATATCAGATCAGAGGATATTGGTATTTTGACAAGCGTCAGGGAGAATTAAGATATAGATTATTAGGTATTGCTCCTGTTGCACCGGATGTAAACTTTATAAACGATGATGAGCCGGATATGGTTCCATTATTTTGGGTTTGGTATCCTGATGTAAGAGAGATACTGCATAACGCAAAAGCATTTAATAGAAAAAATACTTCTATGCCTTTTACGTATGATCACGTGCTTAATGCCAGACGATTTAATTCTGTTATATATAAGGAAGATAACATTCAGGGTGACCGGGAAGTTAACGACTATATCATAGATAACGCTTTGATGCAATTGTTAGAAAGCGAAAGAATTAAAGAGAGTATCAGAAACTTTGAAATGGACATGTGGAGTTATTAAGCTCTATTGTTTCTAAATAATATTAAAGACGCCCAACGTATTCGTTGGGCGTTTTGTTATTTTTGATTTATGATAGATTATATAGTTGTTGGCTTTGGATTAGCAGGATTGGCTTTTGTAGATAAACTAGAGAATAACAATAAATCGTACACCGTTTACGAAAATTATTCCGAGAAATCTTCTAGAGTGGCAGGAGGATTGTACAACCCAGTTATACTAAAAAGGTTTACGGCGGCTTGGCTTGCTTCTGAACAATTACAGTTGGCACTATCGGTTTATAAGGGTATAGAGGATAAACTTGGAGAATCTATAATTTCTGAGCTTGCAGTTCTAAGAAGGTTTAATAGTGTTGAAGAGCAAAACCTATGGTTTGAGGCTTGTGATAAGCCTATTTTGGATAGGTTTCTTTCTTCAGAATTAGTTCGTAATGAAAATGACGCACTCGATATTTCTTTTCATTACGGAAAAGTAAAACATACAGGGAGAATCAATGTTAAAAGGATGTTGTCTTTATATCTGCAAAATGTAGAGAAAAAGAAGAAACTTATGAAAGAATCTTTTCAGTATGATCAATTGGTAATTACAGAAGATTTTATAGAATATAAAGGTATAAAAGCAAGAAATATTGTTTTTTCTGAAGGTTATGGAGTCAGAAACAATCCTTTTTTTAACTATTTACCGCTGATAGGTAATAAAGGGGAGTATATAACAATTAAATCCAAAAGGTTGAAATTAGAAGAAGCAGTAAAGTCATCCATCTTTATTATTCCGCTAGGTGATGATTTATATAAAGTAGGCGCTACCTACAACAATCAGGATAAGACTCCGAATACTACTAAATCTGCGAAAGAAGAATTACAAAGTAAATTAGAGCGTTTCCTAAAAGTGGATTATGAGGTAGTGGATCAGGAAGCAGGAATAAGACCTACAACAAGAGACCGAAGACCATTAATAGGTACGCATCCTGAGCATAAAAATATGCACATTATAAATGGACTGGGAAGCAGAGGGATATTGATAGGGCCATATGTGGCAGAAAAACTCTATGATCACATCGAAAAAGAAAAGCTTTTAGACAAAGAAATAGACATCAAACGTTTTGAAAAACTATAATGAGTTTTTCTTTTTTCCATAATGCATAAAAATATTAATCCAGATGTTTCTTGATAATCTAAGGATTATTGGGAAAAATACTATAAGTGTTCCCACAATCGTGAAAAAAGTATTTAGGAGGTTCATTTTTAAAAAAAGATTGCCAATTACAAAAGCTGCTATCGCAAAGGCAATACCCACGCCGTAACTCACATACATTGCTCCGTAAAAAAAAGAAGGTTCTATCTTATATTTAGTGTTACAATGACTACAGCGTTCATGCATTTGGAAAACTTTTCCCAATTTATAAGGATTTTGCTCTTTATACATGCTTTCGTTCTGACAAACAGGGCAGGTACCTGTAAAGATGCTATATATTTTAGTTCCTTTCAAGAAGTTCATAGTACTTTTATTCTATCACAAAATTAGTCATCTTTGCAGAAAATATTCAAAAGCTGATGTTAAACATACATAACCTTTCAATTTCGTTTGGAGGAGAATATCTTTTCGAAGAAATAGCCTTTAGATTAAATGCAGGAGATCGAGTGGGTCTGGTAGGAAAGAATGGAGCAGGAAAGTCAACAATGCTTAAAATTTTATCCAAAGAGCAGGAACCGGATTCTGGGCAGATTGCTATGGATAAAGAGGTAAAGATTGGTTTTCTAAAACAGGATATAGATTTTGTTTTAGGAAGAACTGTTTTGGAAGAGTCATACGAAGCCTTTACTGAAATCAAAAAGATAGAGAGAGAAATTGATGAGATTAATGCACAACTTGCTGAGCGCACAGATTATGAAAGCGAGAGTTATAATCAGCTGATAACAGATTTAAGTGATCACACGCATCAATATGAGATTCTCGGAGGATATAACTATCAAGGAGAAACAGAACGTGTATTACAAGGATTGGGATTTGTTAGAGAAGATTTTGATAAGCTTACTGATACTTTTTCCGGAGGTTGGCGTATGAGGATAGAATTGGCAAAATTATTATTACAAAATAATGATGTTCTTTTATTGGATGAGCCTACTAACCATTTGGATATAGAATCTATCATATGGTTAGAAAGTTTTTTAAAAAACTATCCAGGAGTTGTAGTTATTGTTTCTCACGATAAAATGTTTTTGGATAATGTAACCAATAGAACGATTGAAATATCATTAGGAAGGATTTACGATTATAATAAGCCATATTCTAAATATTTAGTACTTCGCAAAGAAATACGAGATCAACAACTCGCTGCTCAGAAAAATCAATCCAAACAAATTGAGCAAACCGAAAAGTTAATAGAGAAGTTTAGAGCAAAAGCAACAAAAGCTTCGATGGCGCAATCACTTATCAAAAAATTAGACAAAGTAGAACGTATTGAAGTTGATGAGGATGATAACGCTGTAATGAATATTAGTTTTCCGGTAAGTGTACAACCGGGTAAGGTTGTAATCGAGGCTGAGCAAGTGGGAAAAAACTATGGAGAAAAAGAGATTCTGAAGGATATTAATTTATTAGTAGAACGTGGTTCAAAAACTGCGTTTGTAGGACAGAATGGACAAGGGAAATCTACTTTAGCTAAGATCATAATCGATGAGATATCACATACTGGTAATCTAAAACTAGGCCATAATGTGCAGATCGGATATTTTGCACAGAATCAATCCGAATATCTGGATGGCGAAATAACGATTCACGACACGATGATAAATGCGGCAAACGAAAAGACCCGAAGTAAAGTAAGGGATATGCTAGGAGCATTTTTATTTAGAGGTGATGAAGTAGATAAAAAAGTAAAAGTGCTTTCTGGAGGTGAGCGTAATCGATTAGCTCTGTGTAAAATGCTTTTAGAGCCATTTAATGTATTGGTTATGGATGAACCTACAAACCATTTAGATATTAAGTCAAAGAACATTCTGAAAGAGGCGCTCAAAAGTTTTGAAGGCACATTGATTTTGGTGTCGCACGACAGGGATTTTCTGCAAGGGTTAACCAATACAGTATATGAATTTAAGAATAAACAAATTAAAGAGTATCTTGGGGATATTGATTATTACTTAGAGCAGAGACGAGTAGATAATCTTCGCGATATTGAAAAGAAAGATAAACAAGCAAAATCAGCCTCAGAAACAAAAGAAACTGCAAAACAATCCTACGAGAATCAAAAAAAATTAAAATCGCTTAATAATAAGTTAAGTAACGTAGAGTCCAAGATTAATAAAATCGAAAAAGAAATCAAAGAAATAGATGTGGAGTTAGCGATCAATTATGACCAGACTATTGCAGAGCCGGATTTTTTCGATAAGTATCAAGCAAAAAAAGACAAATTAGCTTCTTTGATGGAAAATTGGGAAACTTTACAAGAAGAAATAGATACATTGTCTTAATCCTTGTTTTAGAGGTGATATTAGAAAATTATTCAAAAAACTGAGATGTAAATTAAGACTCTCGCATTGTAACACCTCTATTTTTAAAGATCCTTGAATTATAGTATGTTACCTGAATGTTAAGATGAAAACAAATCATATACTTGATGATAATTTTTATCGTTAGTTTCAGGTTCAACTGAATATTTATAGATATTTTTGTATTTGTAAATTAAATTATACAATGTATGAATGATACAAAAGCCATCGACTTAAATGCTCACGCACTATCTTGGGTTGGAAAGATTCATTATGATTTTGGGTTTTTAGTTCAGAAAGCCTTTGGTGAAAATGGTTTGGATTTATCCAAAGAACAATGGAGTGTTTTGAAGCGTTTGAAGGTAAATGATGGGCAACCGCAAAATGATTTGGCTTTTATTACCCATAGAGATAAGACTTCTATGACCAGATTGGTTAATACTATGGAAAGTAAAAATCTTGTGGTTAGAAAAAGTGATGAAAACGATAGAAGAGTAAATAGAATCTTCCTTACCGATTATGGAAAAGAAGTGATCGAGAAGGTAACTCCTATTATGTATGATCTTATCCCGGCAGTACAGGAAAGTTTGAGTGACGAAGAAATCGAAAATTTGATTAGTACACTTAAAAAGATCAAAGCTAAAATTGCGGAGATAGCAGATTAATAAGTTAAATAGCATACAAACTAAAAAAAGACGTCTAATTACTTTAGATGTCTTTTTTTAGTTTAATTAGGGAGGTGATTTTTTATGAGTTCTTTAACTGCAACAAAAGCTTGTTGTTGATAGATTTGTGTAACTTTTTAAGCGACAAGCTTAAACAAAATTTATCTATGAGAAACATTATACTTGGTATTCTTGGGTTATTACTTATTGCCGGAGCTTTATTTGGTGCAAAAAAAATGATTGATAGTAAAACCAGAGTTAAGCCCAGATCTGCAAAAGTGATTAAAACCGTTTTTGTAGATACCATTAAAAATGGTACGGTGCCAATTAAAATAGCTGCTAATGGTAATTTAACTGCAAAAAGAAGATTAGAGTTGTTTTCTGAAGTGCAAGGCGTTTTTAGAGGTGGTTCTAAACTTTTTAAAACTGGTCAGCAATATAAAAAAGGGCAAACGTTAATCCGAATTGACGCTTCAGAGTATTATGCCTCTGTACAGTCTGCTAAAAGTAATTTATATAACCTGATTACTTCTATAATGCCGGATTTACGACTCGATTATCCCGATATTTACGATAAATGGCAAAACTATCTTACCAATTTTGATATTAATAAAGTAACACCGGAACTTCCGGAAACTTCCTCAGAAAAAGAAAAATATTTTATTACAGGACGTAATATCTATACGACCTACTATAATGTAAAAAATCTGGAACAACGTTTGTCTAAGTATAGAATTTCCGCACCATTTTCTGGAGTGCTAACAGAGGCTTTGGTTACTGAAGGAACACTGATTCGTCAAGGACAAAAACTAGGAGAGTTTATAGATACCAGTGCCTATGAAATTGAAGTGGCTATAGGAAAAGAATATTCAGATTTATTAAAAATAGGAGAATCGGTGGTGCTTTCAGATCTTAATACATCTAAAACATACACAGGCATTGTAACCAGAATAAACGGAAGGGTAGATCAGGCTACACAAACGATTACCACTTTTATTGAGGTCAAAGATGCATCGCTTAAAGAAGGAATGTACCTAGAGGCAAGTCTGGATGCAAGAAAAGCTGAGAATGCTATAGAGATTGATCGTAATTTGCTTCAAGATGGAGACAGGATTTTCGTAGTTAGAGATAGTATTTTAGATATGATTGATGTGCAACCTGTTTATTTTTCTGAAAAAAAAGTCATCCTTACCGGAGTTCCTGATGGAGATGTGATTCTTAATAAACCTGTTCCTGGAGCTTATGCAGGTATGTTGGTGAAAATATATCAGGGTAAAGGAAAGAAACCTACCACTTCTGATAGCAATGTAATTAGTACTAATTCCAAATAAGTAATTATGCGTAAGATCATTTCTTATTTCATCAGATACCACGTTGCTGTAGATGTAATCGTTATTGCATTTATCGTATTTGGAATTTTTGGAGCACTCTCGCTCAAGTCGTCTTTCTTTCCGCTTACTGATTCTAAAAACATAAGTATAAATGTTGTTTATCCCGGTGCCTCTCCATTAGAAGTAGAAGAGGGAATTATTCTTAAAGTAGAAGATAATCTTAAAGGATTAGCCGGTGTTGAACGAGTAACCTCAACCTCAAGAGAAAATAGCGGTAGTATTAATGTCGAAATCGAAAAAGGAAAAGACATTGATTTTATGCTACTCGAGGTCAAGAATGCTGTAGATAGAGTGCCTACATTTCCTACTGGAATGGAGCCTATAGTTGTGTCCAAACAAGAAGCAATTAGGCAAACGATTAATTTTTCTGTTAGTGGTAATGACATCCCTCTTAGTACGTTAAAACAAATTGCTCGACAGATCGAAAATGATCTAAGAGCGATAGATGGGATATCGCAGATTGGTATTAGTGGATACCCTGAAGAAGAGATAGAAATAGCAGTGAATGAAAATAATTTACTGGCATTTAGGCTTAGTTTTAATGAAGTTGCACAAGCAGTAAGTCGGGCAAATATTTTGACTACAGGAGGTACTATCAAAACAAATGCAGAAGAGTATCTTATTCGTGCAAATAATCGATCGTATTACGCCAATGAACTTGCTAACTTAGTCATCCGGGCGGATGCGTCTGGACGAACCATTAGACTGAAAGATGTAGCAGAAATTAGAGATCGTTTCTCAGAGTCACCTAACGCTTCTTATTTTAATGGTGATCTATCCGTGAACATTCAAATAACAAGTACTAATACCGAAGACCTTATTTCTTCCGCAGAAAAAACAAAAGAATACATTACAGAGTTTAATCAAAAGTACAATAACGTTCAGCTAAATGTTATTAGCGATCGTTCTATCACCTTAGTACAACGCACTAAACTACTTACCGAAAATGCTATCATAGGAATGCTCTTGGTGCTTATATTCTTATCCTTATTTCTAAATACTCGTTTAGCATTTTGGGTGGCTTTTGGATTGCCGATTGCCTTTTTAGGAATGTTCGTTTTTGCGGGATATTTTAATGTAACCATTAATGTATTATCACTTTTCGGGATGATCATTGTAATTGGTATTTTAGTAGATGATGGTATTGTAATAGCCGAAAATATCTATCAACATTACGAAAAAGGAAAAACTCCGATACAGGCAGCTATTGATGGTACAATGGAAGTAATTCCACCAATCGTTTCGGCAATATTAACTACTATTATAGCTTTTGGAATTTTCTTGTTTTTAGATGGACGTATCGGTGACTTCTTTGGAGAGGTATCTGTAATTGTGATTCTTACCCTTGCAGTCTCATTAGTAGAAGCTTTGATCATTCTTCCTGCACATTTAGCACATTCTAAAGCCTTAAGAGCAGAAGATGCAAAACCCAAAAAAGGTATCGCTAAGTTGTTTTCAAAATTGCGTTACATCAATACGTTTGGTGATAAAATTATGAGATGGCTACGTGATAATATGTATAGTCCTACACTCAGTTTTGCACTAAAGAATAAATTTTTCACTTTTTCTATTTTTATGGTTATACTCATATTCACCATTGGAAGTATAGGAGGAGGAATTGTTAGAACTTCATTTTTTCCTCGTATTGCAAGTGATGTAATTTCGGTGGATTTAGGAATGCCTAATGGTACCAACGAAAAGATAACGGATTCTATTATTTCTATGATCGAAGAAAAAGCCTGGATCGTTAATAAAGAATTAAGTGAAGAGTTTTTGATAGGTGAGGATTATGAAGGAAAACAATTATTCGAAAATATAATTAGAAGCATAACCTCTTCGTCGAATGCCTCCCTTCGTATTAATATGTTACCGGGAGAAGAGCGACCTAATGTGGTAAACTCCGGATTGGTAGCGAACCGAATACGAGAAAAAGTGGGTCCTGTTTTTGGGACTGAGCGATTAATTTTTGGGTCGGGAGGAAATTTTGGAGGTAGTCCAGTTTCGGTTTCTTTATTAGGAAGTAATATCCAGGAATTAAAAGCTGCAAAAGAAGAGTTTAAAACAGTTTTAGAAAATGATTCCAGGCTCAAGGACGTTGCGGATAATGACCCTGCAGGGATAAAGGAAATTCGACTGGAACTTAAGGAGAGTGCCTATGCACTGGGTCTCAACCTAAGAGATGTAATGGCACAAGTACGAGGTGGATTCTTTGGAGTACAAGCACAACGTTTTCAAAGAGGTCAGGATGAGATACGCGTTTGGGTTCGTTATGATAGAGAGAATCGGTCTTCCATTTTGGATTTAGATAATATGAGAATTTCTACTGCTACTGGCGAGCGAATACCATTAAGTGAAATTGTTGATTATTCTATAGAGCGAGGAGATGTGGCTGTAAACCATCTGGATGGCAGACGAGAAGTTCAGATCTCTGCCGATTTAAAAGATCCAGAAACTACAAGTTCTACAGATGTTTTAGATGAGATCAGAACAGTGATTATGCCGGAGATTATAGCTAAATATCCAACAGTAACGCCCTCATACGAAGGTCAGAATCGAGAGGCCGGTAAGTTTCTCGGATCCTTAGGACCTGTTGGACTTACCGCTTTGGCATTGATCTATATCACTATTGCTTTTACATTTAGAAGCTATAGCCAACCTTTATTGCTTCTATTGTTGATTCCTTTAAGTCTTCCTGCAGTGGCACTAGGTCATTGGATACATGGGTTTCCGATTAACATTTTATCATTATTAGGAATTATTGCACTGATTGGTATTATGGTAAACGATGGATTGGTACTCATAGGTAAATTTAATAGCAACCTTAAAGCCGGAATGACATTTGATAGCGCTATTTATGAAGCAGGAAAATCTCGTTTTAGAGCAATTTTTCTAACGTCTTTAACTACCATTGCAGGATTAGCACCTTTGATTTTTGAAGAAAGTCGTCAGGCAAAATTCTTGATACCAATGGCAATTTCTATAGCATATGGAATTGGCTTTGCAACGGTACTTACTTTGTTAGTATTGCCACTATTCTTATCATTTAGTAATAAGGTCAAAGTAGGCACCAAATGGTTGGCAACCGGAAATAAAATTACCAAAGAAGAAGTAGAACGTGCTATAAAAGAACAAAAAGAGGAAAATGAAGAGCAACTTGAATTACAAGCATAAATATATAGTAAGATTATTCTTGTTTTTGTTTATGGTCGGAGGTAACGCTTTCGCCCAAAAATTAACAAAACAAGAGGCGATCCGCTTGACATTAGAGAATAATTACGGAATTTTAATAGCCACCAATAATATTGAAGCTGCAAAAAATAGCAAAGGAATATTAAACTCGGGATATTTGCCTACATTGGCAGCAAATACAGGTGCAAATTATCAGGAGACATCTTCTACTACTTCATTTCCAGGGGTAATTAACCCAGATACAGGACTACCAAGAGAAGATATTGAAATCTTAGGAGCTGAAACACAAAGATATAATGCTTCACTTAATCTCAATTATACCTTGTTTGATGGTTTGGGGCGATTTTATAATTATAAAAGACTAAAAGAGCAGTATAATCTCACAGAGTTACAGGCCAGAGAAACCATTGAAAACACATTGCTTCAGTTATTTTCTGTGTATTACGAAGTTGCTAGATTGACAGAGAATGAGCAAGTTCTTGAGGAGACACTTAGAATTTCTAAAGAACGAATAACCAGATCTACCTATCAATTTGAGTATGGTCAAAACACAAAATTAAATGTACTAAATGCTGAAGTAGATGTTGCTAACGATAGCATAAACTTGTTAAATACGAGACAGCAGCTTGCTAATACAAAACGAGATCTAAATGTAATTGTCGACAATGAGTTGGAAAAACAATTTACGGTAGATACTATCGTTAGTTTTATTTCGAGATTAGAAATAGATAGTTATTTAGAAAAGTCAGCTGAAAATAATGTGACACTATTACAAAACGAAACCAACATACGCATAAGTGATTACGATGTAAAGGTTAGCAAGTCGGGTTATTTGCCAGTTATCGGTCTGACTGGTTCGTATGGCTGGAATGAAAACAGGAATCCACCCTCAGCTTTTTTTCCTGGTAATATCGGAGATACCTATACCTTAGCAGCAGGCGTAAGTTTAAGTTGGAACCTTTTTGATGGTGGTGGTACGATTACTAGAGTTAAGAATGCCAAAATTGCTTTAGATAATCAGGAATTAGCAAAAATTCAGGTAGAGCAACAGGTAAAAAGAGATATTGCTAATGCCTTGGGGAATTATGAGAACCGCTTAAAAGTATATGAGATTCAGCAGCAAAATGTTTTAACGAATCAAAACAATTTTGAACGATCCAAAGAACGATTTAACCTTGGCCAGATCACTTCTATAGAATTTAGACAAGCTCAGATTAACCTGATACAAGCACAAACAAATAAAACGTTGGCGAAATATGATGCTAAGTTAGCTGAGTTACAGTTACTACAACTCACGGGTCAATTATTAAATATTGAATTTTAGTTTATATGTTCGAACATTTTTTTCAATGTCCTTATTGTTGGGAAGAGATTTCCATGTTGTTGGATCCTTCAGTACTGTATCAAACATACGTAGAGGATTGCGAAGTATGCTGCAATCCCATAGAGTTACATCCTAGGTTTGAAGACCGGGAACTAGTGTCTTTTGAGGCTTTGAGTATTGAGCAGTAGTAGTATGATGTTTTTGTTATTCCGAAGTGTCATATTGAGCTTATCGAAATGTAGGCTGGAATCCATATTAAATAACAGAGTCAAAGAAATAAAGTACAATACGTTGGAAAGTTTTATTTTAGTTGTTGTAATGGTATCAAGCAAGTAGTACAAAAACTAAAATGAAATCACTAAACTTAAATACCTCATATAAACATCATACTATTGTTGCATTTATTATTGGAGTCTGGTTGGCGCTTTTCTTAGTTCTTATTGCTCCTTTTGATGCCTCGGATCTCTCTTTTTTGATTCGTTTGCAAATACTACCTTTTTATGGAGTCATTACATTTTTGAGTTATCTTATACTCATACCAGTACAAAATGTAATCTTTAAAAAAATAAGAACCTGGAATATTGCTTTGGAAATAGCCTATATTATCGTTTACAATATAATAGCCTTAGTTGGATGTTATTTATATTATAAAACAGATATTATAAATGGAACGTACCAGTTTCAATATTTTACGCTGAATATTTATTATCCAATCTTTTTTGTACTGTTGGCAGTTCTAGTTTTTTCCAGATGGTTTTTGAATAAGAAAGTAGAAAGAATCGAAAGCGAAAAAATTTTTTTGAAAGGAGACAATAAATTGGATGTATTACAGATTGAATTATCAAATCTGATAAGTGTATCCAGTGCAGATAATTATGTTGAAATCAATTACCTCAAAGATGGTATTCTTATAAAGAAGCTTTTGCGCACAACACTGAAAAATATACATTCAGTTGTTCCAAGCTTAGTACAAGTGCACCGATCACACCTTATAAATCCATCACAATTTATTGATTGGAAAGATTCTAGCACCTTACGTTTAACTCAGGTAGAAGTGCCAGTTTCAAAAAAATACAAAAAGGACGTACTCTTCTTGAATCATTCACCCCAAAAATCGAATCATTCACCCCAATCCCATTAAAATAGGCATCTATGGGAATTTCCGTTTGTATTTTTGATGTAGAATCAATAATCAATAAAACGAGTAATGAAAGCATTTATAAAACTCTTAACAATTATAGTAGTAACTTCTAATAGCTTCTGCCAGGAAGAAAATCCTGATAAACTTCTCGAACAGATTGTATCAGAAAGTAAGGTGGTTGGTGTTTCGGCAGGATATTCTATTAACGGTGAGACTTTATGGCAAGCGGCTAATGGTTATGCGTATAAAGAAAAGAAACAACAGTTTCTGAAAGAGACCAAAGTAAGAATGGCTTCTATAGCAAAACCAATGACCGCACTGGCTGTTATGCAATTGGTAGAGCAGAATCTTATTGATTTAGACGCTCCTATTCAAGCATATATCCCTGATTATCCAAAACAGCCTAACACACAAATCACCACTAGGCATCTATTATCACATACCTCTGGTATTGGTGGTTATAAAAATGGTAAGGAAGCACAAACAAAAGTTAATTACCCAAGACTTTCTGATGCTATTGAGTTTTTTAAAAATAGACCTCTTCTTTTTGAACCTGGTACACAGTACGGTTATACTACCTATGGATATACCCTTTTAGGCGTTATCATCGAAAAAGCTTCTGGGATTACATATGAAACATATATGCAAAAACATATTTGGGATAAAGCAAATATGACGAATACAGGTATAGAGATATTTGGAAACAACAAAGAAAATGGATCTGGTTTATATCATAAAAATAAGAAAGGAAAAATTAAAGAAGGAAAGGAGAATAACTTAAGTAATCGTATTCCTGGTGGTGGCTTTTACACCACAGTTGGGGATATGCTGAAATTCGGAAATGCTGTGATAAACAACACTTTTGTTAAACCCGAAACCCTAAGTCTTATGCGAGAGCATCATAGTTTAGAGAAAGAAAGAAACGCCTATGGTTTTGGTTGGTTTTTATATAACCCTAAACCTAACGAAGGAGCAATCATAGGTCATTCTGGAGGGCAAACAGGTTGTTCTTCTCAATTATATATTGTCCCTGAGAAAGGAATCGTTACGATAGTACTTGCGAATACTTCGGGCGCATCTAAAGAAGCAACTATATTTGCATCTCAACTATTAAAAATCGCTTTAGATACGTTATAGAAGTTATTAGAATATATGTACAGATATGCCTGTAATCGTATATATTGAAACATTTGTTAAATAAAACCCAGACAGCGCTAATTCACAAGCTGTCTGGGTTTGTTAACTTATATATTCTGCACTAACCAATCTCCAACTTCACTGGTTTTGTAAGCTTTTTGTTCTCCAGCTAAATCCTCAGTAACAACTCCTTCATTTAAAGATTTATCCACTACAT
Organism: Aquimarina rubra; assembly: GCF_042684305.1. Lineage (NCBI taxonomy): Bacteria > Pseudomonadati > Bacteroidota > Flavobacteriia > Flavobacteriales > Flavobacteriaceae > Aquimarina > Aquimarina rubra. Next base: position 296,938 of record NZ_JBHULE010000019.1, on the reverse strand, counting down.
TTCTGATAGCTTGTGCTTCTGCGTTTAATCCAAAAGCTGTTTCGAACATCATTGCTGCTGATAGTACTGTTGCCAACGGATTGGCGATGTCTTTTCCTGCTGCCTGTGGATAAGATCCGTGAATAGGCTCGAATAAAGCAGTTTTCTCTCCCAGAGATGCAGAAGGCATTAACCCCATGGAACCTGATATTACAGAAGCTTCATCTGTAAGAATATCTCCAAATAAATTCTCGGTAATCAAAACATCATAAGAATTTGGCCATTGTACCAATCGCATCGCTACTGCGTCAACGAATTCGTAGCTTACTTCAACTTCTGGATAATCTTTTTCCATAGCTTGCACAGTTTCTCTCCATAAACGAGAGGATTCTAGCACATTTGCTTTGTCTACACAACATAGTTTCTTGCTACGTGACATCGCCATTTCGAACCCTTTTTTAGCTAAACGTTTTACTTCTTCTCTGGTATAGCTGCAAGTGTCATAAGCAGTATTTCCATTATCCTCTCTTCCTCTTTTTCCAAAATAGATTCCACTAGTTAACTCACGCAGAAATACCAGATCAGTTCCTTCGATTCGTTCTCTTTTTAAAGGAGATTTGTCGATTAATGAAGGAAAAGTAAACGTTGGTCTTACATTAGCGAATAACCCTAATTTTTGACGCATTTTTAATAAACCTTGCTCCGGACGGACCTTGGCAGACGGATCATTGTCAAATCTAGGATGGCCGATTGCTCCAAATAATACTGCATCTGCATTCATACAAATTTCGTGAGTTTCATCCGGATATGGTTCTCCTACGGCATCAATGGCAGCAGCTCCTGTTAATGCTGAAGTCCAATTTATTTTATGCTCATACTTTTTTGCAACTGCATCACAAACTTTGACAGCTTGATCTATAACTTCTGGTCCAATACCGTCTCCGGCTAGTAGTGCTATGTTTAATTCCATTTTTCGTATTCTATGTTATTCTGTTTTATTACGTTGGGCATTGAGCGTAGCCGAAATGCCGGTTAGGTTACTCTATCGTATTTACAATTCAATAATATTTAACATTTTTTCTGTTGCCTTAATGGCGGAAACCGTTTGATCAGAATCCAATCCTCTGGTTACAAATTCCTTTGCTTCAGTTTTCCAGGTGATCACCGTTTCGCATAGTGCATCAGAATTACTTCCCGGAGGAATCCGAACTGCATAATCAATAAGTTTTGGTAGAGTCTTGTCTTTTTGTTTGTATACTTTTCCTAATGCATTCATAAATGCGTCATATTGTCCATCACCTTGCGCGTGTTGTTCAATCACCTCATCATCCATTTTGATAGCCAATGTAGCAGAAGGTTTTAAACCTTTTGCATGAGTTAAGGCGTAGGATTTAATTTTTACCTTGTCTTTATACAATTTGCTATCCAATACATCCGAAATGATATACGGTAGATCTTCCTGAGTTACGACTTCTTTTTTATCACCGAGTTTAATGATCTTCTGGGTAATTTTTTTAATATCTTCAGGACTTAGCTTTAACCCCAATTCCTGAAGGTTTTTTTCGATATTAGCTTTACCCGAAGTTTTTCCTAAAGCATATTTTCGTTTTCGTCCAAAACGCTCCGGCATTAGATCATTAAAATATAAATTATGCTTCTTATCTCCGTCTGCGTGGATTCCTGCAGTCTGCGTAAATACATTATCACCTACCACAGGTTTATTCGCAGGAATTTTAAATCCGGAAAAGGTTTCTACCAGCTTACTCACCTTATATAGTGCTGATTCTTTTACATTGATACTAACTTCTGGCAGGTAGTCATTAATCACAGCTACCACACTTGCCAGAGGAGCATTTCCTGCCCGTTCTCCCATGCCGTTCATAGTGAGGTGTAGTCCATTTACCCCGGCTTTGACTCCCTCGATAGCATTGGCAACCCCTAGATCATAATCGTTATGCGCATGAAAGTCGAAATGTAAATCAGGATATCTGCTTCGTAAAGAGGATAAGTATGTATATGTCTCAGAAGGAATAAGAACTCCCAGGGTATCAGGCAATAAAACTCTTTTTACAGTTTGTGTTGATAGAAAATCAAGAAACTGATATACGTACTCAGGAGAGTTGCGCATACCATTACTCCAATCTTCTAAATACACATTGGTGATAATTTCTTCCTGTGCTGCTTGTTTAAAAGTGGCTGCAATGTCCTCAAAATGCTGTTCGGGAGTTTTTTTTAACTGATAGGTAAGATGATTTAAAGATCCTTTGGTAAGAAGATTTTGAACTTTGGCTCCGGTATCTTTCATCCATTGTATGGATTTGCCACCATCTACAAAAGTTAGTATTTCTACTTGATCAATGTATCCATTTTCATTTGCCCAATTAATAATGTTTTTAACTGCTTCAAACTCACCTTCAGATACTCTGGCGGATGCCACCTCTATACGATCAACACATAATTCCTCTATCAATAGACGTGCGATCGTTAGTTTTTCTGAAGCAGAAAACGATATCCCAGAGGTTTGTTCACCATCTCGGAGTGTAGTATCCATGATTTCTATTGATCGTTTGGTCATATTTATTTTCTTTATTATCTCTTGCGTTAAGGATAGAAGTGTCATCCTTTTTTAAATTTGTGCCCAGAGGTTCTCGAGGGGTACAAGTTTAAAAAAGATATAACGGACCTGCCTGCTCACCGCAGGTAGGCAGGTAGCCTGCCCGCCTTAGCGGAAACGCCCAAATAACATAATTAAAAAGGTCTTGCTTTAGCGAATTCCTGAATTTCTGATTTCATTTTGGTTAGATAATCAATATCATCATATCCGTTCAGCATGTTCTCTTTTTTGTAACTATTAATATCAAAGGATTCTGACTCACCAGAAGCTTTGATCGTAATCGTTTGCTGAGGTAAATTAACTTCGATTTCTGTATCAGGATTAGTCTCAACAGCTTTGAATATTTTTTCTAAAAATTCTGGACTTACTTGAACCGGTAGTACACCAATATTCAAACAATTTCCTCTAAAAATGTCAGCAAAAAAACTAGAAACTACACATCTGAATCCGTAATCATACACTGCCCAAGCGGCGTGTTCACGAGAAGATCCTGATCCAAAGTTTTTACCACCTACAAGGATTTTACCACTATAGGTTGGGTTGTTTAGTACAAAATCTTCTTTTGGAGTATCATCACTATTATATCTCCAATCCCTAAAAAGATTATCTCCAAATCCTTTACGTTCTGTTGCTTTAAGAAAACGTGCCGGAATAATCTGATCAGTGTCTACATTCTCTATCGGTAATGGTACTGCGGTAGTGGTTAATATTTCGAATTTATCGTATGCCATTTTTTAATTACGAATTATGAATTGAGAATTACGATTTCGGTATTCCAATTCTAAATTAATGTTATGCTAATGCTTCTTCTTTTAAAAGAGTTCTTGGGTCTGTCACAACTCCGGTAACAGCTGTGGCAGCTGCAACTAGAGGGCTTGCTAGTAGAGTTCTGGATCCGGGTCCTTGTCTTCCTTCAAAATTTCTGTTAGAGGTACTCACCGCCAGTTTTCCTGCCGGAATTTTATCAGCATTCATAGCTAGACAAGCAGAACATCCGGGTTCTCTTAGTGTAAACCCTGCTTCTGTGATGATGTCTAGAATACCTTCTTCTTTGATCAATCCTTCGACCTCATGCGATCCCGGAACCAACCAAGCTGTAATATTTTCTGCTTTCTTTTTTCCTTTTACGATAGAAGCAAAAGCTCTGAAATCTTCAATTCTACCATTGGTGCAACTTCCTAAGAATACATAATCTACAGGCTTGCCAATCATCGCATCTCCTTCGTTAAAATCCATATATCCCAAGGATTTTTTATAGGTAGCGACACCACCTTCTACATTGGATGCATCAGGGATATGATTCGTAATACCAATTCCCATTCCCGGATTGGTACCATAAGTAATCATAGGTTCAATATCCGCTCCATTAAACGTAAGTTCTTTGTCAAAAACAGCATCTTCATCTGTTTTTAGGGTTTGCCAATATTCCATTGCCGTATCCCAAGCTTCTCCTTTTGGAGTTAACGGTCTTCCTTTTATATAATCGAATGTTTTCTGGTCTGGAGCAATCATTCCGCCTCTTGCACCCATTTCTATACTAAGATTACATACGGTCATACGACCTTCCATCGTCATATTTCTAAACACATCACCTGCATACTCTACAAAATATCCGGTAGCACCAGAAGTTGTTAATTTAGAAATGATATACAATGCAACGTCTTTTGGTGTTACCCCAAAACCAAGTTCGCCATTCACATTGATTCGCATCTTCTTTGGCTTAGGTTGCATGATACACTGTGTGGATAATACCATTTCTACTTCTGAGGTGCCAATACCAAAGGCAATAGCACCAAAAGCACCATGTGTAGAAGTATGAGAATCTCCACAAACGATGGTAGCTCCAGGTAATGTAATACCATTTTCTGGTCCAACTACGTGTACAATACCATTTTTTTGATGTCCTAATCCCCAATGCGAGATTCCCCAAGCTGCTGCATTTTCTTCTAGTGCTTTTAGCTGGTTTGCCGATAGCGGATCTTCTACAGGCAAATGTTGATTGATGGTTGGCGTATTATGATCTGCGGTAGCGAAGGTACGCTCTGGATATAGAACGGTGTTTCCTCTGCTTTTTAGTCCTAAAAAAGCTACAGGACTGGTCACTTCATGTATGAAATGGCGATCAATAAAAAATACATCAGGTCCATTTTCTATGTTACGTACTACATGTGAATCCCACACTTTGTCAAATAATGTCTTACTCATTTTATGATCTATATTTATGATGCCTTGCGCATTTTCTTATTAAAATGTTAAAAAGGAGGTAAATTTACGAGTTATGGCAGATATCAGCTAATAAAACGGTAAAGAGGAGTGTAGTTTTAAGCATATCTCAATATTAGTTGAAATTTTAGATAATTTGATAAAAAAGGTATTGCTTTTAGCGAAAACTTTTATTTTAAATTGGAGTATATGATTTAAAATCAGACGGTAAGAATAGCAGGTTTAAAAAAAATGTTAGTTTTTGTTAAATATGCTTTGTAAAGCTAAAAAAGATTGTATATTTGCCGTCCGCAAGGGATAATAAGTAGTTTGTCGAGCTCATAACTCGAGGTTTAAGAGACAAGTAAATTACAAATTATATATCGCGGGATAGAGCAGTAGGCAGCTCGTCGGGCTCATAACCCGAAGGTCACTGGTTCGAGTCCAGTTCCCGCTACTAGTAAAGATAAGGCTTCACAGAAATGTGGAGCCTTTCTTTTTTCCAATGGGTACAGAATAGGTACAGAATTGAGCCTTTTTCAAAGCTTTAATAAATTTTGTTTGGGATTAGTTGGATTTGAAATGAAATTGCTGGTAAAAATTTTCTAAAAATTCTTTGAAACTAATGTTATTCTTCAATTATACTTGATTCGAAAGGCTTGTAATAAAAATCTCGCTAAGAAAAAGATGTTCAATTTCAGCACTTTATTAAATTTATAGCAGTGTTTGAAAAAATTGAATCCAACAAGTTCTAACATATCGTCTACAGACAAATCCATTGCCGTATTACCTTTTGTCAATATGAGCAATAACATTGATAATGAATATTTTTGTGACGGTCTTACGGAGGAAATTATCAATGCTCTGGCAAGAATTAAGGAATTGTCAGTTACTTCAAGAACCTCTTCATTTTACTTTAAAAACAAAAAAGTAACCTCACAAGAAATAAGAGAGCAACTAGGGGTATCTATTTTTATTGAAGGAAGTATTAGAGTGTCGAAAGACACAATGAGAATTACGGTTCAGATGATAGATGCTCTTAATGATTTCCATTTTTGGTCAGAAACCTTTGATAGAAACCCAGAAGATGTTTTTGCTATTCAAGACGAAGTAAGTCTATTTATTGCCGAAAAGTTACGTGAACATATAGGTCATATTGAGATTGAAGACAAATTAGTTGAGCCCATTGATGTGCCAACCCATATTTATAGAGAATATCTAAAAGGAAGATATTATTTAATGAAAATGGGGTATGAAAACACGGTTAAAGCAATTTCAATTTTTGAAAGTATTATCCAAAAAGCACCAAACTTTCCGAATGCATATATAGACATAAATCACGGCTACACCTATATGGGAGCTATGGGGCTGATGCCTGCTTTTGAAGGCTTTCAAAAAGCACAACCTTTTCTTAAAAAAGGGTTAGAACTCAATCCAAACCTTTATCGTTCACAATTAAATTTATCTTGGATAGAATGTTGGCAAAACTGGAATCTAAAGAAAGCCTATCTGCACGCAAATAAAGCATTAGAAATTCAACCTGCCGATGAGATTTATCTTACTATATCTAATTATTTAACGGTTGAGGGCAAATTAAATTCTGCTCATAATTATATCGATAAGGCCTTAGAACTCGACCCTTTCTCCGCAATGAATATTCATTACAAGGGCTTTTTATTATACCTTCAAGAAGATTACAACGCGGCACTGCCATACTTTCAAAAAGCGTTAGAGCTAAATCCCATTTTGCCATTTCCACCATTGTATATTGGAGAGTGCCTTTTATTTACAGATAAAAATCAAGAAGCATTAAATTATTACAAAGGGCTAAATGGTGTCTCCATAAACGATTTAACGCAATTAGGCGGCATCACTATGTGCTATGCAAAAATGGGTGACATTGAAAAATGTAATGAAAAGATTCTTGAGTTAGAATCTTACTTAACATCCGAAAAGATGGATAAAGCCTTCAATTTTTTAATTCTGGTAAATGTTTTATTAGGGAATTATGACCAGGCTTTAGAATTTATAGAGCAAGCCTTTGAAAATCATCTACCTCTAATTTTATTATTGAATACTGAACCTATTTTAAAGCCAATAAAAAACCTTGAAAGATTTAAAAAATTAATGGTTCAGGCTATACCAGATAATAATAACTACAAATCACAAAAAAAATATAAGCAAATCTTATTGAGTGATGATGAAATTGAAAGACACGGCAGTGCGTTGAAGAAAATAATGAAAGAACATAAGTTATACTTGAATCCAGATGTATCTTTAAAAGATTTAGCTTCTTATCTAGAACTTCCGACTAACTATGTCTCACAGCTTTTAAATCTGGGGTTTCAAAAAAACTTCTCTGAGTTTATCAATACGTATCGAGTTGAAGAATTTAAACAGCGTGTTATATTAGAGGAAAATAAAGGTTTAACCATTATGGCGGTAGCTTACGATAGTGGTTTCAATTCTAAAACAGTCTTCAATACGTTTTTCAAAAAGATTGAGGGTACTACACCCAATTCTTATCTAAGAATGAATAGAAGGAATTAGTTCCGTTTTCTAAACACGAACTTTTTTCGACTAATCCTACTGTAGATTTGTCTCATATTAATCGTAAAACGAAAAATTATGAGAAAGACTAGAAAAATTATACCAGGAGCACGATTGGCATTCGGTATTATATTAGGTTGTATCGTTGGCTATTTAACTTCGAATACAGAAGTATGGTTTATTTTGGGTATCTCTATTGGTGCTGCCTTAGAGTATGGAAACAAAAAAGCAACAACCAAACAATAGATAAAGTGAGCTAGTTATTTCAGTTGCGGAAAAACAATCTAATTTCAAATAATCATAATCTAGGTTACACTCAATCTTAATAATAGAGTAATGTCCTGAGGAATCGAAAATAAGAACTAATCGTTAATCAATATTAATTCGTCAATAAAAAAACGAAATTTAATAAAGTGTAGGCTTCCCCTATTGTGATAAATAATGAACTGCACATACCTGAATCGACTTTGTTTTACCTTTCAAGGTTTTAGTTCCTAAATTTTCCAAACTATAATCTTCCGAAGTTTCCAGCTTTCGCGAAAGCGGTTCAGAAATTAAGAAATCTTCTTTTAATTTCGTAGTTAATCCTAGTATCCTTGCTGTGGTATTGAGCACATCGCCCGTAAAGAAAATGTCTTTTTTTAATGCGCCTATTTCACCTGTGGTGACTTCGCCGAAGTGCATAGCTGCTTTGAAATTTGGAATAGTGTTATACTTCTTTTCAAAATTCTGTGTTTGTTTTTCTAAAGCAGTTTTCATTTCAAAAAAACATTGAATACATCGGTTTTGTTTTAATCCGTCATCCAAATTCCAAGTGATAACAATCTCATCACCCACATATTGATAGACTTCCCCGTAATTCTTGATGATAGCATCAGAAAAACTTCGGTAATAGTCTTTGAGTAATTTGAAGTAGTTTTTATGACCTAGTTTTTCAGCAATAGTGGTGCTGTCCTTCATATCTACAAACATAAAGATGCGGTTTTCATCTACAGGTTTATGGTAGCGGCCTGTAAAGAAATTATATAAGATGTTTTGACCTAGATTCTCGCTTACTTCGGCATAAATTAATGAGACTAATAGTGAAAATAGCAATTGCACCCAAGTGCTTACGTGCGTTATGCTAGTAAAGAATTGGACATATTGATTCCAGACGGATTTACTGAAAACTGATTCTTTAGATACAATGCTGGCTGCTATCAAGTAAAGTATAAAAACCAGAATAAAAAGTACTGTTGTGTACAGTAGAAACTTACCTATAATTTTTTTTGGAAAGCTTTGATTGGCAAAAAGCTTATTGACTACAAATACCTCAATCGCACCGACTAAGCAGCCCACTATAAAAACACTTACAGAGGAAAATACAAAAATGGCTGGTGTAATGGGTATCACCCATTCATCCACTTGTGATTGGTCTGCCAACACAGCATAGTCTGACCATAACAATAGTAATGAAATAGCAAGCCAAATGATTCCGAAAGGAAGTATGCGTTTAAGATAGTATTTGTTTTTGGCTGAAAGTGACATCATTACAAAGTTCGTAGAATTCAAACCACAATTCCAAAATCAAGGGTCTAAAAAAGTTTTAATGCTTATCATATAGGTTCTGATTTTCATTTCAGAACAATTGTCTTTTTTTTTAAAATTATCTTTGTACCATCAAATTACAAGAGTTTATTCATCAATCAAATCGATACAGTATGAAAACAGATTTTTATTTGCTCGCTACCTACGTTAAAGAGCCGCAACTCTTCGCAATACAACCGCATTTAGATGCTATCGTAGGAAAGGGACAATGGAATTTTGACCTTGAGGATTGTGACAAGGTATTGCGATTGCATTGCAACTACGGCACAAAAGAAAAGATGATTCGTTTTCTTGACCGAAACGAACTTTTTGACAAAGAGCTTCACTATTTAGAAAGTGAGCAATATGCACATATCGGTAAAGTAAGACCGCTATCGGTTTACAATATTGCCATAAACGCTTAAACCTATCAAAAATGAAAGCAATAGTATATTCTAAATATGGCGCACCAGAAGTCCTACAACTAAAGGAACTGGATAAGCCAGTGCCCAAGCCGAATGAAATTTTGGTAAAAGTGTTTGCAACCTCTGTAACATCTGGTGACGTTCGCTTACGAGCTTCAGATTTTCCTCCACTATTTTGGTTACCGGCACGATTGATTTTCGGATTGTTCCGTCCTAAAAAGCAAATCTTAGGTCACGAATGGTCTGGAGTCATTGAGCAATTAGGCAGCAAGGTATCAAAGTTTAAGGTTGGCGATGAAGTGTTTGGCACCACCACTCTGTTGAAGACAGGAGCCTATGCCGAATATATGTGTATTCCTGAACATTGGAGTCAAGGAGTTGTTATCAAAAAACCAAAACAGCTTTCTCACAAAGAAGCTGCGGTTTTGCCTATTGGTAGTATGACGGCGCTGTTTCTACTACAAAAAGCAAACATTCACAGAGACCAAAAGGTACTTATCTACGGAGCTTCGGGTAGTGTGGGAAGCTATGCAGTACAAATTGCTAACTATTTTGGAACACGTGTTACGGGGGTCTGTAGCACTCAGAATATCGAAATGGTTGAACAATTGGGAGCAGAAACCGTAATCGATTACAAAAAACAGGATTATACTCAATCACCAGAGCGCTACGATATTGTATTTGATACCGTAGGTAAAACTTCGAAGTCGGCTGCTAAAAAGGTACTCAAGGACAACGGTAAATTCGTTACCACAAAAATGCTCACAAAAGAAAGCACAGAGCTGCTTTTACAAGCCTGTCAATTGGCAGAAACAGAAAAAATAAAACCATTTATAGACAAAGAATACAACCTAGAAAATATAGTTGAAACACACCGATATGTAGATTCTGGCAGAAAACGAGGTAACGTCTCAGTAGTCGTCCATCATCAAAATATCTAAATCAAGAACATTATGAAACCACTCATTGTACTTATTGTAAGTTTTGCTATCTCAATTTTAGCTATCAAAATCATCAAAAAAGAATATGATTTTGCTTTGTCTGCAAGAATAGCGATGGCCATAATGCTCGTTTTCACAGCCATTGGACACTTTGTATTCACCAAGGGAATGACAATGATGATACCCGATTTTATTCCTTTTAAGGAGAGCTTTGTTCACTTTACAGGAATATTTGAAATCATTATGGCTGTTGGCCTTCTTATTCCAAAGTATCAGTCACTATCTGGTTGGGTACTCATCATTTTTCTATTGCTAATGTTACCAGCCAATATTTATGCTTCAGTACATAAAATAAATTATCAAACAGGAACATTCGACGGACACGGTCTTGCTTATTTGTGGTTTAGAATTCCATTGCAAATTCTTTTTATAGCCTGGGCGTATATCAGTTCCATCCGAATGTAATACTACTAAAACCAAAACATATTATGAAAACACTAGTCCTCATTTTAACAATATTCCCCTTCCTGCTCAATGCACAGGAAATTTCAGAACTTTTACAGGAGAAACTTATTGATAGTACAGAAAACCCTGTTCACGGTATATCATTTCTTATTGAAAAAGATGGAAATGTGTTGGTCAATGAAGCTGTAGGGCAACTTCAAAAAGACGGAGATGCTCTACAGGTAACAGACCAGTTTAGAATAGCTAGTAGCACCAAGACATTTACTGCAACTGTAATATTACAACTAGAAGAAGAAGGCAAGCTTTCCCTTTCAGATAACATCTATTCGTATTTAAAAGATATTGAATATTTAAGACTGGACGATTTTCATTGGTATGAGAATTCCGCTTTCGCGAAAGCAATAAGCATACAACAGTTGCTATCACACAAAAGTGGATTAGCTGATGTTTTCAATGACAAACAAGAAGAACTGTTGGGGCTGGTGATGCAAAACCCAGGACAACAGTATCTACCCAAAGATGTGGTTGATTGGTATTTTGAATTCGGGCTTCATAAAGAAGCAAAATTCAAACCGGGAGAAGGTTGGCATTATTCGGATATGAATTATGTACTACTCGGGTTATTGATTGAAAAGTTAGACCAAAAACCACTAGCGCAATCCATAAGAGACCGCATTCTCAAGCCCCTTGATTTAAAAGACACCTATTTAGAATATTATGAGAGTGCGAGAGACAGCAAACCTAGATTGCATCAGTACGTAGGCACCATCGATTTTAATAGTGTAAATACCTCTTTTGATTGGTCAGGTGGAGGGCTGGTCAGTACACATCAAGACGTAGCTACATTTATCAAGGCGCTGTTCAATGGAATGCTTATTTCTGAAAAGTCATTACAAAAAATGATAACCACGGAAGCAACTTTTGAAAACCACCTTCCCTATGGGCTTGGAGTCTATGAGTCGGTTTATAATGGTCAAACCTTCTATGGACATTATGGCTTTTTTGGTACGTATATTGGCTATTGTCCAGAAACCAAAACGGTATTGTCTTATTGCATCACTCAGGCAATGCCTTCTTTTAATGTGTATGAATTTGTAAATTACATTGTCGAAAATTCAAAATGAATATACGTAAATCCATAGCTATTTCTTTCTTTTTAATCGCCTTGGTGATGGGTGTTGTATTCTATTCATATTTGAATTTTCCTGTAGGTTTAGAAGGGTATTTCACAAGATCGTATTATGCCCAGTTTGGTGCGCTTGCCATTGCCATAGAATTGATAATCGCATCATATTATTTGTTTCGGGGAAATAACAAAGCAAATTTCTATCTAGCACTATACGGTTTTACAGCTGTTTTGGATATACTATTTCATATCAGCGGTTTTCTCACCAGTAATGTTCCGATTTATGGAATGATTATGTTTGGAATCTGTACTATCCTCTCCTTTTACATTTCATTTTCAAACTCTTTTAATTTAGGCAAGATATCCCTTTGGGGTGCCTTATTGAGCTTTGTAATGGGGAACGTTATTGAGTGGTTTTTTAATTTTAGTTGAATAGTTTACACTATTACTTGATGTGTAAATAGCTTGAATGGGAGTATCGAATTTTAGTTTATTTTCTCTTGAGTAAGGTAATGCCGTAATTACATAATGTCTCTCATTTTTATGTTTTTTATTATCACATACAAATTCATAATAAATGTGATTATCTGAAACCCAAGTAAGTTGGCTTTGGTCATTTACTAATGCATAATGCGGATTTTCATAATCTAGCTTTCCTTTTGCATTAAAATGATATACGTGGCCTAAGATGATTATTTCCTCTCCTTTCTGAATCAAATAATTCCATCCAAATCCATCTCCTGTAAAACAAGTTTGAAAACCGATTATTTTAAAAAATTCATTAATTTCAAGATTAATTTCTTTGAATGAAAGCCAAAGATGTCTTACAGGCATCGATTTCCATTTACCACTCCATTCACCAGAAAATGTATTTAAAACATCTGAATCTTTTAAGGTTTTGGAAGGATGCTTTGATAGTTGCTTTATTGGATGTTTTACGTCTAGATGATGAATGAGTTTCTTTTCAATTATTCTATTTAATTTTGATTGTTTTATATAATAAGATGACTGATGGAAATTGAAGGACTTTATCGCACCATTGTGAAAATAGGTTTCAAAGTTCTCTTGTGTCACTCCATATAATCTCATTTTTTCAGAAAACTCTAAAATTTCTTGGAAATCCGTTGCCAATTGTTCTCTAAGCCTTGAAGATTTCAATTTGCCATTTACAGTATCAAATTGATTACTCGAAAAACAAGTCATTAATACTATCAGTCCTTTGATATAGATTTTGGCAATCATAACTGACTATTAGAGGGAGTGATTTTTTTAGATTGTGGTAATTTCCACGCTATTCGTAAAATGATGATAAGAAGAATATTTTCAACAATCACAAAGAAAATATCATCCATATCAGCTGCTGGTAAAGTACTTAAGAAACCCAAAGATGTAATTACTGCAGCAACAGTATTGTACCATTTGTTGGCCTTGTTTTTTAATATTCTTGACAAGAGTATCATAAGAATGGGTACTTGAGCCACAAAACCATAAAACAACATATTTATTTCCGGCACTTGAAGTGACATCATTTGTTCTATATAGCCTTCACGTAAAAACTCGTGTAGGTCTCTTACTATCATATTAAACAGTATGACAATCCATAAGGTAGATAGTAGTACTTTTGGGTCTATGTTTTTTGTGTTCATAATGAATTATTTTGTAAATTATTAGTTGTGAACCATTAGTTTGCTTGTACTAAATTTTGAATGGTTATGAATTTTAAATCATCTATTACGGCATTAGATTGCCCCCAATAATAACTATCATCACTGCCAGATATAATTTGAATGACAATAGTTAAATAATTACCCTTAGGAATTTTGTTGATATCTAAATGAAACCACTCAAATTGTGCTTCAGGCGTAGTTATGTTCAGTATTGTAGCTTTTTCAGGAAGTATAATGGGAGTTTCATCCATTGAACTTTCAGAAGAAAAAACTGCAATGCGTAAAGTATCCTTAGCAGTATCAATATCTGAGCCTGAAAATTTATATCGCCCAACTAGTCGGAGGTTTTTTTTGTTTTGAGGAATTGAAAAACTTGTGATTATACTATTAGCTTGTGCATCATATGTTCTGTGTAACGCCAAAGCATTTTCGTTGGCATCTGGTAAGTAATATTTGTACGCAAAACCGTGTCCATCATCTAGTCTTGAAACTTCATTTTTTGGATGCTCTTTCCAACCTACAGGAACGTCATAAGTGTGTTTGTTGGTGATAATGGTTTCAAATAGATTAAAGTCACCATTTGGAACTTCTATTTGCGCTACCATTTCAAATGATACGCAGAGAATTAATAGTATTATTTTATACATAATAAAGTATTTTGAAAGATTTTGTTTTGAATGCCAATTAGAAAGGCGAAAGGGATGCAGTAACAAATTGCTAAGTGAGCTTTATTGGTTTCATCAAAATTTATAGCCTATGAAAAACCAAAAATTGTTTACGAATTTATGAGCTGAAATTGTTGTATCTCCCCATTCTGTTTCTGGAATGTCATTAAAATAGTATCGAAACGGTATAGATATATTAGCATATAAATGCTTAAGACCAAATAACTTCTCTTTTCTATAGCCAATGGCAAACCCGACCGTAGCAGTTTCATTTTCTAGGCTGTTATCCGAAATAAGGTGATTGTATTCGTCCTTGACGTAGGCTATACTGCCACTGTAATAAAAATTCTTACGTTTTCCAAAATATCGGTCGTAGTATAATTCATAGATTCGGAAGTACCCTTCCACATTATTTCCATCTACAGCTGTAGATTCCCATTTACTAGACAAGTGTCTTTCTGTTAGATTGACTTCCCCAATCATTAATCTTATTTGATTTTTATCATCGAAACGATAGCCTACCTCACCTGCAAAATTTTGAAACTTATTCATAGTCATTTCAAAGGTTTCATAACCAATAAAAAATGATGACTGGTCCTTGTCCTGAGCATTAATTGAACTTGCTAGTGAGCAAATGATAAACCCAACAATTATTTTGAATTTATTGCTAATTGAATTTGTTTTTTTAGTCATAATAAAAGATTTTAACCTGATAAAAGGTTGATTATGAGGCAAATATTAGCATATTCAAATGACTAAAAAATTGTATTATGCAAGGTCTGTATAGCTATCTGCGAAATGGTCTTTTTAATCTGCAAAAGATTTTGCTTTAAGAGCTGTTTTAAAAAAAAGTAATGGGGAATTCTGAAGTGGTTACCATAAATATCTCAGTGGTAAACCAATACTATAATTCTAACTTTTTAATTATATAGTGAAAAGGTATGATGCGCAAGTACCCAATAAAAAAGCGATTAGTTTCTAATTTGAAACTAATCGCCATATATGAAAACCCATTTACAGGCTTTGTTTTGTATTATTTTATGAAATCACCATTTACTGTTACTTATTTGCTCAAAAAAACTAGTTTTATACGTTTCTGAAATAGGAATGAGCTGGTCTGCAATTCTTATTCTATTTCTTTCTATGGAATCGATTTTACTTAAGGAAACCATATAGGATTTATGTACTCTACATACCAAATTGGGCGGTATAATTTGTTCAAATTCTTTGAAATTTTGTAAGGTCATAATCCTTTTATCAATGGTATGAATTCTTCGATAATCACGCATTCCTTCAATGTATAAAATATCTTGAAGGTTAATTTTCTCTAATCGATTCTCTGTCTTAACAAAAATAAATTCAGGAGTAGAATTTGTCCCTACTTTGTTTAAATTATCCAGAGCTTTATTAGCTGCTTGAAGAAATCTATTAAAAGTAAAAGGTTTTAGTAAGTAATCGGTAACGTTTAGCTCATAGCTTTTTAGTGCATATTCTTGGTAAGCCGTAGTAATGATTACTTGACTTTCTATTTTTGAACTTTCTAGTAATTCTACTCCAGTTAACTCATCCATATTAATATCTAGAAAGAGGACATCTACTTTGTTAGCTTTAAGGTAAGCGAGACCATCTAATGCATTGTCAAAAGTTGCAGATACTGCAAGAAACGGTACTTTATGAGTGAACTCTTTGGTTCTCTCGAGCGCCAATGGTTCGTCTTCTATGATGATGCAGTTATATTGTTTCATTAGTGATGTGGTTCTTTATAAAATCATTGACTAATCGATAATTTGACGCTGTATAATTCGTTTTCTTTTTCAACTTTTAAATTGTGTTTTTCAGGGTATAAAAGATTTAGTCTTCTTTCAATAAGCGTATTGCCCAAACCACTGTTTTTCTGACTTATTTTTCTATTTGGATTGAATTTGTTTTTACATTCAAATGCTACAGTTTCTTTACCTATAATAATATTAATTGTAATTGCATTGTCTAACTTCTTATTAGTAGTATGCTTAAAAGCGTTTTCAATAAATGGAAGAAAAACCATTGGGGCAATAGTTTTACCTTCTGGTGAACCTATAATTTCAAAGTTTACATAGTTAGAATTTACTGTTCGTATTTTCTGCAGCGCAATGTACTTCTCAATATATTCAAGTTCTTTGTAGAGTAGAATTTTATCCGTTTTTGTTTCAAACAACATAAACCGCATAATATCGGACAGTTTGTTTAAGTAAGTAGAAGCCTCTTCTGAATTTTTAAGAATTAGAATATCAATATTGTTCAATGTATTAAACAAAAAATGTGGGTCTAGCTGCGATTTAACCAACGCCATCTCCATTTCGTGATTTTTTTGCTTCAATTCCTCTTTCAATTTTAATTCTTCGTACCAAGAAATAAACCCTTTAGTAATAAGAGCCACTACACCAGTTGCAAGACAGACAAAAGAACTGAAAATTATACCAACAATCATAGATTGTCCACGTTCCGTTAAGCTCTCTATCCCTAAGAAAATATAAATTAGAAGATTCCCCAATAAAGATGCCCCAATTGCAAAAGACAGTGCATAAATAAAGGACAGTACAAATTTCTTTTCACGAATTTTTGGAAAGACAAGAAAATAGAATAAATAATAAGAAATAACAGACGGAATTACCGTAAAATACAAAACTCTTTCTGTTGTTTCATCAACAATGGTATTATTATCCTCTCCTTGCAATGAAAGGACAACTAATACAATGGTTAAAACCAAATAACATAGCCAAAACCCAATATGTAATCCTATGATAATTGATTTTTTCACGATTATAAAATACTAAATAATTTTTAGCAAATATCAATTTATTTATTACCCAGAAAAAAACCATTCTGCAAATTGGAACTATTTATCTGCGAAATGGTATTCGTTTATTGCTTTCAGATTTTAACAATAGCTGGCAAGATGGAAAACACCAGAGTTTTGGAGTGCGAATTGGGTCGAATTTTTAAATCTGCTAGTAATTATTTAAATTGCTTTCACTTAAACATCGTATGTAATTGAATTATAAAGAATCTCATAAGCTTTTACTTAGCAATGTATCTCGGTTTATCAACTTAACTGAGTTAGAAAAGCAGAAATACATCTCTTTACTCACCGAAATAAAGGTGAAGAAAAAAGATTTTTTGATGCAAGCAGGTGAGATTACTAAATATGAATATTTTATCACCAAGGGATGTTTGAAAGTGTATACTTTAGATGAGGAAGGCGCACCTCATATCTCAATGTTTGCTATTGAAGATTACTGGACTGGTGATTTGTCAAGCTTTATGACCAAGGAACCTTCAAGATATTATATTAAAGCAACGGAACATTCAGAACTTCTGGGAATTTCGAGAGAGAATTATGATTTGTTGTTTCGAGAGATTCCAAAATTTGAACGTTTTTATCGCATCTTATATCAAAAGTCTTTAATCAGTTATATCCGTCGTTCAAACTACGGCATATCTTTAACAGCTGAAGAACGATATTTAGAATTCAAAAAGAAATATCCGCAAATTGTCAGTAGAATTACTCAAAAAGACTTAGCCGCATACATTGGGATTACTCCAGAATTTATGAGCAAAATAATTACAAAAGTCAACCGAAAGTAAAAGTCTTAAACTAGTTCATTTTTTTTCACACTTCACCATCGCAATTTTGAAGTGTGAAAAGAATAGGACTCATATCGGCAACATTCCTAATTGGTTTTGTAAGCACCTTACAAGCTCAATTTACCCAACTAGAACTCTTTTCGGGTTTTGAGAAAACAGACTTCACTTTGCTGTCTAATTATTCAATTAATGACAGCAACACCTTAAGCATAACTACCCTAGCTTTCTTTCAGAAATTTAGAAAAAAAGAAAATCAAATCTTTGATGAAGTAGGCGTACAACCTACATTATTCTGGAATTTTAATGAGACTATATCCGTCGGACCTTCCCTATACTATAATAGTTTCGGAGGGTTTTCAGAAAGACTATCAGCTAAGTTCACCTTAAAGAATTCCAACGCTCTATTTATTGTTATTCCAACTCTAGCATATTCAGAAAAGAAACAGGCTAGTCAAGCCGAAATATTTACCCAATTTCAAATACAAAAACTACTTAATGCAAAATTTAGTCTATGGCTAAACGGGCAGTTGTTAACTGTTTGGGATAAGTTCAAATCACATTCCCGAAGTTTTCAACAATTACGTTTAGGTCTAGCCTACAAAGGACATCAATTTGGACTTGGGGCAGATTTTGACCAATATGGACATAAACCTATTCAAAAATCCTCTTTCGGATTGTATTACCGTAAAACATTTTAAACCATAAATATTATGAAAAATCTATTCAAAAAATTAATTACGACACACCCTAATTTGGGGTTTAGTATTGCACGTTTAACGCTAGGATTAGTCATATTTCCGCACGGAGCACAAAAGTTATTAGGACTCTTTGGTGGATATGGTTATTCCGGTACGATGGAGTCGTTGACTACCCAAATGGGTTTGCCCAGTATTGTAGCATTCTCAGTGATTATGATTGAGTTTTTTGGCTCTATTTCATTGGTTCTTGGACTCTTTTCAAGGTTTTGGGCAATGTCTCTTGCAGGTATGTTTACTGGCATCATAATTACTACGCAGTTAGAACACGGATTTTTTATGAACTGGTATGGTAACCAAGCAGGTGAAGGTTACGAATATTCTCTTTTAATAATTGGTCTTGCATTGAGTGTGTTATTAAATGGAAGCGGAAAATGGTCAATTGATTCTATAATCTTAAAAAATAAATAATTATGAAAAAAGTAATCACAATTGCAGGCAGCAACAGTCAAAAATCCATCAACAAAATGCTCATAGAGTACACTGTCACGCTTCTGAAGGATGTGGAAATCTTGACCATTGATTTAAATGATTATATACTTCCCATCTATGGAGAGGACTTTGAAGCAGAGAATGGCATCCCCACAGCCGTCAAGAGACTAGATGAAATCATCAATACGGCAGATGCATTTATTATCTCTTTAGCAGAACATAATGGTTCCTATGCCGCAGTATTTAAAAATACCTTAGACTGGTTATCACGTTTAGATATGAAAATTTGGAAGGAGAAACCTATGCTGCTTATGGCAACTTCACCTGGAGGAAGAGGCGGTGCAACTGTACTGCAAGGGGCAAGCACCTATTTTCCATTTCTTGGAGCAAAACTCATAGGAACATATTCGTTACCATCTTTTTATGACAACTTTAAAGAAGGTGAAATCATAGAGGAGAGTTTTAGAAAAGAATTAGAAGATAAAACAGTCAGATTTTCTAAAGAACTCTAAACCAGTTTATGGGAATGAACTTTTCGAACAAATCATATTTCCGCTCGAATAAATGATGTGGAGTATATCTACGCAACTTTGTACCATAATTACCAATCAACCTTTTAACAATGACAACATTAGTAAAATTAATTATCGCCATCTGTCTAGCAATTATGACAGGGAAAAATGACCCTCAAGCATTATCTGATAGATATGAAAGTCTAGCGTATGCAGGTCTATATAAAGAAGACCCGATAGAGGAAAGAGCGTTTACGGTTCTTACAAACAAATGTAATGTCTGCCACGAGAAACGCAATCGTAGACGTGTCTTTACTGAAGATAATATGAATGACTGGTCGAGTGATGTGTACAAGCAGGTATTCATAAAGAAACGAATGCCTAAAGGCAAGAAAATCAAACTCACCAGCGAAGAGTATCAAGATTTACTAACCTGGATATCATCCATAAAAAATAATGAAAATGGAAATCAACTTTAAAATTATCGTATTGATGCTAGGCGTCTTATTTACAGGGCTTACCGCAGGATTATGTTTTACGTGGTCTAATGCCATAACCCCAGGAATCGGTAGACTGGATGATTTAGGGTTTCTGCAATCATTTCAGGCGATGAACCGAGCCATCATTAACCGCAGTTTTCTCATCACCTTTTTTGGGCCAGTAATACTACTATTCATCAATGCCTATTTGCATCGTAATGCACATCCCACGACATTTTGGTCATTTATGCTAGCTGCTATTTTATTCTTAATAGGAATCGGATTGATAACGGTTTTCAAAAATGTACCGCTTAACGAACTGTTAGATAAAACGGTGCTTGAAGACCTTTCGACTATAGAGCTTAAGGACCTACGAACCAAATTTGAGCAGCCTTGGAATCGTTGGCATATTCAGCGTACCATTGCTTCTTTCACATCCTTTTCGCTACTGCTTATAGGATTGATTTACTCAAAATTTTAGTGCTTTTGCTAAAGCAAGTAGAAGTAACAACAGCATAAATACAGAAATTATGAAAACAGATTTTTATTTACTCGCTACGTATGTTCAAAAGATACAGCTTCTAGCTATCCGACCCCATTTGGATGTTATAGCGGGTACTGGTCAATGGAATTTTGACCTAGAGGATAATGATAAGGTTTTAAGATTACACAGTAGCCATTCAACTAAAGAGAAGGTGATTCGTTTCCTAAAACGAAATGAACTCTTTCATAAGGAACTTCATTATTTGGCAAGTGAGCAATTTGCGCATATAGGTCAAGTAAGACCACTTTCATTTTACAATCAATCAAAAACGAACAGTTATGAAATATTTTAGAGCTATCAGTATTGGAATTATTATCTGGATAATTGGGGTGAGCGTATACAATATATCGTTTTTCATCCCCATCTTAGAAAACCCAGCAGAACAAGCAAACACTACGTTATTCATTGCGGTAATACCCTTGGTGTGGCTTGGAGCAAAGCGGTATTATGAGAAGGAAAATCATACCCAAGGATACAGGGTTGGACTAACATTCTTTTTAATTGCGGCCATTCTGGATGCATTAATAACAGTACCTCTTTTTATTATTCCAAACGGAGGTTCTCATTACGAATTTTTTACAGACTTGGGCTTTTGGCTGATAGGTCTTGAGTTTATAGCCATCGCTACACTCTATTGGTTTGCTAAAGTCTATACCAAAAGAACCATATCAAATTTTCAAAAATAGAATCAAAAAAGACTTCAAGAGGTGAAGTATAATTATTTATCAATTTAAAAACAAATAAAAATGAAAACTGAAAACATCGTAGTCATCGGAGGAACGGGAAAAACTGGTCGCCGAGTAGCAAAAAAATTAGAAGCATCTGGATACAACGTTCGAGTTGTCGGCCAAAAAACGAGTCCCGCTTTAGATTGGGAAAATCCAGAAACCTATGACGCCGTACTAGAAGGTATGGATAGAGCTTATATTGTGTATTACCCAGACTTAGCTGTACCAGGCTCGAAAGAAGCAATAACTACCTTAACGAAAAAAGCTATAGCTGCTGGTTTGAAAAAAGTAGTATTGCTTTCTGGTAAAGGGGAAACCGAGGCTGAAGCCTGTGAACAAATTGTGGCTAATTCAGGCTTAGATTACACCTTGGTCAGAGCGTCTTGGTTCAATCAGAATTTTAGCGAAGGTGCTTTTATAGATTTTGTATTAGATGGTGTTGTGGCATTGCCTATGCCTGAAGCTAGAATTCCCTTTGTAGATGCTAATGATATCGCAGATGTGGTCTCTAAGGTACTGGTAGATGATTCTTACAATGGACAAACTATAACGGTTACAGGTCCAAAAATGAGAACTTTTGAAGAAGTTGTCGGGATTATGGCGGATGCCTCTAACAGACACATACAATTTGTACCTATTTCTATTGATGAATTTAAGGATGGAATGAGAAAAGCGGGATTGCCAGATTCTTATGTTTGGCTATTTGGTTACTTATTTAAAGAGGTTCTAGGAAATCCAGATAACCAAGAGATTTCTTATGACGTTGAAAAAGTGTTAGGTAGAAAAGCTATCGACTTTACTGAGTATGCTGTAAAAGTGGCAGCTACAGGTGCTTGGAAACAAAAGAGTTTAGTATAAAAACGTAGAATAATAAGGCTGTGTTCACGTCATAGGTGTAACACAGCCAATAAAAATGATAAAATGAAAAAGAAATTGATATTAGGGTTGATTTTTGGAGCAGGAATCGGGCTTTGCGTCGGCATCTTCACCAATACGATTGCAATAGGACTAGCACTTGGAGCTGGCGTTGGTTTGGTTTTTGGCAGTCTTATTAAAAGATAATTATGAAACGTTTTTTCAAATATTCTTTTCTGTCATTTATACTCATAGCAGTATGGGTGATAGTGATTTTCTTAGGCACAGACAAAGGCTGGTGGCACTCACCATTTACTCAAGAAAATAAGCCTAATGAGTTTATCTCCTCAGTACAAGGGGAACTCCAAAATGAATTCGTCGGAAGTATGGCTATTGGAGTATTTAAAGATGGAAAAATAGTAAAGGAATCTTTTCACTCGAATGGTAAGACTGTAGATAGAAACACCGTTTTTCAAGTGGCATCATTATCTAAGTTTGTTTCTGCCATTGGCGTGATGAAACTTGTACAAGATGGAAGATTAGATTTAGATGTTCCAATAAACCAATACCTGACCAGATGGCACTTACCAAAAAGTGACTTTGACAATTCAAAAGTAACAGTAAGATATTTGTTAAGTCATACCGCAGGATTAACCGATGGTCTCGGTTATGCGGGTTTTGAAAATACAGAAGATGTTCAAACTTTAGAAGCATCCTTAACCAAAGCGAAAGATGCAGACTCAGGTAGTGATGGTAGAACGGTCGTTGGTATCGAGCCAGGAATTGAGTGGCGATACTCAGGTGGTGGTTTCACCCTTTTGCAACTTATTGTTGAAGAAGTAAGTGGGCAATCTTTCGATACGTATATGAGAACGGAAATTTTTGAGCCATTACAAATGATATCGTCCTTTTATGAATGGGATGAACACTTTCGCGAAAGCATAGCAGATTTCTACAATTCAGATGGTTCAAAAGCAAGACATCGCTATTATACAGCGCAGGCAGCAAGTGCGCTTTACACCACTTTGGCTGACCTAGAAAAGCTCTTCTATTCTTTGAATGAAGATGAGCGCAAACAAAAACCGTTGTCAGTACAATTTCAAAAAATGATGTGGCAAGCCGAAGCAGAAACGCTGGGGACACCCATCTATGGGTTAGGCACTTTTTTGTATGCCGAACTAGAAAACAATTCTTTCATCATTGGTCACGATGGCAAAAACAATCCACCAATTAACACCGCTTTTCGATACAATCCTGTTTCAAATGACGGCATTATCATTTTGACAACGGGCAGTACAGATTTTGCTACGAGAATTGCTAGTGACTGGGTCTTTATAAATACAAGAAAGATAGATGCACTCCTTTTTAAAATGCAACTGAACAAAATGATTCAAACGATAATAGTTGGGGGGATAGCTATTCTAATTCTAGTAATATCTGTTGCCATCTTACGCAGAAAGCGAAGTAATTCTTAATAACAAGATGATGATATCCTATCCATTAATTAAACCAAAATATTATTGGTCTTTGATAAATGATTTATACAATTTTATTAAGTCGCCCAATTATAAGACAGGACAAGAAAAAAGCACGAGAAACAAAGTCTATGATACCATTGGCCTCTTTTTAATCAAGGTGGTTTTCTCAGTAGTAGTCGCATCATTACTTCAGTTTATCTATGACCCTGAAAACTTGACGTCCACAAGTATGGCGGAACGTTTTTCTCCATTACTCTTACTGCTAGTAGGTGGAATTGTGTTACCTCTATTCGAAGAAGTGACCTTTAGACTGTCATTAAAATTTAATCCAATGTATCTAGCCCTGACTGCGGGAGGGTTTACCTATTATATTCTAACTAAGGCAATCTTTAAAAGCAGATTATCTCTTGTGGATGATACGTTTTGGTACAGAGTAATTAGCGCTGTTATAATTGTTTTGATTGCTTATGCGGTCTGTAGTAGAAATACCGTCAATGTCAATGCACAGCAGTTTTGGGAAAAGCATTTCAGAATGATATACTACTTGTCTTGTCTAAGTTTTGCTTGGTTACACATTTTCAATTTTGAGTTGAGTTTAGTCAATCTATTGTGGATGCCTATTCTAACACTTCCACAATTATTTAGTGCTACCATAGCTGGTTATACAAGAGTAGCTTTTGGATTTCAATATCCACTTTTAGTGCATATGATAACCAACATTTTCTTTTTAAGTCTCACATTTTTACCGATAGACTAAGTTGGAAAGACTAATGAAAAAAGGTTCAGCTATTTAATTTGACTTGGTCGATAGCCAAACTTTTTCGCGAAAGCGTTAGAAAATGAACTAAGGCTGTCGTACCCCACTTGCCAAGCGGCTTCTTGCACTGTGGCTTCGTTCTCACTAATCAGTTTGTGGGCGGAAGTGAGTCTTTCGTTTTGAAGATATTTAAAAACGGGGACGCCAAAGATAGCTTTAAATTCCTTTTTAAGTCGAGTCGTGTTAAATCCAATGGCTTTGGAAAGCTCTGAAAGTGAAGGTGGATTTTCTAAATTTTCCAAAAGAATCTCTTTTGCCTTATTCAATTGTTCTCTATGCAGCGGTTTTGAAGCTCCTTCCTGCTTCAATGCAAGCTGACCAAAGAAATGCGATAGTAAAGCAGTAATCTGACTTCTAAAAAACATCATTTTGGTTTTTCCCGAATAACTATTTGAGAAAAAGGCATCAACGATGTTTTCCATCTCTGGTGTCATAAAGAAACTTGGTCCTTCTACGTAATGGTCTTTTGGGTTTACCAATTCGTTCAAAAGGTCTGAAAATAATTCACCCTCTTCATTGGGAAGTGTTTCAAGCTTACTCATCTTTGTAGCCACGACAATACATCTTAAACTTTTATCTGGGCTAATGGTATGCTCAAATTCTACTTTTTCGTCTGCGTAAAAAGCAAAGGATAGTCCTTTGGTATAGTGAAAATCTTTTTTCTTTTCCCCATACTTAACTGCTAAATCTACATTACCAGAACCATAAAAAGCGATAGCTACTATGGGTTCATCAAAATAACACGTATCGACTTCTACCTTAGTTGAATTTGCTTCTTCAACTAAAATTACAAAGTCATTGATATGGATAAAATCACGGGTCATTTTTCGAATGTTAATTTAATAAATTTTGACGTTTTCTCATACACTGTCTCTCCAGTTTTAGGTTCGGCAGGTTCTTCTATAAAAACCGAGATACAATGCCGTTCAGCACATTCCCTTTCATTTCGTTGCTCTTTATTTCAGGAAAAGAGCTTCACTACACAAATCTTGGACACAATCCCCACTTTTGACTTTTCATTTCGCTAACCCTTTCCGTTATGCTAGAAAGGAACACTTCACTTCGACTAAGCTCAACGCAGGCATTCCCAAGTAAAAAGTGTGAATTAAGTCCGCTTTTTTTATAAGGAAAATTGCATTTGCATATTGTTCCGCTGCCTATGCTTTTGTACTTCACAAGAAGTTTAGACTCACCTCCCGAGTCATCACCGCTATACCTTTTTTTGACAGCAAAATAACAACATTCACCCTTGGACGACGGCATAAACCAGGCTCGTGCCTCGCTCTTTTTTATACGTCTTACCAAGCTTGAATATTGAACCGCACCAAGCAACAAAAAAAGGTAACAGTGACGGCTCTATGGGAAGTAAATCTAAAATGAATCTTATGAAATCTTACAAAAACATCAAAAAGGAAGCGGAACAAAAGTTAAAAAAACAACAAAAGGAAAACGCTCTGGATATAATAAGTAAATCAATAATTCAAACCTGCCCGAATATGTCAGGCGGGCAAATATTAATCTTTAAATCTTTTATTATGAGTACGCTAAAAAACAAAGTACAGTTAATTGGAAACGTGGGAAACGAACCCGAAGTTAAAACCTTAGAAAGTGGTAAAAAAGTGGCTAATTTTTCAATGGCTACGAATGAAACTTACAAGAATTCTAATGGGGAGAAAGTGCAAAACACACAATGGCATAATATCGTTGCTTGGGGTAAGATTGCTGAAATTATCGAGAAGTATGTCGGTAAAGGAAAAGAGGTAGCAATTGAAGGTAAATTAACTTCAAGAAACTATGAAACTGAAGCAGGAGAAAAACGATATGTTACTGAAGTGGTAGCAAACGAAATCTTGTTATTGGGTATCAAAGGCGAAGAAACTGCCGAGTAGTTAAAAAGATAAAGAGGGCGTACCTGTGGAAAGTTTCGCCCTCTTTTTCATTTATAATCACGTTAAGTAAATTACAATGAGAAACAAAGTTAATGAAATAAAAATAAGTTATGAGGGTGGTATCAAATCCAAAAATTGGGTGCAAGTATCTACCTCGGCACAAGCTGCGGAAGTCCTATTTGAACATTGGGATAAAAGCACAATGCAATTACAAGAGACGTTCAAAATAGTACTCTTAAATAACAGTAATAAAGTGAAGGGTATTTGCCAAATTTCGCAAGGCGGAATTGCAGGAACTTTGGTAGATATTCGCATCCTTTTTGCCACTGTTTTAAAATCGCTTTCTGTGGGTTTGATATTAGCACATAACCATCCAAGCGGAAAGTTGGAACCGAGTGAAGCGGATATAAAATTGACTAAAAAAATCAAGAAAGCGGCATCTGTTTTTGACATCAGATTATTAGACCATTTAATTTTTGCACCTGATGGCGATTATTACAGTTTTGCCGATAGTGGGAGACTTTAAATTTTATGCTATGGTCTATATAAATTTTACAAACCTAGATAATGAGACGCAACAAAAATTGTTGTCTGATTCCAAGGAAGATGTGAAGCGAAAATTTGGAAATCAATTGAAACGATATGCCCAAGAAAATCATATTAATTATGATACACTTTTGGAACAGGAAGCGATGCGAAATTTATATTCTTACAATTTTGTTTTTAATATTTAGAACGCACTATTTTAACCTAATAGACCTTTGAAATTTCAAGGGTCTTTTTTTGTTTTATTTTGAAATTCGCAACGATATTTCAATTCTGTTAGTGATTGTTTTAAAATACCATTTTTCACTTCTTAAAAAACAGAGCTTTCTTTTTAAGCAGATAAAAAGCCATTACATTTTTGGATGTAATGGTACTTGTTTTTTGTCCCGTGCGCGGGACGAAAAGGAATAGCAAGAGGATAACACGCTGGCGCGATGTTTCATTATTCCTTTTCTTCGAAACCCTTATAAACAGGGCTTTTTCAACCATTACTTGTTTTGAATTTTGATTTTTAAGCTCGGTTTTTTCAGAAAAAACATTCGCAGCCCAATAAAATCAAGCAATTTTTTCTGAAAAAATGGATAGAGGTTATGAAAAAGAACGATTTGAAAAGCTGGGAATTAAGGTTTCCGTAGCGCAGAAATTTAGGCAATTCTGTAAAAAAATGTCGCTATCTCAATCGATGACTTTGTTGTTAATGATTGAGTTTTTTGAAGATAATGGCATCTCACCACACGAGTCTGTTGGACCAAAAATGCAGACACTAGAATCTTTAATCAAGAAACGAATTAATGGTGTGATTGCCATTATGAAGGACATCGAAAAGAATCAAACCAAACCTACGGTTGCGATGATACAATCGCTATTTCAACAGGCAAAGCCAGAACAAAAAAAGCTGCTTTTGGAAAAAGAAATTCCAGAGGAAAAGAACACAATACGCTTTCGCGAAAAGCTAGAAACGGACAATGAATTGTAAAATAAATAGCTATGTACATTACAATAACAGCTCAAAAAATAGCTGCTAATTATTCGCAAAGTTCTGGTGATTTTGTGGCGTATCTGGAGAAAGAAAATCAAGGATTGGAACAAGAAGAAATGGAACATTTTTTCAATCAATATGGTGATGAAATTGGAGCTGCAGAAGTGGTAAAAGATATTGATAGTAACAGTGCAAAACTCAAAAAGAAAGAGCCAAAATTTTATTCAATAACTGTAAGTCCTAGTAAATATGAATTGAGAAAATTGGAGAATAATCGAGAGGATTTGAAGCGATATACGAGAGCAATAATGAAAGATTATGCAGCATCTTTTAATCGCGAAATAAACGGTAAAAAAGTATCGGTAGATGACATAAAATATTATGCCAAAATTGAACATCAACGCACCTTTAAAGGAACAGATAAACAGGTGAGAGAGAATCAACCTTTTGCTACAAAAATCTTAAAGTTGAAACAAGAGGTACGCAAAATTCAGCAGGGAGAAGCAACTGGAAATATTGAACGATTGAAAATGAAAATAGGTAAACTAGAAAAAGAAGCACCACATCAGCAGGATGGGAAACGAATTGTTCAAGGAATGAAAAAAGCAGGCGACCAAAGTCATATTCATATTATCGTGAGTAGGAAGGATATGTCTAATTCTGTAAGTCTATCACCAGGGAGTAAATACAAAGCTTCGGAAGTAATTATGAATGGTAAAATGGTAAAGCGAGGATTTAATAGGGATTCATTTTTCGCGAAAGCTGAACAAACATTTGATACCACATTTGGGTACAAACGCAACTATGCGGAATCCTACAAATCGAAAAAGGATTTCATTAAGAATCCGAAGTTGTACTTCTCAATTTTGGTAGGATTGCCAGCAAATGAAAAAGCAGTAGCCTTTAAAATTTTAGGGAAAGCAGGTGTGCCAATAGCCAGCATTCCAACTAATAAAGTACAACTCGCCTTAAAGACCATTCGGTATTTGAAACGAGGTGTGGATGTGGCAATTAAATCTGGCTCGATAGGCATATAGTGATGGAAGGATTGGTATTTAGCATAGCGATGTATATTGGAATGAGTTTGATGTTTTACAGTTTGTTTAAACTAACACGCTATGCCTTTACATTAAATCTAATATTGATAGTGGGCAGTTTTGTATTCCTATTTCATAATGAGTTATTCCTGTCGAGCTTCTTTCATTTTGTGTTGTATTTGGGTTGTCCACTGTTGTTGACCAATACGGTTATGTTGGTGTATTTGGTCAAGGATAGTAAACCAAAATCGGGAGATAAATTTCAAGTGCATTTTAAAACCAAAGGCGCATCATTTAAGGTAGATAATATCAAACGTGGGGCTTCCGTAATAGGAGCAGCTGGTAGCGGAAAAACAGAAAGTGTAGTGTACACCTTTCTGTTTCATTTTAGTTCTAATTCTTTTTGTGGGGTCATTCACGATTACAAACATTTTGAAATTACCGAAATGGCATTCCCACTCTTTCAAGAGAACGGGGTTGATTTTAAGATTGTATCGTTTGATAGAATTTTTAATCGAGTGAATCCCATTGCACCTCGATATATGCAAACTGAAGAAAGCGTGAATGAAGTAGCTCGTGTCTTGATTGAAAACCTTTTGGAGCAAAAAGAAAGTGGAAGTACCGGAACGAGCAAATTCTTTAATGATGCTGCCGAAGGTTTAATAGGTGGAATGATTTGGAAACTACGTACTTCTTATCCCCAATACTGCACCTTGCCGCATCTCATAGCGATTTATCAATTACTTGACACAGATAGTCTCATTGCCTTTTTAAGCTCTAATACGACCTCTAGAGCTATGGCTGATGCTTTTATTAGTGGGAAAGATTCTGACCGACAAACCGCAGGAGTTAAAAGCACCCTGGCCAATGCGCTCAAAAAGATAAGCACCAAGCGTATTTTTATGGTGCTCTCTGCAGATGAGACACCTTTAAATGTGAATAGCCAGGAGCGACCGATGGTCGTTTCGGTAGTTAACAATCCACAATTTGAAACCGCCTATTCCCCAATCATTGCAACCGTTATTCATACAATTACCAAACAAATGAGCATTCGAGCTGCGAAACCTTCTTTTTTAATGATGGAAGAAGCACCAACTATTCGACTTTTGAATATGCATCGTATTCCTGCAACTTTACGGAGTTACAACATCGCTACCATTTATGTGATGCAAGATAAAATCCAGAATGATATGATGTATGGCGATAAGGCAAGCAAAGCCATTTTAAGCAATCTATCCTATCAGTTCTTTGGAAAAGTAAATGACCCTGACACCGCTAAATATTACGAACGCTTTTTCGAAATCATTAAAAAGGAGACCACAAGCGTAAGTCGCGGACACAATCTCAATTTTGACTCTCGCATTACTACTGGAGAACGTGAAGTTGCGAAAAGACGAGCTGATGTATTTTTTAGGTTAAAACAAGGTGAGTTTATCACTTTTGCTGATGGTGAGGACAAGAAAATACAGTTTAAACTCCCAAAGATTGTGAAGCAATTACCATCTGATGTTATAGATTATACCGAAGCTGATTTGGATGAAAATTTTGAACGGATTTATAGTGAGGTGAGGGGGATTTTTAACGGATGATATTCATTTCATAAATAAAATTGTATTTATTCAATAATAAAGTATAGAAAATTTTTATTTTAAGCTCTTGTATTTAAGTAACTGTATTAAAGAATGATTGAATGAAAAACTTAATTTATTACCCAAACTTTGAATCTAGTGATTTAGAGTGGTTAAAATTCTCATTACTATATCTTGATAGCTTCAGTCCAATTATTCCAGATACAGGAATTCCCTTTTTGTCGGAGTTGTATAAGAAATTGCAAAATGAAACAGATTTACTTAAACTGCAAAGTCCAGGTTATGGAGCTGGAGAAAGAGCAACTAGAAAGGCTATAGATTATGTTACAAAAGTTTTACAAAACCCTCATTCTTATGCAAATGAATTACATTCTGCGAACATAATTCGTGTATGGAAAAATCCAGAAAAACAAAATTACACTCTTTTTGATGAGAAATTTGTTGGGCAATGGCGATGGTTTTGTGAAGAGAATGATTTTGTCAAAGATTCTAAATTTGGAATAGATATTTCAAAAGATTTAGGTCAATTGTATATGACCTTTCTGGCTCAGGAAGTTGCATATGAAAAAGAGGCCTCACCAATTACAGATAACAAAAAATTAGATGACTTATCTATTGCAATAAGAACAAAAGATGTTACCAATGACAATAAAATTTTAGTGGCAAAAAGTATAATAGAGCACCAGCTTCCGTTAGATTTTAGTGAAATAGAAATTGATAAAGTTATTGCTATTCGGAATAGTGCTGACTTCAAAAAAAAGCAATCAGCTTTTCATTCTGAGTTAGATAATGCATATACAAAATTAGGCAAGGGAATTGACCCGTCAGAATTCAGTAAGTCTTTTAACAAAACACTAAAAGAATGGACTGGAGAATTAACAAGTTTAGGGATAAAGACAATAAGTTATGGCCTTTCGACATACGTATTATTGGAAAATATTGAAGCGTCAAGTGTCGATTACATCAGGAAAGTTTTAGAGGCAGGTCTGATTCTTCAAGGAGGAAAAAGTCTGATTAAAAATATTAATAAAAATCACGAAAGAAAATATTGTAGACAATATTTAACTCAATTAGAATCTTTATAAATGAAATTAGAAGCAGAAATTAAAAACATTAAGAAGATACTGGTAGATGACGAGAATTTCTTTCAGATTCCAGATTATCAAAGACCTTATTCTTGGGATAAGGAAAATATATCAGACTTAATCGATGATTTATTAACTGCTTTTCAAAGGAATAATGATGAACACTATTTTTGTGGTTCACTTGTATTAGTAGATAACAAATCTGATAATAGATATGATATTATTGATGGTCAACAACGAATCACAACCTTTACAATAATTGCTTGTGTTTTTAGGGAGTTATTTGGAGTCAGTCTGGGAAAAAAGGCATCGAAGTATATATCAAACTCCATACAGGATGAATATGAAGAGGATAAAAGAAAATTAAAGTTTTTGACTAATGAGAAGTATCAGATTGACTTTGAAGAGACGGTTTTGAAGAGAATTAGTTTTGTTGAAACGAAGAATATTGAAAAGACTTTTCCGGATAATAAATATTTGCAAAATGCTCATTATATAAGACAGTTTTTGAAAGAAAGAGTTGAGCAAGACAACATCAATATTGAGGATTTCGTTATTTGGTTTTACGAAAGTGTCGTTCTAACAAGCATAACTTGCCCTTCCCAAGATAGTGCAATTCAAATTTTCAATGTTCTTAATGATAGAGGAATGCCTCTCAGTTCGATAGACATTTTAAAGTCTACTTTGATGTCTAAATTGTCCTCAAAAGAGGACAGAACTGCCTTTAAGACTAAATGGGAATTAATTAATTCGAACTTGAAATTTTCCGAGTTAGAGATAGATAATATGCTCAACACATATTTGTATTACAAGATATCTTCTAACCCAAAAAACAGATTAGACAAAGAGTTAATTGATGTATTTACAAAAGAAGAAAAATCTTCATTAGAAATCATCAAAGAGATAAGTGATTTTTCTGATGCGTTTATTTTGATGTCAAATCAAGAGGATAAATACATTTACTGTTTACGATATCTAAGACACAAAATATATTGGAATAGTATCTTAACAACAGCCATTTTTGAAAAGTATAGTCATATTGAAAAGTTGAAAGAATTAATGGTTGCATACTATTATCAAAATTGGGTAGCTGGCGCTACCGTTGCAAGAATTAAACAAACTTCATTTAATGTTCTAAAATTGGTTAAAATCAATGCAGCGATAGAGAAGATTGTTGAGGAGTTTAAAACGAATATTGATAAATATTCAACAACAAAAACCTTTAAAGAATCAATAGAAAGCTCTTCTGTTTATGGAAGAAAATGGGATAGGGCTATTTTGCTTTTAATTGAATATTTTTCATCAGATGAGGATAAAAATAATTTTATACCACTTGGACCTAAATTACACTTAGAGCACATCTTGCCTCAAACACTTACCAAAACTTGGGAAGAAACTTTTTCTGCTGAAGAAATTCTAGAGTGGACAAACTCAATATCTAATTTGACGCTATTATCTTTGAGGAAAAATGTCCAAGCTAAAAACAATAGTTTCCAAGAAAAAAAGTTAGCATACAAGAATAAAGATAATGTGTCAACGTCTTATATAATTACTCAACAGATTCTTGAAGAAGAAAATTGGAATGTACAATCCTTAAAGGATAGAAAAATAAAGTTGCTTGATAAAGTTTATAGTAAAACATTACTATTCAATTAGGAATACAAACGAAAAAGAATAGTCTAGAAAATATTGAAAATTCTACTGAACGAAATAATACCTGATTCACTTTTCAAATACCGAAATTTTCAATCGGATTTACACAGGCGTATAATTACCCACCAGGAAATCTATTTTGCAAAACCTTCAGAGTTTTTAGCTGCTTATGATTGTGAGTATACTATTGACAGGGACTATTTAAAAAATGAAGATAATCGTAGAGAGTATTATTCTAAGTATTACGATATAAGCGACCCAAATCATCCATATGTTGATTCTTTGATAGAATCTAATCCCATAACAGATGAACTTATTGACGGCATAGAACTAGCAACTCGAAAAAAAATTGATGATATTTCAGGAATATTCTCAGGAAGTTTAACCAATAGAAACGCAAATTTATGGAAGGTATTTGGTGGGAATCATAAGGGGTTTTGTGTTGAACTAAACTTGTTAGATACTTTTCCTCTTAATTTTGGCTCAAAGGGTTACGTGAAATATGTTAAGGATGCGGACCTTCCTAAAAGCAAAGTTCTTAATCACGATAATATTCCAGAGTATTTTAGTTTCATTACGGACTTAATATTTAATCTTCCATTAAGGTATAGTGAAGAACAAGAATACCGAATTGAAAAGTTATTTTTTGAAGATTCACAAAGAGCGAAAAAAATAAGAAAAGAGCAAATTAAATCTATTACTCTCGGTTATAAAATGTCTAAAACGCAACAAGAAGAAATCATTGAACTCATAAGAGAACACTTACCCCACGTTACAATTCGAAGATTGAAATATGACCGACCAAACTTAAAAGAAGTAATAATTAATTAAGAAGTTTGGAGGTGCAAAGGCTTATAAGAAAACCTACCTATAGATACTGGAGCAACAGCTTGGTATACATTTGCTTTTGAGTACTTTGTTTTTACAATATTAATTACTGCCTCTACAAATTTTGGTTGGGCGTCATATCCTAAAATAATATTTAAAAGTGAAGTAGAATCAAAAGAGATTCTTCCTGTCCTGTCTTTAAGAAGTCTCAATTCTTTTTCATAAGACCATTTTTCAGTTTTCTTGTAAAATAGGTCTATAATATGGTTAGGCTCAGAAATAGCGTTGTATTCTCTCTTTTTTATATCTGAAACATAATGCATTGGTAGAACATTATGGAAGAATGTTGGGTCAGCTGCACTATCAAAATGAAGACAAACACCTTTATGATTATCGGCATAGATTTCCCATAAATCCTTATTCATTGGATACATAGTAAAACAAGCTATCCCGAAACTAGATACAAATGGTTTGATTTTCGTTTCCGCAAATTCTTGAAGCGTTTTTAAATCCATATTTCTATCAAAATATAGCTTTGTTTTTTCGTCAAGAATACTCTCAGCAATTGTATTGTATAACAATTGAAGCTCTTCAGGATTTGTTGAAAGTTTAACAAATTCTGGATTAGAATCTAATTCATCATTCAATGAATCTCTATCAGAAAACCAAACATAATTTTCTGCTAGTTCACTTAAAGTATTTTCGTTAGGTGGTCTAAAACGAAATACATTGGGAGGTCCCATTTCAATTGAAAGAGGATGGTTTTGGTTGAAGATAGAATACATAAGGACAATGTACTCATAAATTGAAATAGATAATGCAAAGAAACAAAGATTCTATTTTTAAAAAGGCGCAACCTCACGTCGTCCTTTCTCAGTTACGTTCCATTGTCCATCTTCCTTCCGAAGATTTTTAAGAATTTACCATCTGATGTTATAGACTACACCTAATCTGATTTGGAGTAAAATTTTAAGCGGATTAAACGGGAGGTGAGGTCAATTCTTAAAAGCTAAAAATTACCCATTATCGAGTATTTTAACAATTCATAGAATTGTTAATTTTATTAAATAAAAAAATGTAACTTATACTTTATAAACTAATTACCAAAAAAATATGAAATTCTTTATTGTACCTGCAGTAGTTTTAGTTTGCTTTATTTTATTTATGCTTTTGTCTGGATGCTCGGTTGTGAAAACTTCGGAACTGAGTAAAACAGGTGAAAAAGCAAATATGTATTATCATTTACCAAAAGGATTACTGAAAATAACCAGTACTGTAAAGATTTTTATTTACACGGATAAAAAAACGAAACATCTAAAAAAGATAGATATTGTTTCTCAGTCCTTTGACTATGAAAAGGAAATTGTTCCCGATAACAGTCAAACTCTAAAGCTTAATTATATCAATAATCCATTGTCAAAAGACGATGTTGATATTAAAATTAATGATAAAGGTCTTCTTACGAATGTTGATATTACTACCGAAGATAGGCTACCTAATATAATTGAAACTCTTGCTAATGCACCTTCGGAAATTCTTGGAGTTGGTGGCGCAAGTAAAGGTGATGATGAAGATGACGTATCAGTAAAGGAGATAACAAAAACCTTTATAGTTGACCCAGAAAATTTCCCAAAAGACCAAATATGGGTAATAGCTGAAAATGATAAGTATGGTAACTCAAAAGATTTGAACGTTAGTTTTAAAATAAGCTTAGTCTCACCAGCAACTGTTTCAGCTTCTTCCAAAATAGATAGCAAAGAAAAGATAGATGGAATAGTTACACGGCCAATGTCTCTTTACAAATTCTCGATAGAACCAAAAGCCACTAAACTCAATGGTTACTTGGTTGAATTCTATGAATATTTACCAAATAACACACTTAATATTACCGTACCTCTTAGTAGAGCTCTTTTTGCAAAAAAGACAACCAACATAGTGTTAGTAGATGGTTTAATGAAGGAAAATAAAATAAATAAGCCTTCAGAAGTTGAAGGTTTCATTTCTATTCCGATAAACTTGGCAAAAGCTATCGTATCGGTACCTGGACAAATTTTTCAATTTAAAATTGATAATACAAAGCGTAAAACAGAATTGGAAAAAGAGATTCTTAATCTTGAAAAAGCAATAACAGATAAAGAAAGAAATGATTTATTGTCTGCTCTTGAGACTCAAAAAAAACAACTAGAGGCAGACAAGAATTTACTTACTGTTCAAAAAGACTTAGATGCACTTAAAAATGAAATTTCATTAATGCCTCAAGTTTCAGAGTTAGAAAATCAAAAAAAGCTTTTAGGTTTAGAAAAAGAAGTCAGCACATTAATTAATGAAACGAAAATTTTAAAAGAAAAACAGGTACTACAAAATGAAAAGACCATATTACAATTACAGAAGGAAATAAAAGTACTAAAAGACGAAATTGATAAACTAAAAGGCTAGAATGATGGGTAAAGTAATTGGTTTACATTTTGGATTGAATAAGCTTGGTTTTAAACCTCCAAAACCAGTTGATGAGTTAAGGTATGCCGAAAATGATGCTTTGGCATATCATCAAATTTGCGCAGATTTGGGCTGGTCATCGAAATATTTCCTGGGTTCCAACGCAACTCTTTCAACTTTTTTGGAAGAAATTATAAAACTATCTCATAATAGTGTAAAGGATGATTTAGTTGTAATTACTTTTTCAGGTCACGGAACAAGAGTAGAAGATATAAACCTAGATGAAAAGGATGAATATGATGAAATTTTAGTCTTTTACGACAGACTACTCTTAGATGATTTGGTGAAGGTGCAGTTCTCTCGATTTAAAAGAGGAGTAAACATTTTGTTTATAACAGATTGTTGTCACAGTGGAACTATTTCTAGGTTATTTGGAGAAGAAGAGAAAGATGAAGAAGAATTTATAACAAGAGGGTTTGACGCGGAAACTGGGCAGCTAATATTTGATGCAAATCCAGAATATAAAATTATGAAGCAAAGTATAAATGAAAGAGCAGTTAATATAGAAGCATCAATAATCCATTTAGCGGCTTGTCAAGACGACGAAACCGCTTATGATGGGAGCGTTATTATGAAACACGGTCTATTAACTCATCGCTTACTCAAAACTTGGGATAAGGGTAGTTTTTCCGGTACTTATTCAGATTTTTTTTTACATATCGAGTCTCAAATGGGCGGAAATCAAAATCCAAAATTAAATTTTGAAGGAGTGGTAAATGATAGCTTTATCCAAAGTAAGCCTTTCAACCAAATTATATCTTAAAAAGGACTTTTTTCCCGTCTACCTTTCTCGGTCACTTTCCATTGCCCATCTTCCTTAACTAGCTTGAAAATTTCAGGAGTTTCTTCATACGAGGTTGAGAATTGTACCCAGGCAATGTCGCCATCTACAGTTTCCTGTAATACTTTAAAATTTGATGCTCCTGTAGCTGGCTCACTGGGAACCATCACAGCTTGTATGGACATAAAGGAAGCATAGCTTTCTTCTGTGGTATGTTTCTTTAGTTTGCTATTGTCCTTTTGGTAGAAACTTTCAACGACAACCTTGGCCGTATCAGTATGAGACAATTGACCTTGACTGCAGGAAGGCACAGCCAAGGTCAGGAGGTAAAATGCTATTTTTTTCATAATACTATCAATTAGGATGATTTATAAAATGGTCTGCTATTAACAGCGCCAAATTACGTTCGCCATTGGTCTCATTTAGTTCTACTACTACTCGACGTTCGTTACTAATAGAAAACTTGGGTAGTACAAAGACCATTCTAGCTGATGTGCCTTTCTTTATTTTAGTGGGCTTTTTATGAACATAACTCGGTGTTTGATATAGCTTCTGCAAAGACTTCTTTTTTCCTTTTTTACGAGTGGTAATCGAGAAGTCCATAAAATTCAGGTCATAGTCTAACGACGACCTATTATCGACTTGTACAACGAAGTACAATTCTTCCTTATCAAAAACAATATTTTCAACGGCCATAATAATACCGCTTTGTCTTGTTTTTATCCTTCCGATGCGCTGTGTTCGCTTTATCAGATATGAGCAAAATCGTTCATAGTATGCTGACTTATCAAAGCGTGGCGCAGGTAACGTATCAAGGTTAGTTAGTAGGTCTTTCTTTGGCTTTTCATTGCCAATTGCGGTCGAAAGCGGTATAAAGTAGTTGTACCGTTTTAAGTGGTTTTTATACTTTACAATATACGAAAAAATATCACCATTATTGTTGATTATCAGTAAATTGCTTTCCTTTCCAGGCTTGGCTTGAAGCAGTCCAAAATGCTGTTCTCTTTCACGGTTATATGTAAATACGAAGTGATTTGCTCCAGTAATTCCCTGGCGTATGGGATTAGGGAAAAACAGGGCTACGTTCTTATCATCATTGGCATAAATAGTGTCCAAAACTTCAGGAGTGTGCTTGGTGGTTTGTGCTTTCGCGAAAGCAGTATAACAAATAAGACTGCATATTAAGATTAACTTTTTCATATTGTATAATTTTAATACCCCTAGAGGGCGATTATTCTTGTTTTAAAATGAGTTTGTAATTGTTTACAATCGTTGCTTTTACATTGCGATTACTACGTTGGAAGAGTTGCTTAATACCGCTAACTTGTGGTACTCCACCAATATTGATATCGTTTACGACATCTTCGACAATTTCACGTCTGGCATCAGCCCGAAAGCTATTTTCTACATAAATACCCTCGCTGCCATCTTCATAATCGAATGCTGTTAGATGTACTGATGTATTCTGAATATTTTCAATCTCAATTAAAACACGATTAGGCTGAAAGCTTATAAAGCCAAACACAGGTGTGTTTTTTGGGATGAGCCTGTTATTGATTATGGCATCCTTATCAAGTCGCATACGTAATCTGAAATCCGCCTTAACGGTCTGATTGCCGTCCACAGCTACATATATCTGATTGTCGGTTTTCACATTGGCAGATAGTTCGTTTTTAAGAGGATTGGAAGCAAAGAATAGTTGATGTTCTAAGCCTAGTTCTTTGGCTTCAATAGTTGGGTCAACCTCGGTAACGATGCTATCTTTTTTAGGAGGAATGGGCTTTACTTTGATTTTCGGAGCGGCATCCCGATATCGATTTTCTTTGTAATCAATTTTTCCAAGTCGGTAAATGCTATCTACAATGCGCTCCTTTTCTTTGATGGCATTTTCTGGGTCATAGTAACCAAGTGAGTCCAAAAGGCTTTCATCGTAGATACTCGGTGCATTGGTTTCCCGTACTTCCTTAAGGTCGTTAATGGCATCCAACTTTGAAGTGTAATCTTCCTGCTCTTGTTCTAGTTCTGGAACGAGGGTTTGCTTTAGATTTTCGGTATCATCTTCGTCATCTCCCAAAGCAATGAATGAGTAGGAAATCAAGAAAATCACAACTACTGCGATGACTCCCCCAAAGACTAATTTATTCTTTTCAATTTTCATAATTAAGTGTTTTAATCCCTATGATTAGGGGTTTGTGTTTTCAATTTTCTTCAAACTACTTTCAAAGTAGTTGGTGATGAGTAGTCCGTGTGTGTTATGTGGAAAGTTGCGATTCACATTGATTAGGTTTCCAGTAGAAACCAGTTCATACGTATCGACTACAGTACCACGATTAATTTCAAAAAGGGTGGTGGTTCTAAAAGCAAAGGATTCTGCATTAAGGTCGAGTTGAGTATCAATACTCAGCACTTTTTGGACTAGGGAATATTGGAGTAGTCTGTTATAAACCCCATCTGCTTTTTTCTGTCGGTAGAGATTATCCACAGAACTATTACCAAGCCATAAAGCTTTCTCCAAGTTCTTCTCATAATTGCTTGCATCGATATTGTAGAAGTAGGTATGAAATAACTCCAAATGTGCGAGTGCTTCCACTTGAAAATTTTCCTTTTGCGCTACCCATTTCAAGGGTATAACCGTGCCATCTGTATTAATGGCAAAGGAACTGTTCAATGCTTCGGTGTGGGTTTTGTGAATTAGAAACCCGCAAAACCCACTTGTCCCCAAAGCACACACAACAACCGATAACACAATGAAGCGATTGATTCGTAATACAGCGTATATGTTTTTATAAGATGTTTTCATTTTAAGTGAATAATTTAAAGGTGAAGGTCGTGGCACGTTTGTATAGTTTGAACTTTAGAAATACAATGAAAATGATAGACCCAAGTTCCACCACAGGCGCAAAGAAGTTGCTGCCTACGTCTGTACCGAATAAGTCCACCCAAAAAGTGGTGTTGATTTCAGTATAAATGGCATTGATAAAAACATTGACTAAAAAGAACGCTGGTACGAGCATATACACAGCAGCATATAACTTGAAGAAGTTATAGGCCATAGACCTGAATTTTTCAAAAACTGCAAGACTCAATACTAAAGGGAAAAAGGCTTGCATTATACCTAGTAAGAAATAGCGTTCTGCTAGGAACAGTGGATAAATGAAAAGGTCCAAAATCCATAGTCCTAAACTGATGATGAACGATATGATTTTCCAACCGAACAAAGGTGTAACCAAAGCATCGTAAAGGAGCGCCATTGCCTTTTTGGCGGCTTCCAATGCGCCCACATCTTCTTCAATAGGAATGTCCTGTAATTGTAGCGGAAGGAGCGCAGGAGCCGTGTTTCGGTATTGCCCCTCGATGGCGACTAAAATGCCGTCAAAGAAACCGAGGACTTGTGTAGAGAAGATAACCAGGAGAACAACCGCAAAGTTTTTGGCAAGTTCTCCTGGACTCAATCCCCAAGTATAACCATCCTTGTTTGCAATACCTTCATTGTACTTCTTTAGGATATTGACCAAGAAAAACAGTACCGCAAGGGTTTTCATTCCTGCAATAGTGTACTGCGAGAAGTCACTGTTTTTTATCACTTGAAAAACAGCATCTATATACTCTAGTCCTATTCCTAAAAAGATATTTGCTATCATCTTTAGTATGATGTTGCGCGATTATTAATCTTATCCTGCATTTTTCTAAAGGAGATAATGTCTTGATAGCGTTTTGTCTTTTGGTTGATTTCGGCAACCATTTCAGCAGACTCACGTTCTTTTGCTTTCAGAATTTCGGCACGCTCAGCATCTGTCATTTTTAAATAATCGCTCGATAGAATTTCATCAATAAAGTCTACAGTGTCGAGTGAGCTTTCCACAATAGCATTAAAGGAATTGGTAATCGCGTTTACTTCCTCTACTTTGATGTATGGGGAGCTTAAAATATCATTGAGGTCGCTTTGTAATACATTGAACAGCTGTTGATGATTGTTGGCTATTTCCTGTACAGCTTTTAACTGTCTCACAACATTTGTTACTTTCTCGATGCTCTCCTTGGCATCTTTCATAAACTGAACAGTCTTTAATAACTGTGAAGTTTGCTTTGCAGATTCTATAAGCGACTTGGCAAGGCTTATAAAATTGGTGTTGTCATATACCGGCATTCCCTGAGCGGTTGCATTGAAGCTGCCCAGGAATAGCATTACGATAATTAAGATTTTTGCTTTCATTTGTTTTTGTTTTAAGATGAATATTCATTTTTAAGGTATTCGGTGATAGCCTTTTCCATACAGTTATGCTTATTATAAATCGCCATTATGGCGTCGTTTTCTTCGCCGTCGGTTAAGTAGGCGGCAAAGACTTTCTTCGGAACTTCTAACCGGAAGATGTTACTCTCCTTTCCAATTTTGATGAACATTTCGGTGTACTTTCGAGCTCCTGTGAGATTATTTTTAATAGATTTTAGTTGGTTCAAGTCGTGGCTTGAAAGATTGAGACGTTTCTGTAATTCATCATAACCTTTTTCATTATTCAGACTGTAAATGACCTGCGTGTTTTCTAGTATACTTGCCGAAGTAGAATTATTAGGCAACTGATTGATGGATTGTAAAATGATACCGATGGCACCATTCTGTTTTCTAATCGCTTGGTAGTAGAATTCAACACTCTCCAATACATTATCGAACTTCAGTTGTTTTGCAAACTCATCGAAAAGGATGATGCCTTTTTCAGCGCGGTTTCTCCAAATGGTCCGTTGGATGGCAGACTTAATGAGCTTAAGCATTACAGAAAGGATTTCCTTGTTATCCTTTACTTCGTCAAGCTCAAAAACGATTAAACGCTTGTCTTCAATTTTGTAAGTCTGGTCTTCGCTTACTTCAAAAAGGAAACTGTATAATCCGTCACCAACATATTCAGACATTATGTGTAAGAAGTTCGTAATATTGAAATAGTCCTCGTGGATTTTCAACTGCTGCAGTAGTTGGTCTTTGTTGGCTTCGATAAAAGCATAAAAGTTATTTAGGGAATGTCCTAAAGCTGTTTGCTTATAGTAATGCCGAAGAATCTTTTTTACAGAAACCGATTGCGCTTTGGTCACTTTTAAATCTGAAGCAAACAACTCGAATAAGAAAACCGAAAGGTCTTCTAATCGCTCCGGTGTGATATCCTTTTGATTGCTGATGTAAAACGGATTGATACCAAGGTTCTTTCCGCTTTCATAACGAAGTACTGTGTACTGTTCTGGATAGAGTTTGGCAAACTTGGTGTATGAACCACCTAAATCAATAATGACTAGGCGTACACCACTTTCAAAGTATTGACGTAGGATGTTATTAGCTAAAAAAGACTTTCCTTCTCCTGTAGGAGCGAAAATGGCAAAGTTCCGAGCTTTGATGCGCTTCTTTCGTTCGTCCCAAACATCCTTTAGAACCGGAATATTGTGTTCACGGTCATTGAATATGATGCCTGTTTTATCTGATTTATAATTGCTGTTATTAATCAGTAAGCATAAAGCGTGTTTCAAGTCGGTTACGTAAACATCCTCGTTTGAAAAATTTGAAGAATGGCAGAAGTAACTATTTAAAAAATAGTTCTTCCGTTCTTCACCGCGAGGATAGTATGGGATGATATCAAGCTCTTTAAACTCTGTTTTGATTTTGGATGCGATGCGGTTGAGTTGTTCGGGATTCGTATGCCAGTAAACAATATTCAAATGTCCTCGAATAACACGAGCACGGTCATCAGCATTAATCTGGTCTAGGATGTGTTGTATTTTTCCAAGAACGACTTTATTCTGTGAACCAAAGTTGGAACTCTTGTTGAGTTCTTCTACTTTCTTATCGAGCAGCTTGCGCCATTTTTGTTTGTCATCGAGATAGATGATTTGATTGACAATATGATTCTCATTTAAAGTCAATCCCAATCCATCAATATATCCTTGATGAAAGACAAAATCATCCGAAGTGAATTTGTCATTTGTTTTACTCGTTTGTACGCTTTCGCCAAAGCATAATTCGCTATTTACGGCAAGCGCATCAAAGTAATGCTCACCGATATTGGCATTGGCTTTATCTAGAATAATATCTGTGTCCAGACCATTGTTAAATCCGTTGAAGTAGTTGTTTGTAAGCGTATGGATTTCCTGTTCTGTCAAGGGTAAGAATTCCATTTTTCGACTATTGTTAATAAACGAAATGGAGTCATTCACAGCACTAACAAAAGCGTTCACGTTATCATCCATTTCCCGAATTGCTTTTTCAGAAACTTTGCGAAAAGGATTTACATATTTGCTGTTATTTAATGCATTGTTTTTGGTGAGAATAAAGAACAGATACGATTGATGTTCCATATATTCCCGACCTTTAAAATGAGCGTGTGTCGCTCTCTCAAGAAAGGTTTTGTTAGGTAGTTGCTCCGCATCATAGTTTTGCTTTATGTACACCTCTTGCTTATGAACTACGCAGCCAGTAGGCAACGATTTTAACGCCTGAAACCAGGAGCTGTGCATATCTTCAAAGTCTTTTTCAGATAAGGAATAGATTTCGGGTAAACTACCTTTGTAGCATAGTACTACATTACCATTATTGGCAAATACCACATTGTTTTGAATGTCAATGATGGGATGATATGCAGCAAGATTTATTTTATTCATAATACAAGGCAGATGATTTTTTATTACTGATGATTCTTGGGAAAACCTTTGCGAATTGAAGCAGCTGCGGATTGTGAGCAAATCGGGTAAGACCTATATAAAGTCCAGCGTTGAAAACGAGTACACCGATGATGATACCGAAGCTGAATGAAAAGATGATGACTAAAAGCGATGCAATGACAGCTACCATCATTAATGCAAACAGGGATACGGGCAATCCAAAAATCATTGCCCGCTTCCGTATGTTTTTATAGACCTCGAACTTTTTCATAATGCGCTTTTAATAAAGCCCTCGATGAGGGTCATTATACTACGATGCCTATTAGGTAAGTGAAGATGCCTACTACAGCTCCTGCGATAAGTACAAACACTAATACTCTGGTAATTCCTTTCTTCAGGTCGGCATTCTCTCCAAAGAAATGTCCTGCATTAAATAGAAAGCCAACAAGAAAGATGACCCCCAAGAGAATCGGGAAGATGGCTCTTATGGTATCGCCAACATCGTTTACGGAGTCTTCAATACCACCAATTTGCGCAAAGCTAGGAGCGGTTACAAAGAGTAAAGCCAATAGCTTAAGAATTGATTTTTTCATAATGATTTCGATTTAGCCTTACGGCATTGATTATTAGAATTTTGCGAAATCTATTATGAGAGGATGATTATGTAGAAAATCTACTAAAATTTAACGTAGCGCGCTGTTAAATTTTGTAAGATTCCTATGGAAATATTGAAATCATTGCATTTTGTGTAAAACAGAATTTAAAAAATGAGAGTTCATTTGCTTACCATACTATGTTTAATTTCTTGTGGTATATTAATGCCTATTCAGAGTCAAAGATTGGCTAGAAAACCAATCGTAATTATT
Organism: Aquimarina rubra; assembly: GCF_042684305.1. Classification (NCBI taxonomy): domain Bacteria; kingdom Pseudomonadati; phylum Bacteroidota; class Flavobacteriia; order Flavobacteriales; family Flavobacteriaceae; genus Aquimarina; species Aquimarina rubra. The sequence goes on along the minus strand of NZ_JBHULE010000019.1, from coordinate 252,129 downwards.
GACCCTGGACACGGTGGAACAGACTATGGAGCGGTTAGCGGTAATAGTATCAAGGAAAAGGATATAGTATTGAATATTGCCTTGAAGATTCTGCGATTAAATACACTGGTTTTCGAGAATAGCTTTGAAATATATCTTACCAGACATATAGATACTTTGATAGCTCTCGGTGATAGAACAAAGCTATCCAAGGTTTTAAAACCAGACGTTTTTATTTCCCTGCATTGCAATCAAGCAGATAACGCTTTCGCGAAAGGAATCGAAGTGTATGTCTTTGATAATAGTATTTACAAAAGAAGCTCGACGTATATAGCTTATCAAATTCAAGCAGAAGCCAAAGAGAAATTAGGTTTTAAAACTAGAGGTGTAAAGCAAGCCAGTTTTCAAGTGTTACGAGAGACACAATCGGTTTGTCCTGCGATATTGTTAGAGCTTGGTTTTTTGTCCGCTGCGGACGAAGGTGGTTATTTGGAACGAAGTGATAAGCAGGATGCACTGGCCTTGGTGGTCTTGGAATCACTTATTAAATATTTTGAGTAATGACAGAACTATATATAGAAGTTGTTAGGTGTTTGAAGAGTATTACCGTATCTACTTTAAAGGAAATAAAGGTTTTACTTAGCAAATAAAAGCTTATTTATTCTTCCATTTCCAAGTACAATTTGGGGAGAATAGTTCTGGCTCAAAGTAGGCTTTATTTATCATATTAAGAAATTGGTTGCTTTTTAAAAGTCCTCCACAATGTTCAGGCTCTGTAGCTATTGTAAAGCCGAGTAATCTATTAAATATCCAATTCAATAAAGGCCTTTTATAGTTGAGAATATCTTCAATCTCATTGTTCTTTAAATAAGTGAAATCAAAATTGCCATTATGTAACCCGCTATCTAGAACAAAAAAATCTAAATCAATATCAAAAAAAACTTTCTCTTCCTTGGATTCAAGAAGAAAATTCTCAAGCTCCTCAATTTCTTTAAACTTTTTAATTAAGTGAATATTACCAAACTTATCAACTAATTCTTCATCTTCCCAAGCTTCTTTAAATGAGGCTTGTCTGCAATGTACATAAATATTACCAACAAGATTTAAATATGCCGCTGCCAGAATATGCCCATCATTTAATCCATTAAGTTTTGCCCAAGAAAATATTGAAGTATCAGCATCACTTGATAAATCCAAACTGTCTAGCCATTCTTTTTCAGTCTCACAAGGATAGCATAAATCCTGATGCCAGTCTAAAGAAACTAAGCACGGAGGAATAGTCATTCGTTTTTCCCTAATCCATTTATTCCAAAAGAAAAATGCATAACGATGTTCTTGAAAAAGAGCTAATTCAACTACTCCATTTTCTTTTACCGGATGCGATAAGATTTGACGTAAAGAACCAGGTGGTTCAATGTGATACGGGTTTCTAAATTCTATCATTTTATTCCTTGCTCCATTTCATATTCACTGCCCATTTAGTATGAATGCCAATATCATATACTTGCTTTTTTTCTCTATTGTCGTGACCCAAACATTGAATTAATTCTGTATCAGCCCATTTATGATATTTTTTATCTCCCTTTTCTTGTAGCTTCCTTAATTCTTGCCTTTGCTCAGGAGTAGGAATGATATCAAGTATATCATACTGTAGAATTTCATAGCAGTCCCATCCTGGAGTCCTTTTTACAGGTGTTCGCACTCTTCCTTTGAAGTTGTAATTTATATATGGAAATTTTTCTTTATCCAATAATTTTGCTTTGCCTTCAATTAGTTCTTCGTAAAATTCTCTCCAATGACTAATTTCACGGTCCTCTCCTTGATTAAACCAGTCCAAAAACTTAATTGCTTTACCTGCAGGAATAAATAAGGCAAAGTCATCTTTCATTAAGTCTTTATTCGGTAGCTTAGGGTCATCAATAGCGTCAAATTCCTTTTGTAGAAATGACCTCGTACCATCCAAAATTTTATATTTTCCGCCAACCAATTGGTAATGTGGAAAATTACTGTTTTTAACTAAAAGATATTTGTCATCTACCTTTATTCGATAAAGGTATGACATTGAAAACCTTATCCTCTGTTTTTTTAGACTCAACCATTTACAATAAATTATTAGTCCTAACCTTTTTCGATTCGTTATAATAGATTCAACAAGTAAAGCTAGAAGAGTGAGCAAACCTATTACACCAGCTCCTATGAATTCAGGTTGTAAGTCCGAGCCGGATAAAAAGAAATAGCCATATATTAACAGACCTATTGCAAGTATTGCTTGGAGTATTTTTCTTATCATTTTATTTCTGGACTTGGTTTAATTGAATTAATAGTTTCTTTTAGAATAGAAAAAGATAATGGCTCATTTGGAAAGGCGTTAGCAATTGCTTCTGGTAAAACTTTTAAGCGAATATCGGAGAAAGAATAACCTAGGCCTGATTTACCTTCAGCTACAGACATTTTTGCCAACTCATCTAATTGTTCAGTTGTAAAGTTTAATCCCTTCAAACTTTGTGAATACAACTCTTTACATTCCTCAAAAGTAGGTCTTTCAAACTCTAAGATAACCGCTGCTCTTCTTAAAATTGCTTCATCAATGAAATGTAGCCTATTGGTTGACATAAAAATTATGGCTCTACCATTCATTTCCCTTATTTCGTCAATTTTTTGAATTAATGTGTTTACAGCAGCTTTTTCTTCTTGATGCATCTGGTTTGTAGCTCTTGTGGTAGCAATAGCATCGGCTTCGTCTATCAATAAAAAGGCAAAACGTCTTTTACCTGCTTGTTGCTTCAATTGTGAAAAAGCTTCATTTACTAGTTTTCCCATTTCCCCGTGGAGGCCTTCCCCTCTAACTCTAGTACTTAGTTTAAGAAAAAAACCTTCTTTTTTAAGCTCTCTGGTCATTCTATCCGCTATTGCGGCAGCAGAAATAGTTTTACCAGTTCCAGCATCACCAGCCAGTATAATCAAAGGATACTTCTCCTTTAATTGTTTTATAATTGGAAGTTCTACTGAATGATGTTTCTTACTCCATACAGTTAAACTATCTTGGTCTAGAAGTAATTTAAGATTATTGTAAATTCTATTAAACTTGCTTTCAAAACCGACTAAAAATTCAGTTTGAGCTTGAATTTCCTTATTTGGAAGTTCTATAGTATTATCAAATATTGTCGCCATTATTTATAATTGGTTTTTTGTAGTTCGTAACCTTTACTGGAATATAGTTGAGCATTGCTGTTGCTTAGATGTGGAAAGGAATTGTCAATAGATGATGAACTCCAACTTACTTTAAAATTATTATTGTTCTGAAAATCTCTTTTTTGCTGAGAGGTCAAATTATGCCATTTTGAAGAATATGATAAGATTACTGTTAGATGGGTATTATCTATATTCTGCCAATCATTATTACGTCCAGCCCTGTCACTATCTGTTGAATTCCCGTCTTCATTTATTTTAAACTTGGAAGCTCTTAAGACCTTGTTATCTGAATCTCTCAATAAAGCGATATCTACTGTATTCAAATATTTATTTTCTGCAAGCTTAATAACGTCGTGCATTATATTATCTACATAGTCGGTAGACCACTTTCCAGTTCTTCGAGCTATTGTGCGAATATCAGCTTCGCAATTTTCAAAAGTTTTACGAATATCTACCACGGTATAAGTATTCGTATTTGTTTGTGTACTATACATATTAATTTAAACTAAAAGTTGGACCAAAAACACGCTTCCATTCTTCAATAGTTGCGCCTTCATTATTTCTTGATTGGGCTAGATTTAATGAGTCAAAGGCATCTTCTGCTTCTTCGATTATTTCATTCCATCTAGTACTATCAATTTTTTTAGCAGCGTTATTTTCATTATTGGTATCGTCTGCTATATAAATAGGTGTATTATAATAGGGTATACTGTTTATTGCGTGGTCAAAATTTATATTTGGAAAATCTGATTCGCTTAAAAATTGAAAAAACCTAATAATACCTTCTTCGATATCTGTTTCAATACCTCGATTTTCATCTAAATAAGCTACAATTAACTCGATAGAAAATGAAGAAATTCCTGGTTCATCATCATACGGTTTAAGTTCCTTATAATTTTTCCACCATTTCAGTGCTCTGACTATTGATGTATACGATGGATTATTTTTTCTCAGGCTAACTGAAAAATCCAAATGATTTTCAACGCTTGTAATATATTTTCCTCCTCCGCCACGTTGCGGTTGCCAAACATATTTATCTGGACTTTCTAACGGTACAACAGGCACGATATCTACTTCTAGTCCTGACCCAGAAAAGCGAATCTTTATTGATTTTGTATTACCCTCAGCATCAACATCTCTATTGATGTCTTTTTGTGGGTAAATCTCTTTCAAGTATTCAACGATAAAATCGTGCAGCTTGGATAGGTCGTTTTGTATATTATCATCACCAGAAACAAAAAGAACTAAGTCAATATCAATCGGGTTATCTCCAGTAGGTCTGAGAATGGTATGTTTTTTCCAAGAACCAGCTAAAAGATATTTTGTAACCTTAAGACCATTACTATCGTCATTTTTAATTTTGTCTTCTAGTTTTGTTTTTAAGTTATTAATCTGGTCTCTATATTTTGTCATATTGTCTTTGTGTAACCTTATTTTATCAATAAAAGGACGAAGACTGTTATTATCTAATTTCATTTTTCTTTAATATTTTCTTAACAAATTGTTTCAATTTTCGCACCATTCTTGAAATTCTTTAAACTATGACAAAATGGCTTCTTTTTGTGTTGATTTTTAATTATTTAGCTATGATGTTCATTTGTGTAAGACCATCATAGCTAAATTTTTAATTGGATTGCTCCAATAATGTAGATATGCCACTTATAACAACAAGGGTTGCAATACCAAAGACGATAGCTTTTGCTATATCACCCTTAACATTCACACAATTGTTATTATGACAAACTCTAAGCTCTCCTTTGGAGAAATTAATGCTATTCATAAATGAATTATTTAAATTATACATTCTCCATTCAGAGCTGTGGAGTTCCGCTCGTTATTTAAGGAATTTACTCCTTAGTAATTCTTGCTGTTTCATATTCATTATATTGGTCCTTCAAAAAACATATGCTTGCCGAATTGTTTTTTTTGCCATCTACTGGATAATTTTTTATTTAAGCAAGCATAATTATAATAGAGAGCAATTATATGTGGGAATCCAATAAAGATGTTGCTGAAATTTTTAAGCGATATGGTACAGATGAATTAGACGAACTCATTTTGAGGATGAGAGCGTACGCTAATAAAAGGCTAGGCAACTTTAATGATAATCACGATGGACAACAGAAGTTAGATTTTGTTTTCAAAGTATTCGAAAAAGCACTTACTAATATCAGAAAATGGAAAAAAGATGAATTTGAATTTGAGGATTTTCTTTTTGGTGTTTTAAAAAGTGAGATAAGTGCGTATCACGAAAAAATTAAGAGAAGGGAACCTGCCAACGAAGATACAGAAGAGAATGAATCTTACATTCTCGATTTACCCGTATATGGGGAGGAGGTGGGTTATGACGACCAATCATTCAACGAAATAGATAATAAAAAACAAAAGGACAGCTATGTTAAATTACTTGAAAACTCCGGTGCATCGGATTTGGAGATGCTAATTTTTGAATGTTGGTGCGACGGTATGGATAAGCCTGCTGAGATTGCAGATTTTCTAGAAACCGACATTACAGATATTTACAATGCCGTAAAAAGGCTTGAAAGAAGAAAAAGTAAATTAAACAGTCCGGCGAAATGAGCGATTTAAAAAACAAAATAGATAAAGGGATTACCGAATTTTATCTGAATTCAGATATTGATTTAATAAAGAAATCTCTTATTGATGAAGGTGTAAACCTTGAAAGCGAAAGTGCAGAAATAACAAAGTTTGTAAAGCGATTAAAGTTTACTCAAAGTGCAATTAAGATAAAGGATAGCAACAAATTACTATTAGATAGAATTGTCGAAAAATTCCAAGATGCAATTAATAGAAATATAGATAAACCTATATCTACATTAATGGGTATGATTGAATCTAAAGAAATGCAAGTGCAGTTTAGAAACTTAGATAAATTGACTCCGGAAGAGATAAAAGAAATAATTAAAGGAAAAAATTTGGTTGATTTAATGGATGAATTGGATGAATTGGATGAAGAATAATCTTCGATATAATAGAGGTTCTGCTGCTGCCAAGGATTTATTAGAACAAAATGGTTTTGATAATTTACTAGATTTCCCACTTGATTTGTTTGCAAGTGGTTTGGGTGCAACAGTTATAGAAAAAGAACTTTTAAATTCAGATGGGAGAATAATCTTTGGTAAAAAACATACAATTATTGAAATCAATGAAGAGATTGAATTTGAGCAAAAGAAGCGATTTACACTTGCTCACGAAATAGGACACCTGGTGCTTCATAAAGGAATTGAAATTCATAATGATAATGAATCAACCACTTCTTGGTTTAATAATAAAGAAAAGCAAGCAAGAAACGGTCGGGTAGAATACGAAGCAAACCAGTTTGCATCTGAACTTTTAATCCCTAGCCTTTTATTTATTGAAAGACAAGAGGGTAAAAAGTTTTCACCGCAGTTATTAAGAGATTTAGCCGTTTATTTTAAAGTAAGTATAACTGCCATAGCTTTTAAATATTTTCAATTAGGCGACCATCCTATTTGTTTATTTCATTCTCATAATAAGAAAGTAAGCTATTGGATGTGGCCAGACAATTACCCTCATTATATAATAGATAGAACAAGGCTTACTCCCCCAGAGGATTCGGTAGCTATGGAATTTTTTGAAAAAGGAAAGATTTATTCAAAACATCAATCCAAACAACAAATATGGAAATCAACTTGGTTCGACTTGAAAAGTTCGCAAAGTGATACTGACTTTAATTTTTATGAATATTGTATTGTTTCAAATGCTTATAATTCTGTTTTAAGCGTGGTTTGGGAGGAATAAATTAAATCTCAATCTTCCCCCAAACCACAGGATGCTCGCTAGCTGCTAGGGTTTTATTCGTAATGCTTTTATAGATAGACCATTGCGGGCGTTTTACTGGCCAAACCGCCTTGCGGTTGAGACCACTATCCGTCATCTTTTTGTAAAGTGCTGGCGACAGCAACATATAGTCTTTTTGCTTTATGTTTACGCCCAATCGATATGCCCCTAGTCTAAAGTAAGTAGCGTCATCTCCCTCATCTATATCCACTTCAAAAGAAAGATGTTTTGTAATGTCTTTTACATCGGTTTGTTGCACCAATGGTGACAACGAATCACAATAGGATGGTGCATTAAATGTCCCTGTGATGATGACATTTTTCTTTCCTTCGGTAATCAACTTTTCATAAATACTAGCAATGTTCTTGACTTGACTTTTTCTAATAACATCTGCGGTTTTTACATCAACATCTTGCTTGGCTAAATAAATACCTAGCACCCAAATTTTTTGAGCGGTGGGTGTAGTGATTTCAAATTCTAAAAGATGTTGAAAGGCATCGCTATAACCACCAATCAAATGCGTTTTTACACTTTGCAGCTTATAACCGTCTCGCAGTAGAATTGCCGTTTCCAATCCTTTCATATCATTGCTTTGTATGACGAACGATTGGGCATAAGGTTTGCATTTTATTTCTGGTAAAATTACCTGATTAAACTCTTCAAGAGAAGAGCGGTCTTCCACTTCGTGTAGTAACAAAATATCGGCATTTACATCTGCAATGACTTGGGCTTTATGTTTAGTTGCTAATGGTTTTATAGGTAGTGTTTGTAGAGCAATCCATCCGTTCCAATTAGTAAGTTCACTGGCTTTGGTTTCAATGGAGTGGTGTATGCCTTTCATATAAAGCAATCCTGCTTTTCTACGCATTATAGCATAAGGTTTTTGGCTTGTTTTTTCAAACCCAATCAAGAAAGATAATTCGCGTATGCGGTCTTGTTCTGGCACGTTAGTAGTTGGTTTTCGCATAAGCGTATCAAGTTCGGTTATCCAATCGCTCATTGATTTGCTTATGGATTGCTTCATAAGGCTCTTATCTCTATGGAAAAGGTTCTGAATATTGTACGTGGCTATTTTCATAATTACTTTCTTTTGTCATTGGCATTTTTGTGAAATGCAATAAGGTTGAACAATTGGCGCATACGGCTTCGCACTCGATTTCCATAGAGGTCTTCCAGTTCTTGCGCATTAAGGTTGGTAGTGGCGTGGGTTTTTATTTTGGTTGAAATAAAGAGCTCGTAACGTGATAGAATGACTTCACCCATAACATTGCAATCCTTACCGTAATGCCTACCTATGGGTTCTACACCCAAATCGTCAAAACAGAAAAATGAGCCATTGCCATAATCTTCAATAGTTTTGTAACCAATATGGTTGAAGGCAAAGACGATATTTCGGGAAGGGATAAGACTATACGGTCGTTGGTGCGGCACTAGATGCTTGAGAAGTTGCATTAGGCTCGTTTTACCGCATCCAACAGGTCCAGAAAGCAAAATACCTTTGTCCAGGTCTATTTCGTTGGTCTCACAAGCTCTTTTATCTTTCACGAAATAGTTGCAGAGCTTCAAGATGATATCACGGTCATCACTATAAATTTTAAAGTGCTTACCGAAAAGCAGCTTGCCTTTAGCATCGAGATAGACGAGGATTTTCTGAAAGTCATATTCTACACTTTTTCCATCAAATGTCCCTATCGAATATTCGATACCACCTTCGGTTATTTTAGAGGGGTTGACCATAATCTTTCACTTTAGTAGTTCTTAAGTTGTCCTTATTTTGAGACAGTTCTTTTTCGTTTTCAATGGCATCTGCTTTTAGTACCCAATTGCCTGCTGACGCTTGCCAATCCACAATTTTTATTTTGCCGCCAATTTTCCAACCGATGGCTTGATAGTGGTTATAAAATTTCAAGGCTTCCGTAGCCGACCATTCTTTGGATTTAAAAAAATCAATGACTTCCATTTCATTTTTTGGTAGCTTAGTTTGTTTACTGTTTTCTATAGTTTGATTATTGTTTGTATTAGATACTTGTGCTTGTTCATCACTTGTTTCGTACTGGTGTAGCGCTTGTTCAGAGGTTGTATCAAAAATGAGCATCTTAACCTGGCTACCTTTAAATGGGTTGTGTGAGGGCAAGTATTTTATGTACTCCCAAGTATCTAATTGTTGTAAGCAGCGATGGTATGTAGCTTTTGAACCAATTTTTGAAAGCTGCATTACTTCTTGACGATTGATGTAGAAACAGTCTGTAAAACGGCTGATATTCCAGAATTGAAATAGAGCAACATATAGACTGACGTGCGTCGGGTTGAGCCTTGAATCCTGTATGAATTTCTGGAAAGTGGCGTTGAGATGTTTTATGTAATTCATACATCTTTAATCGATTTTATGTTGAACACGATTAGCCGACATTACCTTTTGGATTTCATCGGCCTCGTAGTAGATAATACCGCCCATTTTTGTGTAGGGTAGTGTGCCATTAATACGGAGATTTTGAAGTGTGCCGGGACTAATCTGGAGCAAGTCCATCACTTCTGAAGATTTCAGATATTTTTTGAGTCCACTATTGGAATGTTTTTGGAGTAGCTTCTTTATTTCATTGAGTAAATCCAGTTTGAAATCAATGAGGTCGTCTGTGGTAATGATACTTGTTGGCATAATCGAACGTGTTTTGCATTTCGTAAATAGCACTTAGAGCTACTTGATACGTTTTGCATATTGTTCGACAAAATTGAAGGTGTTTGACAAGATTTGTTCACAAGATGTACCCGACTATGGTGAAAATTTAACATCTTGAAATTTGCTGCGATTTAATTGGATTTGATGGAAAAGAGTACGCTTTCGCGAAAGCGGAATACGAAAAACCGATAGAAAAACTAGAAAGCAGGAGGTAAACCCGAGTCGGGTTAAAATGTGACTACTCTTCGGAGTTGTTCATCTGCGTGATAAGACCAGCGGAGAGGTCGTCTAAGAATTTGGTACGGCTGATTTTTCGTGATTTTATCTCAGAGTAAATTTTGTAGAAATCGCCTAAATCGAATTGAATCACTTTTTGAAGAGAGGCAACTATCTCTTTGATTTCTACATTACCGTTATTGATAACACGGTTGCAATGCAAAGCGTAAATCAGCTCGGTTAGACCAGTTTTTGAGGCTGTCCATTTTAGCGGTGTATTGGTGCCGTTGTGATAACCATTTACCTGACCATTTTTAGGTTGCTCCAATCGCTTCTGAAGATACTGTACAAGCATTTTATTAGCTTTCACTTTGCCAAGAAGCATATCCCTGGGCGTGGTAAATTCTGGGTCTTGAAAATAAAAATCCGACGAAGTAATATGATAGAAGTCTATAAAATTTCTCGTGTAAAATTGTAAGTCAAAATGCTTTAGACCATTATCTACATACTGAACAAAGTCCAGGTTATGAGAAAAAAAACGATTCAGCTTCCTCATTTTTATGCCCACAAATTTCTCTTGAGTTTTGCGGTTTACTTTAGGGAACTGAAGCTCAAATGAGCGGATTTCGGAATAGTAAATTAAGGGGGTTAAGGGTATTTGTTTGGTATGTTTAAAAAAATGGATTTCAGCCTCTACTTTCTTAAATTCGTTGCTTTGGATGTACTTTTTAAAAGTGCTTAAAATGTTTCTGGCGAGAATGATAATCTGATTGGCACAATCAAGAATACTAGAGCTGTTTTGCTCGATATTTGAGACTTCGATTTTAAAGTCGTTTGTTATTTGTTCGAAATCCAAAACCATCCTATCAATCAGTATAGCCAACTGTAGTGGAGGTCAATTAAGAAGTTCGTTAAAGTCTCGTCAATTCAAATCCAAAATCACAGTAGGTTAGGAATATCCAATTCCTCTTTTTTTTAGCAAATCAATATCCATATTGAATATTGATACATAAATGTAAACTATTGAGAATAAATTAACAGGAAAACACAGCGTATTTATATACGGATTCAGATTTAATAAGCCTTAGCGGTTTTATTTTGAACCAAATCTCTTGGTGAATTGCGTTCTATTTTTCACTCCTGTTTTCTTAAATATGTTTGAAGCGTGTTTTGATACGGTACTTTCAGCAATATATAAGTCTTCGGCAATTCGTTTATAACTTAACTTGCTTAATATGGAAACAGCAATTTCAATCTCCCGACGCGTAAGATTACCATTGATAACTTCTGATTCGTTTATAGCTTCAGTTCTACCTTTATTGAAAAGAAATACCTCATATAATTTGTTCTTGTTCTCAAGAAAAAATAAATGTCTATCTACTTCAATAACACTTATGGCATAAAAAGCAATATTCATAATTGTAAATGTTATCCATTGATAGTCTCCTATAACCGTGCAAATGGGTAATAAAGCAATAGCAGTAACACTTATAATTGAAAGTTTATTTCTTCTTACTATGAATGAATTAGGATTTTTGGGATGAGAAATTCGTTTGTAAAAGATACCAAGAAAGATAAATGCAACTATCGATATCGGAACAGTGTAAAGTAATCGTGCTGTATTCAAAGACGTTGTAAAGAAGTAGGGTATGAGATAAAGGATAATAAAACCCCCAAATGCAACAATAGCCAAATTCCTGATAGATGAGCGAAATGCAAGTACTACAAAATCATATTCTTTGTATAAATAGTAAACAATATAAACACATAAGGTAATGGCAACACCGTACGTAATGATGTATTGAATGATTAATGGGCCAGGGAAGCTCTCCGTGGGTAAAAATCCTCCTGAGGCATTATAGGCAATAAATAATAACCCAAGGTATAAGAATCTTTTGAGGCTATTACGATTTAGCTTTCGAGATTGGTAGAATGCAAACAATACAATGACCGTATCTATTAAAAGATAGAAGAACGTTGTCCAATGTATTTCTGTACCAAACATTATTCATCATCATTACGCTCAAATGTGTTAGTTTCTAAATTTTTTGTAACGTTTTTCCAGTGAAATACCTGGCCATTCATTGCGATAAAAACATCGGGTTTTAGAAATTGTAATGAGCTTATTGCATAACCTAAATTAAATGGAGCATCAGTATTAGCTAATGTTCCTAATATAAACGAACCTACAAGTACTATCGTTTTGCCAAGTTGCATTTGCCCGAGAAAACGGGCAGTATGCTCCATAGTGAATGTACCGTGGGTGATTAGTATTTTTTGAGAATCTGAGGCCTCAATTTTATCGAGAAGTAATTTCCTATCTGCATCATTTATATGCCTACTATCTTTTCGGAAAACATTCTCGATAGTATAGTCGATTGAAATGTTAGATGCTTTCAGAAAACTATCAATAGTGGTTATAGGTTGGCTTTTCGAATTTTTATCATCTACATAATCCAATCCTTCAATAGTTCCGCCTGTGGTGAAAATATGTATCATAAGGATGTATTAAGTATCTCAATATCAGTTATTAATATTGTTGAAATTCACTTTAAAGTTACGGAATTAAAAATTTATCACACGCTCCAAAGCCTCGTCTGTCTCCTTGTGGATGAAATTTGCTTGGTAATTCAAGGTAGTTTTCAAATCGCTATGTCTATACAATTTTTGTAGCATCTGTGGATGAATTCTATCACCTGCAATATTACCAAAAGTATGTCTCGCAATATGATTAGATAAGTTCTTGTCGATATCACAGGCAGTAGCGATACGCTTTAAATATTTATTAAAAAGCTTGGTGGCATTTCTGATTTTTCGGAACAAATCTTCTTCATCCTGTGGGTTCACGTCTTTAAGAAAAGGGAATACGTAACCGTTATTTTCATTCTTCTGCGATTTATAACTGTTTGTGATTTTCAATGCTTTGTCCGAAATTTTTAAACTAACAGGCTTTTCGTTTTTGTCCATTGTGTACAAAAGTCTACCGTCTTTAATTTCAGCCCATTTCAATTGCACGGCATCGGATATTCGTATTCCTGCAAAGTAAAAAGCTGTGAGCCACACGTTTTTGGTATGCCAAATGCTTGTCTGCTTTTCTAGTTTTAGTGATTCAATCCGTTCTACTTCATTTGGAACAAGACCAATTTTGTGACTCGTTCCTATTTTAATTTTTTCATTCTCTCCGGAAAACGGATAGAAAGTAGAGTCCACAACTCCTTCTTTTATGGCACTATTGAATAAAGTGCGAATGAAAATAAGTTGATTAGTAATGGTTCTTGTTTTATGCTCAAGGTGTGAACTACAAAAGACTTTGTAATTTTTTATAAACGTATCTGAAATATCTTGGAAATGAAGCTTCTTATTTTTCTTGAAAGATGCAATGGCATCCTTCAAATGAAGCTCGTTCTTTCTAGCTTTACTAATTCTTTCTTTTCTTCTTTTTTTAATTTCAAGTCGTGATTGCTCTAGAGTTAGTGAATCGTCCTTGCTCAAAAACTCCGAAAGGTTATAAAGAATAGACATTTCTGATTTGGCAACCGAGTACACCTTTTTATTAAACTTTCGCTCAACTCGCTTTGCTGCAAATTCAAAAAATGATTGTGTACCACCTGGTCCTTTTAATTTTTCTTTCGCTTGCTTTGTAGACAAAGGTTTTACATTGGCTAGATACAAGTCGTTAGCTTCTGTTAATCTCTTTCTTAAATAATTATTGAGTTTTTTAGAGTTAAGATGTGACCTTTTAACAAGTCCAGCTTCCTTATTCCAATCTTTCTCAAGAACGTATTGACCAATGAAGACGTAGTTAGTTTTGTAATCCTTACTAATACGAATAGCCAGAGGGGCAGTACCGTCTTTCCTCTGCTTATTCTTTCTGCGTATAATCTTAACACTTGCCATAGTACAAAGATACAGAAAATAAAAGTATTATGGGTACAGAATAGGTACAGAATAAGTAGATATTAAATAGTACTATTTGCTATCAATAATTATTAAAAGTACTATGAATAATAGGTTTTATAAGGTTATAGTAAAAATTTACTGTTGTGTAGTTTAGGCTCATAACCCGAAGGTCACAGGTTCGAGTCCTGTTCCCGCTACTAGTAAAGCTTCACAGAGATGTGAGGCTTTTTTTATGTTTAGGGCACAACATTATTGGATCAAGACCAATATGTTTTCAAAATTCGATCATTAAAACAGTATCTTATCTAATTCATTCAAATAGGTGTCACCAACCGGTATTCTTTGGTCATTGATAACAACCCAATTTTTTCCTTTACTAGTAACTTGATCTATCCTTATGATATATGAACGGTGTACTCTTACATATTCTAACGCATCCGGTGTGGTATTAATAAAATCTCCGATTTTGCATCGAATTGTATACGTCTTCTTGTTTGTAGTTATGTCTAAATAATTTCCTTGCGAATTGATATATTGAATTTGATGTGTCGGGATTTTAAAATCCTCGCTATTAGCCCTAAAATTATAAAATTGCTCTTTTCTTTTTAAGCGCTTAATGGCTAGTCGAATTAGTTCCCTAAAAACATCCTGGTTATAGGTGAGAATACGAATTTTAAAAAACAAGTAGACCAAGCAAGAAAATAAGACGAAACAAATGCCATAAAACCACCAGCTTTTCCAGAATGGCGGTAGTATGGTGAATGTATAAGAAACTAAATGATTATCCGGATTGTCTAATACATTAGCTTTTGCCTGAAATGTATAAGCTCCAGGTGATAAGGATGGAAAATGAATCTTTCTATTATCGGTTTTTGTCCAAGTAGTATCAATTTCTTTTAATCGATAGAAGTAGTTAATTTTATCTGTGTTTCTATGGGATACCGCCTGAAGTGTAAAGTCTATAGAATTTTGATGGTGTTTCAGGTTTGTATTTACGCTACCGATACTGGTATTGTTTATGCTGACATCTTTTAGTTTTAGAGATATAATTTTAGAAGCTTCTTTTTCTTTAAAAAAATCCTTTGTAAAGTAGCCTAATCCTTTTTTGGTGGACACCCAAATTGTATCTCCAATAATTTCAATATCATCAATGTCATTGCTTAGTAACCCATCTGCTTTGGTAATGGTCTTGACAGAATAGGAATTGTCCTTTTTGAAATTTATCCTATTAAGTCCAGAGTTTGTACAAGCCCAAACCACAGTATCATTTTCAATATGAACTTCGCTAACAATATTATTTGTAAGGCCATTTTTCTGAGTTATGTTATATATACTATCTCCATATACGATAACTCCCCGGCCTTGAGTAGCCATATAAACAGTATTTAATTTTTTATGAAGGTCAATATCATCGATTCTTGATCTTAAGATGTTTGTTGGTTGATGTTTCTTAATTACTTCGTTTTTTAGGATAAATAATCCTGAAGATGTTCCGATTAAGACATCACCGTTATACATACATACATCCTGTACTTTTTCGGGCAATTTATATCTTATAACTGCATCATTTTTTCGGAGATTAAAATAACCCGTACCAGAATTTAATAGTGGATCGTCAATATATTCAGGAAGTTTATTGGCTGGGAGAATAGATGGCTTGTTTTTATTACTATAATTGATCAGATAGTTATCACTATAGCCATATAAATTATTATTTCTACTATCGAATTCTACATAAGCAGGATGGTCATTCAATCCTTTATAAATAATATCAATTTGCTTTTTTGAAATCTTCGCAATGTCACCATTACCATAACCTGCATATAAAACGTTGTTATTATCTTTTACTAATGAAGAAATATGGTCTTTTGTTAGTACCTTAATCCCTGGGTTTTTTATACAATAAACTCCATCGTCTAATGTACTAAACCAATAACTACCTTCTGCATCAGTCAAAAAGCCTGTAACAGACTTTTTGGGTAAGAATGTTTCAATAATTTCTCCCGATGTATTTCTGATTTCTGCACCATTACTGTAATAACCAACAAAAAATGTATCATCATCAATTCGTTTTATTCCTATGGGATTATGTTGAGTTTCATAATATTTCAACCCTTCTTTCTTGGATAAAACACCAAGTTTTCTATCGATAAAAACAGATTTATTTTTATTTAAAAATATAAAATCTAATCTGGAAGCAGGGCTATTTTCTGAATTAACAATAACTACGTCGTCTTCTGAGTTGTACTTATGACATATAGAAAAAAAAGCCTTTTTTGTAGTCAGGACACCAAAATTGATTTGAGCATCTTTAATTGATTTGGTAGATCTTGAATCTAAATCAAATCGCTTAGAAAGCTCGCCATTCGAAGAGACTCTAAATAAACCGCATATTCCGTAACCACCTGTGTACAAGGTTTCGTTTTCATCCAAAACAATACTTTTGATAATGGTGTTTCCATCAAATTCACTCTTTAACATGCTATTGTACTTGTAATCTGTAAAACCAGAAAACACCTCATCAAAATAAAATAGGCGCTGACTATGGTACCCAAAACACCATATTTGCCCGTTTTCTTGAGGGTAAAAATCTAAAATCGTATTATCAGGTAACCCATCTTTGGTGGTGAAGTTTTCAAATTCGGAACCATTAAAGCGAGACAATCCTTTATCTGTAGCAAACCAAATGTATCCTTCTTTGTCTTGATATATGTCATAAACTTCAGAACTAGGTAAACCTTCATCAACGCCATAATGCGTATAAATATGAGTTTGAGAATAACTCATCTGAAGCGCGAAATATAGAATAAGTAGGTAGTTTTTGAAATTCAATGCAATTGTTTTTAACAAATGTATGATTATTTAAAAAATAACTCATATACAGTGTTTTGCATTCGTCACTAATACATAGGTGTTCGTCACAAACATCTATAAACAGTAGGTTTTGAGGATGTGTCTGCAAGTTTTTAAGACTAAAATATCTGTTTTAAAATGAAAAAACGAGTCTAAGAAATTCATCACTTTTTTCTATGCAGTTCATCACAAACCGTTTTTTTACTTATGAATTGACAAAATTTTAACAATAAATTAGTAATTCATGTAATTAAAAAAAGATCTCGATATGATAAAAAATACTTTGGTTGTACTACTGATTGTAAGTCTAATCTCCTGCGGAGGAAGAATAAGCAATCAACCGGCAAACGAAACAGGGTTTAAGGCTATTGAAAATGAATTAAAAACTCAATTTGGAGATAACGCCTATTATACCAATGTATCAATCACCTACAATAAGTCTATTGGAAACACAGTGATTGTTATCGTTACAAAAGATCCCGAATCTCTAAAAATGGGACAATGGAATCTAGTACAGGATTCTTGGGGACAAAATTCTGATGTTACTATTACAATTCCCGATGGTACAAGAGCAACCGATTTTATGTTTCAGTTAAATGATAAAATTAATCTGGCAAAACTTGGAGAATTGGTTGAACAGTCTGTAGAAAAATTAAAGACAGAAAAAGATTTGGACAATCCAACACTTAGTATCGCCAATATAAAATTTCCTAAAAACGGAGATGTATCCAAAACAGAGTATACCATAAATCTTACACCTGAAAATGGAGGTACCACATTTATGTTTTACTACACCTTGGATGGTAAACTCATCAAAAAGAATTATTAGAATTCTAAAAATAGAATTGAATAGGGTAACAATTTTTAATGAAGCTGTATCTAAAAACAGAAAACACCTAAAAACAAAAAAATGAAAAAACAACTACTACTTATTTTAATGATTTTATTCACATCTATGGGTGGGTATTCACAAATGGTTGGCGATACCTTTATTGATAGTTTTATAACGTATGAAATCACATCACTCTCACCCAATATTGTAGAGGTTATTAATTATAATCCCAATGGAGGTACAGATGTTGTCATACCGGATACCGTTACTCCTGCATCTGCAGGCAAATCATTAATGCCGACCTATAGCGTTACTAATATTGATGTTAATGCATTTAGATCAAAAGGGTTAACAAGCGCCATAATTGGAGATAATGTGATTTCTGTGGCTAGTGAAGCTTTTGCTGATAATTCGTTAATGTCTGTTTCTTTCGGTAGCAACCTTCAAACTATAGGTTTTAGAGCCTTTGGTAATAATCCATTAACTAACATAGAACTTCCGGATAGTTTGATACAAATGGAGCTACGAGCATTTGAAACCGCTTCAATCACTACAGTTGTAATACCGGTTAATGTTACATCAATTGGACTAGGTGCGTTTAGAAACAACCCTTTATCTTGTATTGTTTCAAGACCAACTACCGCTCCTACTATTACTACTGGGGGTACTAATGATTCATTCAACATAGATAGATCTAATATCGATTTAACTATACCTACAGGAACAGGAAGTTCGTATACTTCTGCGCAATGGACAGGATTTAATAATATAATCCAAAGTGATTTTGGGGCTACTTTTATAGCAGATGATATCACTTATTTAATCACCGGGAGTCCAAATAACGAAGTGATTGCAACTAATTATGATACTGCGGGTGGGGTGGTAGTTGATATTCCTGCTACCGTAATAAACGCTTGTGTATCCTATACTGTAGTTGGGATTGGAAATAATGCTTTTAGTAGTAATAATTTGGATAGTGTTACCATTCCTAATACTGTAACAACCATTAATTTTGCGGCTTTTGCCAATAATAATTTGACCAGTATAACCATTCCAGATAGTGTAACAGAGATAGGCAAGGATGCTTTTAGAAATAATCAATTAACAAATGTAGTTCTATCAAACAATCTAGCAACTATCGGAGAGACGGCATTTGCCTTTAACGATTTAACAACCGTTATTATTCCAGATAGTGTGACTACTCTTGATAATGGTGCTTTTGTTCAGAATAACAATATGACCACGGTTACTATAGGAAGCGGACTTACCAGTATTGGTGATTTTGCTTTTCGATTTAACAATTTGAATAATGTTGTTATTCCTGATAATATAATTCACATTGGAAACCTAGCTTTTGAGCAAAATAATATATTCAATTTGGATTTAGGAAATGGTGTTCAGACTATTGGCAATAATGCTTTTTCATTTAATATCGTAGAGCACGTGGTAATACCCGATAGTGTTTTAAGCATAGGTGATAATGCATTTTATACTACAAGTAATGCTCGGGCAAGTATCACGCTGGGAAATAGTTTGACCACCATCGGCGCTGGGGCGTTCATTAGTGGTAGTTCTGCTCCAATAAACAGTGTTACAATCCCCGCTAGTGTTACTACTATTGGAGATACTGCTTTTCAGATTCCAACCTTAACCGATGTGTTTTGCGAGGGTACTACACCTGCTATTATTACAACCGGTGGTGGCGCAGATACTTTCTCGGTGGATCGTAGTACGATACATTTACATATTCCATCAGGTACTATGGGGGTTTACGTTACAGATTCTGGAGCTTTATGGACAGGTTTTAGTCCAATAACAGAAGGAGGAACTTTAAGTATTTCAGAATTCGAATTAGCCAATAACATAGCAATCATAAACACTACAGAAGGTATACAAATAACAGCTGATAATGATACTAGATTACAAGATTATACCATATATGCCTTATCCGGAGCTAAAATTTCTGTAGGTAATGAATTGAATATCAATACAGCCTCTTTAACTACTGGTGTGTATCTTTTAAAGCTTGATTTTGATAAGGGAACAATGGTTAAAAAAATAGTAATTCATTAGAATCAAAACTTTGCTAATTAAAAAAGGGAATGGTCACCCTCTTAAAAAATGGGTGACTTTTTAAGTTTATAACAAAAAAAGTAAAATCAATGGAAAAAAGAATAACAATTAAGAACGAATATAGCTCACTAGACGCACTTCATAATTTTTTAAAAACAACATCTACGCTAGAGAGCACCAAGGAATATGATATCTGGGAACATAGAACAGATGAAAACGGACAAATGGAGCAGTGTTTGGTGTTAAAAAAGAATAGTATGCACGCCATTAAGATGTATTTTGTAAATGATAACACGGTGAAGGTTAACTACATTATCCCAAACAAACTGATGCATGCATATTTTGGTAAAAGCGTTAAAGCCAGAAGAGACATCTTTGAAATAGTAACCGGAAAAATTAAGGAAGCATTACTAGCTCCTGCTCAGAAGAAGGCTTTTGAAGAGTTAGAAGCTGAAGTATATAAAGCAGTATCCTAAAAAATAACATTCTGAAAATTGTAAAATTTAAATAAAATACTCAATGGAAGAATATTTTTATCAATACCCCATTATCAAATGGATCTTAATCGGTGCAGGAGTTTTATATTTATTAGATAAATATGGAATTTTTAGTCCCGTAGACAATCTGATTAACCTAATTGGAAGGTATAAATTTAAAAGTCACGGGCATTTAAATGACCCTCAACTTAAACAAATAACAGAGTACTTTAACAAGAAACAATTTAGCAATGTGGAACAGTTGCTTAAAAGTTTTAACGCCGGTAAACGATCTTTTGCTTTTCAATCTTTAGGGCAATATGGTGACTCAAATGTGACTGATGAATGGATTAAAAAGGAATCTGCCAATGATTTACCAAAAATCATAAAAGGATATCAATTAATCCATAAAGCCTGGGAGATACGAGGAAGAGGCACTATAGATAGCGTGTCTAATCAAAAACAAGTAGCTTTTAAAAATCATTTGAAAAAAGCTGAGGCTATTTTAGTTGCAATCAGCCTTAAAACCAGTGTTTATAGGACAAATGCCGTTGCTTGTTTATTAACAATATATAAGGCGATCGATGCAAATAGGCAGTATGTGCATCAACTTTTTGAAGATACCATCAAACAATTTCCAGAAGATGCAGAGCTTCATTTTAGTTATTTACAATTTGTATCTCCCAAATGGGGAGCCACGGTTGAAGAATATGAGAATTATATAAACCGTATGAATGAGTGGTCACCTTTTATTCAGCAATTAATACTGGCACAGTATTATTTTGATTTGAATTACTTTCAAGATTATGATGATCCTGAGGGCAAAATAGATCAGTTTATGTCAGAGATTAAGGCTAAACCTATTGAAAATACCAACCCATATCGATATGAATTGTATAAGCTTTTATATTGGACAGCGAGTAACTTAAATTTGGCTCAGCACAAGACATATTATAAAGAAATGGCGGCTCCGTACTTACAGGATTAAATTATTTAAGTCTCCTTTAGTGAAACGTCTCAAGTTGTTTTTAAATTATAGTGTATGAAGCATTATTCCCCAATTGCTAGCTGTGTTTTATATCCTGCCTCTTTTGGGTGTCTTACGTTATGTTTTAGAAAAAGTAATAGATGTAATTTAAAAGGCGAATGAATAAAAAATTACATAACGATTGGAAACAAGAAAAGGGACTATTTAACAACCCTGTTCTTTATTGTGAGGTTGAATATTCATCTGACATTCAACTGAATATTTTAGAATTAATTTGGCGATTTTTGGATGCAAAGCTTGAGAAAAATGAAGAATTATATTTTTTAGAAGACTGGCACAATCATGACGGTCATATTACAACAGAAAAGAAGATTACCAAAAGAGAATTAGAACAAATGCTTCTTAAACCGGAAAAAGTTTTGAGAAATAGAGAACTGGATGTTTATGACCTGGTATTTAATGCAAAAGAAAGCTTTATGTTAAGGTGGTATTGTGAATTGGAGCTAGAAGATGAAATTTATTGTGATTTCAGTTTAACACTATCTGATAAAAATGAATTGGTTAAATTAAAAGAAATAATTCAAAAAAAATATCCGAACCAAGGCCTTAAAATTTCAAGTACAAAAGAATATGTAGATGAGCGATATGGAGGTTAAAACGATGTCCCGGAGAAATTATTAAAAAGATGAAAATAATTAACTAAAACTTTGAAATCTAAAACTTTAAAGGATAATATAAGGATTGAAGAAGGCACAGAGGGTGTGGTTTTTAACCATTATTCTTTTTGTGAAATGATTAAACATATCATGGTGAAATATGGAAAAGTTACGTATGATGAAGCTCGTAATAAATTAAAAAATAGTTTTTTAATTGAAGCCCCGACGTCTCTTGATGATGTATGGTATATAACACACGAGTTGGCGTATCATTGGGCAATGTTGCTAGTTCATGGTGATATGTACTGGACAAAGGGAATCCCAAGCGATTTTAATGATTTTGAAGATGAATATTTAATGTGGAAAACAGAGGTCAGACGTGAACATAACTTGAAAATCCCGTATGAATATTATGATATATAAGTAGAAAATGAAGGTTGCTGAATTTGAAAATAGAGCGAAATACCAAAATGGATACGATAGAGAATTTGGTGATTGGAAAATAATCGATATACACCAAATACCTACCGAATTTATTGAGAGTAGTGAAATTGATTTCTATTGTTCTAATGGAAAAGTAGTATATCTATTAAGGCTTAGATATAGAAAAACCGAATCTTATGTTATAAGTGAAGAATCTAAAGATTTGAGCTGTACTTATTTAATTGCTGAGTTTCCGATACAGAAAATAGATAATGAAGTTTTAAGAGCGACATTAGGTAAATTTAAATACAAGAGCTAAAATGAAATCAACCAATGGGCTTTGAATATAAAATAATAACAAAGCTGACTGATAAAACTCGTGCTGAGATTGAATATTTACTTGAAAATAGTAAAACGTTTGACAAAAAGTATGAATTTGAAAGCAAGATATTTTGGGACTTTAGACGATCTGATAATACTGGAAAAATGCCCAATATGAGTATCATTTTTGAAAATGATGGAATATACATCTGCCAATATAACGCGTCATATGTATGGACAGAGTTGGAAGAGCTTAAGCATTATCTGGATGATAAAAGTGTTACATACACAATAATAGATTATCAAGACTAAATTTTACAATTGCCAATTTAAATTGGTTTAACATGGGAAAAGAAAAAACTAAAAAACAGAATTAAGTATATGAAAACAGTACTTACCATACTATTAAGTATTATACTAAGTAATTTTTGCTATGCACAAGTAGATTATAGTGCTGACTGGGCTAATTCCGGTCATGAATACAATACTGAAGATGATGTACTTATAGATGTCACAAAAAAAGTTATCCATAAAAAAGATTTATCTTACTTATTGAAAAGTAGATATCCTAACTACAGCCTAAAAAAAGAAATCATTCCTTTATATGGGCTTTTAGGAAACGATTTCAATAAAATAGAATTTGTTTTTGCCGATATCGAAAAAAGTGATAAAAACGTATCTCAATATCATATAAAAGGTAAAACATATCTTAAAGGTAAGATCAATGACTTTAAAGGATATATTACTTTCGAAAAGGCAATTGCTCGTGTTCCAAAAAACACCGAAGAGTCAACTAAAATCGTTCTAATTGGTTCCTATGAACTAACAGAAGACAGAACGAAAAAGAATTCAGGGACTTATCTGGGAAAAGTAAAAATGATCCTTTCCACCAAGAATGTTGATACAGATGATGTTTTATTTAATATGGGTTTGCAATACGAAGAAGGAGCTGTAAGAGGCTTTGTTGGAATAAGAAAAAACCATGAAAATGATATTTCACAAAGTTGTATATGGGGTTTTACTAGATTTCCACATAAATACGCGCAATATTTTGATATCGGAGACGGAGAAGAAGTGATTAATATAAAATATGCTAAACCTTGGTTTAACTTTTCAGAACAAAAATGGAATAATATTATTAATGGTCACGATAAAGATTTCTATCTACACAGCACCAATAAGGATAAAGGAATTCATACTTCTCATAAAGCATATATAAAACCCGAAGAAGCTACTTGGCATAAATTAAATCCAACTGATTTAGAAAATAGTATTATCGAACAATTAAAATTAAACCCCAATCAAATCGAGACAAGAATACATAAAGAGCTCCCTAATAATTTAAATGAAACTGTAATGGTTATGGCTGAAACTGAAAATGATGTCTCAGAAGAAGATTATAGTTTAACAAGTCATATTTTGATAGTGAACTCAATAACAGGTAAGATTAAGAACTATTTTTCTGAAAATTCAAAATCAAACGGCTGGGTTTCAAATGCCATATTTATTGATAATATTGCTATAGATACCCTAAGTTATAAGCTAAATTCATCTAAAAATGCTTTTGGCGTGATAGTAAAATTTAGGAGTAGCTCACAACCAAATCCATACAGCGAAGAAAGAATTTCACTTTTTACAAAAGAAAATGATAGTCTTAAAAAAATACTAGATTTTTATATGATTCATGAAGATTCAGGAATAGTCAATGTAAACATGAATACGTGCTATTCAGATTTTAAAATAACCACTAATAGACTGTCAATTAGTAACACCAACACTAATGGATATTACGATATCGTAGTGAACAAAACAATCACACAAAGAAATTTTCGGGATGATGAGAATGGCGAATGTAACCCAAAAGAAAAAATCATTGCGACTGAAGAAATTGTACTAAAGTTTAATGGTAAAGAATATAAATAAGGATACAGTGGAATGAAATTTAATAAAACATATGAAGGTGAAAGTTTCGAAAAATATGCCGAATATCTTCAATTCATAAAAAATAGAATTCCAGAAAAGCTATTTTGTTTTGTATCGAATCCAGAAAGACACGATTTAGGAGAAAAAAGTTTACACGATGCTCGTATAAAGAAAATTGAATATGAACTTATTTCTAAGGACAACTATGAAATGACCTTACTATTACTAGGCGAAAATAGAGAATTCAAAATAAGGTTTGTCAATGTGAGTCAATTACATATGAATCAGGTGAATTTTGGAGATATGTATAAAGATCTAATAACGTATGAAGTAGGAATTGAAAAAGATGCTTTAGAAAATGATAAGCTTGTATTTAGGGCTCAATTTCCTTTTGAAAATGGAATTATAGAAGTGTTTTCAGAGAATATAGAAATAGAAGAAAACTTTATACAAAGGAGTAGATGATTATGTACAATGATCCGTAGTTTAATTTGGTCTCAAAATGTGAGAAACATAAAATATAATGTAAACTGAAAATGCAGTATTAATTAAGAATAGTGTAGAATTAACATCAATTATGAATGCAATTTATAAATCTTCAGCTTACTTAGAATTCAAATCAAAGTTGTTGCAGATGGAATCAGCTTCTGATAAATGTAAATTTTTGGATGATGTATCATTCGATTGGAAAAAACTGGATGTAGAGGATGATGATTTGGAGTTTGAAGTGAAGAATTCTCGAGATTTTTATGAAAAAACGAATCTGATTCCACTTTTTTTTCACGTTGAGGACAGAGTTTTTTATTGCTTTTCACAAAAATCTGAAGACACAATACAAGTATTTGCATTACATACAACTGTTTTTTCTTACAAAAGTTTTAAGGAATTACTAGCTGAATTTTCGAAATAAAAGCACAGCGCTGTGTTGGGTCAAAATAATAACAATACAATGTGGTCAGACAACTACTATTATTTAAATATATATAAAGACGAATCTTTAAGTCATGAAGTGTCTACAAATAAATTGATAGATTTTATAGATGCGATTCCAGAACTGGAGCGAAGCGGAGCATATAAATTTAAGAACACAAAATCGTTTCCATATACTCAATTGTTATTGTTGAAATCAAAAAATTTGGACAGTTGGAACGAAAAAGATACAAATGCAAAAAGTACGAATCTGATTACCATCGTATGTTCAAAAGGAGCGCATATCGATTTTAAAGAAATAGAAAGAGTTTTTGTAAAAATTGCTTCATTCTTGCAATGGACTATAGTAGAGGAGAAAAACGATGATGGAATTGAAAATTATACCATCTGGAAACCGGAATAAAAAAATTAAACGCTGTACTAAATTGTAATTACAGTAAGCACTTAAAAACTGACAAATGGAGATACTACTAATTATTTTCTTATTAACCATTGTGGGCATAGTCTTATTCTTGCTTTTTAAAATCCTTAAATGGGTTTTTCAAAAAAAATCAAGAATGGTTGGGGTACTTTTTTTATCAGTGAGTATTGGTGCTGGGATCATCATAAACAAGCTCTTTTTTGTAAAAATGGAGTTTATACAATCAAAAGTATATCCGGATTTATACATCATTAAAAATCCAACAGAAGACAAAAATGTTTTGCAAAAAGCCATAAAAACCATTGTCTTAGAGAAAACAAAGAAAAATTTAAACAATTCAATTTCTGATGTAGAGCATAGTATAGATTTCTATGAATATACTAAAGGTTCTTTTTTTATACCTTTTAACGATGCAGGAACTTATTATTTTATAGATCACGAAGAAGACCCCGGCGGTTTTAGTGTAGAAGTTTTAGATATGTATTCAAATTACCGTATTGCTGAGTTTAGTTTGCAACGGTGTCAGGAAGATACATCAAGTTATTATGGAAAATTAAAGTATTACAAGGATGCTAAAATTATAAAAACAGATACAATTCTAAATTCGTGTGATAAATCAAAAAAATGATAAAGTATGAACGGTTAGTATATGGCGATTTCAAAAAAAGGATTGAGAAGCATTACTGTGGATGGACAGAAATTTTACTGGAAATTCGACGGAAAAGTCTTGGTGTATTCTGATCAAATTAAAAATGGCTTGTTGATAGTTGATTTTGGATGGTATGATACGTGGTTATTTGTAAATGATAACGACAATAGGCCTTCTGATTTCGAACCAAAATCAGTGACTCCAAAGTTTGTAAGTGAGTCTATTGCATTTGCTCTTACTAAAGGATGGAAAGAAGGAAAAATGGAAATAGCATTTAAAAAAGGATCTTATAAAAAGAAAGCATAAACTATGCTTATGCTTATGATAATTAGGAGATGAACAAAGAAAAATTAATCAACAAAATTAACCAAGCTTTTAAAAGCGTACAACTTGAGGAAGGGATCGGACTTTGGGAAGCACAAGGGCACGATGACCGACTTACAGCTAAAGAATGCAGAGAACTAAGAAAAAAAGATGAAAAAGAGGATTGGAGCAAAATCCAAATAATTGATTTGTATAAGTATAGTAGTTCATTATCATTTTTTGATGCAAAGGGAATGCGCTTTCACACACCAATGTTCCTTCTACTTGCTCTTAATGTATTCGAGCTAGAAGAAAAAGAACTGAACAAAAAAGGAAGTATTCAATCTTGCTTAGAACCAGATATTGAATTTCATTTATTGTCAGGATTAGCATACCTGAAATCAGATAATGAAATAATGAAAAACTATAGTGAAGAACAATTTTCTCTATTTACTGCTCCGCAAATAGAGTGCATTGTAGAATTTCTAAAATATCGCATGAAAGAAATGGAAGAACACTATAGTAACAAATATGCCAAGGAGTTAGGAACAAATCCCGATGCTGTAATATATGATAAAGATTATATCCAACTTAAACACGGAGTTGACTATTGGACTAAAAAATATAAATTATGAAACACCTACTTATACTGTTTGTTTTTATACTGTTTTCTTGTAAAGAGAAAATAAAAGATGATGCGAAAACAATTCAAACAGCTGTAACCGAAACACCAGAAATAGAGAAAGCAAATAATCCCGAAAAACCAATTGAAAAAGCAATAACAAAAGCACCACAAACTGAGTTTAACTTAATTGATGCCGTTGTTAGACAACTAAAAATCAACCCGGATAAAATAGAATTTGTTGCACATAAAAAGTTGCCAAATATCGAAAAAGAAAGCATTGTTGTCATCGCTGAAACTGCAACAGAAGAGGATGATTATTTTAGGTTCAACAGCCACGTCCTTGTAGTAGAAAGTGCAACCGGACAAATTCTCAACACCTTTTTTGAAAGCTATGAAACAAACGGCTGGCAATCTGATGCATTGTTTATAGATACGATTGCTATAGATACAGCGCCTTATAATGTTACAGAAACAGATCGAGCATTCGGGATTAGAATTTATTCTCGTACGCTATCTCAGCCCAATCCGTATAGCCTGGAATCAATATCTTTATTTGTGAAATCTGAGAATACACTTAGAAATATTTTAAAAAACTACGAAGTAAAAGTATATGGAGGAGAATGGGATACGATCTGTTATGGGGAATTTACAGATGTAAAAAAGACATTAATTATTTCTAAAGAAAAGAGTAATGACTATTTCGATATAGTAGTAAAAAGTAACATCACTGAAACCAAAAACGATGAAGATGAAAATGGAGAGTGTATTTCTAAAGAAAAGAGGACTACCTCAAAAACGGTATTGAAATTTAATGGTAAAGAATATAAATCGGAAAACCTATAATCTTTTCGAATCACATAGAATGTCTAAAAATCAGCGTGTATGAAAACCTTAAAACAAATCGGAGCCTATAGTATTTGGGCAATCATAGCCCTATTACTTGGTATTGGTTATATGCGAATTGTTTTAGGTCCTAATGAAACAGCCAAAGACGGTTTATGGTACCTACTTCATGTTTTTTATGATTTAGGTTTACTTCATGTAGGTTTAGTAATTGGAGTTGTAATCGCAGTATTATTTATTTTTTTAGATATGGTTTATTTAAAAAAGAAACTAAAAGACCGCAAAAAATCAAAAGGTATTCGTTTTTTATTTCTTCTTGCTATCACTATGGTTGTAGGTGTAATTCATTATATCTTAGAGAAAGTTATTGATGTTATTTAGAACAAAAAATCGTATTAAAAAAAACATATGAAATTAAGTAATTCATTTAGCGGAGCATTAAGAACATTTACATACTTCATTGCCAGCGGAACACATTATCAATTAAAAGGAGTTGAGTATCTAAAGCTATTTGGCAGTGAACCAAGTGCTATAGAACAAGCTTATGCCATATTTGCCAATGTTATCGAATTAGATGAAGACGGAAACGTACTAAATGCCAAACATGCCGAAAAAAGAGCCGTTGATTATATTCGCTCCTATTGTGAACCCGATTTTAAAGTAGAACCTCCTTATGAGGATTGGGAAACAGAACTGCATTAATGTTTTATAAAATTAAAAAAATGGATAAAATTATTGTAGATAGGATACATCAGAATTTTAATCCTGAAGATATAGAATTAGTAATCAATGAACTTTCTTCAATTACATTAAATCATTATAATGGCAGCTTCTGAATATAATTTAAAAAACAATAGGTTATCAATTTTGAGGTTAGAAAAGAGAGAAGTAAATGATGTTATTGAATTGACCAAAAGTGCTACAGTTGTTTTTCGAAATGTGATCATGTGGGCTACTCAAGAAGAATAAATTATAAAGAAGAAAATGAAGAATAAAATACTTTTAAATGCTTAAAAAAGAATTAGACTATAATTTTCATGACGCGATTGTTGTTTCCTGTGAAATGGAAAAAGAAGATAGGTTAAGCTTGGTAGTAATGCTATATGAGGTTTTTTATCTAAACAAGGGGTATTTGAAAATTACCTTTTCTGGAATTTTCAATTCTGGAAAAGTAAATGAATTCATTTATCAACTGGATAAGGATGCTGTCGAACCTAATTGGAATGGAACAAGAATTGACAATTTAAATTACCATACCAAGAAGATTTCTAAAGATTTAGACCAGAACCTTGTGCTAAACCTTGATGGATATCAACCAATAAATATTCATTGTAAAAAACTAAGAATAGAAAAACAAACAACAAGTAATAGTATATGATACATAAAGTACAATCATTTAATATCAAAAACACAAGTAAAAAAAAGACCATTGTGATGGTTTTGATGCTTTATATAGGCTGCTTATCATCTCAAGCTCAAAAAATGAAAAGTCTATTACACAAAGAACTCACAGCAAAAGTTGGAGCTATTTGTGAGGAGACGCCAGATGATAATCCTTGTGCAGGTAGTCAAATTTACCTAACATTTTTGTTTGATAAAGAACAAGTGCAAGTATCAGAAAAAGAAATATCAACGTGTTATAAGGAATCTATACACAACATAGGAAACTATACTTGGAAATTGCTAGACAGTAAAGAAATTAAGGTAGATTTTGATCCAATGATGATAAAAGGTACGTATGCAGAGCATATTTTTTTAGAACTACGTGATAAACAACTGATAGGAAACATAACACACGAGAATGGAGAGGTTGTAGCATATACATTTGAAAAAACAACAAATGCCAGCCATTCAGTGACTGATAAAAAACAAGAACTAAAGTTAGCTACCATTGATTCTGTAAGTATTACAGAAATAAAAGGAAATACCAGTGAAGACTTATCAACTATTTTTGACTACTACAAGAAGGAACAAATAGATGAAGTAGATATATGGTCTGATAAAATGTTTGGGAGATGTTGTACTGAAGCGGATTTATCGTACTCAGAACTATTATATTTTGACATTACAGCAAATGTAGAGAATAATAAGTATCCATTTAAAAACGTATTCGATAGAAGGTATAGGACAGCCTTTGTATTTAAAGAAAATGATCAAGTAGAGATTTCTCTAAAATTAAAGCGAAATGAAGAAAGCCATAAATACCATACAGAATTATTGGTTGATGATGTCCTGAAAACCAATGACACGTTGTTAAAACCCTTTAGATTAAGTCTGGTAAATGGGTATGTGAAATCAGAGAAAACTTTTAAAGAAAACGCTAGAATTAAAGAAGTAAAAGTGTTTTTAAATAAGGATTATAAAGGCACTATAAAACTACTGGATACTCCATTGATACAGGAGTTTGCATTAGATTTTACATTTTCAAAAAATGATACTGTTCAACTAAAACCTATAAGTTATTATAAAGGAACCAAATACGATGATGTTTGTATTTCTGAGATACAAAGTTGTCTGGCGCATATCACCCATACTAGTATTAATAAAAAGTATAAAGTACGTGAATTATGGGAAATTGGATATGCTTTAAAAAAAGACAAAAAATGAAGAAAGCAATTTATGTAATACTAGCAATCATACTTCTTGCCGGAATAGGAATTTATTTTTATGATGCGAGTAAAGTGCTAGAAACCCATAAAAGTCCGGATGGAGACTATGTCATAATTGTAAAAAGAGAAAACAGTTTTTTTGCAACAACAATGCCTGGGGATGGTGGTACGAGTATTCCAGTAGAAGTTATTCTAAAAAACACAAACGGAAAAGTAATAGGAACGAGTAGTAGTAATAAGAATTGTGGTGTTTTATGGTTTAGTATTGAAATAAATTGGGATTTGGAAAATCACGAAGTATGGTATGGACGAGGTAAGACAATAAACTTAAAAACAGGTGAAGTAAGTTGTTGAATTATTGAATGCGGGTACTGCCAATTTAGAATTATCTAATCTAGAAAGTGATAGTAGTTACCTATAAGGGATGTGTTTTACAATAGTAAAGTAGTATAAAATAAATGAGACCCAACGTATAACAAATAAAACGATGTAACAATATAAAATACGTCAGTATTTAG
Organism: Aquimarina rubra; assembly: GCF_042684305.1. Lineage (NCBI taxonomy): Bacteria > Pseudomonadati > Bacteroidota > Flavobacteriia > Flavobacteriales > Flavobacteriaceae > Aquimarina > Aquimarina rubra. The sequence continues at coordinate 220,900 of NZ_JBHULE010000019.1, read as the reverse complement.
AGTAGCAGACACTAATAAATTAATAACAATCGGGAAAATGAAAATTCGATATATTCTAATCACATTTATTTTAATCTCTTGTGCTCAAAACACAAAAGAAAAAAACACTAAAACTAGTGATATAAAATCAACCACAGAATTTAAAAAAGCAGTTGAGTTTAGAGATACAATCGCAGTTGATTATCATAAAAATAAAACACTTCTTAACATCCTTAAACAATTACCAGAAACTACATTGAATAGTTGGGAATGGAGTAAAAAAGACAGAATAAAAACTGTTGATTTTATTAAAAAAAACAACTACCTAATTGATTCTACTGAAACTTATAATACCATAAAATATATTAAACCAAATACGATTGGTATTCAGGTTGTTGATGGATTCTGGACATTATCCATCTACGAGTTTAACGAAAATCACCATTTTATTATAACCAATGATATAGTTGGAGATGGAAACGATGTTCAAACATTTAACTTTATAAACAATGAAATAAAACCCTTAAAAATGACAAACTGGTTTGATGGTTTTGAATATAATCTACTTTCAAATAATAAAGTTGATTGCATTAAATTACTAGAAGATCAGCAGCTGACTTACAATTATAATTTGAAAGATAAAAGTAGTATTGAAATTTCATCTTTTTCATTAGCTAAAAACGAAGCTAAAAATTGTTTAAACGGAAACACCATAAAATACAAACTCAATAAAAGAGATAAAACATTTGATATTATTGATGTGTATTGGAAAAAAGATAAGACTATTGACTCGCTTAAAGAAAATGAAACTGTAATTTTTAACAAAATTATAAGCGAAATTGAAGTAAAAACGACTCCATTAGTCGAGGCTACAAATTTTGATAGTTTTATTGATGAAGATGATTATAAAGAAGTAAATGTAAAAGTTTTAAAATTAGAAAAAATATATCCAGAATTCTATAAAGAAGGGTACAATTATAGCGCAATAGCTTCCTATAAAATAGAGTATTCAAGTAATTTTTATTCTATTGTAGTAACAGTTCTCAAAGGAGATAACGAAATGGAATCCGTACTCATCAATTATGATATGGATGGAGAAATCCTAGATTCTAAAGTCATTTCTTTTGATGAGATAGCAGAAGGCTATTCAAAGATTGAATCTAAAATAGAGGGTAATACACTAACGATTCATAACATATTTTGGATCGATGAAAAGAAAGTAGAAACTACATCATTCAAAATACAAGCAAATGGTAAAATTGAACCTATTCCCTTAGAAGAAACTCTTATTGATAGTGCAATGCAACAACTTAATTTAGATTTTTCAAAAGTGAATACAGATTTGCTGATCGCCAAAATACTACCTAACAACGCTAAGGAAACTCTCATAGTTATACCGGAATATGTAGATACGGATAACGATGAATACCATTTTGAACTCAATAGTCACATAGTATTGGTAGATAATACTACGGGCAGAATAACCCATACATATTTTGAAAGTTCTAAAACTAACGGATGGGTTTCTGATGCAATAGAATTAAGAAAACTAGAAATTGATACAGCAGCGTATAACATTACTAAAGGTACCCCAGCTTTTGGAATACGAGTACATTATGTAGGACTGTCTAGAGCCAATCCGTATCGTAATGAAACACTTTCTTTATTTATAAAATCAGGCGATTCTTTACAACCAGTTTTAAAGAACTACAATATAGATTCCGAAATTGGCCATTGGGATACCAAATGTACCGGCAAGTATCTAGCTTATGAAAAGACGCTTAGGATGACAACTAACATAACAAATAATTACTACGATATTTTAGTAAAAAACAAAATTATCCACACTATAGATGATGAAGATAAAAATGGAGATTGCGACAGTAAAGAAAAGGTTGCTACAGAAGAAATTGTACTAAAATTTGATGGTTCATTGTACCAAGGAAAAAATGTTCATCTTTCGATGGAATCTCTAACGAATAAAATAAATTCAAATAATGATATATCTCCTCAGGAATTAAAGCTATTAGCAAAAGACAAAGCGATTGAAAAATACGGCACACCTTCATCTATAAAACAATTTATTTTGGATGATGCTCAGGGAGAGTTTAGAAATGGTATTTCCTATAAATACACAGAAAAGGAAAGACAAAGTGAATCTATTTTGATAGATGAGGTCACTTGGGAAAAAGATAAAAACACTTGGATAACAGTTTGGTACGAAGCTCAAAAAGAAAAATCAGTGCCCAAAGAGGTTTATGAATGGAAAAAAGGAAGTGAGTTTTAAAGTATAGAAAATCAAAATGCACGTAATCGGAGAAATAAAAGAAGAGAATAAGTTCAAATCGGTATATGCGGTTTTTGAGGATAAAATAAATGCAGATGCCTACCACAAAAAGAATCTAAATCAATTGGAGACTATAGAAATTGAAACTGTGTTTCCTTTTTTTATAATCGAAGAGTTTACGAATCAGGAGAGATATTATAAAAGCATTACTAAGGAAGAGTTAGAAATTAGAACTCAAAAAATTAAAGAATTAGATACCGCTGCATCTGTTTATTTTAACCTTTGGCGGATTGATAGGGATTTGTATAACAAAAATTTTCCCGACGAATCTGTACTAAGAGGCACGGACTTTCATATACATTTCACCGATACTGATATGAAAGAAATTGAAACAAATGGTTTTGATGCCTATTGGGATGATATTGTAATAATTTAAAGTATAGTAGAAATATGAAAAACGGATGTACCATCGCAGACGCAATGAACACATACAATATTGCCTTAAGGATTATACTATCTAAAGGTTATAAAGTTTTTCTGATACCCGACAAAAGAGAAGAATATTTTGGTGATTTCTGTGCAGTAAAAGACAATCGTAAATTCATTGGAGGTGACCCATTAAGAGTATTAGGACTTATTTCTATTTGGGAAAATACGGGTGATGACTGGCAAAACAGTCATTTTTCTGAGCAAAATGTAAAAACAGAATCTTTATATGACAAAATCCTTTCAAGAGCTTATCCCGATAGTGTTGAAGATTTCAATAGTTTATCAGACAAAGAGTTTTCAGATTTTGTGTTGGATTATAGATTGTTTTTTACACACGTTTTGGATGAAAAATTTCCTAAAAATCCATCAAGAAAAGATATGTTTCAATTAGTCAGTACATTTTACTTGGAATAGAAATTAAAAATGGAAGCAGTAAAAACAGAAGTGTATTTTATTCTGGATAAGAACTGGGAAAAGGATTTATTCAGCCTTTCCAGAAAACATCCTATTTGGATCTGTAATTCCAAATCAAATGATGTTCAAATAAATAAGAGTTGGAAAAAGAATCATTCTAGTTTTAATCCTAATAAAAGTGTTACCTCATTTGAGATGAATGATACCATAGAAAATACATTTTATAATTTTCTGGGAATTATAGATGATCATCATAAAGAAGGGTATTCGAACATATTAGAATGGAATAAAATATTGGTTTTTGGGGTAGACTTTAAAAAAGTAACAAAAACAGAAATAGAAGAAGTTTTAGGGTTTCCTGTTACAATTAACAGTTTAGATGGGAGCTTTGAGATTATCAAAGAAGAAAAATTAATTTAAAACGGAATCATTTGTTGAAAATGTAAATAAGAGTATCGTAAAATAACAATGGGAGCAGTCAAAACAGAAATAGAACAAGCTATTAAAACACTAGAACTAGAGCAAGAAGATATTTGTTTAGTTTCGGATGTTAAAACTTTGTATGTAGAGCTGTTAACTCATTTTGTAAAATCAGGAGATCGGAGATGGTGGTGGGAAGATTTTAAACAAGACTCCTTTAATTTTATGAAGTACGAGCGTCCTTTTGAGCAGCTGATTCATATTATTCCTAAAGATATAGATAAAGTCTGGCTTATGGTAGAAGATGATGAAGAGGAGTATTACCCAATTTACAATTGCAAACCCGCTGTTATTGGTGGTGTTATCGGAGAATGTTCTGCATTTGAATACTATGTAATAGATAAAAACAAAGCGTGGTTACTTTGCGAAAATCATAGCGATCAATTAATAGGAGTTGGAGAGAAATTAAGAACAAAGAATTCTGATAAATTACAGTAGACAAGTAGTTCTGATGTATAAGATGATAATATGAGATTAAAATATAGCATCGTTAATTTAACGCTACTAATAGCAGTAAGTTCTTGTGTAACGTTTAAAAATCAAAAAAGTAGGAGACCTATCATCCATGAGTTGATAATTCTGGGAGAAGAGTCTGGTGACATTTCTATTAAATACTTTAAAAAACGCCATGCTATAAATGATGCAAATCAAATAATTGAAAAAGAATTTATTTGGGATTCAATTAAAAATGATATGGTATATAGTGGTAAAAGTATCCCAATAGAATTAACGACTTTGGTTAATTATGATACCCAAAATAACAAATTTGATAGTGAAAGGGTAGTCATACAAAGTGGCTTTGTAACAGGTACTTATAAAGCGCATATGTTTACAAAAGAAAAAGGTTTCGATTCAATTAAAACTATTGAATATGAGAAAGGAAGTATTTCTGGAGAACTAAAAATATTAAATGTAAAAGATAGTATTTTATATCAAACCACCTTTAAAAAGGGCAATGGATACTGGAAAGATTATTATTATAAGGAAAGTAAATTACGAGGAGAGGGCAAGGTAAAAAACAACTATAAAGAAGGAGAATGGAAATATTATAATGTATACGGAAATGAAGATAGTACTAAAACCTATACTTTAAATGATGCTGTAGATGTTCGTTATCCACATTGTTTTTTTAATAAAAAAGAACCTTGTTATTAATTTTTTTTAAACATAACCTTCTTATCGAGTTGATATTAACTCTAACAACAATGGAAGTATTTAAAATGTTATGAATAGTACAGAGAAACATCAAATAAAACAACAACAAGCGATACAGGATAAGGCTAGTTTTATGAACTCGACAAAGTGGAAAGCACTGTTTACAATCATAAAAAGTCTAAACCTGGGATATATTGCAAAAGTAAAGCTCCTTTTAGATAAGGAAGCAAGAGAATTTACTATACCGAATGAAGAGAGTTTTTCGAACGAAAAATATATAGAAGAATATTGGGGAGTTTTTGAATTGCAAGAAATTGAATGGATTTTAATTCCCTCTGAAGTTATATCTGAAAGAAAAAATCGAAAAGAGTTATTAGCTCCAAAAGTGAAAACTCAAAATATTGAATTGATAGAGACAGCATTGCAAACAGGAAAGCAATTTGAATACGAACTATCAAAATCGGGATTAAAAATTTATGGCTACAGATAAAAAAGCTACTTATAAATGAAAACAAAAAACATGAAAAATAAAACCTGGTCACTTGTAATACTTGCCATTTTACTATGTTTTTGCCTAAATGCTTGTAAAGATAAATCTGCAGTGTCTAACAAAACAGAAAGTAATAGCAAGTTTGAAATAGAAAATAAAAGTGAAGACGCTGTACAATCTAAATCAGAGAAAAAAACACCTGATCCAAGTAAATTGAGCAGTGCATTAAGACCCAATGAAAAAATAGAATTTGGTAAAACATATACCGACACGGTAAATTTTATAAGCTTTGATGATAATTCTGATTATTGGTATTTTTTAGCACAAAAAAATAAGGATACTATACAAATAATGTATTATGCCGATGCACCCATAAACAAATTAGTAAAGGGAGATAAAATAGAAATCAATTGGGAGATGAAACGTTTAGAAGAAGCTGGGGATCCTGAAATTTCATACATTAAACCTTACTTAGGTTCATTCAAAAAAATAGGCTCTACTAAACCCACCGATAAAAACATCAAAGTGTTATGGAGAGAAACACTTTATGATAAAAGTCTAGAAACAGACATTAATACCATTGTGCTTAATAAAGACTATCAAAAAAACATAGCTAAACCCGAAAGAGCAGCTTTGGGTTACGTAGCAACATTTATAGGAAACGAATGCGAATGGGATGGAAAAGCAAATGAAAATAGAAGTAATCTTCAATGCAAGCTACTGTCATATTTAGATTTGGGATATCAATGCTCTGATAAGCACTTAAGTTTTTTAAAAAAATCGTTTTCAAAAGATACGGTAGCATTAAAAAAACTTAAAACATGCCCTACAATACCAAATACAGCAACGATACAATCAACATTTGATGAAATTTCAATAGAGACAAATACACAAGAACAAACTATATTGATTCACTATAAAGTTAGTAGCATAAATATGCGTGAAAGTAGTGTGTCTAGTTACACCAAAATAGACACATTTAAATATGATGGAGATCATCTAACATTGCTTAATTCAGAAAAAATAGAGAACAATGGGGCTTCTAATCTCACGGACAAGAAATCCTTTGTAATATCCTGTGGTTCGGGATGCGCAATGACCTATTCTGAAAGTGAAATTATCGCTAATGACAATCTTAAGGAGGTAACATTTACAGTTGAAATGTATATAAATGAAAAGCTATCAGAGGAATATAATGAAACTTACATATATAAATGTGATACTTCAAACGAAGGAGCGCAAATAGAATTAAAAGGAAATGACGATTTTAATATAGAAGATCAACATCCGGAAATTCAGGAAAATCTGAAGTCGTACATAGGCAGATTATGTAACAAATAGTCTTCTGAAATTAGATGTGAGAATAAAGAATTACTGCTAATGAAACTACTACTTACAGATATAAAAAAAGTGCAAAAAGCTGAAGTGCTTGTAGAAAGTTTTGAGGATAATTTAGTACAAGGTGTTATTGTTTCATATTCATTTGATAATGAGTTGCTTCAAAAAATCACTGAGTTCGAAGATCTTGTAAACAGTTTTGTTATTGGAGAATTGTTAGATGAGGTAACTGATCAATTGGATGCCTATAATTGGCAAGTAAAAGATAAAGATTGGACGATTTTTGACTTTCAGGTATTTAATGAAAAAGATATTTCATTTAGGATTAAACAGCCTGACAGTAATGTTTTGGCTACAACCGATTTTAGAGCAGAGCTCCAATTTTTAACTACCGAACAAGGTGGGCGAAAAAGTCCTGTGGTATCTGGCTATAGACCGCATGTAGAGTTTGAAGACTATCCAGAGTATATAACTTCTGGACAGCAAACCTATATCGGTCAGAAAAAAGTTGAACCAGGAGAAACTGTGTTGGCAGAAATTTCGATTTTGAGCAAAGATTATTTTGCAGATAAACTCTTTGAAAATATGTTTTTTGAGTTTTATGAAGGCAAACATAAAATGGGTGCTGGAAAAATATTGGAGATTGTGAATGTAAGTTTGAAAATGAAATAGCCGTTTTTACAGATGTAAATAAATTATTTATAGTAAACCAATATACACCGATGACTACCCTACGAATATGGATTGATTATAGATGTATAAAACGATTATATTTAATATAGCAGTGCTATTATTCATATACTATCTAATTAGATGTATAAAAGGAATAAAGGTACTAATACAAACAAGTTGTAAATAATTAAAAATGATTAAACCTTTATCAAAATACCTTCTTTTAATTCTGCTAATAAGTAGTTTAAATGCTTTTTCGCAAGAGAGAAAAATTAGAATAGTAAATAATATTGAAAGTTTTTTTCAAGCGCTAGATAATGATACAGAAATAATTGTAGAAATAGATACATTAGACTTTACGTCTTATAAATTATCAAAAAATCATGGAGTTAAAAATTTTGAACTAGCTACTAATAAATCAAAGTTATTTGCTAGTAACGAAATGAAAACTTTTTTCGTTCAAGCTGGAGAGGGATTGGTTTTATATGGCTTTAGTAATCTAAAGATAAGATCGAAAAATAATTTAAATATCATTTCGCATAATGAGTATGATGATATTTTAACATTTCGCAATTGTAATAATATCTCTCTTGAGAATATATCAATATTCCATACGTATCCAACCTGTACTGGGAATGTGTTGTCTTTTTATTTCTCTGATGATATTACATTAAAAGAAAGTAGTTTAAATGGTAGTGGAGGAATTGGACTTTACTTAATAGGAACCAATAAAGTAACCTTAGAAAAGACTTCGATTTACAACAATGCTTTCAATGCTATTTCAGCCATTAATTCTAAAAACGTTAGTTTTTTAAATTGTGATATTTATGAAAATAATACTTTGGATACCTATTTTTTAATAGATACTCAATTTAGTGAGCTATACTTTGATAATTGTAATTTTTATTCTAATAATGCAGATCGATTATATAACAATAATGATGATATAGATAATTATGTTTTAGGCATAGAAGAAGTGGGATACACTAAATATTTTAAAGATGACAACAGCAAAGAATATAATTTTGATGTAAAACCATTTATTCCTTCATTAATAGATTGTTCTTTTGATGCAAACGAATTTGAGTTCCTTCAAGATCAAAAAGAACATACATTGAATAATAGTATTCATCAAAAAGTCATACTTGATTTATTTTTGAGTTCTCTAATTAAAATTATTGATAACTATTGGAACAATAATTTAGAAGTTTATAAACTAATGAGTTTTATAGCTAAGGAAAATGTTTTTTTAATGAAGGAAGAATTTAAAACGCAAAATGATTTTTTAAATTTTTACTATGATTACAGAACTAACAAGGAATATGGAACATTTGATGCGTTTAATTCTTTAGAAAGTATAGAGAAAATAGCTGAAAACACCTACTCGATAAAAATTATCGTTTCCTACAAAGATAAACCGATCGAAGTTGAATGGGTTATTGAATTTAACAATGATAATGAAGTCATAAAATGGACTCAAACTTAAAAACATTAACTGTTGATGACAACATATAGAGTTCGAAGAGTATTCAGAATATATAACTTCTGGACAGCAAACCTATATCGGTCAGGAAAAAGTTGAACCAGGAAAAACTGTGTTGGTAGAAATTTCGATTTTGAGCAAAGATCATTCTGCACATATATTCTATGAAAATATGTGTTTTGAGTTTTATGGAGGCAAACATAAAATAGGATCAGGAATAATATTGAAGATGGTGAATGTAAGTTTGAAAATGAAATAGCTGTTTTTACAGATGTAAATAAATTATTTATAGTAAACTAATAAATAACAATGACTACGCTACGAATATGGATTGATAATAGATGTACAAAACGATTATATTTAATATAGCAGAGTGTTATTATTTATATACTATCAAATTAGATGTATCAAAGGAATAAAGGTACGAATACAAACAAACAGGTAAGCTAACCATACATAAAAGAAATGAAAACAAACCAAATTAACATCTTATTTCTAACAATCATTTTATTTGGGTTATATAATACAATATATTCTCAAAATATGGATACTTGGTCTGGTAATTTTATTTTGAAATCTTCAAAATCTGAAACTATTGACTCTATAAGAATTAGAAGAACTAGTGATGTAAACAAAGATGATGTCGCTGGTAGATTTGAATCTGATGTAAGTCGATGGAAAATAACTTCGAAAAACGACAACTATCAAAATGAAGTAATAGCAAGACGATTCCTTTTTGATATAGAAAATGATGAAAATGAATATGAACAATTTGATTGGACTGAAATGTATTTAAAAAGAGAAATAGAATGTTTAGATGCAGGTCATTTTTTTATTTGTCAAACAAAACCAAATAGTAACGTCAAAATTGAAAATGAATCCTTTTTTACCAAAACAGGTATTTTCGGAATAAGGCTGCATTATGGATTATTTGAATTAGAAAAATATGAATAAGCTTAAAAAGTACACTAGTAAACATTAGCAGCTCATTGCGGCTGAGTCCCTTAATTGAAATTCATAGCAATTTTGCAATCTTATGGATGCATCGTAATGTTTCCTTAGGGAAATTCTGGAACAAGTCATACGTAAATCGTTAGTCACAAATAAAAAAATTCTCTAATAGATGGATTACAAAGAAATTGAAAACTGGATAAGAGAGAATATAACAAAGAATGGAAACGTATCACTACATATTTTTTCTAAAGAAGAGAAGATTTTTGAAAATCCGTTTGGTTTTTCTCAAGAACAATCTGAATTGATTAATCTCAATGGATTTCTAAAAAAAATCGGAAAATTTTTAACTAAAGTTGGACAGATTAAATCTGTTTTCTGGTTCAAAATAAATCTAATTGACAATGCAGTTTCAGATTTAGTTGGATTAGGAAAAATAACTGATTTGAACGATTTAGAGCTAATATCAAGCTTAATTATGTATGATAAAGCTGACCAAAACGGAGATGTAGTTGTTGGGATATTTGATACATCAAAAGAATGGTTAATAAAACTAACGAATGACCAAGACCAAAATAGAGTTTATATACGGTTATATGGGAAAGGTAAAATAATTCAATTATTAAAAAACAAAGCCAATGGCTAACCATAGCTAAGACTTAACAGTAATTACCTAAATAAATATCATTTATTAATGAAAAAAGCAATTATACTACTATTATTATCTCAATTTCAATCTGTTATTGGTCAAAAAACTTTTGAACAAATCATTGATGAAATACCTTTTTATAGAGACTTTGGTTATTATGATAGTGCTGAAAAAAAACAAGGGTTTTCTATACAAAATGAGACTCAAATTTTAAAAAGATTAGAACTTCCTTCTTTAAAGAATAGAGAATATTATATTATAGGTAAATATGAAATAAACAATTTAATTGTTCTTTTCTTTTCAGAATATTCAGCTTCAGAAAATATTCATTTTGCTATTCTTCTTGATAAATCATTAAATATAATAGATAGGTTAAAGGAAACTGCTTATGATAATGAAGAAGGTTTTTATGGAGTAAACTCATGGATAGACTATAATATTTTAACTGTCAATATTCATAATATATATAACAATCCAGAATACGTAAAAAAACAATATTCAATTACAGATAGAGGTTTTATAGCTATAAAAAATCAGGTTATTATAAAAACACCATCAGGAATTAGAGTACGTAATAAACCAACAACAAATAGCGCTATTGTAGCTACTGCACCAAATCTAAAAGTTTTTGATTATTTATCTACTGTATCCGAGATAGATTCAACATCTGTGTTTGATAACGGAAAATATTTAAAAGATCGGTGGTTAAAAATTGCTACAAAAGATTCTATACAACAATTAGGATATGTTTTTGGTGCTTTTGCAAAAAGACGTATTGAAGTAACGACTAATGATTATAAAGTGATTCTTGATGAAATATCGAAAGAAGAATTTTATCAACAAGAAGGTGAGAATTATAGTAATCCTTCTGTTAAAAAAATTACAGGTGCTAAAAAAATAAAAAGTATTTTAAAAAATCAATTAATCGGAGCGTACGATGAAGAAGATAATTATAATGTAAAAAAAGTATTGACAGACAACGGTAACGAAGTCAGTGGCTTTTATGAAGAAGAATGTGTGATTTCGGCCTACTATCCTCAATATCATTATTTATTATTTGAATGTGGCCATGCTTCTGACTATTTAATAAATCTAAAAAATGGAGAAGACGATATTAACCGAATAGGAAATCCGGATTATTACCTATCATCTCCACAAAATACATTTCGTTTAAACGGCTATTATAGTGGACAAACGAATGTTCATTTTTTAGAAAAAAATAATAAAAATGCTGCTCCAGAGTATCTGTTCAGTATTTCAAGCCTTATTCAGTCAGATTACTTAGAAACATATTTTTGGAAAGATGATAACACTATCCTAGTAAAAGTTGAAAAAATGCATTATAAAATACAATTACAACAACTTTAATTTATGATAGTAACAAACTATTGCTATCAAAGTGTAACGCCTTTAGCCGCTAAATGCGTTTATATCATTTGCACCGAACGTGGAATATAATTAGAAAATGAATAAAGAAGAATTTTACAATAATTTAATCAAAGCTACGGAAGCTGTGTATCCTTTTACCTGTAAAATGGTTGTTAACCAACTTCCAGATGATTTTAAATATGTTGTAAAGATATATTCGAATTTTAGAGAAGGACTGGAAAAAGGAGAAATGACTTTTCCTGATGTGAAAAAACTGAACCAAACAACAAAACCCATTGATGCTAAAGAAGTAATAGATATTCTTTGGATGGATAACGCAATTCCTGAATGGATTAATATTCAAGTGGATGATTATGATGAAAATTACACCTATTTTTCTCTAGAGTGTTGTGGAAGATATTCTAAACGTAAAGAGCATTTGTATCATGTTCAAGAAGGGTATCCTCCTTTTCATTCTTTAAGTCCTGCTTTACCATCAGCGTCTTTAAATGAAGATGGTGAAGTAATCTTAAAATTTGATATACGCTGGAATAAAAAATAACTGTATAAGATAGGCTAGACCGAAAATAATCGTTTGTTTTCTGTCATACTTGCTATATATTAAAATGGTTCTAATTCATTTTGAAAATAGCTTGTATGAAAATAAGACATTTCAATTTTATGAAGGGCCCCATTTAATAGGCTTTGGAAAAGTATTGTAAATCGTGAATTTGAGTTTGAAAATGAAATGGCTCATTTCCCAAGGTTTAAATATAATGAGTTTTGGTAATTCAATAAATATGGATTCTAAATCTACAAATATAGATTGACAGTAGAATTATAAGATAAATATATAATATAACAACAAGTAACTATAATAATGCCATCAAATTACAGATATCACATAAATAAGGGGCCGATATAACTTTTTAGACCCAATAAGTATAAATGAAAAATCATTTTGAAATAAGAGAAATAAAAAAAGATGATAAGAGAATAAATTTCGACTTTTTTATAGACGGGAAAGCATTGTCCAAATCGTTAAATATTAGTCGTTTTGATTTGGCTTATTGTGATTTTGATTTAGATATAATTGAGATTGATATAGCTAAGTTTCCAAAGTATGATAGAACAAAAGTTAACAAAAATGCTGTTGCTCAGTTTTTAGGGAATAATGAGCCGTGTAATCAATTTGACACAAACCGAATGGTATTGTATAGATGCCATTGTGGAAGTGATTATTGCGGTGTTATTTCATTTAACTTGGTTAAGCAAGATGATGTGATAGTCTGGAAAGAGATAACCTATGAGGATGATGATTTTGAATATGGGAAAGAGATAGAAAACAGCGGAATAAAACCAATAACAGAACTAAAATTTGCCAGAAGGGAATATGAATTGGAGTTTGAAAATTATTTAAAAAAATACTGTGTCTAATAATTTGATTAATAGTGATTTAAATGGCGAAATGAATATAAAACACGATGAATAAAAAAATATTATTAAATCTAAATATACTAACCTTTACAATTTTGTTTTTTAGTTTCCATGGAAAAGCACAAAAAATGAAGAATTTGGAAAATGTTTATAAGACTGAACTGGAAAATGGAACTTGGATAACCGATAGGATTTTAGGCTTAGACCCTAACATTAAACAATACAATTTAACAAAGTTTATTGAAAGAAAATTTGCTGGTAATTTGACAAGTTTTGGAGATAAAATGATTTTTAATAGTAGCTATGTTGCACCTTGTGGGAATGATAATTTTACAACAGTAATTGGAAAATATGAATTCTTCGACAAGGAAAAAATAATCATTTCCGTTGACTCTGTTACGTATTCTGGTGAATGGGAAAAACCAACTGAGTATAGAAAACCAAAAAAGATAATATTTTTATTATCTAAAGTTGATGAGACAATAGTTTTTACAAAACAAATTGATAAGAAAAACTAAAACGAACCAATTACTTAACCAATCAAATGATACAAGTCGTTTACAATTAAAAAATCTGAAATTATTGATTATTCACCAGAATCTTTAAAAGATTTCGAATTGTTGATGTATGAATATATAGACAATCTACATTTTACTTTAAACCCAAACAAGTGCCTTGAAAATGCAGATGAATATATTGCAATTGCTAAAGAAAGATTTTTAAAATCCGGTTGAGCTGGAGATGGTAATATCGAATTAATGTGGGTGCCACCATTCATGCTAAAGGATGAAGATGGGAAGACTTTATTTTGGAAAAAAACAAAAGGAATTATTGTCTGGCATGTTAAACAGGAAAGCGATGGGATTTCTTGGTTATTAATTCCAAGTGAATTAAAACTGACGTAAGAAAACCAATCTCCAAACTTGAATAGCAATTGTTTATAAAAGAAATAAATACTGTAATTAAAATGACAATAGAAGAAATAAAAAAAGAAGCTGCACAGTATCAATTTGAGGATGTAAAATCTCTTTCTATAAAAGTTGCTGAGCTTAAAATTAAGGGCGTTTCCTTTTTAGGTTGTGTAGCATTTGTACAAGTCAACCAGAAGATCTCATTAAAAGAAGCCCAAGAATTAACCTTACAGCTAGAAGCATATACCAAAGGTGAAAAGAGAAGAATCGAAGAGGGAATTGATGTAATGCTTAGCGATTTTAAAGAGGAAGAGTAAAAGTAATCAGTAAATGGAAACCCAAATTCAACAAATAGAACAATTATTTAATATAAAGCTTGAAAAGCATGATTACAACAACAAAAACCAAGTAAATACCTATACTACTTGGACACAATTAGAAGGTATTAAAGAATTAAAGTTAGAAGACATTAAGATTGATGATATTGAGTTGCTGTTACCTTTCTCAAAAAACTTGCACACCTTAAAATTGATTAACTGTACTATTGGAAATATTGCTGAGTTATACAATTTTGAAGGTTTGTGTAATGTAACGTTAGACAATGTTTGTATTCAGGATTTAGATGAACTTTACCAAAACAAACGCTGTACCACTGATTATGATGGGAATTTAAGGCAGGTAAACCTAAAAAATATGGAAATTAAGCATCTTGGCGTATTACAACCTATGGCTAAGAATCTAGATCATGTTTTTATTACCAATTGTACCCTTCATAATTTTTATGAAGTAAACCTGTTCCCCAAACTATACGATTTGCGATTAAACGGTGTAACCTTGAAACAATCAGATAAGGATCGTTTATATAAGCCAAATCCTGATAGAAATTTTACCTGGTTATCCATTACTAAAATGAAGATTGAAGACATTAGTTTTTTCGCACCAATCTCCAAAGGCCTACACGGGATTACTATTAATAGCTGTTCAGTAGGTAGTATCAGAAAATTATCCGCGTTTACTGAATTAAAAGAATTAGAGATAGATTCTTCAACAAGTATTAAAGATAGAGAGTCTCCACAAGATCAACAAGCCTCTTTTCTAATTAAAGAATGCATTGTGGGCGAAGAGCGAACTAACCCAAAAGCAAAAGTTGATTTACATAATTTAGTATCTGTAGCACAGTATATCAAAAGTTTACATTTTCATCAGTATGTGCCTAATTCAACTGCTTTCTTGTCTAATTTTTCTCAACTTGAAAAATTAGAGTTTACCTATAGCTCAGTTTTGCTTAGTGATTTTTTGCCCATAGCAGATCAAATTAAAAAAATATCTTTCAATCAATCAGAATGTATAGATCCAGAAGCCTTACAATATTTCAAGAAATTAGAACGCATAGAAATTGAAACCGATCCTCATCAACTTGGACTCAAAGATTTTAAAAAAATAGGGCCACTACAACATCAGTTAAAAAAACTAAAGATTAATGAAGATGAGGTAGCCAATATGGAAGCTATTAGAGAGTTTACGGCATTAGAATCTTTAGATATCGAAGTGCAATCTATAGCGGCAACAGAAAGTGTTTTATCCCTAAGTACCTTGTCCAAACTAGATGTATATATAGATATTGAGTCAGAACCTACAGAACCAATAGTACTAGATCTTCAACATCTTAAGAATATTGAAGAGTTGGTTTTAGGTGGAACGAATACATTCAAGTTTATTGGGTTTGAACATTTGAAGCATTTAAAAAAGTTGACGCTCTTTTGTGATTGCAAAATCCATGGTTTGGAAACGATAAAGAATCTAGAATATTTATCCATAGAAGAAAGCATCGATATTAATAAAATACCTGCTATGGATTCTCTTAAAACACTGGTGTTAGAAGTAGATAAAGAGTACGAAATTTATTCATTAGAACAATTTCCAAACCTAGAGAATCTAAAAATTCAAGCGACCAATAACATTCATCTAGGAAAACTGAGTAAACTTAAGGTGTTGTATATTCTATGGGTAGATATAGAAACCACAACTTGTTTTGATAATTTACCAAATCTCGAAAAATTAGATCTAGCATGTCGTAACCTTTCTGTGATTAAAAATCTTGATAAGCTTACTAATTTAAAAATGTTGAATCTTTCAGAAAATAAGATTCAAAATATAGAGGGGCTAGCAAATTTAAAAAGTTTAGAACGGTTGAATTTATATGAAAATGAAATCTCAGATATAAGTGTATTGAACACCTTGCCAAATTTGAAAGAAGTCAATCTAGCAGGGAACAAATTAGTGGATAAAGAATTCAAAAAACAATTGCAAAATCCCGAAATAGCTGTTTTTTATGGTATAGGACGTGTGCCTTTTTGGATATGGAAGGATAGATGTTTTAAATTATAATAATGTTTTTAAACTATATTAGAATATGATAGAAAATTGGAAAGACACTGCATTTGGCTCTGATTTTGGCGGTGATTTTTTAGAGCTAGTAGAAAACATAACTGATGATACGCTCACTATGGATTTAATATATACTAATATCGATGTAAAAAAGTATATTGATAATCCTGATGTACTTAAAGAACGAACCGATAATAATGTACAATTCACGAATTCAAAATTCGAGCAATACATTCATTTCGAAGATTTGATTATTGCACTTTCAGCAATAATTGTCGAAGCTCAATTAAATGGCCAAGTAGACTTAACCAAAGCATTCGGCAATAAAGTATTGAAATTTCAAGCAGAAAAAGAGGAAATCATACCTATTTATAATGCTTTGCAAACAATTTATAATACTCCTGATAACTATGTTTTGTTTGAAATGTGTATGCAAGAAGAACGAGAAGAAACGCTCAACGATATAAAAAATATACTTACAGCTTTTGAGAAAATAGTAAGCTAAAACTAGGTGAATAATTTCTTCATTTTGAACGGATGAGATGAATCTAAAAAAAACAATAGAAAAAATAATAGGAAGAACTCTTTTTTCAGAAGAAGGGATACAGAAAGCTAGTATTCTGGAACAAGAAAAACGGTTGAATATTAAAATCCCATCGGTACTCAAAGAATTGTATAGTACCGCCGGAAACAATACTTTATTCTCTGATGGCTTTCATCATTTAGCTGAAATTACAGAACTATTTATCAAGGATAATAAGTTGGTGTTTCTTCAAGAAAATCAGTCTGTATTGCATTGGGCTGTTGATTTAGCAGATTCAAAAACAGTGTATCAAACCACTGATCAAAGTTTTGATAAAGATGTTGAATGGTATAGTGAAGAACTACATGTAGATCAATTTATCGAAACGATTATATATCTTCAATGTGTGATGTCTGATGAAAGCTTTCATAATAAAGCAAAAAGTGGATTTCGATATTTTGCATCTCTGGATATTAGTGAATATCATAACAATAAAAAATCTAAGAATTTTATAGATAATTTACATAATGATTTTAGACAAATAGTGAATGGAAATGGATTGTCTATCTATTGGAATCCTGAAACTATACTCTTGTATTTTCTTGATAAAGAAAATCAAATAAGTGATATGATATTGACCTGTACAAAAAATGAAGATGTGTTCGATAGCCTGATTGATGAATATGGGTTTTGGGAATTATAAAACATATAAAAAGCATTTTGAATATAAGAGATCGATATCAAGAAATAAGTAAGGGAATGGAGTCTGAGGATAGACTTGTCCAATGGAATACCATGGTTTCCTGGTGTGAAGTATGGATTCATCATGAAAATCAGAATCTACAAGCCTTACTCGAATTGATTCACCATCTAAAGACTGTTGGTTTTGGGATGAGTTTTACCCGAGTCAATCACATAGAGCATTGGGATTATCAACTGGAAAAAATTACAATGAAAGATATGATTTACCCATGGTGTATATACGGTATAATGACGAAGACAATAACTTTAACATTCAATATCAAAAAGGCCAAGGCGGTGAGACGAAGCTTGTAGAATGCGCAGATAACCTTACTGAAAATGATTTAAATGAGATTAGACTTTGGTTACATAATACAAGTAACCGTAGAGAAAAATGAATAAAGCAAGTTTAAACAGGTAACAAAATAGATAGAAAAGATATCTATAAATGATAGAGGGTGTCACAATACTATCAGTAATAAGTACAAACAATTATATGGATAAACCTTTGATTCAAATTTGGGATTCGGTTGGATTAGGGCTCATCATAGAGTTTCCTTCTGGTATCATGATTTCTAACCAAACAGGAGGAACTAGTTGTCTTCACCCAAAAATTGAAGGCGTGTATGTGCCATTAGCTAATGATTATAAAGAGAAAAACAAAGAGTTTTTGAGTCCGGAAATTGAGCTGACAGCATATTTTCAAGGATCGAAATATAAAGGAAGTGGAGCTATCAAAGGTATTGATCTTGAAGATGCAAAAGAAATACATACAATTATGGCTACATCAGGTTTGCATGAATGTATCGAAATAGACTTAAACAGGTTAAAGGAATCCCACGAAGCCTGGATTAGAATAAAAATTTATGATAACCCAAATAATGAACTTATTAGTGGATTTAAAGAGTATCCTTTAAACGGAATATTAACTTGGTCTAATAGTGATTAAACAAGGTCCAAAAGTATTCGCTAATAATAGAATCTTATCGGTAATTCTAAATAAATGAAACTAAAAACCCCCATAGAAATGGATTACTTTATTTTTTAAACATGAGAAATGGAAATTAACTATAATCACGTAATTAAGCTTTTAAATTCTGAAACAAATAAAATTGTTGAAGAATTGCGAATAGATAGTACTAAGGAATTAGTGGATAGAAAAAAGAATATTAATAACGCAATTAAATGGTTGAAAAAAGGAATGGATAATCAAATCAATCCAGATTTAAATATCATTATGATTCCTGAAAAAATTACAAAAACACCATCTTCCGAATATAGATTAATTGAAGATCATGAATCTGATGAAAGAAAGTATTGGACTGAGGTTAAACTTAATAATGAGGAATTAAGACCATTGACTGGAGATTTTTTAATTATGAAATAAACGAACAACATAAACGAACCCTAGTAGAGCGTCAATATTAATTAGTAAAATGAAATTATCAACCCCTATAGAAATTGATTTTTTGGAGTTTTTTAAAACGGGAAAATTCGATTATTTAAAACTAGGACAAACCAAAGAATGGATCATCAATAATTTTCCGGATCCAGATTGCTATGACGCCAGTTTTTTGACAGAAGAGGTAAATATCTGGACCTACGGTGGTATTGAGTTACATTTTGAAAATAAAAAGCTGTATTTGATATTTTCAGATTATTGGTACGAAGGGAAATTAGAAAATAGTAAACAATTAAAACTTAACAAATGGATTTTTAATGATATTGGTAAACTGAATTTACGATTTGTTTTAGAGTCATTAAATGCACAGAACATCGATTTCAAGAAGAAAACAGACAAATTAGGGGTGCTTTTACGATTAAATAGCGGTGTGGAGTTAACGTTTGAAAATTTAAATGATATCGAAGGATTAGACACAAATGATTTTCACTTAACTTCTTTCGGACTTGTAGCAGAAAATCCTCATCGTTGGAAAGATGATATGTAATCTGAATTTCACGGATATGGAGTTCTAGCCTACGAATATTAGCCAACTATCGTATATAAGCCATTAGGATAATTTAAAGAAATAGTTATGATTTTAAAAGAGAAGAGCAAAGCCATAGGAATCCTTAAAAAGGTTTATCACCACGCAAACACGGATTACGAAACTCAGTATGATGGGATTGTTGGTTATAAAACTGATTTTCTTTCTCAAGAACAATGGAATATTTTAAAGGAAAATAACCTTATTCCAAATAAGATTGAAAAATGGACGCACGATGATTTTATAAATAGTTTCTTAAAATTGAAGGAGAATAAAAAACTTACGTTGGAGTTTTCTAAAGCATTGTTTTTAAAAGGTATAACAGGAGATTTTCCGAGATATAGGCAAACTTTAATTAGCTTTTTATATCTACAAAAGGTTGAAGAACATACCTACATAGCTTCCAAAAAATATTCAGGCTGCGCTATTTGCGGATTACCTGAAAGTACAACCGAAGATAGTACTCATAATTTATTTACATATTACTTGGGACATTCTTGGAATGAATCCCCTAAGCACTTTGCGGCAGAATTAGAAGACATACTTCAATATCCGAAGCCAGAGATTTATGAAAAAGACAAAGAGCTTTTGGTAAAACTTCTTTTGTCTATTGATGATTCAGATAAAAATGAAACACCAGGACAACTTGAAAAAAGAATAGCTAAAGAAAAACTTTTACCAAAAACAGATAAATACAAGAGATATGGGATTTTACAAACACTAGCTATATTAGGAATATTACCTAGCAATGCAGAGTTTGATAATCAACCAGCTCGTTCTGACATAGTTTTACCCCTAGCAGGATGGAGAGGAGAACTTGGGGTGGATTTTCAGAAGGCGATTGAAATATTTGAATTGAAAGTGCCCAAAAAAGGAGTGTAAAAAATTTGGTTATATATCTATTCATATACAAGAGTCCAATCGGCGGTTGTTTTCAACTAAATTTTACGAATATAAATTACCACCCGACTGATATTGATTCATTATAGGATCATAAAAATGAATATGCTTAATTTATATAGAAGTTGCTTTATAACCTGTATGTAGGCAGATAAACATAAAAAAGTGTATTTATAAACGAGTTGTAATACATTGACAAAATGAACGAAATAGTAATAATAGATAACCATCCAGAATGTAGTATAGGAGCACCGTGCCCGACTATAGTGGCAAGTGAACATAAGGTTGTCTTATCCTATTATACAGACGATGACACTATATGCCAAATTATATTCTCTCATTGTTTTGAATTCAAAATGGGGATGCCAGATGAAAATATGATCGAAAAATATCCATTAGGTGCTTCAGGATTAATGGACTACGAATTTCAAAAAGTTAATCATTCATCCTGGATATCAGCTATTGAGAATCAATACAAAACCATCTCAGAATATTCACGCGATGGAAGAAAATATGAACACTATATTTTTACTTTTCATGATAGAAGTTTTGAATGCATTTCTTCAGGGTTCGAAATCAAGATTAGTGAGAAGAATACTATGAATGAATCAATGACGGATGCGATTCATGAAATATAAATGGATTACATCGATAACTAATAGATTATTAAAAAGGAAACAAAATGAATTGGAATAATTATTTATCTGAAAACAAATCACCTTCTAGTTATCCTCATTTAGGAGTTATAGAAGGAACTGTACGCTGTCCATTTGATATATCAGAGTTATCCAAAAATGCTAAAATAATTGAGATAATTACACCTCCCAAAAAGGTAAAGTTGAAATATTCTAATTATAACCATTTGGCAAATAATGATGTTATTGAAGCAATAATAACAAATGATATTGATGAAAATCAGATAGATGTTTTATCTTCTTTACCTAATCTAAAATACCTCCATATTTCTAATAACAAAAAGGAATCTATTCCGAGTTTATCTGCATTAAAATCGTTAAAAGTTTTGATATTAGATGGATTGATAAAAGTTGAAAGCATTGATTTTTTGAAAGATTTAAAAAAAATAGAAACACTATATATCTATGGAATAAACAATCTTTACGATTTGACACCACTCGAAACACTGCCTCAATTAAAGGAGTTATGGTTAGATCACGGGAAAATGAGTGGAACTGGAAAAGCAATTAAGAGTATGAAACCTCTTTCAAAACTAACAAATCTGGAGTATTTAAACTTCATTTTAAATACGGAAAATAAAAATTATGACATTTCACCTTTATTAGAACTAAAAAAATTAAAGCATTTGAGAATCTTACCGAGGTATTTAAAAAAAGGTCAAAAAGAAGTTTTGGAAAAAGAGCTTCCTTTAATCAAACTGGTTTAAAGAACACTATCAATGAATCAATGACGGATTCGATTAATGAAATATAAAAAAGCAGAGATTTTAACAGTAATAGAATGAATCTTCATCAAGACATAAAATATAGCATACTAAAGCATTTTGATTTTCTAAAGGATGTAGGTTTCTCCGAATTTGAAGAAAAACAATTGGCATATGAAATTCATTTTTTTTGTCATAGAGAAGAGGTGAAATTAGATATCTGTTATGAATTAATATATTCTACACCTATTTGGATAACAATTAACGGTATAGATATAATGACTATTCAGAAGAATAATTTATTGATTAAAAATATTTATGAAGAAAAGAAAAGTTTATATGATTCGAATTTTAAAGAATATTTAAAATCAAATAAAACTGAATACTTGAAAATTAATGAAAAGAAATACGAAGCTGTTGGGAAAAAATTGAATGATAATTTATTACAAGAAGTTTCAAGGGTTTTAAAGGACAAAGGGAATCTTCTACTAAGCGATTTTAGCGAAATAGAAAAGGCAGAAAAACAAAGACTAACTGAAATCGAAAATCAAAAGAAGGAATATCTCAAAGAAAATGGAATCTATACTTGTGAATATAATTGGAACGGTTTGATTTGTGAACATGAAGGTACATTGAGAGAAATAGAAGAACATCTTATGGAAAGAAAAGATATGGATTTGACAGAAATAGTGATTCTAGATAGGAATGGAAATAATATTAAGAAATAATCGCAGCCATCACGTTGTATAAAACAGAGTTAGTAAAAGCTCTTCGAAACGATATGAAAATTAAATTAACCATCTTTATTTTAGCATTAAGCTCCACTTTGTTCTCGCAAGAGTTAAAAATAATTCACGCAGTTCAAGAAAAGGATGCTAATTTTTTTGACTACGAAGATTATGAGGCACCTGATAAACCAATTGGTAAATTAATATTTTTAAAAGGTTGCAACTGGTATTGCGGAGGTTCTGTAAAGTCAATTAGCGCTTCGTCTCAATTGAAAGAAAATAACGGGATAAATTACGCACCAAAAAATACACACGATTTTGATAAAAACACAGCTTGGGTAGAGGGAAAACCTGATTATGGAATTGGAGAATTTATTGAATATCGTTTTGATTTTAGCGAAATGAAAGACTACAACGGAGGTCTAGGAATTAATCGAATAATATTGGCAAACGGATATAAAAAAAGTAAGACGACTTGGAAAAATAATTCCCGGATTAAGCGGTTGAAAGTATATCTTAATGACAAACCATTTGCTATGTTACATCTTTTGGATTCTTTTGAAATCCAAACTATTGACATTGGCGAAATCAAATTTCCGGTAAATACGGAGACAAAACTAAAATTCGAGATAATTCAAGTGTACGAAGGAACAAAATATAAAGACACTGCAATAAGCCTGTTAATGTTTGACGGCATTGGAGTGCATTAAAAAACATAAATCACAGATAGCTAACTCTTTATTATAAGTAAAAAAATGAACAAAATAGTATTTCTTTTAACCTGTATAGTATTCACTTCCTGTTCACAGAAGAAAGAGAATGCTAATGATTCGATACAACCTGAGCCTAATGATAATCAAATTTCAGAAATAGAAAAGTCAAACACAGCAGAACTAAACGAAGAAGTTTCATTAGGTAACTACAAAGGGAAAATTGGAACCAACTTAGACGTTGTATTTCATTTAGAAAATGAAAATGGAAACGTGTCAGGATTTTATTATTATGAAAAAACAGGAATAGATATCAGCATACGTGGTCATATAAAAAAGGATACTTTAATAGCCTATGAATTAGATTTTAAAAACGACACTACTGCTATAATAAAGGGAACTATCAGAAGATCGGGCATTCATGGAAAATGGATGAATAGTAAAACCAATAAAGGATATCCATTAACCTTGGATATCATAAAAGATAAAGTACAGCCTTTGCCCAAAACTATAGAAGGAAAATATTATGATGAAATGTGTGGTCTAACACTCTCTTTATTCAAGTCAAAAGGCGCGTATTTTTATAAATATAGTTCAAGCGAGAGAAACTTAAAAGGTAAGGTTCGTTTTATCAGAGGTGATGAATTGTATATAAACTTGGAAAATATAGAATATGCAGAGGATTATTTTGATGTAAGTTTAGCAGAAGATGATCCTGAAAAATCAAAAGAATATGACAGATTGAAGAAAATAGGAAAACGAAAAATCGGAGTAGAATGCCTTTATACTGCAGAAGAAATCCTTATTCAAAATTATGGCAATGCAATGAATTATTATGTGAAATTATATGATTGTGGTGAGAAATATATTCATTTAAAAAAACAGTAATTAAGGCTGATATCATACTTAACAAAACTCAATTATAATATGGTTAGCAGCAAACAAATACTTTTATCCTTACCTTTTCTTAAATGATTACGAAATGAAATATATACACTACGTTATAATATTAATAATAGGATGTTTTACCTCTTTCTTTATTTGGATGTATATACAAAGAGCAAATCTTGATTATAATACTGAAGGCACATTTTTATCTCTAGAAGATGGAGTGGTTTATAAAGAACAAGCGAAAGAAGTATATGGGATCCTTGCACTTTGTGGACTTATTTTAACAGGAGTACTTGTTTACAAATTGATAAAAAAATAAAGTCAATGGATATTACGCAGGCCAAAAAATTAATACATAAAGAGTTTAATGCACAAAATGGTTTAGATGTACTCTTTAGAATGAGTGCTGATATAGAAGAAGAGCGAATAACCGAGTTTTTAGAAGCACTAAAATGTATAGAAGAATATTATGCGGACAAAAAAACTATAGAAAAAAAGTTGGTGTACCAATTGTTTAGTATGCACCAAACTTTAAAAGCAAGCATGGGACATTGGAAAGTGAGTAGACCAGAAGGTCTAGATAAAGATACGTGTTGGAAGATTTTTGATGGGATCAGGAGTGTCTTCTCGAGATTGTAAATAAATTTTATCCCGTGTGTGGATTGACGTTACAAAGCAGCGCTTTGAAAACCTTTTTCCACCAGTATAAGATTTATTTTGAGTTAAAAAATCTTGAAGCCTTGGAAAGATTTTAGCAAAATAAACCTGGTTTTAAGTGAAGCTTAAAAATACCTTGGAAAAAGCGCCTTTTCTTTTGTTTCGTTTTCTTTGGGCGAGCAAAGAAAATGAAAAAGGTTAAATCCAAGAGATAAAGTTTAAGATTGTAACTTTTTAAATCTTTAAAAATCAATACGATACATAATATGTCAATGGTAGTTAAATTATAAAAAAAATGGCATTAGACTTTCATAGACTTAGTAACAATGAGTATTTATTTGGAATCGATGATCATAAAAACAATCATCTAGAGGAAATATATACAGAATTCAAAAATTGGACAGGAATATATGTGGATCGTTATGGAGATACAAATCTTACTGTCGACCATCAAAAACTGATGATAAAAATAATAGATAGTTACATTCATAAAACAGACTTGAATGTAAACAAGCAAAAAACTATTGATATTATAGAATTTAGAGCATTGATGGACTATTTTTCTGATAAAGGAATTGACCTAAAAATGGTAGGAGACTAAATAAATTTTAAGAAAATATGATTATCCGTAATTAAGAATAGTAGTTTTCGTCAAGCTGAACTTGTTTCAGCTTCTCATCAAAGTATTAGTTATGATGAGATTCCAAAACAAGTTTGGAATGACGCAAAGAAATAATTTATTACTAACAAAAGAAATTCAATTAAAAAAACATCAATGAATAGAAAAAACAACCGCAGATTACTCATAATCACTTTGATTTCTATTTTGATACCATCTCTTGGTTTTAATCTATTCCAATGGAAAGAAAAACAATCGTATATAGAACGAATTATAAAGAAAGATAAGGCCATTACAGAGATTCGGAATACGATAAAAATTATTACAAAAGCACCTAATTCGATAGATGCAATTCAGGGCGCACTAAAAAAGGATTTCAATGTCGCTTCAGAAATTATGTATAGCGAAATAGATAGTTCATTTTCTTTTGTTGTTACACCCAAAGATTGGAATCAAATTGATTATCAAGGAATATGGACATTTTATGGGCTACAAATTGTTTTTGATAAACAGAAAAAATTTCAGCAAATTGACTTTTATAAACCATAACCAATAAAACAAAAGGTAGTACAGTAATAACGTCCAGGAATACTAAAAGGACGCTCTAAACATCCTTTTCTGTAATATGAATATAGAAGATATAAAACATATTAGAAATACCTTAAATATTGGGTTAACCGAAGCAAAGCAATTGCTGTCAGAAAAGGAAACAGTAGAAACTGCCATACAAAAATGGAAAGATGCACAAGCTGAAATCTTAGCAATCGAAGAAAATAAAAAACATATTGACTTTAAGGATTGGTTTTACATTAAAGATTTTTTTGTGGAATGCTCGCAACGTTTTTTTAATGACAATGAAACCATCCCAAATAAAATTAAACCCTTGTCAGAAAACTATTCGAAAGAACTTTGGAATAAACATGTTTCTGAAAAGCATCGTCATTTAATGATGGTAAGGTCTGACGAGGATTGGAATATTAAAAATATTCAATCTTTTGCAAACGAATGGAGTTGGGGTACAAGTTGGAATAAGGATGATTATTCAGCATTTGAAAAAAACGTTAAGCACAGACTAGATTGGAATGATAATGATATCATATACTTTTTTTGGGGAAGGTATACTGCAGCAGAAACCGATTGGGAAACACTATATAAATATTGGATTCCCTTTATGTATGAAGATGAAATGAACATTGTTTTAAACCTGAAAAGTAAAAAGGCACTAATAATTGGAGTTAACGGAAGTATTGGGATAGGGGAGAGAAGGGAACTTTAATAACAATGAAATCGATTTATGACAAACGAAGACAAATACAATCTCTATAACGCTGTTGACTTAAAGGGGATGACATTGTTTGAGAAATACAAATATCTTACAGAAAACGATGCAGATATTGTAAAACTCAAAAAACAAATTAAAAAAATTGTAGCCAGTAAAAAGTTGTCATCAGTAATGAACGATACCAAGTGGTTGGAGTTACAGCAAGGAATAGAAACCCTACCATTTCCACCTGCGTATAACGAAAAGTTAGTACAATGGAATGAAATCAAATTTAGGTTTAGTGAGATTGAAAATGAACCTGCTTTTTTAGGAGATTGGTCGAGTTTTTGGGAAGAAGGCCTTCCTATATTCTTTACTATCGAATGGCTCGAAATAAGACCAAAACACAGAAAAAACATAGGACGGTTAGTTCCTCCAAAAATACTAGATGAAACCACAGAATTGATTCAACTATTGAACAAGTTGAATATCCCTTTTGAAGAAGAAAAAGGAACAATAATTATATATGGCTATAAGTAAGCCATAAGAATAAAAATAAATGAAACGCACTGCAGAAAACATAAAACAATTAGTACAACAAGAGTTATTGATGATTACAAACCCTACTGTCAAAAATGAATTGGTATCATTACTTGTGCCCAAACCCATTGCTCATACAAGAGACTGGGACTACGGAGTAGCTGATGACACCTATGAGTGCTGGACGATTGCTATGGATGAAAAAACAGATACATCCATAGTATATTCTGATTTTGGATTTGGTCCAAAAACACCTTGGGGACTAGTTCCTACAAACAAGTTATGGATAGGAGCCGATTCAGGTTGGTTTGGTAATTTAATGCAATGTTATCTAGATTCTTTTTCTGCTGGCGAATTACCTATTTGGGTAGTAGAAAAGGAGGTGGGTGCCATACGAACTGTATTAACTCAAAATACAAAAATGGATATAGCTTTTAATCAAAGAGATACCTTGATGAAAGAGGATAGTAAAGGAAGATACTATGTGACCTATATGTTGGAATAAGATGATAGTATTTTCTAGATCGAATTAAAGAAACCTATTGAAAATGAATTTTGAATCATTGAAGCAGCAAATAAAAACGGCCACTAAAAATGCCTTTTTAGAAAATCTAAACAAATACGGAAAAGAAATTTGTGGATTTGCATTGGTAAGTGATGATGGTGCTATGACAGTAGTTCCATATACAAACACCAGTACCCACTTACAAAAAATGCAAAAAGAAGATCCATTATATAAAGAAGTATATGAATTTGAACCTGCTGAATGGTATACATCAGATGGAGCAAATGATGAAGTAAATGCTATTTGTAAAACTTTAAATAAAGAGGTTTTAAGAGAAAATGTAAATTTTGAGGCTTTTAAAAAACAGTTATTTGAAACTTGCGTAGAAGTATTGGAAGAATTACAACATGATAATTTTTTCAAGGATAACTTACAGAAAGCCATTTTAGTATTATTTAGTATTTCCGACACAGATGAACCAGAAGAGAATCTGATAAAATGGTCAAAACGCACTAATACTATGACTTATGGAGAAGCATACCAAGCATATCAAAATAAAGTGTGGGAATAAAAATTAGAGGATAGTATGATAAAATTTGTAGAATGCTTAAACGATACTTGGGATTATTTCTTTTTAACGGATCCCGCCAGTCTTTTACAATTTAAAAAAGAAAATAATTTGTCAGACGATTTAATGTATGAATTTACAACCAATGAAAGTGCTGAATTAGCTACTCAAAATGGAGTAATGATACCTATGAGTAATATTAGTAATCAACCATACACTATTTTTTTTAATATCAACAATCAAACTTCTGAATTTGATAAAGAAACAAGCGCTTTATCATTTAAAAAAAGTGGATACGTTTTGAATGTAATCAATAATGAAATTTGTTTAGTGACTGTTCCTTATTTGAAAAACTGGACTTTAGAAAATGGAATGAATCGTTTAAAAGAGGCAATAAAAATGGGTGTAAGACAAAGTGTTACGCTTCAAAACGGTTGTTACGCTGTTACTATTTTGGGAGGATTTACAATACAGGACAACGAACAAGAAGCTACGTTTGAGTTTCGAATCAATCCAATAGCAAAAGGAACACAAAGTACCGTTACTGATATTGGATTCTGTTATTTAATAGAATAAAAAATACAATGAGAGAATACCCAGCAACATATCAAGATAAAAGAGGCACCGAAGAAATTATTATAAAATCTGATGGCAGCGATATGTATTTTACCCTAAGAGGTATTGATTTTGAAGGTACAGATTTTGAAATGCTTACTGCAGAAGAAATAGATGATTCTAAATTTGACTATGAGATGTTTGCTGATGGTTCTGGAGATGTAACCAACTTTAAACTTACTATAACAATTCCTACACAATTTTACAATTCCCTATCCAACCAAATCTTTACAGAAAACTTAGTAGCGCATATAGAAGTAGGTGAAACTACTACGATTGATGGATTAGATAGCGAACTAACTAGTTTGCTATTAACGACATCTTTTGGTGAGTTTAAAGTTGAAAAAAAGCTCGAATGGATGGAAGATGCTCTAATTGCATTGCAAGATCAATTGCCTCCAAATATCTATTTAAAAACTTGTTTGAGTTGTAAGTACTCTAACTATCATCCTGTTGGAAATGGTATGTTTGGTGGGCTGTGTTGTTTCAAAAATTATAAAGCAGAGCTAAGACAAATGAACGATAAGCACGACTTAATGAATTTATGGACAGAAGAGAGCGTAAAAAATGAAAGCCTGTTTTTTGTACAGGAAACCTTTGATTGTCCAGAGCATCGACTGCCAACAGAAGACGATTGGTACTATAAAAGTTGGACAAAGTTAATTGCCAAAAACAAAGAAATAGAACTAGTAGAAAATACCTTATTTTATAAGGAAATAAATACTCTTTTACGAAATCAGTTTTCTGCTATCAAACAAACGATACATCACCGATATGAACAAGTATTAAAAGAAAGACAATTCTACCACGCATTACCAATCATTTGTAGGTTTGAATATGCTACTTGGGGAGGAAACAGACAATGGCGATTAGAATTAGATTTTGATGAGTATCAGTGGTCAAACGAAACAGTAAAACCACATTTTTTAAACGCCTTAGTGTATTTAAGCATAGGAAAAGAGTTGATTTATTTTAAATATCAATTGTGCAGTTCATTTAATGATGAGCTACTTCCAATGGAAGAAGAAAAAATTGAGATTCAAAAATTAAATGATACAGATTTTGTAACAGAAAAAATAGAAGAAGTACAACAGTTTTTAGATTGTTTACCAAAGCGTTTTATTAAGGAAATAGAGGAAATAGATTTTGATGATTTAGAGTTCTTAGAAGAGATGGAAGAATTGTATCAAGTAATCAACTTACATAAACTTAATGACACAAAAGAATTTCATGCACGAACCCAATTATTTCTTTTAGACGCCATAGCGTTGATGAGTATGCATATTAAGGACTATGAAAAAATCATACTAGAGTATGCCAGAAAAATGTATACTAAAGAAATACCATTCTGTATGAATACGCTGAAAAGCTTCCGAATTATTATAGCAAAAAAAAGGCTCAGTGAGGTTAATAATAAAGAGGAGAGAGTACACGTGTTAAATGCAATGAATGGATTTTTAACACCCTTTGAGGAATATAATGAAAATGATAAAATCGAAAGACCGTATGAACTTGAATACAAAATTGATTATTTGGTACAAGCAGGATTAGAATGGAAACAGTTAATTCCTTTATTAAAAGAACATTTCCCGGAAATTTAAAAAAATAGAGCTTTACAAATTAGAATTTTTAGAGAATGATGAAGATGAATAAAAAAATACAAGACAAATGGAAAGAAGGCTATCTACCGGGTTATGATTGCATCACCTATGGAGATGGAACGTTTACCATTGCGAATACCTATAGTGTTATTGAAACGGAAACTAAAAAAAACAAACGCTTTTGGTTTCCATTATGTGATACAACATTAGAAGGAATTCTGAAGTATGATGATGATATTTGGACCGAAATAGACATTTATCACGGTGCTTTTGAGTATGAAAATCAAAAATTTGTATTTGGTGATGGAGCTATGGGTAACGAAGGCTACATTGCTTCAATAACGGTAACAGGAGAATTAAATTGGGCTATTTTTTTTACATTTTCAAATCCCATAAACAAAGCCGAAGTGAAGAACGAGCACCTAATTTGTTATGGGGATACAGGTGCAATTATTGATATAGATTTAAACAATATCACCAAAATAAAAGTCATCCAACAAAATGATTGGGCAGAATAATAACCCTGCTTACTATTATATGGAAGAGTTATATATAGATTTAAAAAGTAGATACGGACAGGCAGAAATTAATCTGATAAATTTAGAAACGATTGAAGTATATTTTAGTAAGGCTAAAGAACCTGTAATTATTCAAAAAGGATCAGAATCAGGTTACTTTATGGTTTCATATCCTAAATTAACATCAGAACATAATGGAATCAAGGAGGAATATACTACAAGTCCTAAGGTGCTATTTGAAGGTTTGCTTTGGATTTTGAAAAAAGTAAATCGAGACGGTAAAGTACTGCCTGAAATTTAAAATGAAGTTATAAAAAGCTCACAAAATTGAAATATAACTTAATATCTATTTTACAACAATTATCTACTATTCATTTTAAAGAAATAGAAGGCAGCTTTACAACTCAAGAACTTTGGGAATGGTTACTTTTTGATCAAGAAAATAATATTCTGAACGAGTCCCTACTGATACATCAACCCTCAGGTGTACCTATCAAGGGTAGAAATATTGACTTAGACAAAACCCTAACCATTACAGGAGATTATTATTGTTTTACATATATAGACCATCAGCCAGCGTATCACCTACAAAAGCTGAAATCTCCTGATGAAGTAGCAAATTTAATACTATCAAAAAGCGGTGTAACCAATTCGTTTACAACTATAATGATTCCTATTGTTAAAGGAAAAGTGCGGCCTATTGTTTTAAAAGAAAACCTAACGCAAATAACATTAGAATTATTTAACGAAATACAACAGATACTATGTTGCTTTAACGGTACTAACTTTCAGGAACTATCAGAACAAGGATATAGGTGTTTGCTTGAGTATAAAAAATTGGGATTGTCCCAACAAAACACCTACGATACCGTACATTTTATTGCACAAGTTTATCAATCATTTGACTTAGAAGCTAAAAATGATTTAGCCGATGAGTTTTTAGATTATATCAGCGGTTATATAGGAAATAAAAAATATTGGATATGGGATAAACCATTGTAATTAAAAGGTGACATTGAAGGTTTTTGAACCAAAATAAGAAAGGTGACCTATGATTAGGTCACCTTTCTAAAATAACTTCAACTGAAGTTTTATTTATCTAAAGCCATTACTGGTTCTTCAGTAGTTGCTTTAATTTCAAATTGATTACTGGTATTTTTTTCTCCACCAGCTTTTAACGCTTTTTCACCTGCAAAGAACGTCTTATGATCATCTCCTAAGTCTGAACCTGCCATACGTTGGTGTTTTACACAAGATACTCCTTTACGTATTTCCTGACGTTGCACAGAATCCACATACGCTAACATTCCCTCGTCTCCAAAATAACCTTCTACCAGATCATTCATATGCAATGCCGTAGTATGGTATGTTGGCAATGTGATTAGGTGATGGAATACACCAGCATCACGTGATGCTTCTGCCTGGAACAATCGAATCATTTCATCTGCTCGTTTAGATAATTCAGTACCATCATATTTAGCGTCCATTAGCTCGGCACGATTGTAAGCAGATGTGTCCTCACCTTGCTCTACCATCAAATCAAATGCCTGCTGACGGAAATTGATTGTCCAATTAAAAGAAGGGGAGTTGTTGTATACCAACTTGGCATTTGGCACCTGTTCTTTTACGCGATTTACCATATGTGCAATTTGCTTCACATTTGGAGTAGGAGTCTCGATCCACAATAAATCTGCGCCATTTTGCAGACTGGTAACACAATCTAATACAACACGATCAATATTTGAACCGTCTTTAAATTTATATAAACCATTTGGTAATCTTACCGGACGAACTAATTTGCCATTACGTTTAAATAATACATCATTTTCGTTCACTTCTTCCATTGAAACTTCTTCTGCGTCAACAAAATCCATATACTGTGATGCTAAGTCTCCTTCCTCCTGAGAAACTGGTAGTTTTTGTGTTAAACCGGCACCTTCAGAATCTGTTCTGGCAACAATTACACCTTCGTCTACACCAAGTTCTAAGAACGCATATCGAAGTGCGTTTAACTTAGCTATAAAATCTTCGTGCGGAACAGTTACTTTACCATCTTGATGTCCACATTGCTTAGCGTCAGATACTTGATTTTCGATTTGAAGAGCACAAGCACCCGCTTCGATCATTTTTTTAGCTAGAAGATACGTTGCTTCTTCGTTACCAAAACCTGCATCAATATCAGCGATGATAGGTACAACGTGTGTTTCGAAATTATCGATCTCAGCTTGTACATCTTCACCTGCATCCAAACGACGAAAAAGATCATTTAATTCTACTGCATCAGCCTGACGCAAGAAGGTATAGATTTCTTCAATTAACTTAGGAACCGAAGTTTTTTCGTGCATGGATTGATCAGGTAAAGGGCCTAATTCTGAGCGCAATGCCGCTACCATCCAACCAGAAAGATATAAGTATGTTTTATCGGTTGTGCCTTTATGTTTTTTTACGGCAATCATTTTTTGTTGGGCAACAAAACCGTGCCAGCAACCTAGAGATTGGGTGTAGTTTACGCTATTAGCATCATATGCTGCCATATCTTTACGCATAATAGAGGCTGTGTATTTAGCAATATCCAATCCTGTTTTAAATCTGTTTTGTACCGCAATACGGGCTGCATTTTCTGGTTTTATGGTAGCCCATGTATTTCCATGTTTTGCTTTTAATGTGCGTACAGTATCAAGTGCCGAATTATAAGTAGTCATAATGTTATTGATTTAAATTCTATTTTACGGTTAATGTCTTTGTTTGAAACAGTTGTTTTTTCTGGACGCTGTAATCATACGTATTGTAATCAATCGTATTATTAATAGCCCAATTGGTAACCAGTGTCTTAGTTTTTACTTGAGATTTCATCCTTCCTGATTTTGTTTTTATTAATAATTTGAATTCCAATTGCTACTTAGTAGCGTCTACCAGATTCTTTTTTTTGTAATACTCTTTACCAAGTGATGTAGTAAATTAATTACAGGACAATATTATAAAAAAGTTTTTGATAAAAAAAGCGAACGTTCGCTAAATGTATAAAAAATGTGAAAAATATAAATTCGCAAAAAAGAATTTTTCGCTGAGTAGAAATTATATAAAGGAATTAAAATTTAATTATTTTTGCTGATAATCAGTTATATATAACTATTCTTGTAGCTTTTCTTGTTTTGAAGCGATGTAAGTTTTTTAGTTTTTGATTGCTTCAAATTTTTTTAGAATTCGGAAAGAATATGTATGCTAAAAATTGATAAGATGTTCTTTTTTTTTGAAATTTGGTGTGTCTTATGATCACATTTAGTCATCAATTCTGATGAAATTTAGGTGAATTTAGAAATGTAATAACTAGGATCATTTGATAAATTCTATGTCTTTTTTAGGGAGATGGAGTTAATAGGATTCTTAATCATTTATACGAGTTTTTTGTGAGTTTTAAAAAAAGGTACAATGAAGAAGCTGATGTTTTTTGTGACAAAATTAGTCTAAGGGACTTTTGTATTGATGTCTTTTAAAGCTGTAAAAAGAGCTTTAATTTTGGATAGAGTCCAATTATTATCTTACGCAAATATTCAAGTAGATTGAAAAGAAAGGAATGATGCAATTTTTAAGTTACCTAACTTAATCCTATTAATACTTTTACCTCTTAATTGATTTTGAAAATTTTAATGAAGGCCGTTTAAACAAAAAAAGTACCCATATTATTCCTATGGGTACTCTAATTCTCAATCACGGTTTAATTATTCTTCTACAGAAAGAGTGTCTAATACTTCTTCAGTTTCTTCGATTTCATTTTCTTCATTCTGACCTTCAATTTCGATGTCATCAGATTCTGAGTTTTCATCTTTAGAGGTTTCTTCCTCATTCTGAGGGACTGCTTTTTCTGTTTGGGTTTCTTCTTTTATTTCTTTTTTAGTGTCTCTGCAGGAGACGGAAAGCACTAAGAAAAGAGCTATAACCCATAAGTTTTTATTTATTTTCATTATAATGATGTTTTTGATGTTAATCTAATAATTCCAAGTCTATAATAGTTCTAACTGTATATGCCTGTTCATCGCCATCTTCATCAACTTCTGTTTCTGTTTCAGAAATGAAGGTAATGCTAAATGTTTTGCCATTGTACTTTTCGTCACTTAGATTGTATTTTGTTAATACTCCATCATTTGCTTTAGAAAAAAGCATAATATCTTCTTCATTGTTTTCATCAGTAATATTAAATATGAAATTTTCTCCATCAAAAGTGTCGAATACTCCTGTTATAGTTTCCGTGTCCTGATCAATGCTTTCTTGTGCATTTGTCTGTGGGCAGCAAAAAAATAACAGGATCATTGTGCATAGTGTATATATTGTTTTTTTCATTTTATCTAAAATTTAGTTGTTATTCTTATTTATTGTTAGGATCCAGATTTTTGTCACGTCAAGTCTGGGGCTTTTAGTAAGTTGTCTTACAGATACGTACGTGTGACGGGTAACTTATTAACTGTTTTCTAAATTTTATTTTTGAGGGTTTCTGTGTAAAAATTTGATTCTTAATTGATTCTATTTTAAGCAAGTTCTAATTTTTCAATTTTATACCATATAAAATCATCATCATCATCCTCTATGTATTCGGAATATGTAATTTCAAAACTTTTACCTTGGAATACATTAGATTTAAGGTCAAATTTCCTGATAACTAAAGGAGATGCCTCTTCAAACACTAGTGTATCTCCGTTGTCCATAATAAATTGGAAGTAACCGTCATAGTATTTTTTAAATACTCCGTACTCCACATTTTGGTTAATAATAGAGCCTTTCATTTGTATTATCTTTAATGATTAATTTTACAAGGTTTAAACAGTTCTTTGATTGTTTTTCTATCTGATTTGCCCAAGAATTTTACGGCATCTTTCCAATACACCCAATCGATTTTTCTAAACTTATGAGGTTCTTTAAGGATAAACGGTTTTGTGTAATCTTCACAAACAAAGTAATGTTTGGAAAGTCTTTGCTTATTGTCCAAATCAATAGTAATCGCACTATGGTATTTAAGATCTTTTGAAGAAAGTTTAACAGATGTTTCTTCGTAGGTTTCCCTAATCAAGGCTTCTTCAGGTGATTCTCCTTTTTTTAGAAAACCACCTATAAGTCCATATTCAAGTTTATCGCTAACTTTTTGGAATACTAGTAACTCATTTTCTTTGTATATGATGAGTCGTGATTTTTCTCTATGCTTTCTTATTTTCATTTGTTTTGCGGTTATATATTCTACCCTTGTTTATTGGATTATCTGACCGTTGTTCCTTTCGTAATAATTGGTTCTTATAGATTCCATTTTCGCTTCACCTTTTTCTATAAGTAAAATGAGAGACCATAGGTCCTGGTCAATTAATTCCAGCAAAGGCTGTTGAACTTTTGAAACATGTCTAAAAGCACTGAGAAGTTTCTTGTCCCAGAGTGCATGATATTTCAACAAGTCATCAGGATACACTATTTTGCGTTTTGTACCTTCTTCTATTCCTCTAAAGGGGCGATCTATATTAAGATAACCATAATCATCGGTTAGCTGTTCGCCAGGGTAAATGTCTCGGATCGCAAGTTCAAAATTATAGGCAGTGGTAAGGCAATTTGCATTAAAACTATGATTTACAAACCTTCCGTTGTCCCAACATAAAACAAGATTTCCTCTGTTATTTTTGTAGGCATATGTCTCAAAGATATCTTTGTAAACAGGTTCCATATTTTCTAGTTCGTTTGGAGTAAACTCGCGATCCAGCTTATCCAAGACCCAAGTGATGGTGCCTTTTGGAATAAATTCTTTGGCTACCACTCCGTAGCCGATATCGTTATTGATAAATTGTATTTCTGTTTTTGGATGTATCATCTGCACCTTGTTTTAAATCGAATTGATGAGCGCTTTTTTTTACGTTTTAATCTTAGTCTAATATCTTCTTACTCGAAATATCTGTTTTGCAGTGTTCTTTACTAATTATAAGCTTGGAACAGTATGCTCGTATAGAAAAAAAAGAAATTTCGTTTATCATGTTTATTAGGATGGTTGTATAGCAAATAATTCATCTTTGTTCTTAAAATTTTTAAACTCTACCATGTATCCATTAGGGTCTTTAACAAAAAAAGATTCATGTTCTCCTACATTATTTTCGAAAAAAGTCGCTTTTTTAGTCACTTCTAAATTCATCGAGATTAGTCTCAGATATAGCATATTCCATCTTTCGGAGTTAACGATAACTCCAAAGTGAAAGGATGGTAATACTTGATCACTTAAGCGATAGCTTTTAAAATTGAAATCAAAAACCCCGGCCTTGGTAAAAGTTATTTGATTTCCCCTCAAATTAATATCAAGCCAGGTATTTGAAGATCTTCCTAGTTGAGCTCCAAGTTTATACACGTAAAAGTGTTTTGTTTTTTCCAAATCTTCACAAGGAAGAGCAAGGTGGAATGAGGCATTTTTCATTGTTCGTCATTATTGTTTTATTTTCTGGTTCATTCGTGTAATATGTATTCCTTTACATTACTTAAATCATCATATATGTTAATATTTATTCTAGAATTTTGTGAGAATGAACCAGGTATCTTTACTAAGCTGCATTTTATTTATTCTCCTCAGTCTATTTGGAATTTGGTTTCATCAATGTATTTACCAAAAACTAGAAAATCAATGATTAATAAACTTTTATAGTGGCAGCATATAGGTGTAATTGAACGTGGTACGTTCAAAAAATTGAAGTGCGGAATAATATTTTTTAGAAGTCAGCCTTAGAATTCGGTTCCCCATCCCTGAGGCAGCTTTTGGAGTAGACTTCTTTATCACCCTAAGCCCGAATCTGAAAATAGTTTCCATTTATGTAGGCAATGCGTCTGTATTGATCAGACTCATTATCGATTATATCAAATGTAATAAAAAAGTAATATCGCAATCAATTTTTCTTTAAAAATTCAACAGTATTACTTGATTTAAATGAAATCAAAGAAGATAGAAGCAATAATACTATTTATGAATTTATAGTGTTCAACATCGAAACGTCTCGAAAGAGTTAATCTTGTTTGCAGGTTGGATGAAATAAAAGTAGATGTATGTAAAAAAAGCTTCAGAATGTTTCTGAAGCTTTTACTTGTTTGTCAAAATTGATAAAAATAAGTTGGTTAACTTTTGTTTACGGAGTGTCTTCTCCTTCACCAACAGGTTCTTTTCCGGTACTAAGCGATCCCCATTTTAGAGTAGTATGAAACTTGACGTACACCGGATCTTCATTTCTAAGCGTATCAAGCAATGTTTCCATTTCTGCTTCGTGGAAATAAATATTAAGGATATTATTAGAATGCTGTACATTTTGTGGTAATGCCTGTCCATCCTTTATAATTCCAAAATATCCCAGGTATTTATTATTTGCATCATACAGATATAAAAATCCTATCTGTTTTCCTCCTGAATAATTACTAATAATTAAGGTGCTATAGTCCTTGATTTTGTGTGAAACTACCATTTTTTTTGTTTTAAGAGTTAAATTTTATGTAAGCACAAAAGTAGACTATGAGTTTCTTAAAAAATAGA
Organism: Aquimarina rubra; assembly: GCF_042684305.1. Classification (NCBI taxonomy): domain Bacteria; kingdom Pseudomonadati; phylum Bacteroidota; class Flavobacteriia; order Flavobacteriales; family Flavobacteriaceae; genus Aquimarina; species Aquimarina rubra. The sequence goes on along the minus strand of NZ_JBHULE010000019.1, from coordinate 182,114 downwards.
GTTAAATGACTGATTTTTAGAAGGTTGTTTTCCCTTTTTTAGCGCCAATTATTAAGACAAGAGTATTCTGTCAAAATTTAATTATTTGTACTGGTTATAGTTGAAACTGAAAATCAACAATATCCTATTCACGCTCCACTAAATATTGATACTCTTCAAAATCAAACTTTCCTTGAAAAATCCGGATTGATTTTTTAATTAGTTTCAGAGCCCTTTCCTTAGAGCATCCCAGACCAATTGCATAATTATGAATCAATTTCATTTCTTCCTGATCAATAAAATGATCTGCAAAAATCATTTTGAAAAGGTCAAATAAATGCTGCAAACGTTCTTCTTTAGAACTCACAGGAATTAAAGGATACTTCTTAGGGTCTTTAAGGACCTGATCGTATTGTTCTTGGTTAATATTTAGTTTTTCAGCAAACTTGGCTACTAATTCTTTTTCATCATCATTTATTTCTCCGTCTATAAAAGCCATATTTACAATATTGGCAAAGTGCGCAGTATTATTCTTCTGAATGCCGGATTCGTATATTTTTGATATTGACATAATTATTAAAAGTATTGTGTTTACTTTTAAGACACAATATGCCGAGTTAGGTCACATTTTTGCTATATTTAGTAAGTTATTAATGTTACGAAAATGAACTCTGTTAAGGATATAGTTTCCATACTTGAAGAAAAGAAATCTAGCATTCTACTTAAGGATGCAAAAGACTTAACAGATGAGAAGTTAGTAGAGCAGATCAAAGGGTCTCAGAATCAGCTTTACTTTGGTGTAATATACGAACGGTATCATAAAAAAGTCTATCAGAAATGCTTTAGTTTCGTAAAGAGCGAGGATGAAGCTGAGGATCTTACACAAGAAGTATTTATTAAATTGTACCATAAAATTAATGGATTTGAGGGCAGAGCAAAATTTTCTACCTGGTTGTTCGTGTTTACCTATAATTTTTGTGTGAACTACATTAGTCGTGATAAAGAAAAAAAAGTATCAAGTATTGCAGACAGGATAAAAAATAAGGAATACAAAATATCATCTGAGGAATCTGAATTAGATGAGGATTTTTTCGAAATTAAATTGTCTAAACTGGAGAAGGCTTTAGAAATGATTAATCCTGAAGAAAAAGCGATACTGATGCTAAAATATCACGATAATGTATCTATAAAAGAATTACAGACCCTGTTTGGAATAAATGAAAGTGCTTTAAAAATGCGATTAAAAAGAGCCAGAATTAGGGCTGTAGAAGCACATAATAAAATCGCCTAAATTACAGATGCCGATTAATCAAAATGTTCTTCATCATTTTGTTCATCTTCTATACTCTTTTCTCCTAATATTTCAATTCCTTTCTGAATAACCAGTGCGTTTGGTAATGTAATATCACGACCATCATCGGTTTTCATAAAAAGATAAAAACCCGTAATATCTTTTACGCGTCCGGTCCAATCAAAATCTTTATCCAGTATTCTGATTCGATCACCAATCCTCAAAGGATGACTAAAAAATAAAATTACACTTGCCGTCAAATTCGAGAGAATAGACCATTGAGCAAAAAAACCAACACCAAGTACCGCTAGTATAGAAGAAATAAACAGAGCAAATTGCCTATGATCAACTCCCCAAATGAGTGCGAGTAAGGATCCCCCAGTTATATAAATCGCAAGATAGCTTAAATTGAATATGATTTTTCGACGATTGACATCTATGGCTTTCACAAAACTAAATCGTCTAATAGCTCTTTTAGTTATCAGTATTGTCAATATAATGGTGGCAACCAAAATTAAAGTTAAGAGCAATTCCTGTTTGTAATGTAACATATGAGTTAGTAAAATAGTTTGAAATGTTAAGCACAAAAATAAGATGCTTTATCCAAGAAATAATACGTATTAAACGGTTATTTTAAAACGCCTTTATTTTAGCTCGGATAAAATTAATAATGGTAGAGGGCTATTAAAGCTTATTTTGTCTACAACGTCCTCTTGTAATAGTTTTTGGAAAAAATTATGTTTATGATGTACCAGAGCAATCAGATCACTTTCTGTGTGTTTAGCAAAATCTTTTAGTGCATTCGTCTCTGATGTTTCGACGTCGATTTTACAAAAAATATAGTCTAAGTCACTGAATAGCCCTTTTAAAATTTCTTTGTTTTCTTTTTGACGATCTGTTAAGTACTCTTCTTGCATAATTCTTGCAATATTTATTTTGGCATTATTAGCTACAGCGATGTCAACTAATGGAGTCAATTCTTCTCTAACAAAAGCTCGTTTAAAGTTTGTTGAAAATGCAATTAAGGATGGTGGTTTTGGAATATAATTTTGTGGAACAACAATTACTGGGCAGTTTTCGATACCATTAATAACTTTCACAGCATTACTGCCAAGAAATACTTCTTTACTGCCTTTTGCTCCTTTGGTCCCCATAACTATATAGTCGATTTTGTTAGAAATAACCACAGCATTCATCACTTTAACCAAACCTCCTATTTTAGAAATTATTTCAAAAGAGTGTAGATCATCGTTATTTTCTTTCTGGGCGATATTCAAAAAGTCTTTTAAATCCTGCTCTTCATTACCGGACATTTCATCAAGGATAGAAGTATTATGTTCGGTACTTAAAAGATTTGAAGGGGCACTGATATATACGTGTAATAAATAAAAGGTAGTTGCATGACCCGAAAATAAGGTCTTTGCGTAATTTAATGCATTGTACGCATTATCCGAAAAATCTATAGGTATTAAAACTTGCTTCATGGTAATTAGGTTTTATTTACTATTAAATGTACAAAATTAAACTCCATACCAACTGATAGATAGAGCTTAAGATTTTGAATATGTTTGACACAGAATAAGAGTCTAAGTCACTTGATGTAAGTAATTTGAAAAAATTCAAAAAAAAATTCAAAAAAAGTTTTTGAAGTCACTTTTTTATTACATTTGATTTTACAAATGAGTCATTTAATAAGACGCATTGCCTACATAAATGAAAACGTATTTCAGATTCGGGTCTAGGAGGATAAAGAAGTCTGCTCCAAAAACTGCCTCAGGGATGAGGAACCGAATTCTCAGGCTGACTTCTGAAATGTATATCAATTTGATTAGATCTTCAGAACGAATATCATTCGTTCCCCATACCGTTTCTATTATTCGAGTGTGAAAAATAGAATGCTCACGCATTAACATTACAACTAACAATTTTAATTCTCTAATCTCCTTTCATGAAATTAATACTTCGGTTTTAGGTTTTTGTGACTATGACCAAGGTTGAATTTCATCTGTAATAAATAATAAAGATGAAAACAAAATACATCGATCTTATTGATCAAACTTTTTATTTTCCACAGGAAGAATTTACTTTACAAAATAATGAATTGCATTTTCACGGTGTAGATCTTATGGCTTTGATAGCGCAATATGGAGCACCTTTAAAATTTACATATCTGCCCAAAATATCCGAGAATATCAATAGAGCAAAGAGCTGGTTCGAAACAGCTATAAAAGCAAATAATTATGCGGGTAACTACAACTATTGTTATTGTACTAAAAGTTCTCATTTTAAGCACGTATTAAACGAGGCTTTAAAAAATGATATTCATATAGAAACCTCATCGGCTTTTGATATAGATATTGTCGAAAATTTAAAAGCTCAGGGTAAAATCACCAATGATACCTATGTGATCAGCAACGGATTTAAACGAGATAGATATGTTAAAAACATCGCTCGGTTAATTAATAACGGGCATCACAATTGTATTCCTATAATTGATAATTATGAAGAACTAAATCTATTAGGAGATGAGATTGAAAAAGATTTTCAGGTTGGTATCAGGATAGCTTCAGAAGAAGAACCAAAATTTGAATTTTATACTTCGCGTTTAGGAATCGGATATAAAAATATCGTACCATTCTATAATGATCAGATAAAAGGAAATCCAAAAGTGAAACTTAAAATGCTTCACTTCTTTATTAATACAGGGATTAGAGATACTGCTTATTATTGGAACGAATTATTGAAATGTCTAAAGGTTTATATCAACCTTAAGAAGATTTGTCCTAGCTTGGATAGTTTGAATATTGGTGGCGGTTTTCCTATTAAGAACTCTTTGGCATTTGACTACGATTATCAATATATGATCAATGAGATTGTTAACCAAATCCAAAAAGCTTGTGAAGAAGCAAGAGTAGACGTTCCAAATATCTTCACTGAATTTGGTAGTTTTACAGTAGGTGAAAGTGGAGGAGCCGTTTATGAAGTCTTGTATCAAAAGCAACAAAACGATCGCGAAAAGTGGAATATGATCAATTCGTCTTTCATAACTACTATGCCTGATACCTGGGCGATAAATAAGCGTTTTATTATGTTGGCTATTAATCGATGGGATCGCGAATACGAACGGGTATTGCTTGGTGGTCTTACCTGTGATAGTGATGATTATTATAATTCTGAGCAGCATATGAATGCGATTTATCTTCCAAAATATAAAAAAGAAGAGCCATTGTACATTGGGTTTTTCAATACAGGAGCTTATCAAGAGACTATTGGAGGTTTTGGAGGTTTACAACATTGTCTGATTCCGCAGCCTAAACATATTTTGATAGATAGGGATGATCAGGGTAATATCACTACAGAAGTTTTTGCTCCACAACAAACATCAGAGCAATTACTGTCGATTCTTGGATATCAAAATATGGTATCTGAATCATCTGATGAGCAGACCAATGAGAAAGTATTATTACAATCAAGTAATCCATTAATTTAAGTACCATAATACCATGAAAATTGACAAAACATATGCTGGTATCCAACAACAATATGCTAGCTATGAAAAATCTAAAGTAGTATTAATTCCTGTGCCATATGATGGAACCAGTACCTGGGGAAAAGGGGCGGACAAAGGTCCTGAAGCATTTTTACATGCTTCTGAAAACATGGAGCTTTACGACATAGAAACCGATACTGAGGTTTATAAACAAGGCATTTACTTGGCAGATGAAGTGACCGAAAACAGTTCTCCAGGTGCTATGGTAGAGGCTGTACATAAGACGGTGAAAGAAAATATCAAGCGTAACAAATTTGTTACCATGTTTGGGGGAGAACATTCTGTTTCTATTGGAGCCATTCGTGCGTTTAACGAATGCTTTGACAATTTAACCGTTTTACAGATTGATGCCCACGCAGATTTAAGAAAGGAATATGAAGGCTCTCCATTTAATCATGCCTGTGCTTTATACGAAGCGAATGAAAATACGAATCTGATTCAGGTTGGCATACGAAGTATGGATGTTGCAGAAAAGTCTATTATGAATGAAGAGAATGTATTCTTCGCACATGAAATGGCTACAGATGATTATTGGATGGATAATGTGGTTGATTTATTGGGAGACAATGTGTATATCACTTTTGATCTTGATGCATTGGATCCATCTATTATGCCTAGCACTGGTACACCAGAACCCGGAGGCTTATTTTGGTATGAGACCCTTGAGTTTCTAAAGAAAGTATTCGAAGAAAAAAACGTAGTAGGATTTGATATTGTAGAACTATGCCCTAACGAAATTGACAAATCATCTGATTTTCTTGCTGCAAAACTCTATTATAAAATGTTAAGCTACAAATTTTTAAAGAAAAATGAAGACGAAGAGAATGATAATCTTTACACCTTCCAAAAAGAAAATAATATCAATAAATTAAAGTACGATCAGGATGAAGACTAAAGGAGCCATCTCTCAATTTATAGAAAAGTATTATCTGCATTTTAATGCTGCGACCGTTGTAGATGCTGCTAAGTCTTATGAAGAACAAATTAATAATGGGTCAAAGATGCTAGTTTCGCTTGCAGGCGCAATGAGTACTGCAGAATTAGGGAAAATATTTGCAGAAATGATTCGTAAAGATAAAGTTCATATCATATCCTGTACGGGAGCAAATCTGGAGGAAGATATTATGAATTTGGTAGCGCACAGTCATTATCAAAGAGTTCCGGATTATAGAGATCTTACACCTCAACAAGAATGGGATTTGCTAGAGAAAGGTTTGAATAGAGTCACAGATACTTGTATTCCCGAAGAAGAAGCTTTTAGAAGGCTGCAGCAACATATTTTTAAAATCTGGAAAGATGCTGAAGAAAATGGAGAACGATATTTTCCGCACGAGTTTATGTATAAAATGCTGTTATCAGGAGTATTAGAACAATACTATGAAATCGACATCAAGGATAGCTGGATGTATGCAGCTGCAGAAGCAAATTTACCAATGGTTGTTCCCGGATGGGAAGACAGTACCATGGGTAATATTTTTGCTAGTTATGTGATGAAAGGAGAACTCAAGGCTAGTACCATGAAGTCAGGTATCGAATACATGACTTTCTTAGCGGATTGGTACACGGATAATTCTAAAAACGGCATAGGATTCTTTCAAATTGGAGGAGGTATTGCAGGAGATTTTCCTATTTGTGTGGTGCCAATGTTATACCAGGATATGGAGCGAACCGATACACCTTTTTGGAATTATTTCTGTCAAATTAGTGATTCGACCACAAGTTATGGTTCCTATAGTGGAGCTGTGCCCAATGAAAAAATAACCTGGGGGAAACTGGATATAAATACTCCAAAATTTGTTATAGAATCTGATGCTACCATAGTAGCACCGTTAATATTTGCTTATTTATTAGACATGTAGAGATATGAAAGGATCAAGAAATAGTAATCTTAAAAGAGTAATAGTTGATTTCAAAAAGTTAAACAATAATATTCTCGATTTGTTAGTTGAGAGGTATCCCGATGGATATGACGAAGATGATATTATCACGTTTAGAAATGCACAAAATGAAATTGTAGAATGCGTAGAAGTCAAAACCGAAGACACCTTGTATTTGGTGAAAGTCAGTAAACGTTTGGTTGCTGCAATGGAGGATCACGAAGAAGAGAGTGATGATAATTCTGACATAGAAGTGCCTGACGAAATGGATGATGTAGAGTAGTTGTAAAAACCAATAATACCATGAAAAAAGCCGAATTTCATCTTGCTCTTCCGTGCGAAGATCTCGAAGTGACCAAAGACTTCTATATTTCTAAATTAGGAGCATCTTTAGGAAGACATACGGATACCTGGATAGATATTAATCTTTATGGAAATCAAATCACATTTACCAAAGCAGGGAATTTTAATTTTGATTTTAAAAATTATCGATTAGGGGATCAGATTTTACCATCATTTCATTTTGGCGTCATTGTAAATGTACAAGTTTGGGGGACCTTATATTCCAGGCTATTTTCCATGGATCTAGAAGTAACTACAGAAGCCACGTTTTTTGAAAATAAAGTGGGCGAACATCTTTCTTTTTTTGTAAAGGATCCTAATGGCTATATGGTAGAATTTAAGAGTTTTAAAGATCACGGTGAGATATTTACCGTTTAACGATCATGAAAAATAAAGCGTACGCAGTTCAGATAGCTGAGGTTATCTCTATCAGAAATTGCAAGAATCAGTATAAGGCTACATTATTATTTTCGGATGCAGACGAATTGTTCTACAGTCTAAATGAAGAACAGTATGTTTATGTATTTAAATATGGTGTAGTTTGTTTTTATAATATAGATGAAAATCAGATAGAGAAGATTTGTTCCGAAATTTTGGTGTTTGCTAGAAACCACAATATTGGTAATATGTCCGAGAGCATGGAAATTACCCTTGGCGGATCAAGTAACTTAGTGTCTTTTTCGCAGGTATCACTTAAGGAATTTAGTCTAGAGTCGTTACGACTTATAATGCTCAATGTTTCTCAATCAGTAGCTCTTGATAATTATGCGAATATATCTGAACAGATTTTAGAAGATACTAAAGTGCATACAACCTATCTTGAAGAAAAAGGTAAACTTGATATTGGTGGTAAAAAACTAAAAAAATATATCGGAAGAGTACTGAATATCAAAAATAAAATTTCTGAGAACTTATACATTTTTGACTCTCATGATGTTACCTGGGATGATGAGATACTTAATAAACTTGATCAGGATTTGAAACGGGTTTTTGATCTAAAGGATAGATATAGAAGTATTCAGGATCAGGTGGAGATCATCAAAGAAAATCTAGAGCTTTTTAAAGATATTATGTTTCATAAAGAAAGCAGTAAGCTAGAATGGATTATCATTATTCTGATACTCGTAGAAGTAGTAGATATGTTTATTTTAAAATTAATATAAAACTCAGTGACCTTTTTAATGAATCGGTGTCTTAATTAATAATTAATCAGATACAATTATAAACTTAATTAATAGATAAGATGAAAGATTTTAAAATTCTAATATTGATGGTGATGTTATTATCAAGCAGTCTTGTGGCTTTTTCCCAAGAAGAGGAGGAAGAGGAAGAAATTGAGGAAGTTGAAGAAGTAATAGAAGAAACTGTCGCCGAAGGAATAGAAGTTATCAAGGGAGTGTTTGAGGGATTTGAAGGGGATTCGTTTAGTTTCAATTATAAAAATGAAGATAATGAAGAGGACACTTTGTTTTTTAAAGATATAACTCCCGAAGTTTTAAAAACGTACAATCTAAAGGATAAAAAATATATCGGTAAAAAGTTTGAAGTAACTTTTTCCTTTGCATATGAGGATGAAGTAGATGAAGATGGAGACAAACAACAGTTTATTAAAAGAACAGTTACAGGATTAAAACCTTTAGACTAGTTTTAAAGAAGCAGTAGATCATTTGTTTAATGAGTATTACGCAAACTCAACTAATGAAAATGCCTACATACGTGTAGGCATTTTCTATTCATAATTTAGTAGTGACGTTAGATACTTCTTATAGCCACTTTTTTCTTTTAAAATAATACAGTAACCCAAAGAAAATGACAATCATCAGTCCCCAAAGTACAAAGTATCCGTGTTTATATTTTAGTTCAGGAATGTATTCAAAATTCATTCCGTAGATTCCTGCCAGGAATGTTAAAGGAATAAAGATAGAAGCTATGATGGTAAGTACCTTCATCACTTCGTTCATTTTATTACTGATAGTGGTCATATACATATCCATTAATCCCCAGATCATTTCTCGATAGATATCGATACTTTCTGAAACCTGAATGATATGATCATATAAATCCCTTAAATAGAATTGTGTTTTATCAGTAATCAATGGATGATCACTTTTTTCGATTCTGTTTACCACTTCTCTTAGTGGAAATACCGCCCTTCTAATTTTTAAAATTTCTCTTTTCTGACTTTGTATGTCATAGGTAATATCATCGTTAGGTTTTTCTTCGAACAAGTCGTCTTCTAACTCTTCAATTTTTTCTCCCATTGCCTCAATCAGATTAAAGTAATTGTCCACAACTGCATCCATCAAAGCATATAAAAGATAGTCTGATCCCATAGTTCGGACTCTACCTTTACCTGTTCTAATACGATTTCTGATGGCGTCAAAAACATCACCATCAGCTTCCTGAAAAGAAATCACATAATTAGGTCCTAAAACAAAACTGATATGCTCAATTTCTAGTTCTCCTTCTTTATTGAAATAGAGCATTTTAAGAACTACAAAAAGATACCCTTCATATTCATCAATTTTGGGACGTTGTTGGGTATTGGCAATATCTTCGAGAATCAATGGATGTAGTTCGTAATGATCACCAATTTTTTCAATAGCTTCTGTATGATTAATCCCATTGACATTGATCCAGGTAACCGGTTCGGTATCTGCATAAGAAAACGCTTCTTCTATTTTATTCAATTCTTTTTCTTCAAAAGAATCTTTATCGTAATCAAAAACTTCGATGAATAAATCACCAGATGATTTGTTTCCGGTATAGACAACCGTTCCGGGAACTAAACCGGATTGTTTGTTTGCAGGTGATACTGTATTATTTGCCATACTCTGTACTTTGTATGATTACAATGTAGTATAATTTAAATGTCTTTACAAAATAATCGTAGAGTTCAGGCTTTCTTTATTGTCTGTTTTTTTTGGCTTTATAGAAAAGATGATGTATACCTTTTATTATCGATGCATACTATCCAAAATCTCCATTACTTCCACTTTTTTACGAACAGAAACAGGAACATTCTCACCATTTTTTAGCATCAAATACCCACCATCGGCTTTGATAAAAGCACTAATGCATTGCAAATTAATTAAGTGACTTTGATGAACTCGCAGAAACTGATAATTCTTAAGCATGTCTGCAAAATATTTTAATGTTTTGGTTACAAAAACCTTTTGTCCATCTTGTAGATAAAAGATGGTATTGTTACTATCTGATTCGCAACGAACAATGTCATCCAGACTAACAATAATAATCTTATCCAAAGTGTGTAAGGATATTTTATCAGGTTTTTGTTCCGGAGCAGATAAGGTATCTTTAAGTATGTCCAGGCGTTCCTTATTAGGTTGGATTTGTTGCTTTGCTTTGCTTACGGCTTGTGCTAATTCTTCATTAGAATATGGTTTTAGCACATAATCTATGGCAGCAAACTTAAAAGCCCTGATCGCATATTCATCACTAGCGGTGACAAATATGATTTTGGATTTTAATTCCGGAAATATTTCTAATACATCAAATCCTGTCCCATCACCAAGCATAATATCCAGGAAAAGAATATCGGGTTCGTTAGTTCTAAGTGCCTTAGCAGCTTCTACTACGCTTCGAGCGGTATCGATAATTTTTATTTCGGGATGGTTTGTTTCCAGATCATTCTTTAAAAGTTGAAGCGCATCTGGCATATCTTCTACAATAATTGCTGTTAGCATAGTGGTTATTAATAGTCGGTTAATAATGGTATTCTGAACGATATTTCGGTGCCTGCTACAGTAGCATCTTCTTCTAGAATTTCTTTTATCTGTAGCGCATCTTTTCCTGAGATTGATTCTAATCGTTCTCTGGTTACCGTTAAGGCCATGGATTGATGATCAGTTTTGGTTTTAGCTTTTTGAGATTGAAAAATACCCAATCCATTGTCTAATATCTTACAATGTAAGAATTCTTCATCAGTATCAAAAAATACTTTTAGTTTTCCGTCTCTGTTTCCTTTCAGGATACCGTGTCTTATGGCGTTTTCTACAAAGGGTTGAATAAGCATTGGTGGAATTAATACTTCTTCAGGATCAAATTCTGAGTCTATAGAAATTGTATACTCAAAAGGTTTATTAGCCATTAGCTTTTCGACTTCTATATAGTGTTTTAGCGTCTTCATTTCCTGATCCAACGTAATATGATCTTTTCTGGAATTATAGAGCGTTTCTCTAAGAAGCGTAGCAAATGTATTGATGGTACTGTTCATTTTGGTTGGGTTACTGGTGCCCATAGCTTTGATGCCATTTAACACATTAAAAATGAAATGCGGATTCATCTGCAATCGTAACGCCTTTTGTTCTAGCGAGAGAAGATGGTTTTGCATTTGCAGTTTTTCACGTTCCTCGGCATTCTTCAATTTAACCTTTCTAATGTATAAAAATGTAATGATAGTGAGTACCAAAAGTAAAATCCCAAGCATACTAAGCTGAAACCATATTTTTTTATAAATGGGGCTGTCGATAAAAATTTTGAAGGTAATGGGCTGGCTTTCTTCCCATCGATAATTTCTGGATTGTGCAGAAAACGAATGTGCTCCATATGCCAATCCTGCCAGGTTTTGCTTCATTTCTGAAGACCAAGGACTCCAGGCGGTATTGTTTAATTTATAACGATATTCTATATCGTTAGGATGATCTAAATCAATAGTTTTATAACTGAATGATAATTCTGTTTGCTCTGGAGATAACTGTAATACGTTATCGTTTTTCGCCCATATATCCGGATTGATAGAATCCAGCGTTTGGTAGGCTATTTCAACATTTTCGAAGTGTATCTCGGGTTTAACGGTAGCTTTGCCAATTTCTCCCGGCTCATATTTTGTAAGTCCGTAGATAGCGCCAAACCATAGGTTGCCTTCTATGTCTTTTGAAATTGCATTAAGACATGTTTCGATTCCTAAAAAACCATCATTCCTTCCAAAATGCAACACATCTTTGATTTGGTTGAGAAGATTAATCTCTATACGATCCACTCCACGCTCGGTTCCAACCCATAGATTCTCTTCATTATCAAAAATCATTTGATAAATATTGTTAGAATATAAATTCTTTTCTCCATTTAATTTTTTGAAAGAAAGTTCTCCTTCTAAACTGCTCCACCATATACCTTGTCCTGCAGTTCCGAGATATATTTTATTGTCTTTAAAAACGAAAGAATTGATTGCGATTTTTTGATCAAGGACGTTGTTATGATGGGTGACTTTATTTTTTTTGATAAATCCAATACTTCCATTTTCTGTAGAATACCATATTTTCCCTTTTCCATCAGAAGCCATATGTTTGATCTCCAAGTCTTTTATTCCTCGTTTTTTTGCAAACTTTCGTATGGATCTTACCTTGTGTTTTTTGTAATCATATATAAATCGTGTAATTCCGGAAGAATAGGTAGCTGCCCAGACAGTATCATTAGAGAGATGTATCGATCTCACCCAATTAGCTGATAATCCACGTTTTTTGTTGATGATATAGTTCTTAATTACTTTTTTAGTAAGTGTGTCCCTTGTAGGGTTTTTGGAACTCTTATTAGTAATTACAATACTATCTTTTAGTTTAATTTCTTTTAATAAAATACCTTTTCCTTCTGTTCCGGCCCAGATATTTCCTTTATCATCACTTGTAATAGTTTTTATTTTTATTTCAGATAATCGTTTGTCTTGTTTGATTTGGTGTATGCCCGCAGTATCAATCTTTATAAGCCCTGCTTCAGAATTAGATGCCCATATTTCATCATCGATGGTATGGACCGAATATACTCTGTTGCCTTTTAATCCAGTATCCTGATTATAATGAGTGAAGTTGTTTTGAGAATACTTATAGAACCCTCCTCCTGAGGTAGCAATCCAGATATTAGATTGACGGTCAGTAATACTTTTGCTGATATTGGAAACTGCCAGGCCGTTTTTACGATTTATTTTTTTCTTTAGTTTATAGTTCTTGGCGTCTAGAACTGTAATTCCGGCGTTATTTGTAGAAAACCACAATTCAGAATTGAGTATTGCAATATCGTTAACGTTTAATGGTTCCTGTATCCACTTATTACCATAACTTTTAGCATTCGTATTTAATACTAATATACCTTGATTGATAGCCGCAGCAAATACTTTTGTTTTGTGATATAATATAGCAGTAAAATTATAAGCACTATGTCTTACCATAATACTTGCATCCTTTTCAATTTTATTGAGTTTCCAGAGTCCTTTATTAGTAGCAATCCAAAATAATTTTCCGTCAAACACAATATCGTTTACAATGCTTGTGTTGATTTTTGGATCTAATTGAATTTTCTTTATTCCGGAGGAGGATTCATATAAATGAATTCCAATGTTGGTCGCCAGATACGTTTTGTTATGAATTCTAAATATTTTATTGATCTGTAATCCTTCAAAATTCACAAACTGCTTTTTTGTTTTGATAGAAAGCCCTCTTCTTGTTCCGATAAATAAACTATCATTTGCAAAATGCAGTGCGTGGATGTAATTAGATAAGAGGCCGTCGTCTTCGTTCCACGTTTTAAATTCTTCTCCATTAAATCTGCTTAGACCTCCGCCACGTGTTCCCAGCCATAAATAGCCAATATCATCTTGTATGATATCATTTACCTGTGATTGAGGAAGTCCGTCCTCTAGAGTGTATGCTCTAAGTCCGTTATTTTGGGAAAATAATGTGTGAAATGAACTTATTCCTAGTAAGGTTATAAGTAATACATAAGAAAAACGATTGGGGCTCATAAAACTATGATTTGACAACAAATATAATCAAACCGATTTTTTTGTTTCGTAAACCCATAAAATAGTGAGATAAAAATGTGGTTTTTAAAACCGTATACAAGCAGGCAGTTTTTTTGGGAAAAACAATAATTGGAAATAATTGGACGCGCCTGCTGTATACATTGGTTTTTAAACTGTTAATAGAAGATCTTAAAACTTAATACGGTAATGAAACCAAACAAAAACAAACAGTATAATAAAATTATAGAATAATAGATGTTGTGTCGTTCTTTACTTATCATGTTAATTGCTAGTAATTGCCGTATTTCTTATAGTGCCTACCTTGTTATCGTTCCAGGTTAAGCTTTGTTTTAGATTTACGTATTTAATAATTTCTGATGTTTCTTTATAAAGCGTTTCGGTTTCCAATATATTTCCCTTTATACCATATTCTTGGTTAGGAAATGTGTATTGAGTATCCGTGTCTGCATTTTCACAATATACATTTGTTAATTGCGGAAGCGGAATAATTGTGTTACTATCATCGGTTACCAAAAAATAGTAGGACTCTACCTGAGCACAACACGCAAGGTATTCAACTTCCATCTTAATCACCTCAGAGATCCCTTCCAGACCAGGGTTCTCTAAGGTTGTGATAAAGATGTCCTCAAAAAGCTCAATGTCATTAATTGTGAAAGTAGCTAAGTCTTCTGAAATTCCCCCCAAACGAGTCAGATTAACAATGCAAGTTGGTTGTTCTGATCCATTCTCTTTAATTTCAGTAACTGCTGCATACTTTCCAGTGTTCTGAAAACTTTGTGCTTTCATAAACTGAAATCCTAAAATTAGGATGAAAAAAACAATGATCTTTTTCATAACAGTATATTTTGAGGTTGATTATTTTGTACGAATTTATGTACTTCATCCAGTTGTAAAGTTTGGGTTTTAGAATTCGTTGCCATCAATTTAGAATTCGTACCACTTATTGGTTTTCGATGAATTTTAATTGTGATTAGATTACACAGTTTATATTTTTGTGATATGATTGATAATTTTGAAAACGAGTTCTTCGGTATTGGGATTCAGAATGGAAAAACACCTGAGAATCTCGGGGTTTTATGGAGAACCGCTCAGAATATGGGAGCCAGCTATATATTTACCATTGGTAATCGCTATGCTAAACAGGCGTGTGATACTCATAATGCGGTAAAGTCAATGCCTTATTTTCATTACGATACTTTTGAGGATTTTTATCGTCATCTTCCCAAAGGAGCGATGTTAGTAGGTGTGGAGTTATCAAAAGAAGCGGTCCCGCTGGAAACGTTTAAACATCCAAAACGGTGTGTTTATTTATTAGGTGCAGAAGATCATGGGTTGTCTAAAACTGCGATTGAAAAGTCACATTTCTTAGTTAAGTTTACATCAGAGTTAAGTGTTAATGTCGCGGTTGCAGGTAGTATTGTGATGTATGACAGGGGAATTGATAAACCCAGATTCATTAGAGCTTCAGAATAATCTTTTGGGCGTGCTCCGCCTAAGGCGGATCGGGCTATCCGCACTGCACGGTAGCTTGCTTCTATCCCTCACGCAAACAACAGCCTCATTTCAATTTTAGAATTCTTTTTTAACTACATTTATACAATTCAATGTAGTAATATGATTAAAGCTCTAGAAAATGCAATCGCTGCATTTAGTTCTTGGATATGGGATTGGCCTTTGTTGATTCTTTTAGTTGGTGGAGGGTTGTTTTTTCTTATCTTTTCTCGATTTACTCCTTTTTTATATTTTCGACACGCTATTGATATTCTCAGAGGTAAATATGACCACGAAAATGCTCCAGGACAATTAAGTCATTTTCAGGCATTATCATCTGCCATTGCTGCGACTGTTGGGATGGGCAATATTAGTGGAGTAGCCATAGCGCTGGTTATGGGTGGTCCGGGAGCTATTTTCTGGATGTGGATCAGTGCATTAATCGGTATGGCTACTAAGTTTTATACCTGTACGCTAGCCGTAATGTATCGATCAGAAAGTGAAGAAGGCACTACACTTAGTGGCCCTATGTATGTAATCACAAAAGGATTAGGAAAACGTTGGAAACCATTGGCAGTTTTCTTCGCCCTCGCAGGTTTAGTTGGTACTTTACCAGCTTTTACAGCTAACCAACTTACACAAACATTAGTGGACGTATTAGATTGGAAAGATAGCGATAAGTTCTATGTAGGACTTGTTCTTGCAGGTATTGCATCTTTTGTTATTTTGGGAGGAATTAAAAGAATAGGTTTGGTTGCCAGTAGATTAGTACCTTTTATGGTGGCTTTGTACTTCATCACGGTGTTTGCTATTCTAATTTTGCAGATCGATCAAATTCCGAAGATGTTTGTCTTGATTTTTTCTGATGCTTTTACAGGAGAAGCTGCTGCAGGTGGTGCTTTAGGGTATTTAATTAAAACTGGTGTAAAACGAGCAGCTTTTTCTAACGAGGCAGGAATTGGTACTGCTCCGATGATGCATGGAACAGCTAAAACGAATGAGCCTGTAAGAGAAGGGTTGGTAGCAATGATAGGTCCTGCGATCGATACGTTACTGGTATGCACATTAACAGCATTAGCCATTCTATCTACCGGAGTTTGGCAACACTCTGATGATAATGGAATTTCATTGACATTACAAGCATTTAATTCCGTTTTACCCTATGGAATAGGAGATGGCGTGGTCATAATTATGGTGCTTGTATTTGCTTTTTCTACCTTGTTTTCTTACTCTTATTACGGAGTAACCTGTTTAGGTTTTTTAACCAAACCAAAATACGGAAAGTATTATAATTATATTTATATAATATCAATAGTAGTTGCGGCGGTCGTCAAGATCGACTTTGCAATTAATTTAATTGATAGCGCCTTTGCATTGATGGCAATACCTACGGTAGCTTCGGCATTGTTATTAGCACCTAAAGTAAATAAAAGAGCTAAGATTTATTTTGATACCATTAAGGCTGGTAAGAAATAGTATCTATTTTAGCATTTGTTTTACGGAAAAAATGGAAGAGAGAAAACCATACGTTATATTTTTTCGTATATATTTGAAATAACCTCAAAATAATAGAAAATGAATAGATTTTTTTGCGCCCTTACATTAGTATTTTTGGTCATCACGTCTTCTTGTGAAGAATTAAATAGATTAACCGTATTCGAACTTGATTATGAATCAGAATTTACGGTTGCCTCTACTACTATTATTGATGTGCCAATTAGTATAGAAACACCACCGGTACCTACAAATTCTGAGTCCGAGTTTGAAAACAACAATACCAGTAGTTCTTTAATAGAAAGTATTCAGCTAAAAAGATTACGGTTAATTATAGAAAACCCAGCCGATGGAGATTTTAACTTCTTACAAGAAGTACGTTTGTTTATTGATGCGGAAGGTTTAGAAGAACAAGAAATTGCTTTTGCCGAAAACCTAGAAAATCAAGATCTTAGAGTGATAGAGTTAGAAACCACAGGAGTAGAGCTTAAAGAGTACTTGAAACAAGATTCTTTTTCACTAAGAGCATCGACTACCACAGACGAAACCATCAACGAGAATCACGATATCAAAGTAGATTGTGTGTTTAGAGTGGATGCTAATATTTTAGGATTATAATAGTATATGGAAAATACGAGGGATATAATTATTCTCTCGTTTTTTTATAAAACTGTTTTGAGTTATTGGTAATGGTCAATTGATGAAGAGAAGATCTACTCCCTAACAATAAATTCACTTCTTCTATTTTCTTGATGCTCTTTTTCTGTACAAGGAACGCCGTTGGCGCATTTATTAATAAGTCTTCGTTCTCCATACGCTTTTCCTCTTATTCGTCTCCAGTTAATCCCACCATTACGTATAATGTAGCGTACAGTGGCGCGCATACGTTTAACACTTAGTCTTTTGTTGTACCAGTAGCTGGATCTACTATCAGTATGAGAACGAACTTCTATTTTTAGATTAGGATTTTGTTTCATTACAGCGATTACTTTTTGTAAATCTGCTATCGCATCCGGTCTGATTTCATCTGTATCCAGATCAAAGAAAATAGTTCTTAATTGCAATGGAGCAACGATATCATCACCTATATTAACAGGTTCTGAGGTGGTAGAGAGTAGTTCTTCTCTCTTAAATGCTATAGGAACCTTGTTAGTGGTTTCATAAGATGCTTTTGATCTAAAGATAATGTCATTAGGATTAAATCCTTCAATTGATGCTCTGATGATATATTGTTTGTCACAATCTACTTCGAAAATATAACTTCCATCATAGTCAGACTTTATGTTGTTTACGATGTTTCCGTCCATATCTATCAATGAGACATCAACATTAGCTAAGGGCTCGTTAGTTTCACTATCCGTAATAACACCTTCTAAATATTCTTTGCAAGAGGTAATTAATTCCTCGGTTTGTCTAAAACTGTAAATATCATCGTTCCCTTTTCCACCTTTTCTGTTACTTGCAAAATAACCTGTCTTGTTTTCTTCATTCAGTACAAAAGAAAAATCATCTTTTGGGCTATTAATTGGTTTGCCCACATTGAATACTTCATAAGATCCATCTTCTTTGGCGATGGCAACAAAGACATCTAATCCACCTAGTCCAACGTGTCCATCACTGGCAAAATACAATCGACCGGTATCACTTATATAAGGAAAGGTTTCTCTGGCTTCAGTATTGATATCATCTCCCAAATTTCTCGGCTTTCCGTATTTTCCACCAGGAAGAATGTCGACTACGAATAAATCGGATTTACCCCGTGTTCCTTTCATATCGCTGGCAAAATATAGTTGTTTACCATCAGGACTCAATGCAGGATGAGAGATCGAGTAGTTATCACTGTTAAAAGGTAGCTCTATTACATCAGACCATCGATTATTGTCAAAAGTAGCCTTATACAACTTCAATAAAACGACTCCTTTTCTGCTTTTTCCAAGTTTGTTGTTCGTAAAATTATTTCTGGTGAAATATGCTGTATTTCCATCTTTGGTAAAGCTTGTAGAAGATTCGTGAAATTTTGTATTGATTTTACCTTTTAATTTTTTTGGCTCTTCTGTAGATACATTATCTTCTTTAATAGCAGAAGAGAATAAGTCCAAAAAAGGCATCTTATTCCATTCGTGAACCTTAGAGTTTTTACTTCGGGATGAAGCAAATACAATCTCACCTTTATGGTTAAAACTCGGAGCATAATCCGAATATTCAGAATTTATATTCAATGTGTATAAATCATATTTACCAGATTGTTTTTCTATAAAATCCAGGTAATCTCTTTTATCAATAAACGATTTAGCTCGTTTGTCATTTCCGGTAACAGCATCAAACCTTTCCATAATAGCATCTGCATCACCGTACCGCTCAGCACTTTTTAGACTTTGAGCATATCTAAATAGGTATTCAGGTTTTACTTCCTCAGAAAAAGTTGAGATTAGCTTTTCATACCAGGCTACTGATTCTTCGAGTTCTCCGGTAAAATAGTAAGAGTCAGCTAATTTTCTATACAAATCATAAGAAGAAAATCCTTGTTTTGCAACATCTAGATAAATATCCCTAGCATTGATATAGGCTAATGCTTCAAAACTTTGATCAGCTTTAGCAAGTTGCTTATCTCTATCTTGTCCAAAACCGGAATGAGAAAACAAAAGCATTGCTATTACAAACATAAATGAATACATGTTGCAATATAGTTTCCAAAAAGGCGAAAAAGTAATAGAATAGTTTCCCAAAATGATCCCAGTATTATGATAATAAATTCCTTGTTTTCGTGGGGTTTTGAAAACGTACTGGAATTAAATTTACGAAAAATTAACATAAGGTTCATTTTCTAGGCACTTTTTTACCATCTAAACTCCGAGATTAAACAATGTTTTGTAGGCAAAATAATGTATTTGAGAATGAATAATCCTTTGAAAGATTCCATAAACTTGAAGAATAATCAACTAACTTTGCAGCAAAATCTTAAATATGGGTCATAAAGCTGGTTTTGTTAATATCATCGGGAATCCTAATGTTGGAAAATCTACTCTGATGAATGCTTTTGTTGGAGAGCGACTATCTATAATTACTTCTAAAGCACAAACTACAAGGCATAGAATTCTTGGTATTGTAAATGGAGATGATTTTCAGGTTATTCTGTCGGATACTCCGGGAATTATTAAACCAGCTTATGAATTACAGGAATCTATGATGGGTTTTGTAAAGTCTGCTTTCGAAGATGCCGATGTGTTGATTTATATGGTAGAGATCGGAGAAAAAGAGCTAAAAGATGAAGCTTTTTTTAACAAGATTACAAATGCTAAAATTCCGGTTTTTTTATTATTGAATAAGATTGACCAGTCTAACCAAGAACAATTAGAAGAGCAGGTGCAGTTTTGGGCAGAAAAAGTACCTAATGCCGAGTTGTATCCTATTTCAGCTTTAGAAAATTTCAATGTCAAAGAAGTTTTTGGTAGAATTGTAGAGTTATTACCTGAATCTCCTGCTTTTTACCCTAAGGATCAATTAACGGATAAACCGGAACGCTTTTTCGTTAACGAAGCTATTCGCGAAAAAATCTTAATGCACTACAAAAAAGAAATTCCATATTCTGTAGAGGTTGAGACGGAAGAGTTTTTTGAAGATGAAAATATTATAAGAATTAGATCTGTGATTATGGTCGAACGTGATTCTCAAAAAGGAATTATAATTGGTCACAAAGGATCTGCACTAAAAAGAGTTGGCGTTGAGGCTCGAAAAGAATTAGAAAAATTCTTTGGAAAACAGATTCATATAGAATTATACGTAAAAGTGAATAAAAATTGGCGTAGTAGTGAGCGTCAATTAAAACGATTCGGATATAATAAGTAAAAATTTGTGGTAAAATACTCCTAATAAGTTGGTTTGTAAGATTTTTGTAAGTTTTACAATTTCATTGTTTACGGGAAAACTGTAGTTTGAAGATAAAATGCTGCATTTGAACGTTTTTACGTCTTTTTTTTATGTTTTTTTAACGTGAATCCTATAATTTAGCAATCCTAATCTTTTTAAAAACGCCCTAAAATATGATATAAACATTACTTTATCTTCACACACTTTTTCAAATAACGGCTTAACTTTAAAAATCAAGTACATTTCAGCGGATTACCAAATATCCATAGAGTCTTAGACTATTATGTGGTTTTTTGTCTCCTGTTTTATTTGATGAATACCCAAAATAAATTAACCAGATTGAATTTTTAAATTCGAACGAAAAAACAACTACACAATGTCAAAATTTACTAATAAGCTTAACTTTTTAAGCCAAAAGATTAAAACGACTCCTTTAGCGTCGTCTTTGTTTGGTTTAACTATGATCGTCATTTTCATGATGACTTCTGGATTTAATTCAGTAGTCGAAGAAAATAAAAAAGAACTTACTAATCAGCCAATAAGTAATTTTCATTCGCCATTAAATACGGGTTGTGAATTAACTGTAGATGCTGGTGGGGACTCTGAGTTTTGTGGAGAAGGAGAGGTAACTCTAACAGCCACTATCTCCGGAGCGTCAGAATGTACAGATTGTACAGGAGAATACGGTGTAACAAACACTAATAACTGCAGAAGGGATCAAGACTATGTGATGTGGTTAACAGATGGTGATAATCCAAGATGGTTTTCTAATATAGATTTAGAGTGGAATGAGTTAGCTGATGGTACGGCCACATTAACAGGAACTATTTTTGATCATACATTAACTCAATCAACGTATGAGGTGAATGCTGTATATTCAGGAAGAACAAGCACTACACCTACCAATAGTCCTAAAGGGCATGAATGTAATAATGAAGACGAATCAGGATGGATTTATTATACTGAATTAACGGGTACTGTAACCAGCACCGATGGATCCTGGTCAATTGATTTATCAAGAAGAGGTCCTGCTTTTCAGTTAGGAAACGGAGCTAATGTTACCGAAACAGAACAAGGAAAATATGGAGCCTGTGGATGGTTTAATACCACGGATGGTCAATATAACAGAGGAGATTTTAATTTTAATCTCGGAGATTGTGTTACAACATCAACTACAGAGGTTAGCTATTTATGGTCCACAGGAGAAACTACTCCATCGATTACCGTAAATCAAGGAGGAACTTATACAGTAACAGTTAAGGACTGTGAAAATTGCGAAGCTACAGATGCTGTAGAAGTAATTATAAATGACGCTCCAGTGGTAGATGCCGGAGAGGATCAAGAAATATGTTTAGGTGACGAAATCATTTTAACAGCTACAACTAATGGTAACCAAAGTTGTGAGAGTTGTATCGAATACGGTATTCAGGACACGGACTATTGTCGTGGTAATCAAAACTACGTATTATGGTTGAAGGGCGGAAGATTCTTTTCTAATGTGGATTTGGAATGGAATGAACTTCCGGATGGAACGGCTACCCTAAAAGGTACAGTATTTGATTACACAAACACACAATCAAATTATGAAGTAGATGCTGTTTTTACTGGAAAAACAAGTAATACTCCAGCTAATAGCCCTAAAGAACATGACTGTAATAACGAAGATGAATCAGGATGGGAATATTATACAGAATTTACAGGAACTATTACTAGTGAAGATGGATCTTGGTCTACAAGTTTAACTAGAAGAGGTCCAGCGTTCCAAATAGGTAATGGTGCTAATGTAACAGAAACAGAACAAGGAAAATTTGGAGCTTGTGGGTGGTTTGATACGGATGATAGCGAATATAATGTAGGAGATTTTAATTTTAATTTAGGAGATTGTATAACTTCTGAAACAAATAATACTTCTTTCTTATGGTCTACAGGAGAGACTACAGAAAGTATTACAGTATCACCGGATCAAGATACTACGTATTCGGTAACGGTAACCAATTGTAATGGATGTACTGCTACTGATGAGATTAAAGTATTCGTTAAATCTGCAGCAGTTGATGCCGGCGATGATCAGAATATATGTTTAGGAGACACAGTTACATTGGCAGCTACTGGAGAAGGAGTATTTATCTGGTCCACAGGAGAAACTACAGAAACTATTATTGTGTCACCAACAGAAACAACTACTTATACAGTGACTGCAACTAGCGGAAGTTGTGAAGCTTCAGATTCTGTAACAGTTGTTGTGAACGATCCTGTAATCGTAGATGCAGGAGAAGATCAGGAAATTTGCTTAGGCGATGAGGTAACGCTTACTGCGCAAATAACTGGCGGCGATAATTGTGGTGATTGTATTGAATACGGAATCAAAGACACTGACTATTGTAGAGGAAGACAACATCAGTTTGTAGTATTTATCAACGATAATGGAACTAGATTATGGTTTAGAAATGTAGATCTAGTTTGGAATGAAAATACAGACGGAACTGCAACATTAAAAGGTGAAGTGTTTGAATATAATTCTACCAATACATCATTTATGGTAGACGCTACGTTCACAGGGTTCACTAGTACACCGCCTGCGGGTAGTCCTAAAGATAGTTCTTGCCAGACAGAAGACGCAACTGGTTGGGTATACTATACTGGAATGAGTGGAACTATTACTCAGATCGACGGTACTTTGAGTTATGATATTTCTAGAAGAGGTGAGGCATTCCAAGTGGGAAATGGTGCTAATGTATTTGAGTATACACCAGCTGTATATGGAGGATCTGGATGGTTTAATTTAGAAGGAAACCCAGACTCTTTTGGAGATTTCAATATTAATTTTGGAGATTGTATTGCCCAAGAACAAGGACAGATTCAGTATCTGTGGTCAACTGGCGAAACTACTCAAAGTATTACAGTATCACCAGAAGTGGATACAACCTATACTGTTACTGTAACTAGTTGTACTGATTGTGTTGGTGAAGACGAAGTAACAGTAGTCGTAAATTCTGTAACAGCAGATGCCGGAGATGATCAAACTATAGCTACAGGAGAAACAGCGACGCTAACGGCTACAGGAGGTGATACATATCTATGGTCTTCAGGGGAAACCACCGCAACTATAGATGTTTCTCCAGCAGAGACAACTACATACACTGTTACTGTCTCTTCGAATGGATGCGAAGATATTGATGATGTAACTGTATTTGTAGAAGGATGCGCCGTTACCGCTGATGCAGGAGAAGATCAGGAGATTTGTTTAGGAGAAGAGGTTGTACTTACAGTAATAGGCGAAGGGGATGTTTTATGGTCTACAGGTGAAACAACGGCTAGTATTACCGTTTCTCCGGGGGATACTACCACCTATTCCGTTATTGTAACCAATGGAGCCTGTGAAGCAATGGATGAAGTAATCGTAGAAGTAACAATAGTAGAAGCCAGTGCAGGAAGAGACAGATTCTTGTGTGAAGGATTTGGTGAAGAGGCAATACTTGCTGCTTCTGGAGGTGATAGTTATCTGTGGTCAACAGGTGAAACCACTCCAACAATCGTTGTTTCTCCCGCTGTGACAACAGATTATTCTGTAATTGTAACCATAGGTAACTGCAGTGAAACTGATGAAGTAACGGTTTTTGTTGATAATTGTGATGAAAGCATTATAGCTTCAAAAGTATATCCAACAGTATTAAAATCGGGAGGTAAACTTACTATTGATGTGATGTCCAAAAAAGAACAAAATATAAGAGTGTCTGTTTATAGTATGTCAGGATCTAGTATGATGCCGGTATTAAACAATAGTATTAAAAATGGCAAAACTTCTTTAACTGTTGATATGGCAGGAACTATGAAATCAGGAATGTACCTGGTAAAAATAGATAAAGAAGAAGGCACAGAATACAAGAAGTTTATTATAGAATAATTAATATTTCTAACAAGAAAATTTATAAAAAAACGGTCTAAATTTTTAGACCGTTTTTTTATAAATTATAGATAATTTATTCTTCTCGTAACATTAAGGATATACTCATTATTCATTTTTGATAACTAATTCAAATCAAATTAATTAATAATGAAAACTTTCAATAAAGCTACGTTGACCTTGGTCCTAGTAAGTATGTTTATTTCTTGTAAATCTGATGATGATAATGGAATGGACTCTATTAATACTTCAGAGTTAACTTTTAAAAAAATTGGAGCTTTTAGCAATGGTACAGGCGATGAGGGATTTGCTGAGATCTCTGCATTTGATCCTATGACCAACAAGTTGTTTATAGTAAATCCTAATGATACAGAAATATCAGTTTGGGATTTGTCTAATCCATCAACTCCAACGCCCGGTACTGATATAACCGTGACCGGAATACCTAATAGTGTGGCCGTTGCTAACGGAATCGTGGCAGTTGCATTAGAAAATTCGTCTAGCAAACAAGCCAATGGAACGATAGCTACGTATAGCTCAGATACACAAGCTTTTCTTAATACCTATAATGCAGGAGCGCTTCCGGATATGGTGACTTTTAGCCCTGACGGAAAATATATTGTAGCTGCTAATGAAGGAGAACCGGATGATTTATATACCAATGATCCTGAAGGTTCGGTTACTATTATAGAAGTTGCTTCGGGACAAACAACGACTTTAGATTTCACTTCTTTTAATTCACAGACTATCAATAATAACTTTAGAGTATTTGGTCAAGGAGCTACGCTCGCTCAGGATGTGGAGCCAGAATATGTTGCTATTTCTGATGATGCTGAAACGGCTTATGTTTCTTTACAGGAAAATAATGGGCTGGCAATAGTAAATCTCGAAACTAAAACGATAACCAATATTCTAGGACTTGGGGTAAAAAATCATTCGCTTGCGCAGAATCAAATGGATGCCAGTAATCGTGATGATATGGCTGGTAATTTTAAGAATTGGCCGGTTTTTGGAATGTATCAGCCGGATGCGATTGAGTATGTTACCATTAATGGTACAGGGTATATCGTTTCTGCCAATGAAGGAGATGCCAGAGATTATGATGGATTTTCTGAAGAAGAAAGAGTCAAAGATTTAACGTTAGACCCAACAGTATTTCCTGATGCAGCTACGCTACAGTTAGATGAAAACTTAGGAAGATTAAAAACGACTACTGCAAACGGAGATATAGATGGAGATGGAGATTATGATGAAATATACGTTTATGGAGGAAGGTCCTTTACCATCTGGAATACATCCGGAAATGTAATATATGATAGCGGAGATTTTATCGGTAAGAAAACTTTTGAGTTAGAACCTTTACTGTTTAATAATGATGAAGGACAGGTAGATGATCGATCTGATGATAAAGGAGCAGAGCCAGAGGCTGTAGAAACCCTAAAAATCGATGACAGAACATTACTGTTTGTTGGTTTAGAAAGAACAGGTGGCGCAATGGTATTTGATATCTCAAACCCAACGAATCCTACGTTTTTAGATTGGATGATAGATACTGACGATGTAGGGCCAGAAGGGTTGATCGCTGTAAAAGCTTCAGATAGTCCAACAGGTAATGATTTAGTAATTATAACACATGAGGTTTCTAATACGGTGGCAATTTATGAGATTAAGTAATCAATCGTCCATAAAAAGTTTGCTGTTTTACAGTAACCAAGATATCTGTTTTTGTTTTTATCTTTGAAGTAAGTAATTATTTCACTGACTGACTATCAATTATGAAAAAGTTCAATAGGTCGATGCGCTGACCGTTGAGCTTTTTCGTTTTTTAGAACCTTCGCTTTTACTGTATTCGTCAAATATTTAAATTTCAATCCTAACTATGTAATAGATTTTCTAACACATAATCAGGGTTCAATAGTTTAGGTAGAATAAAAAGACTAATTTTGCACAAATTTTAGAATTCAGATAATGAGTAATATAGTGGCAATTGTAGGGCGACCTAATGTAGGTAAATCTACTTTTTTTAATAGACTGATCCAGAGAAGAGAAGCAATCGTAGATGCGGTGAGTGGAGTTACTCGTGATCGTCACTATGGTAAGAGTGATTGGAATGGTAAAGAATTCTCTTTAATAGACACTGGTGGTTACGTAGTAGGTAGTGATGATATTTTTGAAGCAGAAATCGATAAACAGGTTGAGTTAGCCATTGATGAAGCAGATGCCATTATTTTTATGGTTGATGTAGAATCAGGTGTTACCGGTATGGATGAAGAAGTAGCGAACTTACTTCGCAAAGTAGATAAACCCATCTTTGTTGCTGTTAATAAAGTAGATAATGCTAAAAGAGCTGCAGATGCAGTAGAGTTTTATAGCTTAGGACTGGGAGAATACTATACCATAGCCAGTATCAATGGTAGTGGTACAGGAGAACTTTTGGATGCATTAGTAGAAGCTTTGCCAGAACAAGTAGATGAAGAAGAATCAGAACTGCCAAGGTTTGCAGTGGTTGGAAGACCCAATGCAGGAAAATCATCTTTCATTAATGCATTGATTGGCGAGGATCGATATATTGTTACTGATATTGCAGGAACAACAAGAGATGCAATTGATACCAAATACAATCGTTTTGGTTTTGAGTTTAACTTGGTGGATACCGCTGGGATTAGAAGAAAGTCTAAGGTAAAAGAAGATTTAGAGTTTTACTCTGTTATGAGATCTGTTCGTGCTATAGAACATAGTGATGTGTGTTTGTTAGTGGTAGATGCTACAAGAGGATTCGATGCGCAGGTGCAGAATATATTTTGGTTAGCAGAACGTAATCGCAAAGGAATTGTGATTCTTGTGAATAAATGGGATTTAATCGAAAATAAGGAAAGCAATACCTTAAAAGATTTTGAAAAATATATCCGTAAACAAATTGAACCATTTACGGATGTCCCAATTGTATTTATTTCTGTATTGACCAAGCAAAGACTTTTTAAAGCAATAGAAACTGCTGTAGAAGTATATAAAAATCGTTCTAAAAAGATCAAGACTAGTGTGATGAACGATACAATGTTGCCAATAATAGAAAGAAATCCACCACCGGCTTATAAAGGAAAATATGTAAAGATTAAATACTGTATGCAATTGCCTACACCTCAACCACAGTTTGCGTTTTTCTGTAACCTGCCACAGTACATAAGAGAACCTTACAAACGATATTTAGAGAATCAATTACGTAAAGAATTTGATTTTCACGGAGTGCCTGTAGCGGTGTATTTTAGGAAGAAATAAAAGACATAGTAATGAAATAAGCCATAACCATTAAGTTGATATCCAACAGAAGTGATGCTATGGCGATTCCATTCTTGCACTGAGCTCAGCCGAAGTATAACCTTAAAAAAGCAATACATATAAATAGATGAAAAAACCACTTTTGATCATACTGGTGTTATTGGTTTTTGTTGTATCAGGAATCAGCTTTTTAGTTTCTAGAGCCAGAAAGAAAATGTTTACGGATTATGTTCGTATGGATCAAAAATTAGAGCAAATAGCATATCCTTTAGAAAAAGAAAATGATTCGTTGTTGAGATTGATTACAGATCCGGATCTATGGTCAAAAGCACAAGAGGTAAACTTCTTAACCAAAGACTATAAAAAATACCTGGAATCTGTAAAACTGAAAATGCTGGATGATAAAGACCCTGATGATTATGAATTGATGGATAAGCCTAATAATATGTTTTTTACAGAAAATGGGTTATCTGAGAAAGGAAAAGAGTTTATTACAAGAACCGATGAGCTTAGGGAGAATCTTATTGCATTAGTAGAAACTCCAGGACTAAAAACCAAAATAAATAATACTTTAAGTACTGACCAAGTGCATGATAGGGATGGTAGAAGGAGGAATTGGTTAGAATTTAACTTTAAAGATTTCCCCTTAATAGCCAGCATCACAAAGCTTACTCGGATGCAATCGGATGTTTCTAAGATTGAAGCCGATATTTATAGGAATTACCTTATGACAAAGGAATAATTAGATGGTTACAACTGCTCCTTGATTTTAAGCAATTGCCCTCTGATGGATTCTAGTTTTCTGATGATATCAAAGCTATCCAATGCTTCTTGTTTTTGTTCTTTTAGATGAATTTTAGCTCCTTCTAAGGTAAATCCGCGTTCTTTTACCAAATGATATATCAACTCTAGATTTTTGATGTCGTCTGGAGTAAACTTTCTATTTCCTTTAGCATTCTTTTTGGGTTTGATGATATCAAATTCTTTTTCCCAAAAACGAATAAGAGAAGCATTCACATCAAACGCATCAGCGACTTCGCCAATACCATAGTACATTTTTTTTGGTAAGTCAACATACATAGTTAATTCTCATTTTTTTGGGTAAAACTTCCGTCTTCTTCAAAAACCAAGTTACTCTCCGGAAAATCTTCCTCGGTCAATTTTTTAATTTCTTTAAGCGCTCTTTTTTTATCATCCATAAATGGATACACCTCATCGATTTGTTTAGCAGAATGCAATTTTCCTTTGATAAAATTACCTTCAGGATCTACTTCTATTTCTGCGATCGGAGCGTACCCTTTTATTCCGGTTAAATTAAACCTAGAATAGGTGCAAAAATTACCTAAACTATAGGCAATAAACTTATTGTTATACACCTCAAAAGCTCTTGATACGTGAGGGCCGTGCCCTAAAATGATATCAGCTCCCGCATCTATTAAGGTATGTGCAAACAGATATACATTTCCACGATCTTCTCCATAAAAACGTTCGGTCTTTCTGGTTACGTGAGTATGATCTGTTCCTTCTGCACCACCATGAAAAGATACGATTACGATATCCACCTTTTCTTTAAGTTCTTTTACAATCCTTTTTGCCTTTGTTAAGTTATGAATTTTTACGCAATCTTTGTTTGGGGCAAAGGCACAAAATCCATACGTGATACCATTTTTTTCAAATATCGTAGATTCCTGAGCAAAAACTCCGGCATATGCAATATTATGTTTTTCCAAGGTTTTGGCAGTGTTTTTAATACCGATAGTTCCAAAATCACCAATGTGGTTGTTGGCAATACTCATCACATCAAATCCGGTTTCTTCAAGATACTTACCAAAAGATTCAGGAGATCGAAATGAATAACATTTAGAAGGATCAGAACAGCGTTTAGCATTTTCGCCTTCATCGGTAAGCGTTCCTTCTAAGTTACCAAATAAGATATCGGCTTGTTGTAATACAACATTTACATCATCAAAAGGACCTTTATCTTTTGGGGGCATATAACTTTCATTAGGGAAATTAGTTCCCATCATGATGTCTCCCACAGCCATCAATTTGATGCTTTTAGGAGCGGAAAGTTTTTCCATTTCCAATTTGAAATTCTCAATAATAGTCGTCATTGAGTCGATTTCTTCTTTTGAAAATTTTTGAGCTTGAATTGTATAACTAAGGCCAAATAGAATTACAAAAAGAAGTGTCTTTCGCATAGGAGCTAGTCTAGAGTTTCGTTGATTACAGAAGAAGCTTTGAGCATTTCATTAAACTCTTCAGAAGTTAAACTTCCGTAGTAAAAATTACGTGGGTTGATGCGATCTCCATCTTTAAATATTTCATAATGAAGATGAGGAGCAACAGATCTCCCCGTACTTCCTACATATCCTATGATATCACCACGTTTCACTTTCTGCCCTTTTTTTACATTGTATTTACTTAAATGCGCATAAAGGCTAACATAATTAAATCCGTGATCGATACGCACGTGTTTCCCATATCCACTGGAATTAGCATCTGCTCTTGTCACAACTCCGTTACCGGATGCGTATATGGGTGTTCCCGTAGCTGCAGAAAAATCCATTCCGTAATGAAATTTTCTGGCTTTTGTAAAAGGATCACTTCTCCATCCGTATCCAGATGCCATACGTTTTAGATCAGAATTTTGTATCGGTTGGATAGCCGGTATCGTAGATAGTAATTCTTCCTTTTGTTCTGCCAATTCTTTAATTTCATCTAGCGATATAGATTGTACGGCTATTTGTTTGGTGAGCTCATCGATCTGTTTTTGAGTTTCAATAATAATTTCAGAATTATCGTACCCTTCATATCCTTTATATCTGTTTACACCTCCAAAACCTGCGTTTCGTACTTCTTCAGGGATTGGAGGGGCACCAAAATAAAGGCGATATATGTTGTCATCTCTTTCTGCAATTTCGTCAAGAACAGCATGATCCTTTTTCAATTGTTTGTTCATAAGCTCATATTGGAGCTTCATATTTTCTAACTCTCTTCTGTATGCTTTTTCTTTGGGCGTCTCTAATTGAGGAATATTAAGGTAAATAAGTAATAATACAAAACCAGCTAAAAATGCTCCAAGAACACCCAAAATGGCGAAGCCAAATTTGCGTCCTTTCTTTTGTTCAATTCTACGATAAGATAGCGTCTCGCTATCGTAGTAATATTTAACCTTTGACATAATCTAAAATATACTATTTTTGCAGGATATTAGCCAAAAATAGGCTTGTTTATACTTTGGGGCGAGAACAAAGATAGTAAAATGTCACAAAGTCCAGAAAAAACTGACGAGTATCGGTAGCATATCTTTAGATAAATACTGGTAATTAATTGATTATTAAGAAAATATAAAAAAATGAAATCCCAAGACATCAGAAACCAATTTTTATCGTTTTTTGAATCCAAAAAACACAGTATTGTGCCTTCTGCACCGATGGTGATTAAGGATGATCCTACCTTGATGTTTACCAACGCCGGGATGAACCAGTTTAAAGAATATTTTTTGGGAAATGGAATTCCTAAAAATAATCGAATTGCTGATACGCAAAAATGTCTAAGAGTTAGTGGTAAGCATAATGATCTGGAAGAAGTAGGAATGGATACCTATCATCATACCATGTTCGAGATGTTAGGGAACTGGAGTTTTGGTGATTATTTCAAAAAAGAAGCAATCGAATGGGCTTGGGAGCTGTTAACAGATGTTTTTGGGATTAATAAAGACATTCTGTATGTTTCTGTTTTTGAAGGAGCAAAAGATGAAAACCTGGACATGGATCAGGAAGCTTATGATCTGTGGAAAAATATTGTCCCCGAAGATCGCATTATCATGGGTAATAAGAAAGATAATTTCTGGGAAATGGGAGATCAAGGACCTTGCGGACCTTGTTCAGAAATTCACGTAGATTTAAGGTCAGAAGAAGAAAAAGCAAAAATACCAGGTCGTGATTTGGTCAATCAGGATGATCCATTGGTAGTAGAAATCTGGAATCTTGTTTTCATGCAATTTAATCGCAAGGCAGATGGTTCCCTGGAAAAACTACCAGCACAACACGTGGATACAGGAATGGGATTTGAACGTTTGTGTATGGCACTGCAAGGTGTGAAATCTAACTACGATACCGATGTGTTTACACCACTAATCAGAGAGATAGAGACCATTACCAATGCTACATACGATAAAGATAGTTTGCCAACCGATGAAAACGGTAAAGTAAGTGTAGCAATCCGTGTGATTGCGGATCACCTTAGAGCCGTTTCATTTTCTATAGCAGATGGTCAATTGCCAAGTAATACTGGTGCAGGATATGTGATCCGAAGAATTTTGAGAAGAGCTATCAGATATGGATTTACATTTTTGGATACCAAGGAACCTTTTATCTATAAACTAGTAGATACGCTCAGTAATCAAATGAGTGATGCTTTTCCGGAATTGAAATCTCAAAAGAATTTAATCACCAATGTTATAAAAGAAGAAGAGAATTCGTTCTTGAGAACCTTAGACCAGGGATTGGTATTATTGGATAATGTAATTAAGAATACGAAAGGTAAGGTGGTTTCAGGAGAAAAAGTGTTCGAATTATATGATACATTTGGTTTTCCTGAAGATCTTACGGCTCTGATTCTATCTGAGCAAGGATATGAATATGATATAAAAGTATTTAAAGCAGAATTGCAAAAACAAAAAGATCGTTCCAGAGCTGCTTCCGAAGTAAAAGCTGGAGATTGGGAGATTTTGATTCCTGATGTCAAAGAGGAATTTATCGGATATGATCATACTTCAAGCGAAGCGAAAATATCTCGTTATCGCAAAGTAAACAGCAAGAAAGATGGTGAGTTGTATCAATTAGTTTTAGATAAAACACCTTTTTATCCTGAAGGTGGTGGACAAGTTGGAGACAAAGGATATCTGGAAGCTTCTAACGGTGATGTGTATTACATTTTAGATACTAAGAAAGAGAATAACCTGATCATTCATTTTACAAAAAGTCTACCTAATCATGTAGAAGACACTTTTACGGCAGTAGTAAGTGATAAGGCACGTGCTACATCTGCATCCAATCACTCGGCAACTCATTTATTGCATCAGGCATTGCGTTCAGTTTTAGGAACCCATGTAGAGCAAAAAGGGTCTATGGTGCAAAGTGCAAACTTACGATTCGATTTTTCTCATTTTTCTAAAGTTTCATCGGATGAGTTACAGCAAGTAGAGGATTTTGTGAATGCCAGAATAAGAGAAGCATTACCATTAGAAGAAAAGCGAAATATATCATACGACCAAGCTATTGCCGAAGGAGCAATTGCCTTGTTTGGTGAGAAATATGGAGATTCTGTTCGCGCCATCCGTTTTGGAGAGTCTATGGAATTATGTGGAGGAATCCATGTACAAAATACTAGCGATATTTGGCATTTTAAAATCACATCAGAAAGTGCGGTTGCTGCTGGAATTCGAAGAATTGAGGCGATCACCAGTGATGCGGCTAAGGATTATTTCACCAATCAATCTGAAGCATTTTCTGAGGTAAAAGCTATTTTGAAAAATCCAAAAGATCCAATTAAGGCCATTACAGCGCTGCAAGAAGAGAATGCAAGTCTTAAGAAACAAATAGAGGCTTTGCTTAAAGATAAAGCGAAGAACCTGAAAGGAGATCTTAAATCAGAGTTTGAAGATATAAATGGTATTCAGTTTTTAGCTAAGAAAGTAGATCTTGATCCAGCTGGAATAAAAGATTTGTCTTTTGAAATAGGTGGAGAAATAGAAAATGCTTTTATGCTTTTTGGAGCTGATAATAATGGGAAAGCATTATTGTCGTGTTACATTTCAAAAAATCTGGTAGAAGAAAAAGGATTGAACGCAGGTCAAGTAGTTCGAGAACTAGGAAAATACATCCAAGGCGGCGGAGGTGGACAGCCATTTTTTGCCACCGCAGGAGGTAAAAACCCAGCTGGAATAGAAGAAGCTTTGGAGAAAGCAAAACAATATGTATAACTAAAACTAAAGCCCCCTCTCTCTCTTTGGGGATAGGGTTGGGGTGAGGGGCTTATGAACCTACAAACCAAAATACCCTTAAAACCTCAGCAACCTAAAATTGATTATGATGCCGAGTTGTTATTGCTAGGATCTTGCTTTGCGGAAAATTTAGGAGAAAAGTTTGAGTACTTTAAATTCAAAACCTTGATCAATCCTTTTGGGATACTTTTTCATCCAAAAGCTATTGAAACCTTTCTTTGGATGGCTACTCAGAAGGAAAAGTATACAGAAACTGATTTGTTTTATCATAACGAGCAATGGCATTGTTTTGATGCGCATTCTAAGTTGAGTCATCCGGATCAGAAACAGTTGTTGCAGTCTCTTAATGAAGCATTGGATCAAACATATAAGAAGATTCAGTCTGCTACACATATCTGTGTGACTCTAGGTACAGCTTGGGTGTATCGTTTGCAAGCATTAGATATGGTGGTGGCAAATTGCCATAAAGTACCGCAAAAAGAATTTCAAAAAGAATTATTATCTGTAGAAGAGGTAGGTCAATGTTTACAGAATAGCATTGGGCTGATTAGAAGCTTAAATCCTAATGTGAAGATCATATTTACAGTATCTCCGGTAAGACATAGCAAAGATGGTTTTGTAGAAAACAATCTAAGTAAATCACATCTGATTGCTGCTGTGCATAAAACTATAGCTGCTGATAATAATTGCGGTTATTTTCCTTCATATGAAATTATGATGGATGAACTAAGAGATTATAGATTTTATGATACTGATATGATTCATCCGAGTACAATTGCTATTGAGTATATATGGGAGTATTTTAAACAAACATGGATTTCAGAAGAAGCGTTAAAAACGATGCATAGAGTTAAGGAAATCCAAAATGCAATGGCGCATAGGCCATTTAATCCAAAAAGCAAGCAACATCTTTCTTTTCTGCAAAATTTGGAACACAAAAAACACCAACTTCAACAAGAATATTCTTTTATCAAGTTTTAAAATCTTTCTTATCTGAAAGCTTTAGCTTGAATGAAGACGTTTTTAATTAAAAATACTAGATATAAGTTGTAAACTACCAGCTACGATCCCAGCTCCAAATGAGTCAGAGCCTAAAGGATTGTCCCAAGATTGTTGCCGTAGAGAAATATTTACCACAGGATCAAAAAGTGATTTATGGGTAAAGGCATTGTTTCTTACTACTAAATATGGCCGAGCTCTCGAGATACCGAAAGATGGATAGTCCGAAACTCGAGAAGTTCCTATAAATAATCTATAATCATTATTGTTGTTACTAATTCCCGTTAAACGATAGTCTTTAGGAGTAGTGACCGGAATAGAATCTATAATCAATGTTTTGGTAGTCTTTTTGTGACTTAAAGATGGGTTTTTTATTGATTGAGAATAGGTCGAACCAGTATATGTTAAGAATATAACCGAGAATAGAAGTTTATAGGTTCTCATACTAGAAAATTTAGCTGCTTAATTAGTTTCATGTATTGCTTCAAAAAATATTCCGTAAATAAATATACTTCAAAATGTTAACCTATTTATTTTGAACAATACTAATAAGTAGGATAGATACATAAGTACAAAAATCTTTATTGTGAGGTTTTTTTACGTGAGATCGGGTAATAGCTTTCTAAGTTGTGCCCGATCTTTTTTAATTATTCCTTCGTAATTCCTCTTCGAGTAAAACAATTTTAGTCTCTAAATCATGTAAACGGTCATAGACATCAACAGGTTCTGGCATTTGCTTAGAAGCAAACATTGTAACATACCAGGCTTCTACGATTTCTTCAGAATTGATGGTATAGGTTGGATAATTACCATCTTTATTGTCTGATTTAAGAATAAGTTTCCCACGTTCCTCAATTCTATTAATAACTCGTTTTAATACAATACCATCGTTTTTACTAACAATAACATAGATTCTTCCATCTTTAATATCATTCAAATCCTCTACATATTTCCCAAAAACCAGATCTCCGTCAAAAAAAGTACGTACCATAGAATTTCCCTGTACTTCAAAACATCTAAAAGTTCCATTAGTAAGATGCGGCATATTAAAAGAAGGTAAGGTTTCTATAAATTCAGTATCGCCATATCCGTCCAGATATCCTGCTCTTGCCTTAATCGGCACATAAACTACATTTTCATCCCCTTCCTGATTTACAGCAACTACCTGTGGAATTCCACCATATGTTGTAATTTCCTGGCTTTTTTGCTTTAACATGTGATGACTTTTTCCAAAAAGATACTCCGGGTCAATGTTGAATTCATCAATGATACGCTCTAGTAAATCGTATCCAGGCTTGGTGCGTTTTCTAGAGCCGTCAGATTGGAGTCTTCCTGTGGTAATGCTATCTATTGTGGTGCTTGTAACTCCTATTCTTTTGGCAAAAGAATGATTGTTTAGACCAAAAAAATCTATTATTTCCCTAATTTTTTCGTCGATTGCTACCATGTGACCAGCTTTTTAGTTAAAAACATATGATGAATATAAATTTAAACATTTTACAGAAAAATTCTGTATTTTGTTGTTTATTTCTGTAAAATGTTGTATATTTGTACTGTAATTAGTTGCTAAAGTACGAAAAAGAATTCATAATCAAACATTTGTGTTACTTCAATTGCAACATTTTCAGGTGAACTAGTATAAGACGTCGTGCTAAAATCACTTTAGACGGGTAACTATTCAAACTTTTGTTTGAATAGGGTGGTGTTTTTGTGTCTAATTTTAAATTTAAAAGACCTATGCAACGAAGTAAACTGTTATTAGAAAAGCGTAAACAGTTTGTTCAGAATTATGTCGAAAACAATTCAGAAAAACAAATGAAAGTCATTGTCGAAGAGCTGATAGAACAGCTCTTCATTTCAGAAAAAACAATTTATAACATTTTAAAAGACTAAACATGAGTCAAAACATTAAGAACACATTATACAGATTCGTAACCATGCGTTCTCCAGAATTAATTGGGGATCAGGAAAAAGCAAATGGATTTATTAGTTATCCTTCGGATCCTGTAGATAGTGTGATGTTGTATGCTGCAAAAGTTGAAGGAACAACCGAAGAAAAAATTCAATCTGTTAATGATGCGCTTGATTCGTTCACACCTACGTTTGCTAAGATCGAGGATCTCAAAAGTATATTTACCGAAT
The DNA here is from genome assembly GCF_042684305.1 of Aquimarina rubra. Classification (NCBI taxonomy): domain Bacteria; kingdom Pseudomonadati; phylum Bacteroidota; class Flavobacteriia; order Flavobacteriales; family Flavobacteriaceae; genus Aquimarina; species Aquimarina rubra. The sequence continues at coordinate 145,114 of NZ_JBHULE010000019.1, read as the reverse complement.
TTGCAGACTTTGCAAAATGGTTAATAGCTAACAGAAAGACCCTTACTGTAGATGAGGTTGATCAAAAAGTATCATTACTGGAGGGTGATTCATTAACACCTTCGCAGATGCTCTCAATTTGGGATGACTTGCATCATAGTATTCTAGCTGGTGGATCACCTTATTTGAGGGATTTGTTGTTGTCATATATTGTTGCGGATTTCTTTTTGAAAGAGTATAGCACTAAGGAAAAAACAGATGAAGCTTTTAGAAAATTGGCTCAGTCCAGGGTAATTATTGATAAAGATTTATTTCTCCAGGTTACAGATTCTGAAACCCCTAGAGATCTACCGGTACTAGCAAAAGATTTTCAGAAAGAAATGGATATTGCGGTGGCTACAGAAAAGAATGATGAGTTGAGATGTGTCCTTGAGGAGATCGAGAATGCAGAAAAAGTATACATTAAGGAAAGTCAAAAAACTCAGGATCTTTATCAAAAAGATTATGATGGATTGGTAAAGCAAGCTTATGATGAAGCTACTTTCGTAGAAAGAGTTATAGAGGATTCTGAAACAGGAGCGACGGTAGTAAGAAAAGATTATGATAATTTAATCTTACCGAATTATGATTTTACGCCGATAAATGAATTAGAAGACCCAAAAGCACTCAGTCTATTGAGCGAAAAAGCTCTTTCATATGTAAATTCTTTGAGCTCAAAGCTTTTACTGGATTCATTTAGTGATATTAGAGAGTTCATCAATGAGGAAATCAAAAAAAACGTAGCAATCATATCTGATAACACTGATCTTGGAAACAAGCAGGTGAATATATTAGGTGCTACTCTACCTGTAAAAAATATGTTAGAAGGAAGTCAATTCACTTTTAACTGTTGTGCGCTTGGATCCATTGAGTCAAATCTTTACTCTATTATTATGACCATTAAGGTTCCAGATAGTAGTTATGATGTAGCAGGAACTATATATCATATGAATTTTGCTGATGGTACTAGCAATACCAATGGATTTTTTAAACAGCGAAAATTTAACAATAGTATTTCATTGACTTTATATAATGGAATTACATTAAATAAAGAGATTGAGAGATTTAAAGGAACGATTAATTTTTCTAACGGGAGTAATTATAAATTCAATATTCCTGGATTTAGTACTAGTGGATGTTCTACAGGTACATTAACACTTGTTTCAGGTGGAGATGAAACACCAATCGATGAAGTGCCTACAGGATTCGGAATTCAACGATTAGGAATTGCAGATTATCGCAAGGTAGAACAAGAAGTATGTTGTTATGTTCCTGGAGAGGTTTCTCATATTGAGAATATTATGGCTCGCGAGTATAAAGAAAAATCTACTCGAAGACTACGCAGGCAAGAGGATACTTTGACTACATCTACTGAGCAAGAAACAGAAAGTTTAACAGAAACTACGTCTACAGGTCGTTTTGAGATGAATCAAGAAATTGCATCTGTGATCGCAAAAGATCAATCTTTTGCAGCGGCAGCTGGTGTTTCTTATTCTAATGCAGGGTTTAGTGCCAGCGCTAATGCCAGCTACGCCAATAGTACGAGCAAAGAAGAATCAAACCTTCAGGCAATTAGTCAGGCAAAAGAATTAACAGAAAGGGCATTAGATAGAGTGGTCCAAAAAGTTCGTGAGGAACGAGTAATCAAGGTAGTCGAAGAATATGAAGAGAATAGTTCTCATGGTTTTGATAATCGTAAAGGCGATAAGCATATCTCTGGTGTATATCGATGGGTAGATAAGATTTACAACAATAGTATTCTTAATTATGGGAAGCGATTGATGTATGAATTTATGGTTCCAGAGCCCGCTGCTTTTCATGACCTCGCAGTAAAGTTAAAAGGTGATAGTGATGCAGAAGTATTGGTAAAGCCTCTGGATCCGAGAGCGGTCTCAGGAACAATGAATCTCAGGGATTATAGAAAAATTACCGACAGCACATTAGCACATTGGGCAGGAATTTATAACGTTGAGGTTGATAGTATTGCTAAAGAGATCAATGTTTCAGATGCGTTTAGTGTAACAGGAACAAGTTATTTAAGTGCTCATAATTATCCGGGTGCCAGCGATTTTAGCTTAAGAATTCCTGAAGGATATAAAGCCACCAGAGCCTATGTAAATGGTGGGTATACCTACGTTCCAAATAGAATCGAATTAAGTTATGCAACCATTTCTGTAGGAGATAAAAGCTTTGGGTTATCTGGTAGAAGAAATTGGGATCTGGAAAGAACATTGTATCTAAATGGTGTAGAAAATGATCTTGCAGTTTCTGTAATCGGTTCTGATGTTGGAGGAATCCGTGTCAACGTAGTAGCTAAATGTGTTTTGACAGAAAAAGCAAAGCAACAATGGCAAATGGAATCTTTTAGCAAAATTATCGAAGCGTATGAGGCTAAGTTGGCTGAATATGAGGAGAAATTGGCTGAACAAAAGCAACTTCAGGAAGAAACTTTTAAAACTAATCCAGGATTTTATCGTCAGATAGAAAAAACGGTATTGCGTAAAAATTGTATCACATACTTATTAGGTCACGAAAAGATCGGATTAGATATGTATACCGGTAATAAAAACAAACTCGATGAATATCGTCCGGATCATACCAATGATGCATTGAATGCTTATGCTGCCAAGGTGAAATTCTTTGAGCAAGCTTTTGAGTGGGATATTATAAGCTATCAGTTCTATCCATTTTATTGGGCAAGTAAAAACAATTGGTCACAGCGATATATTATAGAAAATAATGACCCATTGTTCAAAGCATTCTTACAGAGTGGAATGGCAAGAGTAATCGTTACCGTTCGTCCTGGATTTGAAGAAATGGTAAACTGGTACTTAGCGACAGGTCAAATCTGGAATGGTGGTCAAGTGCCAACCATCGACGACGAAGAATTCGTTTCTATTGTAGAAGAACTTCAAAATCCGGAAAGTGTAGTAGAAGAAACCTGGGAAACTCGAGTTCCTACTTCGCTAACTGTTATTCAGGCAGGATCCATCGGTCTTAATGTGGAAGGATTGCCTTGTGATTCTGAGTGCGAAGACTGGTCTCAGTTTGATTCTGATCTTAATCCAATCCAACAAACCAATGAGTTGATTGGTGGTAATGATGAATCTACAGATACAGTAGGTATTGGATCTGATACGGTAGGGGATACCGCAGTATCATAATTTCATTTTAGATATAAGGAAAAGGTGAGTTGTAAAACCTAAAAAACGGTTTGTGATTCACTGCATACAGTGTTCCCGCAAATTAAGGATCAGGGGACACTGTATGCCTTAAAATAAGTGTTAATACAAAAGAAAATAAGTATGTATGCATATGAATATGGCGTCAGGAATTTTGACAAAAAATACCAGCCATTTCCAAATATTACCGTTTTTAATGATAAAATTGAGATACTGGATGAAGATAATAGTACAGCGACTGGAATTGGAATTTATCAGGAAATTATCTTATTGCCAAACACTAATAAAGCAAAATTACAAGAATCAGGAATTATTTATCCTGCAACAGTCGTAGAAGATTATTTGATTCCTCAACAGGTCTTTTTCAATACCGAAGAACAAAGAAGAGTGGATCAGCTCAATAGAGAGTTTGATATTTTTTCATTCGATGATAAATACTTTATCCACCTTCCAGAAAGCAATGTGTTGGATGAGGTATTGATAACAGCTAAGGGAACAGGAAAAAAAACGAAATTTCCTCCGAGACTTACAGAGCTTAATGATGAACTGAATCAAAAAAAAACGTCGGTTATTCTTTTTATCTCTAATGATGGTGTAAAACTAGAAAGAGCCTATCAAAAAGCAACTGATATTTTAGACAATGAAATAGTATTGTTTATTGAGAAAAATGACAAGTACAATCTTTTTGGATCTGTTATTAGAATACGTTCTGGAAATGCAATCTCACAAAATGCTGATCTTCCGTTTAAAGATATCACAAAACTGGCAAGAGCATATGACTTAGATGTTAGTAGTGGAGCTATTCTTGAAGTATTGCAAGATCACCTGAAAGATAAGAGCAGTAACTTTTATTTTATAAGAAAAGCATTGTTGTGGGGTAGTCGCGTCAGTAAGATTCCTATGAATTTTGCTTTAAGCAAGATTGCAAGTGCGATGGACGATGTTTCCAAAGCTATCGAGAATAATCTAAAAATTGGAGATAACTATTACAAAGCCTATGATCAGGAAGGTAACATATCCAAAACCTATACACCAATTTTACCAGGATTTGACTTGATTCAGGCTGCAGATAAAGCAAACGAAAATGCAGATTATGAGCAAGCATTCACTCAATTTACCAGAATTTTGGATGCTTTAGAAATCCAAATTCAAAGAGGGGTAGATTCATTGAGAATAGATTCGCTTAAAAAATATATCAAAAGAAGACTTAGTGTATTATTTGATATCATCAAAGAAGCCAAAGGTTTTATTAAAGATATTATTGGTCAGGCGATTGATTTCATCAAAAGCTCCTTTGTGTTTATCAATGCTTTTTTGGTGGGAATTATTAATAGTCTGGTAGATGTGGTCAAAGGGATTTTTGATATTATCAGTTTGATTTGCAAAGCGGTTGTTGGGTTAAATAATGCACAACAAAACACTTTAGAAAATCCTAGTTCTCAATTTAGCCTGTTTATGGAAATGTTTGAGAATGCGCTGGAAACTACAGTAAAGCTCTTTACTCTCAAAAATATTAAGGCTGCCTTTGTGTTTATGACGAACTTGTTTGTGCGTTTTATTACATCGCCACCAAGCATCAATATTACCGGAGATTCGCTAGGCTATGGTATTGGATATCTGATTGGTTTTATAGTCGAAGAAGTAGTTTTTGGAATCCTTACTGGTGGGGCCAAAAACGTGGGAACCGCACTGAAACTCGCTGTAGAATCCTATGCCACTTTGGTCAAAGGAGCCTATAAGGCAGTAAGAAAAACTGTGACGATGAGCGTGGATACCTTTTTATCACTGATCGCCTTTATCCGCAAAAAACTGGAAGATTTCCCGAAGATGTTAAAGGATTTAGAGAAGTGGTTGGATGAGGTATTCCAAGCAGGAAGAAAAGTTATTGATGATGCTTACAAAGCATTACTAAGTGTTCAGGAAAAGCAACTGCTAAAAAAGATGGGTTTTACACCCACCAAATTTGATAATGGAATATTAACGCTTTGCCCAGTTGGCAAATAATCACAATAATAATATGAGAAAATGGTTAAAAAGACTTCTCAATTATTGGGAAGCTAAACAACACCGAAGAAAATTAATTCAGCATTTGTTGGACTTACCTCAACTGAATATTAAATTTAAGAAAGATTCAAGTATAGTTTTAGGGTGTTTTGCAATCCTGTCTAGAGGTCAACCAAATAGAATCCTGACTTGGAAAGGACAGGAGATCTTAACAGAAGTTAAGCCTAAACAAATAGAGAAAAAACTCCGTCAAATAAAAGAAGAGGCTCGTAAAACAAATCAAAAAGCATCTGATTATATGGACGGTTTGGCAAAAAGAGAATCTAATTTTAAACGATTTGGTTTCAAGGTTTTCAAGTTTTCTTCTAGATTTATAGATCATTTGAAGTTTGGTCATATTCGAATCAAAGTTGTGGATGGTAGTGTTCCTAAAAGGCTTGCTAATGGAAGTGCTAATCCTGCATTTATTAGGAATGAATACGATTATTTACCCGGTAGGGGTAGGCCGCAAAGTTCATTTATGTCGCCTTTACAACCCAAAGTTCAAACTGTAGGAGGGTTGCATATTTTAAAAAATATTGATAATAATATTACCAGAATTGTTGAAAATGTGGGTACTTTTAAACTTCCAACTGGAGAAGTGATTAGAAAAGTTAAAATTGAGTTTTGGGTAGAAGAAACACAACGTTGGATGCTGAAAAAAGGCGCATCCACGATGTGGCCAAAGAGTTGGACGATTGATAAAATTCAAAAAACTATTTTGGAAGCGAGCAATAATGTTATTTCCTATGATGGAATAAATAAATTCAAAGGTAAAACTAAAGATGGATTGTTTATCGAATATTTTGTCGATAAAAGAACTAAAGAAATAGAAACAGGTTATATAGTATTTGAATAAATTAAAATTATGAAGGTTAAATTTGAAAAAATAGAAGGTGCAATTTCGGCAGTAACATCTGAAATAAAATACAATTTATTGTCTTTATTTTTAGAGGATTATAAGGAAAACGTAATCATGGATCCAATAATTGAAGATTTAGAAAGTCTTATGTCTGGTGAAAAAGTATTTGATGATATACAGGATTCTAGTGCTTATTGGAGTTACGGTAATGGTCAAGGATATTTTGAGGTAGAAGGCGATACTGCATATTTTGAGCCATTTGAAGAACGAACAAGTGCTCCTAGAATCGTAATGCCACTAAAAGAAGTGATTGATCTTTTGAAGGAATGGAGAGTTTTTTTGAATAGTTAAATCCTATTATATAGACATTATCAAACCGCTCAATTCGAGCGGTTTTTTTTATTCTTATTTTAGGTATAAAAACAACTTTTTAATAAAAATGGTAGGTGTTTTTACTAGTTAATCTATTGAAAAACTGGAGAATAAGATTGTGAAAAGATCTGAGATTCCCCCAAGATTTTGGTGTTTTTTACCTTATCTTTAAAACTATAAAACCAATTTAATTATATAGACTGCTTCTTAACCAAAGCAGATTTTACACAAACACTCTTAAAAACCATGAAGAAAAAACTAACGCTTGCCTTATGGGTCTGTATGATCCTGGGCACCTCACTATTTGCACAGCAAACCCAAAAAGAACGCGCTACAGAATACCTAAACCTAAAAGGAGAGGTGATATTTGATATTGTTATAAACAGCCCTTCTCAATTACAGTCTCTTACTCAAGAGTTGTCCATCGTTCATTATGATGAAGCTACAGGAATTGTAAAACTAATGGCAAATCAAGCGCAGTTTGATCAGTTTTTGCAAACAAACATTCCTTTTACCACAACAGAAGAGGATAATATCATAGGGTATAGAACGATGACGTCAGACCTGTCTGTAAAAGCAGCAACATTTCCATTAACTGCATATCCCACCTATGCAGATTATGTAAGTATAATGAATGATTTTGCTACTAATAATCCTACGATATGCCAAGTAGAAAATATAGGAGCTACTACAGAAGGAGATAAATCCTTACTTTTTGTAAAACTATCGGATAACGTTGGGTCAAATGAGCAAGAACCACGTATAATGTACACTTCTTCAATGCACGGAGATGAGATTGCCGGATATCCTATGATGCTCAATCTTATTGATTTTTTATTGACTACGTATAATGATACATCACATCCAAGACATGCAGAGATCAAACAACTGTTGGATAATAATGAGGTGTGGATTAATCCATTAGCGAACCCAGATGGAACGTATAGAAATAGTGCTGGTAATACATCGGTTGCCAATGCTACCAGAGGAAACGCTAATAACGTAGATCTTAATCGAAACTATCCTGATCCTGATGACGGAACAAATCCTGATGGGAATAGTCATCAGATAGAAACACAGCGATTTATGGATTTTGCGGCTTCGAAACATTTTGTGCTATCGGCTAATTTTCATGGTGGAATTGAACTAATCAACTATCCTTGGGACACCTATGCCGGCGCACATCCTGATGAAGACTATTTTGTTTATGTATCAGAAGAATATAGAGATTTTTGTCAGCAAAATAGTCCTAATGGATATTTTGATGCACTTAATAACGGAATTACCAATGGCTATGCTTGGTACGAAGTGCAAGGAGGGCGACAAGATTATCAGATATATTATCATAAGGGAAGAGAAGTAACCGTGGAGCTTTCTAATGCCAAAACACCTGCAGCAAATCAACTGGTTAATTTCTGGAACTATAATCAAGAAGCATTGATTGGTTTTCTAAAACAAGTGAATTATGGGATACGTGGTGTTGTTACTGATGCGGTTACTGATCAGGGGATTGATGCTAAAGTAACTGTAGTAGGAAAAGAAAACTATGAAACCTGGACACCAACAGAATTACCAGAAGGTGATTATTACAGGCCTATCAAAGCAGGAACTTATACTTTAGTTTATGAAGCAGAATGTTACGAATCAAAAACAATCACAGGTGTTACGATTGCAGACGGTCAAGCAGTAATTCAAGATGTACAATTAACTCCAATAGGAACAGTAGCGCCTACAGGATTGGTTGCATCTTCTGTGCAATCAACTTCGGCTACTTTGAGCTGGTCCGTAAGTGCAGGAGCTACGTTTGATGTACGATACAGAGAAACAGGAACTACAAATTGGGCTGTGGTTTCTGCAAATACTAACACTGCGAATCTTACGAATCTAGCAACAGAGACGGCTTATGAAGCTCAGGTGCGTAGTATATGTGCCGGTACAACTACGTCTCCATACAGTAGTTCAATATCTTTTACTACAACAGGAGTACCTGATTGTGCGGGGATTGTTACATTTCCGTATACCGAAGGATTTGAATCAGGAATAGGAGTTTGGACCAATGCTAGTGGAGATGATATTAATTGGACCCGTGATAGTAATGGAACACCATCTAACGGTACGGGACCATCTTCTGCTCAAGAAGGGTCATTTTATTTATTTACCGAAGCTTCTGGTAATGGAAATGGATATCCTGGAAAAATAGCTTTGCTCGATAGTCCTTGCATTGATCTGGAAGCCTTAACCGGTGCGACCTTAGAATTTGGATATCATATGAACGGAACCAATATGGGGTCTTTAGAGGTATTAGCAAGTACTGATGATGGATTCAGTTATACCTCACTTTGGAGTAGAAACGGAAATCAAGGAAATCAATGGAACCAAGCTTCTATAGATCTTTCTGTATATGTAGGATCTGTAATTAAGCTTCAGTTTAAAGGTACTACAGGAAATGGATTCCGAAGTGATTTGGCAATTGATGATCTTAAAATTTTGTCCACTACGCCAGATACTCAGGCTCCATCTACACCAACCAATGTAACAGCATCAAATATTACAGGAACAACGGTTGATGTATCCTGGAATGGATCTACGGATAATATTGGGGTGTCTGAATATGAAATTTATCAGGGAGCCACTTTGATTACTACTTCCGTCGCTTCTAATACTACTGTTGGTGGATTGAATCCTAATTCAGAATACACATTCGTTGTAGTAGCAAAAGATGCAGCCGGAAATAGCTCTTCGGCTAGTAATCCCGTGACTTTTACCACAACAGGAGTTGTATTAACCTATTGCAGTAGTCAAGGTAATAATATAAATGATGAATACATTGATTATGTAGGTATCGGAGGAATTGATAATGTTTCAGCAGCAACGAGTGGATATACAGATTATACCAACCAAACAGGTGCTATATCTTATGGTCAAAATACCATGATATTAAGTCTTAATTACACAGGAACGGTATACACAGAGTACTGGAACGTATGGATTGACTATGATCAAAATGGAACTTTCGAAAGCTCAGAGAAAATAATTTCAGAATCAACCCGTAGTGAAGCAAATCAATCGTATGATTTTACAGTGCCTGCTAGTGCATTGACAGGAACAACTAGGATGAGAGTGACTTTGAAATATAATGCTACTGCCACTCCTTGCGAAACATTTACCTATGGTGAAGTAGAAGATTATACCGTAAACATTGGTGGTGCAATTACTTCCAGAGTGAATACTGCGATTAGTTTTAATACTAGTGAAGAGTTTCGATTGTATCCTAATCCTGTAACAGATGGCGTTCTGTTCGTTAGAGGAGTTTTAGATCAAGAGATTGATATTACCATCTATAATTATGCAGGGCAAAAAGTGATGAACACAAAAATTTTAGATGGCAATATTGATGTAGGTAATTTATCTAATGGATTGTATCTGCTTCAGCTAGGAAATGATGCTAACAAAAAGATCAAAAGGTTCATAATACAATAAAATCACTCTTTTTATAAAAGGGAATATTCAACTTTATAAAAGGCTGGATTCTGAGGTGGTTTACCTAGGATTCGGCCTTTGTTTTTACTCCCGTAGTTGCAGTAAGTAAAGGGTAAAAACCTTTATAAACTTTGGTTGTATTCGTATATTTGTATACGCTTTTCAACGCACTGTAAATCATCGATTTTAATGACGGGTTGATGATAGAAGTGCACTAACAGTTTACTGTATTTCTGTGTAAAAAAAGAAAGGGTTTTTAGGTTCCTGCAGGTTTATAATTAAGTCTGAAAATCTTAGTTTTTTTATGCAATTAATTCATTTCTGTGTAATGAACACAATTCAAAAAGAATCCTCAAAAAGGTTTCGCGAAGCTTCGTGATGAATAGTATAGATTTTTTTGAATTAGAGTCATTAACGTAGAAGTAATCAAAACATTTTTAACGTATGAAATAAGTCACAACTACCAGGTTGATGGGAATCTCATGTTGTATGGCGAATTCCATACTTGCACTGAGCTAAGCCGAAGTGTGACAATAAAAAAAAATAAAAAAAAGAACAGATGAATATTTTAGAAATGGCACTGTCTCAGTACGGTGTTACTGAGATTAGTGGCTCCAAAGATCATCCACAGATCGTTTCCTATTTTAATGAACTTGGCTTTGATGGTGCTCAATTAAAAGATGAGACTGCCTGGTGCAGTGCATTTGCCAATTGGGTGGCTAAAAAATCCGGTTATTCCTATTCTGGTAAGCTTAATGCACGTAGTTGGCTCAATATTGGGCAATCTACCAATGCTCCTACGGCAGGAGATGTGGTTGTATTATGGCGTGAAAATCCAAATAGCTGGAAAGGTCATGTTGGTTTTTTTATCAAAGAAACAAAAGGATTTGTATATGTTCTGGGTGGTAATCAAAACAATAAGGTATGCATACAAGCATATCCCAAAAACAGAGTTTTAGACTATAAAAAATTAACTAAACATGGATAAAATTATAAATATGGCATTCTGGTTACTTACGATCCTGTCGCCTGTTAATGGCGTGATGATGACAATGGTCTTCCTTATTTTGGTGGATTTTATAACAGGTTCGTACGCATCCTACAAAAAGAAAATTCCGATAAGCAGCCAAGGAATCGGTAATACGATCTCTAAGTTTTTTATCTATAATTTGGTGATTCTGGCATCCTTTTTATTAGAAACCTTTATCGTAGATGAGGTTCCTTTTCTTAAAATTATTGCAGGATTTGTCGCCATCACAGAGATAAAATCGATCTTAGAAAACTTCAATAAAATTTATGGTATAGATCTCTTTAAAGCATTAATGACTTTAATGAAATCGGGTGGTCTTTCAGAAACCATAAGCAGTATCTCTAAAGAAGGAAAAAAATAAAGAGATAATTAAAAACGCCACTTTCTGGTTATTTCTTCATTGAAATTACAATAAATATCATTTTTGAAAACCCTAAACATATGTGACACCTGGCAGGTTGTGACAAGGATAAAAACGTGGTAAACTCAAGATTAGGAAAAACCAGAGTGTGGAGTTTTTAGAAAAAAAAATTAATAATGTATCTAAAAAATAAAAATGTCAATAAAAACAAAAGAAGAGTTAAAATCATATTTTGAAACTGGTGATGTTCCAACAGAGCAGCAATACGAGCAGTTAATAGATGGTTTTTATCATAAAAATGATGGAGAAATCTTAAAAAACGTAATTAAGGATGCTGATGCTGCTGTAGTCATAGAATTTACCAATGGGACTACGGTAGATATTCCGAAGTTTTGGGATATGGATCAGATAAATGGCTTATTAGAAGCGCTGACGAATAAAGTAACAGTAGAGACTAATAAGGGGTTGTCTACGAATGATTTTACGAATGCAGAAAAGGAAAAATTAGCTTCCTTGTCTGTTGTTGGGGGGAGTGTTACAGTTGATAATGTATTATCAGCTACATCAGTCAATCCGGTTAGAAACAACGTGATTAATGCAGCTCTAAGTAATAAGGTTTCGATTACGGAGGGTGATTACAAAGCATTAAAAAACTCTGTTTTAAAGTATGATGTAAGGACTTATGCGAATGTAAAAGTAGACGAAATAACATTTGACAAAGATTTTATTGAAGTTGATAAACTCCAGGATGCTGATGGCAGTGTTATCGGAAGTTTTTTCTTTGTGAAAAATGTATACTCGTCATCTACCGGTGCTTTTGCATATTTTAAAAACAAAGGCAAAATAAAGGTTAGAGCAAATAGATATCCTCTATCCTTTATTGTGGACACAACCAAAGATACCTTTACCCAAGGTAACTATACTGGATATAGAATGATATCCTATAGCGGGCCAGTGACAAATAATCTTTTAGAAGATGTTTCTCTAAAGTTTGAACTAATTCAAGTTGATACTTCAGAAGATGAAATAGCAGCTATTAAAGATCGCGCGATTGAGAATATAGATATTGTAAATGGATATCTACAATTGACTACCGATACTAGTCCAAGAAAAGTGGTTGCTCAGATTTCTTTAAAAAGTTTAAAAACTGCTTTGGATCAAGTAGTATAAAATCAAAGAGCTTAAGGTCTTAATTGTCTAAAAACCGGGTTGCATTTGTGCAACCTGGTAAACTTTATAAACTTACAGTAATATGTTGAATAAACTATCCACAAACAAGTTTTTGCTTCTCGTCATCTTAGTCCTGTTTTTATATGTTTTAATCCAAAGACAGTGTAATTCAAAGCAGATAGATAGTGCTAATAAGGAGAAGATAACAATAGTAAAAGATACGATTTATCAAACCAAAATAGATACTTTTTATATTCAGACTGGAAAATATAAAACTGTATATGTTCCTAAAATCATTGTTAAAACGAATCCTAAAATTATGGTTAAAGACAAACGAGAGGTTTCTAATGGAGAAAAGCATCTTTTTGAAGAAGCTAGAGAATATCTGGATACATTGCAAAATGAGGATATCGAAATCTATAGCTACAGTTTGCTGAAAGGAAAACTACTAAATAGTAGTCTTGCTTATAAGTTAAAAGTTCCCAGAGAAATTCATATTACTAAGACTATAGAACATCCTCCAACATATCGAAGTGGTTTATATGGTTTTGGAGAAGTAGGAGGTAATCAGAAACAATTCAATAATATAAGTCTTGGCCTGCAATACAACCGAAAAGGAAAGTGGTTTGTGAGTTATAGAATGAATTTTAGTGAATTATCGAATATGACTCATAATGTTGGGATAGGAATCAGAATCAAATAGACTAAAAAACTGAAGTTGTCTAAAGAGAAGTTTATCTGTGTCAAACTAACTGTGTCTATAGAAATTTTTAAAAATCAGTTTTTCGAAACAAAAGATCTTTAGCTTATCAAAGTATTTTGTGTAATAATTTCAATACCACTATCAATCAAGTGTTTGATTTCTGATTTAGTCTCTTTAACAACTTCTAAATGTTTTAGAATATGATCTGCAAAATTAAGGTCTCTGTCGTAGACAAGTTCATAGATTTCGATAGCTAATAACCAATCTTGAGAATGATCTTTTTTTATGATAGCAAAAACAGCTTCCAGAGAAAACTTAGTGTTTTCACCATTTCTTACATTTTTCACTGCCTGATATAGCGCATGTAATTCTTCTTCTTTTGCAGAATAAGTTCTTTTTATGGTATTCATATCAGGATTATGAGAAACCATATCAAAAGAGTAATCATCGGCCGGACCTGAGAAAGCAGATACAATTTCTTTTCCTACTGCAAGATCAAAAGTTCCCCATTCCGGTTTAAATAAGTATTCATCTTTGTATTTAATCGTACATTCTTTAAACTTAATAAGTATTAGCTCTCCTTTAATATTTCTCATTCCGGTGATATTTATTCCGGCAATCGTGATTCCACTTTCAAACTCAAATTCTATATACTCACCATCATAAAAATTATAGGCTTTCAGATCTCTTGGGGACATGTTTTCAATAGCCAGATTGATCCCTTTTAATTTTCCAAGAGGTGATCTAAATCCATTAGGATGTGCGTCAATACCTTGACCAATCAACTCTTTTTCTCGGTGAGAAAGTGCAGTAGGACCTTCTGTTTCAAAGTAAATCACTTCATTGTCCTCGTTTTTGATCATTCTGGTGAAAACTCCAGAGATTTGCAAGCCGGTACTTAGTTCTATAGTACCCAGATTTTGGGACTCAATAAGTTTAGCAAGTCCGCGGTGTCCTCCTTTTCGCAGCGCCATGGTATCTGCAAATTCTTCAAGAACCTGACATAGATATGCAAAATCAGGAGTTACGAACAATTGTGGTTGAGGTTTTGTAATGTCAAAATCCTGAAACGCAGCATCTGGACTGTACGGAAGTTTCTTTACATTATCTGTCATACACCATTCACTTTCTCCAATAGAAGACAATAAGCCGGCACCATAAATTTTTGGATCATCAACATTTCCAATAAGTCCATATTCTACAGTCCACCAATGTAAATTACGAATCAAAGCCATTTCTGAGGGTTCTGACTTTTGATTCTGTAATTCGTTGACTCTATCTTCTGCATTTTCTATCTCTTCTTGAGAAGTATCAGCAGATTCTTTTAAAATAGAGAGTGTACGAACAGCATCATACATGTCGTAATCTTTTTTCGATGAAATAGCTTTGCATCCAATTTTTCCAAAACGGCGCAAATACTCAGCATAATCCGGATTAGCAATAATGGGGGCATGACCCGCTGCCTCGTGAATAATATCAGGAGCAGGTGTGTATTCTATATTTTCTAACTGTCTGATATCAGATGCTATAACCAGTATATTGTACGCCTGAAATTCCATAAAAGCATTAGGTGGTATGAATCCATCGACCGCAACTGCCGCCCAACCAATTTCCTTAAGGATTCGGTTCATTCCGTACATACTGGGAATTTCATCAATAGAAATACCTGTTTTTTCTAATCCTGTTAAATATGATTTATGGGCCACTTTACTTAAAGAGGCAATGTTTTTACGCATCACATACCTCCAAACAGCTTGATCAATAGGGGTATATTCATCATAGTTTTGAGGCTTGATAAACTGTTTAAGATGAGGTGGTAGTCTATCGAGTAAAGGGTTGGATTCTATCTGTTTAGGCATTTCTAAATCTAATTTTAAGCTGCTTTTTTGTTGTCGAAAGTACTGGTTTTGCCGTTAATATTGGAATTAATTAACTAATTTTGTTAAGATGCATTAGAGTTTTAACACGGTTCACTGTTATAACTATAGAAAGGTATTTGATGATCTCATCTTTCTAATTACTTGATAAACAGAAAAAAACAGACTAACTTAATATATCACACAAATATTATGAAAAAACTTATATTATGTACTGCAACTTTACTTGTAAGTATTATTGCTAGCAGTCAGGTAACGAATGAAGGATCTCCAAAGAGCTGGGATTTAGATTTTTTAAGTATTGAAAAACAAGGTTTAACAGCCATAGAAATGCCGACTTTTGATCTGAAAAAAATTCAGGAGGAAGATGCAATAAATGATCAGGATAAATCAAAAGTATATCGTTTTGGTTATGAATTTAAAGTTGACCTGGGTTTTAAAAATGCAGGTATATGGAATCAATTAGAAAGCGGTAATTGGATTTGGAGAATTAGAATAAAGTCAAAAAACGCTAAAACCATCAACTTTGTTTTTGATAATTATAAATTACCAAAAGGCGCTTCTGTATATTTTTATAATACTGATAAGTCTGACTTACTGGGTGCATATACGGATGTATTTAATAGGGATGATAAAATGTTAGGGACTTGGATGATAGAAGGAGATGATATTATTGTAGAATATTTTGTTCCTGCATTAATGAAAGGAAAAGGTGAATTGAATATATCCAAAGTAATACATGGATATAGATCCGTTACAGATACAGAACTAGAGGCTAAAGCTTTAAATGATTCAGGGAACTGTAATCAAGATGTTGATTGCCCTGTAGGATCGGATTTTGATAGTTTGAAGGATGGGCTGAAACCTGCTGTGGCGTTATTTATTCTAGGTGGAGGTGTTTGTTCAGGAACATTAGTAAATAATACCAGTAATAATAGAAATCCCTATTTTCTATCTGCAAATCATTGTTTTGAAGGTACCGGTGGGACTAGTAACCCTGCTACTTGGGCGTTTAGATTTAACTGGGTTAGCCCAAATCCTTCTTGTGGTAATACAACGCCAAGTACTAATGGAACTTTTGATCAAACCACCAGTGGAGCAACGATACTGGCCAATAATAGAAAATCTGATGTTTTATTGGTAAATATTGATACAAACTTGCCCGAGAGTTGGAACTTAGAATGGGCAGGTTGGGACAGAACGGGTAATGCGCCGAGTTTTGTAGTGGGAATTCATCACCCATCAGGTGATATTATGAAGGTATGTCGCGAAAATGTAAGTCCTACAGTTGCTAATAGTGTTAATATTGGAGGTTTACTTGCTCCACCTGATACTTGGAGAGTTGCTGACTGGGATTTGGGTGTTACAGAAGGAGGGTCCTCAGGATCAGCCATTTTTGATCCTTTAGGTCGAATTATAGGTCAATTGGCAGGAGGATCTGCTTTTTGTGCTAATGGTGGTTCAGGAACTAATGATAATAATCAACCGGATTTTTATGGAAGGTTTGATGTTTCTTGGGATTTCGGAACAACAAACTCTACAAGGCTATCTAATTGGTTGGATCCTACTAACACAGGAAGAACTACGCTGAATTCATTATCCGAAGAAATAGCATTGGGTGTAGATGAAAATGAGCTTGCTGAAAGCACATTTTTATATCCAAATCCATCTCAGGGAATTTTTAATGTAGAAAATAAGTCCGGAAGTCAGTTGACATATGAAGTTTACAATATGGTTGGTCAACAAATTAAAAAAGGTGAAGTCGCTTCTGAAAACTCAACTATAGACCTTTCTGCAAATGTCAACGGAATATATTTCATTTCAATGACTAATACCTCCACAAATCTAAATACTACAAAAAAAGTTGTAGTGAACAGATAAAATATTATTTAGCATCTCAAAACCTTATATATTTTATTAGGTTTTGGGATGATTTTAATCGGCTTTTTTAGCCGAAAGAATATTTTCTTGCTTACCGTTCGTTAAAAGAAGAATATTTCCTTCAAGATTTTTATTTTTTTCTTCAGAAAAGACTTTGAAAAACTGTTTTTCCAAATCACTGGTTTTTTCACAATACATCTTAGTTCCTATCGGAAAGCTAGTCGTTAAAGATTTTCCATCCAAACTGTAATTACAGGTATAAGAATTACACCCTGAGAATCCTGAAAGTGTTTTTTTAGAAGGATCAAAGATTAAAGTAAGCTTGTGCTCAGAAACATCTTTGCCATAAAGTGTAGTCACGATATAAGTACCTTTAAGTTCTTGTCCTTTTTGAGATGCGTCGTTTTTTTTGTTCACTGCATTTAAAGTATTACAGTTACTTAATAATGTGATGGAAAATAAAAGTAAACCTAAGTATTTCATGATGATTTGGATTTTATATAAAACATCAAAGCGATGCAGAATATACATAATATAACAAATTTATTATATTTTAGTCTATAATCTCTTTTGTGAAGCATTAAGTAGAGTCTAAATTTTGTTATTAATTATAATATAAACCCCATTTGCCAATGAGACAAGAAAGTAGAAAGCAAGAAATTGTAAATGCCGCAGCAATTCTTTTTAAAGAAAAAGGGTATAGTGCAGTTACCATGAGGGATTTGGCAACTACGATGGGTATCAAAGCAGCTAGCTTGTACAATCATATTCAATCCAAACAAGAGATTTTATCCACCATTATTATCGAGCTTGCCGAAGAATTTACATCCGGAATGAATGAAATAGTAAGTTCTGACCAAAATTCAATTCAGAAATTAGAGAACATAATAAGCCTGCATATTGATGTAACCTTACGAAATGCAGACGGATTGGCTTCACTTAATAACGATTGGATGCATCTGGAAGAGGATAATCTCTTGTATTTTGAGAAAATGCGTCAGGATTATGAGGATAATTTCAGGCAGATTGTTAAAAAGGGAGTAGATGTGAATGAGATCAAATCCAATAATATAGAGATTATAGTATTTTCTACATTATCTACACTCAGAACCCTCTATCTATGGTATCCAAAACAAAAAAATATTGATGCCAATATTCTCAAAAAAGATATGATCTCTGTATTGCTAAAGGGAGTGGTTTAAAATTAACAATTAATTAGTTGTTTATAAAACTAACAATTGTTAGTTTTGTTCTACTATAACGATATAGTAGAGCGCCAAATGAACGATTTTCATACCATAAAAATAGCCGAAGTTCTTAAAGAAACAAAGGACTGCACCGCAATAACTTTTGATATACCTCAGGATCTCAAGAAAAAGTTTTCGTATAAACAAGGTCAGTATTTGACACTAAAAACGATACTGGATGGTGAAGAGGTACGACGAAATTATTCGTTATGTTCCAGTCCTATTGAAGATAAATGGCAGGTAGCAGTAAAGAGAATTGATGGAGGACTTTTTTCTAACTATGCTTGTAATGTATTAAAAGCTGGGGATGAATTAGAAGTTTTACCACCTAACGGAAGTTTTTATACCGAAGTTGATGCAACTAGGCCTAAGAATTATATCGTGTTTGCAGCTGGAAGTGGTATTACGCCAATTCTTTCAATAATAAAAACACATCTAGCCTCAGAACCTAATAGTACATTCAAGTTATTTTACTTGAATCGCACTGTAAAATCTATTATCTTTAAGGAAGAGATTGAAGCCTTAAGAAATACCTATTTTGGTAGGTTTGAAATATTTTATTTTTTAACCAAAGAGCATCGTGATATTCCATTGCTTAATGGAAGATTTACTTCTGAAAAGTTAAAAGAGCTGACCGATAAAATTATCGATGTTTCTGATATTGATGAATGTTTTATTTGCGGCCCTGAAGAAATGATCTTTTTAATACGTGATGAACTGGTAGAAGCTGGATTATCTAAGGATAAAATTCACTATGAATTATTTTTCTCAGGAATTACAGAGGAAGATAAAAAAAGAGCTGAGACAGCTATAGAACATAAGTTTGATGGAACCGAAGTTACGATCATTGATGGTGGTAAAGAATTTCACTTCGGGATGAATGACGAATATGATAACATTTTAGATGGCGCACTAGCAGCAGGAGCAGATCTTCCATTCGCTTGCAAAGGAGGAGTTTGTAGCACCTGTAAGTGCAGACTAGTAGAAGGAGAAGTAGAGATGAAAATAAATTATGCGCTGGAAGAAGATGAAGTCGCAAAAGGACTGGTGCTATCTTGTCAAGCAGTGCCAACTACAGAAAAAGTAGTAGTAGATTTTGATGTATAAAAAAATCCTTGCTGACTCCCTTCTCCCTTTGGGAGAGGGGATGGGGGTGAGGGCTTCAAACTATGAGTGAAAAAGAAATAAAAAACACTTGGACTGAGCAAAGTCGAAGTCTTGAGGAAATCTTTGAGCAGAGAATTGCCAGAGATGAAAAAATTGAGCCAAAGGATTGGATGCCTGAAAAGTATCGAAAGACCCATATCAGACAGATATCGCAGCATGCGCATTCTGAAATAGTGGGTATGTTGCCAGAAGGCAACTGGATATCAAGAGCACCGTCTTTGAGACGTAAAGTAGCTTTGTTGGCTAAGGTTCAGGATGAAGCTGGCCATGGATTGTATCTATATAGTGCTTGTGAGACGTTAGGTATTTCTAGAGAAGAACTTTATGAGCAGTTGCATACCGGAAAAGCTAAATACTCCAGTATTTTTAATTATCCTACCTTAACCTGGGCAGATATTGGCGCTATCGGTTGGTTGGTTGATGGAGCAGCAATTATTAATCAAGTTCCTCTGTGTAGCACTTCTTATGGGCCATATGCGAGAGCAATGATTCGTGTATGTAAGGAAGAGAGTTTTCATCAACGTCAGGGATTTGAAATTATGATGACTTTGGCAAAAGGCACCCCTGAACAAAAAGAAATGGCGCAAGATGCGTTAAACCGCTGGTGGTGGCCATCACTTATGATGTTAGGACCTACCGATTCAGAATCTGTGCATACGGAGCAGTCAATGAAATGGAAGTTAAAGCGAAAAACTAATGATGAACTTCGTCAGCAATTTATAGATCAAACCGTACCACAAGCTGATCTTATAGGCTTAACTGTTCCAGATCCTGATTTAAAATGGAATGAAGAAACAAAACATTACGATTTTGGCGAAATTGATTGGGATGAGTTCTGGCAGGTAGTTAAAGGTCACGGACCTTGCAATCAAGAAAGATTATCGGCAAGAGTAAATGCGTGGAACGAAGGCGAATGGGTTCGGGATGCGGCAATGGCATACGCAGATAAACAGCAAGAGAATAAAATAAAGAAAGCAATTTAAAAAAGTTCCTCAGTTTCTTTTTGCAATAAGATAGAATAATGAGGATATATAAGGTATGAAAAAAAATTGGCCACTTTGGGAAGTCTTCGTTAGAAGTAAAAATGGACTAGAGCATCGTCATTTTGGAAGCTTACATGCTGCTGATGCAGAGATGGCTTTGGAAAATGCCAGAGATGTGTACACTCGCAGAAGTGAAGGAGTTAGTATTTGGGTGGTAGAATCTAAAAATATCACCGCTTCTAATCCTGAAAATAGTGGAGAACTGTTCGAACCGGCACAGGACAAAGTATATAGACATCCTACTTTTTATACATTACCTGATGAGGTAAAACATATGTGATTTGCGGAGCAAATCACCCTGAGCGAAGCCGAAGGGTAAAACTTGTAAAATTAAAGCTAGCTTTAACAGATGAAAAAAGAAAATTTAATTCATTACATCTACGGGATTGCAGATAACGCATTAATATTAGGACAGCGGCTTTCTGAATTATGTGGACACGGGCCAAATTTAGAAACTGATATAGCTTGTACTAATATGGCGTTAGACCTATTAGGACAAACTCGTAGTTATTATCAGTATGCAGCTCAGCTATCAGGAGAAAATGTTACTGAAGATGATATTGCTTTTCTAAGAACAGAAAGACAATATAAAAATGTATTGCTAGTAGAACAACCAAATAATCATTTTGGATATGTGATTACACGTCAGTTTTTTTATGATGTGTTCCATTTGTTACTACTACAAGAGCTACAGAACAGTACGGACATAACGCTTTCAGCAATAGCAAAAAAAGCAATTAAAGAGGTAAGTTATCATCAACGTTTTTCTTCTGATTGGATTAAAAGATTGGGAGATGGCACAGAAGAGAGTCATCAAAAAGTTCAGGAAGCAGTAAATGATCTTTGGAAATTTACTGATGAGCTGTTTCAACTTACAGAGGACGATAAAAAGGCCGTTGAGCTTGGTGCTGGAGTAGATGTTAGCCTTTTAAAAGAAAAGTATTACCAGATTGTAAATGACGTTTTAGAAGAAGCTACGTTGTCTGTTCCAGAACTTAAATGGTTCAGAAAAGGAGGAAAAGATGGAATACACAGCGAACATATGGGATATTTGCTTTCTGATTTGCAATATATGCAACGCACGTACCCTAATATGAAATGGTGATAAACTACATCCTATTAGTATCCTGTATCTGTTGAAAAATCATTTAAGGATTCATATTAAAAGTACAAAATGACAATTGAACTAGAACAACATATTGATCCTAAGTTATACTCAATTCTCGAGAAAGTTAGTGATCCCGAAATCCCGGTATTATCTATTATGGATATGGGAGTTGTAAGATCTGCTCAAATGGTAAATGATGTTGCTGAGATTACAATAACACCAACATATAGTGGGTGTCCCGCAATGGATGTGATTGGTGACGACATTGTCAAAGCTTTTAAGCAAGAAAATATCAAAGCGAAGGTATCTCTCGTACTATCTCCGGCCTGGACAACAGATTGGATCACACCAAGAGGTAGAAAAGCACTAGAAGAATATGGAATAGCTGCACCTTTAGAGGAAGAAGCAGATAAAGAAGCGTTATTAGGGAATAAGAAGATCGTAAAATGTCCTCAATGCCAATCTACTAATACCAAAATGATAAGCCAATTCGGTTCTACAGCTTGCAAAGCTTTATTTCAATGTGAAGATTGTCTGGAACCTTTTGATTACTTCAAATGTCTTAAATAACATGCTAGGACTAAGAACCACTATATATAAAGTCAGTGATTTAGAAAAAGCCAAAGAATGGTATGCAAAGGCTTTTGATACAAAACAATATTTTGATGAACCATTTTATGTTGGTTTCAATATCTGTGGATATGAACTTGGACTTTTACCAGAAGATGGTATTCTAAAAGATAAAGCAGATAGTGTGCTTTCCTATTGGGGAGTAGATGATATTCATAAAACCTATCAAAAACTTATTGAATTAGGAGCTAAAGAACACGAAAAGCCTACTAATGTGGGAGGTGAACTGATGGTAGCTTCGGTAAAAGATCCTTGGAATAATATTATTGGAATTATTTACAATCCACATTTTAAAATAGAAAAAACTTTAACAGATTAAAAAATAACCTAAAAACTTTCTTCTTATTGGGAGAGCGTTGAGGTGAGGGCCTATGAACTCAATAGAATTAAAAATAGAAAACGGAATTGCCAAAGTAACCTTAAATCGTCCGGAAACTTTTAATAGTTTCAATAGAGAAATGGCACTAAGATTACAGGATACTTTAGATGTTTGCGAAACTAACGATGAGGTTAGGGCAATAATTCTTACAGGTAATGGTAAAGCGTTTTGTGCCGGTCAGGATCTTAAAGAAGTTACTTCTCCTGAATTAAACCCCGGTTTTAGAAAAATACTAGAGGAACATTATAATCCAATTGTAAAAAGAATACGAAGCATTGAGAAACCAATAATAGCAGCAGTTAATGGTGTGGCAGCAGGAGCCGGAGCAAATATTGCTTTAGCTTGTGATATAGTTGTAGCAGTAGAAGCAGCAAGTTTTATACAAGCATTTAGTAAAATCGGATTGATTCCTGATAGTGCGGGGACTTTTTTTCTGCCAAGATTAATTGGTTTTCAAAAAGCTTCAGCTTTAATGATGTTAGGAGATAAGATAAGTGCAAAAGAAGCAGAAGGATTAGGAATGTTATACAAAGTATTTCCTATCGAAATGTTTGAAGAAGAAGTACTGAAGTTGGCTTCAAAAGTTGCTCAAATGCCAACAAAAGCGTTAGGGTTGACAAAGAGGTTACTAAACCAATCTATGGTCAATAATTTAGATCAACAGTTGGTAATGGAATCTGATTTGCAGATAGAAGCAGCAGAAAGTGAGGATTACGCTGAAGGTGTTAATGCTTTTATAGAAAAAAGAAAACCAGTTTTTAAAGGAAAGTAAAATACGATTCAAAAAATATCAACACAAAAATTGTTAATCGTAATTCTTAAATCAAAAATATGATCATAGGCGTAATAGGATCCGGGACAATGGGCAGCGGTATTGCACAAGTAGCAGCCACTGCTGGTTGTAAGGTAAAAGTTTTTGATACAAAACAAGAGGCTCTTGATAGAAGCAAAAAATCTCTGGATAAAATTCTTTCTCGTTTAATAGAAAAAGAAAGAATAGATGAGGTAGAAAAAAATCGAATTCAAACCAATATCTCCTACGTAAGTACACTAAAAGACCTAAGCGAGACCAATCTTACGATTGAGGCGATCATTGAAAATTTAGAAATAAAAAAGAAAGTATTTTCAGAATTAGAAAGCTATGTTTCTGAAGACACTATTATAGCATCGAATACATCGTCATTATCTATTGCTTCAATCGCATCTTCTTTAAAAAAACCGGAACGTTGTATCGGAATTCATTTCTTTAATCCAGCTCCATTGATGAAGTTAGTAGAAATTATACCTGCCGTACAAACATCTGATCAAGTAAAAAATAAAACTGTTGATATAATAAAAGATTGGAAAAAGGTGGTGGCAATTGCTAAAGATACACCAGGCTTTATAGTGAATCGTGTTGCAAGACCCTTTTATGGAGAATCACTCCGCATATATGAAGAAGGATTAGCAGACTTAGCTACCATCGATTCTAGTCTGAAGGAATTAGGAGGGTTTAGAATGGGGCCTTTTGAGCTGATGGATTTCATAGGTAATGATGTGAATTATACAGTAACCGAAACAGTTTTTGAAGCGTTTTATTACGACCCTAGATATAAACCCTCATTTACTCAAAAAAGATTATCTGAAGCAGGATACCTGGGAAGAAAATCAGGTAAAGGATATTATAATTACAATGAACAAGGTAAAATAATATCTCAGAATATAGAAAGTCCTGTTGTTCCCAATGGAGTTGACAAATTATCTAAAGAAGAGCTTTCTCAATATATCTTTAATCGTGTGTTGGTGATGTTAATTAACGAAGCAGCAGATGCTTTATTCTGGAATATTGCTTCTGCAGAGGATATTGATAATGCAATGACCAAAGGGGTTAATTATCCTAAAGGTTTGCTGTCTTGGGCGGATAAAAAAGGAATCGATTGGTGTGTTAATAAATTAGATAAGCTATACAACGAATATAGAGAAGACCGATATCGCTGCAGTCCATTACTAAGAAGAATGGAGCAGGAAAACAAAAAGTTTTTCTTGTAGGGATAAGGTTTGAGAATTGAGGAATGAGAAACAATAGTTAAATATGGATTCTAAATATAATTTTAAATTCGAGAATTTAACAGTTTATAACAAGGCAATGGAGTTTGGAGAAATTGTGAATACATTGACGAAAAAGTTTCCAAAAGAGGAACGATTTGAGTTAAGTTCTCAGTTTAGAAGAGCAGCAGATTCTATAGCTCTCAATATAGCTGAAGGATCTGGAGGAACGGACTCTCAGTTTTATAATTATTTGGGAAATGCTTGGCATAGCGTTCATGAATGTGTTTTCTGCAGTTCTAAAGCTAGAATGAGAAGGTACGTAACTTTAGAAGAAGATGAAGAAAACAGAAGAATACTTACAGAGCTTTCAAAAATGATAACAACATTACGAAATAGAATTTCAGACAGAATAAAAAGTAAGAAATAGTAAAACATGACAAACCTCACGCCTACTCCCTCAAACCTCATACCGGTCAAGATGCTTAGCCAAGACCCTTTTAGTCAATGGTTGGGTATTGAAGTTTTAGAAGTGGAAAAAGGAAGATGCAAGGTAGGAATGACTGTCCGGAAAGAGATGCTCAATAGTATGGGGAAAGCTCACGGAGGAATTTCATATAGCTTAGCAGACACAGCTTTTGGTTTTTCTGCAAATACCCACGGTAAATACGCAGTTTCCATAGAAACGTCTATTAATCATATCGAAGCATTAGAAGAAGGAGATTATTTAATTGCAGAAGCGGTGACCGATATAGCAAAAACTAAGATTGGTTTTAATATCGTTGAGGTTAAAAGAGGAGAACAGATCGTAGCCCTTTTTAAAGGAGTTGTATACAGAACCAATAAAGACTGGTAATAATTTTTTAATATAACTAACTAACACAAACCAATGAGAACTTTTTTAGTAGCAATAATGTTTTTATCAATTATTTCCTGTGGAAAGGATACAAAATCGAAAAAAGAAACATTAAAAGGAACAAATCCTATTGTCACAGAAACCAAAGAAGAAATTGCTGATAAAGAGGAAAACGCTATGGGAGATCTTTTTGGAGATCAAATAGCGATGGAAATAGATGAAACCGTGTTTGTTATAGATAATGGTACAAACCGTGCCAATGAAGATATGTCTGCAGGTATTATGAAAATGCTGGCGCCTCAACCTTATGATACCTTCAAACAAAGAATGATGGAAGAACCTGGAGAACAAAACGGAGTAACTTCTTTGGGAATTATAGAAGTTGAATTGGATGGTAAAAAGGTACTTGTCCAGAAATCGATGACACTGGATGAAACGGGTGAGAAAATGATCATGATGATGCACGCACTGCCCGCTGGAGAAAAAACGATCATGATATCTTCTTATTTTATGGAAAAAGAAGAGTCTAAATACTTACCCTTGATAGAAAAATCTGTGGTGACAGCAAAACTGAAAAAATAAAGAATATTGAATAGGGAATAACGAATGAAGAAGTTTTAAAAAGAAAACTATGAATAATGATGAAGAGTAAATATGATTTAGAAGATCGTTTGATTCGTTTTTCCGTTGATATTATCGTAGTGTGCCGAGAATTGGAAGGAGATTATGCTTCACAACATTTGTCTAAGCAATTAATCCGATCAGTGACATCAGCAGCTTTAAATTATGGAGAAGCACAAAGTGCTGAATCTCCACGTGATTTTTTGCATAAAATGAAATTATGCTTAAAAGAACTAAGGGAATCCTTGGTCAATTTAAAAATTCAAAAAGGTGTAAATTTAATTGGAGATTTAGACGGGCTAGAGAATCTTTTGAAAGAAAATAATGAACTAATTGCGATTTTCGTTTCTAGCATTCGAACTTCACAAAATAAAAACAAAACATAATTTTTAAGGATGCTGAATTATAGAAATATTTCAATATTCAGTATTCAAAATTTGATATTCGATATTTAATGGAAGCATATATAATAGATGGAGTTCGAACTCCCATAGGAAGTTATAAGGGAACATTATCTGCTGTTAGAACTGATGATTTGGGAGCTTTGGTTATCAAAGATTTGGTAGAAAAGAATCCAAACATTCCTAAAGAAGACTATGATGATGTCATTATGGGATGCGCTAATCAGGCAGGAGAAGATAATCGAAATGTGGCTAGAATGTGCTCTTTATTAGCTGGACTTCCATTCACCGTACCAGGAGAAACTGTAAATCGTTTATGTAGTTCAGGGCTCTCTGCGATCATACACGCGAATAGGGCAATAAAAGCAGGAGACGGTGACCTTTTTATTTCTGGAGGAGTAGAAAACATGACACGTGGACCCTATGTCATAGCAAAACCATCTTCAGCGTTTGGTAACGACTCTAAAATGTATGACTCTAGTTTTGGATGGCGATTCGTAAACAAAAAGATGCACGAATTGTATGGTA
Source organism: Aquimarina rubra (assembly GCF_042684305.1). NCBI lineage: Bacteria > Pseudomonadati > Bacteroidota > Flavobacteriia > Flavobacteriales > Flavobacteriaceae > Aquimarina > Aquimarina rubra. The sequence continues at coordinate 118,130 of NZ_JBHULE010000019.1, read as the reverse complement.
CAGATGGAATGGGAAATACTGCTGAGAATTTAGTAGAAAAATATAATATATCACGAGAAGACCAGGATGCTTTTGCATATTGGAGTCAGATGAAAGCAACCAAAGCACAAGAATCCGGACGGTTGGCAAAAGAAATAACTACTGTAGAAATTCCACAAAGAAAAAAAAATCCAATTCAGTTTTCTAAGGACGAATTCATCAAACCAACCACTACCAAAGAGGTATTGGGTAAATTACGACCTGCCTTTAAAAAAGATGGAAGCGTAACTGCAGGAAATTCATCTGGACTCAACGATGGTGCTGCTGCTACTATTATTGCTTCAGAGGATGCAGTAAAAAAATATAATTTAAAACCTCTTGCACGGATCGTAAGTTCTGCAGTAGTAGGGGTAGAACCTAGAATTATGGGGATAGGCCCTGTTCAGGCTTCTAATAAAGCTTTACAAAAAGCAGGAATTACAATAGATGATATTGACGTGATTGAACTAAATGAAGCTTTTGCTTCACAAGCGCTAGCGTGTATCAGAGAATGGGGATTAAAAGATGATGATCCCCGTATCAATCCTAACGGAGGATCTATAGCTATAGGACACCCTCTTGGAGTTACGGGAACCAGAATTGCATACTCCGCAGCTCTGGAATTACAAGAACAAAACAAAAGATACGCATTAATCACCATGTGTGTAGGTGTAGGACAAGGATATGCCGCTGTTATTGAAAATGCTAAAATGAAATAATTATGGGCATCCCTTTTATAGTCTTTGTCTTTACCTTAATTATTGCTGTTGTTATTTTTAACTCCAGCAAAAACCCCAATGCAAAACCAATACGCAATGCTCTTTTAGTCATTCTAATGGTACTTGGGACATACATAGTAACTGCAATTACTTGGGATCTATATGAAGATTATTTAGAGGAGGAGGTTTTTACAGAACAAGATGCGAATAAACAAATATTGGCTAACAAACAAAAATTAGAGATTTTTAGAAAAGAAAGTACAGAAAAACAATTATACATAGATATTAAAAATCATTATGAATATCTAAAGAATACTAGTGAATATATTTTACAGCAACATACAACCAAATCCGAATTATTTGAGAGTTATACCTTTAGGAATGAAATAGAAGAAGAAGCGTATGATGATGGTATGGATTATGATTCTGAGTATTTTTTCAATACTTCAGTAGAAAAATTATCAGATGGAATACCACCGCCAATTCCGTTTTGGGTAATTCTTCAAAATATCTACACATATTCAGACTTAGAGATAGAAGAGGATATTTTATACGATGATTATGATTTGGCAGAGTTCAAACGTAACTTTTTTAAACCAGAAAGCGTTTCTGTAGATACCTTCATTAAAGAGAAAGTAGCAACCAAACACTTGATGGAGTACCTGTCTCAAGATATTCGTTCTGTTGACTTTATTGATAATTTTTGGAAATCTCATAAAAATAGAATAATGAAATTTATGCCTTCCATAGAGATGAAATATGGTGAAACACCTGAGCAACGAATAAAAGATTTATTGAAAATATTTAATCAAGGTGTTCTTAAAACTCCTTATAAGTCTCTATTCAAAGAATATAACTATGATGACAAAGAATTAGTTGATGAGATAAAACCAATATTAGAGGATATTAACCTTAGCGAAATAGACACAGTTAAGTATTATTATGTTAATGAAATGGAACGTAAAATAGAATTGTATGGTTTTTGGGATCGAAGATATACAGAAGGAAATTTAGAGGTAGTATTAAAAATTTTAAATGAGATTCAATAAAAGTATTTAAACCGTGAAAAAGACATATTGGATTTTCGGAATAATTAATACGGTCCTAATTGGCTTAGGAGTTTATTTTTATTACCAGGTTCATCTGGTAGAGAAAGGCGCATCAAGAAAGACAATGGATGAACTGTATGAACATAGTTTAGCTCTGCAGGAAGCAAAAGATAATGAGAACAATTATTCTGAAACCGTAATTCATTATTTCACAGATACAGAAGATTGGGATGTATATAAAGCATTGGAAATTGAAAAAAGAGATTTACGAAGATATAGCGATACATCTGCTCCTCAACTTTTGGTAAATTTATTTAAGTCAGAAGGAGAAATGACTTTTTATAAAAGCATTTTAGGTTATGAGTTGTTCCACCGTAGAGCTGAAATTGATACAAGTAATTTTTCGTTGCACAGTTTTGTAAGTAATTTTATTTATCGGGACTTGAATACTCCTGAGGGAATTATGATATCGGTTATAAAAAATCAGATGGATACTTTAAGAAATCCTATTCACCTTAGAAATACTTTTGAAAAGTATAAAGGAGAGTTTTTTAATTATATTCCAAAAAGTTTTTATCAAAAAGTGTTTGAAAAACAAGTTGCAGAATTATTAAAGTCCTATGATTTTGTCGATAAAATAGAAGATCAAGAATCATATTTTGAAGAGTTGTTTTTAAAGGCTAATGAGACGCAAACACATTTTGAGGTATGGGACAAAACCTTTTGGTATCGAAGAACATTAGAAAATAATAAAGAAGAGGTATTTCAAATTTTATCAGAGATTGAAACGTATTATCAGCAATAAAGATTAATTAAAAAACATGAAGCTACAATCATACATAACCGGAAAATGGGCTGAAGGTTCTGGTGAAGGAATCGTAATGAACGATGCCGTTACTGGAGAAGTTATAGGCACATCTACTACCGAAGGCTTGGATATTCCAGAAGTTTTACAATACGGAAGAACGAAAGGTGGTGAGGTGTTACGAAAGATGACTTTTCAGGAGAGAGGAAATATGCTTAAATCTTTAGCACTATATCTTACTAAAAGAAAAGAACAGTTCTATGAGTTAAGTTATAGGACAGGAGCTACTCGAGTTGACAGTTGGATTGATATAGAAGGTGGTTTTGGCAATCTTTTTGCCAATGCGTCTTTACGTAAGCTATTTCCTAATCAATCCTATCACGTAGAAGGAGATCCTATTGATTTGTCAAGAGGAGGAAGATTTATGGCACATCACATATTAGTACCAAAGCGAGGTGTAGCGGTTCATATCAATGCCTTTAATTTTCCGATTTGGGGAATGCTGGAAAAATGTGCTGTAAACTGGATGGCAGGAATGCCGGCAGTGGTTTTACCAGCACCACAAACTGCATATCTTACCGAAGCTGTGGTGAGAGTAATTGTGGATTCAGGGATTTTACCAGAAGGATCATTGCAGCTTTTAAGCGGAATGACTAAGAATATCTTAGATACAGTAGGATCACAAGATGTAGTAACATTTACAGGTTCGGCACATACAGGAAGAATATTAAAAGCACATCCAAGATTGATAGAAGAATCTGTTCCGTTTACGATGGAAGCAGATTCATTAAATGCTTGTATTCTAGGAGAAGATGGAGTGCCGGGAACTCCGGAGTTCGACTTATTCGTGAAGGAAGTTAGAAAAGAAATGACCGTGAAAACAGGTCAAAAATGTACAGCGATTCGTAGAATCATAGTACCATCAAAACTTGTGGAAGATGTACAGATTGCTTTAGGCAAACAATTAGATAAAGTAACTATTGGTGACCCTAGATTGAAGGAAGTAAGAATGGGAGCTTTGGCAAGTAAACAACAAGTAGAAAGTTTTAAAAATAATGTTTCCGAAATTGCTAAAACAGCTCAGATTGTGTATGGCGATCTAGATAAAATAGAAACTGTTGGTGCAGATGCGCAAAAAGGAGCTTTTGTTAGTCCAATTTTGATGAGACAAGATAATCCTTTCCAAAATACTAATGTTCATGAAATAGAAGCTTTTGGACCGGTATCTACTATTATTCCATATGATACATTGGATGATGCCATTACGTTAGCCCAAATGGGGAAAGGATCTTTGGTGTCTTCTATTTTTACATACGACGACCAAATTGCAAAAGAATATGTAGTTGGAGCAGCTTCTCATCATGGACGTATTTTAGTAGGAAATAGAGAAAATGCAAAACAAAGTACAGGTCATGGTTCTCCATTGCCAATGCTTACACACGGAGGGCCAGGAAGAGCAGGTGGCGGAGAAGAAATGGGAGGAATGCGTGGCATCAAACATTATATGCAACGATGCGCCGTGCAAGGAACACCAACTACTTTAACTGAAGTGACCGGAATCTATCAGGCGAATTCAAAATATAAAGAATCAGATAAACATCCATTTGCATATCATTGGGAAGATATCCAACCAGGAATGTCTCTTAAAACTCATAAGAGAACAGTAACAGATACAGATATTATCAATTTTGGTAACCTGACTTGGGATCATTTTTATGCCCATACCGATATCACCTCTTTAGAAGGAAGTATTTTCGAAAAACGTACTGCTCACGGATATTTTATTCTAGCCGCAGCAGCAGGATTGTTTGTGTATCCTAATAAGGGACCAGTGACAGCCAATTATGGATTAGAAGAATGTAGATTCTTACGCCCTATTTATCATAATGATACTGTCTATGTGAGATTAACGTGTAAACAAAAAATAGATCGAGATCATCGTGGCAAAGAATTACCTAGCGGAATTGTAAAATGGTTTGTAGAGGTATTTGACCAAGAAGATGAATTAGCAGCAATCGCTACAATTTTGACAATGGTACAAAAGAAATCACCATTTGTACAAGTAAATCGATCAAATATTGAAGGATATTTAGCAAAGCTAACAGGAGACACCAAACCTAAATGGGGAATGATGACTGCACAGCATATGGTGGAGCACTTAGAAAAAACAATTAGAATTGGTGGCGGAGAAATTCAGGATTTTGAGATTGCTACGCCAGAACAGTATTTAGAGAAGGTACAAGAGATGATCTATAATCATAAACCAATGCCCCAAGGACATAATCATCCTTTAATGAAAGAAGGAGTATTAGAAGAGTTGGTTCATGACAATTTAGCTACGGCCAAGATGAAATTATTGGAAGCAATGGATGAATTTGAAACGTATTTCAAAGAAAATCCAGAAGGGGTAACAAAAAATGTAGTGTTTGGAGAGATGAATAAGTTCGAATGGGATTTATTAAACGTAAAGCATTTGAATCATCACCTTGAACAATTTGGATTATTGTAAAATTTAAGAATAAAGAATTGACAGCACCTTACGTAAACATAGAAATAGAAAACGGAGTAGGAACTATAGAGTTTTTCCATCCAGCCCATAACTCGCTACCAGGTGATATTCTGGCAAAGTTAGCTCAGACTATAACAGATGCTGGGAGTAATGACGAAATTAAAGTTATTGTGCTAAAAAGTGGAGGAGATAGAACGTTTTGCGCAGGAGCCAGTTTTAAAGAATTGATCAATATAAATGACGCCCAAACGGGTAAAATATTTTTCTCGGGATTTGCTAATGTGATTAACGCAATGCGTAAATGTCCAAAATTTATTATTGGTCGCGTGCAAGGTAAAACAGTTGGTGGAGGAGTTGGAGTTGCATCAGCAACAGATTATTGCATGGCGACAAAATTTGCTGCTATTAAATTAAGCGAATTGAATGTAGGTATAGGGCCTTTCGTTGTAGGACCTGCTGTAGAAAGAAAAATAGGGCTATCAGCAATGACACAAATAGCGATCGATGCTAATTCGTTTTATGATGCAGAATGGGCAAGAGATAAAGGATTGTTTACCAAAGTTTTTGAAGATAGCGAGACGTTAGATACAGAGGTAAAAGCATTTGCAGAACACTTATGTACCTATAACCCTGAAGCAATGCGAGATATGAAGAAAGCTTTTTGGGAAGGAACGGAACACTGGGACACGCTTTTGGCAGATAGAGCCGTAATAAGTGGAAGATTAGTTTTAAGTGATTTTACAAAAGAAACCTTGAAAAGATTTAAATAAGAGGTAAGATAGAGAAGATGAGAGTGAAGATTAATGGCTTGAAATATATAAAGTGTCCTAAGAAAGTTCAGCGTAAAAAATGAAGTGAACTAAGCAGAAAATTAAATTCGCAAAATGTTAGAATTGATAAATTATTTCAAAATATAATTGATCAATGGGAGGCACAAACTAGCAGTAAGGCTTCATTTAATTTAGCGTAGAGAGCGATATTTTTAGCTGAGGTTTCTTAAGACTAGACTTTTTTGTTTCTTTTTTGGGCAATGCAAAAAAGAAAAGAATAAAAAAACAAAACATGATTTACAGTTTCAAAGGATACATACCAGTAGTACACGAAAGCAGTTTCGTACATCCGTTAGCCGCAGTAACGGGTAATGTTATTATTGGTAAGAATTGTTATATCGGTCCTGGAGCTGCCATACGAGGAGATTGGGGTGAAATTATTCTTGAAGACGGAGTGAACGTACAAGAAAACTGTACCGTACATATGTTCCCTGGTAAATCTATTGTACTTAAGGAAAGTGCTCACGTAGGCCACGGTGCTGTTATTCATGGAGCTAATTTGGGACGTAATTGTCTTGTAGGAATGAATACGGTTATTATGGATGATGCAGAGATTGGAGATGAGTGTATCGTTGGCGCTATGTCTTTTGTAAAAGCAAATGCCGTTTTTCCAAAAAGAAGTTTGATTGTTGGCAATCCGGCAAAAGTTATTAAAGAGGTAAGTGAAGAGATGATTAACTGGAAAACGAAAGGAACAAAGTTATACCAACAATTACCAGCGGATTGCTTTGAGTCGCTAGAAGAAGTAGAACCATTAAGAGAGATGCCAAAAGATAGGCCAACGCAAGAGGCGTTTTATAAAACACTAGAGGAGTTTAAAAATAAATAATTTAGAGAAAAAATTAATGTCTGGAGATTATCAAAGATATTTTGAATTTATCTGTTTTACTGTGATTACTATAGTAATTAATGTGAATGGTTATTCGCAGACGCAAACCGATATGAATAAACAGGCGTATCAGGATTTCCTTGAAGTTGATGCAAAATTAAATGCTGCCTATCAAAGGATATTAAGTGATTATAGAGAAGATTCATTATTCATTTCTAATCTTAAAAAAACTCAGCGGTTATGGACACAATTTAGGGATTCAGAGTTAGCTATGAAATATCCTGATCGTGGGACGTTGTATTATGGAACGAGTCATTCGATGTGTATTTCAAATTATTTAATAGAGCTGACAGAAAAAAGAATTGAGACATTAGTGCCTTGGGTTAAAGGTGTTGAAGAAGGAGATATGTGCAGTGGATCGATAAGGACGTACTGACCTTTAGTAACATTCTCTTTAAAAAATTAAAAAAGGAAAAGATAATAACTAACAAACATTAGTTCGTTGAAAACAGTAGGATTATAATTATAAAAGTTAAACCGTAATTCTGAATTCATAATTATAAAAAATGTCAAGAGTAGAATTAAAAATGCCCAAAATGGGCGAAAGTATATCCGAAGCAACCATTCTTAGTTGGTTAAAGAATGTAGGTGATACTGTAGAAGAAGATGAAACTATTTTGGAAGTTGCTACAGACAAAGTAGATTCTGAAATACCTTCTCCTTGTAATGGAACAATTACAGAGTTACTTTTTCAACCTAATGAAGTGGTTGAAGTAGGTCAGGTAATAGCAATTATTAGCGCAGAATTAGGAGCTATATCCAATGTAGATAAATCCGAGAAATCACAAAATCTTTCGTCTGATGAACAAAAACGTGATCAAGCTTCTCTCCCTTTGGGAGAGATGTCCGCCAAAAGCGGACAGAGAGGGCAATTTAAGTCAGAGCTTTCCTCGGTAAACGATGTTTTCTTGTCTCCGCTAGTGATCAGTATAGCTCAAAAAGAAAACTTGACCATAGAAGAAGTTCAAAGTATTGCTGGTACCGGAGATGGTGGTCGTATTCGTAAGAGTGATGTGATGCTGTATCTTAAAAACAGAAAGTATCCATTACCTAGCAGACCACAAGCTATTGCTCCAAAACCATCATATAATGCACCTCCAATTTCTTATATAGAAGGAAAAGATCGTATTGTAGAAATGGATCGTATGAGAACCATGATTGCAGATCATATGGTGTATTCTAAACATACATCACCTCATGTAACAAGTTATATAGAAGTAGATGTAACAAACTTAGTCAATTGGAGAAGTAAAGTAAAACATGAGTTTTTAGAAAAACATGGTGAGAAATTAACCTTTACTCCAATTTTTGTAGAAGCTGTAGCCAAAGCAATTCAGGAATATCCAATGATCAATGTTTCTGTTGATGGCAAAAAAATTATAGTTCATAAAGACATCAATGTTGGTATGGCCACAGCATTACCTAGTGGAAACTTAATTGTTCCTGTAGTTAGAAATGCTGATGAAAAGAACTTATTAGGTCTAGCCAAAAATGTAAATCAATTGGCAAACAGTGCAAGAAATAATGCTTTGAAACCTGATGAGATTGGAGGAAGCACCTTTACAATTTCTAATGTGGGAACGTTTGGTAGTTTAATGGGAACACCCATCATCAATCAACCGGAAGTTGCTATTCTGGCTTTGGGGATTATTAAGAAAAGACCGGAAGTAATCAAAACAGACAAAGGCGACGAAATTGCAATCAGAAGTATGATGTATTTATCCTTGTCATTTGATCATCGGGTGGTAGATGGATTTTTAGGAGGTTCGTTTTTACGTAAAGTAGGAGATGAACTAGAAGCTTTTGATATAAATAGAGAAATATAATAAATGCGCAAGGGATAGTAGTGACATCCTTTTCTGGCACTTCGAGCGGAGTCGAGAAGTAAGACAGAAAAGATATAGCGGATAGCCCGACCCGCCTCAGGTGGGATGCGCCCAAAATAAATCAAAATGGAACAACAAATCAAAATTACCAGAACCTCAAACTCAAAACTAAAGGATATCGATTTTGATAATATTCCTTTGGGAACAACTTTTACAGATCATATGTTCATCTGTGAATATAAAAATGGAACCTGGAACAATCCTAGAATTGAACCATTGGAGCTGATCCCAACACATCCTGCAGCAATGGCACTTCATTATGGTCAAGCAATTTTTGAAGGAATGAAAGCGACTGTCGGAAAAGAGAATACTCCATTACTTTTTCGTCCTGAAGAGAATGCAAAGCGGTTTAACCATAGTGCGGCTAGATTAGGAATGCCTTCAGTTCCTACTGACCTTTTTGTAGAAGCGGTAAAGCAAATCGTTGGAGTAGAACATAGTTGGATTCCCCCAAAAGATGGAAGTGCATTATATCTAAGACCTTTTATGTATGCAGATGAACCGTTTATAGGTATGAGAGCAGCTACCAGCTATAAATTCATTATAATTTGTTCTCCGGCAGGTCCATTTTTTACTAAGAAAATTCGATTGTACGCAGAAACTGAATACATAAGAGCAGCAGATGGAGGAACCGGTGAAGCAAAAGCTGCAGGAAATTACGCAGCAGCCATACTTCCTACTGAAAAGGCAAAAGAAAAAGGATATGATCAGGTATTATGGTTAGATGCTAATGAACATAAATATATTCAGGAAGTTGGTACGATGAATATATTTTTCAAAATAGACGGTAAATTCATAACACCATCAACAGATGGTTCTATTCTGAAAGGAATTACAAGAGATAGTGTCATTTCTTTATTAAAAGATAAAGGTTTTGAGGTAGAAGAGCGTCCGATCACTATTGATGAGTTAATTGCATATGCCGGAAAAGGAAAGTTAGAAGAAGCTTTCGGTACGGGAACAGCAGTTGCTATTGCTATGATAGAAGCAATTGGTTATAAAGATGAAGTAATTACATTGTCTGATGATAATCCTGTAAGTCAGGATGTAAAAAATACATTGGATGGGATCAAGACTCAAAAAGTAGACGATAAATTTGATTGGATCATACCTGTTTCTATAGAAGAGAAAGTAGAATAAATACTAATTACGAATTAAGTATTCAGAATTGCGAGTAATCGTAACTCATAAATCGTACATCAAAAATTAAAGAGAGATGTTAGCTGAAAAAACAATAGCAAAAGAAGTTCTGAAAAAGGCGTTTAGTACGTTATGTACTGCTAAAAGTATGACAGAACTATATGAAGAAAATTTTAAGACGGTTTCAAAATATGTTCATGCAACATCCAGAGGGCATGAAGCTATTCAGATTGCTGTAGCTATGCAATTATTACCTCAGGATTACGCCTTTCCGTATTATAGAGATGATTCTATGTTGTTAGGGATCGGAATGAAACCTTATGACTTAATGTTGCAATTGTTGGCGAAAAAGAATGATCCTTTTTCTGGAGGAAGAACCTATTATTCGCATCCGAGTCTTAGAGATGATGACAAACCAAAAATTCCACACCAATCATCTGCCACAGGTATGCAGGCAATTCCTGCTACAGGAGTTGCATTGGGAATGCAGTATAAAGAACTGGTTGGGATCGATCATAAGGATTCCCATAAGAGTGAGATAAATAAACAGCCTATGGCTGCACCTCTCGTCGTATGTTCGCTGGGTGATGCATCGGTTACCGAAGGAGAGATTGCAGAAGCATTTCAGATGGCCGCTTTAAAGCAGTTGCCGATATTGTATTTGGTGCAGGATAATGGTTGGGATATTTCTGCGAATGAAGCTGAAACCAGAGCGCAAAGCGCCTATGAGTATGCAGCAGGATTCCATGGATTAGATGCCATCACCATTGATGGAGCCAATTTTACAGAAAGTTATGTAGCAGTACAAGAAGCCATTCGAATTATAAGAGAAGAAAGAAGACCCATTTTAGTTCATGCAAAAGTACCATTATTAAACCATCATACATCGGGAGTACGAATGGAATGGTATCGTGATGATCTGGAAGAAGCTCGATCAAGAGATCCATATCCGGTATTAAGAAACCAGCTATTAGAAGTCGGTTTTACTGAAGATGAGGTAAATGCTATAGAAGCTGAAGCAAAAGAAATAGTTGCGAGAGATCTTCAGGAAGCAATGAAAGCAGAAGATCCTAAACCGGAAGATTTGTTTACAAACGATTTTGCTCCAACACCAATTACAGAGGAAACTGGCCAACGATCTCCAGCGGATAAGGAAGAAGTGGTAATGGTAGATTGTGCACTTTTTGCTGTAGAAGAATTAATGCGAAAGCATAAAGAATGTTTGTTATATGGTCAGGACGTAGGAGGACGATTAGGAGGAGTGTTTAGAGAAGCTGCTACATTGGCACAAAAATTTGGTGATGAACGTGTTTTTAATACACCAATACAAGAAGCATTTATTGTTGGATCTACGGTAGGGATGTCTGCTGTTGGTTTAAAACCCATTGTAGAAGTACAATTTGCAGATTATATATGGCCAGGACTAAATCAATTGTTTACAGAGGTAAGTAGATCCTGTTATTTATCCAATGGTAAATGGCCAGTATCTATGATATTAAGAGTACCTATTGGAGCATATGGTAGTGGTGGACCTTATCATTCATCTTCAGTAGAATCTGTTGTTACAAATATAAGAGGGATCAAAATTGCATATCCAAGTAATGGAGCTGATCTCAAAGGATTAATGAAAGCTGCATATTATGATCCTAATCCTGTAGTAATTTTAGAACATAAAGGATTGTATTGGTCTAAGGTAAAAGGAACTGATGCCGCTAGAACCATCGAACCTGCAGAAGATTATATATTACCTTTTGGTAAAGCCAATATAATACAACAGATATGGCCACAGGAAGAAAAGGAAACAATGACTTTGGTAACATACGGAATGGGAGTACATTGGGCATTGAATGCAACAAAAGATCTGAAAGATGTTGTAGAGATTATAGATTTACGCACCCTATACCCATTAGATGAGGGCACTGTTATGGAATCTGTAAAAAAGACAAAGAAGTGTTTAGTAGTAACAGAGGAACCAACTAATAATTCTTTTGCCCGATCTTTATCAGGAAAAATTCAGGAAGAATGTTTCCGTTATCTAGATGCACCGGTAATGACTATTGGTTCCGAGAATATGCCTGCGATTCCGCTGAATAGCGTATTAGAACAAACCATGATTCCTTCTACAGGAAAAGTAAGAGTTAAAATTGAGGAGTTACTCAGGTATTAGAAGCCTGGTAAAATCAAGGTTTTTTTAAGAGTCATAAAATTAATTTTTATTGATTCCTGACTTTTGTTTTAAGTTCGGTATTTCTTAATGTAGTTTAGGGTGTAATCTTTAGTTCAATTTCAGGGTGTAAATTCGACTATCTTTTACTTTAAAACCTAACTGGGTATAAAGTTGAATTGCAGCGGTTCGATGGTCTTCTGTAAAAAGAAGTATTTCTGAAAGATTTTTTTGTTTAGCCGCTTCAAGTAGTTTGGTTATTAGTTTTCTGCCGATTCCCTTACCTCTAGAATCAGCTTGTACTACTACGTCTTCGATCCATCCCTTTTTACCCGAAATAACTTTATAAGTACCCATCAAGGCTATCCCTTCAATTTTAGTATTCTCAGAGCAATAAGCAAGTGTTATCTGATTTTTTTCTTCTAATATTTCACCTAGAGCTACTTGATTTTTATCACCACCTAATTGACGAAACAATTTGGATATCTGCTCTTGAATAAGAGGATTTAGATCGTGCTTGGTTAAAATGTCTATTCTCATTTTTAGTTTTTTAAATAAAAATTAAACGTCAAATTGATTTCTGAATATAATCAATTTGACGTTTAGGCGGAATTCGAGAACTCTAATTAAAAAGTTTACAATGTTGATATGATGTTACTACGATTGCTCAAACTTAATTTGAAGTGAACCATCGGTTGTAATGTAGCTTTGTTTATTTACTAAGTCAATCTCGTATTTTCCCTGACTCAAGTTAATGGTTCTTATTTCAGAACTACCTTCTTCTGCAGAGGCAACTACTGAACCTTGCTCATCGTAAATAGTGATGTCGGCATTAGTTGTATTTACAGAAATAGTAGCAATCGCTGACGAAGCAATTTCAAAATTTATTCCAAGTCTGTTATCAGGTTCGCAATCCTGAATACTAAATTCATAAGATTCATCTAGCGTAGTGGAAAGGACGCCAAGATTCATATCCGTATCACGAGCACCTCTTATGGAAATGGAAAGATCTCCTGCTAATTCTGTTGCATCTCTATTGATAATTTCTAAAGTCATGGTACCAGAAGATAGCATTTCTCCGCGAGTAATTTCAGAACTCACAGGATCACTTGTAATAAAATTATCTTCCGAGGCAAGGATATTATCTTCGTTGTCTTTTAGGATCAGTGTTACATTTTGATCTGATTTAATGATATAACTTCTTTGTAAATCAACACTAAAGGTATAGGTGATTTTATTGTCCGGTTCATTTTCTCTAAAAGAGTAATCAAAAGAGTTTTTATAAGGGATATTGAGTTCTCCTAATTCAAAAATTTGGGGATCAATAGTGGGATTTCCAAACATTATGCTTATAGATCCATTGATTGTAATATAATCTTGTTTGTTCACCAAATCGATCGTATATTTTCCAGCACTTAATGATGTCCCGGAAACTTCTGATTCGTCTAAAGATTCTGCTACCACTGTACCTTGTTCATTATATATTGCAATAAACACTTCTGTATTGGTGGAAATCGTATAAGTTGTAGATTCTACGATTTCAAAAGTAATCCCAAGTCTATTATCGGGTTCACAATCTTGTATACCAAAATCAAAAGATTCGTCTAGCGGTGTAGAAAGCACACCCAGATCCATATCTGTGTCACGAACATCTCTTATAGAAATGGAAAGGTTTCCTGTAAGTGGTGTAGCATTGTTATGGACAAGTTCCAAAGTCATAATACCAGAAGATGGTAATTCTCCAGGTGTGATCTGTGAACTAGAAGGATCGCTTGTGATGAAATTTTCTCCCGATGCTAGAACAGCACCTTGATCATCTCTCAAGATTAATGTTATATTTTGATCTGATTTGATAATATAACTTCTTTGCAAATCTACACTAAAAGTATAGGTTATTTTATTATCCGGTTCATTTTCTCTAAATGTGTAGGCAAAGGCATTTTTGTAAGGGATGTTTAATTCTCCTAATTCGATTAGTTGTGGTTCTAAAGCAACCGGAGGATTATCATCATCATTGCAACAAGAGCTGATAAAAATAGAAGTAAATAAAAATAAAATGTGTGAAATCTTTTTCATTAAAATTTGATTTAAATATTAGTAATTGTTTCTGTTTGGTAAGCTCATTTTTAAAACTGACTGACATTTGAGCTTGATTAAAAAATTATGTTTCTTTCTAAATTGAAAAAGGTTTTTTTTGGTTTTTGTTTTCGGGGAGCAAATCTAAGATTTAAAAACCCTTTTTTTCCTTGTTAAGCTCCCTACATTATCTCTACAGCTTTTTATTTCTGATCATAAAAAACCTCTACAATTTTGTTTTTTTTATTCTGATTTTCAGTCTTTTATGATTGAATCTTATCTACAGTAATGCTTTCATATAATTAATGAGTTCTTTGTAGTTTATGCGACATCGGTACAAGCGTGGGTATTTGATAAAGAATCAAAAAAGTCTTGTAATTTTTTATCGGAGGATAGATTTAGTTTTTTTCTTAATCTGTATCGTGCCATATCTACAGAACTTGGCGAAATATTAGATAAAATAGAGATGTCTTTTGAAGAATATCCTAATCTGAGCATAAGAGCAAGTTCTTTTTCTTTTGAGGAAAGGTTCGGAAATTTTGAATTCAAGTCAAATAAAAAGGTTTTGTGTAACTCCGTAATGTTCCCATAGAATTCTTTTCTAGACTTTTCTAGGTTCATCGTTTGTTTCACAAATGAATCAAGTTCTTTAATTTTTTTGATATTTTCCTCTTTTTCGAGTTTGGAGGTGGTGAGTTTGATTTTTTTGCTAATCTGGGTTAAAAGTTCGTGGTTTTTGATGATTTCTAAGGCCGAATTTAGTAACTCATTATTTTTAAAAACCAGCTCTTTTTTCTTGCTATTTAACTCATATTTTAATTTTAATTTTTCTGAAGTAGAATCCTGTAGCTTGTTTTTAAGATTTTTCTGGATCAATACGTGTTTTTCTTTCGTAATCTTAATTCGTTTTTTTTGTAACCAATAGAGTGTTCCTAAAACTATACAAACTACAAAAAGTGATAATCCAAAGATCAGGTACCACATTTTTTTTTCTTGTTGCTCATGTTTTATTTGTACTAGATTATTATCGTATTCGTGGTTTAATTCCAGTTGAGCAATTTGTTTTTTGGTTTGTTGATCAGAGATGCTATCGTTTACTTGAGCATATTTTTTAAACAACTCTAAGGATTTTTTATAGTCTTTTTTGAAGGAATAAATTTCACTTAGCTTTTCTAGTGAAAGCTTTACAAAATCAGAGATACCTCTTTCTTTGGAAAGCTCAAGAGACTTTTGCAGATAACTAATCGCATTTTCGTAGTTTCGAGTATCCATATAGTACAAACCGAATAGGTAATAAAACTCTGCCTTGTCCAGAAAATCATGAAGAGAGCTTTCGAGCGATTTTATATACGTAAGTTTGTCATATGCTTGTCCATATTGTTCTTTTTTTAGGTCTATATGTATAAGGTTTATATTACTATTAATTATATAGCTAGTGTCTTTGTAGTAGGATATTGCTTTATGTAAATAATCTGATGCCTCTTCATATTTATCTCTTTTGAATAACATATATCCAAGGTTGTTATAAATGTTTCCAATTCCACTAGAATCGTTGAGCATTTTATAATAAGGGAGTGATTTTTCGTAATAGGTTTTGGATTTATCAATTTCTTCTATTTTCGAATAATTCATTCCTATATAATTGTATATAGAAGCGTAAGAACGTTTTGATTGTACTTCTTCGTTTAATTTGATCGCCAAGAAAAGTTCTTCCTGAGATAGGTCGTGCCGGCTCATATAATAAAGTATAATTCCCTTTAATTGATGACCGGCCATTTTTCCATAAGCATCATCAATTCTTTCGGCCAACTGGATGGATTGATTAATGTATTTCATTCCTTTTTTAAGATCATAATCAAAAATATTCCTGCTTAAATGGTATAATTCATCAATTTTAGTCGTGTCATTTTTGGAAATAGCAAATTTATTGAGCAAGCTATCTTCCATTTTTAAAATTGCTTCAGGTATATCTTGCGCAGAGCAAAAAACAGTTTGAACAAGACATAAGAAAAGCGTTAGTCTATAGAAGGTTGAAAACAATGTATTCATATTTTTATTAAGTAAATATTCATTCAAAAAATCGTGAGCATTTGCGTATACGAATTGTTTATGATAACTGGGATTAAAGAAGTTAACGTAAGGCGTAGAATGTTTCAGCCTTTTTTAAATCATAGATATGAATCTAGCTCTTTAATTCTTTTCTTATTCTGCTTAACTGAGTTGAAGTAATATTTAGAAAAGATGCTATATGATAGAGAGCAATCCTATTTTCAATGTCAGGATACTGCTGTAACAAATGAAGATATCGTTCAGTAGCATTTTTTGTGGCGTAGAGAAATTCTTTTTCTTCTTTCTTTATAACCCAATTAACTTCTAAATATTTAAGATATAAATCTTTTAAATCAGGAAAAGTTTCAGTTAGCTTTCTGAATTTTTTAAAATTAATTCCAATTAGCGTAGTTTTCTCTATAGATTGGATGGAAATATTACTTTTCGTTTCTTGTATCAAACAAGAGGTGGCAGCAGGAAAGTCATTTTCAAATAGTAAATTCTTAGTATACACCTTACCATTTGCGTCTGTATAGTATAAGATCACAGAACCTTGATAAATAAAAAAGATATTTTTAGGGATTTGTCCTACTTCAATAATGAATTGATCTTTTTCTATAGAATAGAATTTCAGCAATTTTTCTAATTGCGTCCAGGATTCTGGCGAAATTTTACTTAAACCATTCATAACGTTTTGTAAACGTAAACTTAGGGCTACCGTATTCTCTTTTATTTCCTCCATTGATATTATCAAATCTAGTTAATACTATAACTAAGTAGAATTCTTTGATTATAATAAATGTTTCATTGATTTGAGGTCGGCAAAAGTATTAAATGATTGTGTTATAAAAAATTACATATGTTGATTTCTTTAGACATTCATATTTACATGAGTATGTAAGAATAATACTACTTATCTGTTTTTATTTGATATTAAAATATGTTAAAAAGCATATTTTTTAAGATAAAATACACAAAAAGTTTGGTAGAATGAAAAATAGCTGTATCTTTACACCAGAGTTAATGAGTTAGCGTTTTCATCCTCCCCAAGATGAAAACATTTATAAAAAGTGAGTTTTAATTTTAGAATAAGCCCCTAAATTAAGATGATTTGTGTGAAGAAAAAGAGCGTGGAGACGCTCTTTTTTGTTTTCTACTACTTTCTGTCAATAATTCCTTCCAGCTTTTTTGTTTAAAATTCATTTTCTGGTTTTCTACCTTTTAGATAATTGAGAATCTAATAAAGTTTTTCATTTTTATGGGGTACACCATTTATTTCTTTTAAAAAAACGGGAAGCTTGGATTTGCTGAAACAAAAATAAAGTAGGATTAATACTACATAATGGTCTTTAAATATTTTTAAAGACGTTAAAATGCATGTTTTTTAAGATAAAAAGCATAAAAAGTTTGGTGGAATGAAAAATAGA